>CAVUNH010000007.1:0-224613 GCA_963742665.1 uncultured Alphaproteobacteria bacterium
CTTTCTCGGCACACTCAACGCCAAGGTCATCCGCGCCCCGCGCGAGGACCAATGGGCGCCGGGATATTATTCGATCCTGTTCGAGGACCCGGATGGAATCCGGCTCGAGCTCAATCATGTGCCGGGGAAAGGGTTGTTAGGGTGAATGGCTGCTCCGGGTAGATCCAGTTCAGGCGATAAGGCCCTTGATCACGCGGGCCAGTTCCTTCTCGTCGCCTTCGAAGCTTTCGATCATGGCGTTAAGCATCAATTCGGGATCGAGCTTTTCGAGATCGAGCGGATGCGCCGCGTTATCGGCCAGCATGGCGAAGAAGGTCAGCTGGGTACGGCCATTGCCTTCGCGGAATGCGTGGATCACGTTCAGCTCTGACAGAAAATGCGCCGCCCGCGTCGAGAAATCATCGGGCTCAAGGTTCTCAAGAAAATCGTCCGTCTTCAGCTCTGCGAATAGCTTGGCCGCTTGAGTCTCGATGTGCTCGGGAAAACAGAACGGATTTCCTTATTTCGATATACGCACTGTACGGGGTTTGCCCGCCCAGTCGTAGACATCCTGAAACAGGGGATGGTGGACGGCACAGTAATGGACGAAATTGAGATTGCCTTCGGGTAGAGGCTCCTGCGATCGCGCGTTGGAGATCTCGGCCTCGTAAGCGTCCAGCACATCCTGGTCACGCAGATCGAGCTTGTTTACAAGAACCGTCGAGCTTTCGTAAGT
This sequence comes from uncultured Alphaproteobacteria bacterium, assembly GCA_963742665.1. Classification (GTDB taxonomy): domain Bacteria; phylum Pseudomonadota; class Alphaproteobacteria; order Rhizobiales; family Xanthobacteraceae; genus Bradyrhizobium. Next base: position 716 of record CAVUNH010000007.1, read on the forward strand.
ATAGGGATCATCGATAGCGTCATACATGACGGAGCGCTCAGGCCTTGCGATAAGACCGCATAATGGTCTGGCGATACTCTTCCGCCGACAATCCCTTCCGCTCGGCGTCGGCCGAGCGTTTCTTCATGGTCGGTGTCAGCCGAATCCCCTCGACGGCGCTGATTTTGCCGAAGCTGTCGCGGCCGATGACAAAGCCGCCCTTTTTCTTGGCCTTGGTACCTGGTTGCTTTGTTTTAGGCATGTCGGGAGTGTAGCACATTCCGGTCAGATTCGCACCAGCGTCATTCCGCTTAGCGGAAAAACGGATATGAGGCGCCCCCGGCGCGTGCCTTGCCGCTGTGGGTGCCATGCGGCATGATCGCGCCAACAGAAGTGAAGCCGCAGGTAATGTGGCGTCAAAGGGAGGCCGTCATGAAGCGGGTCGTTACGGGTATTTTCGCGGTGGCGCTTTCGATGTCGGCGACCGCAGCGTTCGCGCAAGCGAAGCCACCGCTGAAACTTGGCGCCATCCTCGATATGTCCGGGCTCTACGCCGACATCACCGGATCCGGCAGCGAAACGGCGGCAAAGATGGCGGCGGAGGATTTCGGCGGCGAGGTGCTCGGCCGCAAGATCGAGATCATCGCGGCGGATCATCTCAACAAGGCCGATCTGGCCGCCAGCATCGCGCGCGACATGCTCGACAATCAGGGCGTCGAAGCAATTATCGATGTGGCGGCCTCGGCTACCGCGCTCGCCGCCGGCGAAATTGCCAAGGCCCGCAACAAGATCGTGATCTACAACGGCCCCGCCTCGATCCGCCTCAGCAACGAAGCCTGCGGTCCCTACACGGTGCACTATGCCTACGACACCTTTGCGCAAGCCAACGTCACCGGGCTCGCCACCGTTAAATCCGGATTCGATACCTGGTTCTTCCTGACCGCCGACTATGCGTTCGGCCAGGACCTGGAAAAGGACACCGCCAACGTCGTACTGAAGTCCGGCGGCAAGGTGGTGGGCGGCGTCAAGCATCCGCTCAACACCTCCGATTTCTCCTCCTTCCTGCTGCAGGCGCAGGCTTCGAAGGCCAAGGTGATCGGGCTCGCCAATGCCGGCGGCGACACCATCAATGCGATCAAGCAGGCCTCCGAGTTCGGCCTGATGAAGAGCGGCGGCCAGAAGCTGTCACCGCTGCTCGCTTTCATCACCGATATCGACTCAATCGGGCTGGAGACCGCGCAGGGCCTGCTGCTCGCCGAAGCCTTTTACTGGGACCTCAATGATGACACCCGCGCGTTCTCAAAACGCTTCATCGAGCGCATCAAGCGCATGCCGTCGGCGGCGCAGGCCGGCATCTATTCTTCGGTAGGGCATTATCTCAAGGCGGTGAAGGCTGCGGGCACCACCGATTCGGCCGCGGTGATGAAGGTCATGAAGGACACGCCCATCAACGACATGTTCGCCAAGAACGGCAAGATCCGCGAGGACGGCCGCATGGTGCACGACATGTATCTGTTCGAGGTCAAGAAGCCATCGGAATCCAAGGCGCGCTGGGACGACTACAAGCTGCTGGCGACGATTCCCGGCAACGAAGCGTTCCAGTCGCTGGAATTGTCGCGCTGCCCGTTGGTGAAGAAATGACGGCCGAAAGGCCGTCATCCCGGGGCGCGCAACAGCGCGAACCCGGGATCTCGAGATTCCGGGTCTGGTGCTTCGCACCATCCCGGAATGACGGAATCAACCAATAACAACGAAAGAACCCAGCCATGAGCCAGAACGAAATGGTCCTCCAGAAGCTCGATCAGGGCTTGCTCACCATCACCATGAACCGTCCCGATCGGCGCAATGCGCTCAATCCGGACATGACGCGCGGCTTGGTCGAGGCGGCGCGGCGCGGGGCCGAAGATCACGAGGTGCGCGCGGTGCTGCTGAAGGGCGCTGGCGGCACGTTCTGCGTCGGTGGCGACGTCAAGTCGATGGCGGAGGGGCGGGCGCCGTTGTCGTTCGAGGCCAAGATGGTCAATTTGCGCCGCGGCATGGAAGTCTCCCGCATCCTGCATCAGATGCAGAAGCCCGTGGTGGCGCAGGTCGATGGCGCCGCCGCCGGCGCCGGGCTCTCGATCGCGCTCGCCTGCGACCTGCGCGTCGCCAGCGCCTCGTGCAAGATCACCACCGCCTTTGCCAAGGTCGGATTGTCAGGCGATTACGGCGGCACGTATTTCCTCACCCAGCTGCTCGGCAGTGCGAAAGCGCGCGAACTTTATCTCACCTCGCCGGTGTTGACGGCAGCGGAAGCGCTTGCGCTCGGCATGGTGACCAAGGTGGTGCCGGACGCCGAGGTCGAAGCGGCCGCATATGATCTCGCGATGTCGCTGGCGCAGGGGCCGTCGATCACGCTCGGCTACATCAAGCGCAACATCAACAACGCCGAGACGTTGTCGCTGGAAGAATGTTTTGACGCGGAAGCGATCCATCACTCGCGTTCGGGCGAGACCGCCGACCACAAGGAAGCCGCGAAAGCCTTCGTCGAGAAGCGCAAGCCCGTATTCCAGAACCATTGAGGGGTTAACGACATGGCCGGCTATATGAGGCTGCGGCAGATCTGCCTGGTGGCGCCGCATCTGGAACCCGTGATTTCGGATATTGCCGCCATCATGGGGCTGAACGTCTGTTACCGTGACGGTAACGTCGCGAAATACGGCCTGGAGAATGCGCTGCTGCCGGTCGACACCGTCCTTTTGGAAGTGGTGGCGCCGTTCCAGCCGGGCACCGCGGCAGGCCGCTTCATCGACAAGAATGGCGGCCGCGGCGGCTACATGGCGATCTTCTGCTGCGACGATCCGGATGAGCGTGGCCGGCACGCCAACGCCATGGGCGTGCGCACCGCGAACGCGATCACGCACGCGCCCTATCACGGCGTGCAGCTGCACCCGCGCGACTGCCGCGCTGCCTTCATCGAGTTCAACCACACCGACGGCAGCGACGACATCCTGGGCGTCTATCCGCCGGCCGGTCCCGACTGGCAGAAATCGATCCGCAAGGATACGACGCTGGCGCTGACGGATGTCGAGATGCAAAGCCCGGAGCCGGACGTGCTGGCCGCGCATTGGGGCAAGATCATCGGCGTCGCCGTCAGCAAAAGCGCCACCGGCGAGCCGGAGCTGAAGCTCCCCAACGCCAGCTTCCGCTTCGTCAAGGGCGGAAGCGATTTGATGACCGGGCTGACGTTCCGCGTCGCCGATGTCGCGAAGGTGCGCGATGCGGCAAAGGCCAAAGGCTGCAAGGTGTCGGGCGACGGGTTCGATCTCTGCGGGGTGGGGTTCAGTCTTACCGCGTGATGATCTGTTCCCTCACCCCTTGTGGGGGAGGGCTAGGGAGAGGGGTGGCATCATCGGGACTGCCCGTGAAAACCCCTCTCCCCAACCTCGAGAGCGAGCTTCGCTCGCCTCGGACCCCCGGAAGGGGGGAGGGAGCCCATCTACCGTTGCCGAGCTATCGATGTTTCAATCGGCTGGCGCTAACAACAATAGCAAGGACTCCACCCCCCGCATGCCGCATCCGCTCGACAGTTTCTTCGCGCCTGAAAGCATCGCGCTGATCGGAGCGTCGCGCGATCTTGACAAGATTCCGGGACGGCTGTTCTCGATGCTGCGCAAGAACGAATATCCCGGAAAGATCTACCCGATCAATCCGAACTACGCCGATATCGACGGGCTGAAATGCTACAAATCGGTTGCGGAGATCGGGGCGCCTATCGATCTCGCCATCATCATCATCCCCGCGCGCGCGGTGCTCGGCGCACTCGAACAATGCGCCGCGGTCGGGGTCAAGAACGCCGTCATCATCTCCTCCGGCTTTGCCGAGGAGGGTGGCGATGCTGCTGCGATGCAGGACGCGATCGTGGCGCTGGCGAAAAAGACCGGCATGCGGATTTCCGGTCCCAACGCCGAAGGTTTTTTGAGCGAGGTGCAGAAGGTCGCGGCGACCTTCAGCCCGACCGTCGACGTCAAGCCGGGCCATGTGCCGCTGGAAGCGACCACACGCCGGATCGCCATTGTCGCGCAATCGGGCGGCATCGGCTTTGCAATCAAGCACCGCGCCAAAGCGCTGGGCGTTGCGATCAGCTATTGCGTCAGCGCCGGCAATGAGAGCGATCTCGGCGCCGGCGAGTTCCTGGATTACATGGTGCAGGACGCCTCTACCGACGTGATCCTGCTGTTCGTCGAGGGTATCCGCGACGTCGACAAGTTTCTCGCCGCCGCGCGGCGCGCCGCGGAGGCGCGAAAGCCCATCATCGTTACCAAAGTCGGCCGCTCCGGCGCCGGCGAGCGCGCCGCCGCCTCCCACACCGCCAGCATGGCCGGATGGTCGGCGGCCTATGATGCGGTGTTCGCCAAATACGGCTTTATCGTCTCCAACGATCTCGACGAAGCGGTGACGATCGCCGCCGTCCTGACCACAAACCCGCTGCCGAAGGGCGACCGCGTCGCGGTGCTCACCGTGTCCGGCGGCGGCGGCATCTGGGGCGCGGATTCGGTTTCGATGCAGGGATTGAAGGTCCCGGAACTGTCGCAGGCCGTCCAGGCGCAGATCAGGCAATGGATGCCGTCCTATGGCGCCGCCGGCAATCCGATTGATGTCACCGCGCAGGGCGCCAGCAGCGGCGGACTACAAAAAACCGTCGAGCTGTTGACCGCTTCCGACGAGGTCGACGCCATCCTGGTGGTGCTGTCGCTGTTCAGCGACACGCGGATTTCGTTCAAGCCGGCCGAGCTGAAGCCGGTGATCGCGGCACAGAAAAAGCCCGTGGTGTTCTACTCCTACACGCTGCCGTCGGCATTTGCGCGCAACGAGCTTGCGAACGCCGGCGTGGTCGCCCTGACGGGTCTCACCCATGTCGGGGTCGCGATGCGGCGGCTGGTCGACTATGCCAACTTCAGGCTGGCACCGCCGGTGGATATGACCGCAATGCCGTCGCGCGATATTTCCGCGCATCTTGCGTCGGCCACGCTGTCCGAGTTCGACAGCAAGTCACTGCTGCGCGACGCCGGTCTCGCGTTGCCGGACGAGGTGCTGGTGAAGACGCGCGACGAGCTCGACGCCGCGATTGGCGCGCGCGGGCTTTCCGCTGGTCATGAAGATCCAGTCGCGCGACATTCCGCACAAGAGCGAGGTCGGCGGCGTCCGCGTCAACATCACGGCCAAGGGCGAAGCCTTCACCGCTTATGGCGCGCTGCTCGACAGCGCAGGAAAACACCGGCCCGATGCGGCGATCCAGGGCGTGCTGGTCGGCCCGATGGCCCAAAAAGGCGTCGAGATCATTATCGGCACGCTGCAGGACCGGACGTTCGGGCCGATGGTCATGGTCGGTCTCGGCGGCATCACCACGGAACTGTTCCGCGACGTGATCTACCGGCCGGCGCCGGTCAGCGCAGCGGAAGCCTCCGCGATGCTGGCAAGCCTCAAGGCCGCGCCGCTGCTGAACGGCTTTCGTGGCGCCGCGAAGGCGGATGTTGCCGCGCTGTCGCAACTGATTTCGCAGGTGTCGGTGCTGGCAGCGCGATATGCTCGCGAGATCTCGGAGATCGAGCTCAACCCGGTGCTGGTGCACGCGCGAAGGGCAGGGCGTCACGATCGTCGACGCGCTGGTGGTGCCACTTCCCGTCATTCCGGGGCGCGCGTAAGCGCGAGCTATGATGTGCAATTGCACATCCGAGAATCCATAACCACGATCGGGAGTATGGATTCCGGGCTCGTGCTCCGCACGCCCCGGAATGACGAGAGGGGAGAGACGATGGCTTACTTCCCTTCTGCCACAAGGGGAGAAGGGAAGAGACCTTATCGTCCCTTGAAGTTCGCGACGCGGCGTTCGGAGGTCGCCTTGACGCCTTCCTTGAAATCTTCAGTGACGCGCAGCTTGTTCTGCTCGACCAGTTCGTGGTTGGTGGCGGCGAGCACGCGGTCGGCGAGGTTGCCGCGCATGGTGGCGCGGGTCGAGATCAGGCCGAGCGGCGAACATTCGGCGATTTCATTCGCAAGCTTCATGGCCTCAGCGCGCACCTGGTCCAGCGGCACGCAGATGTTGGCAAGGCCCATCCGCGTCGCCTCTTCGCCGGTGACGCGGCGGCTGGTGTAGAAAATCAGTTCCGCATTGTTCTTGCCGACCAGGTCCGGCAGCGTCGCGGTCAGCCCGAAGCCCGGATGGAAACCGAGCTTGGTGAAATTCGCGGCAAAGCGCGCTTCCGGGCAGGTGACGCGGAAATCCGCCGATACTGCAAGCCCGAGGCCCGCCGCCGATGGCGGCGCCATGGACGGCGGCGACGATCGGCTTCTTGTTGCGGAAGATGCGCACGGCCTGGACGTAGAGATGGTTGATCGGCAGGTTCGAGGCCGGATCGGTCTTGGCTTTCTCTTCCTGTTCCTGGCGCGCGGGATCGCCGAAATTGGCGCCGGCGCAGAACGCCTTGCCTTGTGCTGCGAGCACCGACGCGCGAATCTCGATGTCGCGGTCGAACTCTTCCAGCGCGTCGGCGATCTGGTTGATCAGTGCTACGTCGAAGAAGTTCAAGGGCGGTTTGCGGATTTCGATCAGGCCGACATGGCCGTGCTTCTCGACGCCGATATCAGTGTAATTAGCCATGGTGTTTCCTCTTTGAGTTAGCGCAAACCAGGCCCGCGCGCCTAGCGCAAACCGAGCCCGCGGGCGATGATGCCGCGCAGCACTTCGGTGGTGCCGCCCTGGATCGTCAACTTGGGCGCAGTCTTGATCGCGAACGAGAGTTGGTTTTCCAGCGTCTCGCGGTTGGTGGCGGTTTCCTCGACGAACGCGGCGAGGTCGCGCACCCGGTGCGGCAGCGCCTGCTCCCACACCGTGCCGATGTCCTTGACGATGGAAGCTTCCACCACCGGCTCCTTGCCGGCCTGCAGCATGCCGGCGACCGAGACCGACATCCGCCGCATGGTGTGCAGTTGCGCGACGAGGCGACCGATGCCTTCGGCGCTGCGGGTATCCGGGTTGTTGCCGACCGCGCGGACCAGTTCGGTCAGCACGTAGTAGGTCTCGAGAAAACGCTCGGGGCCGGAACGTTCATAGGCGAGTTCGGAGGTCGCCTGTTTCCAGGCGCCGTCGATTTCGCCGAGCATGTGATCCTCGGGCACGAAATGGTCGGTGAACACCACTTCGTTGAACTCGGACTGGCCGGTGATCTGGCCGATCGGGTTCACCTGGATGCCCGGCTGCTTCATCTTGACCAGAAACTGCGTCAGGCCGTGGCGGCGGTTCTCTTTCGTGGGCGGCGACGTCCGGAAGATCGCGATCATGTAGTCGGCGATATGGGCCGACGAGGTCCAGATCTTGGTGCCGTTGATCAGATAGCCGCCGTCGGTCTTGGTGGCGCGGGTTTTCGCCGCGAACAGGTCGGAGCCGGAATTCGGCTCGCTCATGCCGATGGCAAAGCAGATTTCGCCGCGGCAGATCCGCGGCAGGATGTCCATCTTGATGTTCTCGGGCGCGTATTTCAGAAGCACCGGGCCGCTCTGGCGATCGGCGACGAAGAAGCGCCGCGTCGGCGCGTTGGCGACGCGCATTTCCTCGGTCACGACATAGCGTTCGAGGAAGGAGCGCTCATGGCCGCCATACTTCTTCGGCCAGGTCATGCCGAGCCAGCCCTTGGCGCCGACCCGGCGGGAGAATTCCGGCGCGTCGGTGTCTTCGCGGTTGGGCTTGTGCGGATCGAAGGTGCCGGCGGCGATTTCCTCGGCGAGGAAGGCGCGCACTTCCTTGCGAAGCTGTTCGCATTCGGGCGGCAGGCGGATCGGATCGAAACGGAGGGCTGCGGTCATTTGTAGATCTCGACTTTATGCAGGCAGTTCGGTGTGAAGCTCAGCGCGAGGCCACCAGCGGCCACAATTCATCGGCGCCTCTGTTGGCCACGAGCTTGCCGAGTTCGACCGCCCAGTAGCTTTCGGAGCCGAAATCGTCGCGCCAGGCCAGCGCGCGCAGCGAATAGCGATGCAGGATGTGCTCGATGGTGAAGCCGATCGCGCCGTGCACCTGATGGGCGATGCCGCCGCCTTTTTCGGCGGCTTCCGAACAGCGGATCTTGGCCGATACCGCTTCGAGGAAGACTTCGTCGCCGAACGAAGCGGCGTTGGCGATGGCGTCCGCCGCCGAGGTCGCCGCCGCCAGCGCCGCCGCCGACTCGCCGGCAAGGCGGGCGAGGTTGTGCTGCACCGCCTGGAATTTCGAGATCTTCTTTTCGAAAGCGACGCGCTCATTGGAATAGCGCACGGAAATTTCCAGCATCGATTCCAGCGCGCCCGCGATCTGCAAGCTGCGCGCGACGCCGCCCATCAGCATCAGCTGGGTCTGGTCGAAACCCTTCGGCGCCGGCGCTGGTCGCGACCGGCTGCACCTTGTCGAAGGTCACGGTATCGCTGTGGTCGCCGCCGAGACCGAGGCCCGCCTCGATCCGGCACTTGCCGGCGTCGACCAGCGCGATCGAAAGTCCCTTCGCGTCGCCGGCCAGCACCGCGATATGTCTCGCGGCCTTCGCAAACGGCACGCCGCGGGCTTTGCCCGACAGGCTGCCATCGGCATTGAGCGTGATGCGGTCCTTCGGGCTGGCGGGCGCCACCGTCATTTCACCCTCGGGCGAGGAGATCTTTGCCTGCGCCAGCAGCCAGCCGGCCAGCATGGTTTCCGCCAGCGGGACCGCGACGGCATGCCGTCCGGCGGCGCTGAGAACGGAAAAGCCCTCGGCGAGGCTCGCGCCCGAACCGCCGCAATCTTCCGGCACCCATGCCAGCGGCAGGCCGGCTTCCGTCAGCGCCTGCCAGAGCGGGGCCTTCCACGCGCCGTTCTTGTCGCGATTGATGGTCTGGGCGTCCGCAAGATCGGCGAAGATCTTCTCCGCGGTCTCGGCAACAATGTTCTCACTCTCCGCCACGGCGTTCCTCATCTTGATTGGCAGGTTATTGGCACAAATTCCGGCTGTTCCGCCGGGCCCGAAAGTTAGCTCTCAGGGTGCAGTCTTTTCTTGCGCTTTATGATGCGGAAAAGCCATAGCCCTGACAAGCGCTGTCCGCAGAGCCACCTGCGAGGGCGGCAGATCGGGGCATGAAGTTCGTCAGGCAAAGAATGAATTCCGCCTAACGGATTTCGGTGGATTTGCGGGGATTTTGCCGCGCGATATGGTAGAGGCAGGCAGTGGCCGGTTCGAACAAAGTTTCAAAACAAAAAGAGGAAATGCGGATGTCCAAGGATGGTTTGTGCGCGATTGTAACGGGTTCTGCATCCGGCCTCGGGGCCGCGACCGCGGCGATCCTGGCCAAGGGCGGTGCGCGCATCGTCGTCAATTACTCCAGCAGCAAGGCCGAGGCCGAAGCGACCGCCGACCTTTGCCGCAAGGCGGGCGCCGAAGTCGTGGTCGTGCAGGGCGACGTCTCGCGCGACGAGGATTGCAGGAAGATCGCGGCGGCCGCGGCCTCCTGGGGACGTCTCGACGTCCTGGTCAACAATGCCGGCACCACCAAGCATGTCGCGCATGACAAGATGGACGATCTTTCCGCGGAGGATTTCCAGCGCATCTATGCCGTCAACACGATCGGCCCGTTCCAGATGATCCGCGCCGCGCGCGCGCAGCTCGAAGCCGGCGCCAAAGCCTCCGGGCGGGCGTCCGCCGTGGTCAACGTGTCGTCGGTGGCCGGCATTTCCGGCGGCGGCTCTTCGGTCGCCTATGCCGCGAGCAAGGGCGCGCTCAACACCATGACGCAATCGCTGGCGCGCGCGCTGGCGCCCCTGATCCGCGTCAACACCGTGTGCCCCGGCTATATCGATACGCCCTGGTTCACCAAGGGCCGCGGCGAGGCCGGCGCCAAGGCGGTGCGCGATTCCGTGGTGGCGAAGGCGCCGCTGAAGGTCGCCTCAAGCGCCGACGACATCGCGCAGCTGGTGTGCTTCCTGGCCTCGCCGGCGTCGAGCAACATGACCGGCGAATATGTGCGGATGGATGCGGGGATGCATCTGGTTCTGTGAGATCGGTCGAACTGTTAGACGTCGTCATTCCGGGAAGGTGCGTAAGCACCAGACCTGCAGATGCGCAATTGCGCATCGGTGGACTCCTTGCGCAGATCCTCGGGTTCGATCGCTGCGCAATCGCCCGGGATAGAGCGGCTACGCCGTCACTTATTTCCCGGATCGGAAATCACGCGGCTGGCCACCAGCCGGTTCCAGATGAACAGCACGATCAGCGCGCCGACGGTGGCGGTGATGAAGCCGGCGCCCTGGTCGGGCCCGTAGTGTCCGATCGCCTGTCCGATGAAGGTCGCGAGAAACGCGCCGGCGATGCCGAGCACGGTCGTCAGGATAAACCCGCTCGGATTGTTCGGACCCGGCGAAAGCAGGCGCGCGATAATTCCGGCGATGAAGCCGACCACGATGACCCAGATGATGCCGCCCATGGCTGTCGTCCCTTTCGAAGGTTCAATGAGGGTGGAAACGCGGCGCAACGCGCGCCGCGGTATCGCAGCGTCAGAGCCGGCCCTTCAGTTCATTCTCGTTCGGCAGCCTTCCGTCCGGCGTCAGATGATTGATCACGTCGGGCAGATACTGGCTGAGGCCTTTCAGCAAATCATCGCGCGACAATCCGCTCTGCGACGACAGCTGCTCGATCTGGTCGACGCCGAGCGCGCTGGCGAGGTCGCCCGGCGCGATCTGCTTGTTGGGACCGTTGCTGACCCATGAGTTGGCGGCGTCGCCCTGGCCCTTCTGCTGGAACTGGTTCAGCAGGTCGCCGAGGCCGCCGCTGAGGATGCTGCCGGCCGCGCCACCAGCCAGAAGTCCACCGAGCCCGCCCTTGAGCATGTCGCCGAGACCGCCACCGCCGCCGGGCAGGCTCGCGGTCACATTGCCGGGCAGTTTCGGGGGCGCCGATGGCGCCGCACCCGGCTGGCTGCCGCCGTAATGCTTGACGGCCTTCCACGCCAGCAGCGCCAGGATCGCCATGGTCATCGGAGACATCCCGCCGCCGCTATCGGATTGCGCGCTCGGGGTGCTGGGGCCGCGCGGGCCGTTCTGCATGCCGTTGAGTACGTCGAGTAAACCCATAGCCGTCTCCTCCCACTCGTCAGCCCCGCCTCGAAACATAACGGTGGCCCATGACGGTTACAAGGCGCGCTCCGGGACGCCCTGATGTTGGGCATCCTCGCATGGACGTTCGATAGGCACCGCGCGGCGGTTCTGCTATCGAAAGGCCGCGCACCAGAGACAATTGAAATGAACGCGGGACGAACGATTGGCGTGGCGGGGGCGGGCAGCATCGGCTGCTTCGTCGGCGGCATGCTGGTGGCCGGCCACCGCCGCACCGCCTTGCTGGCGCGCCCGCGCGTGATCGCGGAGATCGAGACCAAAGGTTTGCGGCTGACGAGCTTCGAAGGTTTCGATCGGACGATCGAGGCGAACGCGCTTACGCTGTCGGATGATCCCTCGATCTTCGCCGATGCCGGCGTGGTGCTGGTGACCGTCAAGAGCGCCGATACCGCTGACATGGCGGATATCATCGCCAGGAATGCGCCGCCCGATGTCGTCGTCGTCAGCCTGCAGAACGGCGTCGGCAATGTCGCGGTGCTGCGCAACCGCCTGCCCGGGCGGCGCGTGCTCGGCGGCATGGTGCCGTTCAATGTGATTGCGCTGGGCGAGGGGCGGTTTCATCGCGCCACTTCGGGCGACATCGTGATCGAGCAGGACGATCAAAACACCGCTTCAAGCCTCTCGGTACCCGGGTTGAAGATGCGCCCGACCGACAATTTCGACGGCGTGCAATGGGGCAAGCTGCTGGTCAATCTCAACAACGCGCTCAATGCGCTGGCCGATCTGCCGCTGCGCCGCCAGCTCGCGCAACGGCCGTGGCGCTGCTTGTTTGCCGACCAGATGGCGGAAGGGCTGGCGGCGATGCGCGCCGAGGGCATCAAGCCGGTGTCGCCGACGCCGATCCCGGCCAGCTGGATGCCGCCGCTGCTGCGTTTGCCCGACATGATCTTCGAAGCCATGCTGGGGCGGACGATGAAGATCGATCCCGAGGCGCGCTCCTCGATGTGGGAGGATTTGCAGCGCGGCCGCCGCACCGAGGTCGATTATCTTCAGGGCGTCATCGCCGAGATCGCCGGGCGGCGCGGGCTGGATGCGCCGCTGTCGCGGCGGATCGTGGAACTGATCCGGAAAGCGGAGCTGGAGGCCAAGGGCTCGCCCGGCCTGACACCGGAACAGATCCGTGGCTGAAGAGATTTTAGCCTGCCTTGAAATGGCAACGATGCTGCGCGAGTTTCGCGCCAAGCGGTCAACGGGAGAGGCGGTATGAAACGAACATGCGTGGCGCTTCTGACGGTTGCCGCCCTTGTCGGCTGGCTGCTGCCGGCCCATGCCGTCCCGCCCACGGCTGCGCCGTCGCCGGGCTATGATGCGCGGCTGCAGGAGCAGCGGGCGGCATCAGCGCGGGTCTATCAACCGGTAGCGAGGCCCGTACCGCCGCGCCGGGCAAAGCGGACACCGGTCCACTGATCACGGATTGAGTTGTGTTGTTGTCGTCGCGGCCTTCGCCGGGACGACGAGGTCAGCCCCGCTTCGGCCTTGTTCGGCTGCGAGCTGAACAGCTTCTTCAAATCGTCGATGCTTTGCGAAAGCCGCGGCCATTCGCAGGAGAATGCGTTCTTGGCGCAGTTGGACGCCTTGATGCGCTCGGCCCGCTTGACCGGGCTTGCCACCGGCACCGGTATCTTCTCGGTCTCCGATCGCAGCGACACCTGCTGCACGCCTTGCTGCATCTCCTGCTGCTGATGTTGCTTGGCGGTGAACGCGGCGGCGATGGTGTTGCGCCGCTGGTTTTCGAGATAGGCGGTATATTGCTGGTCGATATGTTTCTGCTCTTCCGGCGTCGGGTTGGGGCCGGCGATATCGAAGGTGCGGTCCTGCATGAAGTCGTAATAGGTGTAGCCGCCGCCCGGCTTGCGGCGGCCGGCGAATTTCGCGTTGCATTCGGCGAGCGCTGCGGTCTTGTCTTCCTTTGACTTGGCCTTCTCGGCCTTATCCGCGCAGGCCTCGAAATCAGCCGGCGCGCCGCGCCACCACTGCGCATGCGCGCGCGTCGGACTCAGCACGACAAGGCCGGCCAAGGCGGCAATTGCAAGCAGAGATGATCGTGATGCGATCACGGACGAAATTTCCTCAACACGATTTGCAGGCAACGCGTAAGTTCCAAAACTGATTTGCCGACACGGATTAACCGGATTGTCGCCATTTTGACAGGCCTTGTCACCCTGGAACCTGTCACTTTCGCGCTACGGTTGCGGGCTTGTTCTGGCTCTGTGATTGGTGGAACCGGGCCGCGCGCTGACAAAATTATTGAGGAAATTCAACGCGCGAGTGGCTTCCGCCAGAGGCTGGCGATCAGCCTTCCGCTCTGATATGGAATTGCATACCTGCACGTCACGCGGGTTCGCGGTCCCGTAGCTCAGCCGGATAGAGCGACGGTTTCCTAAACCGTAGGTCGCATGTTCGAGTCATGCCGGGATCGCCATCTCTCCTCGACAATTTGGTTCAGCCGAATCAGATTCATCTGGCCCTCGCCGGGTTGGTGCCGGCGCACGCGGGATATGCGGTCTCTCCATGAGCAAGGTGACATCAGAGGGCGATGATCCAGCGCCGGCGAGTGCGGTGCCATCCGCCGATGGCTTGTATGGCGCGATGGCGCTGGCCGGTTTCATTCTGGTGGCGACCGCCCAGGCTTCGAACCAGGTTCTGGCGCGCGGGCTTGCCGATTCCGTCCCGCCTTTCGCGCTGGCCTTCTTTCGCTGGAGCATCATCGCCGCGGGGCTGGCGCCGCTGGCGTTGGCCGAGATTCGCCAGGGGCGGATTTCGCTGGCCGGCAATATCTGGCCGATCCTGGCCGCGGGCTTCCTCGGCATGTTTCTCTGCGGCGGCCCGGTCTATCTCGCGGGCGCCACGACCACGGCCATCCATATCGGGCTGATCTTTGCGCTGTCGCCGGTGACCGTGCTGCTGATCTCGGCGGCGCTCGGCATGGAGCGGATCGGCCCGCTGCAATGGCTGGGCACCGGCCTGGCGCTTGTCGGGCGCGCTGCTCATCATCTCCGGCGGCCGCCTGCAGGCGTTGACGGAACTGGCCGCGGCTTCGGGAGATCTCCTCGTCGTGCTCGCGATGCTCGGCTGGTCCGGCTACACGCTGGTGCAATCGCGCGTCGCACCCACCGCTTCGCTGCTGGCGCGCATCAGCCTGTTCACCGCGGCGGGCGCGCTCTGCTCGCTGCCGTTGGCGATCGGGGAGATGTGGACCGCGCCGGAGCAGGTCTTCTCCACCAAGGCGCTGGCGGCTTACGTCTTCGCCGGGCTTGTCCCCGGTCTGATCGCCTATTCCGGCTTTGCCTGGCTTGGCGGCAAGTTCGGCTCGGTGCGGACGTCGCTTGTCGCGTATATCAATCCGGTCGCGAGCGCCTTGTTGTCGTGGGCCATCCTCGGCGAGCCGCCGACCATGATCCATTTTTTCGGCGGCTTGCTGATCCTCGGCGGCGTCTGGGCAAGCCTGCGAAAGTGATCCTGCGCGCTGTTGTGGGCATGTCGTGCGCTGAAGCTCCTTGTTCGAGCATGATCTTTTCGGAAAACCGCTTCACACTTTTCCGGATCATGCTTTAGCGGCGTTCGCGGACGCGCAACTCCGCGCGCGCACGGGCGACGATCTGGCCCGAACTGTCGAGCAGTTCGGCCTCGGCGAGCGCGGACCGCTCGTCCTGCATGACAAGGCGTGCGTTGGCGGTCAGCGGGCCCAACGCGGCGGGCTTGACGAAGGTCGTGTCCAGCCGTGTCGTCACCGCCGTCCGGTCATGCGGAAGGCTGGCCATCACGGCATTGCCGGTCGCGGAGTTGAGCATCGCGGCCAGCATGCCGCCCTGGACGGTGCCATGGCGGTTGGCGAATTGCCGGTCCGCCAGAAAGCGCAACTGCACTTCTCCCGATTTGGCGTCCACGGAAATAACCTCGCGCCCCAACAGCACCGCGGCCGGGGGCACTTCCTTCATGTGATCCGACATCGATCGCCTGCTCTCCTGGTGCTCGTCGCAAAGCCTGGGCGGCGAGCCGAAAGCCCGCCGCCCAGTCAACTCTTTTTCGAACCTTGCTTTTCCGAAAACCTTATTTCTCAAACGCGCCGTAGACGATGTTCTTCAGCGCCACCCGAAGCCGTCCGCGGTGCTGGATCGTCTGCGCCATGAAGACGACGAACATGTTTTCCTTCGGGTCGACCCAGAAGGTCGTGCCGCCCGCGCCGGACCAGTTCATCTCGCCGACGGATCCCTCGACCGGGCTGACGCCGGCTTCGGTGCGGACGGCGAAGCCCAGCCCGAACCCGAAGCCGGGTCCCGGCAGATAGTACGGTCCCGGGCTCACGCCCGAACCCGGCCCGACATGGTTCGAGCCCATATAGGCGATGGTCTTCGGACTGAGATATCGCTTGCCGTCGAGCGTGCCGCCGTTGAGCAGCATCGGCGGCAAACCGCGAATAATCGCCGATCGTCGACACCATGCCGCCGCCGCCGGACTCAAACTTGCGCACGACGCGCGGGTTGCCCATTTCCGAGCCGCTTCCGATCTTGCGGTCGTTCGGAAACGGTTCGGCCACCAGCGACTGCTTGGCCGCGATCGGTGACATAGAAGCTCGTATTGGTCATGCCGAGCGGATCGAGCAGCCGCTCCTTCTCGAACTGGAGAAGCGATTTTCCGGAGACCACCTCGATGACGCGGCCGAGGATATCGGTCGACTGGCTGTAGTCCCATGTCGAGCCGGGTTGATAGGCGAGCGGCAGTTTGGCCAGCCGGTCGGCAAACTGGGCGTTGTCGAGGATCGCCTTCTCCCAGGTTCGCGCCGACATAGAGCTTCTTGACCGCGCCTTCGCCGAAGAAGCCGTAGGTGAGGCCGGAGGTGTGACGCATCAGGTCCTGGATCGTGATCGGACGCCTGGCCGGGACCAGATCGAGGCCCGTCACCCCGTCCTCGCCCTTCTGCTCGACGCCGACCTTCACATCCGCGAAAGCCGGGATGTACTTGGACAGCGGCTCGTCCAGCTGCAGTCTGCCTTCCTCGACCAGCATCATCGCCGCCACGGTGGTGATCGGCTTCGACATCGAATAGATGCGGAAGATGGTGTCCGGCGTCATCGGCTCCTTGGTGCCGGGATCGCGAACGCCGAAACTGTTGAAATAAGCGGTCTTGCCGTTGCGCTGGATCATCATGATCGCGCCCGGAATCTTGTTTCCGGCGATCTCGTTCTTGAGATAGGCGTCGATGCGGGCGAGCCCCGCGCTCGAGAAGCCGGCTTCCTCCGGCTTGGCGATGACGGGGCCTTCGGCGAAGGCGCCGGAGGTGGTCAGGAACAATGTTGCGGCGACGGCTAGGCCGCGAAAGCGGATGGATGAGAGCATGCGTATCCTCCCTGGTCGGATCTTGGCGTCCGAACGACCCGGCGGCACCTGGCGGTGGCCCGTAGGAGATGATAGTCGCTTAGCTTGGTATCACTGACAAGACGCTAAGGCATTCACGCGCCCGCTTCCAGCAGCGCCCTGAAATCGGCGCGCACGCGTTGCGCCTCGCGTTTGGCGGTCTCGGAGACTTCGCCGAGGCCGAAATAGCCGTGAATGAGCCCGGCGCCGTGATGATATTTGGTGGCGACGCCGGCGGCGATGAGCGCATCCGCATAGGCCTTGCCCTCGTCGCGCAGCGGATCGAACCACGCGGTGGTGACGACCGCCGGCGCAAGCCCGGCAAGGTTTTTCGCGCGCAGCGGCGACACGCGCCAGTCGTTGCCGTCGGCGGCGTTGGCGAGATAATGGCCGCAAAACCATTGCATCACCGCGCGCGACAGGAAATAGCCTTCGGCGTTTTCCGCCCGCGAGGGAAAGCGCGCGTTCTCCTTGGCGTCCGCGAAATTGCCGGCGGTGTCGGTGACGGGATAGACCAGCAATTGCGCTGCGAGCTTGATGCCGGCGTCGCGGCAGGCGATGGCGCTGACCGCCGCGAGATTGCCGCCGGCGCTGTCGCCGGCGACGCCGATGCGTCTTGCTGTCGCCGCCGAACTCGGCGATCCGTTCCGACGATGTCCCTGGTGGCCGCAAATGCGTCCTCGAACGCGCCGGGAAAGCGCACCTCGGGCGGGCGACGGTAGTCGACGGAAACCACCACCGCGCCGGTTTCGATCGCGAGCAGGCGCGCCTGCCGGTCATGGGTCTCGATATCGCCGGCGACCCAGCCGCCGCCATGGAAGAACACCACCGTCGGCGATTTCCCTTCCGTGTTGCGGTAGGCCCGCGCGGCGAGGAAGCCGGCCGCGCCCTTCACCTTGATGTCTTCCGCGCGCATCACCGCAGGCGGCGGCACCGCCGCGCGGGAGGCGGCGAGCGCCCGCAGCGCATCGCGCGCGCTCTGCGGCGTCATGGTTTCGGGGTCGTGCAGCGGCAGTAGCGGAATGATCTGGGCAATGACGGGATCGAGCGGCGTAATCATGCGGGGCCTCGCGTGGACATGCCGGACCATAGGTCGCCCGTAGCGCGCCCGCAATTATGTTTGCCGCATGGCCGCAGGACGAAGGCGCGCATGCCTGCTATAGCATTGCAGATGGCATGGAATACTTCTTTGCGGCGCAACATGCGGCGGCGCGAGTTTCTCGCAGCCGCAGGCGGCATTGCGGTCGCATGGCCGCTCGCGGCGGCTGCGCAGACATCGGCGCGGACGCGACGGGTCGCGGTATTGATGCTCTATGCGGAGAGCGATCCGCAGGGCGAGGCCCGCGCCGCTGCCTTCCGTCAGGGCCTTGAAAGCGCCGGATGGGTCGCCGGCCGCAACATCGCGGTGGACTATCTCTGGGGCACCTTCAGCCCCGACTGGACGCGCACCGTCACCGCGGAATTGGGGCGGCTGACCCCGGACGTGATCGTCGTCAACAGCGGCACGGCGTTGCGCGCGGTTCAATCGATGGCCGCGAGCACGCCCATCGTTTTCATCGGCGTGAGCGAGCCGGTGGCACAGGGGTTCGTCGCCGGTCTTTCGCATCCGGGCGGCAACATGACGGGTTTGTCGAATCTCGAGCCAACGGTTGGCGCGAAGTGGATCGACCTGCTTAAGCAGATCGCGCCGCAGGTCAGGCGCGTCGCGTTCATGTACAATTTGGACAATCCCGGCTCCAGGACAGGTCTTGCGTCGGCGCAGTCGGTAGCGGGCAAATTTGCGGTCGATGTCACTGATACGCCCGTCTCAAGTCAGGCGGAAATCGATGCCGCCATCGCGGCGCTCGGCCGCGAGCCGGGCGGTGCCCTGGTGCTGCCGCCCGATCCGCTCACGAACAGTTTTCGTAAATCCATCATTGCGCAGGCGCTCGCTCTGAAATTGCCCATCGTCTCCGCGGTGCGCGCCTTCGTCGATGAAGGCGGACTCTTGACCTACGGCGTCTACATCCCCGGCCTGTTCCGCCAGGCCGCCGGTTATGTCGATCGCATCCTGCGCGGCGCAAAGCCGGCCGATATGCCGGTCGAGCAGCCGATCCGTTTTGAAATGATTGTCAACCTCAAGACCGCCAGGGCGCTCGATCTGATCGTTCCCGCTCCGCTGCTGGCGACGGTCGACGAGGTGATCGAGTAGGAATGCGTTCGATTTCCTTCAATTGCTAATGATTCTCTCAAAGCAGATGGAATGCGCGCCTTGCTAGGCTCGTCCACCGTTTACGCTCGATTAGCGTTGCGCGATCGCGTGCGGGGAACGGCCGGCCGGGCCGTTCATTGCTCCTTGCAAAGGAGTAGCGCCATGAAGGAACTTGCCGGGATCGATCAGGCGATCGATGAATTGCTGGTGCAACTCGGAGGCATCGTGCTCCGGTTGTCCAGCCCGGAGGTGACGAAGCGTCCCGACGAACGGCGCGCTCTGGCGCGCTCGGTCAATCAATATTCGGTGTGCGCGGCGCGTTCCGGCGATCCGCGCGTGCAGGAACTCAAGGTCGAACTCGAAGCGACGCTCAAGCCGCGCTTGCGGCTGGTTGCGAGTCGGTAGCCGTCACTTTCAGACCACCGGCACGCGCCGCGCGGCGATCGCGGCCGGCGAGATGACTTCGATGTCGAGCGGAACGCGCCAGCGTTCGGTCAGCCGCACCTGCGGGGCTTCGTTGCGGGCGTCAGCGCCGTCGATGACAAAGCCTTCGAAACCGTTGCTCATGACCTCGTTGCATTTCTGCACATAGACCGGGAAGCCGCCGATATAGGGCATGAAGACGCGCGGGCGGCCCGGAATGTTGGCGCCGACATACCAGGAGCTGCAGGTCGAGCGCAGCGAGACCTTTGACACTTCGTTGACGTGCTCGACCCATTCATCCTCGTAGTTCTGGATCGGCTCGATGGTCGCGGCGCCGATGTCGCGCATATGCGCCATCAGGTCGGCCATCCAGTCGACATGCTGCTCGATCGCCTGGATCATGCTCGCCAGCACCGACGGGCTGCCGGGACCGGTGATGGTGAACAGATTGGGAAAGCCCGCCGTCGCCACGCCGAGATAGGCGCGGGGACCGGCGCGCCATTTCTCCGCCAGCGTCTGCCCGTTGCGGCCGGTGATGCGCGATCTTGTCGAACGATCCCGTCATCGCGGCAAAGCCGGTGGCGGAGACGATGGCGTCGAGCGGATATTCGGTGCCGTCGACCTCGATGCCGCCGGCGGTGAAGCGCTCGATCGGCGTCTTCGACACGTCGACCAGTTTGACGTGCGGCAGATTGTAGGTCTCGAAATAGCCGGTATCGACGCAGAGCCGCTTGCAGCCGAACACGTTGTCCGGGCACAGCAGTTCGGCGGTCGCGGGATCCTTCACGATGCCGCGGATCTTGTTGCGCGCGAATTCGGCGATGGTGTCGTTGGCTTCCTTCTCGAACAGGAGATCGCCAAAGGCGCCGAGGAACGGCAGCCCGCCGCGCTCCCAGGCTTCCTCATATTGCCGCTCGCGCTCTTCCGGGCGAGGCCTCCAGCGCGGGCTTCATGTTGAACGGGAAATAGAAGCCGGTCGGCCGCGCCCGCGCCTTGGCGCGCAGCGCCGGGTAGTCGGCCTTGATCGACTGGCGGTATTCCGGCGTCAGCCTGGCGTTCCAGGCCGGAACCGAATAGGTCGCGGTGCGCTGGAACACGGTGAGCGTTTGCGCCTGCTGCGCGATGATCGGGATCGACTGGATCGCCGAAGAGCCGGTGCCGATGATGCCGACGCGAAGCCCGGTGAAATCCACGCCCTCATGCGGCCATTCGCCGGTGTGGTAGACCGGCCCGCGAAAATCCTCGCGGCCCTTGAAGCGGCGGATGGTTCGCCGCCGACAGGCAGCCGACCGCCATGATGCAGAATTTGGCGGAAACCCTGTCGCCGCGGTCGGTCTCGATGCGCCAGCATTTGGCGGTTTCATCGAAGGTTGCAGACAGTGACGCGGGTGTCGAACACGATGTGGCGGCGGAGATCGAAACGGTCGGCGACGTGGTTGGCGTAGGCCAGGATTTCCGGCTGCGGCGCGTATTTCTCCGACCAGTCCCATTGCTGGTCGAGTTCTTCCGAGAACGAGAAGGAATACTGCATGCTCTCGACGTCGCAGCGCGCGCCGGGATAGCGGTTCCAGTACCAGGTGCCGCCGACGCCGCCGCCGGCCTCATAGACCCGCGCGGTGAAGCCGAGCCCGCGCAGGCGGTGCAGCATGTACATGCCGGCGAAACCGGCGCCGACGATGATGGCGTCGAAAACCGTACCTTCTTCCGGCGGGCGTTGTTGCTTTTGTTGGCTCGCAGCCATGGAAGCGTTTGTCCTGATGAAGACGCAAAGCGTGCGCCTACATCAGCCCAAAGCGCGCGAACCGTCAATCGCGCCACGGCATGGGCGGGTTGCGCGCGTCGATGGTCGCCTCGCCCGTGTCCGCAGCGCGGTCTGCGGCGAGCCCGGCGCGCGCGCCCTCACGTCTCAGAGCGTCTTGAGGAACTCGATGATCGCCATGCCGCTCGTCGGGCAAGAGTGTCCTCTTCCCGATCTTGCCCTTGGTGCCCTCCGGCTCGTCGTTGAATTCGTGCCCCTTGTTCGAAGTTGCCGCGAATCGTGGTCTCGAAAAGGAAGCCGTTGTTGAGTTCGTCGGTCTTGTAGCCGAGGTTCACCGGATCGTATTCACGGTTACCGAGATAGAATTCGCTTCGGCCTTTCCCCGACCGGCGAGAGCAGGTCGTAGACGGTCGGCACCGAACCGTTGTGGAGATAGGGCGGCGTCGCCCAGACGCCGTTGAGCGGGCGGACCTTGTAGGCAAGCTCGCCCCTGATCTCGTTCGGCATGTTGCCGTCGAAGGCGTCCCGCTGCTTCTTGTTCAGGGGCGGGTCCTTGCGGTCGTAGATGTAGTTGACGGTCTTTTCGACCACGATCTTGAGCGCTTCGGCGAATCCGTTCTTGTCGATGCCGAGATAGGGCGGAAGCGCGACCGTGCGGTTCAGCATGTCTGCCGCCTGCGCGGGATCGGTGCCGACGTGCTTGATCGGAATGTTTTCGATGATCAGGACCGGCTCGCCGGCCTGGTTGGTTCGCCACTACTTCCTGTCCTCGAAATTGAAGAAGGCAGCCTTGTCCGAGACCGGTGGCCGGTGACATTCCTGACAATGCACCTTGTAGAGTTCGTGCGCCTTCGTCCGCCAGCTTCCGGTCGATCTTGGCCCAGCATGTCCTCCGGCCATTTCGGCGACCGCAGGCCCGAAAAGCCGTCTTTCCGTTCGGCGGCTTGCCGGCGATCATCTGCTCCATCTCGTGGAGCTTGTCGACGTCGACGCTCGATTTGAACAGGCCCTTCGACGGGTTCGGTCAGATTGATCTCGGCCGACACGCCAAGGGATTCGCCGGCGTTGCGCACCATCGGCTGCATGATGGAGCCGTTATACTGGACCCAGTCGAACCACGGCGTGTTCCAGATCCGCGGATAATGCACCGGCGCCGAGGAGCCCTCGTAGTTTTCCGGCTTCTTCAGGTCCAGTGAAAACACCTGATTGCCGATCCGGTTGAGCGCGTCCAGCCGTCCGTAGCCTTCGAGAATGCTCGGGGAAGCGACGGCTCTGCTCGAGATCCTTGACGGCCTTGTATTGCTTCAGCACCTGGTCGATCTGGTATTTCAGCGTCTCGCGCTCTTCGACCGTCGAGTCCTTTCCGAGGACGCGATCGGCGAACCGGCCGAAGCGGCCGGGCAGATATCGCGTGTAGAGCAGCGCCACGCCTATTCCCTGCTTCAGCTTGAAGAGATCGGTGAGCGCCGGTCCGCCGTCGATGATGACGGCCGTGTCCTTGTAGGTGAATCGTCCGGTATGACAGGCCGCGCAGGTCAGGCCGATGCCGTTCATGTCCTGCTTGTTGTTCGGGTTGCGCCAGGGCGCGCCCGACGGATCCAGCATCGGGCCGCCCTTGCGCGAAGCCGATCGGAAGCACGATCTTGTCGGTGATCGGGTTGTATCCGGAATGAAGCCGTAGCGATCGAGATAGGTCTGATCGCTGAACAGGATCGACGGCGGTGAAGATCAGCCACGGGATCGTCGGCTGCTCCAGCGCGATGAACCACTCATAGGGAATGCCGAAGGTCCGCGTTCCCTGGTCGGCGTGATAGAACCAGTCGAGCCTTTCCCGGCTCACATTCTGTTCGAGCCAGACGGTTTTCTTCGGCTGCGGATACTCCGCGATCCTGACGTGAAGATCTGTCCCAGAGTGTCGCGATGTCGTCCTTGAAGTAGGCGTAGATGCCGCCGACGATCACTGCCGCGACAACAATTTTTGCAATCGTCTTGCCACGCATGGCCGCCCCTTTTTCCGACTGCGCCCCCATGCGCAATACTCGTCTGTTTTCAAAATCCGCCAGGAAGGTACTCAGCTTTGGCGTGCGATGGAATATAGAGCCATCTTATAGTAGCATCATGGGCCTGTCCATAAATCCGGTTTTGCCGATTGAGTCACTTTTTCCGGCGCGGAATCATGCCGCTTCGAATCCGACGGGTGTTTGCGCGCGCCTCACCTGAAATGTAGAATCAAGCGATAGCATATCTTGGGATCGCTGATTTGAAAGCCGCCACCGCACAATCGCTAAGAATTGAGATCAGCGCCAGCGCGTCGGTGTCCGCGTTGCTGATCGAGCCGCCGCAGGCGCGCGCGTGTTACGTCTTTGCGCATGGCGCGGGCGCCGGCATGGCCCATGCGTCGATGGAGACGATTGCCACAGGGCTCGCCGATCGCGGCATCGCGACGCTGCGCTATCAGTTTCCCTACATGGAAAAAGGCAGCAAGCGGCCGGATTCGCCGGCTGTTGCGCACGCTGCGGTGCGGGCAGCGGTCAGCGAAGCCGCGCGATGCTGCCCAAAGCTGCCGCTGATTGCCGGCGGCAAATCGTTCGGCGGCCGCATGACGTCGCAGGCGCAGGCGATCGACGCATTGCCGGGCGTGCGCGGGCTCGCGTTTCTCGGCTTTCCGCTGCATCCGGCCGGAAAACCGTCCAGCGACCGGGCGAAGCATCTCGCCGACATCCGGATTCCCGATGCTGTTCCTGCAGGGGACGCGCGATGCGCTGGCGGAACTCGACCTGCTCGAACCCGTCGTCAAACGGTTGGGCAAGCCGGCGACGCTGCATCTGGTGAAGGAGGCCGACCATTCCTTCCACGTGCTGGCGCGCTCGGGCCGCAACGACCGCGAGGTGATGGCCGAGGTGCTGGATGCCTTTGCGGCGTGGGTTGATACGATCCTGGCCGGATAGTGGTGGCAGCGCCAACGGCGCGATGCTAGGTAATTTCGATGCCGATCGCAAAAATTCTGATTGTCAATCCGAACACCACCGCGTCGATGACGAAAACCATCGGCGCGGCTGCGCGCGCCGTCGCCGCGGCGGGCACTGAAATCGTCGAAGTCACCTCAACGATGGGACCCGTCTCGATCGAAGGATTCTACGATGAGGCCTTTGCCGTTCCCGGCCTGATCCAGGCGCTTCTGAACGCGGGGGATGCCGATGCCGGCATCATCGCCTGCTTCGATGATACCGGATTGGACGCCGCGCGGTCGGTCGCACCGTTTCCGGTGGTTGGGATCTGCGAAGCTGCATTGGTGACTGCGGGCCAACTGGCGAAGCGCATCGCCGTCATCACGACGCTGCCGCGCTCGATCGTGCCGTTGGAGGAACTGGTGCGCCGCTATGGCTTTGCGGAACGCGCGGCGGTGACCGCCTGCAACGTCGCGGTTCTCGACCTCGAAAAGCCCGGCTCCGGTGCGGAAGCGAAACTCGATGCCGAGATTGCGCGGGCGCTTGACAAGGGCGCGGAGGCCATCGTGCTCGGTTGCGCGGGGATGGCTGATCTTGCCGCAAAACTGTCGCGGAAATTCGGCGCTCCCGTCGTCGACGGCGTAGCCGCCGCGGTGAAACAGGCCGAGGCGCTGGTCGGATTGAGGCTCACGACATCGCGGCGCGGCGCCTATGCGTTGCCGGCGGCGAAGGATTACGCGGGGGTGCTGGCGCCGTTCGCACCCAAGAAGTCAGGCTGATTTCGGCGCGCCGTAGATCTTGTCGCGCAGCCGCCGCATGCCGGTCAGCCAGCGGTCGCGGCTGGAGGCCTTGCGCTGCATGTATTCGCCGACCTGCGGGTGCGACAGGATGAGGAAGCGTTCGGCTTCCATCGCCTCGATCACCATGCGCGCCACTTCCGGCGGCTGCAGCACGCCATCGACGCGCGCGGCGCTGGGACCCGGCGTCGTCATGCCCGTTTGCACCGACTGCGGGCACAGCACGGATACGCGGATGCCGCGGTCGCCATATTGAATGGCGAGATGTTCGGCGAGCGCCACGGCGGCGTTTTTCGTGACCCCATAAGGCATCGAATTCAGCGACGCCAGCAGGCCGGCGGCGGACGCGGTGTTGAGCAGATAGCCCGAGCCGCGCGCGAGCATGCCCGGCACCAGCGCGCGCGCCGCGAACACGTGGCTCATGACATGGACCCGCCAGCTGACGTCCCAGTCCGCATCCGATGCGCTTTCCTGTCCCTTGCGCGACAGGCCGGCGTTGGAAAAGAACACGTCGACCGGGCCATACTTGTCTTCGGCCGCCGCGATCAGCGCCTTGATGTCCGCTTCAAGTCCGACGTCGGCGGTGACCGCCAGGCCGTCGATGTCGCCGGCGACCGCCGCCAGCCGGTCGCGCGAGGTCTTGAGGTCGGCGACGACAACGCCGCGCGCGCCGGCCTGCGCATACGCGCGCGCGACCGCCTCGCCGATGCCGCTCGCGGCGCCGGTAACGACACAGACCTTGCCTTTGACGTGCATGTTGCGACTTCCCTCTGATGATTGTCAGTGTGTTTTACGAATTCGTTTCAACCCGAATAAAGCCCCTTGTCGCGCGCCTGACGGATCGCGAGCGCCGCCATCAGATCGAGCATCGGCGTCGCAAGCCCGGCGGTCCGTGCAAACGCGGCGGGCGCGCGGACCAGCACGTCGATCTCCATGGCGCGGCCGAGTTCGTAGTCCTGCAGGATCGACGGCTTGTGATTCGGGCGCGGGGCCGGTGCGGGTGACGCGCTTGACCGTGGGGTAACAGCTTTGCGCGATGCCGTTGGCTTCATCGAGCAGGCGCGGGATGACGTCGGTCAACGCCGGATCGTCCCTGACCCCGCGCGCGGTCTGGCCGGTCAAGCAGACACAGCACCGACATCGACATGTTGGTCAGAAGTTTTGACCAGATCGTCTCCCTGATCTCGGCAACATCAGGCGATTCGATTCCAGCTTCGTTGAGCGCTGCGCGCAGCCGCGCGATCCGCTCGCTGTCGCGGTCGTCGCATTCGCCGACCAGGAGCCGGTTCCGGTCGGGCGACAGATTCGCGACCACGCCGGGCGCGACGACCTCGTTGGACGAAAAGATCACGCCGCCGATGATGCGCTCCCTCGGCACCGCGGCGCGCAGCCTGCCGCCGGGATCGAGAAAGCCGAGGTCGGGCGTCGGCGGATGGCTTTGCCGAAAGCCCGATATCGTACCACCAGGGAATGCCGTTCTGGGCGAAGACCACGGCGGTGTCGTCGCGCAGCAGCGGTTTCAGCCCGGTGGCGAGGGCCGCGACCCCGGTCGCCTTCAGCGTCGAGATCACGACATCCTGCGGACCCAGCGCCGCCGGATCGTCGGAGGCCCTGATCTTGCCTTTGAATTCGGCGTCACCGACCCGCAGGGTCAGGCCGTTTTTCTTCACCGCTTCGAGATGCGGCCCGCGCATCACGCAGGAGACGTCATGACCGGCCAGCGCCAGCCGCACCGCAAAATGGCTGCCGACGGCGCCCGCACCGAAAATACATATTCGCATTGAGTTGAAATCCTGCTGAGGGGATCGTCGCGTGAGCGCCAGTTTCCACAAGCTTGCGCCGCAGCGCAACCCGCGGATGCGATCAAGGCTTCGCCGGCGGCGGAAAGTGATGGATCAAGGCCGGATGCGTCAGGCATATTGCCCTGGCGAACGGCAATCAACAAGAAGGGATCGCCAATGTCTGCCAATCCGGTTTTGTGGGACCTCGATCCGCGCGGCGTCGCGACGGTCACGCTGAACCGCCCGGAGGTGAACAACGCCTATGATGCCGGCCTCATCAACGGCGTGCTCGCGGCGATGGATGAACTGGGCAAGAAGCCGCAGCTTCGCGTCGTCGTCCTGAAGGGCAATGGCAAGCATTTCCAGGCCGGCGCCGACCTGAAATGGATCAACGGCGTGCGGCCGAAATCGCCTGAGGAGAACGAGGCGGTGTCGCGCGCCACCTTCGAGGCGGTGCAGCGGCTCAATACCCTGCCGATCCCGACGGTGGCGCTGGTGCAGGGCGGCTGCTTCGGCGGCGGCACCGGCGTCATTTCCGCCTGCGACGTGGTGATCGCGGCCGACAACGCGCTGTTCTCGATCACGGAAGTGCGCTGGGGCCTGACGGCCGCGATCATCATTCCGCAGCTCTGCGACGCCATCGGCGTCCGCCAGGTGCGCCGCTACGCGCTGACCGGCGAACGCTTTGGCGCGGATGACGCGCGCCGCATCGGTCTGGTGCACGAGGTGGTGCCGCTGGCGGAGCTGGAAAGTGCGGGCGCGAAGGTCGTCGAGCAATTGCTGGCCAACGGGCCCGAGGCCCTGGCCGAAACCAAGGCGGCTTGGCGATGGAAAGCTCGTTCGGCGGCATGAGCGTCGACGACGACGCCTATGCGCGGCTGGTCCGGATGCATTCGGACAAGCGCCAGACCTCGGAGGCGTCGGAAGGGCTCGCTTCGTTCGCCGAAAAGCGCGCGGCGAACTGGGGCGGGGCAAAGGGCTAGGCAGCCGGCTCAACAGCCGCGACAGATGCTGTGCAGGCTCCGGTAAACCTCGGCGTCTTCCCGCCGCATCTGCTGCATCGATTCGATCGTATCTTGTGTCGGCGCGGGGCACAGGCTTGCGCTTCGCCGCCAGCGCCGCCTCCTGCCGCGCGTAGCAGGCCTCGCGTTCGGGCTTGTTCTGGATGAACCGGCATTGCTCTACCTCTGCCCGCGCGGGCGTCGCGCTGAGCATGAGGCCGAGCAGGAGGGATAGGGAGATTTTCAAGGCGGCGGGTCCTTATACCCCTGCCAGTTTCTCAATTCCGCAAGACGAGGGCAATGCTTTCCGTCGCTCCCTCAGCCCTTTGGCACATAGCAAAAGTCTGCCGCCCGGGGCATGATGCGGGCGCTTGATCCGGGAACCTGATCTTGCCTTCCAAAACCATCGAAGAACCTGCGCGCCAGATGCCGCTCTACGGCGAATATGACGTCGTCGTCCTCGGCGGCGGGCCCGCCGGCATCGCGGCCGCCGTCGCCGCGGCGCGGGCAGGGCGGCGCACGCTGCTGATCGAGCGCTACGGCTTTCTCGGCGGCATGGGCACGGCCGCGGGCGTGACCAATTTCTGCGGGCTGCATGCCAATGTCCATGGCGAGATGCATCGCGTGGTGCAGGGCATCGCCTCCGATCTGCTGGCGCGGATCGATCGGCTCGGCGGGCTGAACGCGCCGCATCTGATTCTCGGCAAGATCTTCGCGCAGGCCTATGACACCGCGGCCTACAAGATCGCGGCCGACGATCTGCTGGCCGCCCACAAGGTCGACATCCTCTTCCACGCGCTCGGCGCCGGCGTGGTGATGCACGACGAAAAGCGCATCAACGCGCTGATGGTCGAGACCAAGGCGGGCCGGCAGGCGGTGCGCGCCGACATCTTCATCGATTGCTCCGGCGACGGCGATCTCGCGGCCTGGGCCGGCGCGCCGTTCGAGGTCGGCGACAACGACGGCCACATGCTGTATCCCTCGATGATGTTCCGCCTCAACGGCATCGATCCCGAAAAGGCCGGCGACGCCTGGCGGACCATTCCGGCGCTGATGGAAAAGGCCGAAGCCGCCGGCACGCACAAATTTCCGCGCAAGGCCGCGATCGTGCGGCCGCAGCGCACGCCGATCGAATGGCGGGTGAATTTCACGCAACTCGCGCGCGAGGACGGCAGCGCGATCAACGGCCTCGAGCCCGACGATCTGACGCGCGGCGAGATCGACGGCCGCCGCCAGGCGGTCCAGGCGTTCGAATTCCTGCGCACGGTGCCGGGCTTCGAAAAATCCTACATCGTCGACCTGCCGCCGCAGCTCGGCATCCGCGAGACCCGCCGCGTGGTCGGCGGCTACATGCTCTCGGGCGAGGACGTGCTCGGCTGCGCCTCGTTCGAGGATTCCATCGGCGTCAATGGCTGGCCGATGGAATCCCATGTCGCGGGCGACGTGATCTTCAAGTTCCCGCCGATCCCGGAATCGCGCGGCTTCAACGAATTGCCGTATCGCATGCTGGTGCCCGAGGGCATCGACAATCTGCTGATGGCCGGCCGCTGCGCCTCGATGACCCATGACGGCCAGTCGGCGGCGCGGGTCTCCGGCGCCTGCTTTGCGATGGGCGAGGCGGCGGGCACCGCCGCGGCGCTGGCGCTGTCGGGCAATACGATTCCGCGCGACATTGCGGTGGAAAAGTTGCAACAAGCATTGCAACAACAGGGCGCCTTTATCGGGCGGGACCAGAGCGGTGCCCGAAGGGCTGTGAGGATTCTACGGAGGAAACGGAATGACGGGATTTGCGCGGCTCGCTTTGGCTGCTGGTGTTGGCGATGGCCGCAGGCGGGATCGCGCGGGCCGATGACGCGCTGAAGGCGAAGATCGGCGTGCTCCGGCTGTCGTCGTCGGCGCCGGTGTTCATCGCGCAGGACAAGGGCTATTTCCGCGAGGCCGGGCTCGATATCGAACTGAAATTCTTCGACGCCGCGCAGCCGATCGCGGTCGCGACCACCTCGGGCGACATCGATTTCGGCATCACCGCCTTCACCGCCGGGCTCTATAATCTCGCCGGCAAGGGCACGCTGAAGGTGATCGGCGGCATGAGCCGCGAAAAGGCCGGCTATCCCCTGATCGGCTATTTCGCCAGCAACAACGCCTATGCCGCCGGCCTGAAGACGCCGAAGGATCTCGCCGGAAAGCGCGTCGCGGTGACGCAGGTCGGCTCCAGCTTCCATTATTCGCTCGGCCTGCTCGCCGACAAATACGGCTTCAAGCTCGCGGACGTGAAGGTGCTGCCGCTGCAGTCGCTGTCGAACGCCGCCGCGGCGCTGAAGGGCGAGACCGTCGATGCCGCGCTGCTGCCGGTCTCGACCGCGCGCACGCTGATGGATTCCGATGGCGCCAAACTGCTGGGCTGGGTCGGCGACGAGACGCCGTGGCAGCTCGGCGCGGTGTTCGCCTCGCCGAAGACGCTGACCAACACGGCGCTGGTGACGAAGCTTCTCGGCGCGCTGGTGCGCGCCGACCGCGAATATCACGACGTGATCCTGGCCTCGGTGAAGGACGGCAAGGCCGCGATCAACGACAAGACAAAGCCGCTGCTGGAGATCATCGCCAAATACACCAATCTGCCGGTCGAGCAGGTGGTCGGCAATTGCGCCTATATCGATCCCGACGGCAAGCTCGACGTCAAGAACGTCGCCAACCAGATCGACTGGCTGCAGGAGCAGGGCTTTGTCGACAAGGGATTTGCGGCGGACGCGATCATCGCCAAGGAATATGTGAAGGCGGATTGATGCGAGTGCTTGAACCCGTCATCCTGACGAGGCGCAACGCAGCCGTCTCGAAGGACGACGGCCCGGGGCGCTGGATCGCTTCGAGGCTCGCTCCGCTCGCATGACGGCTCAGGATGACGGAGAACGTGAACTCAATGGACCTGATCGCCGACCATATCAGCCACCGCTTCGGCGCGCTCGAGGTGCTCGACGACGTGTCGTTCACGGTCGCGTCGGGCGAGGTGGTGGCGATCGTCGGTCCCTCCGGCTGCGGCAAGAGCACGCTGCTGTCGATCCTCGGCGGCTTGTTGCAGCCGAGCGCGGGCGCGGCCGAACTGCGCGGCGCGCCGCCGGCCGACAGCCTCAATCCGCTGACCTTCGTGTTCCAGGATTTTGCGCTGCTGCCCTGGTGCACGGTGGAAGAGAATGTCGAATTTCCGCTGCTGCACACCGCGCTGAGCGCCGGCGAGCGCCGCGCCGTGATCGACGACGCGCTGCGCCGCACCGGGCTGACCGATTTTCGCGGCGCCTATCCAAAGCAATTGTCCGGCGGCATGCGCCAGCGCGTCGGCATTGCCCGCGCGCTGGCGGTGCGGCCGGCGATCCTGCTGATGGACGAGCCGCTGTCGGCGCTGGATTCGCAGACCCGCGAATTGCTGATGGAGGATTTTATCCGCCTGCTCGCCGATGGCTCGATGGGCGCGGTCTATGTCACGCATAATCTGGAGGAAGCGGTGCGGCTCGCCGACCGCATCGTGGTGCTGTCGCGGCGGCCCGGCCGGGTCCGCGAGGTCGTGACCATCCCGATGACGCGCGCCGAGCGCGGCGACATCGATGCCCGCGGCAAGCTGCTCGCCTGCAGAACGAGCTGTGGTCGCTGATCCGCGAGGAGGCGATCGACGCCGAGCGCGAGGTCCAGCATGCTTGACCGCGCGCCACGCAGGAGGCGCAAGGCGACGAGGCCGACGCCGCGGCCGGTCGCCTTTCGCGGCGCCGGCTTTACGCCGAGCGCCGGCCGCTATTCCGGCTGGATCGCGCTGGCGCTGGTGATCGCGCTCTGGCAACTCGCCGGCAGCGCCGGCTGGGTCAATCCGCTGTTCCTGCCGGCGCCGTCGGCGATTGCGGTCGCGATCTACAAGCTCGCGCTGTCAGGCGCGCTCTGGCAGCATCTGTCCTGGTCGATCATGCGGATCGGGTCGGGCTGGATCCTCGGCACCGCTGCCGGCGTCATCGTCGGCTTTCGCCATCGGGCTGTCGACGCTGGCGCGCGGCGTCGGCATCACCTTCATCTCGGCGCTGTTTCCGATTCCGAAGATCGCGCTGCTGCCGCTGCTTGATCCTGTGGCTCGGGATCGGCGAGGAGCCGAAGATCGCGACCATCGCGCTCGGCGTGTTCTTCTCCACCGCGATCTCGGTCTATAGCGGCGTCGATGCGGTGCCGCGCAATCTGATCCGGATGGCGCAGAGTTTCAACGTGCCGTTCCACCTGATCGTGCGCCGCGTGATCTGGCCGGGCGCGCTGCCCTCGATCCTCGCGGGCTTCCGCATCACCGCGTCGGTGGCGCTGCTGCTGGTGGTGAGCGCCGAGATGATCGGCGCCCAATACGGCATCGGCGCCTTCGTGCTGCAGGCCGGCAATCTGATGCAGACCGATCAGCTGCTGGCCGGCGTCGTGATCCTGTCGCTGTTCGGGCTGGCGGTGGGGAAGCTGATCAATTTGCTGGAAGCGCGGCTGCTGCACTGGCGGTGAAGTCACGCCCGTCGTCCCGGCCATTTGCAGGCGGCGAGCAACCGAGCCCGCACGAGGTTGGATGCTCAGTCGCTATCGCTCCCGCGGCGCTGCTTCCCCCGGCGTGTCCGCCGATGCTGGCCTTGGTCGCCAGCGCGCATTCGCCCAGAATGGTCAGGAAGCGCTGCACCGCGTCCTGGCCGACCACGAAGGGATTGGGCTCGCCGGCCTTGCGCTCTTTCAGCGCCGCCATCTTCCGCGACCGAATTGTCGAAGCTGACATGGTTGGACAGGAAGATGTCGGCGTTCTCCTTCTTCAGGACGTCGCGGTATTTCACCGTGGTGTCGGAATAGATCTGCAGCCGGTCGGGCAGCGGTCCGAAATTATAGGCGGTGCCGCCCCAGGCGACGGCGCGGTGCGGCTGGCCCTTGTCATGCACCGTGAACACGGTGGCGAGCGTGCCGAGCGTATGGCCGGGAATGACGTAGAGTTTCAGCGTGGCGCCGCCGAGCGTGATGGTGTCGCCGTCATTGACCGCCATGTCGCGCTTCGGCGGTTTTGAGAACAGCGGGTTGAGCTTGGTGCCGAACAGCGGATCCTTCTGCGCCACGTCGAGCGCGGTCCAGTCGATCTCGCTCATGACGACGCGCGGATTGAATTTCTCCTTCAGGTAAGCCGCGCCGCCATAGTGATCGCCATGGGCATGGCTGACGATGACATATTTGATGTCGGCCGGGTTGAGGCCGAGCTTGCGCAGGCCGCCCTCGATGTAGTGCTCGGCCTCGTCGGCATTATCCATGGCGTCGACGATGATGATGCCCTCCGAGGTCTTGATCGCCCAGGCCGTGCTCCATTTCGAGCCGAGGAAATACAGCTCGTCCATCACCTGCATCGGCTCGAGCGGCGGGTCCTTCACCGTCGCGTTGTAATTGTCCATGAAACTCGGGCCCGGCGTCGGCGTCGCCGTCTTGCACAGCGCCAGCGGGCCGAGCAGGTCGGATTTCGCGGCCGCGGTCGCGATCGCGATGTGCTCGGCCACCGCCGCGGGATCGGCCTTCTGGGCGTGGGCGGCGGAGAGGCTGAGGGCGAGTGCGAGGGTGGCGAGCGCGATCTGGTGTTTCATGATGTCACCTTTCATGTCGTCCCGGCGCATGAGCCGGGACCCATACCGCGTGATCTATCGATAGGGCGATGTAGCCGATACCTTCCGCAAAACGAACGCCGGTGGTATGGGTCCCGGCCTGCGCAATGGCGCATGCCGGGACGACAGCAATTCACGCGTTGCCGCGGTCTTCGCGGAACAGATCGAGCTTCTGCTGCACCGGGCGATCGGAGAAGCTGAACAGCACCGAATCCGCGTCGGCCTCGTGGGTGACCCACTGCCAGCTCGGCACCACGAACAGGTCGCGCGGGCCCCATTCGAAGGTCTGGTCGCCGATCCGGGTGCGGCCCTTGCCTTCGATCGCGGCGAACACGGTGGCATCGGTCGAGCGATAGCGCGCGGTCTTGAAACCCTTCGGCAGCAGCTGGATGAAGGTGCCGATGGTCGGCATCGCGAAATCGCCGGTCTCGGGATTGGAGAATTTCAGCTTCAGCCCGTGGCAGGCGTCCCACTCGTTGCGGGTCTTGGCCTGCTCCAGCGCCTCGCGGGTGTAGCTGTAGGGATAGTTGAAGATCGGCGAGGTCTTCGACTTGCGCTTCTCGTCGACCGGCAGCAGATTGTGGCCGTAGCGGGCAAAGCTGTCGCCGGCGGGCCGGGTGATCTTCTGCTGGTCCTCGTTCGAGCCTTCGGCGAAGGACGCATCGAAGAACTGCACCATCGGAATGTCGAGCCCGTCGAGCCAGAACATCGGCTCGGAGGTTTCGTTGGAATGATCGTGCCAGGTCATCGACGGCGTGATGACGAAATCGCCGGGCTCCATCGCGGTGCGCTCGCCGTCGACGGCGGTGGAGGCGCCCTTGCCTTCGAGCACGAAGCGCAGCGCCGACTGGCTGTGCCGGTGCGCCGGCGCGACGTCGCCGGGGATCACCATCTGCACGCCGGCAAACAGCGAGGTCGTGATCTTCGACTGGCCGCGCAGGCCCGGATTTTCCAGCACCAGCACCCGCCGCTCGGCTTCCTTGGCGGTGATCAGCTTGCCGGCTTCGGTCATGTAGTCGCGGATGGCGTCGAATTTCCACAGATGCGGCCGGCAGGCGCTCTTCGGCTCCGGCGTGATCAGGTCGCCCATCACGTTCCACAGCGCGGAGAGATTCTCGCCGTCGATCTTCTTGTAGAACGCCTCGCGTTCCGGCGTCTTCTGCACGGCTTCCATGGCAGCCTCCCGTTGTTCTTGTCAGTCTCGGCTTGATTGACAGCATACTTACAATATGGATAGCGTCAATGCGGCCTGAAGCGGCCAAACGACAAATTTACGGGGAGGTTCCGATGAAGCTGCACGGCTATTTCCGCAGCAGCGCGTCCTACCGGGTCAGGATCGCGCTGAATCTGAAGGGCCTGAGCGCCGAGCATCTGCCGCATCATCTCGCAAGGGCGAACAAGCGCGCCCGCCTATCTCGCGATCAATCCGCAAGGGCTGGTGCCGACGCTGGAGGACGATGCCGGCGCGATGCTGACCCAGTCGCTCGCCATCATCGAATGGCTGGACGAGACCCATCCCGCGCCGCCGCTGCTGCCGAAGGATCCGCTGCGCCGCGCCAAGGTGCGCGCCTTTGCGCAGGCGCTCGCCTGCGATACCCACCCGGTGCAGAATCTGAAAGTGCTGGCGCGGCTGCGCCAGCTCGGCCTGCCCGAGGAGAAGGT
The DNA here is from genome assembly GCA_963742665.1 of uncultured Alphaproteobacteria bacterium. GTDB lineage: Bacteria > Pseudomonadota > Alphaproteobacteria > Rhizobiales > Xanthobacteraceae > Bradyrhizobium. Next base: position 35,394 of record CAVUNH010000007.1, read on the forward strand.
GACGGAGTGGGCGGCCTGGGCCAACCGCGAGGGGCTTTCGGCCTGCGAAACCCTGATCGCGGACGAGCCCGGGCCGTTCTGCTTCGGCGACGCGCCGACCATCGCCGATCTCTGCCTGGTGCCGCAGCTCGCCAATGCGCGGCGCTTCGGCGTCGACGTCTCGGCCTATCCGCGCCTGCTGAAGGCCGAAGCCGCGGCAAAGGCAAACCAAGGCGTTCGCCGACGCCGCACCGGACAAGCAGCCCGATGCCGAGTAAGCCGACCCGTCACGATGGACGCGGTCTACACCGCGCCGGGCTATCTGTTCCGCCGGATGCAGCAGATCGCGGTCGCGATCTTCGTCGAGGAGTGCAAGGCGTTCGACCTGACGCCGGTGCAATATGCCGCGCTGGTCGCGATCCACACCCATCCCGGCATCGACGCGACGCGGCTGTCGGCGGTGATCGCCTTCGACCGCTCGACGCTCGGCAACGTGATCGAGCGGCTGGAGGCCAAAGCCCTGATCGAGCGCAAGCCGTCGCGCGAGGACAAGCGGGTCAAGCTGCTCTATCTGACCAAGGCGGGCGCGGCGCTGCTGCGCGACATCATGCCGTCGGTCGAGCGCGCGCAGGCGCGGATGCTGCAGCCGCTGAAGCCGGCCGACCGCAAGACGCTGCTGGCGCTGCTGACGCAACTGGTCGATCTCAACAACGAGGCCTCGCGGGTGCCGCTGCGCGCCGAGGACGCGCTCGAACATCTGGGGAAATCGGGCTGATGGCTGCGCGGGACGCACGGCCGGTCCTGATCGCCGGCGGCGGCATCGGCGGCCTCGCCGCGGCGCTCGGGCTCGCGCAAAAGGGCATCCGCTCGATCCTGCTGGAAAAGGCCTCAGCGCTCGGCGAGATCGGCGCCGGCATCCAGCTCGGGCCCAACGCGTTTCACGCCTTCGACTATCTCGGCGTCGGCGAGGCCGCGCGCGGCATGGCCGTCTATATCGATCAGCTCCGGCTGATGGATGCGCTGACGGCCGAGGAGATCACCCATGTCGATCTGCGCGAGGCCTTTCGCGCGCGCTTCGGCAACCCCTATGCGGTGGTGCATCGCGGCGATCTGCATGGCGTGTTCCTGAAGGCCTGCCAGGCCCACGAGCTGATCGAGCTGCGCGTCAGCTCCGAAGTGGTCGGCTACGACCAGGACGGCTCGTCGGTGACGGCGCGGCTCGCCTCCGGCGAGCGCGTCACCGGCTCGCTCCTGATCGGCGCCGACGGGCTGTGGTCGAACATCCGCAAGCAGGTCACGTCGGACGGGCCGCCGCGGGTCTCCGGCCACACCACCTATCGCTCGGTGATCCCGACCGAGCAGATGCCGGAGGATCTGCGCTGGAACGCGGCGACGCTGTGGGCCGGGCCGAAATGCCACATCGTGCATTACCCGCTGTCGGGCTGGAAGGTGTTCAACCTCGTCGTCACCTATCACAACGACGCGCCGGAGCCGGTCGCCGGCAAGCCGGTGTCCGACGAGGAGGTGATGCAGGGTTTTGCGCACGTGCACGAGCGCGCGCGCAGGACATCATCCGCCACGGCAAGAACTGGCGGCTCTGGGTGCTGTGCGACCGCGATCCCACCGAGCGCTGGATCGACGGCCGCGTCGCGCTGCTCGGCGATGCCGCGCATCCGATGCTGCAATATTTCGCGCAAGGCGCCTGCCAGGCGATGGAGGACGCGGTGTGCCTGTCGCACATGCTGGCGCAGCATGACGATCACGCCGCCGCGCTGGAGCGCTATCGCGCGCAGCGCTTTCCCGCGCACCGCGCGGGTGCAGCTGCTGTCCCGCGCCATCGGCGAGCACATCTATCATCCCGCCGGCGAACACGCCCGCCTCCGCAACGCCATCATGGGCGCGAAGACGTGCAGGAGGAGTGATTACGGCGATCTGGCGTGGCTGTATGGCGGGACGGGGCTGGCGGAGCTAGCAAGCTCTCCGTCATTGCGAGGAGCGACAGCGCACGAAGCAATCCAGACTCTGGCCTCTGCGGCTGCGATGCGATTGCCTTCGCTGCGATCGGCTCGCAATGACGGGTCGCACGACGAGCGTAGCCTACATCTTCAACACCGCCTGCCGGTCGATCTTGCCGGTGCCGGTCTTCGGCAATTCGTCGATGAAGCGCACCTCGCGCGGATATTTGTACGGCAGCAGCTTTGCCTTGACGAAATCCTGCAGCCGCTTCGTCGCATCGCCCTCATCGAAGCCGCGCTTGTTCATCACCACCACCGCCTTCAGCGTCATGCGGCGGTCCGGCAGTTCGGCGGCGAACACCGCGCATTCGCGCACGTCGGGATGCTCGGCGAGGCACAGCTCGACTTCGAGCGGATAGACCCATTGGCCGGAGATCTTGATCAGATCGTCGGCGCGGCCGCGGAAGAAATGGAAGCCGTCGCGTCGCGCACAAAGCGGTCGCCGGTGTAGATCCAGCCGCCCTCGCGGATGGTCTCGGCCGATTTGTCCGGCCGGTTCCAGTACAGCGGCGTGTTGGAATCGCCGCGCACCCACATGATGCCTTCCTCGTTGTCGCCGACCTCGCGGCCGTCCTTGTCCCTGCAGCGCGATTTCGTAGCCGGGCACGCGCAGGCCGGCGGCGCCGAGCTTTTTCTGTCTCGGCGCGGTTGGAGAGATAGATGTGCAGCACTTCGGTCGAGCCCAGCCCTTCGACGATCTCGAGGCCGGTCAGCGTCTTCCAGCCGTTGAAGACCTCGGCGGACAGCACTTCGGCGGCGGACAGCGCCATGCGCAGCGAGGAGAAATCCGTCGCTGGCCGCGCCATCGGCCTTGGTCAGCGACGTATAGAGCGTCGGCAGTCCGAAGAAGACGGTGGGACGAAAACGCTCGATCGCCTCGAAGATCGCCGCCGGCTTCGGCTGGCCCGGCAGCAGCAGCGTCGCCGCGCCGACCGAGAACGGGAAGGTGATGGAATTGCCGAAGCCGTAGGCGAAGAAGATTTTCGGCACCGAGAAGCAGATGTCGTCCGGGCGTGAGCTTCAGCACGTTGCGCGCGAACGCGGCCTCGCTATAGGCCATGTCGTGCTGCAGATGCACGATGCCCTTGGGCCGTCCGGTCGAGCCCGACGAATACATCCAGAACGCCATCTCGTTGCGGTGGGTGTCGGCTTCCGGCAAGATCGGTCGGGAAAGTCCTGCAGCCATGCCTCGGCGACAAGCGTCTTCGGCACGGCGTGATCGCCGGCCGCGCCGTTGACCACGATCAGCGTGCGCAGCGGCGTGTCCTTGCAGGCCTCCGCGTCGAAGCGCGACGCAAAATTCGGCATCGGCGACCGCGACCGCCGCGCCGGAATCCGAGAGATAGAACTGCAGCAGGTCCGGCGGCGTCAGCGTGTTGATCAGCAGCGGCACGAAGCCGGCGCGCACCGCGCCGAAGAACGCCGCCGGATAGGCCGGCGTGTCGTCGAGGAACATCAGGATGCGGTCGCCGCGCTTCAGGCCGAGCGACTGGAAGCCGTGGCCCCATTGCGCGGCTTCCGCGCAGAGCTCGGCATAGCTGCGCGTGCCGCGCGGGGCCGGTCAGCGCCAGCCGGTCGCCGCGGCCGCGCGACGAGATTGTCGAACAGGATGCGGCTGGCGTTGTAGCGTTCGGGAATCGCAAAGCCGATTTCGCGCGCGCCGGGACTATCCGGCGGTACCTGATCGTCGATCATCATGGCCGGCTCCCGCCGTTCTTCGCCGCCTCATAGCGCGCCATGAAGGCCGGCGACATCGCGCGCAGCCGCGCATCGTCGATCCGGCCGGAGCGGGTGATGTAGCTATAGGCAAAATCCATCAGGTCGAGCTTCATGTGCTCGGGGAAATGTCTCGTACCAGTCGGCGCTGGTGCGCGCCGCCGTCACCAGCTTCTTCACGATCGGCTTGCGCTCGGTCTGGTAGCGGGCGAGCGCCGCCGGAATGTCCGCCTCCGCCTCCAGCGCCTTGGTCAGCGCGATCGCGTCCTCGATCGCGAGCCGCGTGCCCGAGCCGATCGAGAAATGCGCCGAGTGCAGGGCGTCGCCGATCAGCACCATGTTGTCGAACGACCAGCGCTCGTTCCAGATCCAGGGGAAATTGCGCCACACCGATTTGTTCGACACCAGCCGGTGGCCGTCGAGCGTGGCGGCAAACACCTGTTCGCAGATCGCCTGCGATTGCTCGATGCGTCTTGTCGGCGAAGCCGTAGGCCTGCCAGGTCGCCGCATCGCATTCGACCAGGAAGGTGCTCATGTCGGGCGAATAGCGGTAGTGATGCGCGTTGAAGGCGCCGAGCTCGGTCTTCGACAAAGGTCTGCGACAGCGTCGCGAAGCGCTTTGGTGGTGCCGTACCAGGCGAATTTGTTGGTCGAATGCGACACCGAGGCGCCGAATTCCTTCTCAAAGCTGCGGCGCACCAGCGAGTTCAGGCCGTCGGCGGCGACGATCAGGTCGTAACCGCTGAGCTGATCGACCGACTGGATGATGGTGTCGTAGCGCGGCGTGACGCCGACGGCGCGCACGCGCTGCTGCAGGATGGTCAGCAGTTCGAGCCGGCCGATCGAGGAGAAGCCGACGCCGTCGATCTCGACGCTTTCGCCGCGCAGATTGAGCGTGATGTTCTTCCAGCTCTCCATCCGCGGCGCGATGGCATCGACCGTCTCGGGATCGTCGGCGCGCAGGAATTCCAGCGCCTGTTCGGAGAACACCACGCCAAAGCCCCAGGTCGCGCCGGCCGGGTTCTGCTCGAACAGGTCGATGCGCGGCGTCCGGGTGACGCTGCTTCCAGAGATAGGCGAAGTAGAGGCCGCCGGGGCCTCCGCCGATCACGGCGATACGCACGATGCTCCTCCCAATTGACAGTATACTTACAATTGGCGCCAGCACTAAACCGCGCATGAAGCCGGCGCCACCGGAAAATCGTCGCGGATCGCGGTCGGTTTCCTCGGGCTTATTTCTTCTCGGCTGCCTCCAGCACCTTCTTGCAGGCCGGCGTCAGCTTGTCGCTCTCCTTGGCGAGGCAGGCGATGATCCGCCCGCCGCCCGGCGCGACGCCCTTGCAGAATTTTTCGTAGTCGCCCATGCAGGCGTCGCGCTGCGCGGCGGTCAGCTCCTGCGCGAATGCGGCTTGCGAGGCGCACAGCAGGGCGGCGGCGATCAGGATGGCGCGTAGCATCGTTGGTCCTTTCTTCTCTGCGATCGCTTGAATGTCGTTATCGGTGAAAACGGTCGGGCCGCTTGCTTGCTTCTTGAACCCGGACCCGTTGTATTGACGCTCGCCGATCCGATCGCTGCAAGGAGAACCCATGGCGGAAATCAGAGCCAGGTGGCTTACGTTCTATGCCGAGCATGTCGAGCCGGCCTCCAAGGAAATATTCGCCCACGTCGAGAAGATGATCATCGGCACGTTGATCGTCTCGGCGGGCGCGCATGTCTCGAGCGACGAACCGGCGATCGTCCTGTTCGGCTATCTGCGCCACGGCCTGGTCGGCCGCGGCGTCGAGCTGTTCGGCGTCATCCTTCTGCTGCTGAATTTCCTCGACGGCCTGTACAAGCTCGCCAAGGCTGAACTGGCATGTCGCGTACCAGATCGTGATGTCGCTCTGCTACATCGCGCTGTCGGTCCGGCTGATCCAGCTGATCCTCGCGTTTCGCGGCGAATAGCCGGCGGTCCCGCTCGAGCAGGCGGACCGCCGGCATCGCGCGCGATCTATTGCGCGGCGAACTGGGCCAGCACGTCCTTGCAGGCCGGCGACAGCGAGGCGGCGTGGGTCGCCAGGCATTGCACGATGCGGCCGCCGCCGGGCGCGACGCCGCCGCACAGCGTGCGGACATCGCCGCCGCAGGCCGACCGCAGCACGAACAGTTCCTCGCGCGGCCGCATCGGCCGCAGCACGATGCACGGCGGGCGCGGCGGCGCGGCGCTGCGGCGGCGCGCCGCCGGAGCTGCTGCCGCAGCGCCGCCCGCCGCCGGCGCTGCGCCGCCGCCGCCGGCCGCGGCGACCGCCTGCTCGCAGGCCGCCGAAACTTTCGCCTTGTTCTTTTCCAGGCATTGCAGCGCCGGTGCGCCGCCGGTCGGCACGCCGGCGCAGACCTTCGGATAGTCGGAGCGGCAGGCGCTGCGGATCGCGGAGACCTGCGCGCTGCTCGGCTTGCTTGCGCCGGCGGTGCTTGGCCGCGGCCTTCGGGCGCCGCGGTTGCGGTCGCGGCTTGGCGGCTGCGGCGGCCGGCGCGGCTCCGTCTTGGGCGCGGCCGCTGGTGCGGGCTCGGCCTTCGGCGCGGCCGGCGCTTCGACCGCGCGCACCGCGCTCTGGCAGCCCGACGACAGGCTCGACATGTTCTTCTGCAGGCATTGCAGCGAGGCTTCGCCGCCCGGCGGGACGCTGGAGCAATGCGCCATGTAGTCGGAGCGGCATGCGGATTTGATCGCGTCACGTTGCGCCTCGGTCGGCGCTTGCGAAAACGCCGGTGCTGCGATCGCGAAAATCGCCGCCGTCAGCAACGCCCAAAGCGCCGCCGCACGTCTCAACGTGTTGATCATTTGAATAAATCCTTGTTGTTGTCGCTGGAGCCGCCGCTTCAACCGAAGTGAAATCATGAACGAGCTGGCGAAACAACTTTCGCGGGCGGCATCATTTTCGGTTTCGGGTTCCACTGCAAGCGGATTGTTGCTATTTCTATGGGATGGCGCGCAAGCTGTTTCTTCGAGCAGAAAGCCTTTCACAGAACAAACGAATTGAGGCACGGAAATGAAGCCGACGCGTTCGCCAGCATGCAGCAGACTGCACGGCGCCGTGCGACGCGAGAGGCGCCGTTGCGTGCCGCGTCGGCCTTCGCCATTGCGGCGTTCGGCGTCTTAAGTGCCTGCGAACAAAATAGTTTTGTGCCGCCGCCGCCGCCGAAGGTGGAAGTCGCGGTGCCGGTGCAGCGCACCATCACGCGCTATCTCGACGCCACCGGCAACACCGCGCCGATCAAGAACGTCGATCTCGTCGCGCGCGTGCAGGGCTTTCTGCAATCGATCAATTACCAGGACGGCACCTTCGTCAAGGAAGGCACCACGCTGTTCACGATCGAGCCCGAGACCTACAAGCTGAAGCTCGAACAGGCGCAGGCCGCCGAAGCCGGCGCGCAGGCGTCGGTGAAGCAGGCCGAGGCCGATTACAAGCGCCAGTCGGATCTGGTGCAGAAGCAGGCCGTCTCGCAGGCGACGCTCGATACCTCGACGTCCACCCGCGACAACGCGCAGGCCAATCTGCAGCAGGCCCAGGTCAACACCAAGATCGCGGCGGTCAATTACGGCTATACCAACGTCACCGCGCCGTTCGACGGCATCGTCACCGCGCATCTGGTCTCGGTCGGCGAACTCGTCGGCGTGGCGTCGCCGACGCAGCTCGCCACCATCGTGGCGCTCGATCCGATCTATGTGAATTTCAACGTCAACGAACAGGACGTGCTGCGGATCCGCGAAGAAGCCCGGCGCGCGCGGCATGACGGCGAACGATCTCAAGCAGCTGCCGGTCGAGGTCGGCTTGCAGACCGAGAGCGGCTTTCCGCACAAGGGCAAGCTCGATTACGTCTCGCCGACCGTCAACCAGTCGACCGGCACGCTCGCGGTGCGCGGCGTGCTGCCGAATCCCGATCGCGTGCTGCTGCCGGGCTATTTCGTCCGCGTCCGCGTGCCCTTCGAGCAGCAGCAGAACGCGCTGCTGGTGCCCGACGTGGCGCTCGGCAGCGATCAGGCCGGACGCTATGTGCTGGTCGTGAACGGCGAGAACGTCGTCGAGCAGCGCAAGGTCCAGACCGGGCCGCTCGAGGGCGAGCTGCGCGTCATCGAAAGCGGCCTGAAGCCGGATGACCGCGTCGTCATCGCCGGGCTGTTGCGCGCGATCCCCGGCCAGAAGGTCGATCCGCAACTGAAGAAGATCGAAGCGCCGCCGGCATCGGCCAAATAGGACCGGCCATGATTTCGAAATTCTTCATCGAGCGGCCGGTTCTTTCCAACGTCATCGCGATCCTGATGATCCTGATCGGCGGCGTGTGCCTGTTCCGCCTCGCGGTCGCGCAATATCCCGACGTGGTGCCGCCGACGGTGCAGGTGACGACGCGCTATCCCGGCGCCAGCGCCAAGACCGTGATCGATACCGTGGCGCTGCCGATCGAGCAGCAGGTCAACGGCGTCGAGGACATGCTCTACATGCAGTCCTACAGCGGCGCCGACGGCACCTATTCGCTGACGGTGACGTTCAAGATCGGCACCGATCTCAACTTCGCGCAGGTGCTGGTGCAGAACCGGGTGTCGAGCGCGCTGTCGCAGCTGCCGCAGTCGGTGCAGAACCAGGGCGTCACGGTGCAGAAGAAGTCGACGGCGATCCTGCTGTTCGTGACGCTGACCTCGCCGAACGCGACCTATGACAGCCTGTTCCTGAGCAACTACGCCACCATCAACATCCGGGACGAGCTGTCGCGGCTGCCGGGCGTCGGCAACGTCACGGTGTTCGGCGCCGGCCAGTATTCGATGCGGGTCTGGCTCGATCCGAACAAGCTGCAGGTGCGCGGGCTGATGCCGCAGGACGTCATCCAGGCGATCCAGCAGCAGAGCCAGCAGGTCACCGCGGGCCAGGTCGGCGCGCCGCCGACGCCGCCGGGACAGGCGTTCCAGTACACGCTGAACGTCAACGGCCGGCTCGACGACAAGAGCCAGTTCGAGGACATCATCGTCAAGACCGGCAGCAATGGCGACGTCACGCGCGTGCGCGACGTCGGCTGGGTCGAACTCGGCGCGCAGACCTACAGCCAGATGTTCTCGCTCAACAACAAGCCGGCCACCGGCATCGGCGTGTTCCAGTCGCCCGGCGCCAACGCGCTCGAGGTCGAGAAGGCGGTCAAGAAGAAGATGGCGGAGCTGGCGAAGGCGTTTCCGCAGGACATCAAATACGACACGCCGTTCGACACCACCAAATTCGTCTCGGAATCGATCAACGAGGTCTACAAGACGCTGATCGAGGCCGGCCTGCTCGTGCTGGTCGTGATCCTGATCTTCCTGCAGGACTGGCGCGCGATGCTGGTGCCGGCGACCACCGTGCCGGTGACGATCATCGGCGCCTTCGCGGCGATGGCGGCGCTCGGCTTCACCGTCAACCTCTCGACCCTGTTTGCGATCGTGCTCGCGATCGGCATCGTGGTCGACGACGCCATCGTCGTGGTCGAGGGCGCCGCGCACAATATCGAGAAGGGCATGTCCGGCCATGACGCCGCGATCGCGGCGATGGATGCGCTGTTCGCGCCGATCGTCGGCATCACGCTGGTGCTGATCTCGGTGTTCCTGCCGGCGGCCTTCCTGCCGGGACTGACCGGGCGGATGTATGCGCAATTCGCGCTGGTGATCGCCGCGACCGCGCTGCTCAGCGCCGTCAACGCCGCGACGCTGAAGCCGACGCAATGCGCGCTGTGGCTGCGCCGGCCGGTGCCGCCGGAGCAGCGCAACTTCTTCTATCGCGGCTTCAACGCGGTCTATGACCGGGTCGAGCGCGGCTATGCCGGCTGATCGGCCGCCTGGTCGCGCACAGCAACCTCTCCGTCATCTTCGCGCTGATCCTGATCGGCATCGCCGGCTACGGCCTGTCGCGGGTGCCGACCGGCTTCATTCCGATCGAGGACCAGGGCTATCTGCTGGTGGCCGTGCAATTGCCCGATGGCGCGGCGCTCGACCGCACCCAGCACGTGCTCGACCAGGTCAGCGAGATCGCCGGCAAGCACCCGGGCGTCGACCAGGTGATCACCATCGCCGGCATCTCGGCGCTCGACAGTTCGTCCAGCCTCGCCAATGCCGGCGTCGCCTATCTGATCCTGAAGGAGTGGAGCGCGCGCGGCCCGGGCCAGGATCTGCGCTCGCTGTTCGTCGGCCTGAACGAGAAGATGTCCGGCGATCCCGGAGGCGCGGATCCTGGTGATCCCGCCGCCGCCGATCCAGGGCATCGGCAACGCCGCCGGCTTCGCCATGCAGGTCCAGCTGCGCGACGGCAATGCCGATTACGGCAAGCTGCAGGCCATCACCGGCGCCATCGTCGCCAACGCGCAGACGCAAAGCGCGCTGCAGCGCGTCAGTTCGTCGTTCCGCTCGATGGTGCCGCAGTTCGACGTCGAGGTCGACCGGATCAAGACCCAGACCCTGCATGTCACGACCGACCAGATCTTCTCGACGCTGTCGTCCTACATGGGCTCGACCTACGTCAACCAGTTCAACAAGTTCGGCCGCACCTTCCAGGTCTACGCCCAGGCCGATGCGCAATTCCGCCTGACCGCGCGCGACATCGAAAACCTGATGGTGCGCAACAGCCAGGGCGACATGATCCCGCTCGGCACGGTGGCGAAGATCACGCCGGCGGTCGGCCCGTCGCTGATCAGCCTGTACAATCTCTATCCGTCCGCGACCATCATCGGCCTGCCGGCCACCGGCTACAGCTCCGGCCAGTCGATGACGCTGATGGAGGAGATCGCCGGCAAGACCCTGCCGCCGGGCACCGGCTTTGAGTGGACGGCGATGTCGTACCAGGAGAAGGTCGTCGGCGGCCAGATCTACTGGGCGTTCGGGCTTGCGCTGCTGCTGGTCTATCTCGTGCTGGCCGGACAGTATGAGAGCTGGTACGCGCCGATCTCGGTGATCCTGGCGGTGCCGCTGTCGCTGCTCGGCCCGATGGCGGTGCTGACGGGCCTGCGGATCGAGAACAATCTCTACACCCAGATCGGCATCATCCTGCTGATCGCGCTGTCGGCCAAGAACGCCATCCTGATCGTCGAGGTGGCGCTCGAACTGCATGTGCGCGACCGCAAGCCGCTGCTGGAATCCGCGGTCGAGGCGGCGCGGGCGCGGTTCCGGCCGATCCTGATGACGTCGTTTGCCTTCATCCTCGGCGTGGTGCCGCTGGTGCTGGCGACCGGCGCCGGCGCCAACGCCCGCAAGTCGATCGGCATCACCGTGTTCTCCGGCATGATCGCCTCGACCTGCCTCGCGGTGCTGTTCGTGCCGACGTTCTTCGTCGTGGTGCAGCGGTTCGAGAACTGGCTCGGCGAGCGGAAGCGGAAGAAGGCGGGCGCGCAGGTGGTGCCGCAAGCGCCGGGCGCGGCGCATTAGCTCCCTCGCTCCGTCTTGCGGGGAGAGCGGGTGACGGGCTCCACGCGTCTTGCTGAGGACCTGACCCCCTGACCCGGATTGCATCGGAGCGATCCGACCTCTGCCCGCAAGCGGGGCGAGGTAAGTCGCCCTACACCTTCACCATCCGCTTGCCGCGGTTCTCGCCGGCCAGCAGTCCGATCAGCGCCTTCGGCGTGTTCTCCAGGCCGTCGATGACGTCTTCCTGCACCTTCAGTTTGCCGGAGGCGACCCAGGACTGCAGGTCCTTCAAGGCCTGATCGCGCTCGTCCATGTAGTCCATCACGATGAAGCCCTGCATGATCAGGCGCTTCACCACGATCAGGCCGGGCACGCCGCGCGGGCCGGTGCGCCGACGGCACGCCGTCATATTGCGAGATCGCGCCGCAGCAGGCGATGCGGCCGCGGTTGTTCATCTGCGCGAGGCAGGCTTCGAGGATGTCGCCGCCGACATTGTCGAAATAGACGTCGATGCCCTTGGGCGCCGCGGCGCGCAGCGCCTTGAAGGTCGCGCCGTCCTTGTAGTCGACCGCGGCGTCGAAGCCGAGTTCGCGACGTCAGCCAGTGGCACTTGTCCTTGCCGCCGGCGATGCCGACGACATGGCATCCCTTGATCTTGGCGATCTGGCCGACGATCGAGCCGACCGAGCCGGCCGCGGCCGACACCACGACGGTCTCGCCTTCCTTCGGCTTGCCGACATGGAGCAGGCCGAAATAGGCGGTGAGGCCGGCGATGCCGTAGACGCTGAGCAGATGCGTCATCGGCTCCATCTTCGGCATCTTGGTCAGGTGCTTTGCCGGCACCGCCGCATAATCCTGCCAGCCGGTGTCGCCGAACACGATGTCGCCGGGGCAAGGCCCGGCGCCTTCGACGACACCACTTCGGCGATGCCGCCGCCGGCCATCACGGTGTTGGCCTCGACCGCCGCGCGATAGGTGGCGCCGTGCATCCAGGCCCGGTTGGCGGCGTCGAGCGAGATATAGCGCGACCGCACCAGCGCCTCGCCGTCCTTCGGCTCCGGGATGGCGCCCTCGACCATCTTGAAATGCTCGGGCCCGAGCTTTCCGGTCGGCTTCTCCACCAGCAGGATCTGGCGATTGACGGTGTCGTTCATGGCGTCTTCCCCTCGACCTGGTTGTTGCTGTGATCGTTGTCGATGCAGTTGATCGCTTATCGGGCGATCAATTGCACACATTGTGCGCTGCATTGAACGCTAGTCGGCGCGCGCGCAATCCACAACGGGAACATTTCGGCAAGCGCGGTAAATTGCCGCAAGCTTGTTGCGTCCCTTTCCAAATCTGCCAAACTCGCTTGCGCCGGAACTTACGGGGGTAAGAAAATGTCCAACAGGTTTACGCAATACATCCTGATCGCGATGGCGCTCGGCATCGTGATGGGGACGCTGGTTTTCAACTTTCTGCCCGACAGCCGGGTCGAGATCGCCGCCGACGTAAACCTGATCGCCATGCTGTTCCTGCGCCTGATCAAGATGATCATCGCGCCGCTGGTGTTCGCCACCCTGGTCGGCGGCATCGCCCATATGGGCAGCGGCTCCAAGCTCGGCCGCATCTTCGCCAAGACCATGGGCTGGTTCGTCAGCGCCTCCTTCGTCTCGCTGCTGCTCGGCCTCGTCATGGTCAATCTGCTGCAGCCCGGCGCCAACTTCCCCGGCACGCTGCCCGACAAGGCGCAATCGACCGGCTTGCCGGTCTCGGCGTTCTCGATCGAGAAATTCCTGACCCATCTGATCCCGACCTCGATCGCGGACGCGATGGCGCAGAACGAAATCCTGCAGATCGTGGTGTTCGCGGTGTTCTTCGCGGTGGCGCTCGGCGCGATGCCGGAGCGCTCCAAGCCGATCATGGGGCTGATCGACGATCTCGCCCACATCATGCTGAAGGTCACCGGCTACGTGATGCTGTTCGCGCCGATCGCGGTGTGGGCGGCGATCATGGCGACGGTGGCGAAGAACGGCCTCGGCGTGCTGTGGAAGCTGATCGTGTTCATGGGCGGCTTCTATCTGTCGCTGATGATCCTGTGGGCCATCCTGGTGGTGGTCGGCTTCATCGTCATCGGGCCGAGATACAGCCATCTGCTGCGGCTGATCCGCGAGCCGCTGATGATCGCGTTCTCGACCGCGAGGTCGGAGGCCGCCTATCCGAAGACGCTGGAGGGCCTCAACCGCTTCGGCGCCTCGTCGCGGATCTCGGCCTTCGTGCTGCCGCTCGGCTATTCCTTCAACCTCGACGGCACGATGATGTACTGCACCTTCGCGAGCATCTTCATCGCGCAGACCTACCACATCGACATGTCGCTCGGGACCCAGCTCGCGATGCTGGCGACGCTGATGATCACCTCGAAGGGCGTCGCCGGCGTGCCGCGCGCCTCGCTGGTGGTGATCGCCTCGACGCTCAGCCAGTTCGGCATTCCCGAGGCGGGCCTGTTGATGATCATGGGCATCGACACGTTCCTCGACATGGGACGCAGCGCCACCAACGTGATCGGCAACTCGCTGGCGACCGCCGTGGTGGCGAAGTGGGAGGGCGAGCTGAAGGCCGAGCATGAGCTCGGGCCCGACGACGTCGTGCCGCCGGATGCCGTTCCCGGCGATGCCGTCCCGGCCGGCCATTGATGGGAGAGATGCATGCATCAGTTCCCGACAGGGCCGATCCGCGGGCCTACAGGTAAGCCGATAGGGGCCGTCGGCCTGTTGCTGGCAGCGTGTCTGCTGGCAACGCCGGCGCTGGCCCAGACCGCCGGCAGCGAGGGGCTCAGCCCCACGCTCGCCAACATCAAGAAGACGCATGTCGTGCGGCTCGGCTATCGCGAGAGCTCGCCGCCGTTCTCGTTCCTCGATCAGTCCAACCGGCCGATCGGCTACAGCCTCGAACTGTGCGAGGCCATCGTCGAGGAGATCGGCGTCGAGGTCGACGACGCCAATCTCAAGATCGAATACGTCAAGGTCACCTCCGACGACCGCATTCCGGCGGTGACGCAGAACAAGATCGATCTCGAATGCGGATCGACCACGGCCAATGCCGAGCGCGCCAAGCAGGTGGCGTTCTCGCCGCTGATGTTCGTCGCCGGCACCAAGCTGATGGTGCCGAAGGCCTCGACGATCTCGGCGCCGACGGACCTGAAGGGCAAGACGGTGGTGGTGACCAAAGGCACCACCAACGAGCAGGCGATGCACAATGTCGACAAGAAGTTCTCGCTCGGCCTCAACATCGTCACCGCGCCCGACCACGAGCAGTCCTACCAGACGCTGGTGGACGGCAAGGCCGACGCGTTCGCGACCGACGACATCCTGCTCTACGGCCTGATCGCGCGGCACAAGGCGCAAGGCACAGTTCAAGGTCACCGGCGAATATCTGTCCTACGATCCCTACGGCATCATGTTCCGCAAGGGCGAGCCGCAACTGACGGCGGTGGTCGAGCGCACCTTCCGCAAGCTCGGCTCGAACCGCGACCTGATCCCGCTCTACAACAAATGGTTCGTCGCGCGGCTGCCGACCGGCGAGAAACTCAACGTCTCGATCTCGCCGCAGCTCGAGGAGGCTTTCAAGGTGCTCGACGATACGCAGGGATCGAGCAACTAGGCGTCTACCGTCATTGCGAGCGAAGCGAAGCAATCCATCTCTCCGCGCAAAGAAAGAATGGATTGCTTCGTCGCTTCGCTCCTCGCAATGACGGGAGGCGAGGCCTGCTTAAAAAAACCTCAAATCCTGCGCGCGGCCGCCTCGGGCGGCCGTTGCGTATTCGATCGCGAGGAACAGCCCGCCCGCCACATATAGTTTTCGCTTTCGCGACGCGGCCAGCTCGCGCGCCAGGCGCACGGCGTCCTCGATCGTCGGCGGCGACATGGATTTCGGCGGCCGGATTGGCGCGCCGCGCCGCGGCGGCGATATCCTGCGGCGCCGCGCCCTTGTGATACGCCGCGGTGCAGATGATGGTATCGAAGGACGGCGCCAGCGCGCCGACGATCTCGTCCGCTTTCTTGTCGCCGGAAGCGCCGGTGACGAGGATCCAGTCTTCCGCGCCATGGATCGCCTTGAGGCTGGCCAGCGATTGCCGGATGCCGTCGGGGGTGTGGCCGACATCGATCACCGTCAGCGGATCCTGCGCGATGATTTCGAGCCGGCCCGGCCAGCGCGTCTCGCGCAGGCCGGCTCGCATCGCGGCCTCGATTCCGGTCGGGTGCCTGGCGCGGCTGCATGCGCTGCAGCCAGAGCAGGAACAGCGCGACGGCGATCGCGGCGTTGTTGAACTGAACCGCGCCGAGCAGGTTCATCTCGACGCCACGATAATCGATGATCGCCGAACCGGAAGTCGAACCGCTGCCCCGACGCAGACGTCAGACTCGCCGTCGATGCCGATCTCGTCGCGGACGAACAGCGAGGTGACACCGCGATAGCGGTTATATTC
The DNA here is from genome assembly GCA_963742665.1 of uncultured Alphaproteobacteria bacterium. Lineage (GTDB taxonomy): Bacteria > Pseudomonadota > Alphaproteobacteria > Rhizobiales > Xanthobacteraceae > Bradyrhizobium. The sequence continues at coordinate 50,963 of CAVUNH010000007.1, forward strand.
GAGCAGATGCGGCCGCAGGCCTCGGCAGTTCTCGCCGTAGATGATGGTGCCGCCGGCGGCGCAGGCGTCGCTCTTGTCGGAGACGATCAGTTCCAGCGTATTGCCGAGCAGGTCGACATGCTCGTAATCGACCGAGGTGACGCAGGTCTCGCGCGCGCCGACCAGGCGGACCGGATCGTAGCGGCCGCCGATGCCGGCCTCGAACACGATGAATTCGCATTCGCTCTCCTGGAAATACAGGCAGGCCAGCGCGAACAGCGCCTCGAACGCGCCGAAGCGTTCGCCGCGCGTTGCTGAAATCGCTGCGATGGCGGCCTCGATCCCGTTGCTTCAGGCGCGCAAAGGCCTCGTCGCCGATCTCGGCACCGTCGATCCGGATCCGCTCGTTGAAGCGCAACAGATGCGGCGAGGTGAAGAGGCCCGGTCCGCAAGCCAGAGGCGCGGCCGATCGCGGCGCACATCGCCGCCGTGCTGCCCTTGCCGTTCGAGCCGGTCACCACCACCGAATGACGCTGCAGCCGCGCGCGATCGACGCCGAGCGCATCCAGCAGCTCGGCCAGGCGCGCGAGGCAGATGCCGTCGCCATATTTCGGCAGGTCAAACACTAGAGCAATCCCATCGCCGAAAACGTGTGATGCCAGATTTTCAGGATCAGGTCGCCGCGGCCGGATTGTTCCAGCAGGCGGATCGACGGATTGGAATTGACCTCGATGATCGGTCATGGCCTCCGGATCGCCGCCGATACCGGCGAACAGATCGACGGCCGCAACCCGAAGCCCGAGCGCGCGGCTGGCCGCGCGTGCCATCGCCACGGCTTTTTGCGGAAGGCGGTGGCTCCAGCACCATCGTTCCGCCCGCGCTCAGATTCATCCGTCCGGGAATCTCCCGCGCTCGCCTTTCGCCGGCACGGCATCGAGCGCGGGATCGCCGTCGCCGGGCGCGACCGGCGAAAGGCCGCGCGCGCGAAGCGCGTCGTTATGGGCGACAGCAGTTCGCGCAAGGTGCGCACGCCATCGCCGCGCACGAAGGGCGGATGTTTGCGCGCGCAAAACAGCGCGTCGTCGTCGAGCAGGAAAATCCGGTACTCGGCACCCTCGACGATCGGCTGGATCAGGACCGCGTCGTAGTATTTCGCGACCTCGTCGAGATAGCTGTCGAGCGCGGCTTCGCCGTGAATGGCTTGCGCAAAATCGCCGCGCGATCCCGTCAGCGGTTTGACGAAGGCCGATGCGCCGAGGCTGGCGAAATACGCCAGCGCGTCGTCGCGCTCGTGCCCCGCCGGGCGATGCGCGCGATGACGCTCGTGCAGGAAGAAATATTCGCCGGCGATGACAGGCACGCCGGCCTCGCCGAGAATCCTGGCGGTGAAGTATTTGTCGGAAGCGAGCGTCGCGGCGGTCGCGTTGTTCTGCGGATACCATGCGCAGCGGCCGGCGCCGAAATGCAGCGATTTTTCGCGCGAGGCTGACGCTGAAACAGCAGTCCCGATCCGCCGTCAGAATCGCGAAATTCGAGGCCGAATTCTGCGCAGGCGAACGCCGCATAGATCGACTGGTCCGGATAGAAGCCCGGCTTGCCCTGTCGAAATTCCTGCACGCTTCGCATGCGATCTCTTTTGACGGCGTTTCACAGTAATTTATTGCCAGATCGGCGGCGATTTCAGCAAGTTAATTGCGCGTGTGATTTCTCGTTAACGAAGTCAATCGAACCTTTTTGCAAATTCGGCCGACTGCCATTCGAAGCTCTCAATTGTGCGTCAACGCATCTTGACTATCTCTGTCGTTGGCGCAAATGACACGCAGAGATCGCCAATGATTTCGGGCACTTTTCGCGATTTCGCGGTCCGGAAACCGGCAAGAAACCGAATTGTTCTACACCAAGACGTCAGGAAAAACGAAAACACATGAGCGCGTTCTACAGAGAGAAAGTTCTTTCCGTCCGGCATTGGACCGATACGCTTTTCAGCTTCACCGCCACCCGCGATTCCGGCTTCCGTTTCCAGAACGGCCAGTTCGCGATGATCGGCCTCGAGGTCGAGGGCCGGCCGCTGCTGCGCGCCTACTCGATGGCGAGCGCCAATCACGAGGAAGAGCTCGAATTCTTCTCGATCAAGGTCGCCGACGGGCCGCTGACCTCGAAGCTGCAGAAGATCCGCGAAGGCGACACCATCCTGGTCGGCCGCAAGGCGACGGGAACGCTGGTCACCGACAATCTGATCCCGGGCAAGCGGCTGCTGCTGCTGTCGACCGGCACGGGTCTGGCGCCGTTCGCGAGCCTGATCAAGGACCCCGATGTCTATGAGCGCTACGAGAGCATCGTGCTGGTTCACGGCTGCCGGCAGGTTTCCGAACTCGCCTATGGCGAAGAACTGGTCGCGAAACTGCGCGACGACGAATTGTTCGGGCCGCTGTTGTCGGAGAAGCTGCTGTATTACCCGACCGTGACGCGCGAGCCGTTCCGCAACCGCGGCCGCATCACCGACCTGATCACCTCGGAAGCGTTGTTCAACGACATCCACCAGGCCCCGCTCGACATCGCGACCGACCGCATCATGATGTGCGGCAGCCCGGGCATGCTGGAAGAACTGCGCCAGCTGTTCGAGACCCGCGGCTTCCTCGAAGGCAGCCACAACGAACCCGGTCACTTCGTGATCGAAAAGGCGTTCGTGGAGCGGTAGGTTTTTCGCCGTCATTCCGGGGCGATGCCGGGATCGAACTACGATGCGCAATTGCGCATCGGAGCAATCGTCGCAGATTCGCGGCGTCTGGTCCTGCGGACCATCCCGGAATGACGGGGCCCATAGCCCACCCCGTTCCCCCGCTGCTATAAAGCCCCCAACGCCGCGCGGCCTGTTGCCGACGCGGCGAGCGAGGGAGCGCGGGTTGTCGGTACGCGATCAGATTGGCGAGGCGAAGACCGCCTTTGTGTTTGCCGGCGGCGGCAGTTTCGGCGCCATTCAGGTCGGCATGCTGCATTCGCTCGTCGCCCACGGGATATCGGCGGATATGGTGGTCGGCTCCAGCGTCGGCGCGCTGAACGGCGCGTTCTATGCCGGCGATCCCACGCTCAAGGGCGTGGAAAAACTCGGCGACATCTGGCGCGGGCTGAAGCGGCAGGACGTGTTTCCGATGAGCTGGCGCACGGTGCTGAGCTTTCTTGTGGCGCCGCGACTTCCTGATTTCGCATGACGGCATCCGCAAGCTGATCGACGACCACATCCCCTATCGCAACTTGCAGGACGCCAGGGTCCCGGTGCATATCGTCACCACCGACATCATCTCCGGCGACAGCATCGTGCTGTCGGAGGGCTCGACCTCGGAGGCGATCGTCGCCTCGACCGCGATCCCCGGCGCGTTTTCGCCGATCCGTTACAAGGACTATTATCTCGCCGATGGCGCGATCTCCAGCAACACGCCGATCCAGGTCGCGGTCCAGAAGGGCGCAAAACGCCTGATCATCCTGCCGACCGGACATGCCTGTGCCACGCAGGCGCCGCCGGTCGGCGCGGTCGCCAATGCGCTGCATGCGCTGACGCTGCTGATCGCGCGGCAATTGGTCAGCGAGCTGGAAAGCCTCGATCCCGACATCGAATATTTCGTGGTGCCGCCGCTGTGCCCGCTGGTGGGATCGCCTTACGATTTCTCGCGCACCGCCGATCATATCGCGCGCGCCATCCAGACCACCGACGCCTGGCTGGCCGAACACGGCCTGCAGCAGGGCAAGATTCCGCACGAGATGCGGCCGCACGCGCACTAGATCTGTTGTTTTGACGCATTTTGTTGACGCGAGCCGGTATCCACCCCCGGATCAAGTCCGAGGGCATGCTTCGCTCGAAAACGCTCTCAGCGGCGGTAACCCCGCGGGTTACGCTGCACCGCAAAACGTGATTCAATTTCGATCAATTGAGCCCGCCACCACCGGTTGCGGTAATTTTTCCGGCATTCCCGTCACAACCGTGACCTCTCGCCCGTATATCGTATGGTGCTTATTGCAGTGCTTGGATTAAGCTGCTGGCCGACAAGAAAATAATCGGGGTCGATGTTATGGAAACGCTGCTGCTTCCGTTCTCGCCACGCTTCATCATCCTGACGATCTGCGCTGTCGTCACGGCGTTGCTGTTCGGTATCGCGGTGTTCGACCATAACCCGAAGATATGGGACGTGGTGCTGATCCCGATCGTGATCTTCGGCGCGCTCACCATGCTCGGTCTTCGCGACCTGACGCAGAAGAGCCACGCGGTGTTGCGCAACTACCCGATCTCGGCGCATATCCGCTTCCTGCTCGAAGAAATCCGCCCCGAGATGCGGCAGTATTTCTTCGAGAGCGAGAAGGACGGCATGCCGTTTTCCCGCGACACCCGCGCGGTGGTCTATCAGCGCGCCAAGATGGTGCTCGACAAGCGGCCGTTCGGCACCCAGGAGGACGTCTACAAGGAAGGCTACGAATGGATGCACCATTCGATGTCGCCGAAGGCGCATGTCGGCGGCGGCGAGTTCCGCGTCACCATCGGCGGCCCGGATTGCACCAGGCCGTATTCGGCCTCGGTCTTCAATATCTCGGCGATGAGCTTTGGCGCGCTCAGCCCCAACGCCGTGCGCGCGCTCAATGCCGGCGCGAAGAAGGGCGGTTTCGCGCACGACACCGGCGAGGGCGGCGTCAGTCCCTATCATCGCGAGAACGGCGGCGACATCATCTGGGAGATCGGCTCCGGCTATTTCGGCTGCCGCAACCGCGACGGCAGCTTCAATCCCGAATTGTTCGCCAAGGTCGCCTCCGACGACCAGATCAAGATGGTCGAGCTCAAGGTCAGCCAGGGCGCCAAGCCCGGGCACGGCGGCGTGTTGCCGGCGGCCAAGGTTTCGGAAGAGATTTCGCTGATCCGGGGCGTGCCGATGGGCGAGGACTGTATTTCGCCGGCCTCTCACCGCGCGTTTTCGACGCCGCTGGAAATGATGGCCTTTATCGGCGAGATGCGGCGGCTGTCCGGCGGCAAGCCCGCCGGATTCAAGCTGTGCATCGGCCACAAATGGGAGTTTCTGGCGATCTGCAAGGCGATGCTGCAGACCGGGATCTATCCTGATTTCATCGTGGTCGACGGCAATGAAGGCGGCACCGGCGCGGCGCCGCTCGAATTCATGGACCATCTGGGCATGCCGATGCGCGAGGGCGTCAATTTCGTCCACAACGCGCTTGTCGGCATCAATGCGCGCGACCGCATCAAGATCGGCGCCGCCGGCAAGATCGCGACCGCCTTCGACATGGCGCGCGCCATGGCGATCGGCGCCGACTGGTGCAATTCGGCGCGCGGCTTCATGTTCGCGCTGGGCTGCATCCAGTCGCTGAGCTGCCATACCGACCGTTGCCCGACCGGGGTGACCACGCAGGATCCGTCACGCGCGCGCGCGCTGGTGGTGCCGGACAAGATCGACCGCGTCTATAACTATCATCACGCCACCCTGCATGCGCTGGCCGAGCTGCTCGCCGCCGCGGGCCTCGATCATCCGCAGCAATTGCGGCCGATCCATTTTGCGAAGCGCAGCTCCACCACCGAGGTGCTGACCTTCGCAAAACTCTATCCGTCGCTGCGTCCGGGTGAACTGATCGACGGCACCAGCGATCCGCGCTTTCGCGACGCCTGGGAGATGGCGCGCGCGGATTCGTTTCAGCCGGCGGGGTGAGCAAACTTGTGGTATGCGGCGCGCCAGAGCTTTAGCGAAGGCGGCACGAAGGGACCCATAACCAGAGGCGCGCGGATCGCACCTGGTCGCTTCAATTTTTTGTCCACTCCCCGATCGGCAGCTCCACAAATACCAGCCAGCCGGGCCCCGCGACGCGCGCGGAAGCCACCACGACCTCTTGATCGTTCATGTCACGCGCCATGCGGACCGACCCTGTCGAAGGTGTCGTGCGGGCCTCCTGCACCTGGCCAAGAGATGACACATCCCGCAGAGACTTGCCCACGCTGAAATCCGGATGCGCGATGACACGGCCCTCGACGCTAACAATATAAGCGACGCCGTGATCGCCGACCTTGGTCTGTTGCACAATGTCCCACATTGGCTTGAAATTGAGTTCGGCGACGCTCACGCCAGCGTCGGACCGCCTTACCGGCCATTCCCAAGGTCATGTGAGGCTCCGACTCGCGGCGCATGTAGACCGGCCCATAATAGATCTTCTTTGCCTTCGTCTCCGTGAATTTCGCTTCCCTGGAGTAGTCAGTGCCGCTGCCAACAACGTCCATGGCCAGGCGCGATACCTTGAGGAATTCCTTGCCTTCGCCATCGAGTTGCGACAGTTCGGTGATGGCAGGAACCTGGCGCAGAAGCCGCAGCGCGTCGAACCGACGCTGGTCGATCGGAACCTGCCGTCAGCGGCAGCTGCGTGGTCCAGCCGACCTGGTTCTGACTCTCCTTGATGAAGTGAGTAAGCTTGTCGGCGATGCCCTCAGCCTGCATCAGGAGAATCTGGCTTCGCAAAGCCCGGACGTCCGGCTGTCCATTGGCTTGGGCCAACTGGGGATCTGCGGATGTTTCCTGGCGCGAAGTCTTGCCGGCGACGTCGGCCTTGGGGGGAGCGACTTCGGCCGCACAAACGGCGAGGCCGACGCCGAGGCTGGCCAGGGCCAGCGCCGACACCCGAGCGTGTCTGGCTTTTTTCCGCAGCATATTGTGGATCCTTTGCTCCAGGAATGATTTCGATCCGTAGCTGGCCATTGTCATGGCGTAACTTGCAGACTGCCTTTGACCGACGGCGATCAGGGTCTCGCTGTACCGTGCAACGGGGTAGCCGAGGCTCAGGACCCGGGCATCGCAATCGATTTCAATGGCCAAACGGAGCCGCCGCAATTGCCACCACAGCACTGGGTTCCAGGGCATGCAGGCGAGAAGGCAGACGGCGATTGTCAGCAGTTGGGTGTCGTGCGCGCCGAGATGGGACCGTTCATGCGCGATCACCAATTCCTGCTCGCCGGGAGATAATTTTGTCAGCCAACGCGGCACGACAATATGTGGACGTAAAAACCCGACAACGGCGGGACCGGAATCCTCCGATACGTAGACGGCGGTCCCGGCCACATGACCGCGGTCCCAGCGACGTCGTCTCCACGACAAATGGGCGCCACTGGCGAGGATGACCAGGGCGAGAGCCATGGAAGTCATACGCCAGCTCCAGTCCAGCAGCGTGGCCACGCCATCGGATAGCGGGGTTTGTTCGGCGCCAATGATCGGCAATGTGAACCGCGAGGTTTCGATTGCCGTCGTTTGCGGGGGCGTGAATATTCCGGAAGATGTCGCCCGGTCGGCATGCGTCGTTTCCGCGATCTGCACCGACACCTTGGCCGGGATGAAGGGGATCGCGAGAGAAGCAACCATGCACGCACCCCACAGCCAACGCGCCGGCCTTTGTCGAATCTGCGCCGACCGCTCAAGCGCGAGGGCGGCCAGCCCCATCAGCAGGCTCACGACGATGGAATAAAGCATCCAGGACAACATTTAAGTCTCCCCCGTGTCCGACTTGCTTTCCAGAAGTTTGCGCATGTTTTGGATCTGCTTTTCACTGAGCCTCTGGTCCGAAACCAGATGGACGAAGAGCAATTCGGCCGATCCCTTGAAGAGCTTGCGTGTCAGGTGCCGCAGGGCACTTTTTTGCGCGGCCGTTTGCTTTACGGCGGCGAAATATCGATGGCCACGGCCCTCCGGCGCGCGGCCCACATATCCCTTGCCTTCGAGCGTCCGCAGGATGGTCAGCACGGTGGTGTAGGCCAGTTCGTCTCTGAGTGCCGCGCGAACTTCCGCGACAAGGGACGGCCCGCGCTCCCAAAGCACCTCCATGACGTCGATTTCCCGATCCGTGAACTGGACGTCCATCCCACCGTTCCTACTAGATCTATAGTAGATAATGTCGCGTTCCCCGTCAGGTGTCAACTATGAGTATAGTAGTAAGTTCAAAACAGGCGCGGCAAGGGAGATTGGCATCCGCAACGGCTCAACTCGCCCTGGGGTCAAACTCAGCGGCCTGGCTGCCCGGCTGGTCCGGTTCGGCGCCAACAACGGGTCATTCGTGGCAATATGCAGGGATCGCTATTCGATCACCTCGTCAGCGCGAGCGAGTAACGTCGGCGATACGGTGAGGCCAAGCGCCCTGGCTGTTCGGAGATTGATGACCAACTGAAATTTGGTCGGCTGTTGGATCGGGAGATCGGCGGGAACAGCACCCTTGAGAATTTTGCCGACGTAGGTGCCAATCTGACGGTGTGCATCCACAATGTCCGGATCATAACTCATAAGGCCACCCGCCGCCGCAAAGTCGCGGAATTGATAGATCGCCGGAATGGCTGCAGCCGCCACCAATGCGACGAGCTTGTCCCGATGGACGTCGAATATGGGATCGCTGGCAACCAGAAGTGCGTCCGGCTTGTCCTGGGAAAACATTGCAAAAGCAGTTTCGATTCCTTTCTCGTCACGAGCCTCCAGCAAGCGAATCTTTAGACCAAGCGCCAACGCCGCGTTGAGCATGTCTGACGCCTGTCCACGACCCTCAGGGGTGTTGGGATTGGTCAGAGCCGCAAGGGTGGTCGCACTCGGAACGAGCTCCCGGAGCAATCCAAGACGTTTTGGCGCCAGATCGGCTGAAATAATCGTCATCCCCGTAGCATTGCCGCCCGGACGCGCGAGGCTCGCGGCCAAACCGAGCCGAACCGGATCACCCCCGATAACGAAGACGATGGGCATTGTAGAGCTTGCCCTTTTTGCCGCCATCGCGGCATTTGACCCGCCGACGGCAACGAGCACGGAGATAGCGCGCTTGACAAGCTCTGCCGCCATTTCGGGCAACCGATCCAAAGCCCCGTCCGCATAACGATATTCGATTGACAGGTTCTTACCTTCGGCAAACCCGACCTCTTCGAGGCCCTTTCCGAAGGCAGCTACGACCTTCATTGAATCCCGTGCGGACCTGCTGCTGAGAAATCCGATGGCTGGGGTCTGGGCAGTTGCACTAAGTGGCCACGCAGCAGCACCGCCAAGAAGCGCGATAAACTTACGTCGCTGCATTTTGCTCAAGCCCCACCTGAAAGGTTGGGAAGCCTAGCACGGTACGGCCTCAATGATCGCGACGAAATCGCGCACTCGGTGAGCAATCGAGCGAGCGATGGATCGATCACAAAGCGGCCCGAAGTCAAACTTCCGTGTCACCCCAAAAGAGGGCTCAAGTCCGACATCGCGTCACGTCCGAACAGTGCCATTACCGGAAGTCGGGTGCGCATACGCCGCTACGTAAACCCCGCCGAGTTTCGATGCGAGAAAGCCGCTGCGTCCTCAAATCCCGGCGATAAAGCGTGACTGCTGCAGATGGCGCAGGCCTGGCGCTGATTTTCCGACGGACGCGCGCCAGTAAGCCTAATCAGGAACACCGGCGCGGCGAAGCCCTTCGTAATACGGTCTCGAACTTGTCGCGCATGCCGAGCCGCGGAAAACGGCGAACGAGCCGACTTATTGAGAATTGCGGGTCGAGCCCGAGCAGCGCTTCCGCGGCCGCCTTCGCCTCTGCGTCTCTGCCAATCAAGGCTGCGCTCGAAGCAAGAGCGACCCAACCGGGCAGATAGTTCGGATTGTGCTGCACGGCTCGATGGGCCCAGTCATGTGCCATTTCGAGGTTTCCACCGACCTGGTGCGCCAACGCCAGCGCATGAAAGATCGCGTAACCTCGGGAATCTCGCGGGCTGAGGCGTATCGCATGGTTGAGGTGCTCTGATGGCCACTTCCGTATCGCCAGCCCGCATTCGGACGACGCCGCTTTGCATGTAGGCGTGCGCGTGGTTCGGGTTCACCGATAGCGCCTCGTCGATGTAGGCGATGCCTTTCGCAAGGTCTTGGGCGAACCAGGCAAAGCATTGACCGGCAGTGCCGAGCATGAGCGGATCGAGGCGGTCCGCGCGAAGACCACGTTCGACGAGATCGAGAACCTCGGCACGTTCTCTCGGCTCGTCAACGACCCAACCTTGAGTATACGTTTGTATGTAGGTGCGTGCCGCCAGGGCGTAGGCCGGAGCAAACGTCGGATCGAGTGTGATCGCTTGAAGGCAGTTGTTCCGCATCGCCTGAACAGCGTCACGCGTAAATGCATCGGTCAGCGCCAGTGCGCGCAGATAGTAGTCGTAGGCGCCCAGGTTCTCGGGTCGCTTTCGCCGCGCGCGCTCGATTTCAGCAAGCTGGATCGTGGGTTCCAGAATGCCCACGACCGCCTCGGTGATCCGGTCCTGCAAGTCGAACAGGTCTTCCGCTTCTCCGTCGTATTTTTCGCCCCACACATGGTTGCCGGTGGCCGTATCGATGAGCTGCGCAGTGAAGCGGACGCGGCTGCCGGCGCGCCTGACGCTGCCTTCCAACACGTACCGTACCCCAAGCTCGCGCCCGACCTGGCGCACATCCACGGCACGACCTTTGTATGTGAAGCTCGAGTTGCGGGCGATGACGAACAGCCAGCGATGCCGTGATAGCCCCGTCAATATGTCCTCGGCCATGCCGTCGGCGAAGTATTCCTGCTCGGGGTCGCCGCTCATGTTCTGAAACGGCAGTACCGCGATGGAGGGTTTATCGGGGAGCGGCAGGGCTTTCGACGGTTCCACCGGCGTTGTCGGCAACTGGCCTCGCCTGCGGGCTCCTGCGCTTCCAGCACCGGGCCGACAAAACGGAAGCCCTTGCGCGGCAGGGTCTTGATCAGGCGCTGTTCGTGGCCGGTATCGCCGATCACACCGCGCGCGATATTCAGGCGGGTCGTCAGTGCCGCATCGGATACGATACGCCCGTTCCAGATGGCGCCGATGAGATCATCCTTGCTGACGACGCGCTCCCTGTTGCGGATCAGGTAATCGAGCAGGTCGAAGACCTGGGGTGCGATGGCGACGACGTCCGCCCCGCGACGCAGCTCGCGCCGGTCGGTGTCGAATGCGAATCTCTCGAAAAGATAGCGCAAGCTGCCGTTCCCTCGGGACAACCCCCATCACCGGACGGGAGCTCTGGCACCGCTTAGAGCGCAAAGCGTAAGCCGCTGGTGAGGAAAATGTAAGCCCAATGTTAAGCGCGTCGTGCCCCGTTCTGACATCCTCATCCGGGTAGAAACGATACCTTCAGGGGATACCGCAATGAACACGGCCCATAGTGCAGCCGAATTTGGACATGCGACGACTCCGATTGGCGCCTCCAAGGCTCCCTCAGGAGTTGCTGGGTTGCGGTTCAGCAATGGCGCAGAGCGTGGAAGGCAGCAAGCTGAATTGTGCGATCTGAGCGATCGGGGGCTCATGGATATCGGTATTGTGCGCGGCGAGATCCAATACTTCACTTCGATCCGAGGTAGCGAGCCGCGGAGAGGCTTCTGACGCATCGTCCCTCGCCAGAGGACGCTTGGTCTGCTGTTGGCACCTTTCGGACATAGCCGGTTCTGCAGCGACGTCCGCTGTTGGAGCGGAGCGGACATCGCATCTTGGTCTCGTGAGGTCGGATTTTGACCCCGTAGCGGTCGTGGCGCCGCACTTGCTCTCACACGAACAAGAAATCGCTCGCGTGAAGGTTAGCCATCAAAACGTCGTTCAGCACGATGCTGTTGTTGGCGTCGTAAGTGATGACGACATCGCCGCCGACTTGCTGCATATGCTGCTGCACGGCTGCGAAGTTTCCGAAGATCGTGTGATCGATCTGCAGGTGGTCCTGACCGGCCGCGAAGTCCGCGATGGTATCGTTGCCAAAGTTGACCACGCCGTTGCTGCGGGCGAAGTTGAACGTGTCGTTGCCGTAGCCGCCGGCCAGCGTGTCGTTGCCGCCGTTGCCCGTCAGGACGTTGTCGTTGTAATCGCCGATGAGCGTATCGGCATAGTTGGTGCCGTTGACGTTCTCGACAGCGTAAATCACGCCCTCGGGGCCCCATTCGTGATGGACCGGGCCATCGTAGTCGACGATGTGGCGGAGAAGGCTCACATACACGCCCCCCGGTGTGGGGGTAGGGATAGTAGTCGTTCTGGGGCACCGTGCGGCCGGAGAAATCGGCCGTGTCGGTATCGGCGCCGCCCCAGAAGCTTGCGATACTGTTGTCGCTGTAGAGCGTGTCGTTGCCGTCGCCGCCCTTGAGCACGTCGAGGCCGCCACCGCCGTGAATGATATCGTTGCCGTCGCCGCCGTTGATCGTATTGGCGCTGCTGTCGCCGGTCAGCTTGTCGCCGAACTCCGAGCCGATGAGGTTTTCGATTTCGAAGATCACGTCGCCTTCGGCGTAACCGCCATGACCGGCATGCGTCGCGAGGTTGACGTTCACTGCCGTATCCGAGGCGCCGTAGTAAAGGGTATCGACACCGTCGCCACCGCTGATGAAGTCGCTGCCCTGGCCGGCGAAGATCGTGTCATTGCCATCGCCGGCGACAATGGTGTCGTTGCCGTCCAGGTCGAAAATCGTATCGTCGCTGCTGGTGCCAACGAGAATGTCTTTGAACTTGGTGCCGATAATTAGTGCCATCTGGCTCTCCTGTTGTTACCTGCCGTTCTTTTCAGCCAGGTTGCGGCCAGGTAGTCGCCAGCGCGGACGCGCAGGTTCGACGATCGCGCAGGATTTGTGATCGCCGTCACATTCACATCAGGACGAATGGGCGCCGGTCGATTTGTTCTGGGAGTTCGCAAACCAGCGAGCCTTGGCGGCTCAAGGCGAGATCAGCGAAGAAAGCAGAGCGCTTCGCGATAAGCCAAAATCCGGTGGTTGAAACCGGCGTAGCCATGCCGCACCGCGGAGACGGGTCGCAGGGACGACGGTGGAGATTACCTTCGCCGGGGACGACGCTTAAAACTCGCCGTGGAATCGTCCCGAGAAAACATGCACCGGGCCGCGGTCGGCGTTGTAGGCGGGGTTGGTGATCAGCTGGTAGTCCGCGGTCAGCGTCAGCGCCTTGGTGAGCGCGAACATACGAGTATGCGTCAAAGAACGAGTCCGCCAATCGACGTGGCTCTCTGCTATGATGCGCAATGCTCTATTTCGTCCTTAAATGTGTCCTGTCCGGGATAATCATTGGCGTGGTATCCGAGGTGGCCAAGCGCAGCCCAACCCTTGGCGCGCTGATCGTATCGCTGCCACTCGTGTCGCTACTTGGCATCCTCTGGCTATGGCGCGATACCGGCGATGTTGAACGGATAGCAGGCCACGCCGAATTCACATTCTGGTACGTGCTGCCATCGCTGCCGATGTTCCTCGTCATGCCTATGATGCTGCGGTCCGGCTTCGCTTTCTGGCCCACTTTGGGCGCCTCAATCGTTCTTACGGTCGGGCTCTATTTTGCCACCGCTGCCGTGCTATCCAGGTTCGGAATCAATCTTTGAGAGAAACCGCTATGACGACCGTTTTGCCGCCGTATCTGCTTTACGTTGCCCTATACCTCGGTGTTGCGCTCACCGGCGGATCGGTCGTGCATATGCCGCTGGACCCAAAGCGTTACGTCCTTATTGGCGTCATTGGAGTGATCATCTTTATCGTCGCTTCTGCTATCGATGCCCGAAGGCGGAAACTGGCGACGGCGGAAGGGGCCGCGCTGCCGGGCTATATTATTTGGAGCGTGATACTGTCGCTGGGGCTGGGGATGCTGAGCGGTTCCATCCAGCATTTTATCGACTTTCCGCAGTACGCTGCCGCGCTGCTCGCGTTGGGTGTGCCGGTCTCGCTGGCCTCCTACATGGGGCGCGAAAAACTTATGGTTCGGGGACCGCAGCTAGTGACCCTCGTCATCGCGGTCGGGGTTTTCACCGTCGCGTTGTTTTTTGGTCTCGATTGGATCGCAGACGAGATCGCCCCTCACAGCCACTAGGAAGGTAAACATCGCTCCGGCTGTGTCTGCTCGTGTCCAAACCGGAAAGCTCAATGTCAGAACTCGCCGTGGAATCGTCCCGAGAACACATGCACCGGGCCGCGGTCGGCGTTGTAGGCGGGGTTGGTGATCAGCTGGTAATCCGCGGTCAGCGTCAGCGCCTTGTTGAACGCGAACGCGTAGTAGATTTCGAGAATCCGCTCGCGCCGGTAGTTGAGCGCGCCGTCGCCGATCAGGACGCCGAGGCCGCCGGCGGCGATGAAGTCGCGATGGTCGCGCGACAGCGCATTGATGACGCAGTCTAAAGCAGGCCGTCAAAAATGACGCGAATGCCCCACAGCGGACGTGGGCGACGACGGCCCTTCGGCAGTTACAAACGGACGCGTTCGCCGAACGAAGGTAAATAGCTGCGTTCACGTCTATCCTAAGTAACGAAGCGGTGGCTCTCAACGAGCTCAGGTAATACTCGGCAGATGGTAAGCCGGAGAGACTCGCCGAGTTATACGGGACAAGGACCCGGGTAACACTCGGCGCAATTTCCTTGAGCAGCTCAAGCCACTTGCCGACCATCGTCGGTTCGCTAATGGTAAAACCGGTTACATTTCCACCTGGTCGCGGAAAGCTCGCGACGAATCTATTGCCGACCGGATCAGAAACGATTGTGAAAATGATTGGGATGGTGCGCGTTTGTTGCAGCAGAGCATCGGTCGTGTTCGTGCTTTGCGAAAGAAGCAGGTCTGGCTGCAGCGCGACGAGTTCCTTCGCGTATCGCTGAACCGTCTCCGCGTCGGAGGACGCAAAATAGCGCGTCTTCATGATGATGTCCGTCCAGCCGAGCTTTCGAAGTTGATCGCGGAAGACGGCAAGGCGAGATTGTACTTGCCGATCGTTCTCGGCCGCCGCCATCAACACGCCAATTCGGCGTATCCTGCCCGCTTGTTGCGCACGGCCAATAGCAGGCCATGCCGCAGCCCCGCCGAGTGCCGCAATGAACTCTCTCCGTTTCATGTCCGCTCTCCGAGGCCGTGGGGGATACTATCGGTTCAATTCGGTCGGGCGAGGAAATCGACTGCGAAGCTGCTAGAACTCGCCGTGGAAACGCCCCGAGAACACATGCACCGGGCCGCGGTCGGCGTTGTAGGCGGGGTTGGTGATCAGCTGGTAGTCCGCGGTCAGCGTCAGCGCCTTGTTGAGCGCGTAGGCATAATAGGTTTCGAGAATCCGCTCGCGCCGGTAGTTGAGCGCGCCGTCGCCGATCAGGACGCCGAGCCCGCCGGCGGCGATGAAATCGCGATGGTCGCGCGACAGCGAATTGATGGCGCCGCCGAGGCCGATCACGTCGTCGGGCCGGCCCCATTTGGTGCCCTTGATCGAGGTGCCCAGTCGACAGCGAGGCGTCGATGTCGGTGAAGGCCATGATCTCGGTCTTGCCGTCGTTCCAGCTCCAGCGGGCGAACAGGCCGATGTCGTCGGTCACGGCCTGTTCGAGGTTGAGGACGTAGCCGTATTTGATGCGGCCCGTCCGGGTCTGCGCAATATCGAGATTGAGCGCCGGGTTGTTCAGCGTGTCGCGGTAGCTGCCGGAATAGGCGCTGTTGAGCCAGGCGATGGTGCGCAGCTTGCCCGGCTGCGAGAACAGCGAGTAGCGGGTCTCCAGCTCGGCGATGTACATGCCGCGCTGGAAGACGTTGGTGTCGAAACTGTTGGAGTTGGAGACCGCCTGCATCAGGAAATAGCCGGCGCGCAGCGCCCATTGCTTCTGATTGAGCTCGGCGGTGGCGCCATAGGTGAGGCCGACCTTGTCGGCGGAATAGTCGAACGCGCCCGGCGCCCACATCGACCAGTTGATGAAATCCTTGCGGGTGTCCTTGGCATAGGCGTTGCCGTCGAACACGTCGATGACGGCGAATTTGCCGGCCTGCAGCGTCAGCCTGGAGACGTCGACCTTGCCGCCGAGCTGCAGTTGTCCGCTCGCCAGCTCCTCCTGTTCGCCGCCGAAGCCGAAGGTCTGGCGCAGGAACAGCCGCGAGGTGTTGTAATGCGGGTAGGGGAAGTTCGATTTCTGCGCTTCGCCGTTCGGGAAACCGCCCGCGCCCACGGTGTCGTTCAGGCCAAATCCCTGCAGCAGTTCGGGATTGTAATAGACCTCGCCGCCTTCCCAGAGCCTGCGTTCAGGAACAGGCTGTTGCTCCAGGTCGCCTGCGCCTGCGGCGCCGGCGTCAAACTGTTGGTGCCGGTATAGGGCGCGCGGAATGACGGATAGCCCTGCGGCAGGTAGGTCGTCTGGCCGTGGATTTCCCAGCGGTTGGATTCGGTATCGGTCAGGTCGGTCTTCGGCGACCAGCCGCGCGAGCCCGGCCAGTCGACCTTGCGGTTGAGGCCGATGCGCAGCTGCTGGAAGTCGAGCGTCGAGTTGTATTGCGCGCCCGAGGGAAAACGAATGTTGGCGCGTTCGAACTGGCTGTAGAGATATTCGAGCCGCACGCTCCAGTGCGGCGCGAAGGCGTATTCGAGGCCGGCGCCGGCGGCCCAGCCGAGCCGGCGGTGGATATCTTTTTCCTCGTCGCCGACCGCGGGCGAATTGAGAAAGCGCTCGCCGGCAAAGGCCAGTCCGCCGGTGGCGTAGGCAAGCCAATGTCCGTTGGCGTAGCCGATGCGGCCGCGCGCGGTGCCGACATAATCCAGTTGCTCGGTGACGTCGGAGCGCGCGGTCGTGAGCCGCGATACGATCGAGTTCGAGGTCAGGTAATTCGGAAAGGTGAGATCGGCCTCGACGCCGAGCAGCAGGCCGGAAGGCAGCCGGACATTGTAGCCGGCCTGCACGCCGCCGATGACGCCGCCGAAATTGCCGCTGGAGGCGGCGAGCAGCGGATCCGTCAGCACCGCGCTCGATGCGCCGCGGCCGTAGCCGGTATGTCCGCCGATATAGAACCCGCTCCAGTCGAACGCCGGCCGGAACTGCAGGGCCTTGACCGGCAGATCGGCGGCTAGCGCCGGGCTGGCGAGCGTCATCGCGCCGACCGCGGTGCCGGCCAAAACATGCTGCAGGATGAGGCGCGTGCAGTTCATGGTGCGGACGGGTCCAGCGCGGAATTGGCTGTGGTCTCGCATCATCACTGCAGATTTGAACGCCTGCCGCCACCCAAGAAATGAAGTCATCAACCCCGCCGCCCCCGGTCGGACTATTCCCGATCTGCCCGCGAGAGCAAGATCGGGGAAATGCCGCATTCATTCCCGATCCTTATTGCAAGTAATTCGCAATAGCAAGAAGGTTTGGATCGCTCCGCATTGGATGGCATTCCCCGGTGACAGTTTTGCAACGGGGACGTGCAACGGTACCGGAGATAGCTCGCGAGCCGGGGCCCGTTCTACTTTGCATGGGGTTGTTTTCGAGATTTTGAGTCCGGTCGGACCTCGCCCAAAAAAGTTGACCCGCCCGGGGGGACAACCGGGCGGGTCGGGTGCGGCACGGGGTGGATGAGGCGCCCGTGCCGGACGCAGGATCCACGAGAGAAGCGTTTTCAGTCGAAGTGCAAAGTTGAAGGTCGGTTTGCTTCTTTTAGAAAACGCTACTCAAACCAAACTCAGTCGATTTCAGAACTTGCAGTCTCAGTAACCGCAGGTACGCACGCGGCCGATGTAGTTGCCGTACGCGTCGAACTGGCGAACGAAGCCGCAGCGGCGATAGCCGTCGTAGTAGTAACCGTCGTTGCTGGCGGCGATCGCGCTGCCGACAATCGCGGCGCCGACGAGGCCGGCTCCAACGCCCCAACCCCAGCCGATCGGCTTGGCTTGCGCCTGGGTGGTGGACGCGATCGTGCCGGTAACGGCAAGGGCAGCGAGGGCGAGGGCGGCAATCTTGGTCTTGATCGACATGAGAAACTCCATCCGGTTGTAGGCGGCCATTGTGGTCCGCATGCCAGTTGGACGGGGGCTTGCCGATTCCGGTTCGAAACCGGCTCCGGGAATCCCGGATGGCCCTCATTCGATAGTTAATACAATTACTTGGGAGGGCTATTCGGACCGGCCGCCAGCCTGTTCACGTCGAATTTATCGACTTCCGCGAGCAACTCGCAGAACGCACGGGCGCCGTGGTCGAGCAGCTTCTCGCCCTTGTCCGCGGAGGCCTTGGTGGCGTCGCCCGGCCGCGCCGCTCTCGTGCAGATCCTGCGCCTGCCAGGCGAATGGCGCGGGCCGCTGCGTCGACAGCCAGCGATATTCTTTCTCGATCGCGATGCTGCTGGGGCGAAAATCGGCGATCGCCTCCTTGCGCACGGCGTGCGGATATCGCGCCAGCATGATCGAGGTCTCGACCGCGCCGCCATGGATGCCGTGGCGCAGCTCTTCGGCCGAGAACAATCCGTCCGGCACGCCGAAGCGCGACCAGCTCGTGGTGACGACGAAAAGCCCGTGTTGCGCGCGCAAATCCTGCGCGACCAGCGTCATCGCCGCGCTGTTGCCGCCATGGCTCGTCACCATCACGAGCTTCCTGACGCCGGCTCGCGCGACGCTTTCGCCGAGCGCCATCCAGCTCTTCAGCGCGGTCTCGGTGGACAGCGTCAGCGTGCCCGGATAATCGATATGTTCGGTGGAAATGCCGACCGGCTGCAGCGGCAGGAAGGTCACGGGCAACGTCGCCGGCAACAGTTCGCGCACCCGCGCCAGATAGGCCTCGCCGATCATGACGTCGGTCCCGAGCGGCAGATGCGGGCCGTGCTGCTCGGTCGCCGCCAGCGGCAGCACCGCGATCCAGCGCGATTGCGCCGCCGCCGGCGATATCGGGCCAGTGGATGTCGATCCAGTCGCGGGGCGGGGTGGGCGAAGTCATCGAGCGAAGCGTTTCTTTGGATGGATTTGCAGGGTAGTTTGTTAGTCCCTCCGGAGGCGTTATTCGCGCCCCGGGGACGTAATCGACGTCCCCGGGGACGTGATCCACGTCCAACAGCCTCCCATCATGGGCCAGAACGAGCGACGGAGTCCAACCATGAACCCGGCCTTTTTGCCGCGAACGTTAACCGCAGCCGTAGCCGCAGCCGTCTTGGCGCTGATGGCCGCGCTGGCGCCTGCCCGCGGGCAGACCCTGGACAAGGTCTCGTTCGGAACCAACTGGGTGGCGGAAGCCGAGCATGGCGGCTTCTTCCAGGCGGTCGCCGACGGCACCTACAGGAAATACGGGCTCGACGTCACCATCGTGCCGGGCGGCCCCAACAGCAACAACCGCATGCTGCTGATCGCGGGCAAGCTCGACTTCTTCATGAGCGCGAACACGCTGCAATCCTTCGACGCGGTCGCCAACAAGGTGCCGCTGGTGACGGTCGCGGCCATCTTCCAGAAGGACCCGCAGGTCTTCCTGACCCACCCCGAAGTCAAGATCACCAAGCTGGAGGATCTCAAGCCGCTGACGCTGTTGGTGTCGAAGGAGGGGGTCACGAGCTATTTCCAGTGGCTGAAATCCGAATACGGCTTCAGCGAGAGCAAGGTGAAGCCCTACACCTTCAACCCGCAGCCCTTCATCGTGAACAAGCAGAGCGCGATGCAGGGCTATGTCACCTCCGAGCCCTACGCGGTCGAGAAGGCCGCGGGCTTCAAGCCCAACGTCGTCCTGCTGGCCGATTACGGCTTCAACGCCTATTCGACCCTGATCGAGACCCGCACCGAAATCGTCGACAAGAAGCCCGACCTGGTGCAGCGCTTCGTCGATGCGTCGGTGATCGGCTGGTACAATTATCTCTATGGCGACAACAAGCCGGGCAATGCGATGATCAAGCAGCTCAATCCGGAAATGACCGACGAGTTGCTGGCCTATTCCGTGGCCAAGATGAAGGAATACGGCATCGTCGATTCCGGCGACACCCTGAAGGACGGCATCGGCGCCATGACCGATGCGCGGGTGGCGAGCTTCTTCGACAAGATGGTGCGTGCCGGCGTGGTTCGCCGCGACATCGACTACCGCCAGGCCTATACGCTGCGCTTCGCCAACAAGGGCGTCGGCCTCAATTTGCGGCCGAAGAAATAGGCGTGATGGCCGAATCTGTCTTGTCCAAAGAGCCCGCTTTGTCCGGATCCGATTCGATCGCGGTGAGCCTTGGCGCCGTCACCAAGATCTACGACACGGGCGTGGCCGCGCTCGGGCCGCTTGATCTCGACGTGAAGCGCGGCGAGTTCGTTTCCCTGCTCGGTCCCTCCGGCTGCGGAAAATCCACCGCACTGCGGCTGATTGCGGGGCTGACGCCGCCGAGTTCGGGCACCGTCAGCGTGTCGCGTCGTGTGAGCGAAGCGCGCGCCGGCCATTCCATCGGCTTTGTGTTTCAGGAGCCGACCCTGATGCCGTGGGCCAGCGTGCGGGACAATGTGCGCTTGCCGCTGAGGCTTGGGCACGTGCCCATGGCGGAGGCCGATCGACGCATCGCCGAGGCGCTGGCGCAGGTGGGGCTATCGGAATTCGCGGAAGCCTATCCGCGCGAATTGTCGGGCGGCATGAAGATGCGGGTGTCGCTGGCGCGCGCGCTGGTCACCAATCCCGATATCCTGCTGATGGACGAGCCGTTCGCAGCCCTCGACGAGATCACCCGCTTCCGGCTCAACAACGATCTGCTGGAGCTGTGGCGCAAGCTGCACATGACCATCATCTTCGTTACCCATTCGGTGTTCGAGTCGGTGTATCTGTCGCAGCGCGTGATCGTGATGTCAGAGCGTCCCGGCCGCATCAACGCCGAATTTCGCATCGACACGCCGGAGCCGCGGGTCGAGGACTTCCGGATGTCGGCCGGCTATGCCGCCTACTGCCGGGAAGTTTCCAAGGCGCTGTTGCCCTCCTTTGCGGGATCGGCCGGCGCATGAACGCTTCACGCGATTTTGTTCGGTTCCTGCTTCCGGTCGTGGTGTTCGCGGCCGGCCTTGCGATGTGGGAGCTCGTGGTCCGGATCAACGATATCCAGCCCTATGTGCTGCCGGGTCCATCAGCGGTGTTCCGGACGCTCGTCAGCGACTGGCCGGTGCTCTCGGAATCTCTCGGCGTCACCTTGCTCACCACGCTGGAAGGATTCATCGCCGCCGCCATCGGCGGCGTCGCGCTGGCATTGCTGTTCAATCAGTCTAAATGGCTGGAATATTCGCTGTTTCCCTATGCGGTGATCCTGCAGGTCACGCCGGTGATTGCGATCGCGCCGCTATTGCTGATCTATCTGCAGCAGCAGACCGCCGTCATCGTCTGCGCCTGGATCGTCGCCTTCTTTCCGGTGCTGTCCAACACCACGCTCGGCCTCAATTCGGTCGATCGCAATCTGGCCGGCCTGTTCAGCCTCTATGGCGCGTCGCGGATGCAGACGCTGCGTTATCTGAAATTGCCGGCAGCACTACCCTACATCCTCGGTGGATTGCGGATCGCAGGTGGGCTATCCCTGATCGGCGCGGTGGTCGCCGAAATCGCGGCGGGTACGGCCGGCGCAGGCTCCGGCCTTGCCTTCCGTATCGCCGAGTCCGGCTATCGCCTCAACATTCCCCGAATGTTCGCGGCCCTGCTGTTGCTCTCCCTCGCCGGGATTGTCATCTATGGGCTGCTGGCGCTAATTTCACATCTGGTACTGCGGCGCTGGCACGAAAGCGCGCTTCGAAAGGAAAACTGATGGCTGCCGGGAATATTTCGTCCGAAAAGATCGATTTGCTGGTCTACGGACCAATCAGGCCGATCCTCGAAAATGGCTTTTCGGACCAGTACGTCCTGCACAAGGCGGAAAGCCGGGCCGATCTCGAACGACTGACGCCGGACGTGCTGGCGAAGACCCGCGGCATGGCGGTGACCTATCACACGGTGCCTGCCGACGCGAAGGCGCTGGCGCATTTTCCGAAGCTCGAGATCATCGCCAGCTTCGGCGTCGGCTACGACCACGTCGATTGCGCCTATTCGCGCGAACACAATGTCGTGGTCACCAATACGCCGGACGTGCTGACCGAAGAGGTCGCCGACGTCGCGATGGGACTGCTGATCTCGACCTTGCGCGAATTCGTCAAGGCCGACCGCTATCTGCGTTCGGGCCTGTGGCAGACGCAGAATTATCCCCTGAGCGTCGGTTCGCTGCGCGACCGCAAGATCGGCATCGTCGGCATGGGCCGCATCGGCCAGGCGATCGGACGCCGGCTGGAAGCCTCGCGCGTTCCGGTCTCCTATCACTCGCGCAACCCGTCATCGGCCGTGTCCTACAAGCACTATGGCGACCTGATGGAAATGGCGAAGGCGGTCGACACGCTGATCGTGATCGTGCCCGGCGGCGCCGCGACCTCCAAGATGATCAATGCCGATGTGCTGAAGGCGCTCGGGACCGCGCGGCGTGCTGATCAACGTCGCGCGCGGCTCCGTCGTCGACGAGCAGGCGCTGGTCGCCGCGCTGAAATCGGGGACGATACTGGCCGCCGGTCTCGACGTGTTCGCCAACGAGCCGAACGTGCCGGACGAATTGAAGGCCATGCAGAATGTCGTGCTGCTGCCACATATCGGCTCGGCTTCGGTGGTAACGCGCAATGCCATGGATCAGCTCGTCGTCGATAATCTGAAAAACTGGTTTGCCGGCAAGGCGCCGCTGACGCCGGTTGCGGAAACGCCGGTGAAGGGGCGCTGATGTCGATCGGCCGTGCCTGCGCAACCATGGCGGCGCTGTCGGTGCTATCAGCGCTGGTAGCGCCGGCGCGGTCGCAGGATGCCTCCGACCCTGAAGAAGGACATGATCGGCCAGTGGGAGCTTGCGACCACCGAGCGCAGCAAGACCTGCGTCGTCACGCTCAAGCCCGATACGACGCCGCAAGGCATGAAGCTCGATCTCGAGCCGAACTGTGCGGCGGCGCTGCCCTTCACCAAGGATATCACCGCCTGGAATATCAAGGGCCTCGGCGACATCGTGCGGTTGCAGGATGCCGCCGGCCAGCCGGTGATCGACTTCACCGAAGTCGAGAGCGGCATTTTCGAAGGCCTGCGCACCGGCGAGGGTGTCTACATTCTGCAAAATCTCGCCGCCGCCCGCTCGCTCGCCAAATCGATGGACCAGATGATCGGCGACTGGTCGATGGTGCGCGGCAATGGTCAGGCGGTCTGCGGCCTGACGCTCACCAACACCGAGGCTACCGGCGATAATTTCCAGGTCTTTCTCAAGCCGAAATGCGATCCCGCGGTGGCCGCGTTCGCGCCGACGCAATGGCGGCTCGATCACGGCCGGATGCTGTTGATGTCGGCCAACGGCCAGACCTGGCAGTTCGAGGCCGACGACAACGCGCAGTGGCGCCGTGTCCCCGACAGCGCCGATCCCCTGATCATGATCCGGGGGCAATAGCTCGCGAACGGCCGAAGGCCTGGGCTGCAGGAAGGCTTGGCAACAAGAAGGCTTTGGCAACAATGTGCGGAGGTGAACATTGCGCTTCCGGCTAGCCGAATGTCTTCTGGTCATCGTGTCGACGGCTGTGACCTATCTCGCCGCCGAGGCGGCCTTCGCGCTTGTCGGCCTGCGTTACGTTCCGCTTCGGTTGCACGGTGAATTGCCGGAAGAAGTTCGTGTCTTCGCCCAGTCATCGAAAGCGGGCGTTCTGCCGCGGAATCCCGTGCTGCTGCTCGGCAATTCCTACGCGCAGGGCTATGGCGACTGGCTGCTTGAGACCAATCCCAATGGCAATGGTCAATTCCATTCCGGTCACGTCATCCAGGCATTGACCGGTCGCGACGTCGTCACGCTGGGTGTGTCCGGTGCGGGAAGCGCCGAAGGCATCGCCGCCGTCCCGGCCGTCGCCTATGCCCATGCCGACCAGGCCTGGTATCTGCGCCTGCCGAAGCCGGCCGTCGCCGTTGTTTATTTTTACGAAGGCAACGACCTCAACAACAACCTGACCTTCCTCGAGCACCGGGTTGCCAATCCGGATGCGGCCGGTCTGGTCGAGCGGATCGACCGTTCGATCGCCGGCTATCCTGCGGCGTTGTTCGTCGATCCCGGCTGGAGCCGGCATTTTCCGCTGTGGCGCTTTGCGGTTCGCATGGTCCAGCAGGCTTACCGGGAGGCAACCGGCACGGCGCCGGCGCAGGCACCCGAAGACCCGAGTGTCGCGGCCCAGGCCGATTCGCCGAATGCGGTCGAGATCGCGGGCAGGGCAGCGGAATTGCCCGGCCATTTGCAATCGCCTGCATTGGAACTGACGCAAGTGGATCTCGAACGCGCCACGCTGGTGTTCGATCGCTCGCTGGCCTTTCTGCAGAGACTGTTGCCGGGGACGCCGGTGCTGGTCGTCTATGTGCCGTCGCCCTTGTCGAGTTACCGGCTAAAGGGCGCGGAGATTTCAAGCCAGCAATATGTGCCGGGCGCCGCCACGCATTATCCGAGGGCGCGCGTATCGGAGTACAGCAACGCCGGATGCGCGCTGATCCGGGCCGCAACGATCGGCCATGGCGCCGGGTTCCTCGATTTACGCCCGGCCATCCTGGCCGCCAGCGCCCGCGACTTCGTCCATGGCCCGCGCGATTTCAAGCATTTCAATCGGAATGGGATGGAAGCGCTGGGGCAGGCGGTGGCGGCCCGGATCGACCGGCCGCTGCTGGATGGGCCCTGTTCACAGGGCCCGGATTGAAGGCAACGGAACTCGGGAGCAAAATTTTCTCAAAACCGCTGTCGATCCGCCGGCCGCTCGTTCGTCGTCCCAAATAGCGAGACTGTTCCGCAAGGCGTTGGCGCCCGCGGCTCGCCTCAAACAGGAGTTTTCATATGCGCTTCATGTATATCGTTACCTCGTCCCAGCCGATGCGAGGCCCGACGCCGGCGCTCATGGAGGCCATGCACAAGCTGTCCGAGCGGGAGATCAAGGCCGGCCGCATGCTGGACAGCGGCGGCCTGATGCCGGTCTCGATGGGTGCACAGGTCAAAATAACCGACGGCAAGCTCAATGTGGTCGACGGTCCGTTCGTGGAGACCAAGGAGCTGATCGGCGGTTACGCGATTTTCGAGCTGCGCGACAAGGAAGAGGCCGTCGCTGCGGCGGTCGAATTCATGCAGCTCCACAAGGATCATATGCCGGGTTGGGAAGGCACCTGCGAAGTCCGCATGTTTGCCTCGCCGGAGATGGAAGAGGCCTGCCAGGTCGATGCCAGGGTCGATAGCAGGGTCGCCTCTTGAGGCAAGCGTACCGCGGATCACCGTCGGCGGCGATGACAGAAGCCGACATCAACCGCACGATCCTCGCGGTTTGGCGCATCGAGCAGCCACGGCTGCTCACCAGCCTGTCGCGGATGTTACGCGACGTACCGCTGGCCGAGGACCTGACGCAGGAAGCGCTGCTGGCGGCGATCGAGCACTGGCCCGCCACCGGCATTCCCCAGAAGCCCGGGGCGTGGCTGATGGCGATCGCCAAGCGGCGCGCGCTCGATCAGCTGCGCCGCGGCCAGATGCTCGCGCGCAAGCACGAAATCGTGGCGCGGGACATGGAGCAGGAACAGCAGGCCATGCCCGATTGGGACGCAGCCCTCGACGACGATATCGGCGACGAATTGCTGCGGCTGATCTTTACGGCTTGCCATCCGCGCCTGTCGCGCGAGGCGCGCGCCGCGCTGGCGCTGCGGATGATCTGCGGGTTGACCACCGACGAGATCGCGCGCGCCTTCCTGCTGCCGGAGGCGACCATTGCTCAACGGATCGTGCGGGCGAAGCGCACGCTTTCCGAATCCGGCCTCGCGTACGAGACCCCGCGCGGCGAGGAACTTTCCGAGCGGCTCGCCTCGGTGCTGGAGGTGGTCTATCTCATCTTCAACGAAGGCTACACCGCGGCGCGCGGCGACGAATGGCTGCGGCCGCAGCTCTGCAACGACGCGCTGCGGATGGGCCGCGTGCTGACCTCGATCGCGCCGCAGGAATCCGAAGCGCATGGCCTGCTGGCGTTGATGGAGTTGAACGGCTCGCGCATCGCCGCCCGCACCGACAAGGCCGGCGATCCCATCCTGCTGATGGACCAGAACCGCGGGCTGTGGGACCAGCTCCAGATCCGCCGCGGCATGCTGGCACTGGCGCGGGCGCGCGAACTCGGCGGCGCCGGTGGTTTCTACGCGCTGCAGGCGGCGATCGTCGCCTGTCACGCCAACGCAAGCGCATCCCATGACACGCCCTGGCCGCGTATTGCGGAACTCTACGCCGAACTGGCGGCGCTGGTGCGCTCGCCGGTGATCGAGCTCAACCGCGCGGTTGCGGTCGGCATGGCCGAAGGGCCGGCGGCCGCGCTTGCGATCGTGGACCGGCTGGCGCACGAGCCGGTGCTGCAAACCTATCACCTGCTCCCGAGCGTTCGCGGCGACCTCCTGCAAAAGCTCGGCCGCTTCGACGAAGCCCGCGCCGCGTTCGAGGCCGCGGCAAGCCTCGCCGGCAACAAACGCGAGCAGGATCTGTTGAGGCGGCGCGCCGCTGAACTGGACAGCGGCGCGCCGTAGCCGCTCTCGCGTCAGATGAAGCGGAACTGGGCGCGTTCGCGCTTCGCAAGCTTTGGAACAGCCTGGCCGACGATGATGTTCTTGAAGTGCGGCGTTTGCTGATGATCGGCGAATGCCGCCTCGCCGGCAAACACCTCGTAGAAGAAGTACTTGCGTGGCTCGGCGAGATTCTGGTGAATCTGGAACTCCTTCACGCCGGGCTCGCGCTGCGCCTGCGGGAGAAACTCTTTCAGGAGGCTCGCGACAGCGGCTTCCTCACCCGGATTGACTTCCCAGAACGCGGTGACGACGAGGTTTTGGTTGGCGTTGTCTGTTGCTGCCATGTTGTTCTCCTGTGAAAGATTCAGCGCCGGATCGATCCGGCGGCTGAAACCAGCATGGCAGTCTTTTGACGGGAATGCTTCGACACCAATCGAATTGTTGTGTCAGGGTGGAATTGGGAACCGATGAGAGGATTCGCGCGTTTCTCACCGCGCTCATTCACCTGGTACGGAACAAACGCATGATCAAAAAGACCGTGCTCGCAATCGGCATCGAACCTTCCTTCGCGGACTTCGGCGCCTTCCCGCATCTAACGCCTGAACTCATCGGCCATTTTATCGAGGCGCAAATCGAAAGACTTCGCGCGCTGGGCTATGACGCGTATAGTTGCCTGATCGATCTTGGCGAGACTGCCGAAGCGGTGACGATGGCGGCGCTCCGGTCGAAGCATCCGGATTGCGTGGTGATCGGCGCCGGCCTGCGCGAGCCGGCGGAGCGATTGCTGCTGTTCGAGAAGATCATCAACCTCGTGCTGATCCACGCGCCGCACGCCCGGATTTGTTTCAACACCACGCCTGCGGACACGGCGGAGGCCGTGCAGCGCTGGATCAAGCCTTCGGCCGTTCGCGTCCCGCGATCAGCGCCATGACGAGATCGATCGCGAGCGAAGCAAGCACGGCGCCGGCGCCGATCACGAACAGGATGGCGTAGTCTCCGCCGGTGCGCTCGAACAGATACGAAAGCCCATAGGCTGCCGCCGCCTGAAACACCGCGAATATTGTCGTGGCCTGCGCCCAGGCGGCGCGTTGGCCGGCGGTGTCGTGCGGAATGAGCTCGTGGATGCGGCCGAGCACGAGGGGAACGATGCCGGAGGTAAAGCCGCCGACGATCACGCTCGAGACGATCATTGACGCCGGCGCTGAACTCAGCGCGGGCAACAGGATCGCGATCGCCTCGACCAGGAACGCAGCGCGCAGCGCCGGGCCAAACCCTGCACGGTCGGCGAGGTGCCCGGTCAGCAGCGGACCAACAGTGGCGCCGATGCCGTAGAGCACCCAGTAATGCGATCCGGCTGATATCCCCTGGCCCAGCCCGCGCGCGACGAAGTCGACCAGGAAGACCATGTGCGGCACCAGCGCCAGCGCGTTGAGGGCATATTCCACGCTCAGCGTGCGAATGATGGTCAGGCTCCGGCCGTTGGGAGCAATATGCCCGTCGGCAACGCGTTCGATGGCGCTCGCTTCGGTCGGCCAGGCCTTCCAGCTCACCAGCGTCAGCAGGGTGGATAACAGGCCGAGGCCATACCAGCTTTGCTTCAGACCTTGTTGCAGCAGCAATGGCACGAGGGTGCCGGATGCGGCGACGCCGAGGCCGACGCCGGCGAAGATGACGCCGCCGACAAAACCTCGCCTGCCCGGCGCGATCAGCGGCAGGATGGTCGAGGCGGCAAGCACCATAATCACGCCGCCGCTCAATCCGGCGAGGAAGCGCCAGCCAAAGAACCAGATGAACGACACCGGCATGGAACAGGCAAAGGCGCAGAGGCAGGCCAGCGCCATCGTTCCGCGCAGCGCGTGCACCGCGCCCGTGCGCTTGCCGAGCTCGCGTGCAATCAAGGCGCCCGCCAGATAGCCTGCGAGATTGGCGGCGCCGAGATAGACCGCTTCCGCGGGGCTAAACCATTTCGCGGCGATCAATGCGGGAATCAGCGGCGTATAGGCAAAGCGCGCCAGTCCCAATCCGACCAGCGAAGCGCACAGACCGGCCGCCGCGGAGAGCCACACGGGCCTGCCCGTGTTCTGGGAGCCGGCGGTCGTCTGGCGCCTGTCATGACCGAGATTCGTGCTCGACATCGACATGGCTTAGAACCATGGCGGGCTTCCGAAAAATGATGAGTTGAGATTGCAGCTATCGCTGCTGGCGATGACGCTGCGATCCTCTCATTTCATCACCGCCCCGGCGATCCGGCCGCGGCGATGTTGGGAGCGCTTCCAGCCGGCGATCGACAGGATCGCGCAGCATCCGATGGCGTTGCCGATGAATACCGACGCCATTGCCCAATCCTTCTGGTTCACCAGCGCATAGGCCAATGCCGACGCATGCGAAACGAGGAACAGGCCCCACGTCCCGAACGAGATCGCTTCCGCGCCACTCGTGTCGCGGGCTGCCCTTGCGATCTGCGGGAGGTAGGCCAGGACACGAAGGCTGTTGCATAGCGTGAACGTTGTAAGCGTGATGTCTGCGATCGTCATTCCGCGGGCATCCTTCTCGGTCGGGAGCAACTGTTCGGTTTTGGTCAGGCAAGCTTCTGGGCGGCTGAAGTGCCTCCGTGGCAACCCGATCCGGAACGTCGCTATCCGCCCAGGGCCGACTGCCGGGATGCGATCCTATTTCGCGCCGTCAGCCGGCTTGACGAACACGCGCCCGCTCGGCCCGGTGCCGCTCACCTGGATCAGCACGGGCTCGCGCACTTCGACGAAATGGGCGAGATTTGCGGGCTCGGTGTAGAAGCTTCCGGCCGGCAACGCCTTCAGCGCGGCGTTATCGAACTTTTCGCCGTAACCCGTGTACCAGGTGCCGGACAGGATCGTGACCTCGCGAGAGTCCGGATGCGCGTGCGGCGCGAGCTTGTAGCCGGCGGGAAATTTCAGGCGGAGCGTATAGGGGCCGGGCTTCGACGGATCTCCGACGAGGTTGACTTGCTCCATGCCCGCCATGGCCAGGCCGCCTTGCGCGCCCCACTGCATTTCCGGGGGCGTTATGGCGACGGCCTTCGGTTTCTCCTGGGCGCGAACTCCGTGCGCGATGGCGGAAAGCTCCAGGCAGCACAGCGCCAGAGCCAGTCTACGAATGGTCATGTGAAACTCCGATGTGAAACTCAACCGCCTTCTTGCCGGTCGATCGGAGGAAGAACCGTTGTAATCAGCGTAGAAAAAGCCAGGTGCCTGCGTTGGAATTGCCGATCGGTTTCGCTGACGGTGCGGTCACTCGACACTTCGGCGACGGCCGAAGCATTGCATTGCCGATCCGCCACTTGCTATGAATGCGGTTGATCGGTTGTGTCCGGCCGTCGCAGTCTGGCCTGTGCCGATTGCTCAAACATCTCTACGATGCCGGACATCCGCGTCCGGGAAGCACCCCGGTATGAAAGGGCAAGCTTTGCTGCGCGTTTCCGTGTTGGGCAATCTCGCCGTGCTGCGCCATGGTACGAAAATGCAGTTGCCACGGTCGAAAAAGACGCGGGCGCTGCTGGCCTATCTCGCCGTCACCGCGCGTCCGCACAGCCGCGACCGGCTCTGTGCCATGTTCTGGGCCGTCCCGGACGATCCCCGAGCCGCGTTGCGGTGGAGTTTGAGCCGCTTGCGGCCGCTCATCGACGAACCCGACTGTCGAAGGATCATCGCGGATCGCGAGAATGTCGGATTGAACCTCGACCGTATCACGGTGGACATCCTCTCCCTGCGCAGCGAAGTTCGAAACGGTACCGATGCGATGTCGACCGATGCATTGCGCCAGGCGATCGAGGCGCTCGAGGGTGATTTCCTCGAGGGGCTGGATCTGCCGGACTGCCAGGAATTTCAGAGCTGGTGCATCGGGGAACGTGAAGAGACGCGGCGGCTCCGTGTGCGCCTACTGACGGCGCTGGTAACCCGTCTTGAGGACGTGCCCGATGAAGCGCTGCGCTATGCGCGGATGCTCAGCCTGCTCGAGCCCGCCAACGAGGCCGCGCAGGCCACGCTGGTCCGGTTGCTGCGCGCCGCCGGCCGCTGGCGCGAGGCCGAGGAGCAATTTCACAGCGCCCAACGACGGCTCGAAGAGTTCAACGTCGTATGCACCGGCGCTCTGCGGCAGGCGGCGCAACTGCCCGTTCAGGCCAACCCGCGGAAGCGCGCGGATGACAGAGGTGCGCCTCTGACCTCAACAGAGCGACTTCCTGCGCGTCCTGCCTCACATGAGGTGCAGTTTTGCAGGACCTCGGATGATGTCCGGATCTGCTACGCCTGCGTTGGCGACGGCCCGCCATTGGTGTGGACGGACCACTGGCTCAGCCATCTTGCCTTCAACTGGGAAAGCCCGATCTGGCGTCACTGGACCGAAGAGTTCGCGAAGGACCATGCCTTCGTTCACTTTGATCAACGCGGCCACGGTCTTTCGGATTGGGAAATCCCCGAATTCTCCGTCGATGCCTTCGTTCGCGACCTCGAGGCGGTGGTCGACGCGCTCGGCCTTGATCGGTTCGCACTCATCGGGGGTTCGAGAGCCGGCTCGACGGCGATTGCTTACGCGGCGCGTCACCCGGAGCGGGTGTCTCATCTCGTGGTCTACGGCGCTTTCGCGCAGGGCTGGCGGGCGTGGGGAAATGCTGCCGAAATCGAGCGACGCGAGACGACAATCACCCTGACGCGGCGGGGTTGGACACAGGGAAGCCCTGCCGTTCGGCAGATACTGCCATCGCTGTTGCTGCCGGATGCCAATCCCGAAGAGATCGGCTGGTTCAGTGACCTGCGGCAAATCTCGGTCTCGGCCGAGAATGCAGCTCGGCTGCAACAGTCGAGTGGAGACCTAAGTGTCCTCGACCTGCTGCCGGGCATCGCCTCGCCGACACTCGTGCTGCATTGCCGCGATGACGAAGCGGTGCCATTCGGGCAAAGCCGGCTGATCGCCAGCCGCATCCCCGGAGCAAGGCTCGTCCCGCTCGAGAGCCGCAACCACATCCTCTTGCCGCGCGATCCGGCCTGGGCTGCTTTCGTGCGCGAGGTGCGCCAGTTCCTTGGTGAGAGCGCACCGACGATACCTGGTGCAGAGCGAACCGGCGCTGCGGTTGAGGTCGGTGCGCGGACGCGCGCGGATGACAGCGCGCCGACTGTGACCGCCACGAGGCGACAGCCTGCGCATTCTGCTTTGCACGAAGTGCAGTTTTGTCGGACCGCGGACGATGTCCGGATCGCGTATGCCTGCGTCGGCGACGGCCCGCCGCTGGTGTGGGCGGGACACTGGCTCAGCCATCTTGCCTTCAACTGGGAAAGCCCGATCTGGCGTCACTGGACCGAAGAGTTTGCGCGCGACCATACCTTCGTTCACTACGACCAGCGGGGCCACGGTCTTTCAGACTGGAAAAACCCGGACTTCTCGGTCGACGCGTTCGTTCGCGACCTCGAAGCGGTGGTCGACACGCTCGGCCTCGACCGGTTCGCACTGATCGGGAGTTCGAGGGCCAGCCCAACGGCGATTGCATACGCGGCGCGTCACCCGGAGCGGGTATCTCGCCTCGTGCTCCACGGCGCCTTCGCGCAGGGCTGGCGGGAGTGGGGGAATGCCGCTGAAATCGAGCGCCGCGAGGCGACGATTACGCTGACGCGGCAGGGTTGGGGGCAGGATAACCCCGCCTTCCGCCAGATACTGACATCGCTGTTGCTACCCGATGCCACGCTGGAGGAGACCGGCTGGCTCAATGAGCTGCAGCGAATCTCGATCTCGGCCGAGAATGCTGCCCGGGTGCAGCGATCGAGCGGCGATCTCCATGTGCTCGACCTTCTGCCCGGCATCGAGGCGCCGACGCTGGTGCTGCATTGTCGCAATGACGAGGCCCTGCCGTTTGAACAAGGCCGGCTGGTCGCCAGCCGCATTCCCCGCGCACGCTTCGTCACGCTCGAAGGGCGCAACCACTTTCTTCTGCCGCGCGATCCGGCCTGGGCCGCCTTCGTTAGCGAGGTGCGCCGGTTTCTTCGTGAAGGCTTGCTGGCGATATCCGGTGCGGAGTGAACCGGCCCTGCCGGCTGCGGCGAAGTTTGAGCGCTGCCGATCGTGTGCCGGCGGCTGACGGCTTCACGCCAGCTTTTCCGGGATCGGGCCGCCGCCATTGGGGATCGGCCGGCCGCTGTCGCGCCATTCAACCGCGGCATGAAATCCGTGGCGCTCGGCAAATTCCTTGAACCATCGGCCCTCGGGCGAATGGCGCGTGATGCCATCGAACAGGGTTGCCAGTGTCTGGGTCGAATTCAGGCCCATGTTGTCGAGCGCCTGGTTGACCATGAGCTTCTGCATGGCGAGTTGATTGGTGGGCACCGACGCAATGCGGTCGGCCAGCGCCTCGACATACGCATCGAGCTCGGCTGCGGGTACGGCGTCCATCACCAGGCCCCACGCCGCAGCGGTGCGGCCGTCGATCTTGTCGCCGGTGAGCAGCATTCGCTTGGCGCGCTCAACGCCGAGGCGGTAAATCCACATCGCGGTTGTCGGGCAACCCCAGACCCGGGCTGGCATGTAGCCGATTTTGGCGTCCTCGGCCATGACGACGAGATCGCAGCTCAACGCAATATCGCTGCCGCCGGCGACGGCGTAGCCGTGAACCTTGCAAATCGACGGGGTCAACGCGCGGAACAGCGTGAAGAAATCATCGGTGTTGCGGCGCATTCCGCGATAGTCCTGGATCGGATCCCATGAAGGGCCGGTCTGATTCCACGGGCTGCCGCCTTGCTCGGCATATTTCTTCAGATCATAGCCGGCGCAAAACGCAGCGCCGTCGCCGGCCAGAATGATGACATGGACATCGGGATCGGCGTCGGCGCGCTCGACCGCGGCGCGGATTTCGCCGGGCATGCGGTCGTCGATGGCATTCAGGCGTTCGGGGCGCGAAAGCGTAATGTAGGCCTTGCGGTCGCGGGCTTCGTAGCGAAGGGTCTGAAAATCATTCATCGGTGTTGCTCCTGAATTGGGGGCGGTGCGGGACTTGATGGATGGTCGAGCAGAATTCGAATGGCCCAGATCCAGCTCTCGAGCAGGCGCGCCCTGCGCGCGGGGTCGCTCCGAAGCACGCTTGCGAGCGCGAAGCCGCGCACAAATTCGCTGCTCAGCATCACGACGGTTGCACAGCCAGGGCGGTCTCGCAGCGGCGCGAACAGGTCGTTGACGACCCGATCGAAATCACGCCGCGCGCGGCGTTCGGCGGCGCGCAGCGCAGCGCGCAGTTGCGGGTCGGTGCGGGCCACGGCCCATAGTTCCAGCTCGGTGAGGTAGGCGGGCTGCGAGAAGGCGTCGGCAAGGACGCGGGTCGCACGATCCACCGGATCCAGGTTCTCGAGCAGGCCAGCGAGCGCGTTGTGAACCGCGGCTTCGTTCCGACGCACCAGTTCGTCGATGGTCGCCGCAAGCAGTTCCGCGTGGGTCGGGAAGTGGTGCAGCAGCGCCCCGCGGCTGACGCCGGCGCGCTGCTGTACCGCTACCGTCGTTGTCGCGGCCGTGCCCTGCTTGATCAGCGAGGCCACCGCCGCATCGAGAATGCGCCGGCGCGTCGCTTCGAGCTGTGATGCCCGGACGGGCCGGGCTGGCTTGAGCTTCGTGGTCATCAAAATGCCCGTGACAGTCCGACAGTCAGATCTGACTGTAAGCGAAAAATACACAGTCACATCTGACTGTCAAGTTTGATGAGCGGCCGAGCAGCCCGGTCACGGCCTGGCGAACCACACCGTCATGAATTGATCGAGCGGAACGAGGCCGATGATCGCTTGCAGTCGCGGCCTAAATCAGCCGCATCCCCTTCAAACTCGCGTGCCCGTTCTTGCCGACGATGATGTGGTCGTGCACGGAAATGCCGAGCGGGGCGGCGATGTCGACGATGGCTTTGGTCATCTGGATGTCGGCCTGCGACGGCGTCGGGTCGCCGGAGGGGTGGTTGTGGACCAGGATCAGCGCGGTTGCGGATAATTCCAGCGCGCGCTTGATCACCTCGCGCGGATAGACCGGGGTGTGGTCGACGGTGCCGGTCTGCTGCACCTCGTCGGCGATCAGCTGATTTCGCTTGTCGAGAAACAGCAGGCGAAACTGCTCCTTGTCGGCAAACGCCATGCCGGACCGGCAATAGCCGATGACGTCGTTCCAGGACGACAGCGCGATGCTGCGCTTGATCTCGCCTTTTGCCACCCGGCTCGCGGACTGCCGCGAGCAGTTTGATCTGGTTGACGGAGGCATCCCCGATGCCCTCGACTTCGCGCAAGCGGGCGACCGGCGCGTGAAGGACTTCGGCAAACGAGCCGAATTTCTTCAATAGCGCCTTCGCCAGCGGTTTGGTGTCGCGCCGCGGCAGCGCCGGGAACAGCGCCATTTCCAGCAGCTCATAATCGCTGAGCGCGTCCGGCCCGGCGCTGTAGAAGCGCTCGCGCAGCCGATCGCGATGGCCGTGATAATGCGGCGTCTCGGCAGGCTCCGTCTCGGGGGCGCGGGGTTTCGTGGGCATTGACGACAACCATGCCGTGCCGGCCAGTTTTTGCAATCGGGAATTGTGAGATGGCTGGCCGGGAGAAAAACCATCTCGCCGCCGGCTGCGACATTGGAAGCCGTTGAACTCGAGTGCATTGGATGCAATTATGGATTGTATGACATAACATAGGCACGCCGTACTCGAGGGGAAGAAAATGCGTTTCCTGTATTGCGTGATCGGCGTAGTGAGCTTGTTTGGCAGTACGGGTGTTCGCGTTTGCGCCCAGGAGGCTTCGCCCGCAGCTCTCGCCCCGATGACGATCGACGGCGCATTTCTGGGTGATGGAGGCGCCGCAACCGACATTAGCGGGATGGCCTGCATGCCCGCCTCAAACGGGCAGCGGACGTGCCTTGTCATCAATGACGAGAACAAGAACGCGCAGTTCGTGACGATCCGGGACGACCGCATGACGGTGGGAGCGCCGATTACATTGATCGGCGACGCGCCGGACCCGAAGACATCGGGCACGCCGCCGAAAACCACCTGCGAAAAGGCCGACGATTTCGACAATCTGGATGGTGAAGGCGTAGCCTACAGCGAACCCCATTTTTACGTGGTCGGCTCGCATGGCTGCTCGCGAAAGAAGGGAAAGTTTCGGCTCTCGTCCTTCATCCTCGCGCGCGTGCGGGTGGACCGTCAGGGAAAGCCGGCCGGCAGCGATGGCGTTGCGCTGGGGAGCGGAAATTTCGCCGCCGCGGTTGAAACGACCTATCGCGTCTCCGATTGGCTGAAGCGATCCGGAGCTGCGGCGGCGTTCTTCGGAAAGGACCTGGAATTGGCCAATGGGCTGAACATCGAGGGTGTTGCCGTGCTGGGCAAGACAATCTGGTTCGGCTTGCGGGGGCCCGTCATCGAAAAAGGTCCTGCCTTCAAACAAGACACTGCCTTTTTGGTCGGGGGTGATGCGGCCGATTTGTTCAAGGCCGGAAAGGCTCCGAGCAAGGCTGCGCCCAAAATCATTCCGATCGCGCTGGAGGGACGGGGAATTCGTGATATCGCAGCCCTGCCGGACAAACGTCTGCTGGTGGTGGCCGGCGCGGCGCATGGCGATGAGGTGCCGTTCAAGCTGTTCGTCGTCGATCCAGCCAAAGCCAATGGCGATGTGAAGCCGATCAGGCTGCTGGCGGAAGTGAAACAACCCGTCGATGGCAAGTCGACGCTCGGCAAGGCCGAGGGCGTTACGGTTCTCGATGTAACGGCAGATCGGGCGCAGATCGTGATCTTGTTCGACAGTCTTCTGAACGGGGCGCCGCACCGGGGTGAGGTTGCGATCCCAAAGTGAAATCCGCCCCGGCTCTGATTCAGTCAGCGCCGTGCAGGTTCCAAGTCTGCCGGATGATTTCCCCGGCCTGACCCAGGTCGGCGGCGACACAGGTACAAAGCGCCTCGATCTCCGGCGTCGCGCGGAGAGCACGTAGTCTTGAGACGGCGTGCCCGACGTCACGGCCGGCCCGACCATGGCGCTGACATAGGCCGGGATGGTGTCGATCAAGAGGCCGTCCATATCGAAGACGACAGCCGGGGCCTGCGGGAAGAGCTACGCGCCGGCCCAATTACGCCGTAGCCAGCGGCTTCTCGGCGTTGCGCTGCGACAGCGTGAAGATCTCGACGCCGGTCGCGGTCACGCCGACCGAGTGCTCGAACTGCGCCGACAGCGAGCGGTCGCGCGTCACCGCGGTCCAGCCGTCGGACAGGATCTTCACATGCGGCTTGCCGAGATTGATCATCGGCTCGATGGTGAAGAACATGCCGGGCTTCAGCGTCACGCCCTCGCCGGGCCGGCCGATATGGATGATGTTCGGCTCATCGTGGAACATGCGCCCCAGGCCGTGGCCGCAGAAATCGCGCACCACGCTCATGCCCTGCGGCTCGACGAAGCTCTGGATCGCGTGGCCGATGTCGCCGGTGGTGGCGCCGGGCTTCACCGCAGCAATGCCGCGCATCATCGCCTCATAGGTGACCTCGATCAGCCGCGCGGCCTTGCGCGCGATCGGGCCGATCACATACATGCGGCTGGAATCGCCGTACCAGCCATCGACGATGAAGGTGACGTCGATATTGACGATGTCGCCCTCTTTCAGCACGCGGTCGCCGGGCATGCCGTGGCAGACCACGTGGTTGATCGAGGTGCAGGTCGAATAGCGGTAGCCGCGATACATCAGGGTCGCCGGATAGGCGCCGTGGCTGAAGGCGAACTCGCGGACGAATTCGTCGATCCGCGAGGTCGGCAAGCCCTCCTTGACGAGGTCGGTGAGTTCGTCGAGGCATTTGGCGACCAGCGCGCCCGCCTTGCGCATCCCGGCGAACCCGCTCGCGCCATGCAGCTTGATCTGGCCGGTTTTTCGCAAGGAGGTATCTGTTGCTTCGATATAGCTCATGGGCGGGTCAGGCTTTGGAGATTGAGGGCGTCAGCGGCTGATTTGCAGCCTAATTTAATGATCGGCGCGGTCAGTGCAAGCCAAAGGATAGGGCGTGGCAGCCGTTCAAAAGACTTGATTTCAGCTCGAAACCTCCACCGTGGATTCGACTGGCAGTGCGCCGCCGCGGACCCGGATCTCGCGCACCGGATAGGGAACCTTGATGCCCTCGCGCTTGAAGGCGTCCCACAGCGCCAGCATCACCTCGCTCTTCACGCCGTCCATGCCGTCAGGGTCGGCGATCCAGAAGGTCAGCGAGAATTTCATCCCGGCCTCGGCGAATTCGGTCAGGATGCAATTCGGCGGCTTGTTCTTGATGGCGCGGGGAGCTGTGGCAGCGATATCGATGGCGAGCTTGCAGACCAGCCGCGGATCGGCGTCGTAATTGGTGCCGAACAGAACCTTCACCAGCGTGTTCTTGTCGGTATAGGTCCAGTTCACGACCTTCTGCGTCACCAGATCCTCATTCGGGATCAGGAACTCGCGGCCGTCGCCGGCGGCGACCGAGATATACCGCGTCTTCATCGCGCTGATCCGGCCCGAACTGTCGCCGATGGTGACGAGGTCGCCAGGCTTCACCGATTTGTCGACCAGCAGGATGAGACCGCTGATGAAATTGGCGACGATCTTCTGCAGGCCAAGACCGATACCGACGCCGGCAGCTCCCGTGAATACCGCCAGCGCCGACAGGTTGATGCCGACGGCGCCGAGCGCGATGGCGATCGCCACCACCATCAGCCCCATCCGGATCATCTTTACCAGCAGCACCTGGATCGACGGCGTCAGGTCGCTGGAGCGGTTGATCTGACTTTCGGCGAAATTGCTGGCGATGTTGGTCAGCCACAGCGCCACGATCAGCAGCGCGCCGAGCTTGATCAGCACCAGCGGCGTCAACCGCAGTCCGCCGAGCACGACCGAGACCGCATTCGAATCCAGCAACTCCATCGCCGGGTCGAGCTGACCGACGATGCTTAGCGCTGCGACCAGCCACGCCGACACCGACACCAGCCTGACGATAAAGGCGTTGCGGATCACCGAGGTGGTCAGCCGGATTATCAGCCAGGCGAGCGCCAGCTTGGCCGCCACCATCAGCATGTAGCTGCGGCTCGGCCAGGTCGTGTGGTACATGATGACCCGCGCCGCGATCAGCACGATCGCGAATGCCGCGGTGGAAGCCGTGACGACCAGCATGCGGGCGAGGTGACGCAGGGGCAGGGGCCAGCGCATCGCGAACGAGGTCATGTCGACGTGCGCACGGATGGCGACGTCGATCGCATAGGCGATCCCCGCAGCCGCCAGCATCAGGCCGAACTGCAGGTAGAACCAGGGCGAGGTGAGCTCGGCGCCGACCAAACGCAAGCTGGAATGCACGTACTCGATCGCGTCAGTCAGGTCCATCGGCGAAATCTCGTTCGAGGCCAAGGCCCCATCAGGCGGCCCCTATCAACGGCCCATCGGGTAAATTTGATTCGAAGTGCGGTCAGATTCCCACAAGCCCGCTGCTTATGCCATCGATACAGCACGCTCGAGCGAGGCAGGCCGGTAAATCGGGCACATTGTCGCTTTCGGCAGAAATGGGTTGGCGTTCAACTGTGGCGACGATAAGGATGCAATTGCAAGTATTTGCTCGATTTTGCGCAGGACTCCTCTCGAAACATGGCCTCTCTCGATTCAGTCAGCCTGACGATCATGCTCGGTGCGGTTCTGGTGATGGCCGGAATCCTGTCGAGCCTGCTGGCGTTGCGTTTTGGCGCCCCGCTGCTGCTGGTATTCCTGCTGATCGGCATGCTGGCGGGCGATGCCGGGCCCGGCCAGCTGCGCTTCGATGACGTGCGCACCACCTATCTGGTGGGATCGGTGGCGCTGGCGCTGATCCTGTTCGATGGCGGTCTGAGAACCCGGTTCCAAAGCATCCGCGCGGTGCTGGCGCCGTCGATGGTGCTGGCGACCATCGGCGTGCTGCTCACCGCGCTGATCACCGCGCCGTTCGCCAAATATGTGCTCGACCTGAACTGGACCGAGTCGCTGCTGGTCGGTGCGGTCGTCGCCTCGACCGATGCGGCGGCGGTATTCCTGCTGGTGCATGCGCAGGGCCTGCGGCTGCGTCCCCGCGTCGGTGCGACGCTGGAAGCGGAATCCGGCACCAACGATCCCTTCGCGGTGTTCCTCACGCTGATGCTGGTCGAATACATTTCACTCGGCCAAAGTTCGTTCGGCCACATCGCGCTGGAGTTCGTTCGCGAAGCCGCGCTCGGCGCGGTCGTCGGTGTGATCGGCGGGCGGCTCGTCGTGGTGGCGCTCAATCGCGTCGCGCTGCCGCAGGGCCTGCATGCGCCTTTTGTCACGACCGCGGCGCTGGTGATCTTCGGCGCGGCCCAGATCGCGCATGCTAGCGGCTTTCTCGCGGTCTATCTCGCCGGCATCATCATCGGCAACCGGCCGACGCGCGCGCATAATTCGGTGGTGACCTTTCTCGACGCCGCGACCTGGCTGGCGCAGATCGTGATGTTCGTGCTGCTCGGCCTTCTGGTCTCGCCGCAGCGGCTGGTAAGCAGCGTCGTTCCCGCCGTGCTGGTGGCGCTGGTGCTGATGCTGCTGGCCCGGCCGATCGCGGTGTTTCTCTGTCTGGCGCCGTTTCGCTTCAACTGGCGGGAAAAGCTGTTCATCGCCTGGACCGGCCTGCGCGGCGCGGTCGCGATCTTCCTGGCGTCGATCCCGATGCTGGTGGACCTCTCCAAATCCTATCTCTATTTCGATGTCGCCTTTGTCGTCGTCATCATCTCGCTGCTGCTACAGGGCTGGACACTGGCGCCGGCGGCGCGGCTGCTGCACGTGGCGCTGCCGCGCGCCGACCGTGGCCCGCGGCGTGTCGAACTGGATTTGCCCGGACAACTCGAGCAGCAACTGGTCGGCTATCCCGTTCGTTCGAGGAGCCTGTATTTCCGGCGCGGGCTGATTCCGTCCTGGTCGAAGCCGACGCTGGTGATCCGCGAGCAGCGCATCCTGTCGCCCATCGAGGCCGATCCGATTACACCCGGCGACTACCTCTATCTGCTGGCGCCGCCGGAAAAGGCCGAGGCGCTGGATCGCTTCTTCGTCGACATGGCGCCGAGTTCGGCACCCGATCCGCATCTGCTCGGCGATTTCACGGTGTCTGGCGAGCATACGCTGGGCGAACTGGCCGAGATCTACGGCGTCGCGGTCGGTGAGGATCAGGCGAAGCTGACGCTGTCGGATTATTTCGACGTTCATCTCGATTACGCGCCGAAGGAGGGTGCGGAGCTGGTGCTGGATCCGATCGTGCTGGTCGCGCGCAGCATCAGCGGCGGCCGGGTCAATGTCATCGGCCTCCGGCTGCCAGAAGATGAGGAAGCGGTCGTGGCCCTGACGCGCTGGCAGACGTTCCGGCGCAAGCTCGCCGAGATCTGGTCCCAGGTGGCGGGGGTCTGAGGTGCGAGGATTGCAGGCGCGGTATCGAATATCCGCTGTTGAGGAACGGGCGGAGTATCATTAGCTTGAGCCAAGCCCTTCCGGTGGAAACGCAAGGAGACACAAAGATGTCCGGCCCGCTCGATGACCAGCCTGGCTTTGCGCCCGATTACGATTCCCCGGTCCCGTATATGCAGCGGACCCGCGACTATTACACCGCGATCGGCTACACCACGCCCTATCGCTGGGCGCATTATGTCGACGCGCCGTTCCAGCCGCTGAAAAAGCCGCTGGCGCAGTCGCGCGTCACCATCGTCACGACCGCCGCTCAATACGATCCGACCAAGGGCGATCAGGGCCCGGGTGCTGCGTACAATGGCGGCGCCAAGTTCTACAAGGTCTATGACGGCGACACGTCACATCAGCATGATTTGCGGATTTCGCATATCGGCTATGACCGCAAGCACACCACGGCCACCGACAGCGGCACCTGGTTTCCGCTGCCGCAGCTCCTGAAGGCCAGGGCCTCAGGTCGGATCGGCGAGGTCGCGCCGCGCTTCTTCGGCGCGCCGACCAATCGCAGCCATCGCGTGACGATAGACGTCGATGCCCCGGAAATCCTGGCGAGCTGCCTTGCCGACAAGGTCGATGTCGCCGTGATCGTGCCGAACTGCCCGGTGTGCCATCAGACGTCGGCCTTGGTGGCGCGCCATCTCGAAGCCAACGGCATCCCCACCGTGGTGATGGGCGCCGCCAAGGACATCGTCGAGCACGCCGCCGTGCCGCGCTTTCTGTTCTCCGATTTCCCGCTCGGTAACTCGGCCGGCAAGCCGCATGATGTGGAATCGCAGGCGCAGACGCTCGAACTGGCGCTGCGCCTATTGGAAACTGCGTCCGGTGCGCGCACCACGATGCAGTCGCCGCTGCGCTGGAGCGAGGATGCCTCCTGGAAGCTCGACTACAACAACATCGCGCAGATGAGCCCGGAAGAACTGGCGCGGCGCCGGGCCGAGTTCGACAAGCAGAAAGAAATCGCGCGGGGCAACCGGGCGGCGTGATCTGGGCAGCCTCGCAGTCGTCATTGCGAGCGAAGCGAAGCAATCCATCTCTCCGCGCAAAGAAAGAATGGATTGCTTCGTCGCTTCGCTCCTCGCAATGACGGTGCTATGTCTGTTGACCACCTGCTCAACTACGTTCTTCGGAGGAAACTAGCGTGACCCGACCATTCGAAGGCGTGAAGGTTCTCGACTTCACGCAGGTGCTGGCGGGCCCCTATGCGAGCTACCAGCTCGCGCTGCTCGGCGCCGACGTCATCAAGGTGGAGCGGCGGGGCGGCGAGGACATGCGCC
The DNA here is from genome assembly GCA_963742665.1 of uncultured Alphaproteobacteria bacterium. Classification (GTDB taxonomy): domain Bacteria; phylum Pseudomonadota; class Alphaproteobacteria; order Rhizobiales; family Xanthobacteraceae; genus Bradyrhizobium. The sequence goes on from CAVUNH010000007.1 coordinate 92,952, forward strand.
GCACGCCGCTCAGCCGGGAATGGGCCGATCGCAACCTCGCGCCGGCCTTTCTGGCGGTCAACGGCAACAAGCGCAGCCTGACGCTCGATCTCTCGAAGCCGGACGCGATTGCGATCGTCAGGAAGCTTGCCGCGCAGGCGGATGTGGTGATGGAAAATTTCCGCCCCGGCGTAATGGACAAGCTCGGCATCGGTTACGAAGGGCTGTCGGCGATCAACCCCCGCCTGATCTATTGCGCGATTTCGGGCTTCGGCCAAACCGGGCCTGAACGCAATGGCGCCGGCTATGACGGCAAGATCCAGGCGATGTCCGGCATCATGGCCATCACCGGTCATGAGGAGAGCGGGCCGACGCGTGCGGGCTTTGCAGTCTGCGACGTGCTGTCGGGCGCCACCGCGGCCTTTGGCGTCTCCAGCGCGCTGTTCCAGCGCAGCCAGACCGGCAAGGGGCAATTCGTCGACGTCTCCATGCTGGAGGCGTCGCTCGCCTTCCTGTCGGGCCAGGTTGCGGATTACTCGGTCGCCGGCCATCGCCAGCAACTGTCCGGCAATCAGGCCGTGAGCCGCAAGGCGACCGCGAATCTGTTTAGGGCGGGTGACGGCCATCTCCTGCTCGCCGTCAACAACGAGAAGCAATATCGGGCGCTGATGACCGCGCTCGGTCGCGAGGATGCGTTCGACGATCCACGCTTTGTCGACTGGTTTGCGCGGCAGGAAAATGAGCCCGCGCTGCGCGCGATCATCGAGGACGCGCTGGCGAAGAAGAGCCCGCGCGAATGGGAGAAGATTCTCGATGCCGCGGGCGCACCCTGCGCCAGCATCTGGAAGGTCGAGGAAGTAATCGATCACCCGCAAATCGTCGCGCGCGGCGCGATGCAGGAGATCGATACGCCCTATGGACGGCTGCGTTTCGCCGGCAGCGGTTTCCGCCTCGCCCATGGCGGCGGCAAGCTCGACCACATGGCGCCCGAGCCCGGCGCCCACAACGATGAGGTGCTGGCCTCGCTCGGCTATGACGCGGCGGCAATCGCCGATTTGCGCGCCCGCGAGATCGTCTGAGGGGTCGGCAGCGGCGCGCTTGCCGGCTCCGCCGGGCCGCTCCGGCGGGCGTATTGACGAAATCTGGACGCCAACTAACGAATTTAGCAAGCGTTCGATTCTGGCGCGTACGGAAGCCATCACCTATGTGTTGCGGCGAGCGGCGCTCCATGGAGCGCGTCGCGAGCCGTCATTGGTGAGACTCGGGTGGCCATGCAGGACGAAGGTAAGACAGGCTTGCGCCGGCGCGATCTGCTGGCGTTGATCGGCACGGTCGCCGGCAGTTCGGCGATGTACCAGGCCATGACCAGCCTCGGCTTCGCCTCGGAGTCGCCCTACACCGGGCCGGTCAGACTGGAGGGCGACGCCAAGGGCGCGTCGGTCCTGATCCTCGGCGCGGGTCTTGCCGGCTTGACGGCCGCGCTGGAGTTGCGCGCGGCGGGCTACAAGGTCCAGGTGCTGGAGTTCAACAGCCGTCCCGGAGGGCGCAACTGGACGCTGCGCGGCGGCGACAGTTTTACGGAACTCGGTGGCGCGACCCAGACCTGCGGCTTTGAAGAGGGCCTCTACTTCAATCCGGGACCCTGGCGCATTCCGTACCACCACCGCGCCCTGCTGGATTATTGCAAGCGGCTCGGCGTCGCGCTGGAACCCTTCGTCCAGTTGAATCACAATGCGCTGCTTCACGGCGCCAAGGCATTCGGCGGCAAGCCGCAGCGAATCCGCGAGATCAAGGCCGATTTTCAGGGGCAGGTTTCGGAGCTGCTCGCCAAGGTCACGCAGCAAAGCAAGCTCGACGAGGCGGTGTCGGTGGAGGACCGGCAGATCCTGTTGCAGGCGTTGCAGTCCTGGGGCGCGCTTGACAAGAACTATGCCTATAACGCCAATTTGATTTCGTCGAATTTTCGCGGTTTTGCCAGGGACGAGGGCGGCGGCCTCGGTGCTGCGCCGCTTCCCAGCGAACCGGTCAAGCTGTCGGATATCCTGCATTCGCAGCTCTGGCGCTATTTGCGCAGTTTTTCCGCGTATCATTTCCAGACCACGATGTTTCAGCCGGTGGGCGGCATGGACATGATCGGCAAGGCGTTCGCCAGGGAAGTCGGCGATCTCATCCGCTACAATGCGAAAGTTACCCGGATCCAACAGAACGATAGCGGCGTCACCGTCAGCTATGTCGATTCCAGGACGCCCGACACGCCGCAACTGGCGAAGGCCGACTGGTGCGTATGCACCATTCCACTTTCGATCCTGAGCCAGATCCAGACCGACGTCGGCCCGCGGATGAAGGCGGCAATCGACGCGGTGCCCTATGCGTCTTCCGTCAAGATCGGCCTGCAATTCAAGCGCCGGTTCTGGGAGGAGGACGAGGCGATCTATGGCGGCATCAGCTTCACCGATCTGCCGATCCGGCAGATTTCCTATCCCAGTACGGGCTTCAATCGCAGCGGCCGCGGCGTGCTGCTTGGCGCCTATGTCTTCGAAGGCGCCAATGCGTATGAATTCACCTCGATGGCGCCGTCGGAGCGGGTTGCGCGCGCCGTCGAACTCGGCTCGCGCCTGCATCCGCAGTACCGCACCGAGTTCGAGAACGGAATCGCGGTGGCCTGGCACCGCGTGCCCTTCACTCTCGGCTGCGCCGGAAACTGGACCGACGAAATGCGCGAGCAGCACTACGACAATCTGTGCCAGATTGACGGCCGGATCGTTCTTGCCGGCGAGCATGCTTCCTACATTCCGGCGTGGCAGGAGGGCGCGATACTGTCCTCGCTCAACGCCATCACCCGGCTGCACGAACGAGTCGTCAGGATTTGATGCCATGCCGCCGCTGATCCGGATCAAGCCGACGAAATCGATTTCGGCGATATCGCGCGGCCGATTTGCGGTAGCGCTGGCGCTGGGCCTCGTCTTGATGCCGCTTGCGGCCTACGCGGCCGAAGAAACCCGTTCGCCGTCGCCGCCGTCGCTGAGCATGGGCTTCAGATTTACGGAAGCGACCGGTGAGGAACTGTTTGCGAGCGCCTGCCAGGGTTGCCACATGCCGGATGGCAAAGGCGCGGTCGGCGCCGGCACCTATCCGTCGTTGGCAAACGACAGCAATCTCGAGTCCGGAGGCTATCCCGTCTATGTCGTGGTCCGGGGCCAGCGGGCGATGCCACCGATCGGCGCCATGATGAGCGATGCCCAGGTCGCCGCCGTGGTGAACTATGTCCGGACCCATTTCGGCAACGCGTATCGCGACGCCGTCAGCGCCGACGACGTCAAGCCCGTTCGGCCCACGAAGTGATCATCATGGGGGAGACAAGATGAAACACGCAATGCTCGCAGCCATCGCGCTGTTGCTCGGCGTAAGCGCCGCTCAGGCCGAGATCGTGCGAACGCCCATTCCCAACTCGACGTTTCCGATCGCGCAAGCGGTGCGGGTATCGGGCGACGCCGTCATCACCTATGTGAGCGGTCAGGTGCCGCCCGTGATCAGCAAGGATGCCGATCCCGGCACCCCGCAGGCCTATGGCGATACCAAAACCCAGACCATCGGCGTGCTCAACAGGATCAAGCTGATCCTCGAGGGGCAGGGGCTCGGCATGGCCGACGTCATCAAGATGCAGGTGTTTTTGGTGCACGATTCGCGCGCGCCGATGGACTTCAAGGCCTTCATGGAAGGCTACACCCAGTTCTTTGGCGGCGCACAGCCAAATTTGCCGGCGCGTTCGGTCGTCGGCGTCGCGGCGCTGGCAAATCCCGGATTCCTGGTCGAGATCGAGGTCGTCGCTGCGAAAGATTCGAAGTAGCTCTCCACGCGAATTGAGCGGTAGATCAGCCAATGAAGGCCTCAGCCAACGGCCGAGGCCTTCATCGTTAGGCGGCGACACTTGCCGGGAATTTAGAGCACGCGGTCGCAGACATAGACGCGACGCGGCCCGAGTTCGGTGAACACCGTCCGCCAGCAGCTTCCGCCGACATAGAACGACGATCCGTAGAAGCGGCCGTGACGATGGCCCCAGTGCCCGCCATGGCCCCAATGACCGCCACCCCAATGACCGCCACCGTGCATGCCGTGTCCGCCACCGTGGCCACCATGACCACCAGCCGAAGCGGGGGCGACAGCGGCAGCGGTCAGCGCGAGTGCGGCGACAACTGCGAGAGAGATTTTGCGAAGCATATTTGTATTCTCCATTTGCGAGGCGTGATTGCCTCATGAGTTGAATGAGACGAGCCCGGCACGAAAATAGTTCAAAATATTTTCTGAACGGATGTTCAGGAAGTGCCGATAAACAAAGGATAATCGGGATTGTGTAGTTCGGGCGTGATCTGAATCACACGAGATCAGAGGGGCGCAGCGAGCACCTTCACTCCGCCGAGCGCGGTGACGCGCCCGTTCCGCAGCATCACGATCTGCGTCGCCAGTTGTCGTAACTCGGCAGCATCGTGGCTGACATAGACCATCGGGATGCCTTCGTCGCGCAGCCGCACCAGATAGGGCAGGATCTCGACCTTGCGGCCTTCGTCGAGCGATCCGAGCGGCTCGTCGAGCAGCAGCAATCGCGGCCTTGACAACAGTGCACGCCCCAGCGCTACGCGCTGGCGTTCACCGCCGGAGAGTTTTCCGGGACGGCGATCCAAAAGGCCGCCGATATCAAGCAGGTCGGTGACGCGCGTGCGCTGCGCGGCGTCTTCCGCCAGGCGGTTCATGCGTCGCCCGTAGTCGAGGTTTTGGCGGACGTCGAGATGCGGAAACAGCCGCGCATCCTGGAACACGTAGCCGATGCGCCGCCGGTGCGGCGGCACGTGCAGGCCCGCCTGGGTGTCGTCGAGCGTCTCGCCATCGAGCGCGATGATGCCGCGGTCGGGCCGCAACAGGCCTGCGATCATGTTGATCAGCGAGGTCTTGCCGGCGCCGGAGGCGCCGAACAGGCCGGTGACGCGACCCTCGCTGGTGAAGGCGGCGGAAAGCCGGAATTCGCCAAGCTGTTTTTCGATGTCGAGGCGCAGCATGGTCAGTTTCCGTGCAGGCGCTGCGTGGCGCGCCGCGCGAACCACTCGGATGCGATCAGCGCACCCATCGCGATCACGATCGAGATCAGCACCAGCCGTCCCGCCGCCGCATCGCCGTCGGGGGTCTGGATCAGCGAATAGATTGCGGATGAAATGGTCTGGGTTTCGCCGGGAATATTGGACACGAAGGTAATGGTGGCGCCGAACTCGCCGATCGCCTTGGCAAAGCCGAGCACCATGCCGGCCAGTACGCCGGGCAATGCCAGCGGCAGGGTCACGGTCGCAAACACCTGCCAGGGCGCGGCGCCGAGCGTGCTTGATGCCTGTTCCAGCCTGCGGTCGATCGCCTCGATCGACAGACGTATCGGCCGCACCAAAAGCGGAAACGACATGATGCCACAGGCGAGCGCCGCCCCGGTCCAGCGAAACGCGAACACGATGCCGAGATGGTCGGCCAGCCACGCGCCGACGAGGCCGCGGCGGCCGAAGGTGAGCAGCAGCAGATAACCGGTGACGACCGGCGGCAGCACCAGCGGCAGATGGACCGCCGCGTCGAGGATCGACTTGCCCCAGAAATCTCGCCGCGCCAGCAGCCACGCCAGCGCGATACCGAACGGCGTCGCCACCAGGGTTGCGATGATGGCGACCCGCAGCGAGAGCAGGATCGCCGTCCATTCGGTCGGCGAGATCTCGAACATCAGGTCGAGGGACTGACCAGGAACTTGAAGCCGTATTTTTCAAGGATGGTCTTGGCCGCGGTCGAGCGCAGGAAGGCGAGATAGTCCGATGTCTCGGGTTTTGCGGTCGTGGTCGCCGCGACCGGATAGATGATCGCGGGATGGGAATTCGGGCGGGAAGGTGCCGACGATCTTGACGCCGGGTTCGACCTTGGCGTCGGTGGAATAGACGATGCCGAGCGCGGCTTCGCCGCGCGCCACCAGCGTCAGCGCGGCGCGCACGCTTTCGGCCATCGCGAATTTCGGCTCGGCCGCCTGCCACGAACCGAGTTTCTCCAGTGCCGCCTTGGCGTATTTGCCGACCGGCACGGATTTCACGTCGCCGGTCGCGATCTTGCCGTCGCCGGCGAGTTTGGCGAGATCGAAACCGGCGGCGATGTTGACGTTGTCGATCTTCGAATCCTTCGGCGCGATCAGCACGATGCGTGTTGCCGAGCAGATTGACCCGGGTCGGTTCGTTGATGCTTTTCTTCCCGGCCGCATAATCCATCCAGTCGGTGTCGGCCGAAATGAAGACGTCCGCCGGCGCGCCCTGTTCGATCTGTTTGGCCAATGCCGAGCTTGCGGCATAGCTCACGGTGACCTTGACGCCGGTTTTCGCGGTGTAGGCGGCGTCGATGTCGTCGAGCGCGTTCTTCATCGAGGCGGCGGCGAACACCGTGATGGTCTTGTCCTGTGCGGCGGCGGGCGAACAGGCCGCGCCGAGCAGGATGACAAACGCGGTCAAAATTCCGGCGAGACGATACATGGTGGCGCTCCGTGCCCGTCTGCAGCGCGCTTTACGCGCGCAAATCAGGCTTTGGTTGAATCGGGGATGCGACAGACGGAAGCGCCGTTCCGGTGATCCCGACGGCTTACGGCCGGCCGGGACATCGCTAACGGCGAACCATAGCAGGCTGACAGACCGGGTAAAGTGACCCTTCGTCTCAGATCGCACGCCCGGCCGGCCTATTCGGTCGGCAGGATCGCGATCGAGATCGCGTTCTCGCGATCGAATTTCACGGTCTTTCGGATGCCGTCGCAATCAGCGGCGCCACTGAAAGCCTTAGGCTATTGCTTCGCATCCGGCGCGGCCAGCACCGCCTTGCAGGCGGCGGGCAGCGAGGCCATCGTCATCGGCGGTTTCGGCTTTGGCGGCGTGGGTGGCGGCTTCGGATGCAGCACCGAATCCTTGAACCAGTAGGCGAGGTCGGCAGGCTTGCAGCCTTCGCTTTCGTCCGGCGCGGGCTGGCTTTCGCATTCGTTAGCTCCCGGCGGGCATTTGATGCGAATATGGAAGTGGTAGTCGTGGCCGTACATCGGCCGCACCTTGGAGAGCCAGTCGCGGTCGCCTTTGGCTTCGCGGCACAGCGCCTTCTTGATCGCGGCGTTGACGAAGATGCGCTGCACGGTCGGCTCCTGCGCGGCGGCTCGGATCACGGCCAGATGGCCCGGCGTGAACACCCTCGGGTCGATATCGAGCCGGTCGTCGCGCACCATCATCACCGCCGACATGTCCTCGCGCTCGTTGCGCGACAATGTCCGGTTCGGCATCGGTGTCAGCCAGATGTCGGCGTCGAGCCCCACCTGATGGCTGGCGTGGCCGGTGAACATCGGGCCGCCGCGCGGCTGCGACATGTCGCCGATCAGAATTCCGGGCCAGCCGGCGTCCTTCTTCGCCTTCTGCGACAGCCGCTTCACCAGCGCGACCATGTCGGGATGGGCCCAGTAGCGGTTGCGCGACAGCCGCATCACCTGCCAGGTGTCGCCATTGATCGGCAGCCCCTCCGCGCCGGCGATGCAGCCATGGGCATAGAAGCCGAGCACACGCGTCGGCATCGCCGCCGGCAGCACCTTGCGGCCGAACAACTCCTTGGCGCCGATCTTGGGATCGTTGGGATTGGCCAGCGGCGGCAGCGGTTTCGGGTCGACGATGCCCTTGTCCTGCGCCCACGCCGCAGCTGGCATCGACGAGGCCCAGCAGAATCAGGAGCGGGATCAGAATGAGGCGCGGGGTCATCGGTTCACTCTATCGCCTAACCGTAACATGGAATGGATGGGTGCGGACAAGCGCGGCAGTCGCAATTGCTTGATCTCCCCACAGCATCTCGTGCGGCCCCAGCCTGTGCCGGGTTAAGACTAATTTTCGCTTCCTCCGCCGCGCCGGCCGCGTTTGCTTTACAAGGCGTGCCCGCAAACGACATCATGCGCGAATAAAAGTAGCGGGCAGGGCGTTACCATGAAGTTCCTAACGGGCCGATGGCTGTCAGTTGCGGCCGCCATCGTCATGTCGGTATTGACGTTTGCTCCGGCATGCGCCGGTGTCGTGGTCCAGATCGACAAGTCATCGCAGCGCATGGCGGTGAGGGTCGACGGCGCCGCGCGGTACAACTGGCCGGTCTCCACCGGCCGCGGCGGCTACGGCACGCCGAGCGGCGTGTTCCATCCGCAATCGATGGCGCGAATGCATTTCTCGCGCAAATACTACAATTCGCCGATGCCGCACTCGATCTTCTTCTATTACGGCTTCGCCATTCACGGCACCAATGAGATCTCCCGGCTAGGCGGGCGGGCCTCGCATGGCTGCGTCCGGCTGCATCCCTCGCACGCGGCGGCGCTGTACGCGCTGGTCCAGCGCAACGGCGCGCGCAATACACGGATCGAGATCAATTAGGGATATTTCACGGCAGTTCGATGTTGGCCGCCTTGATCACGGCGGCCCATCGATCGACTTCCTCGTGCATATATTTCGTCGTCTTCTCGATCGAGCCGCCAAATATCTCCGCGGACAGTTTTCGCAACAGATCCTGCACCTCGGGCTGACGCAGCGCTTCGTTGACGTCGGCATTGATCTTGTCGGCGATGTTCTTCGGCGTGTTGGGCGGCGCCACGATGCCGTACCAGGCGACGGCCTCGAAACCGGGCAGCGTTTCGGCGATCGTCGGCACGTCGGGCAGCGACGGCAGGCGGGCAGGTGAGGCGACCGCGAGCAATTTCAGCTTGCCGGCCTGGACCAGCGGCAGCGAGACGCCGAGATTGTCGAACATCACGTCGACGTCGCCGGCGAGCAGGCCCTGCAGCGCCGGCGCCGAGCCGCGATAGGGAATGTGGCGCAGCTTCACCTTGGCCATCAGCTGGAACAGTTCGGAGGTCAGATGCGAGGTGGTGCCGTTGCCTTGCGTGGCGCAAATCACCTTGTCGGAATTGGTGCGCAGATATTCGATCAACTCGGCTACGCTCGATGCCTTGACGGTGTCCGGATTGACGATCAGCGCGTTCGGCACCTGCGCCATCACGATAACAGGTTCGAATTTGGTCGGGTCGAAGCCGAGCTTCGGGTACAGGCTCTGGTTGATCACGAGCGGCGGCGGCGGCGACGAGAGCAGGGTGTAGCCGTCCGGCGCCGAGTGGTAGGCCTGTTCGGAGCCGATGTTTCCGGCGGCGCCCGTGCGGTTCTCGATCACGACCGGCTGGCCCCATTTGCGTGACAGCCAATCGGCGACGATCCGGGGGACCGCATCGGCCGTTCCGCCGGCAGGGAAGGGAACGATGATCTTCACGGTGTGGTCCGGATACTCACCGGCGAACGCATGGCCATGAAAGCCCGCCGACAAGGCCAGAAGCAGCGCGGCGGTCGTCAAATGCCGCCGGGCTGGGGCCGGAGCTTGCGCAAAGCCGTGCATTGAGAGCCTCCCGCTGTCGCTTCGCTCCGGCCTGCGCCACCGGTGCTTGGTGTTTGCTGCAGGGGAGGATAGCTTGAAACCGGCAGGCTTCCGAAGCTTTTTAGCGCGGCTTCGGGTACCTAAGGGATCAGGCGATGCAACGGAAACGGCTCAAGGTTGTCGTCGTCGGCGGCGGAATCGGCGGCTTGTTCGCCGCGAACGCGCTGATCGCCCGCGGCCTCGATGTCTCCGTCTACGAACAGGCGCCCGCGCTCGGCGAAATCGGCGCCGGGGTGTTTCTGACGCCGAACAGCGTGCGCCATCTGCAGCGGGTGGGCCTTGGACCTGCGGTCGAGAAGGCCGGCGCCAGGGTCGGCACCGGCTCGCAATATTTCCGCCATGACGGCGCGCCGATCGCCCCGGTTCAGGTGACGGACTCTTCCGGCTGGAACGCGACCTTCGGCATGCACCGCGCCGATCTGGTCGAGCTGCTGGCGGCGGCGCTGCCGCAAGGCGTGGTGCACACCGGCCATCGCGGCATCGGCTTTGAACAGACGGGCGACGTCGCGCGGGTGTCGTTCGAGAACGGCGCGACCGCCGAGGGCGACATCGTCGTCGCGGCGGACGGCATCCACTCCGAACTGCGGCACTACGCGGCGCCGCCGTCGCGCCCGGTGTTCCACGGCTCCGTCGCCTATCGCGGCGTGCTGCCGCACCATTTGATTCCGCACTGGCCGACCGATCGCTGGCTGATGTGGCTCGGCAAGGCGCGCCACTTCCTGACCTTTCCGGTGCGCGCTGGCGAACTCATCAACTATGTCGGCTTCGTGCCGGCGGATGCCGAGATGAAGGAATCATGGTCGGCGCCCGGCGACCCCGACATGCTCCGCCGCGAATTCGAGGGCTGGGACCCGCGCATCGGGACGCTGTTGCGCGAGGTGCAAAAGACCTTCCGCTGGGCGCTCTACGATCGCGAGCCGTTGCCGACCTGGACCAAGGGCCGCCTGACCCTGCTCGGCGATGCCGCGCATCCGATGCTGCCGCATCTCGGCCAGGGCGCCAACCAGTCGATCGAGGATGGCATGGCGCTGGCGACGATTCTCGGCGCGCGCGGAGCCCGGCAATCTGCCGGCGGCGCTATTGGCCTATGAGCGCCTGCGGCGCGAGCGGGTGGCGGCGGTCCAGCGCGGTGCGCGCGAAAACGGCATGCGCTACGATTCCTCCTACTCGGATCTGGGCGTGCGCGACGCCGAGATCGCCGCGCATGCGGCGTTTCGACGGAAGCTCTACGATCATGACGTGGTCCCGGAAGCGGAAGCCGCGGCAGCGGCGCTGACGCAGGTCGTGAACCCGTAAATGCTCCGGGCGGAGGTTCGCTGGAGCGACCGGTTGCGGTAGAAGATGATGCGGCTGCTACATCAAGGCGCAATCCATTCGCGAAGGTAAGGCCATGATTGGACTCTTCTTTGAGGTGACCCCGCTGGAGGGGCATGCGTCCAGTTACTTCGAACTGGCGGCCGTTCTGCGCCCGGAGCTGGAACGGAGCGGTGGCGTTCTATTCATCGATCGCTATGCCAGTACGGACAGACCCGAAGTCATCCTGTCGCACCAATGGTGGGCGGATGAAGAATCCCTGATCCGCTGGCGCACACACACCCAGCATCGAGCGATCCAGCGGGCAGGGCGCGAGCAGCATTTCAAGGACTATCGGTTGCGGATCGGGCCTGCCGTCGATGCTTCGCGTGCTGTCTCAGCGGCTCGAAGCCTTTGGGTTTTCTATCATGATACCGAGCCGGCCAGGCCGGCTGGCGGCGAGTTGTTCAAGAGTGTTTACCGGGAAGGAAAATTTCTTGTTCTGTCCGAGCAGGCGCTTGCCGTGCAGGATACGTCGGCAGATCGCAAGGTATTCGAGATCACCCGCGACTACACGATGTATGAGCGGACCGAAGCGCCGCAGGAATATCCCCCGGTAATGCGCGATCCCCGGATGAGCTGAAAGAGAGACGTTGTTAGCCCCTCATCCTGAAGGTTACTCCCGCTTTCCTGAATCGTGCGTGCGCTTTTAACGCTTCGATAACCCTGTCGACCATCGACGAACATTTGTGCGCAAGCGCCGTTTTTCGCGCAGTCCCGATGCATGTCGGATATTCACCATGTGCCAACGACGAATCCGCCTTGCGGCGTTGCGTTTGGCGGCTTTCGCTTTGCTGCTGCGGCACATCCGGAGCGCCAGCCAGCCCTTTAGCTGACAACCCGTGACCGGGTACGGGCCGGATCAACCGGAAACAGATACCATTTTTTCAGACACTTATCGGAGAACTGGCGCGCAGAATGCGGGTAGGGCGTCAAAATGCCGAAGATCAGGCCAAGAAAAATCAAGAAATCAAAACAGACGGCGATCGTTCGCGCGTTCGGCCGGCCGGCGAAAGCGTGTGCGAAGCTTCCAGTCCGCCGCCGGCACGTTGACGCAAAGCAGGGCGAGGCGTCGTTCCGGCTGCTGTTCGACAGCAACCCGGTGCCGATGATCGTCTGTTCGCCGGATGGCGAAAAAATTCTTGGCGTCAACGACGCCGCGATCCATCACTATGGCTACAGCCGCGCCGAGTTCGAAAGGCTGACGATCCGCAGCCTGCAGGCGTTCGACGCCGAACTGCCGTGGACCGGCGATCATGGCCATGACGAACAGACGGGCCGGACCTGGAAGCATGTCAGGATCGACGGCGCCCTGATTGACCTCGCGATCTACTCGCGCCAACTCGTCTATGGCGACCAGCCGGCCATCCTGCTGGCGCTGATGGATATCACCGAGCGCAAGCGCGCCGAGGCGCGGCTGGCCTTCATGGCCCAGCATGACGGCCTGACCGGACTGCCGAACCGCAATTTGCTGCGCCAGCAGATGGACGATCTTCTGCTGCATACGCGGCGCAGCGCCGAGAAGGTGGCGTTGCTGGTGCTCGGCCTCGACAATTTCAAGGCGGTCAACGATACGCTCGGCCACGGCATCGGCGACAAGCTCTTGCGCGGCGTCGCCAGGCGGCTGCGCTCGACCTTGCGCGAGGAAGACGTGCTGGCGCGCCTCAACTCCGACGAATTCGCGATCGTGCAGAGCGGGGTGACGCGTCCCGAGGACGCCGCGCTGCTGGCGAAGCGCCTGCTGGAGGCGATCGGCGATCCCTATCTGCTCGACGGCCACTCCGTGGTGATCGGCGCCAGCATCGGCATTGCGCTGTCGCCGGGCGACGGCGATGAGTCCGACAAACTGCTGAAGAACGCCGACATGGCGCTGTCGCGCGCCAAGAACGATTTTCGCGGCACGTTCTCTTTCTTCGAGGCCGCGATGGACGCGCGCGCCCAGACCCGCCGCAAGATCGAGATCGAGCTGCGCGAGGCGATCCAGAATGATTTGCTGCGGCCGTATTATCAGCCGCTGGTCGACCTTTCGACCGGCCGCATTGCCGGTTTCGAGGCGCTGGTGCGCTGGCCGCATCCCGAGCGCGGCATGATCTCGCCCGGCGAGTTCATCCCCGTCGCCGAAGAGACCGGCCTGATCGGCGCCGTCGGCGGGCTGATGCTGCGCCGCGCCTGCATGGATGCGGCGCAATGGCCCGACGATGTGCGCGTGGCGGTCAATCTGTCGCCGCTGCAGTTCCGCGTCGGCGACCTGCTGGCGCAGGTGATGGACACGCTGAAGGAAACCGGGCTGGCCGCCACGCGGCTGGAGCTCGAGATCACCGAGACGCTGGTGCTGGAAAAGAGCAGCCAGGTGCTGGCGACGCTGCACGCGCTGCGTTCGCTCGGGGTCCGCATCTCGATGGACGATTTCGGCACCGGCTATTCCAGCCTGAGCTATCTGCGCAGCTTTCCGTTCGACAAGATCAAGATCGACCAGTCGTTCGTGCGCGATCTCGGCGTCCGACCGCGACGCCCAGGCGATCGTGCGAGCGATCGTCAGCCTCGGCAAGGGCCTCGGCGTCACCATCACCGCGGAAGGCGTCGAGACCGAATCGGAATTGAGCTGCCTGCGCACCGAGGGTTGCCACGAGGGCCAGGGCTTCCTGTTCAGCCGCGCGCGGCCCAACGCCGAGATCGTCGGCCTGCTGCGCGCGCAGCGCGGCAACGCTCCCGCCATGCAGGCGGCGCTGGTGGCCTGAGACGGCAATCACCCGCGGCGAATCGACCCGACGGCCGCGGCCAGCGTAGCCTCTCGACACGCCGAAGTCCGCCTTCGGACGAAGCCGGGGCAAGTCGCCGATTCCGATTTTCGGAAATCGTGTCAAGCGAAAAATTCGCGCGAAATCGAAAATATTTCTGTTTATCGGAATCACAAATCGGCGCTACATGACACCCCATCCCGTCCCGACCAGAGGGGCGTATCATGATCGCCACGATCGTGGGGCGGGTCGCGGTGGACGCTGATAGTGCCTTTGGCGAAGGGCATGAGAGCGTACGGCAAAGACGTGTGGTCCTGACGCCCCAAGCTGGCGTCAAGCTCGGTGGAAGCAATTCCGCCGGCGACGGTGACAACAGAGCCCGGCCCGCCGGGGAGATCACGTTATAAGCCGTAAAGCCATTGCGCAGGGAATGTCGGATCGCCTCCGCTGCCCTGTATGCTCATGTGCGCACTTCTTCTACCCATTGCACATGAGACCTCGGGTGCAGCGTGCATCCGGCATTCCCTGCGCCCTCTGATTTGGAGAGGTCGCGAAATTACTTGCAAACCTCGGGTGCGATGTGCCGCGAGAATGCGAAGTCATATCCGTCGTCATTCCGGGGCAGCCCGAAGGGCTGAAGCCCGGAATCCATTGCGCGGCAGAGTTGGTGGATCAATGGATTCCGGGCTCGTGCTTCGCACGCCCCGGAATGACAGCGAGTAGCTGTATGAAAAGTGAATTGGCGCTTGCGCTCGCAGCGACAGTGGACGAGCTATTTCCCGCCCGCAGCATTCCCCTTCCCCAGATGATACGTCAGCGCCAGCGCCACGCAGTGGCGCAGTTCGGCCTCGGGCACTTTGTCCTCCGCGTCGAGGAGGATGCAGCGGTTGCCGCCGTAGCGCAGTTCCGGATAGAGCTCGCGGAAGGTCTCGACCAGATTGGTCTGGCAGTGGAAGTAGACCGCGTATTGGCCCGGCTCAGGCTTCACCTGATCGATCCGGACGGTGCTGCCGCTTTTGGTCTCCGGGGTGAGATAGCTCGGCTGCCCCCATTTCAGCGTTTCTTCCACGAGGCCGACGCCTTTGGTCGTCTTCGCGGTGTCGAGGATCAGCCGGCGCAGCGCCAGCAATTTGGTCCTGACCGGTTTCGGATAGGCGTCGAACACGGCGTCGACGGCGGGAGTTGAGCTTGCCGCGGGCGGCTTCCTGGCGGCGGCTCTTTGCGGGCATTGTTTTCCTCGCCGGTTTCATCAGCGCGCCGTCGGCGGCGTGCCGAGATTGGCGGAAAGGATCGCCTTGCCGGCGTCCTCGTAATGGGTATCGCGCGCCTGGATCTGCTGGGCGATGGCGTGCATGTCGCGAAACCGCCGTTCGAACTTGTTGGCGCTGAACACGGCGGTGGCGCCGGCCATGTGATAGGCGGTGTCGACCACGGCGGCCGATTGATGGATGGTCCAGGTCGCGGCGATCCGCAGCGCGATGCGATGCTGTTCGGTGATGGCGTCGCCGCGCGACAAGGTCGCGCCAGACTTCGCCCGCCGTGGTGTAGAGATAGGCGCGCGCGGCGCGCAGGCTTGCCTCGGTGCGCCCGATCAGGCCCTGCACGGCGTTGTTGTCGCGCATCGCCTTGAGGCCTTGCGGGGTCTTGCCACGCGCCAGATCCGTGGCGGCATCGAGCGTGGCGCGCGCGACGCCGAGCGAGGTCGCGGCAAAGCCCATGCTGAACACCATGTTGGTGGACATCCGGTAGAGCGGGCCTTGTTCGCGCAGCCCCCGCGCATCGTCGCGAAGCGCCGCGAATTTGTCGGGGATGAAGAGGTTGTCGACCGAATAGGAGTCGGTGCCGGTGCCGCGCAGGCCGATCACGTCCCAGACGTCGTACATCACGGCACTCGTCGCCGGGAACAGGATGGTGCGGATTTCCGGCGAGCCGTCCGGCTTGCGCCGCTGGCTGCCGTCGGCCTCGACGACGCGGACGTGGGCGCCGAGCCAGCTCGCCTGCCGCGAACCACTGGCGAAGTCCCAGCGCGCGCTGGCCTTGTAGCCGCCGGGCACCACCTGCACTTCATGGTTGATCGCGCCCCAGGCGAGAATGCCGGGCGCGACGTTGAAGATTTCGTTGGCGGCGTCGGGATCGAGATAGGCCGCGGTCATGGCGCAGACGCTGCACTGGCCGAGGCACCACGCCGTGGAAGCATCGGCCTTGGCGATCTCCTCCTGCATCTGCATGAAGGCTTCGAGCGGCACCTCGCCGCCGCCGAGACTCTTCGGCAGCAGCGCGCGATAAAGCCCGTTCTCGATCAGCGCCGCGGTCACCGCCGGCGTCAGGCGCCGCGTCCGCTCGATCTCGTCGGCGTCGCGCGCGATCAGGGGCTGCAGCGCTCGCGCGCGCTCGACCAGGTCGAGGCCGGGAGACTTGTTCATGCGCTTCCTCGTATTGTCTGGCTTTGTTTGGCGCAACCGCAATGGTGGCCCATCCGCTGCCACCAATCAAGACGGGTGGACCATCCCCTCATTTCACGCCGTGGCGCGCCCGAGGTCGAGCGAAGGCTCTCGCGGCCGCTTCGCCGACGGGAAGCTCAACGCCACCGCGACCGCGGCAATGCCGATGCCGAAGGAACCGACATAGAGCCAGTTGTAGGTGTTGAAGGTGTCGAACACCCATCCGCCGGCCAATGGCCCCAGCGCCATGCCGAGGCTTGCGAAGGCGGAGACGGCGCCGAACACCGAGCCCATGATGCGGGCGCCGAAATATTCGCGCACCAGCACGGCGTAGAGCGGCATCACGCCGCCATAGGCGAGCCCGAAGATGACGGACAGCGCATAGAATTCGCCGAGCTGGGCGACCGCGAGATAGGTCGCAACCGACAGCGCCTGCACGAACAGTCCGCCGACCAGCACCGGCTTGGCGCCGAGGCGATCGGCCAGCACGCCGAGCAGCAGGCGGCCGCCGAGGCCGGAGAAGCCGGCGAGGCTATAGACGGTGACGGCGGTCAACGGCGCGATGCCGCAGATCATCGCGTAACTCACCATGTGGAAGATCGGCCCCGAATGCGCCGCGCAGCAGCCGAAATGCGCCAGCGCCAGCGTGATGAATTGCGGCGTCCGCAGCGCCTGCGCGACGGTCCATTGCGTTTCGGGCACCGTCGTTGCCCCGGCGGTCGAAGGCTGCGTGCGTAGCGGCGCCGGGCGCACCAGGAACGATGCCGGGATCAACAGCGCCCAGGACGCAATCCCGATCACCAGCATCGCCGTGCGCCAGTCATAGGTCGTGATCAGCCAGCTTGCGAACGGCGCGATCGTCAGCGGCGCGACGCCCATGCCGGCCGATACCAGCGCCACCGCAAGGCTGCGGTGATGTTCGATCCAGGCGCTCGCCACCGCGACCATCGGCGCATAGAAGCTGCCGGCCGCAATCCCGATCAGTACGCCAAAGAAGAACTGAAATTGCCACAGGCTCGCGGCCTGGCTCGCGCCGATCAGTCCAATGCCCAGCAGCACGCTGCCGGCAAGCACAACGATGCGGGTGCCGAACCGGTCGGACAACGCGCCCCAGAAGAACGCCGCGAATCCCATGGCGAGGAAATCGATCGTCGCCGCCGCCGAGACGCCGCTGCGCGACCAGCCCATCGCGGCCGAAATCGGCTGCAGGAATACGGCGAGCGAGAGCATCGTACCAAAGCCGACGCAGGTCATCAGCGCGCCGGCGCCGACGACGACCCAGCCATAAGAGGTATCGGATTGGTTGAGGTCGGATTGCTTGCTCATGCGTTTCCTCAGCATTTTTTTCGATTTTATCGTCTGAGCAGGGTTGGTAACCGGCCCCTGCTGCCAGCGTGGTGTCAGCAGCAGGCAAGCCGGCACGATGGTGGCCCATTCGCCGCCGCAGGGCAAGGTGGGACCTCGCATGCCTCGCCGGCCGCCGAGATCGGGCGTGGACACTGCAACTTTCTGCTAGAATGGCCGTATTTCGCGTCGTCATCCCGGGAGTGCAGGCTGTGGCGCAACAGGGCTTTCTGCTGATTGCCGACATCACCGGCTACACCATGTTTCTCACGCGCTCGGAACTCGAGCACGCGCAGGGGATTCTCGATGCGCTGTTCAAGAGCATCTTTGCCGAGATCAAGGCGCCGATCATTCTGTCCAACCTGCAGGGCGATGCGGCGCTGACCCATCTGCCCGACGTGGACCTGCCGCAGCGCCAGTTTCCGCTCGATGCCATCGAGCGGATCTATTGCAGCTTCAGTCATGCGCTCGCTGCCATGCGCGTCAACACCACATGCACCTGCAACGCCTGCCGCAACATGAATCAGCTCGATCTCAAATTCTTCCTGCATCACGGCCCCTATGCGACGCAGCTGATGGCGGGGCGTACCGAATTGCAGGGCGCGGAGGTGATCCGCCTGCACCGGCTGATGAAGAATTCCGTGACGGCTGAAACCGGCATCAAGGCCTATGCGCTGGTGACCGGGCAGGCGGCGGACGCGATCGGCCTGCCGGATTTCTTTGCTGCCACTACCCGCCATGTCGAGAAGTCAGGCGATTTCGGCGACACCGTTTGTTACGTCTACGATCTGGCCCCGATCTATGCGCGATGGCGGGCGTCGCGCCGCATCATGGTGCTATCAGATGAACCGCTGGCTTTCGAATCGATGGAATGCGACCTGCCGGTGCCGCCGGCGATCGCCTGGGCCTACGTCACCGACGTCGAGAAGAAGATCCGCTGGCAGCACGGACTTGACGGCATGACCATGACCGGACTGGCGCGCGGGCGGATCGGGCCGGGCGCGACCCAGCACTGCGCCCACGGCAAGGATTCGACGATCCACGACATCGTCGACTGGCGGCCGTTCGACTACGTCACCTGGCACATCCGGCTTCCGATGGGCGCCATCGTGCGGCAGACGGCGGAATTGACGCCACTCGACAATGGCGGCACGCATCTGTCGCTGCGCTGCGCGAAGCCGGAGGGACCCAATCCGGTGGCGACGGCCATGGTGCGCACCATCACGCGGCTCGCGATGGTGAAGAAACTCGTTGCCGACCAGCGCGCGTCGAAGATCGCGCTGGAACGGCTGGTGGCGGAAGAGAGGGCGGTGAGCGCAGACACGGCGGCATAGGCTGCATGCGGGCCGTCTGATTGTCGTCCACATGGCGCCGTGGTATCAGCCGCGCCCGAATTTGTCCCTGCGCGTGCGTCAGTACAATTGGAACATCGATGCAGAATATCCTTATCGCTGCGTTTTCCGATGCCGATCAGCGCGGCGTCGTGAATGTCATCCTGCCGATCCAGCAGCAGGAATTTGGCATTCGCGATCACGGAAGCGGATCAGCCGGACCTCGCGAACGTCGGGGAATTCTACCAAACCGGGACCGGCGGCTTTTGGGTGGCGCGATCGAATGACGAAATCGTCGGCACGGTCGGATTGAAGGATATCGGCGCCGGGCAGGCGGCGCTGCGGAAAATGTTCGTTGCCGCGCCGTTTCGCGGCCGCGAGCTGGGTGTGGCGGGAAAGCTCCTCGATGCCTTGCTGGCGCACGCCCGCGCGCAGGGCGTCACCGAGATTTTTCTCGGCACCACGGACAAGTTCCTGGCGGCGCATCGGTTCTACGAAAAAAAGGGTTTTGGGGAATTGCAGAAAGCCGACCTGCCCAGGACGTTCCCGGTCATGGCCGTCGATTCGAAATTCTATGTCATGCGCTTGTCGTAGGAACAGTGACCACCAGCCAGCGTGGCGTTCAGCTATCCACCTTCAGCGCCGCAATAAACGCTTCCTGCGGGATGTCGACCTTGCCGAACTGCCGCATCTTCTTCTTGCCTTCCTTCTGCTTCTCCAGAAGCTTGCGCTTTCGCGTGATGTCGCCGCCGTAGCATTTGGCGGTGACGTCCTTGCGCAGCGCGCGGACGGTTTCGCGCGCGATGATCTTGCCGCCGATCGCGGCCTGGATCGGGATCTGGAACATGTGCGGCGGGATCAGTTCCTTCATCTTTTCGACCATGGCGCGGCCGCGGCCCTCCGCACGGGTCCGGTGCACCAGCATCGAGAGCGCATCGACCGGCTCGTTGTTGACGAGGATCTGCATCTTGACGAGGTCCGCGGGCTTGTAGTCGGTCAGGTGATAGTCGAACGAGGCGTAGCCCTTCGAGACCGACTTCAGCCGGTCGTAGAAATCGAACACCACTTCGTTGAGCGGCAAATCGTACTTCACCATCGCGCGGGAGCCGATATAGGTCAGCTCCTTCTGCGAACCGCGACGGTCCTGGCACAGCTTCAAAACGCTGCCGAGATATTCGTCGGGCGTGAGGATCGTGGCTTCGATCCACGGCTCGTGGATCTCGGCGATCTTGACCACGTCGGGCATGTCGACGGGATTGTGGATCTCGATCTCCTGACCGTCGGTCAGGTGCATCTGGTAGATCACGCTCGGCGCGGTCGCGATCAGATTGAGATCGAACTCGCGCTGCAGGCGTTCCTGGATGATCTCCAGATGCAACAGCCCGAGGAAGCCGCAGCGGAAGCCGAAGCCGAGGGCGGCCGACGTCTCCATCTCGAACGAGAAGCTGGCGTCGTTGAGGCGCAGTTTGCCCATCGCCGCGCGCAACGTCTCGAAATCGTCGGCGTCGACCGGGAACAGGCCGCAGAACACCACCGGGATCGCCGGCTTGAAGCCCGGCAGCATCTCGGTGACCGGCTTGCGGTCGTCGGTGATGGTGTCGCCGACCCTGGTGTCGGCGACTTCCTTGATCGCGGCGGTGATGAAGCCGATCTCGCCGGGGCCGAGTTCGTCGACCTGGGTCATCTTCGGCGTGAAGAAGCCGACGCGCTCGACGTCATAGGCCGCATTGGTGCCCATCATGCGGATGCGTTGACCCTTCTTCATCGTGCCGTCGACGACACGGATGAGAACGACGACGCCGAGATAGACGTCGTACCAGCTGTCGACCAGCAGCGCCTTCAGCGTCGCGTCGCGGTCGCCCTTCGGCGGCGGCAGGCGGGTGACGATGGCTTCCAGCACGTCGGGAATGCCGAGGCCGGTCTTGGCCGAGATCATCACGGCGTCCGATGCGTCGATGCCGATCACGTCCTCGATCTGCTGCTTGATCTTTTCGGGCTCGGCGGCAGGCAGGTCGATCTTGTTGAGCACCGGCACGATCTCGTGGCCGGCGTCGAGCGCGTGGTAGACGTTGGCCAGCGTTTGCGCCTCGACGCCCTGGCTGGCGTCGACCACCAGCAGCGATCCTTCACAGGCCGCCAGCGAGCGCGAGACTTCGTAGGCGAAGTCGACATGGCCCGGCGTGTCCATCAGGTTGAAGATGTAATCCTTGCCGTCCTTGGCGTGGTAGTTCAGCCGGACGGTCTGCGCCTTGATGGTGATGCCGCGCTCGCGCTCGATATCCATGGAATCGAGCACCTGTTCCTTGCCCGCCATTTCGCGATCGGTCAGCCCGCCGGTGGTCTGGATCAGGCGGTCGGCCAGCGTCGATTTGCCATGGTCGATATGGGCGACAATGGAGAAGTTGCGGATGTTGGAAATAGGGGCGGTTGTCATGGGGCGCGGGATAGCATTCACATCCCTGTGCGGCAACCATATTGCTGTATTTTAAGGGGCTTTCTTCACGCCAAGCTGATTCCACTCCGGCAAAAAACGCGCTACGCACGGGTCCATGTCGACTGCATCAATTTTGCCCGCCGCCGCGCGCCGAAAGCGCAGGCTCTCGATCCGGCGGCTGGCGGCGTGGCTGGCCGCCAGCGCCAGCGATCCCGGGACCGCCTTCTGGCTGGTGAGCGGCTTTGCCGCGCTCCACGCCGTGCTGTGGACGGTGATCCTGGTCAATCTGAAGACCGGGCAGGACGTCCATATGGACGTCGCCGAAGCGTTCGGCTGGGGCCAGAAGTTCCTGCTCGGCTATGGCAAGCATCCGCCGCTGTCGGGATGGGTCGCCGGCCTCTGGTTTCGGATCTTTCCGGTCACGGACTGGGCGACCTATGCGCTGGCGATGACCACGCTCGGCTGCGGCCTCGTGATCTGCTGGTTGCTTGCGCTGCGCGTGGTCGATCACCGCCGCGCGTTCCTCGTCGTGGTGATGCTCGCGCTCTATCCGATCTTCAACTTCAAGGGTTTCAAGTACAATCCGGATCTGCTGCAACTGGTGACGCTGCCGCTCGTGGTGCTGGCCTATCTCGATGCGTTCGACAAGCGCAGCGTGAAATCCGGCCTGTGGCTTGGGCTGGCCGGCGCGCTGGCGCTGATGACCAAATACTGGGTGGTGACCATGATCGGCGCCGTCGGTCTTGCGGCACTGATTCATCCGCAGCGGCTGCAGTTCCTGCGCTCGCCGGCGCCATGGGTCGCGATATCGGTGCTGGCGGTGGCGATGATCCCGCATTTGATCTGGCTGAAGCAGGTGGATTTCGTGCCGTTCACCTATGCCGGCGATATCTATTCACTCACCGACCGCCACATGATCGACGACCTCGCGCTCGGCTATGTCGGCCATAATCTGGCGCTGCTGGCGTTGCCGGTGGTGCTTGCGGGAATTGCCCTGGCGTGGCCGTCGCGCTGGCGGAAACCGTTTGCGTTCTGGTCGGGTGGCGCGAATCCGGGCGTACAAACCGCGCAGGCGCTCAATGTCTGGATCATCCAGGCGGTGGTCGCGATCGGGCCGCCGCTCGGCGCGGTGCTGTTCCAGGTCTACATCAAGACCGATTGGGGCATCCCGCTGTTCTTCCTGGTGCCGCTGGCGCTGGTCGCCATTCCGTCATTGCGCGTGCGGGGGATTGCGCTGTTCCGGCTGACGGCGACTGGCTGTTGCTCACGCTCGCCGTGTTGGTCGCTTCACCGAAGATCGTCGCCTATGAGGTGAGCCAGAACCGCAACGAGGGCGCAAGCTACCGGGCGCGTTCCGAACTCGCCCGCGAATTGACCGAGGTCTGGCATCGACGCTTTCTCTCAAGCTGGCCGGTGGTCGCGGCCTATAATGATATCGGCCAGCCCGTCACCTTCTACAGCCCCGATCATCCGGCGGCGCTGACGCCGGACGAGCCGTGGTCGTCAGGCCTGACCTCGCTCGAGGAGGCCAGGCGATCCGGCTTCATCGGCATCTGCGAGGTCGGCGACTGGAAGCAGGAAAAATGCGAGGCGTGGATGAAGGTCCATGCCGCCAATGGCGAGCGCATCGTGATCACCACGCGAAGGTTTGTTCTGGGCATGCCGGGCGCCGCCTCCGTGTGGAATATCTTCATCGTGCCGCCGGCCAAATAGGCTGCAAACAAGAAATTGGGGAGCAACGCATGAATCTCGATCTGACAGGAAAGACCGCGCTCGTCACCGGTTCGACGCGCGGCATCGGGCTCGCAACCGCGATCGGGCTCGCGCAGATGGGCGCCGAAGTCATCGTCAACGGGCGGGAGCAGGCCGCGGTCACCGAGGCCGATGGCCAAGGTCCGGCAAGCTGCGCCGGCGGCCGAG
This sequence comes from uncultured Alphaproteobacteria bacterium, assembly GCA_963742665.1. GTDB lineage: Bacteria > Pseudomonadota > Alphaproteobacteria > Rhizobiales > Xanthobacteraceae > Bradyrhizobium. The sequence goes on from CAVUNH010000007.1 coordinate 115,981, forward strand.
GTGCACTCGGCGGCGGTCGATCTCGGCGGCGCCGAAGGCTGCGCGGCGCTAACCGCGCAATTCCCCGATGTCGATATCCTCGTCAACAATCTCGGCATCTACGAGCCGAAGGGATTTTTCGATATCGAGGATTCCGACTGGACCAGGATGTTCGAGGTCAACGTCATGAGCGGGGTGCGTCTGACCCGGCATTATCTGAAGCGGATGCTCGACAACAAGGACTGGGGCCGCGTCGTGTTCGTCTCCAGCGAATCCGGCGTGTTCATTCCCAAGGAGATGGTTCACTACGGCTTCTCCAAGGCCGCCCAGCTCGTCATCGCGCGCGGCGCCGCCGAACTCACCAAGGGCACCAACGTCACCGTCAATTCGGTGATGCCGGGTCCGACCTGGGTCGAGATGGCGCCGGTGCGTCTGGCCGCGCGCGCCAAGGGCATGGGAACCACCGTCGACGATCTCGTGACGCGCACCTTCACCGAACGCCGGCCGGCGTCGCTGCTGCAGCGCTACGCACAGCCCGAGGAGATCGCGAACCTGATCTGCTACGTCTGCTCGAAGGCGTCGAGCGCCACCAACGGCGCGGCGCTCCGCGCCGACGGCGGCATCGTCACCAATCCGTTTTAATTCTTGTAGGATGGCGTAGAGCCGCTCAAACGCCTTCTTCGTTGAACTTGTCCGCAACCAGCGCGGCGATCGCATCGACCGCGGCCTGTGCCTCGGGCCCGATGGCGGAAACCACCACGTTCGTGCCCGGACCCGCCGCCAGCATCATCAGGCCCATGATCGAGGTGCCGCCGACGGTCTCGTTGCCGCGCGTCACCCAGACCTCGGCGTTGAAGCGCTCGACCATCTGGACGAACTTGGCAGAAGCGCGCGCGTGCAGGCCGCGCTTGTTGATGATGAGCAGTTCGCGGGAAATGGCGCCCGCCGGCACGCTCGGCCCGACTTCATTTCCGGGCGCGGCCTCGTCGCTCATTTGCCGGCGAGAACGCGGCTGGCGATGGTGACGTATTTGCGGCCGGCTTCCTGGGCCATCGCGATGGCGTCCGGAAGCGAGCGCTCTTCGCGCACCTTGGCAAGCTTGACCAGCATGGGAAGATTGATGCCCGCGAGCACTTCCACCTTCGGGCGGCTCATGCAGGAAATCGCAAGGTTGGAGGGCGTGCCGCCGAACATGTCGGTGAGGATGGCAACGCCGTCGCCGGTGTCGACGCGGTTCACCGCCTCGATAATGTCGCTTCGACACAAATCGGAGTCGTCCTCGGCTCCAATCGTGACGGCTTCAATTTGTTTTTGCGGACCCATGACGTGTTCGAGCGCTGCCCTGAACTCGTCGGCAAGGCGCCCATGGGTCACAAGCACTAGACCAATCATCGGAAACTCCTCGCGGGTGCTTTTTGGTGCACCGCACGAACGCGCCACTTTGACCATCCAGAGGCCCCGCGCAAGAGGGCATCTTGGCTATTCTCCCGGAAATTGGTGGCAGAGAGGGGAGCCTGCGCCGGTCTTATTCGGTCGCGATAGTGGGGCTTATATGGTTACCAAACCCCTTCACACAATCAGCCGAATGGTTACCGGAAGATGAACTCTCAGTTGTCGTCAGCGCCGCGACAACCAGCGGCAGGGGTTGGAAACCCTTCTCCGACGGGAATTCGCGGTAACAAAACACCATTAAGGCGGGTTTCGAGGGCTTCGGCGGCGGCAGCCGCTCGGCATCGGCGGCCGCGAGATCGACGACCAGGCCGACCACCGCCTCGCCCACGAACTCGCAACGGCGAATTCCGAGCCCCCTGATCTCGATCAGGCCGGCCAATTCGGGCGCCGGCCGGACCCACAATTCTCCCGCCACTGTGTCGAGATGGACACGGTCATCGCCGACCAAAACGGCCGGCGGAAGCTGCCCGCTACGCCCGGCCAGAATCAGGTCGAAGGCGAGCCGCGACTTGCCGGCGCCTGAGGGCCCGCGGATCAGCACGGCGCGGTTCCCGACCAATACGGCGGAGGCGTGCACGCTTGGGCTTTGCATGCTGGCGGCGCCTGGCGTCATGGCGCGGGCAGCCTGACGACGAAGCGCGCGCCGGCGACCGTCGGTTGGCCGTCGTCGTCGAGCCGGGCCGGCGCGATTTTCCGCCCAGATGCGCCCGCCATGGGCTTCGATGATCTGCTTGGAGATCGACAGGCCCAGTCCGGAATTCTGGCCAAAACCCTGATGCGGCCGGTCGGTGTAGAAGCGCTCGAAGATGCGCTCGAGCGCATCCTCGCCGATGCCCGGGCCGTCGTCATCGACCACGATCTCGATCTCCGAGCGCACGCGGCGGCAGACGATGCGCACCTTGCCGCCGGCGTTGGAGAAGGATTGCGCGTTCGACAGCAGATTGGAGATCACCTGTCCGAGCCGTGAATCATGGCCGGGCACCGAGAAGGTGTCGATCGGGCCGCGGCCCTCGAAGCGCGCCTCGACGGTCACGTCGTGGCCGAGCCTGGTTTCGTTGGCGACGGAGGCCAGCGTCGTCAGCAGGCGGCGCAGATCGACCGGCGCCATGTCCTGCCGCTGCAGTTCGGCATCGAGACGGCTGGCGTCGGAGATGTCGGAGATCAGCCGGTCGAGCCGCTTGACGTCGTGCTCGATCACGGCGAGCAGCCGCGAGCGGCTGTTTTCGTTGCGCGCCAGCGGCAGCGTTTCCACCGCCGAGCGCAGCGAGGTCAGCGGGTTCTTCAGTTCATGGGCGACGTCGGCGGCGAACATCTCGATCGCCTCGATGCGGCTGTAGAGCGCGTTGGTCATGTCGCGCAGCGCGCCGGAGAGATGGCCGATCTCGTCGCGGCGGCGGGTGAAATCCGGAATTTCGACGCGGGTCTGGATGCGGCGGCGGACGCGCTCGGCGCCGTCGGCGAGCCGGCGCACCGGACCCGCGATGGTGCTCGCCAGCAGCAGCGACAGCACGATCATGACGGCGGAGGCGACGCCGCCGATCTTCAGGATCGCCAACCGCTCGGCGCTGACCATCTGGTCGATGTCGTCGCCCTGGGTCGAGAGCATCAGCACGCCACGCACGGCGCGGAAATGCTGCACCGGGACGGCGACCGAGACGATGACCGCGCCGCGTTCGTTGACGCGCACCATGCTGCTCTTCTGGCCGTCCAGCGATTGGGCGACTTCCTGATAGCCGTTGCCGCCCTCCGGTCCGAGTTCGCGATAGATCGGCAGGTCGCCGCGGTTGAACCAGGTGCGAATCGCGATCAGCGTGCGCTCGACAATATTGGGCTTGTCGGCCGACGGCGGCGGCAGTTCGAACCGCAGCACGTCGCCGCGGGCAAACAGATTGCGGCTGTCGAGGATCAGCCCGCCTTCGCGATCGAAGATGCGGGCGCGGGTCTTGGTCGGCGAGATCAGGCGGCGCAGCACCGGCGCGACGCGTTCCGGATTGATCGGGAAATCCGAATATTCGTCCGGCACGCCATAGCTTTCGCCGGGCTTCAGGTCGAGCAGCCGGTCGGGGTCGATGGTGATGGTGTTGGTCTCGACGGTGGCCGAGGTCGCGATCGCTTCCGCGATGATCTCGGCCTAGACCAGCAGGCTCTGCGCCCGCGCCTCGATCAGGCCGGCGCGGAATTGCGAGAGATAGAGGATGCTCGCCACCAGCGCGACGAGGCCGGCGAGGTTGAGCGAGACGATGCGGCGGGTGAGGCTCGAGAACGACAGCGCGAAGAAGAATTGCCCGGCGCGCCGCAGCCAGCCGAGCGGCCGCCGCCAGCCCGCACCTTGTCGCCGGCAACGCGATCCTGATCGAGGAGCCGCGACGCATCCTCGTCGTTCAGGCCTGGATCAGGCTGCGTTCGATCAAGCAATGGCTAAAACTGCCGGTTGTCTCGACTATCCCGTGCGATGCGCGGCCCGCGCGCTCGATCCTACCCCAGACGCGCGAAGGCGTCAGTTAACAAACCGCCCGGCAAAACCCCGAAATCAGGCTTCCTTGAAGCGATAGCCGACGCCGTACAGCGTCTCGATCATCTCGAAATCGTCGTCCACCACCTTGAACTTCTTGCGCAGCCGCTTGATGTGGCTGTCGATGGTGCGGTCGTCGACATAGACCTGGTCGTCATAGGCCGCGTCCATCAGCGCGTTGCGGCTCTTCACCACGCCGGGGCGGGTCGCCAGCGCCTGCAGGATCAGGAATTCCGTGACCGTCAGCGTCACCGGCTCGTTCTTCCAGGTGCAGGTGTGACGCTCCGGATCCATCCGCAGCAGGCCGCGGTCGAGCGCCCGGGCATCCGGCTCCTTCGGCGCGGCGGTCGGATCCTTCGGCTGTCCGCGGCGCAGCACGGCCTTGACGCGCTCGACCAGCAGGCGCTGCGAGAACGGCTTGCGGATGAAATCGTCGGCGCCCATCTTGAGGCCGAACAATTCGTCGATCTCCTCATCCTTGGAGGTGAGGAAGATCACCGGCAGATCGGACTTCTGCCGCAGCCGCCGCAGCGTCTCCATGCCGTCCATGCGCGGCATCTTGATGTCGAGGATCGCAAGGTCCGGCGGGGTGGTGCGGAAACCGTCGAGCGCCGACGCACCATCCGTGTAGGTCATGATGCGATAGCCTTCGGCTTCGAGCGCGATCGAGACGGATGTGAGAATGTTGCGGTCGTCATCGACCAAGGCGATTGTGGGCATGAGCCTGCTTTCGATAGAGAGTGGCTTAAACGGCGGGCAATCCAGCGATGCGCCGCATAAATGGGCTTCGTACTCGGTCAACGAGCAATGCAAGCTGGGCTGAAGTGTGACCGAGTTCCGCAAAAGCGCTTCTGCGGACCATGCGTACCAGCCCCATATAGCACCCTCAAGGCCTGAGAAAAGGCCCTTTTTGCAATAAGATGGCTGGAAAATACGATGCAACCGACCCCCGATTTTGACCCCTCCCGGCTGGCCCGCTCGCTGCTGCGGCGGAGCCGGCAGGGCGCGCTGGCGACCCTGATGGCCGGCAGCGGCGATCCCTATTGCTCGCTGGTCAATGTCGCCAGCCATCCCGACGCCTCGCCGATCCTGCTGATCTCGCGGCTGGCGCTGCATACCAAGAACATCCTCGGCGACAGCAGGGTCTCGCTGATGCTGGACGAGCGCGCCGCCGGCGATCCGCTGGAGGGCGCGCGGATCATGCTGGCGGGCCGGGCCGAGGAGGCCGCGGGCGAGCCGGCCGAAATCCTGCGGCGGCGCTACCTCAACGCCCATCCGTCCGCGGAAGCCTTTGTAGATTTCAAGGATTTTTCCTTCTTCCGGATCGTGCCGTCCGGCGCCCATCTGGTCGCCGGTTTTGGCCGGATCATCGACCTCAAGCCGGCGCAGTTCCTGACCGATATCAGCGATGCCGAGGCGCTGCTGGAGGCCGAGCAGGGCGCGGTCGAGCACATGAACGAGGATCATCGCGAGGCGATGAACCTCTATGCGACGAGGCTGCTCGGCGCCGAGAGCGCCGACTGGCGCTGCACCGGCTGCGACCCCGACGGCATGGACATGCAGGCCGGCGGCGCGACGCTGCGGCTGGATTTCCCGGAACGGGTCACCAGCGGCGGCGAATTGCGCAAGATGCTGGTCCGGCTGGCGGACGAGGCCCGCGCCAGGGAATAGGCAGGAATAGGGCTATCGGCCAAAGCGGCATTTGAACGGCCGCGGCCATCCGCGCGACCTAATCCACGCCCCGCGCGTCGAAATGGCCGAAGGTTCAAGTCCGCATCATGAATTCCCGCAATCGATTGATCCTGCTGGCAGGGCTCGCGCTTGTCGCGAGCACCTGCCTCAGCGCGCCGTCATTGGCGCAGACCGCGGCGCTCAGCGCCAAGATCAACGAACTCAACCGCGCCGGCAAATATGCCGAAGCGATGCCGCTGGCGCAGGGACAGTTGCAAACGCTCGAGAAGACGTACGGCCCCGCGCATCGCGATGTCGCCGCCGCGCTGAACAATCTGGCGGAGCTCTATGGCCATCAAGGCAACGATGCCGAGGCCGAGCCGCTGCTCAAGCGCGCGATCGCGATCCTCGAGAAGGCGGTCGGCCTCGACTCGTCGGACGCCGCACCCGAGTTGAACAATCTCGCCGCGCTCTACCAGCGGCAGGAGCGCTACGCCGAGGCCGAGCCGCTGTTCAAGCGCGCGCTGGCGATCCGCGAGAAATCGCTCGGGCGCGACCATCCCGACTTCGGGCAGTCGCTCAACAATCTGGCGACGCTGTACGAGAAGCAGGGCCGGCACGGCGATTCCGAGCCGCTGTTCAAGCGCGCGCTGGCGATCTACGAGAAGGCCGCCGGCCCGGAGCATCCGGCGGTCGCGACGCTGCTGAACAATCTCGGCCAGGTCGACAAGGTGCAGGCCGCTATGCCGAGGCCGAGCCGCTGATCAAGCGCTCGCTGGCGATCCGCGAAAAGGTGCTCGGCCCCGATCATCCCGACGTCGCGCGCTCGCTGAACAATCTGGCCGATCTCTACGAGCGGCAGGGCCGCTATGCCGAGGCCGAGCCGCTGTTCGAGCGCGCGCTGGCGATCCGCGAACGCGCGGTCGGCCCCGATCATCCGGACACCGCGACATCGACCAACAATCTGGCGTCGTTCTATCAGGCCTGACGGCCGCACGGCCGATGCGTTGCCGCTGGTGGAGCGGCTGATCGCAAGCGGCCGCGCGCAACTCCGCGCCGCGCTGCCGGTGCTGTTCGACGCGCAGCGGCAGCAATTGCTGCCGGCCGAAAAGGCGCTCGACGATGCGCTCAACGTGATCCAGCGCGGCACGCAGTCGTCGGCGGCCTCTGCCGTGAACAAGCTCGCGGTGCGGCTCGCCGCCGGCAGCGACCGCCTCGCCGAACTGGTGCGCCGGGATCAGGATCTCGCGGCTGAAGCCGAATCCCTCGACAAGTCGATCATGGCGGCGGTCTCGAAGGAGCGCGCCAAGCGCGACGCCGCGGCCGAAGCGCGCGCCCGGGCGCGGCTCGCCGCCATCGCCGCCGAACGCGCGACGCTTGCAGAAGACCTTCGCCAGCGAATTCCCCAACTACGCCGCGCTGTCGAATCCACTGCCGCTGACGCAGCGGAGATTCAGGCGCTGCTGTCGGGCGACGAGGCGATGGTGCTGTTCGCGGTCACCGAGAAGGAAAGCTACGTCTTTGCGATCACGCGCGAGGGCGCCGACTGGAAGCCGATCCCGCTTGGCGCCGATACGCTGTCGCAGAAGGTCGCCGCCTTCCGCCGCGGCCTCGATATCGGCAAGGCCAGCGATGCCTCCGGCAAGTCCGGGCTGTTCGATCTGGCGCTGGCCAACGAACTGTATGGAACGCTGCTGGGCCAGGTCGAGCCGCTGGTCAAGGACAAGCGCAGCCTCCTGGTCGTGCCGTCGGGCGCGCTGACGGCGCTGCCGTTTCATCTGCTGGTGACCGAGAAGCCGGCCGCCGCGATCCCGGACAAGTTCGACGGCTATCGCGATGCCGCCTGGCTGCTGAAGCGTCAGGCGGTGTCGGTGTTGCCGTCGGTCGCGAGCCTGAAGACGCTGCGGGCCTTTGCGCGCAGGGACCAAAGCACCAAGCCGATGACCGGCTTCGGCGATCCGCTGTTCAACCCGTCGCAGGAAGGCAGCGGCGACAAACGCGGCGCGATCAAGTCCGCGTCGCGCAGCGTGACCAGCGTCGCCTATACCGATTTCTGGCACGGCGCCGGCGTCGATCGCGCGCGGCTGGCGCAGGCGCTGCCGCAACTGCCCGACACCGCCGACGAACTCAACGCGGTCGCAAAGGATCTCGGCGTTTCCGCCAGCGACATTCATCTCGGCAGGACGCCAGCGAGACCACGGTCAAGCGCGCGCCGCTCGCCGATTACAGCATCGTCTATTTCGCCACCCACGGTCTCGTCGCCGGCGACGTCAAGGGCGTCGCCGAGCCGTCGCTGGCGCTCAGCCTTCCGAAGCAGCCGTCCGAACTCGACGACGGCCTGCTCACCGCGAGCGAAGTCGCGCAGTTGAAACTCAATGCCGATTGGGTGGTGCTGTCCGCCTGCAACACCATCGCCGGCGACAAGCCCGGCGCGGAAGCGCTGTCGGGACTGGCGCGATCGTTCTTCTATGCCGGCGCCCGGGCGCTGCTGGTGTCGCATTGGGCGGTCGATTCGGAGGCCGCCACGCGGCTCACCACATCGACCTTCGATCGCCTGAAGGCCGATCCAAAACTCGGCCGCGCCGAGGCGCTGCGTCAGGCCATGCTGGCCTATCTCAACGATACCTCCTCGCCGCGAAACGCCTATCCGGCGTTCTGGGGGCCGTTCGCGCTGATCGGCGAGGGCGCGGCCCGCTAGGCTCATTGTGCAACGCAACAACCGAGCCGTTCGACGCGATCGCTGCCGATCGTTGCGCGACCAATCCACGTAAAACTACGCGGCGCCGCAGCAAGTGTTTGATCACGATCAAGGCCTTGGCTGGAATAAACCAAAACGCACGGGATCGGCTTGGCAAGCCCGGCGTTCATCAGTATTAGGTCGCCGGACCGAGGCCGGACGGCTATATTCAGAGGTCACCGCGACAGAGGCGCGTTCGGCGGCATTCGCGCGATCGAGATACGCGGGTTCGAGGAGGATTCTTCGTGCAAGAGACGGGCGTGCATAACGGTGCCTTCGGCGCCGACAAATTCGGCTTAAAAAATCTCAAGCAGGTGCACTGGAATCTCGGTGCGCCGCAGCTCTACCAGTATTCGCTGTCGGCGGGCGAAGCCGTGCTCTCGGCCGATGGCGCGCTGTGCGCGGATACCGGCGAGTTCACCGGCCGCAGCCCGAAGGACAAGTTCACGGTTCGCGACGCCACCACCGAGAAGATGTGGTGGGCCGGCAACCAGTCGATCACCTCGGAACAGTTCGACGCGCTCTATGCCGACTTCCTCAAGCATGCCGAAGGCATGACGCTGTTCGCGCAGGATCTCTATGGCGGCGCCGATCCGACCTTCCAGATCAAGACCCGCGTCTTCACCGAACTCGCCTGGCACTCGCTGTTCATCCGCACGCTGTTGATCCGCCCCGAGGCGTCGGCGCTCGCAAGCTTCGTGCCGGAACTGACCATCATCGACCTGCCGAGCTTCCGCGCCGATCCCAAACGTCACGGCTGCAAGTCGGAGAACGTCGTCGCCATCGATTTCGCCCGCAAGATCGTCCTGATCGGCGGGTCTTATTATGCCGGCGAGATGAAGAAGAGCGTGTTCACCACGCTGAACTATTATCTGCCCGAGAAGGGCGTGATGCCGATGCACTGCTCGGCCAATGTCGGCCCCGACGGCGACACCGCGATCTTCTTCGGCCTCTCCGGCACCGGCAAGACCACGCTGTCGGCCGACCCGACGCGCACGCTGATCGGCGACGACGAGCACGGCTGGGGCAAGGACGGCATCTTCAATTTCGAAGGCGGCTGCTACGCCAAGTGCATCAAGCTGTCGCAGGAGGCCGAGCCCGAGATCTACGCCGCCAGCAAGCGCTTCGGCGCGGTGCTGGAGAACGTCGTGCTCGATCGAACACCCGCGAGCCTGATTTCGACGACGGCTCGAAGACCGAAAACACCCGCTCGGCCTATCCGCTCGACTTCATCCCGAACGCCTCGCGCACCGGCCGCGCCGGCCAGCCGAAGAACGTGGTGATGCTGGCGGCCGATGCCTTCGGCGTGCTGCCGCCGATCGCCAAGCTGACGCCGGCGCAGGCGATGTATCACTTCCTGTCCGGCTACACCGCCAAGGTCGCCGGCACCGAGCGTGGCCTCGGCAACGAGCCGCAGCCGGAATTCTCCACCTGCTTCGGCTCGCCGTTCCTGCCGCTCGATCCTTCCGTCTACGGCAACATGCTGCGCGAGCTGATCGCCAAGCACAATGTCGATTGCTGGCTGGTCAACACCGGCTGGACCGGCGGCAAGTACGGCACCGGCCGCGCATGCCGATCAAGGTGACGCGGGCGCTGCTGACCGCGGCGCTGGACGGCAGCTTGCGCAATGTCGAATTCCGTACCGACAAGTATTTCGGCTTCGCGGTGCCGACCTCGCTGCCCGGCGTCGAGCCCCACATCCTCGATCCCGTCAAGACCTGGACCGACAAGGTCGAGTTCGACAAGACCGCGCGCGCGCTGGTCGGCATGTTCCAGAAGAACTTTGCCAAGTTCGAAGCCCAGGTCGACGCCGACGTCCGCGCCGCCGCACCGGAAGTGAAGCTCGCGGCGGAGTGAGCCGCCGGCCGAATTGATGATTTGAAAGGGCGGCTCCCGGAGCCGCCCTTTTGTTTTTTTTCTGAACGTGTCGCGGGCCGTACCGGCAACATTCGTCACTCCCTCCCCACGCTGCGCGGGAGAGGGGGAGAAAGTGCACAGCCTCAGATGAAGGGAAGCGCGCTCTAGCTAACGTCCGGAAGCACCGCATTGGTCGGCGTCCGCCGGTCGGTGATCTGCAGGCCGAACAGGCTGCCGATCAGTTCGACGGCGACGCGCGCGGTGCGGCCGCGCTCGTCGAGGAACGGATTGAGCTCGACGATGTCGACCGAGCGCACCAGCCCGGAATCATGCAGCAGTTCCATGATCAGATGGGCCTCGCGGTAGGTGGCGCCGCCCGGCACGGTGGTGCCGACGCCGGCGCCACCGCCGGATCGAGGAAGTCGACGTCGAAGGAGAGATGCAGCACGCCGTTCTTCGCCTTGACGCGCTCGATGACGCGGCGGATCAGCACGGCGACGCCGAATTCGTCGATCGCGCGCATGTCGGCGATCGCGACGCGGCGCTCGATGGACCAGCTTCTTTTCCAGCGGATCGATCGAGCGGATGCCGAACAGATCGAGCTGATCCGGCGTGATCGACGCGCGCGGCTGGTCGCCGAGCAGATCGTCAAGCCCGGCTTCGCCGCACAGAAACGCCGACGACATGCCGTGCATGTTGCCGGTGATGGTGGTGCCGGGCGTGTTGTAGTCGGCATGCGCATCGAGCCACAGCACGAACAGCGGCCGGCCCTGTTGCTGCCAGTAGCGCGCGACGCCGTTGACCGATCCCATCGAGAGCGAGTGATCGCCGCCCATGAAGATCGGCAGCGCGCCGGAACGGGCCAGCTGATAGGCGCGCTCGCTGAGCAGCCGCACCCAGGTCTTGACCTCGTCGTAGAATTTGGCGTTGGCAGGCGGCGGTCCGTCCGAGGCGACCGTCGGATATCGCGAGATCGCCGTGATCCTCGACGGAAAATCCCAGTTGGTCGAGCAGGCGCGCGATGCCTGCGGTACGCAGCGCATCCGGCCCCATCAGCGTACCGGCTTGCGAGGCGCCGATCTCGATGGGGACGCCAAGCAGCGCGATATGTGCAGTCTTCGCTGAGTTGGACATCGGCGCACGACCTTAGGACGAGATCGTAGGGTGGGCAAAGCGCAGCGTGCCCACCACCAGCGATAACGATGTGGATAGATGGTGGGCACGGCGCAGATGCGCCTTTGCCCACCCTACGCCGACATGCGCACGCGAATGTTCCCTTACGCCTTGAAGTAGGCGATCTGCGTCGTGGTCGCCAGCAGCCGCCCGCCCGGCGACCACAATTCGCCGTTCTGGTCGCCATAGCTCTTGTGGAAAATCTTGGCGTCGGCGACGGCGAGCACGCGGGTGATATCTTCAGCCGCGAGATCGTCCGGACGCGGCGTGGAAATAGGTCGTCAGCGACACCGTGCCGAACGGCACCAGTTCGCGCCGCGCGATGAAAGACGCGGCCGAAGAACGCGTCCGACATCGACATCAGCGACAGCACGTCGATCTTGCGCGGCACGCGGTCGCCGATCCATAGTTTGGAGAACGCGTCGAGCGGCGGACTGCGGCGCGCCGTGAAAGCTCGGCTCGCCCTCGACAAAGCGAAAATCATACTGCTTGCGCCAGGTCAGCGGCGTATTTGGAAAGGGCGCGTCTGCTCGAACGGCTTGGCGCTCGGAAAAGTCCGCCTGCTGGTGCGACCAGGACGGCCGGCGCTCGGCGAACACGGCGGTCGCCAGCGTCGCGACCTCGCCGCCGCCTTGCGACATCTCCACGCACCAGTGCTGGCGTCGAGCGGTTGGCCTTGACCAGGCGCACGTCGAGATCGAACGCGCCTTCCGCGATCGGCGCGCAGAAATTGACGGTCAGCGCCAGCGGATCGCCGGCGCGTTGCGGATGATCGATCAGCGCCCGCAGGATGGTGGCGGCGGTGGCGCCGCCGAACGGGCCGACAAAGGCCCAGTAATCCTCGCTGGTCTGGCCCTGCCAGCGGCTGTCGCCGGCGGTGACCTGCGTGGCGTCGTCGAAAAGGTGCGGTGTCTTGGTGAGCATGCCGATTCTCTAAACCCATTTACCCGTCATTGCGAGGAGCGTAAGCGACGAAGCAATCCATTCTTGCTTTCTGCAATATGGATTGCTTCGCTGCGCTCGCAATGACGCGGCTGTCGTTCGCGCGCAGTATCACGGCAATCCGGTCGGATTCAATGACGTCGCAGGTAATGGATTGTCGCCGGCCGGAATTCAACCCGCCCCGCGCTGGGCTTCCTGCGCCTGCTGCGACATCACCGGGCGCACCGGCACGTGCCAGATATCCTCGGCATATTCGCGGATGGTGCGGTCGGAGGAGAACCACGGCATCCGCGCCACGTTGAGGATGGAGGCCCGCGTCCAGGCCGGCATCACCTGCCAGCGCGCATCGATGCCGCGCTGCGCCTCGTAATAGGAATCGAAATCGGCGGCGCACATGTAATGGTCGAACAGGCGCAGCGTGTGGCCGATCGCCTCGAAGCGGGCGGGATCGCCGGGCGAGAAGTCGCCGCTCTCGATCGCGCTGATCGCGCGCGCCAGCCGCGGCGAGCGCCGGATCACGTCGGTGGCGTCCAGCCCCTGCTTGCGCCGGACCATGACGTCGCCGGCCTCCATGCCGAAGATCGCGATGTTCTCCGCGCCGACATGGTCGCGGATTTCGATGTTGGCGCCGTCGAGCGTGCCGATGGTCAGCGCGCCGTTGAGCGCGAGCTTCATGTTGCCGGTGCCGGAGGCTTCCATGCCGGCGGTCGAAATCTGCTCGGAAAGATCGGCGGCCGGAATGATCACCTCGGCGAGGCTGACATTGTAGTCGGCGAGGAACACGATCTTCAGCCGTCCGGCGACATCGGGATCGTTGTTGACGATGTCGGCGACGTCGTTGATCAGCTTGATGATCAGCTTGGCGTAGCGGTAGCTCGCCGCCGCCTTGCCGGCGAAGATCTTTACCCGCGGCACCCAGTCGCGCTGCGGCTCGTCCTTGATCGCCTGATAGAGCGCGACCGCTTCCAGGATGTTGAGCAGCTGCCGCTTGTATTCGTGGATGCGCTTGATCTGGACGTCGAACAGCGCCGACGGATCGACCTTGATGCTGAGGCGCTCGCCGATCAGCCGCGCCAGCGCCAGCTTGTTGTGGTGCTTGACGTCGCGGAACTGCTGCTGGAACGCGTTGTCGCCGCAATGGTCTTCCAGCCGCTCGAAGCGCGAGAAATCATCGAGCACGGCTTCGCCGCAGGTCTCGCGCAACAGGCTGGTCAGCCTCGGATTGGCCAGCATCAGCCAGCGGCGGAAGGTGATGCCGTTGGTCTTGTTGGTGATGCGCGAGGGATAGAGATGATTGAGATCGTGGAACACGGTCTCCTTCATCAGGTCGGAATGCATCGCCGAGACGCCGTTGATGCGGTGCGAGCCGACGAAGGCCAGTTGCCCCATCCGCACCCGCCGTCCGGAGCGCTCGTCGATCAGCGACACCGAGGCGCGGAAATCGATGTCGCCGGGGCAGCGCTCGTCCGCCAGCGCCAGATGCGCGACGTTGATGCGGTAGATGATTTCGAGATGCCGCGGCAGCAGCCGCTCGAACAGTTCGACCGGCCAGGTCTCGAGCGCCTCCGGCAGCAGCGTGTGGTTGGTGTAGGACAGCGTCGCGACCGTGATCTTCCAGGCTTCGTCCCAGCGGAAATTGTGCAGGTCGACCAGGATCCGCATCAGCTCGGTGACGGCAAGGCTCGGATGGGTGTCGTTGAGCTGCACCGCGGCCTTTTGCGCGAGGCTGCGCAACTGCCCGTCGGCGGCGAGGTGGCGCTTGACCAGGTCCTGCAGCGAGGCCGAGACGAAGAAATATTCCTGGCGCAGCCGCAACTCGCGGCCCGCGGCGCTCTCGTCGTTCGGATAGAGGAATTTGCAGATCAATTCCGCGCGCGCTTCCTCGGCGACCGCGCCGAGATAGTCGCCGGTGTTGAAGACATCGAGCCGCAGCGGATCGGGCGAGCGCGCCGACCACAGCCGCAGCGCGTTGACGTGCTGGCCGCGCCAGCCGACGATCGGGGTGTCGTAGGCGACGGCCTGCACGGTTTCGCCGGGATGCCAGCTGGCGCGGTCGCGGCCGCGGTCGTCGACATGGTCGACGCTGCCGCCGAAATGCACCTGATAGACCACCTCCGGCCGCTGGAATTCCCAGGGGTTGCCGAAGCCGAGCCACTCGTCCGGATATTCCTGCTGCCAGCCCTGTGCGATGATCTGGCGGAACAGGCCGAAATCGTAACGGATGCCGTAGCCGATGGCGGGAATGGCGAGCGTCGCCATGCTTTCCATGAAGCAGGCGGCGAGCCGCCCGAGGCCGCCATTGCCGAGCGCCGCATCCGGCTCGCATTTGCGCAGATCCGACAGGTCGACGCCGAGATCGCCGAGGGCGGCTTCGAACACCGGCAACAGCCCCATATTGTTCAGCGCGTCGGTGAACAGGCGGCCGATCAGAAATTCGAGCGAGAGGTAATAGACCCGCTTGCGGCCGGCGTCGTAGTTTTCCTTTTCGGCCGTCAGCCAGCGGTGCACGATGCGGTCGCGCAGCGCCAGCGCCGCTGCCTTGTACCAGTCGCGCTTGGTCGCCATGCCGGCGTCCTTGCCGATGGCAAGCCGGAGCTTGGCGAGGATCGCGCTCTTGATTTCGGTCAGCGCCAGTTCGTCGATCGGCTGGCCCGGCAGCGGAGAACTCCCTGGGAATGCTTGTTCCTGCAACGCGTCAAACCCCGCAAATGAGACTCACGGAAAGGATACGCGCCTTGCACCGCAACCGGAACCACCGGGGCCGGTTTTTGTGCACCGCGCTGATATGTTTTTATGCAAGGACCGGGCCGATTTCGCGGCATCCGGTGCGGCTGATTTCGGTGCTAGGATGTCGTTCGGGAACCGCGAATCCCGTTAGCTTGGAGGAGGTGGGCCATGAGATTGATGATCGAGATCGCCGCCGCGGCGCTATTGGTGGTCTGCATCAGCGCCACCAGCGCAGCCTTCGCCGCCGGCAAAACCGGCCGCGCCGCCGACGGATTGAGCTGCTCGTTCAGCGTGCCGGCCAACGCGTCGCCCGCCGCGCGCTGCGCGTCGATCAAGCGGCAATGCGGCGGAAAATTCTACGCCAATTATTGCAGCGACAAGATGCTGTCGGCGATGTGAGCTACCGAAGGGCCGAGCAATCTACTGCGTCGTCCCGGCGAAGGTCGGGACACGAACCGTGAGCCGCGTCCTGCACGATGCAACGTGAGCCGCTTGCTGAGATCATTGCTGACGCCGATAGACAGCGTTCCATGCCGGCCCTGTGCGAGCATGTAGACGTAGCAGGTGCCTTTGGGTTCTCATTGTGCGAACATCTGGCGACGGTGGCTATGGCCCCGGCCTTCGCTGGGATGACGCCATGTCGGAACAAATTAAGAACACTTTAGCAAGTCTTTGATATATCATTGTGATTCGGCGCAGTGCCGACACAATATCTATGGTCTATCGCCAGTTTCGAGGACTACATGTCCACCATCGCCTTCGATTCCTTCGCGCTCACCCGTATCGCCGACTTCGCCCGCTCGCTGTCGCGGCTGCATCAGGCCTCGCGCCGCCAGCCGGTCGACGACGACGCCATCGACCGTGAGTTCAACGCCGTCTGCATGTCGGTGTGGGGCTACACGACGGACGATTTCAGCGACGATCTGTTTTCGACCGCAGGACCACGCCTGGCTCGATTCGCTCGATGAGGCGCATGCGCGGATCTTCGCCGCCGAGCAGGGCTACGACCTCGTCGATGACAGCGGCATGCTGACCGACTGGTGGGGCTATTGCTGGATGATCCTCGCCGAGAAGCGCGGGCTGCTGACGCCGGAGAACCGCGCGGCGGCGCGCGCGGAGATCGAGGAAAAATATCTGTCGGCGCCGAACGTGATCGGCGTCATCGTCGGGCGGTGAGCTAATTCGCTTCCGCGCGCTTCGCCGCCCTGGACGCGACCGACTTCGGCACACGTGGCCGTCAGTCGCGATCTCGCGGCTCGCTTCGGGCATCACGGTTTCGCCGACCATCTCGGCGCTGACAGGCGCGACCTTCATTTCGCCGAGCCGGGCGCGGACCTCGGCGGTGAGGCCGGGATAGGAAGCGACGGGCGTGAATTCCGCGGTCTGGCCGGCGCCGAGGCGGACGCCGGTATAGGCCACGAGGCCGTCGGTGGTGGCGACGATGTCGCCCGAGCGCAGCGAGGTGTCGAGCGCCAGATCGACCGGCGCCAGCCCTGACGGACTTCGGCCGTTGCAGGTGCAGTCGGCGCGCAGCGCCTTGCGGTAGGCGAAGGCGTTTTCACTGTCGGCATAGCGTTCGCCATTGCCGGCGGAGGCGCTGTCGATATGGCTGCCGTAGAACACCTTGGTGGCGCTGGCGGGACAGAACGCCTGGCACATCTGAACCGGCGTGGCGTTGCCGCGCATGGTCAGCGGAAAATACTTGCCGTCGCAGCTGCGCACGCAAAAAGCAGGCCCGGAGCCGGCTGTGCGCGCCGCCGGCGCGGCGACAGGCTGGGTTTGCTGCGGATTGAGGCCGAACGGATCGGCAAAGACGCTCGCGAGCGGCGAGGACGGCCGCGCCTGCTGCTTCTGGCCACCGCCGAAAAACATGTCGAACAGGCCTTCGGCGGAAACGCTGCCGGGCACCAGCATGATGGATGCTGCAACGGACGCTGCGGCCATAAACATCGCGCGGCGCCGCATGCGCGAAAAAGCCAACTCGGTACGCAACGCTAACTCCACCCAACGCAACACATACACACTGACGCCACACAGGCTTCAGCGTGATTCACCATAATGCGGGATGGTAAACGAGCTATGAGCAAGCGATGGAGGGCGAGAAAGAAATGCGGGCTGCTTACTTACCTCGCCCCGCTTGCGGGGAGAGGTCGGCGCGTAGCGCCGGGTCGCTCGTCTCGACCCCGCAAGCGCGGGGCGAGCGGGAAGCAACTCAATCCTTCAAAAATTCACCGGCCTTGTAGAGCGAGCGAAACGGAATGCCGGCTTCGGCGAAAGTCTCGGTGGCGCCTTCGTCGCGGTCGACCATGGTGAAGACCAGCACGATCTCGCCGCCGGCATCGCGCACCGCCTCGACCGCCTTCAGCGCCGAACCGCCGGTCGTGGTGACGTCCTCGACGATGACGATGCGCTTGCCTGGCAGGCTCTCGCCCTTGGCAAGGCCTTCGACCGCGAGACGCGCGCCATGCTCCTTCGGCTTCTTGCGCACGAAGAAGGCCGCGATCGGATGGCCCTTGAGCCAGGACAGCTGCGCGATCGCACCCGCCAGCGGCACCGCGCCCATCTCGAGACCGCCGACGTAATCCAGCTGGTCGTCCTTCAGCGCCTCATAGGTCAATTCCGCCAGCAGCGCCGCGCCCTCGGGGTCGAGCATGGTCGGCTTGAGGTTGAAGTAGAAGTCGCTCTTGCGGCCCGAGGCCAGCGTGATCTCGCCGCGGCCGAACGATCGCTTGCGGATGATCTCGGCGAGGCGGGCGCGGGAGGCTGATTTGGACAAGGTTGGTTCCAGGAGGTTCGAGGCGGGCGGCAATCTATCGGTGCTTACAGGCACATTCCAGAGCCGATCTCGCGCCGTCAACAGGGCGCGGCGATATGTCGGCCCCCGCCGGGCGCAGGGACGCCCCCTCGGAAACAGCGGTTGTAAGGCTGCAACCATCCGCGCTACGGGAAGTCAAAGCTTTGCCTTGGGGAAACGTAAATGACGATCGAACTGCACACCTGGAATACGCCGAACGGCCGCAAGATCTCGGTCGCGCTGGAGGAAATGGGGGTGCCCTACAAGGTGTTCCCGGTGAACATCAGCAAGGGCGAGCAGATGGCGCCCGCCTTCCTCAAGATCAGCCCGAACAACAGGATCCCCGCGATCGTCGATCCCGATGGTCCCGGCGGCAAGCCGGTCAGCGTGTTCGAATCGGGCGCGATCCTGCTCTATCTCGGCGAGAAGACCGGCAAGTTCCTGCCCAAGCCGCTGACCGAGCGCATCCCGGTCTATGAATGGCTGATGTGGCAGATGGGCGGCTTCGGGCCGATGCCCGGCCAGGTGCACCATTTCATCGCGCTGGAGAACGAGACCGACCGCGCCTATGGCCTGAAGCGCTACATGGCCGAGACCCGCAGGCTCTATGGCGTGCTCGACCGGCGGCTCGCGGGCCGCGACTTCGTGGCGGACGCGCTCTCGGTCGCCGATTTCGCGATCCTCGGCTGGGCCTGGCGCCATCCGCGCCACAAGGTCGAGCTGAAGGATTTCCCCAACGTCGAACGCTGGTACAACGCCCTGATGGCCCGCCCGGCCACCAAGCGCGGCATGGAAGCGAAGCTGGATTGAAGGGAAGCGCACTTCTCCCTTCTCCCCTTGTGGGAGAAGGTGCCTTGCCGAAGGCAAGGCGGATGAGGGGTTTCTATCCGCGGATACTGATCGCACCCACATAAATTTCAAGCGCGCGGCGAAGCGGGATCGCAAACTCGGGGTTCGCGGCGACGCTGTCGGCGTCGTTCGATGTACCGAGCAGCGGCAGCGTAATCGACGCCTCCTTGACGAGTTGGGCAGACATCGTCTCAAGGGTGAGCGTCAGCGCCGCCAGCGCATGGGTGGCGCGCGGCGAGGTATTGATCAGCGCCACCGGCTTGTTGGGAAACTCAAGGCTGCCCACCAGCCAATCGAGCGCATTCTTCATCACGCCGGAGACGCCGCGCGCGTATTCGGGACTGGAGATCAGGAGTCCGTCGGCCGCGCCGATGGCCGCGCGAAATCCGGCGACCGCTTCGGGCAAGTGCTCGCCCTCGAGGTCGGAATTGAAGAACGGCAGACTCCCGATCCCATCAAAGAGTTCGATTGTTACCCCAGTGGGAGCAAGGCGGCCGGCGGCGCGAAGCACCACGGTGTTCAGGGACGTGGCGCGAAGGCTGCCCGAAATCGCAAGAATCTTCATCGAGGGTCACGTTGTGCGTCTACGATTTCGGCGCGGGCGAAAGGCCGCCACTCAATGCGCCTCGTCCCAGTTGTTCGCCGCCCGCGCGTCGACCTGCAGCGGCACCGAGAGCAGCACCGCCGGGAACGGCGCGTCCTGCATGACGTGCTGCACGACCGGCAGCGTCGCCGCCACTTCCTTCTCGGGCACCTCGAAGATCAGTTCGTCATGAACCTGCAGCAGCATCTGCGCCGAGAGTTTCTTCGCGGCGAGCGCGTCTTCCATCCGGATCATGGCGCGGCGGATGATGTCGGCGGCCGAACCCTGCAGCCGCGCGTTGATCGCGGCGCGCTCGTTGAAGGAGCGGACCGAGGCGTTGGAGGCCTTGATATCGGGGTAGTGGCATTTGCGGCCGAACAGCGTCTCGACATAGCCGTTGGCGCGGCAGAAATCCCGCGTCGCATCCATGTAGGCGCGGATGCCCGGGAAGCGCTCGAAATATTTCTTGATGTAGGCGGAGGCTTCCTCGCGGGCGATGCCGAGCTGGTTCGCAAGACCGAAAGCCGAGATGCCGTAGATGATGCCGAAATTGATTGCCTTCGCCCGGCGGCGAATTTCGCTCGGCATGCCCTTGATCGGCACGCCGAACATTTCCGACGCCGTCATGGCGTGAATGTCGAGCCCGTCGCGGAAGGCCTGCTTCAGCACCGGGATGTCGGCGATCTCGGCGAGCAGCCGCAGCTCGATCTGCGAGTAATCCGCCGACACCAGTTTGTGGCCGGGGGTCGCGATGAACGCACGGCGGATCTTGCGGCCGTCCTCGGTACGCACCGGGATGTTCTGCAGGTTCGGTTCGTTCGACGACAACCGCCCGGTGGTGGTCGCGGCCAGCGCGTAGGTGGTGTGGACGCGGTGGGTCTGCGGATGGACATATTCCGGCAGCGCGTCGGTATAGGTCGATTTCAGTTTTGAAACCTGCCGCCATTCCAGGATCTTCTTCGGAAATTCATGACCCTGTTCGGCGAGTTCGTCGAGCACCTGCGCCGAGGTCGACCAGGCGCCGGTCTTGGTCTTGCTGCCGCCCGTTATTCCCATCTTGCCGAAGATGATGTCGCCGATCTGCTTGGGGCTGCCGACATTGATTGGCTCGCCCGCAATCTCCTGAAGCTCGGCCTCGACCCGTGCGGCGGTCTGGGCGAATTCGCCCGACAGCCGCGACAGCACCTGGCGGTCGATCGAAATGCCGCGGCGTTCCATCCGCGCCAGCACGCTGACCAGCGGCCGCTCCAGCGTCTCGTAGACGGCGGTCATGCGTTCGGCTGCAAGGCGCGGCTTCAGCACGCGCCACAGCCGCAAGATCACGTCGGCGTATTCGGCCGAGTAGGCGAGGGCCTTGTCGATCTCGACCTGGTCGAAGGTGAGCTTGTTCTTGCCGCTGCCGACAAGATCGCCATAGCTGATCACGGCGTGGCCCAGTGTCCGCTCGGCCAGCGCGTCGAGCCCGTGCGAATTGCGCCCGGCATCCAGCGCATACGACATCAGCTGCGCGTCTTCGACGTTGCGCAAGGTGATGCCGTGCTGCGCCAGCATCACGGCGCTGAACTTGATGTTGAAGCCGATCTTCAGAACACCGGCCGATTTCAAGCAGCGGACGCAACGCGGCGAGCGCGTCGGCTGGCTTGATCTGGTCCGGCGCGAGGCCGGCGTCGAACAGCCCGGCGCCGCCGCCGGACTGCTTGTGGGCGAGCGGGACATAGCAGGCGTCGTTCGGCGCCAGCGCCAGCGCGATGCCGCTGAGGTCGGCCTGCATCGGATCGTCGATGCTGGCCATGGCCTCGAGCACGAAGTGGCCGGTATCATGGGCGCGCGCAATCCATGCCTTGAGCTGGTCGAGGCTGCGGATCGCCTGGTACTTGCTGCGATCGACCGGGAGCTTTCGCGCGGCTTCCGCGCGCGCCTCCGCCAGCGAAACTGGCGTTCCCTTGAGGCTCGCGGCCTTCTCCTGCTTGTCGGCGCCGGGCTTTACGGTGGCAGCAGAGCTTGCAAAGAGATCGCCGGTGGTGCCGCCGGCGGCGGGCGCCCTGGCTGGCGCACTGCCCGCACTCTTGTTGGCCGCAGCGGCTTCCACATCCGACGGGTCGATCTGCGAATAATCGGCCACGCGCCGGGTGAGCGTGGAAAACTCCATCGCCTTCAGGAAGGCGATCAGCTTGCGCGCATCCGGCTCGTGCACCGCGAGGTCGTCGAGCGCCACGTCGAGCGCGACCTGGTCGTCGAGCAGCACCAGCTGCCGCGAAATCCGCGCCTTCTCGGCATGCTCGATCAGCGCCTCGCGCCGCTTCGGCTGCTTGATCTCGCCGGCGCGGAACAGCAATTGCTCGAGGTCACCATATTCGACGATCAATTGCGCCGCGGTCTTGATGCCGATGCCGGGCACGCCTGGCACGTTGTCGGTGGAATCTCCCGCCAGCGCCTGTACCTCGACCACCTTCTCGGGCGGCACGCCGAATTTCTCGATCACCTCGGGGATACCGATGCGGCGGTCCTTCATGGTGTCGTACATCACGACCTTGTCGGTCACGAGTTGCATCAGGTCCTTGTCGGACGAGACGATGGTGGTGGTCGCGCCGCGTTCGCCCGCGATCCGGGCATAGGTCGCGATCAGATCGTCGGCCTCGAAGCCGCCTTGCTCGAGGCAAGGCAGGTCGAAGGCGCGCACGGCGTCGCGGATCAGCGAAAATTGCGGGATCAGGTCGTCGGGCGCCGGCGGCCGGTGCGCCTTGTAGTCGGGATAGAGCTTGTTGCGGAAGGTGATTTCGGACTTGTCGAACACGATCGCCAGATGCGTCGGCCGGTTGTCCGCGGGCATGTCGCGCAACAGCTTCCACAGCATGTTGCAGAAGCCGAGCACGGCGTTGACCTGGAGCCCGTCGGATTTGCGGTTCAGCGGCGGCAGCGCGTGGTAGGCGCGGAAGATGTAGGAGGAACCGTCGACCAGAAAGACGTGGGCGCCCTTGGGTAATTTGGCTTCGGTCCTGGTTTCAACCTTGGCCTCGACCTTGGCTTCACCCTTTCCTTGGGTTTTCGCGGTGGCGGGCTTGGCGGCGGCTTTGGGGGCTGTTTTCGGCATGGCCGAAATTTAGGGATTTTTGCGCGGGATTGACAGCCTCAGCGAGCGATTTTTGGCTGTTCCGCCCGCGCTATCCCCGCTGTCATCAGCTGCCATCGGGCCGTCGATGGTTGAAAAACCTACTCCGCCGCCTGCAACCTCGGGCCGGACTTTTTCGGCGCGATCCAGAACGCATCGGGGCCGTTCGAACAGGAAGTTGGCGTGTAGCGCCAGCGCGATGCGCCAGATCGCCAGCGCGCCGGCGACACCGATGACGGTCACGATCAGCGAGACCATGCCGATGTCAGGCAATAGTCCGCTGTGCAGCAGCAGCGTCCGGCTCGCCGCCATCGGCAGGAAGAAGGCGAGATAGATGACGATGGAATGCTCGCCGCAATAGCGCAGGAAATTGAGCCAGTGCGCGCGCGCCAGCAGCGTGCCCATCACGATGATGGCGCAGGCGCCCGCAAGCCCGAGCGCCAGCGAAACGATCGGCCAGTCGCTGAGGCCGGACAATACGAGGCCGCCATTAACGAGCGCCCAAAGCGCCAGGCCCGCAAGCGCGAGCGCAGGCTGGACGCGTGCGCGATCCGAGAGCGCGAAGACATAACCGGCCAGCCAATAGCCGGAATAGAAATAGACGAAGCGGCCGCAGAACTCGTCGATCACGGTCCAGCCGGTCGTGACATGCGCCATCTCCAGCGCCGCGGCGACAAGCCAGATCGCCGATGGCGGGGCCCTGCGTGTCAGTTTTGTGACGACGAAGAAGATCGGCAGCAGATAGATGAACCACAGCGTGCCGAACGGCTCGATGAAGGATTCCAGATACAGATAGAGGACATGGCCCCAATTCGTCTCGGCGGCGAACGACGGCGCCTTGAAGCCGAACTGGATTGTCACCCACAGCAGGTAGAAATAGGCGAAATGCAGGACTTTGCGGTCCAGGTAAGTACGCCAGTCGCGGTCGATCACGACGGCGAGGAACAGGCCTGAAATCAGGAAGAAATCCGGCATCCGGAACGGCTTGGCGAACATCACCAGCCAGTGCATGAAACCGGTCTGGCCGGCGGCGGCTTCCACTCCCAGCACCGAATGCATCATCACGACCATGACGATGCAGATGCCCTTGGCATAATCCACCCAATCGACGCGGACCGGCGACCCCGCCAAAGGCAGGTCGCGTCCGGCCACGGTGGATGTGCCGTTTGGTGTCATCGGTGTCCTGTTTCGGCGCGCTGGGACGGCATCATCGGCCCCATCGGTTGCTTTCTCCTTTATTCATACAAATGACATGCCGGTTTCTTTGCCGGTTCCTTGCCGCTTTCCGGCGTATTTCCGGTTTCCTCTTTGCCGCCATATGCTTTAAGAGGCCCACAGAATCTGAGCGACCGTTAACCATCAGAAACAGGCTGTTTCATGCGAATTGCCATGATTGGCACGGGCTATGTGGGGCTGGTTTCCGGCGCCTGCTTTGCCGATTTCGGCCACCAGGTCACCTGCGTCGACAAGGATGGCGACAAGATCGCAAGCCTGCGTCGCGGGGAGATCCCGATTTTCGAGCCCGGGCTCGACGCGCTGGTGGCCGCCAACGTCAAGGCCAAGCGGCTGGATTTCACCACCGACCTCTCCGCGCCGGTCGCGGAAGCCGATGCGGTGTTCATCGCCGTCGGCACGCCGTCGCGGCGCGGCGATGGCCATGCCGATCTGAGCTACGTGCACGCCGCCGCGCGCGAGATCGCGGCAGCGTTGTCCGGCTTCACCGTGGTGGTCACCAAATCGACGGTGCCGGTCGGGACCGGCGACGAGGTCGAGCGGCTGATCCGCGAGGTCAATCCGTCGGCCGAATTCGTGGTCGCCTCCAATCCGGAGTTTTTGCGCGAGGGTGCGGCGATCCGCGACTTCAAATTCCCGGACCGTATCGTGGTCGGCACCTCGGACGAACGCGCGCGCAAGGTGCTCGGCGATGTCTACCGGCCGCTGTCGCTCAACCAGGCGCCGCTGATGTTCACCGCGCGCCGCACCGCCGAGCTGATCAAATACGCGGCAAATGCGTTCCTCGCCACCAAGATCACCTTCATCAACGAGATCGCGGACCTCGCCGAAAAAGTCGGCGCCGACGTGCAGGAAGTCGCGCGCGGCATCGGTCTCGACAACCGCATCGGCTCGAAGTTCCTGCATGCCGGACCGGGCTTCGGCGGCTCGTGCTTCCCGAAGGATACCCGCGCGCTGGTCAAGATCGCGCAGGACCATGACGTGCAGCTGCGCATCGTCGAGGCCGTGCTCGGCGTCAACGACAACCGCAAGCGGGCGATGGCGCGCAAGGTGTCGAACGCCGCCGGTGGCAGCCTGCGCGGCAAGACGGTCGCCGTGCTCGGCCTCACCTTCAAGCCGGATACCGACGACATGCGCGAGGCGCCGTCGATTCCGCTCGTCACCGGCCTGCTCGACATGGGCGCCAAAGTGCGCGCGCACGATCCGGTCGGCATCGAACAGGCGCGCCGCGAATTGCCCGATATCGAATATTGCGACGATCCCTACGACTGCCTGCGTGGCGCGGACGCCATGGTGGTCGTGACCGAATGGGTGCAATACCGCACGCTCGATCTCGCGCGGGTAAAAGCTGCGATGGCGCGGCCGGTCGTGGTCGACCTGCGCAACATCTATCGCCGCGAGGACATGGCGGCCCACGGTTTTGTCTACGACAGCGTGGGGCGGGCGTCCGAGCCGGAGGTTTGAGATGCTTTCCTCCCTTCTCCCCTTGTGGGAGAAGGTGGCGTGGACAAAGTCCACGCCGGATGAGGGGTCTCTATCCGCGGAAACAGACCCCTCACCCGTCTTCGCTTCGCGACGCCACCCTCTCCCACAGGGGGAGAGGGGAAGGATCAGACGTGAGCTAGATTTTGCCCCGCAGCTTCGACACGCCCCTCCCGATCGACGCCGTGCTCGACGAGCTGGCGCGCACGCTTGCGAATAATAACGCCGCGGTGCTGGTGGCGCCGCCCGGCGCCGGCAAGACCACGCGGGTGCCGCTGGCGCTGCTCGATGCGCCCTGGCTCAAGGGCAAGAAGATCATCATGCTGGAGCCGCGGCGGATCGCGGCGCGCGCCAGTGCGGAGCGGATGGCGCGGACGCTCGGCGAACGCGCCGGCGAGACCGTCGGCTATCGCGTCCGCTTCGGCTCCAAAATCTCGCGCGCGACCCGGATCGAGGTCGTCACCGAGGGAATCTTCTCGCGGCAGATCCTCGACGATCCCGAACTGAACGGCGTCGCCGCCGTGCTGTTCGACGAATTTCACGAACGTTCGCTCGATGCGGATCTCGGTCTCGCATTGGCGCGCGATGCGCAGACCGGCCTGCGCGAGGATTTGCGTATCCTGGTGATGTCGGCAACGCTCGATGGCGCGCGGGTCGGCAAGCTCTTGGGCGACGCCCCGGTGGTCGCCAGCGAGGGCCGCGCCTTTCCGGTGGAGACGCGTTATCTCGGCCGCAAGTCCGATGCACCGCTGGAACGGCAGATGGCGGACGCGATTGCCACCGCGCTGCGCGCCGATCCCGGTTCGGTGCTGGCGTTCCTGCCGGGTGCGGCCGAAATCCGCCGCACGCAGACTTTTCTCGGTGAACGCGTTCATGATGCGAGCATCGAGATCGTGCCGCTGTTCGGCGCGCTCGATGCCGCGGTCCAGGATCGCGCCATCGCGCCGGCGCCAAAGGGTCAGCGCAAGGTGGTGCTGGCGACCTCGATCGCCGAGACCTCGCTGACCATCGAGGGTGTCCGCATTGTCGTCGATTCCGGGATGGCGCGGGTGCCGCGCTACGAGCCCGATATCGGCCTGACGCGGCTGGAAACCGTGCGCGCCTCGCGCGCGGCGGTCGACCAGCGCCGCGGCCGCGCCGGCCGCACCGAGCCCGGCGTCTGCTACCGGCTCTGGGACGAGCCGCAGACCGCCTCGCTTGCCGCCTACACGCAGCCCGAAATCCTCTCGGCCGATCTGTCTTCGCTGGTGCTCGACCTCGCGCAATGGGGCGTGCGCGATCCCGCGACACTGGCGTTCCTCGATCCGCCGCCCGCGCCCGCGCTGAAGGAAGCCAACAGCCTGCTCGGTGAACTCGGCGCGCTCGACGGCGACGGCCGGATCACCGCGGAAGGCAAGAGCCTGCGCGCGCTGGCGCTGCCGCCGCGGCTGGCGCGCATGATCGTGGATTCGCACCGCGCCGGCGCCGGCGTGGAGGCCGCCGACATCGCCGCCATCCTGACCGAACGCGGCCTCGGCGGCGACAGCGTCGATCTCGATCATCGGCTTGATCAGTTCCGCCGCGACCGTTCGCCGCGCGCGTCCAGCGCACGCAGTATGGCGCAACGTTGGGCTTCGCAGGTGGCGGCCGATGCGCCTGCTTCCGCCGCGCGGACGGCGATTTGAGCACCGGCGTGATGCTGGCGTTTGCCTTCCCCGACCGCGTTGCGCGCAACCGCGGCAATGGCAGTTTTGTGCTCGCCAATGGCCGCGGCGCGGCGGTGGAGCAGACCTCGTCGCTGGCGCGCGCGCCCTATATCGCCGTCGCCGAGCTGACCGGTACTGCGGCCCAGGGGCGCATTCTTTTGGCGGCGCCGATCGCGCAGGAAGAGATCGAATTGCGCTTCGCCGATCAGATCGAAAACAGTGAGGAGATTTCGTTCGATCGCGGCGCGATGGGCTTGCGGGCGCGGCGCAGGAAGAGCCTGCACGCGATCACGCTGTCGGAAGCGCCGATGGCGATCTCTCCGTCAGCGGAGACCGCAAAGATCTTCGCCGCCGGCTTGATCGCGGCAGGATTCGACAAATTGCCGTGGTCGAAATCCCTGAAGCAATGGCGTGACCGCGTGATGTTCCTGCGCAAGGCGGAAGGCGAAGGCTGGCCGGATCTGTCCGACGACGCGCTATCGGCCGCAAGCGAGACCTGGCTGGCGCCTGCGCTTTACGACAAGATTTCGCTGAAGGAATTTTCACCGGGCGATCTTTCGGATGCCATGCTGACGCTGCTGCCGTGGGATTTGCGCGCGCGGCTGGAGCGCGAAGCACCGACCCATTTCGAAGCGCCGACCGGCACCATGCTTGCGATCGATTACGAGGCCGAGCAGGGCCCGACCATTGCCGTGCGGTTGCAGGAACTGTTCGGGCTCAACACCCATCCCTCGATCGCCAAGGGCGCAGTGCCGCTGGTGCTGGAACTGTTGTCGCCGGCGCAGCGGCCGGTGCAGGTGACGCGCGATCTGCCCGGCTTCTGGCGCGGCAGTTATGCTGCCGTGCGCTCCGACCTGCGCGGCCGCTATCCCCGGCACCCCTGGCCGGAGGATCCGGCCAACGCCCTTCCGACACGGCGGGTCAAGCCGCGGGGAACCTGAGGGCGAGGTTAAGAAGGCGCGTTAACACTTCGCTCATCCTTTTCGCCAAAATGGCGGCCTCGGCCGGCGTTGTTAGTCGCGGGTTGGCCGGCGCCGTGGTGTTATCGGCGGCTTGTCTGCTTTGACGCGTATCGAGTTGTGGTCATGCGTAACCTGATGATCTTTTGCGCGGTTCTGGTCGCCCTCGGCAGCTTCATGGCGCAGATGGCGGACAAATGGACTCCGGTGCCCGCATCCGCCAAGGCGGCCCCGCCGAAGGCCCAGGCTTTGACAGCCCAAACGGCGACGGTCGCACAAGCCGGCACGCGCAGCCTCAGCATTCCCAGAGACGCCCGCGGCCATTTCCAGACCAACGGCCGGATCGACGGCCAGCGCGTCGACTTCATGATCGACACCGGCGCTTCGGTGGTGGCGCTGAACGAGAAGTCCGCGGCGCGGTTCGGCCTGCGTCCGTCGCCCAGCGATTACAAAGCCACCGTCAACACCGCCAACGGCATCATCAAGGCCGCGCCCACGCGGATTGCCATGATCGAAATCGGCGAGCTGATCGTGCGTGACGTCGACGCCATGGTGCTGCCGGACGAGGCGCTGTCGGAAAACCTGCTCGGCCTGTCGTTCCTGTCGAAGCTCAAGCGCTTCGAATACGCCAACGGCAAGATGGTGCTGGAGCAGTAGGCGCTTCTGCCGCCAACTCCGCCGCAAATAATCGCCAAAAGCCTGCCAATCCCGCCTTCCGCTGCGCTCGGGCATTCGCTAAGCCTGCGGCGTTGCCCTGCCGCATTCCCAAGAGGCCATCTCTGATGTTTCCGAAGCCGAAATCCGTGCTGGTTCCGAATACCTATGCCTATGAATCCGAGCCGATGGTGAAGGCGACCGGCTTTCGCGAATATGACGCGCGCTGGCTGTTCGGCAAGGAAATCAACCTGATGGGCATCCAGGCGCTGGGCATGGGGCTCGGCGCGCTGATCGCGGAACGCGGCGTCAAGCAGGAGATCGTCACCGGGCATGATTTCCGCGGCTATTCGGCCTCGATCAAATACGCGCTGATCTCGGGCCTGATGGCGGCGGGCTGCAAGGTGCACGATATCGGGCTTGCGGTGACGCCGATGGCCTATTTCGCGCAGTTCGACCTCGACGTGCCCTGCGTCGCCATGGTCACCGCCTCGCATAACGACAATGGCTGGACCGGCGTCAAGATGGGCGCCAACCGGCCGCTGACCTTCGGCCCCGACGAGATGACGCGGCTGAAGGAGATCGTGCTCAACGCCGAATTCAACAACAAGGCCGGCGGCTCCTATCAGTTCCACGAGAATTTTCCGGCGCGCTACATCGCCGATCTCACCCAGCGCCCGAAGCTGAAGCGCAAGCTGAAGGTCGTGGTCGCCTGCGGCAACGGCACCGCGGGCGCGTTCGCGCCGCAGGTGATGGAGGCGATCGGCTGCGAGGTGATCCCGCTCGACACCGAACTCGATCACACCTTTCCGAAATACAATCCGAACCCCGAAGACATGGAGATGCTGCACGCGATCCGCGACGCGGTGCTCGAACACAAGGCCGATGTCGGCCTTGGCTTCGACGGCGACGGCGACCGCTGCGGCGTGGTCGACAACACCGGCGAGGAGATTTTCGCCGACAAGGTCGGCGTGATGCTGGCGCGCGACATGTCGGCGATCAACAAGGATGCGCTGTTCGTGGTCGACGTGAAATCGACCGGGCTTTTCGTCACCGATCCGGTGCTGCAGAAGCAGGGCGCGAAGACCGTCTATTGGAAGACCGGCCATTCCTACATGAAGCGCCGCACCAACGAGCTCGGCGCGCTGGCGGGTTTCGAGAAATCCGGGCATTTCTTCTTCAACAAGCCGTTCGGCCGCGGCTATGACGACGGCCTGGTCTCGGCGATCGCGATCTGCGAGATGCTCGATCGCGCGACCGGCAAGTCGATGGCCGATCTGAAGGACGCGCTGCCGAAGACCTGGTCGTCGCCGACGATGTCGCCGCATTGCGCGGACGAGACCAAATACGGCGTCGTCGATGCCGTGGTGAAGCATTTCGAGGCGCTGCAGAAAAAGGGCGAGAAGGTCGCCGGGCAAAAGATCCGCGATCTCGTCACCGTCAACGGCGTCCGCGTCACCGTCGAGGACGGCAGCTGGGGCCTGGTGCGGGCGTCCTCCAACAAGCCGGAACTGGTGGTCGTGGTCGAGAGCCCGGTCGCCGAGCAGCGGATGCACGACATGTTCGAGGCGATGAATGTGGTGCTGCGCACCCATCCCGAGGTCGGCGAGTACAATCAGAAGATTTGAGGGTGGCGCGCGAACGCGCCCGCGTTCTCCGCCGTCATACCCCGCGAAAGCGGGGTATCCAGTACGCCGCGGCTTCTCGGTTCTATCATCGGCGTCTCTGGAATACTGGATCGCCCGCCTTCGCGGACGATGACAGCACATTTGTTGGCGTGATCGCGACTACGCCGCCGGCACCGGCAGCGCGGTGACCGACTTGATCTTCTCCATCGCAAAGCGCGAGGTGACGTTCTTCAGCGGCACGGCGCTGATCAGCTTCTTGTAGAACACGTCATAGCTCGCCATGTCGGCGACCACGACGCGCAGCATGTAATCGACGTCGCCGGCCATCCGGTAAAACTCCATCACCTCGGGCATGGCGCTGACGGCGCTGGCGAAGGTCTTCAGCCAGGCCTCGGAGTGATCGGCGCTCTCGACCGAGACGAACACGGAAATGCCGAGCCCGATCTTGTTCTGATCGACCAGCGCGACCCGGCGCAGGATCACGCCGTCGGCCTCCAGCCGCTGGATGCGCTTCCAGCACGGTGTCGAGGACAGCCCGACCCGGTCGCCGATCTCGGCCACCGATAGGGAGGCGTCCTCCTGCAGCACGGTCAGGATCTTGCGGTCGATGGCGTCGAGGCGGCGGTTGGCTTCATGAAGCTGGACAGCGAGGTCGGTCATGAGAAGAATGTTCCATAATGAGGCTTTCATTCCTCATATATAGAAAAATCTTCTATGAGCAAGCCCATCTATTGGCCGGCCGGTCCCGCGCCGGCACCCTGGCCCTGCCTCAAAAGCTCTTCAACTTCAATACGTTGCGGGGCAGCAAAGGCGCCGCCGAAGCGGGTGCATTTCAGGGCTGCGGCGGCGGAGGCGAATCGGAGCGCCTCCCGCAACTCCTGCCCTTCGGTGATGGCGAGCGCAAAGGCGCCGTGGAACACGTCGCCGGCGCCCAGCGTGTCCACGGTGTGGACCGGGAAGGCCGGCGTCTCCTGGATGGCCCCATGCTCGTCGAGCCAGATCGTGCCGCGCGCGCCGCGCGTTCCCGCCAGGAACGACGGCGTCAGTTTGGCGATCTTCTTCAGCGCCTGGGCGTCGTCGGCGACATCGGCGGTCTCCTGCAGCGGCTCGCTCGAGAACACCAGATGCGAGGACGCGTTGAGCAGCCCTTCGCGCAGCGACATCGCGCGATCGACGTCGACGATCACGGGAATGCCGCGCCGTTGCGCCTCGGCGCACAGATCGGTGCAGAACTCCGCGCAACGGCTCTCGGTCAGGATGGCGGCGCAGTCGTCCAGCAGCGTCTCGGTGTCGGGCAATTGCACCTTCCACAGTTCCGGATCGCGGAAGGTGACGATGGTGCGCTCGCCGCTCGGATCGACCATGACGGCGGAGATCGGCGTCACCAGCCCCGGCATGTGCACGAGGTGGTTGGTCTCGATGCCTTCGTGCGCGAGCTTTTC
The DNA here is from genome assembly GCA_963742665.1 of uncultured Alphaproteobacteria bacterium. Classification (GTDB taxonomy): domain Bacteria; phylum Pseudomonadota; class Alphaproteobacteria; order Rhizobiales; family Xanthobacteraceae; genus Bradyrhizobium. The sequence goes on from CAVUNH010000007.1 coordinate 147,449, forward strand.
GAAGATGAAGCGGCTCGAGGTTTCGCGGACGTCGCCCATCGGCCCGCAGATCGAGGCGCGGCCGCCGAGCCGCACGATTCCGATCGCGGCATTGAGCGCGTTGCCGCCGCAGATCTCGTCGAGATGGGTGGCATTCTCCTTGGAGCCGCGGCCGGGAACGCCGCTGACGCGGAACGTCAGGTCGCGCACCGGTATGCCGATGCACAGGATGCGCGGCGGGATTTTCGGCGCTCGGTCGTGAAAATTCATGCCGGAATCCGTCATGCCGGTTCCGCCATCTGCCGGAACCCAGAAAAACAAGGATTTCCGGAGTTAATGGTTTGGTCCATGCGACAGTTCCCGCTATGCGCTCGCATCGGTTCCCCCATGCACCCAGCGGCCGATCAAATGATGGGCAATCGCGAACGGATGCGCGGCAAACAGGCCGTCGGGATGTGTGCGGCTGTGCATCAGGGTCACTTCGTCGCGGTGAACCAGCGCGCATCCTCCAGTTCGGTCCGGTCGACCACGATTTCCTCGGTGGTTGCGCGCGCGGTGCATCCGATCATCAGCGACGACGGGTAGGGCCACGGCTGCGTCATGTAATAGTTCACGTCGGTGCAGCGAATCCCGGATTCCTCGAAAATCTCGCGCCGGACCGCGTCCTCGATGGTTTCGGCGGCTTCGACGAAGCCGGCGAGGCACGACCACATCCCCGGCAGAAACTGCTTCTGCCGTCCCAGCAGGCATCTGTCGCCTGAGTCACCAGCATGATCACGACCGGATCGGTGCGCGGAAAATGCTCGGCCTTGCAGCTCGGGCAGTCGCGCTTCCAGCCGCCTTCCTTCATCGCGGTGCGGGTGCCGCAATTGGCGCAATAGCCGTGGCGCTGATGCCAGCTCACCATCGATTTCGCCATCGCGATCGCCGAGAGCTGTTCGGTCGGCACCACGCCCTGCATCGCCATGCCGCGCAGTTCGGTGACGGCGACGTCGTCGCGGCCCAGCAGCTTTTCCACCGCCGCCGCCGCGATGCCCATGCCGAACACCGGCGCGCCGTCGCGCAGGCCCAAAAAGATCGTGCCGGGATTGGCGCCGAGTTTCAGCGCTTCGTCGACGCTGAGCAGGACGCGCGAGTCCTCCGGCCTCCTGCCTCACCACCAGCGAGTCGCGATAGATCACATAGGCGCGGGCGTCGCGGTGGCTTTCCAGCGCGAACAGTTTCTCGTCATTGCTGCGCAGATGCGCGGCGCGGTCGAGAATGTGGGTGACGAAGGCGGGCTTGCCGAGCGGAAACGAATCGAAAGCTGACATGTGTTCAACCTAGCCAAATCTTGCGGCGAAGCGCGCTGATGAAATTCTGGACTTCCTCGGCGTCATGCGCCAGCGGCGGCATCACGCCCCAGACCGGCCGCGGCCAGGCGGCGATCGCTGGTGCGGCGCGCGATGACGTGAACATGGAGTTGCGGCACCAGATTGCCCAGTGCCGCGATATTGAGCTTGTCGCATTTGGTGATTTCCTTCAGCGCGCGGGCGACGCGCGAGACCTCCGTCATCAACTGCGCCTGCGCGACCTCGTCGAGGTCGATGATCTCGACCGCGCCCTCGCGGCGCGGCACCAGCAGCAGCCACGGGTAATGCGCGTCCTTGATGACCAGCACCCGGCACAGCGGCAGGTCGCCGATATCGATGGTGTCCTTCTTGAGCTGGGAGTGCAGCGACCAGGCGGAGGCGTCAGAGGGCATGAGGGTTCCCGAATACCCGATGCATGTCGGGCTTATAAGTGCCTTCTCCGGGGCACCGGTCTGGCTTCATATCAAGCTGTCATCATCCGCGAAAGCGGATGATCCAGCACCCCGCGGCCTCGCGGCCAATCGCCGGGCCGGAGTTTACTGAATACCCCGCTTTCGCGGGGTATGACAGCGGAGGCCCCGCTTGCTTTCCGGCCCTTTTGGCCCCAAATAAGGACCGGGAGATTGGCGGTGGACGAGCCACTCGCCAACCGGGTCAGGTCCGGAAGGAAGCAGCCCTAACGAGGTCCGGATCGGGTCGCTCGTCAGTCTCCTACCTGTTTTTCGAGCGAATTGCGCAAGATGCGGCGATTGCCGCCTCTCGCGCTTGATTCCAGCTCCTTTCCGCAAGCCGGCCTTGAGAGACAATCAATTGCGGATCGACCGATGACCGATGCTGGCGCTCCCCCCGATAAGTCCGACAGCGCCAATCAGGGCGGCTTCGATCTCGGCGGCTGCCCGAGGCCGGCAAGCCCTACCGCGTGCTGGCGCGCAAATACCGTCCCTCCAGCTTCGACGATCTGATCGGCCAGGAGGCCATGGTCCGCACCGTCTCGAATGCGTTCGAGACCGGGCGGATTCCGCAGGCCTGGATCCTGACCGGCGTGCGCGGGGTCGGCAAGACCACCACGGCGCGGATTCTCGCCCGCGCGCTGAATTACGAAATGCCCGACGGCTCGGTGAAGGGGCCGACCATCCACATGCCGACCCTCGGCGTGCATTGCCAGGCGATCATGGAAAGCCGGCACATGGACGTGCTGGAGATGGACGCGGCGTCCCATACCGGCGTCGACGACGTCCGCCAGATCAATGACAGCGTGCGCTATGCGCCGGCCAGCGCCCGCTACAAGGTCTACATCATCGACGAAGTCCACATGCTGTCGACGGCGGCCTTCAACGCCTTCCTGAAGACGCTGGAGGAGCCGCCGGAGCACGCCAAATTCGTGTTCGCCACCACCGAGATCCGCAAAGTCCCGGTCACGGTGCTGTCGCGCTGCCAGCGTTTTGACCTGCGCCGGGTCGAGGCCGACGTGCTGATGGGGCATCTCTCCAATATCGCGGCGAAGGAAGGCGTCGAGGTCGAGCCGGAGGCGCTCGGCATCATCGCGCGCGCGGCCGAAGGCTCGGTGCGCGATTCGCTGTCGCTGTTCGACCAGGCGATCGCGCATGCGGCAGGCCACGTGCGCGCCGATGCGGTGCGGCAGATGCTGGGCCTTGCCGACCGCACCCGCGTCATCGATCTGTTCGAATTCGCTGGCGCGCGGCGACATCGCGCAGCGCCTTCAGCGAATTCCGCGAGCAGTACGACGTCGGCGCCGATCCGATCGTGGTGCTCTCCGATCTCGCCGAATTCGTCAATTTCGTCACCCGCGTGAAGATCGTGCCGGCGACCGCCGACAATGTCGCCTTTGGCGAGACCGAGCGCGTCCGCGCGCGCGATTTCGCCGCGAAGCTGTCGATGCGGGTGCTGTCGCGGATGTGGCAGATGCTGCTCAAGGGCATCACCGAGGTGCAGACCGCGACGCGGCCGGCGGCGGCCGCCGAAATGGTGCTGGTGCGCATCGCCTATGTCGCCGACATGCCGACGCCGGACGAAGCGATCAGGATGCTCGAGCAGAACGGCGGCGGGTCGCCGGTGATTTCGGGCAGTGCGCGCGTCGCGCGCCGCGCCGGCCTCAGGCGTATCCTCGATGTCATCTTCGTCCATGCCTTCAGCGCCGATGCGTGCGCCGTCACGCCGCGCGCCGGCGCCGAGGCGTCCGCGCGTCCGCAGATGATGGCGCCCGCGCCGATCCGCAATCCGCGCCGGCGCTGCGGATCATCGAGCTTTCCGCAACTCGTCGCGCTCGCCGGCGAGAAGCGCGATCTCCTGACCAAGGCCGCGCTCGAGGCCGACATGCGGCTCGTGCGCATCGAGGACGGCCGGCTCGAAGTCGCGCTCGAGCGCAACGCCGCGCGATCGCTGGTCAACGATCTCTCGCGCAAGCTGGAACAATGGACCGGGCGGCGCTGGACCGTGATCGTGTCCAACGAGGCCGGCCAGCCGACGCTGCGTTCGCAGAACGAGCATGCCAGGAACGAGCATGCGCGAGCCGCCGAGGCCGATCCGCGCGTGCAGGAAGTGCTGGCGCGGTTTCCCGGCGCCAAGGTCGTCGAGGTGCGCAAGCTTGCCGCCGAGCCGCCGGAATCCGATGCTATCGGCGAAGACCCGACCGAAGAGTTCCGACGGCGACGATGATTGATCTCCAGAGGACGCGCGCAAGGAAAACCGCAAGGAAAACCAGATGGCTGATTTTCTCGGCATGATGAAGCAGGCGGCGCAACTGCAATCCAAGATGCAGGCGATGCAGGAAGAACTCGGCCATGTCGAGGTCGAGGGCATTTCCGGCGGCGGCCTGGTTGCGCGTGCGCATGACCGCGAAGATGGAAGTGAAGGGCGTCAAGATCGATCCGTCGCTGATGAAGGCGGACGAGCGCGAAGTCCTCGAAGACCTGCTGGTGACCGCGCATAACGACGCGCGGCGCAAGGCGGAGACCGCGATGCAGGAAAAGATGCAGGCGCTGACCGGCGGGCTGGGTCTGCCGCCGGACTTGGCTTCCTAATGCTGGTCTTACCTAAATGCTTGGTCTCACCTGAAATGGCCTCTGCGGTTGCCGGTCCCGAAATCGAACGTCTGATCCAGCTGCTGGCGCGGCTGCCGGGGCTTGGGCCGCGTTCGGCGCGGCGCGCGGCGCTGCATCTGATCAAGAAGCGCGAAGCGCTGATGACGCCGCTGTCCGCCGCGCTGCAGGTGGCGATCGACAAGATCCAGGTCTGCAAGACCTGCGGCAATATCGATACGCAAAATCCCTGCACGGTCTGCACCGATCCGCGGCGCGATCCCTCGATCATCGTCGTGGTCGCCGACGTCGCCGATCTCTGGGCGCTGGAGCGGGCCAATGCGACCAACGGCCGCTATCACGTGCTCGGCGCCACGCTGTCGCCGCTCGACGGCGTCGGTCCGCAGGACCTCACCATCGACGCGCTGGTGGCGCGCGCGCATGATCCAACAGGTGAGCGAGATCATTCTGGCGCTGAATGCAACCGTCGATGGCCAGACCACCGCGCATTACATCACCGATCTGTTGCAGGAAGCCAATGTCAAGGTGACGCGGCTGGCCCATGGCGTGCCGGTCGGCGGCGAGCTTGATTATCTCGATGAAGGTACGCTATCCGCTGCGATGCGGCAGCGAACGCTGTTCTAACCAACACAGACGGAACTCATCGACATGACGAAACGACGATTCGGCAAACGGCTGGGCTTTGCGGCCATTCTGGCGGTGGCCTTTGCCGCGCCTTCCGCAGGCGCCCAGCAGGCGCAGCAGGCCGAGCCTGCGCCGCCGAAGGCCGGCAGGCTGATCAATGCCGGCGACGTGCTGTCGGGGGAACTCAACGCCATGAAGATTCGCGGCGGCAAGAAAGGCAAGACGTGTCGCCACCTATCAGCTCACCAGCGAGCCGCGCCGGCTGCCGCCGCCGAACGGGCTCTGCAACCTGGAGACCGGCCCGGAAACCTTCCAGCTCATCACCTCGAGCGACGCGCAGGCCGCGCAGCTGAAGGGCTTTATCGGCAAGGAAATCTCGGTGAAGGTCGATGAAGTCGCCTGCGCGCAGGATGCCGGGCAGATGAGCGAAGCGGTGATCACGAAATGGAGCGTGGTGACGAAGCACTGATCGAAGCTGTTACCGCAAACACCGCTGTCTTCGCCCGATCGGGCGACCCAGTACGCCCTGACGTCAGTTGTTTTACGCTGTACTCTGGAATACTCCCCGCTTTCGCGGGGATGACGACTGGGAATGTAGCGGCAGATCGTAGGATGGGTAGAGCGAAGCGAAACCCATCATCGTTCTTGGCGTGATTGATGGGTTTCGCTGAGTTTATCATCGGGCGCGCATTCGCGCGACCCGTTGGCTCTACCCATCCTACAAGACTGCAAAACTGCGGCTAAACCCTCACCGGCCCCAGCGCTTCAAAATGCCCGCGCCGCTGCAGCCACGCCAGCAGGATCAGGCTCGGCACCGCGACCACGACGCAGATCACGAAGAACAGCGGCCATCCCGTGGCCTTCGCCACATAGCCGGCGCCGGACGACAGATAGGTCCGCCCGACCGCGGCGAGCGCCGTCAGCAGCGCGTATTGGGTCGCGGTGTGCAGCGGGTTGCGGCACAGCGCCGACAGATAGGCGACGAAGATCACGGTGCCGATCGCGCTGGTGAAATTCTCCGCGGTGATCGCGAACGCCAGCGCCCATTGGTTGACGCCGACCAGCGCCAGCCAGGAGAACGACAGGTTGGCGACCGCCTGCAGCACGCCGCCGATCCACAGGCTGGCGGCGAGCGAATAGCGGCGCGCCACGAAGCCGCCGGCGAAGCCGCCGATCAGGGTGGCGGCGAGGCCGACGCCCTTGACGATCGCGGCATAGTCGTTGCGCGTAAAGCCGAGGTCGATCACGAACGGCGCGGTCATGGTGCCGGAAAACGCGTCGGTGAACTTGAACAGCACGACGAAGGCGAGGGCCGCCCAGGCGTCGCGCCGGGTCAGGAATTCGGAGAACGCGCCGACCGCCGCGTTGAGCACGCGCGTGAACGCCGTCTCGGTGCGCGTTGCGGCTTCCGCGCGCGCCGATTGCTCGGGCTCGGTTGCCGCCAGCGCGGTGACGGTGCCGATCAGCACCATCGCCGCCATCACCACATAGCCCCACATCCAGGCCGCGCCGCGCGGGATGCCGGTGCCTTCAAAGCCGCTGACGATGAACAGCGCGCCCGCGGTCGAGACCAGCATGCCGATGCGATAGGCCGCGACATAGGACGCCATGCCGGCGGCCTGTTCGCTCTCCGGCAGGCTCTCGACGCGAAAGGCGTCGACCACGATGTCCTGCGTCGCGGACATCGTCGCGACCAGCAGCGCGCCGAGCGCCACGAACAGCGGCGAGCGCGCCGGGTCGGTCAGCGCCAGCAGCAGGATCGCGACGATCAGCAGCAGTTGCGAGAACACCAGCCAGCCGCGCCGGCGGCCGAACGCGCGCGTGAAGAACGGCACATGCAGCGCATCGACCAGCGGCGCCCACAGGAATTTCAGCGTGTAGGGCGTGCCGACCAGCGCAAACAGCCCGATGGTGCCGAGATCGACGCCGGACTCGCGCATCCATACCAGCAGCGTCGATCCCGACAGCGCCAGCGGCAGCCCGGAGGAAAAGCCGAGCAGCAGCACGATCAGCACGCGCGGCTGCAGATAGACGGCAAGGCCGTCGCGCCAGGAAGGGCGGGGTTGCAGGCTGGCTGAGACTTCGGGCTGGCCATCAGGCATTGAGGTCATGCGGCAGTGCTAGCAGATTCGGGCGCAACACATCATACTGTCATCGCCCTACCTCAGCTGTCATCGTCCGCGAAGGCGGACGATCCAGTATTCCGCGAAGCCCGAGTTCACCAGCTACTCCCTCGTGCTACTGGATACGCCTTCGCGGGGGACCGGGGGCGAGCGGAAGCTATCAACCCCAGCCATGCTGGGATACAGATCGTCGGAAATGATACTGTCATCGCTCGGTAGATCGGCTACTTCAGCTGTCATCGTCCGCGAAGGCGGACGATCCAGTACTCCGCGAGGCCCGAGTTCACCAACTACGCCCTCGTGTTACTGGATACCCCGCCTTCGCGGGGTATGACGGCGAGTGGGATTGGGCGGAGGCTATTCAAGCGCCGGCGATGCTAGGATACAGATCGTCCCAGTTGGGATTGAGTTCCTCAATCAACCGGATTTTCCAGGCTCGATTCCACTTCTTCAATTGCTTCTCGCGCTTGATCGCGTTTTCGGCATCATCGAATTGTTCGAAATAGACGAGGTTGCTGACCTCGTACTTCTTCGTAAAGCCTTTCGCCAATTTCAGGCGATGCTCGGCGATGCGGCGAATGAGATCATTGGTTACGCCGATGTAAAGCGTGCCGCCGATACGGCTGGCAAGGATGTAGACGTAGAAGCTGCGGGTCCCCATCTTTCGCCTCTGGAATCCGCCCTGGGTCGCTCGGTCAAGCCGGACGATGACACCGCGACTGCGGCCGACGATCATTCCTGGCTTATGCCACCGGCAATGTTACGCGGAAGATGGCTCCGTGCGGAATCGCGCTCGAAACAGACAACGTACCCGCGTGACGCTCGACGATCATCTTGCTAATGGCGAGCCCCAAACCCATTCCACTTGGCTTCGTCGTAACGAAAGCATCGAAAATGGCTTCGGCGTCCTGCGGGCTCACACCGGGACCCGTATCTTCGACAGCGATTGCGATCTTGTTGTTGGCTAGCCGTTCTGTCCGCACAATCAGTACCCAAGGCCCAGCTTCTGAATTCATTGCGTCAACCGCGTTGTGGATCAAATTCGCGACAACCTCTTGCAATTGACCTTTGTGACCGAGGACGAGGGGCAACTCGCTTGCCAATTCAGTTTTGATATCGAGACGGCTTCGTAATTCCGGTCTCAGTGTTTTCAGCACCTCAAGACTGATTCTGTTTAGATCGACACGTTCCTCGGTCAGCTTCGCACTTCCAAACAGGGTGCGAAGGTTGTCGAGTATTGCCTTTGCGTGCATGGTGCTCTCGACAATACTCTCGAGTGCTTCCGTGGAGTCGTCAATGTCTGGCGGCGTTGCCTTAAGACACATCAGCGCTGCCTCACTGTTCAATAGAGCGGCTCCAATCGGTTGGGTTATCTCGTGTGCGATTGAGGCAGCCATTGCTTCCATACTCATGAGCTTGTTGTGTCGCTCGCGCTGCAGCAGATCGTTCGACCGAGCTAAATGGAGGTAAAGTAACGTCGTCTCTGCAAGCAGTATGATCAAGACGATACTTGAGGTAACGAGCGAGAACACGCGTCCCGCGTAAAAGCCAACACTAAAACGAACCGTTGGTAGCAGGCCGCTGAAGGCTAGCTCCCCAATGAACACTGCTGCCACCACGATGAGCCAGAGATCGAGCACCGAACGTCGGCGGAATACCAGAATGACAAGCCCGGCAGCAGTGATCAGGATGGTCAACCAAACTGGATAAATCACGAAGGGACTGAGCCGGGATGTATCAAGAATGATCGGCGGTAGCAGCGCTTCGCCTCCTGTAGTTAGCCAGGCAATTCCGCTCACCAACGCAACTACGGTAACTGCGCTCCAGCTGATCTCACGTACAACTGCAGTTTCGGCGGCGAGCCTGCCGCGCTTCACGTCCTTCGATATTGCGTAACCTAACAAAGACGCGGCGAAGCCTAGGTGCCAGAAGATGAAAAGCCATGATCCCGTCTGCAGGCCAGCACCGAAGAGACCTGTCGGCGAGAAGGCACCCGAGAACGTCAGGGCATGAGGAATGACGATGAATGCCGTGAACAAATAGCCGCTAGCCAGCACCAAGAGCGAGCGTGAGCGGGAAATCGAAAATTGGGCATACAAGAGAACGGCTGTAATCAGATCAGTGACCAGAACAATGGCGTCGAGCGAGGGAAAGAATGCATTGAGCGTCGCCGCCTGCCTGCCGGAAAACGGGGCTACTACCGCAAAAGCAACTATCACTATCAAGACAACGGCGATTGCCGCCCGCGTTTGACGCCTTGTCGGCGGCAGCTCAGTTAGCAGGGCAGTGACGTGGTGTTCCGGAACCAACACCTCGCGGTCGCCGGCTTCGCGCTGTTTGCCGAAAGTGATTTTTTGCTGGTAGGTCATTCCGGCATCGTAGCAGAGCGCGGCAATCAACGCTCGCGGTCTCGAAACTGGCAGCCAAAATCCCAAAATTGAGCTTGCATCCTGAGAGGCTCTGAAGGCCTCGCCAACCAGCCTTGATCGGCAACGGTGGCAACGACGATGTGGCCGGCACGGGCAAGCAATGGTCAATCATCCCGCGCTCGCTCGCCGACAGCATCGCGAGGAGCTGGCGGCCGGGGATGGAGTTGGCGCAGGGAACAGCGTGCAAGCCGCACGGCACTGATTTCCGTTTCCCGTGCGTTCTCAGTCGGTTACGTAGAGCCTCATACTCCCACAAGGGGAGAAGGGAGGCCGCTACTCCCCCGCCTGCAGCTTCCGCTGCAAGCGGAAACAGCTCCGGCGCGCCTGGCTTGACGATGCGCGGGGCTTCGGCCGGCGCCTCGGTCTTGCTGAAATCGAGCTCCTCGATCCGTCCCGCGCGCTTTTCGATCTTGTCGGCGGAGATCAGGATCTGGCGGACGTCCTCGTTGACGTCGCCAAAATGCTTCTGCAGCTTCAGCACGCGGTCGCGCAAACGGCCGAGGTCGTCGCCGAGGTTGAGCACTTCGGTGCGGATCTGGTCGGCGGCGTCGCGCATCCGCGCGTCCTTCAGGATCTGCTGCATCACCTGGATCGCCAGCATCAGCAGCGACGGCGACACCAGCACCACGCGGGCGCGATAGGCCTTCTGGATCACGTCGTCGAAACCGTCATGGATTTCGGCATAGACCGATTCCGACGGCACGAACATCAGCGCGGTGTCCTGGGTCTCGCCGGTGATCAGGTATTTTTCGGCGATGTCGCTGACATGCTTCATCACGTCGGCGCGCAGCCGCCCGGTGGCGAATTTGCTTCTCCTCGTCGGTGCGCGCGTCGTGCAGCGCGGTCATCGCTTCCAGCGGAAATTTCGCGTCGATGCAGAGCGGGCGCTGGTCGGGCAGGAACACCACGCAGTCCGGCCGCTTGCCGATCGAGAGCGTGTACTGGAATTCGTAGACGCCCTTCGGCATGCCGTCCTGGACGATCGCTTCCATCCGCGCCTGGCCGAAGGCGCCGCGCGACTGCTTGTTGGCGAGCACGTCGCGCAGCGTGGTGACTTGCGACGTCAGGTCGGTGAGATTTTTGTGCGCATTGTCGATGATGCCGAGCCGCTCATGCAGCACGCGCAGGCTGTCCATGGTGTTGCGCGTGGTCGCTTCCATCGACTGGCCGACCCGGTGGGTCACCGAATCCAGCCGCTCGTTGACGGCGCGCGCCATCTCGGCCTGGCGGCCGGCCAGCGCCTGGCCCATCGCGTCGACCCGGCCGGTGGATTCGCTCTGCGCGCGCAGCATTTCGCGAGAGCCGCTCTTCCAGCTCGTCGGCGCGGATCGCCTGCGCCATCGCCAGTTCCGCGCCGCGGCGGCCCGAGCGGGCGATGACGACGGCAATGGTGAGCAGCAGCACCAGCGCGAGCACGCCAAAGCCGATCAGCGCGTCGCCGGCACGAATCGGCAGGTCGCCGACCACGAAAAGAATCTCGTTCATGGCCTGCTTGTAGCCGATTCGCCGGCGAAGCGCGAACGAAGAGGGAACATTTATGGTTAATCAGCGGTAAATTTTCGTGGTTAACGCCGCCTTAAAAATCATGGTTAAGGCCGCCTTAACCGGTTCCGCCGCGCATTGACCCCGGCAAATCAGCAGCTTAAATCGCCCCATCATGGCACTCCGAGAAATCATCATCCTGCCGGACAAACAGTTGCGGCTCGTCTCCAAACCCGTCGAGAAGGTGACGGCGGAGATCCGCAAGCTCGCCGACGACATGTTCGAGACCATGTACGACGCGCCCGGCATTGGGCTGGCCGCGATCCAGGTCGCGCAGCCGCTGCGGCTGATCACGATGGACCTCGCCAAGCGCGACGAGAACGGCGAGAGCACGCCGCGGCCGCGCGTCTTCATCAATCCGGAGATCGTCTCCTCGTCGGAAGAGCTGTCGGTCTACGAGGAAGGCTGTCTCTCGATCCCCGAATATTACGAGGAGGTCGAGCGGCCGGCGCAGGTGCGCATCCGCTTCACCGATCTCGACGGCAAGGTGCACGAGGAAGACGCCGACGGCCTGTTCGCCACCTGCATCCAGCACGAGATCGATCACCTCAACGGCGTGCTGTTCGTGGATTATTTGTCGAAGCTGAAGCGCGACCGCGTGCTGAAGAAGTTTACAAAGGCCGCCAAGCGCGCGGCGGAGTAGCGCCGCCATCCATGTGGCCGTCATGCCCGAGCTGCTCGGCTCCCCTCTTGCGCCGGAGCGTCGAAGGGCGACGGGGAGCCACAAGCGAGACTGCCCGCGACAACCCCCGGCTCCCAAGCGCTCGCACCTCAGGGTGACGCTCGAATCGTCGCCGAGATATCTTAGCCCGTCATGCCTCTCCGCTTGATCTTCATGGGCACGCCCGATTTCGCGGTGCCGACGTTGCTTGCGCTTCATGGTCATGGCCATGAGATCGCGGCCGTCTATACCCGCGCGCCGAAACCGGCCGGGCGCGGCATGAAGCTGCAGCCGACGCCCGGTCGAGCAGGAGGCGCGGCGGCTCGGCATTCCCGTGCTGACGCCGACGACATTGAAGACGCCGGAAGCGCTCGAGGAATTTCGCGCCCACAACGCCGATGCGGCCGTCGTCGTCGCCTACGGCATGATCCTGCCGCAGGCAATTCTCGATGCGCCGCCGCTCGGCTGCTTCAACCTGCACGGCTCGCTGTTGCCGCGCTGGCGCGGCGCCGCGCCGATCAACCGCGCCATCATGGCCGGCGATGCCGAGAGCGGCGTGATGGTGATGAAGATGGATGTCGGCCTCGATACCGGCGACGTCGCGATGGCGGAACGCTTGCCGATATCAGACACGATGACAGCAGCCGATCTGCACGATGCGCTGGCGCCGCTCGGCGCCGACCTGATGGTGCGCGCGATGGGCGGGCTGGAACGCGGCGGCTTGCAACTGAGCAAGCAAAGCGAACAAGGCGTGACCTACGCTGCCAAGATCGAGAAGACTGAGGCGAAGATCGACTGGAGCAGGCCGGCGCGCGAAGTGCTGCGCCACATCCACGGTCTGTCGCCGTTTCCCGGCGCCTGGTGCGAGGCTGATATCGACGGCGAGCAAGCGCGCATCAAAATCCTGCGCTGCGAACCGGCCAAGGGTGCGGGCGCGCCGGGCGACGTGCTCGACGATCACCTCACCATCGCCTGCGGCGACGGCGCGATCCGGATTCTCGAACTGCAGCGCGCCGGCAAGGCGCCGATGAAAGCCGCGGATTTTTTGCGCGGTACGCCGTTAAAGCCTCCGGCGCGGCTCGGCTGATGCCCCGCTACAAACTCATCATCGAATATGACGGCACGCCGTTCTCGGGCTGGCAGATCCAGGACAACGGATCGACGGTGCAGGGCGCGCTGGAAGTTGCGGTGAAGGCGATCTGCGGCGAGCAGGTTCGCGTCCACGGCGCGGGGCGTACCGATGCCGGCGTGCACGCGCTGGGGCAGGTCGCGCATTGCGATATCCAGAAACCGTTTCCGCCGGGGCGCCTGCGCGACGGGTTGAACGCGCATCTGCGGCCGCATCCGATCGGTGTGCTCAGCGCCGAAATCGTGGCCGATGATTTCGAGGCGCGGTTCTCCGCCAAGAAGCGCCACTACCGCTATCGCATCACCAACCACCGCGCCAATCTCGCGCTCGACATCGGCCGCACGTGGCGGGTGCCGCGCCATCTCGATACCGACGCGATGCACGCGGCCGCGCAGCGGCTGCTCGGCAAGCATGATTTCACGACTTTTCGCGATACCGAATGCCAGGCGAAATCGCCGGAGAAAACCCTCGACCAGCTCGACGTGATCAGGGACGGCGATGCGGTTTCGATCCTGACCTCGGCGCGCTCGTTCCTGCACAGCCAGGTGCGGTCGATGGTGGGATCGCTGGTGTGGGTCGGCGAAGGCCGCTGGAGCGCCGACGATCTCGCCGCAGCGCTTGCCGCCCGCAACCGCGCCGCCTGCGGCCCCGTCGCGCCGCCGGACGGGCTATATCTGGTATGTGTGGATTACTAGGGGACACAATCCCTACTGTGCATGGGGTTGTTTTCGCTTTTTTGTCGAGACCCTGCTTCATACTCCCCGTCATACCCCGCGAAGGCGGGGTATCCAGTACCGGCGGCTCCTGCGATTGAACCGAGACGCCGCGGAGTACTGGATCGTCCGCCTTCGCGGACGCTGGTGAGTTACGCGAAGTACCGGTCCAGCACGCCGCGATAGATCTTCGTCAGCTTCTCCAGATCGGACACCGGCGTGCGCTCGTCGACCTGATGCATGGTCTGGCCGACCAGACCAAATTCGATCACCGGGCAATAGCTCGAGATGAAACGCGCATCCGAGGTGCCGCCGGAGGTCGACAATTCCGGCTTGCGTCCCGTCACCTCTTCGATGGCGCTGACGGCGAGATCGGTGAAGGCACCGGGTTTTGTCACGAACACGTTGGAGTTCGACGGCTGCCATTCGATTCGGGCGCGGATGCGGTTGCCGCAGGCCTTGGCGAGCCGTTCGTCGACCAGCGCGCGGAGCGTCTCGTGGTTGTGGTTGTCGTTGAAGCGGATGTTGAATTTCGCGCGCGCCTGCGCCGGGATCACGTTGCTCGCGGTGTTGCCGACATCGACCGAGGTGAATTCGAGGTTGGACGCCTGGAATTGCGCGCTGCCATGGTCGAGCGGCTCCTCGCTCAAGGCCACGATCAGCCGCGATATGTCCGGCACCGGGTTGGCCGCGCGATGCGGATAGGCGACATGGCCCTGCACGCCGTCGACGACCAGCGTGCCGGACTGCGAGCCGCGGCGGCCGACCTTGATGCAGTCGCCGAGTACTTCGACATTGGAGGGTTCGCCGAGCACGCAATGGTCGAATTTCTCGCCGCGCGCGGCGACCCATTGCAGCAGCTTGATGGTGCCGTTGACGGAAATGTCTTCCTCGTCGCCGGTGATCAGGAACGAGATCGAACCTTTAGGCTTGCCGCCATGGTCGGCGAGATATTGCAGCACGGCGGCGACGCTGCAGGCGATGCCGCCCTTCATGTCGACGGCGCCGCGGCCGTAGAGAAAGCCGTCCCTGACCTCGCCCGAGAACGCGCCATGGCTCCATGCCGCCTCGTCGCCGGCCGGTACCACGTCGGTATGGCCGGCAAAGCTGATGTGCGGAGCGCTGTCGCCGATGCGGGCGTAGAGATTGTCGATATCGGCGGTGCCGGGCTCACCGAAGGTGACGCGATGGACCTCGAAGCCTGCGGCCTTCAGGAGGTTTTCGAGAACACCGAGCGCGCCGGCATCGGCCGGGGTAACGGAGGGGCAGCGGACGAGGTCGCGGGTAATGGAAACGGCGTCATTCATAGCCCGGCTTAACACGCCAAACCGGCGGCGGGCTAGTGCCGCCGGTTTCTGCTAGTGCCCGTTGCTTTCCGAAGGTCGCGAAAAGTAATCGCCGCGCGGGAACGCGATCTTCGGCAAGTGGGCATCCGCTTTGTTCGGGACCATTTCGATCTCGGACTGTTGGTCCCAGCCGGGCCGCGTGTCGCGCGGCGCCAGCGGGTCGGGGCCGAACCGGTTGGTCTTGCGTGAGCCCTTGAGGCAATACATTTCGACGAAGCCCCACACGCTGAAGACGAATGCGCTCAGGCCGAACAGCAACGCGCCCCATAGGCCAATCCAGTCGCCAACCCGATCGCCAAATTGGCCGTAAAGACAGGGCAGCACGATGAACGCGATGATCCACCAGCCGCTCTTGTCGCGATCATGCAGCCGCTTGACCGAGGTCGCCAGATAGACCCACAGGAACAGCGGTGTTTCGACGGTCTGGACGAACAGGTTGGTGAGATTGGCCGACGGCAACGATCGCCAGGCCGCAGGGTCGATCAGGGCGAAAATCCCGTTCGGACCAATGTTGAACTGCTCGGGCATGGTCGCACCGAACAGGTAGGCGACGCCAAAGAGCACCAGCGACAGGAATATCATCCAGCAAATGATGATCAACAGCGCCAGCCAGCAGCGGGCGCGATTGATACGGCCGTCAAATCGGAAAAGGTACCAGGCGTAATCCATGATCTAGGACTCCGGCCCTTGCGGAAAACGCCGCAGCATCCGCTGCATTGGTCTCAAATGCTCTGACTTTGGTTCGATTTCAAAGGGCGGAACTAGGTCGGGCGGGGCCCGGCACGATGCAGGAGAAATTCCGGAACGCCGAACGGCTCGGGACGCGGAACGATCGGAGACCTGGCAACGGGGCGTGTCGGATCAGGCCCGAACCGGTTGGCTCCATCGGTTCCGATCACGAAAAACAGTTCGATGACAATCCAGGTTTGCAGAACGGACAGGCCAACGGCGCCCATCACCAGCAGCAATTCCTCGGCGATCGAAATATCGACGCCGAAAGAGAGCCCGAAGAAAAGCCCGTAATACAGATAGGAAAGACGATTGACGACGACAACGGCAACCGCCCACCAGCCGCTCCGGTTGCGATCGTGGAGCCGCCTGGCCGTCGTGGCCAGGTTGATCCAGACCATCGTGACCACGATGACCCAGCCCAAGATCTCCCATTGCTGGAACGGGGACTTGACCCAAAGCAGGAACCAGACCGACAGGAGCGCGACCTGGACGGCGAGGTACCGGGCGCGGTTGATGCGGCCGTTAAAGCTGAACAGGTACCGGGCGTAGTCCATGGCGCGACCTCCGGACGGCGAAATCCGCGATCCGGCCATTTGTCGCGTCAGGACGCCCGAGGTTCGAAGCGTCCGGGTTCGATTAGTCCCGCAGCAGGTCGTTGATGCTGGTTTTGGAGCGGGTGCGCTCATCGACGCGCTTGATGATGACGGCGCAGGCGGTGGAGGGGCCGGGCTGGCCGTTCTTCAGCGGGCGCGGCGGCAGGTTGCCGGGCACCACAACGGCATATTCCGGCACCTCGCCGATGAAGATCTCGCCGGTGTCGCGGTCGACGATCTTGGTCGAGGCGCCAAGGAACACGCCCATCGCCAGCACCGCGCCCTTGCGCACGATGACGCCCTCGACGACTTCCGAGCGCGCGCCGATGAAGCAATCGTCCTCGATGATCACGGGCTCGGCCTGCAGCGGTTCCAGCACGCCGCCGATGCCGACGCCGCCGGAGAGGTGCACGCGCTTGCCGATCTGCGCGCAGGAGCCGACGGTAGCCCAGGTGTCGACCATGGTCGATTCCTCGACATGGGCGCCGAGATTGACGAAGGACGGCATCAGCACGACGTTGCGGCCGATGAAAGCCGAGCGGCGCACGATCGCGCCCGGCACCGCGCGGAAGCCGGCGTCGCGAAAACGGTTCTCGCCCCAGCCGTCGAATTTCGAGGGCACCTTGTCCCACCACGCGGCCATGCCGGGTCCGCCCGGAATCCGGCCCATGTCGTTGAGGCGGAACGACAGCAGCACGGCCTTCTTCAGCCACTGATTGACCTTCCACTTGCCGTCGGCCCCACGCTCGGCGACGCGGGCCTCGCCCTTGTCCAGCAATTCGAGCGCTTGATCGACGGCGTCGCGAACCTCGCCCTGGGTCGACGTCGAGATGCTGCCAATGGCATCGAACGCGGCGTTGATGGTG
The DNA here is from genome assembly GCA_963742665.1 of uncultured Alphaproteobacteria bacterium. Taxonomy (GTDB): domain Bacteria; phylum Pseudomonadota; class Alphaproteobacteria; order Rhizobiales; family Xanthobacteraceae; genus Bradyrhizobium. Next base: position 164,597 of record CAVUNH010000007.1, read on the forward strand.
GATTCCAGCGCGGACAGGGACATCGGGATTTCCTCGGAGCAATCGGGATAGTTGGAACGCGGATTGAAAGGCTTTTTCGGGATTTGGCCGGGGAGAGTCAAGGCTTGCTCCGCGTCGTCCCGCTCGAGCCGGGCGCGAATATGGGTGATTACCCCAGCCCCTGCAAAAACCCCGTCAAATCGTCGGTGACGTGATCGACATAGGCCGCGTCGCGGCCTTCCAGTTCCCAGTCCTCGCGCACCACTTCCTTGGCGCCGTCGGGCACCACCAGCACCGTGGTCATGCCGAGTTCGTGCGGCACCACGAGGTTGCGGGCGAGGTCCTCGAACATCGCCGACTTCGTCGGATCGACGCCGTGCACGGCGCAGGAATTTCTGGTAGGTCTGCAGCGCCGGCTTCGGCTCGAGGTCGGCGGCGATGATGTCGAACACCGCCTCGAAATGTTCCGCCGATGCCGAGCCGCTCCAGGACGGCGCCGGCATGGTCGGTCGATCCGTTGGTCAGGATCAGCTTGCGGCCCGGGAGTTTCTCGATCGCGGCCCCCATCGCCGGGTTCGGCTCGAGCGGCGAATGATCGATCTTGTGCACATAAGCGAGGTAGTCGTCGGCGTGCACGCCATGCTCGGTCATCATGCCGCGCATGCTGGTGCCATAGCGGCGGTAATAGTCCTTCTGCAATACCCGCGCTTCGTCCGCGGATATCTTCAAGTAGGTGCTGATGAACTCGCCGATGCGGGCGTCGACCTGCTGCCACAGATTGACGTGATGCGGGTACAGCGTGTTGTCGAGGTCGAACACCCAGGTGTCGACGTGGGAGAAAGTGCGAGGTGTTTTCATCGCTCTCACCCCGTCGTCCCGGCGAACGCCGGGACCCATACGCCGTGTAGCTTATTGGTGAGCACGATGTGAGTTGCCTTTGGTTGTAGTGCCGTCAGTGGCCAAAATTCAGATCGGTGGTTATGGGTCCCGGGCTTCGTGCGCAATTGCCCGCTAGGCCGGGACGACAATGGAGAGGGCTTCATCATGGCATCGCAAATCGCAGCGTCTTGCCGCCGCTCGACATGTCGACGGCGGCAAAGCCGATCGGGCTAAGACCGCGGGTGCCGCAATCGCCCTGTTCGTTGATTTCGAATTTGCTCTCGCGGGTGCAGAGCTGCGTGGTCCCGCCCCAGTTCAGCGGTCTGTCCTTGACGCTGATCGTGCGGTTTTCGTTGTCGACCGCTTCGGCAAAGCTGAACACCTGCTTCGGCTGGCCGGTCACGTCGGGATGCAGGCATTTGCCGGGATCGATGCGGTACCAGCCGCGGCTGGTCACGGCCTTGCCGTCGTCGGTGGCGACCGCGGCCATGATCCTGTGCGGCGTGTCGTTGCACCAGGTCAGCCCGGTCGAGGACGGCGACTGCACCGCGTCGATCATGGTGGTGAAGAAGTTTTGCGACGGCACGATGTCGGCGGAAAGCCCGCGGCTTTTCAGGAACGCATTCAGCGCGGCCTGCGTCTTCGGGCCGTCGACGCCGTCGATCGGGGCGGCGTCATAGCCCGCGATCACCAACAGCCGCTGGATGCCGGCAAGCCGCGCCTGCTCGTCGTCATATTCGCTGTCTTCGGCGAGATAGGCGACCAGGTTGCCGTCGTCGGTGTGGGTCGGCGTGATCTGGGTGAACGGTGCCGGGGTCTGCCCGGCGCGGCACTGGCGCGCGGCGGCGATGACGAAATTCTCCGGCGCGATGCACAGCGTGTCGCCGCCGTTCTGCGGGATCGGCGAGGCGCCGTAGACGCCGAGCGCGCGCGCATTCAGCAGAATGCGGTCGGCGGTCAGCGCGCCCTGCAGCACCACGCGGCAGGCAGCGGGATCGATGCGAAACCAGCCCCGCGTGGCGGTCGCCGATTTGTCGTCGATGCCGATCGCGGCCTCGACCACATAGCTCATGCGGTTGCAGAGTTTGAGGTCGGCGAGCGCGGGTGCGGCCGAGAAGCACAGCGAGATGGCGGCGGCCGGCAGCGCCAGGATCGAGCGCGCCGCATACCGCCGCAATCTGGCGCGGAAGCTGCGCGTGAGCATCGGAGGCGGGGAGATCGCGCGTTTCACTTGTGGATCAGCGTGCCGGTGCCTTGATTGGTGAACAATTCGAGCAGCACGGCGTGCTGCATCTTGCCGTCGATGATGACGACGCCCTGCACGCCCTGCTCGAGCGCGTAGATGCAGGTCTCGACCTTCGGGATCATGCCGCCGGAGATCGTGCCGTCGGCGATCAGCTTGCGGGCATCCTTGATCGACAGTTCCGGAATCAGCTTCTTGGACTTGTCGAGCACGCCGGGCACGTCGGTCAGAAGCAGCAGGCGTTTTGCTTTCAGCGCGCCGGCGACCGCGCCGGCAAAGGTGTCGCCGTTGACGTTGAGCGTCTGGCCGTTGTCCGAGGTCGCGAGCGGCGCCAGCACCGGGATCAGTTCGTGGCCGATCAGCTGGTTCAGCAGCGTGAGATCGACCTTGTCGGGGTCGCCGACGAAACCGAGGTCGATCGCCTTTTCGATATTCGAATCCGGATCGACCATGGTGCGCGTCGTCTTCGACGCCCTCACCATGTTGCCGTCCTTGCCGCTGAGGCCGACGGCCTTGCCGCCGGCTTCGTTGATGTAGCCGACCAGCTGCTTGTTGACCGAACCGGCCAGCACCATCTCGACGATCTCGATGGTGGCGGCGTCGGTGATGCGCAGGCCTGCGGCAAATTCGGACTGGATGCCGAGACGCTTGAGCATGGTCGCGATCTGCGGACCGCCGCCATGCACGACCACCGGATTGATCGCGGTCTGCTCCAGGAGCACGATGTCGCGGGCAAAGGCCTTGGCGGTCTCCTCGGCGCCCATGGCATGGCCGCCATATTTGATGACGATGGTTTCCTCGTCATATTGCTGCATGTGCGGCAGCGCTTCCGACAGGATGCGGGCCTGATCGAGTGGGCTGATATTCGGCGCTGTTGTCATGAAGCGGCTCTCGGCGTTCCAGATGTCGGGCCGGGTTCTATCTGATTGGCGGGCAGGGCGCAAAGTGGCTTTCTGCGCTTAGCCCCGCCTCGGCCAGGCCGCGGCCATCGCCAGCGCCAGCCAGCTCGCGATCATCAGCGTCCCGCCGGTCGGCGCGGCAAAAGGAAACAGGCCGTGGCCGGCATATTGCCGCAACGTCAGATCGCCGGCGAACAGGCCGGCAGCGACGACAAAACCGAAGGCGGCCGTAATCCCGATTCGCGGCATGGATGATGCCGCGCTCGGCCAAAGCGACGGTCGCGAGCACGGCGGTGGCGTGGAACAGCAGCATCGATGACGCCGACGCCAGCCGCGACGCATCGGCCTGATGGGCGGACGCCGCCGCCAGCATGACGCCGTCGGCGCCCATGATGGCGGCCAGCACGATCAGGATGCGACAGGCGCGAATCATCAGCTTCGCTCGCCGAGCAGGCGCACCATGGCGGCGCGCAATTGCGCCATGCCGCTGCCGTCGCGCGAGGAGGTCACCAGCACGTCGGGAAACGCGGCAGGATGCTTGGCGAGCGCGGTCGTCGTCTCCTCGATGTGCTTTTCGAGCTCAGTGCGCTTCACCTGATCGGCTTTGGTCAGCACCACCTGATAGCTCACCGCCGATTTATCCAGCGTCTTCAGCACGTCGCGGTCGACATCCTTGATGCCGTGGCGGGCGTCGATCAGCACATAGACCCGCGCCAGCGTGGCGCGCCCTTGCAGGAATTGATGGATCAGCTGGGTCCACGACGCGACCTTGGCCTTCGGCGCCGAGGCGTAGCCGTAGCCGGGCATGTCGACCAGCCGCAGCCCTGCATTGTCGGGGCCTTCGAAGAAGATCAGTTCCTGGGTGCGGCCCGGCGTATGCGAGGTGCGCGCCAGCGCGTTGCGGCCGGTCAGCGCGTTGATGAGGCTCGATTTGCCGACATTGGAGCGTCCGGCAAACGCCACTTCCATGCTGGCCATCGGCGGCAGGGTCTCGATCGACGGCGAGGCCCAGACGAACTTCCATTCGCCGGCGAAAAGTTTTCGCCCCTCTTCGATCAGCTTCGCATCGGGTGCGTCGGTCATGCGAAGCTTTCTGTTGAGAGCGGAGGCCGCTCCTTCGTCTTTGCGAGCGAAGCGAAGCAATCCATGGGCCCCACAAGGCAAGTGTGGATTGCTTCGTCGCTTTGCTCCTCGCAATGACGAGAAGGCGTTACGTCTTCTCGACGGCCTTCTTGGCGAACATCGCCTTGAGATTGTCGAACAACTCCACCTTCACGCCGTTCTTGCGCATGATGAAGCTCTGCTGCAGCACCGAGAGCAGATTGTTCCAGGCCCAGTAGATCACGAGGCCCGCCGGGAAGCCGGCCAGCATGAAGGTGAAGATCAGCGGCATCCAGTCGAAGATCATCTTCTGGGTCGGGTCCGGCGGCGTCGGGTTGAGCTTCATCTGGAACCACATCGTGATGCCCATGATGATCGGCCAGACGCCGAGCGCCAGGTAGGGTCCCAGCACCGGCAGCACCGTCGGGTCGAAATGAAACAGGCCGAAGCCGTTGAAGAGCGTGGTCGGATCCGGCGCCGAGAGGTCCTTGATCCAGCCGTAGAACGGCGCGTGGCGCATTTCGATGGTGACGAACAATACCTTGTAGAGCGAGAAGAACACGGGGATCTGCAAGGCGACGGGAAGACAACCGGCGATCGGGTTGATCTTCTCCTTCTTGTAGATCTCCATCATCTCCTGCTGCTGCTTCTGCCGGTCGTCGGGATAGCGCTCCTTCAGCGCCTGCAGTTGCGGCTGCACCGACTTCATCTTCGCCATCGAGGCGTAGGATTTGTTGGCGAGCGGGAAGAACAACAGCTTCACCAGCACGGTCACCAGCAGGATGGCGACGCCGAAATTGCCGACCAGATGATAGAACCAGTCGAGCGCCAGGAACATCGGCTTGGTGATGAAGTAGAACCAGCCCCAGTCGATCAGCAGATCGAAATGGTTCAGCTCAAGCTGCTTGTTGTAGCCGCCGTGGCCGGCGAAGGGGAAATTGATGCCGACGACGCTGGCTTCCTTGGCGCCGGCGAACAGCCGCGCATTGGTGCTGCCGGTGCCGCCGATCGCGATCGTCTGCGGATCCTGCAAGTAATCGGCTTGATAGCGAACTTTGGCGCCCGGTTCGGCGAGGAAGCGAGCCTTGAGGCGCGCCGACGTGTCGGGCAATAGCGCCGCAGCCCAATACTTGTCGGTGATGCCGAGCCAGCCATTCGTGACATTGAACTCGAAGCCGCGCCCGCCATTGCCCAGAATGGGCGCTTCAGCGACGGCTTTGTAGCCGTGTTCCTGCAGACCCTTTTCGCCGAGATAGCCGATAAGGCCTTCATGCAGGATGTAGTAGCCCGAGACTTCAGGCGTGCCGTGACGAGAGATCAAGGGCGAACGGATAGAGCGTGACCGGCGCATTGCCGATGTTGGTGACGTCGTCTTTGATGGTGAAGAGATAGCGGTCGTCGATCGCAATGGTGCGGCGGAAGATGAGGCCTTCGCCATTGTCGTATTTCAGCGTCACCGGGTTGCTCGGGCGACAGCGCGCCGGAGCCCTCCTGCTGCCACACCGTATCGCGGTCGGGAATCCGCGCCGTCGAGCCTGCGGCCGCGACCCAGCCGAATTCTGCATAATAAGGTTGAGCCGTGCCCGAAGGCGAGAACAGCACGATTGCAGGCGATTTGGGATCGACGGTGTCGCGGAATTGCACCAGCGCGAGATCGTCGATGCGGGCGCCCTTCAGCGCGATGCTGCCCGTCACCCGCGGCGTCTCGATCTTTATGCGGGGGCTTGCGGCGATCGCGGCGTCGCGGCTGATGACGGGCGCAGCCGCGCCCGGCTGGTTGGCGGGCGTGGTGGCGGACGGGGTCGAACCTGGCGTCGGGGTGGTGGAGCCCGGCGTCGTCTGCGGCGACGACTTGGCGAGTTCGGTCTGGGTCTGGGTCTGCGCGCGCTGCTTTTCCATCTGCGGCACGTTGTAGAAATATTGCCAGGCGATCAGCACGAAGCCGGACAGAATGACGGCGAGGATGGTGTTGCGATTGTCGGTCATCGTTTCAAGGTCTCGTCATTCAATTCGGGTTCCGGCTGGCGTAAGTGTCTTTTTTTGACGCGTTTTCTTGACGCGAACCGGTGTCCACTTCGCTCGAAAACGCTTTGGGCGTTTTTGAGCCTTGCCGGTCGAGGCGGAGCAGCGCCTGGCGCAGGTCGTCGAGCATGGTCGCAAAGTCGCGATGCAGCGCAGCGCGCCGCCCGACTAGCACATAATCATGGTGCGGTCGCATTGGTATGACGTCCAGCCGCTTCACCAGTTCGCGAAGCCTGCGCCGGATTCGATTGCGTTCGGTAGCGGTACCGTTCTTTTTGGTAACGGTGAACCCGACCCGGATCGGCCCATCGTCGTCGCGCGGGCGGCCCTGCACCACGAAGGCAGCGCTGTTGGCTCGCGCGCCATTGGCAACGGCGAGGAAGTCCGCCCGCTGCCTTAGCCGATCCATAATGAGTTTCTCCGGAGACGCCCGGCTCAGGCGCTCAGACGCTTGCGGCCACGCGCACGGCGCGCGGCGAGAACCTTGCGGCCGCCGGTCGTGGCAAGACGGGCGCGGAAGCCGTGACGGCGCTTGCGCACCAGTTTGCTGGGTTGATAAGTCCGCTTCACGGGTAGTTCTCCGCTGACCGGGCAATTTTGCCGCTGCAATTTTGCCGCTGAATTGAGGTAAGTCCGGTGATGCTGGCCGGCCCAAAATGGACCGTTTACGGCCCCAAATGAGCCGCCCCCGGGAGAACCGGGCCATCGCGGACAATTGCGCGGCTTATACGGGAGGCCCCTGTTTTCGTCAATGTCACGCCGTGCCGCAATCGGGCTTCTTTGAAATGGCGCAATTGCGACGAATATATCTGTTTTCGCGGGGTTTTTAGGGGCGAGAAGGTGCTTCGCCCAGACAACCGGAACCGGCCGACATTAGCGATCGGTAATTTGACCGGCCGTTGGGCGGAAACGCATCCTCGCAAATCAGCGTGCGACCAGCGGCAATGAGGCCGGTTTGGGGCCCGCAACAGGGTTATCAAGGCGAATATTCGTGTCAGTGAACGACGACCAGCCGACCATCCAAGCGCCGCGGCCGGCCCAAACGGACGCCGCGCCGCGCCGGCTCGGCCTGTCCGGCAAGCTGCTGCTGCTCACCATTCCGCTGGTCATGATCGCCGGCCTGATGATCTACGTGCCGGCGATCGCCAATTTCCGCATGAACCGGCTCAACGACCGCATCGCTGCGGCCAGCACCGCGGCGCTGGTGCTGGATGCGGCGCCGTCGGGCATGGTTCCGGATTCGCTGGCGCGGCAGATCCTCAAGAGCGTCGGCGCCCGCGCGGTGGCGATCAAGATGGGGCAGCAGCGCCGCCTGCTCGCCAGCGCCGACCTGCCGGAGGCGATCGACCATGACATCGACATGCGGACGCTGACGGTGTGGTCGGCGATCGTCCAGTCCTTCGAGACCATGCTGGAGACCGGCAACCATGCGATCCGCGTGGTGGGGCCGGCGCCCGGCGGCGGGCAATTCATCGAGGCCGTGATCGACGAGCTGCCGCTGCGGCAGGCGATGTACCGTTTCTCGCGCAATCTGCTGGTGGTTTCGCTCGGGATCGCGGCGCTCGCCGCCTTGCTGGTCTACCTCACGCTGCATTATCTGTTCGTGCGGCCGATGCGGCGGCTGACGGCAAACCTCGTCGACTTCCACGAAAACCCGGAAAGCTCGGCGCGCATCATCGCGCCCAGCCAGCGCGGCGACGAGATCGGCGTCGCCGAGCGCGAATTGTCCGACATGCAGCGCGACCTGGTGTCGATGCTGCATCAGAAGAGCCGGCTCGCAGCCCTCGGGCTCGCGGTCTCCAAGATCAACCATGATTTGCGCAATCTTCTGGCGTCGTCGCAATTGCTGTCGGACCAGCTCGCCAGCGTGCCGGATCCGCGGGTGCAGCGCTTTGCGCCGAAACTGATGCGCTCGCTGGAGCGCGCCATCGCGTTCTGCCAGTCGACGCTTTCCTATGGCCGCGCCCAGGAAGCTTCTCCCGACCGCCGCATGATCCTGGTCGAGCCCGTGGTGGCCGAGGTGCGCGAATCCGCAGGGTTAGCCGCCGACGCCTCGATCGCCTGGATCAGCGCGATCGAGCGCGGGCTCTCCATCGACGCCGATCCCGACCAGCTGTTTCGCGTGCTGCTCAACCTGGTGCGCAACGCCGCCCAGGCGCTGGAAAGCCGCCCCAAGGGCGATGCGGCGGCCTTGCAGATCCGCATCACCGGCCGCCGCGAAGGATCGGTCGCGATCATCGAGGTGTCCGACACCGGCCCGGGCGTGCCGGCACGGGCGCGCGAGCATCTGTTCGAGGCGTTCCAGACCTCGGGCCGCCCCGGCGGCAGCGGGCTCGGCCTTGCGATTGCCGCCGAACTGGTGCGCGCCCATGGCGGCGACATCCATCTGGTCGAGGGCACCATCGGCGCCACTTTCCGGATCTCGATTCCCGACCGGCCGGTGGAACTGCAAAGCGTCCGCAACGAGCGGGCGCGGGCGTACATCAATCCGGGTTTCGTCGCGCTTTGAACCCGGATCCGATATTTCGAACGAGGTCCGGCCTGCAGCCGGATCGATGGCCAAACCCGCGTTCCGGCGCTTGCCAATTCGGGCCGGAGCGGGTAGCTAAAGCGCTCTTTCGCGACGTTTCCGACACCATTCGGATGCATCGGGGCGCTACAGCCCACGATGGCAAAAGCGAAAAACGCGCCCGTAGCTCAGCTGGATAGAGCACCAGACTACGAATCTGGGGGTCAGGAGTTCGAAATCTCTTCGGGCGCGCCATTCTGGAATACGCCATCGGCACCGAATGCTGCTGGTTGTCCGTTCGGGCTCACCGCTTGCAAAGTTAGAGTGCCCCCTCACCGTAATCCTTCAGCAAGTGCCAAATGATAAAACGGCCGGATGACCGATCAACCGTCAGCGCGCCTTCGATTGGCAGCAGAACTTGCCGTCGGCCTTGCGCGTCGCCTTTCGATGACCCTCGTCGAGCCTGGCGGCTTGGACGGCTTCCATTGGCACCATGCCCAAAGTACGTTCGAAGAAGGGTGTGACGTGCTTTGGACGCTTGGCGTCGCCTTGGCAGCTCCCGAGACTGGCGATCAAGGCATTACCCGACAGCAATACGACGCAAAGCATCCCTCGGGCGTGAAAGCCTTTCCTGGGGCGTTCAAGTTCTTCCCGGCTCCTGAAACACGGGCGGGCGTGCTTGCCTATGGTGAGCTTCCGGACGGGTTATTCGGGCGACTGCTTGCAGCCTATGTCGGCAACGCGTGCATGTATGGCCCCGATGGAACGCAGCTTTATTCAGATCGAGGACTGTTCAAGCCGACGGTTGAATTCGAGCGCGAGATCGGCGCGCTCGTCGCGTGCGGATACGCTGAACGTTGTGGAGCCATGGTCAAGTGGACCGACAAAATCGCTCCTGTGATGCGCGCGGAGCATTGTTGGGTTGATCCAGCACCTCAGATCACGCTGCCACACGACGTGCTGGAGCGCGTGAACGAACTGCTGCAAGACGGCAACCCGATCGCGGCCATTGCGGTGGTCCGGGAAGAAACGGGCGCCGGCCTGCTGGAGGTGAGGGCCTATGTCGACGGCCTCCGGCGAAAAATCCACTGAAGCGAATGAGAACACCTGCCGTAACTTGAACCGGGCAGCCGGATAAGACGACGCTCGGACGCGCTACCTCTTTACAATTCGCCCATGTCGCTCATGCTATCGCGCCATGGCGATTCACAGACTTTACGGCGAGCTTGCCGCTTCACTTGTGCGCGCCACCACGGATGGCTGGGCGCCAGGCGCGGGGCCCGCCCGCGCGGGGGTCGATCTCGACGACCGTGGATCCCAGTCTGCATTCGAAGACGCTTGCGCTATGGTCGCAAAGCTGGGGCTCGCGACGGATGGGCACGGAAAGCCGATCCTTCATTGGTCCACCAAAATGAAATTAGCGATCGATGCTGACAGAGTTGCTCAGTTCGTCACGGACCGATCACGGGGTGGCCAAATCAAATTGCCGCCCATCGACGATGTGTTTGCAGCATGGATTTGGTGTGCAACCCACTTCGGTCATGCGTCTGCATGGCGCGTACCCTTTGTCCCCCATGACGATTTCAGACCCGTGATGGATGCGCTTGCAGCGTCGGGCTACGCCAAGCCACTCGGTAACGCCTTTATTTGGACGGACCGCATCGGCCCCGCCATGCAGATGAGCGGCCTCTGGGACGAGAACAACCTGTCGCGTCAAGAGCTCGAGGAACGGGACATCGAACGGGACATGCGCAGGGCCTTCGCCTCCATTCCCGAAGATGTCAGGCATGCAGCGCTGAGGGATGATGGACGAGCCGTGGTCAAAGCGTTAGCCGCGCGTTGGGTCGGCGGTGTGTGGCTTCCCGATACGGCCGATGAGGCTCCGTGGTATCGTCTCGGCGCAGTCGCTGCTGAAGCAACGCGATTGCTGGAGTTGGTCAAGGGTGCTGACGATCTGCTCTCGCGCAACGTCAACTAGCACCCGTCAAACATCAGAGGTGACATGGCCTTGTCCGATCCTCGCGACTTTCACACGCCGCAATCGTCCTACACAAAGGAAGATCTGCTCAGATCGAGCGATGGCGGCTATTTCGGTCCGGGCAATGCGCAACTGCCGGCGCCGCCGATGCTGATGATGGACCGCATCGTCGAGATCAGCGTGGACGGCGGCGAATTCGGCAAGGGTCATGTCGTCGGTGAGCTGGATATCACGCCTCACCTCTGGTTTTTCGACTGTTACCTGCCCGGCGATCCGGTGATGCCGGCAAGTCTGGGTCTGGACGCGATGTGGCAGATCATCGGCTATTGGCTCGGCTGGTCGGGCTCACCGGGCAAAGGCCGCGCCGTCGGCGTCGGCGAGGTCGAGTTCCGGGGCGATATCAAGCCGGACGTCAGGCGCGTGCGATACGAGGTCAGCATGCGCCAGGTAAGGCGCGGCAAACTGGCGCTTGGGATTGCCAACGGCCGTGTGTTTGCCGATGACGCCTGTGTCTATGTCGCCAGGGATATGAGAGTCGGACTGGTAGCCTCCGCGACCTGATATGCAGGCCGCGGAGACTGCGGCTCTCGATGCTTGACGCCAACTCCTTCGAATCGCTCGGCTCGGGCTTTACCCCGCGCTGCTGCGCCACGAGGCTGCGATCGTGTTCTGCAGGCTTGGGTCGTTTGGCGCCTGCGCGGTTGCCGTCGCATCAAAGCCGGGATGATCCGCCGAATAGGTTGCCATCGCCTGCACCAGTTGCGCGAGATTGGAACCGATGCTGTGAGCCGTCCGCGGTCTTGATGTCCTGAAGCTGGGACGCGCCGGCATTGAACCAGTCCGCGACGGTGATCTTGTCGTGGCTGCCCATGATGGCGACCGACAGGTCGTTGCCGTCGCGCTGGAACCAGAGCTGATCGGTGCGGATGCCTGCGGCGAGATCAAGTTCGCCGCTCGGCCCGGCATTGCCCGGCGTCCCGTTGACGATACGATCCTGGCCACCGCCGCGGCCAAACACGTACGTGTCGTTGCCGCCCCCGCCGGTCAGGACATCATTGCCGGAACCACCCTGCAGCGTGTCGTTTCCGGCACTGCCGACAAGATCCGGATTCGAGCCGGCGAGAATGGCGGCGTGGGAAATGCGCGACGCGACCGGCGTGACGATGACATCAATGGTCTGAGACACCGACCTGGTGTCGGTCACCGCCCCTGACGACAGGGTGGCGTGATCGGTTGTCGTCGCCGTGAATGTAAGCTGGAAGTCACCGGTGAAATTCAGCGCCGGCGTGATGGTGAGGTTTGCCAGCGTCCAGGTGCTGATGTCCACGCTGGTCTGGCCGGCGCTGGCCGTGAAACTATTGACCCCGTCGGACAGCGTCGCGCCGACCGGAATGCTGGACGCCACCAGCGCCAGCGTTTCCGAGCCATCGGTGTCGGTGACCGCCGCCGCGACGTTGAGCGCCAACGCCGTGTTCTCGTCGGTGCTGGTGAGCGTGAACAGCTGAGCCTGCACACCGCCCGCTGTGCCGGTGTCCGTCCACGCCACCAGGAAGCCATTGGGTCCCGAAGCCGTGATCGCCGGGTCCATCTGGCCGCCCGATGTCAGCGTATTGACCAGGATCTCGCCGCCGATCTTGACGCCGGTTGCGCTGAACCGCTGAGCCTTGATCGACGAGGCGCTGTTGTCACCGCCGAGCCCGCTGAGATCGGTCCACGCCACAACGAAGTCGCCGTTGGCGAGCGCCGTAATGACGGGCTGCTGCTGTGTGCCGCGCGTGGAGGTGTTGACCAGGAATTCGCTGCCGACCCTGCCGCCGACGGCGTCGTATACCTGCGCCTTGATCGAAGCGTCGGTATCGCCGCCGGTGCCGCTGAAATCCCTCCACGCGATGACGAAACCGCCATTCGCCAGCCCCTTGACGGTGGGCGCCGTCTGCAGGCTGCTGGTCTGGGTGTTGACCAGGAATTCGCTGCCGACCCTGTTGCCGCTGGCATCGTATCTCTGCGCCTTGATGGCGCCGTCGGGGTCGCCACCCAATCCGCTGGTGTCAGCCCAGGTGACGACGAAGCCGCCGCCCGCCAATCCCGCCACCGAAGGAAACTGTTGCGAATTCGCGATCGAGGTGTTGACCAGGAATTCGCCGCCGACCTTGTTGCCGCCGGCATCGAACAGCTGCGCCTTGATCGATGCGCCGCTGGCGTCACCGCCTTGCACCGCTGGTGTCATCCCAGGTGATCACGAAGCCGCCATTTGCCAGCGCCGTGATCGCACGATCGTCCTGGTCACCCGCGGTCGCCGTGTTGACCAGGATTTCGCCGCCGACCTTGACGCCATTGGCGTCGAACACCTGTGCCCTGACCGACACGCCGCTGGCGTCGCCGCCGAGACCGCTCACGTCCTCCCAGGTTACGACAAAGCCGCCATTGGCCAGCGCCGTAACCTTCGAATGGTTTTGCGCGCCTTGCAGCACGGTCGCCGGCGAAGAACTCGCCGCCGATTTTGTTTCCGTTGGCGTCGAACAGCTGTGCCTTGACCGCATCGTCCAGATCGCCGCCGGTCCGGCTGGTGTCCGTCCATGTTGCGATGAACCGGCCGTCCGCCAGTGCGCGATCGACGGCCGGAACTGACCGCCCGTCGCCGTCGTGTTCATCTTGAACTGGCTGCCGATCTTGGCCATCAAGACCTGCTGCGCGGACAAGAATGGCGTATCGGCCACCGGCGCAACGTCCACGGTGACCGTTCCGGTGCTCGTGAGGCCTTGTCCGTCGCTGAGCGTATAGTCGAACGTGGCGACGCCGCTGAAATTCGCATCGGGCGTGAACGTGATGTTGCCGTTCAGCAACGATACCGTGCCGTGCGACGGATTGCCGACGGCGGTCACCGACAGCGGGCGCCCCTCGGGATCCTGCTGTTTGCCACCAGGGACGCCGTTGTGACGACGACAGCGGCATCTTCGTTGGTTGAAACGTGCCCGTCTCCGGCCACCGGGACTTCAACGACGTTGGACACGCCGATGGTGAAGTTCTTGTCGAAGGTGGCGCCGAGCTGCGTCGGTCACCCGCACCGAAATCGTATGGAATCTCGCCGTCTCGAAATCGAGCAGCGAGCCGTTGGCGACCGTGATCACGCCGGTGTTCGCGTTGATCGCGAAGCGGCCGCCGGCATCGTCAAGCAGCGAATAGGTGAGCACCGCGCCGGGATCGGGGTCGACGCCGTGAACGGCGCCGACCTACGGTGCCGTTCGCCGAATTTTCGGCAATCGTGCCGCCCGAGAGCGTCTCGTCGCTCGGGGGTTCGGGAACGTTGAGCACCTGGATGGTGAAGTTCTTGTCGAACGAAAGGCCGCCCTGGTCGGTGACGCGTACCGAAATGCCGTGCGAGCTCGCGGTTTCGAAGTCGAGCAACGTTCCGTCGGCGACCGTGATCACGCCCGTGTCCGCATCGATGGCGAAACGTCCGCCGGCATTGTCGATCAGCGAATATGTCAGCACCGTTCCCGCATCGGGATCGGTGGCATGGATGGTGCCGACAACCGTACCGTTCGCGGAATTTTCCGCGACCGCGTTGTTGCGTGAGGGTCTCGCTGGTGGGCGCCTCGTTCACGTCGTTCAGATGGATCGTGAAGTTCTTGTCGAAGAAAGCCCCGCCCTGGTCGGTTACGCGCACCGAAATGCCATGGACGTTCGTCGCTTCGAAGTCGAGCCGCGTGCCGTCGACAACCGTGATCACGCCCGTGTTCGCATCGATCGCGAAGCGGCCGTCGGCATCGTTCGTCAGCATAGGTGAACACCGCGCCGGCATTCGGATCGACGCCCTGGACCGTGCCGACAACCGTGCCGTTCGCCGAATTCTCGTCAACCGTGCCGCCGATGAGAATCTCGTCGGTCGGCGCCTCGTTCACATCGGTCACCGCAATGGTGAAGTTCTTGTCGAACGAGAGGCCGCCCTGATCGGTGACGCGCACCGAAATGCCATGCGAGGTCGCCGTCTCGAAGTCGAGCAGGGTGCCGTCGGCAACGGTGATCACGCCGGTGTTGGCATCGATCGCAAACCGTCCGCCGGCATTGTCGATCAGCGCATAGGTCAGCACCGCGCCCGCATCAGGATCGATGCCGCGGACAGAACCGACCACCGTGCCGTTAGCCGAATTCTCGGCAACCGTGCCGCCGTGAGGATCTCGTCGGTCGGCGCCTCGTTCACGTTCGTCACCGCAATGGTGAAGTTCCTGTCGAACGAAAGCCCGCCCTGATCGGTGACGCGCACCGAAATGCCATGCGACGTCGCCGCCTCGAAGTCGAGCAGCGTGCCGTCGGCAACGGTGATCACGCCGGTGTTGGCGTCGATCGCAAACCGGCCGCCGGCATTGTCGATCAGCGCATAGGTCAGCACGGCACCGCATCGGGATCGACGCCGGTAACCGTTCCAACGATCGTGCCGTTGGCCGAATTCTCCGCAACCGATCCGCCCGACAACAGCGCATTGGTCGGCGCTTCGTTTACGTCGCTCACGTTGATGGTGAAGCTCTTGTCCAGCGAGAGCCCGGTCTGATCGGTCACCCGCACCGAAATGCCGAGTGAAGACGCGGTTTCGAAGTCGAGAGAGGCGCCATCGGCAACCCGGATCACGCCGGTGTCGGCATCGATCGCGAACCGTCCGCCGGCATTGTCGAGCAGCGTGTAGGTGAAGACGCTGCCGGGATCGGGATCGACGCCGGCGATCGTTCCGACGACCGTGCCCGCGGCCGAATTCTCGTCAACCGTGCCGCCGCTCAGGATGGCATCGGTCGGGGCAGCGCCGTCACCCGGCGACACCAGAATGGTAATCGTCTGCGTCACGGTCTTGCTGTCGGTCGACACGCCTGTCGACAGAACGGCGGTGTCGGTCGCGGTGGCGGCAAAGGTCAGGTTGAACGTGCCGGTGAAGTTCGATGCCGGCGTGATGGTGAGGTTGGCAAGCGTCCAGCCCGATATGTCGACGCTGGTATTGCCTGCGCCGGCGGTAAAGGAGTGGACGCCATCGCTCAGCGTCGCGCCCGCCGGAATGTCGGAAACGACAAGCGCCAGCGTTTCCGAACCGTCGGTATCGGTGAGCGCCGCAGCCACAGTGAGCTTGAGCGGGGTGTTTTCGCTGGAATTTCCAAGCGTAAAGATCTGCGCCTTGGCGGCGAAGCCACTGTCGTCGCCACCGGAGCCGCTTGCATCGCTCCATGAAACGATAAAGCCGCCGCCGGCAATCGCCGCGACCGACGGGAAGCGTTGATCGCCGTCCGTGACCGTATTGATCAGGAATTCGCCGCCGAGCTTGTCACCGGCGGCATCGAACACCTGGGCCTTGATCGAATGTTCGCTGCTGTCGCCGCCCTGGCCGCTTTCGTCCACCCACACCACGACAAAGCCGCCATTGGTGAGCGCCGTGATCGAAGGCGCGAGCTGATAGCCCTGCGTGGTGCTGTTGACCAGGATCTCGCCGCCACGCTTTTGTCCGTCCGCGCCGAACACCTGCGCCCTGATGGCGCTGTCGCGATCATCGGGACCGGTCTCGCTGCCGGCTTCCCAGCTCACCACGAAGCCGCCATCCGCCAGCGCGGTGATGGAGGAGGCGTCCTGCCACCGCGCCGTCGCGGCGTTGACCAGGATTTCGCCGCCGACCTTGTTGCCGGCAGCGTCAAACACCTGCGCCTTGATCGAGGAAACCGCGCCGTCTGCGTTGAGGCCGCTGTCGTCTTCCCAGCTGACCACGAAGCCGCCGTTCTTCAGCGCCGTGACCGAAGATCCGCCCTGCGAGCCCGCCGTTACGGTGTTGACCAGGAGTTCGTCGCCGACCTTGTTGCCGGCGGCGTCGAAAACCTGCGCCTTGACCGATGACTCGCTGTCGTCGCCGCCTATGCCGCTATTGTCGTCCCAGGTCACCACGAAGCCGCCGTTCGCGAGCGCCGTGATCGATGCAGCCTCCTGCGCCCCGGCGGTGGCCGTATTGACCAGAAACTCGCCGCCGACCTTGCTGCCATCGGCGCCGAAGACCTGCGCCTTGACCGACTGACTCGCTGTCATCGCCGCCAGGCCGCTGTTGTCTTCCCATGCGATCACGAAGCCGCCATTCGCCAGCGCCGTCGTCTTGGGCTGCCGCTGCGAGGCGGATGTCTCGGTATTGACCAGGAACTCGTCGCCGATCTTGTTGCCGCTGGCGTCAAACAGCTGCGCCTTGACCGAGTCGCCGTTGGCGTCTCCGCCGGAATAGCTGGTGTCGGTCCACGCAATGACGAAGTTGCCGTTTGCAAGCGTCGTGACCGACGTCTGGAATTGACCGCCCGCTGTCGTGGTGTTGACCAGAAACTCGCCGCCGATTTTCTCGGCAATATCCTGCTGCGCCGTCAGGATCGGCGCGTCGGCCACCGGCTTGACGTCGATGGTGAAAGTCGCCGTTTTGGTAACGCCGTGACTATCGGTCACCGTGTAGTCGAATTCGGCGACGCCGCTGAAATTATCATCCGGGTTGAAGACAATCCTGCCGTTGCGGATTGACACGCTGCCGCCTGTCGCATTGCCGACGGACGTGAGTTTGAAATCGCCGGGATGGTTGCCGAGTAACGATAGCGATGTTGTCTTGATCGTGAGCGACGTGTCTTCTTTCGTGGTGACATGATCCACGACGGTCACATTGGCAGCCATTCCCAGTTCCTCAGCTTTTTGAATCGGAATAATAAAACCGGCCGTCCGACTGCCGGTATTATCGTCCGCATGTCAAGGGACGCCGTCGTCTGCGCGTTGACGAGGAATCATCGCCATCGGCGTGCCGACGATTTCAATTTCCCGTTGTGCTGCCGGGGAATAAGCGCTGTTCGGAGCGCGGGGAATAACGCTGCCCTCAAACTTTCGTAAAGGAAAATAGGACGCGTTGAGGATGCAACTTTCAATGCGTTGAGTTTTCAAAAAACTGTCACGGTTCGGTCGCGAGGACGAAGGGTTGCTGATGGTTATGCCGATGCGCGATGACGCCGATGCGCCTCATCGAACTGTTTCAACCAATCCCGGGCTCCCTGGTCTGCGCGCGGTCCGGCTGCGCCGCGGCATGACCGGCGACTACCGGCGTGACCCGGATACGCAGGTGCGCTAGCTTCCGTGCAACAACAGGGGGAACGCCAAAGTGTATGACACGATCATCGTAGGCGGCGGCTCGGCAGGCTCGGTCATGGCCCACAGGCTGTCGGCGAGGAGCGGCAACAAGATCCTGCTTTGCGAGGCCGGCCAGGACACGCCGCCCGGCCACGAACCTCCGGAGATTCGCGACAGCTATTCGGGTACGGCCTATTTCGATCCGCGCTTCCACTGGACCGAACTCAAGGTCACCACCCAGGTCGTCAGCCACAACAATCCGCAAGCCGAATACCCGCCGCTGCGCAAATACGAGCAGGCGCGCGTGCTGGGCGGCGGCTCCTCGATCAACGGCCAGTTGGCCAATCGCGGCGCACCGACCGACTATGACGAATGGGAAGCGCGCGGCGCCGCGGGCTGGGGCTGGAAGAACGTGCTGCCCTATTTCAGAAAGGTCGAGCGCGACCTCGACTTCGACGGACCCTTTCATGGCAAGGATGGCCGCATTCCGGTCCGTCGGATTCCGCGCGAGCACTGGACCGGCCACTCGCAGGCCGCGGCCAAGGCCTTCGAGCAGGCCGGCTACCCGTTCCTGCCGGACCAGAACGGCGAATTCGTCGACGGCTATTTTCCGATCACGCACTCCAATCAGACCGAGCAACGCGTCTCGGCGGCGATGGGCTATCTCGACAGCCAAACCCGCGCCCGCGCCAATCTGACGATCCTGACCAAGACGCACGTCAAGGAGCTGTTGTTCGACGGCACGCGGTGCATCGGCATCAAGGCTGATGGTCGACGGCCGCGAACAGGAGTTTCGCGGCAATGAGATCATTCTGTCCTGCGGCGCGATCCATTCGCCCGCGCACCTGCTGCGCGCCGGCATCGGCCCGGTCGGGCAGCTGAAAGATCTGGGCATCCCGGTCGTCATGGGCCTCGAGGGCGTCGGTCAGCGCCTGATGGATCATCCTTCGATCTCGCTGTCGTCTTTCGTCCGCCCGGGCGGGCGCATGAACGAACACACCAGGCGCCACATCCAGGTCGGGCTGCGCTACTCCTCGGGACTGTCAGGCGTTCCCAAGGGCGACATGTTTGTCGCCGTCCTCACCAAATCGGCCTGGCACGCGGTCGGTGAACAGATCGCCTCGCTGCTCACCTTCGTCAACAAGACCTATTCCGAGACCGGGCAGGTGAAGCTCGCCTCGCGTGACCCGCTGGCGGAGCCGATCGTCCAGTTCAATTTGCTGTCCGACCGGCGCGACCTCGATCGCCTGATGAGCGGCTTTCGCATGACGGCGGCGATGCAGATGAATGCGTCGCTGAAGGCCGTGACCGACAAGCCGTTTCCGGCGTCGTACTCCGACCGCGTCCGCAAGATCGGCGTGGTCAACGCCAAAAACAGGGTCCTCACCACGATTGCCGCCGCGCTGATGGACGGGCCCGCGGCGCTGCGCAGTTACATGATCGACAATTTCGTGGTCGAAGGATTTACGTTCGATGAGGTCATGGGCGACGACGAGGCGCTGGAGGCGTTCGTGCGCAAGGCCACCATCGGCGTGTGGCACGCCTCGTGTTCATGCCGCATGGGCCGGGCGGACGATCCGATGGCCGTTGTCGATACGCAGGGCCGCGTCAAGGGCGTGCAGGGCCTGCGCGTGGTCGACGCCTCGATATTCCCGGTGGTGCCGTGCGCCAACACCAACTTCCCGACGCTGATGACGGCGGAAAAGATAGCGGAAGCCATGCAGTGAACGAAATAATCGATCGCGCTTTCAAGCGCCGCTGGTCGGCTTGCCGGCCTTGCGCGATGAAAGCGCCAACAGTCCGGCTGTGACAAATGCCAGCAAGGCAGCCAGCTGAAAGGTCTGCTGGAACGCTGCAAGGAAGCCATGCTTTGTTTGCAGGATTTCAAACACCATCAGGACGAGCGAGGCGGCGCCGACCGTGCCCAGCGTTCGCGTGAGCAGGGCGAGACTGCCGGCAACGCCGCGATCCCTGAGCGGAAGCGCAGCCGTCACGATATCCGAATAGGCAAGCTGGAACAGGCCGAGGCCGACGCCCTGCACGACCAGCCCCGCGACCCGCAGGGCGGTCGGGGTCTGCTCGGTCCACGCGCTCAGCAGCAGGAGACCGGCGCCAATACTGGCGGCGCCTGCGATCGCCAGCCGCTCGGCGGAAATTCGCCGTCCGATGAGGCGGCCGCCGATCGGTCCGGCCAGCACGGCGCCGGCCGCGGCCGCAGCCAGGATCGCGCCGCTTTCCGCAAGCGCGTATCCGGGCACGCGCGCCAGATAATAGGGCACCAGCAGCCAGACCGAAAAGGCCGCGATATTGGCCAGCACGCTGACGAGATTGAGCAACGCAAAGCCCGGCAGGCGAAGAACTCCACGCGCGATGATCGGGCGCTCGGCGCGGGACTGGCGGAAGACAAAGCCGGCGAAGGCGAGCGCGGATAGCGCTCCGAGCCAGACGGCGGAGAACTCCCTGATGCGGTTGAGCGCCATCAGCATCGTCACCAGCCCCAGGATCAGCGCGATGCCGCCCAGAATGTCGAAGCGATCGCCGGCGGCGCGCGGCGGCGATACCGGCATGCCGCGCAACAGCACCAGTGCGGCGATGGCGATCGGAATCCGGAACCAGAACACCGCAGGCCAATCCCAAATCGCCGTCAGCGCGCCGCCGATCAGCGGACCGAGCATCAAGCCGAGCGCCATCATCATGGTGTAGATGCCGAGCGCCCGGCCGCGGCGTTCTTCGCCATAGAGCGACGTCACCAGCGCCGCGCCGCAGCTCAGCACCAGTGCCGCGCCGACGCCCTGCAGGCAGCGAAACACCAGCATCGCGCCGTAGCTCGGCGCACAGCTGACCAGAAGCAACGCCACGGCGCTCCAGATCGAGGCCGGTCCGGTAGACGACCGCGTGACCGATGGTGTCGCCGATGCGCCCGAGCACCAGCAGCAGGCTGGCGTAGGTCAGCACATAGCAGATCACCACCCACTGGATATCGCCGATGGTGAGGTCGAACCCCCTGGTGATGGCGGGGAAGGCGATGTTGACGGAGGTGTCGAGTTGCGCGGTGGCGGTGCCCAGCCCGATCATCGCGATCTGCCACCCTTTCGAGTGGAGCAGGCCGGCCGGCACGTCAGGGGAGAGCGGGTTCGGTTGTCACGCCGGTGCGAAGCTGATCGCGCCGGACGCATCGACCTCGCGCGTCAGCCGGCCGATCGAGGCCAGCATGTTCAGATGGGCGAGCGCCTCGCCGAACGCCTGGCGCGGATTGGCGTACAGCACCCGCGGGAATACTTCCTGCGCGATCGCAAACGCGTTTGTCTTGCCGGTGACGCCGGACGCCACGTCGTCGAGCCGCGCCAGATGATGTTCGCGCAGCTGCGCAAGCCGTGTATGCAGCGCGCGAAACGGCAGGCCGTGCGACGGCAGCACCAGCGTGTCCGGCGGCAGCGCCTCGAGCCGCGTCAGCGAATCCAGATATTCCTTCATCGGGTTGGCGTCCGGCTGCGCCGACGGCACGATCGACCGATGGCGTCATGTGCGACAGGATCTGATCGCCCGCGATCAGGATGTTGTCCTTCTCGCAATGGAACAACGCATGTTCCGGCGAATGCCCGCCTGCCGTGATCACCCGCCACTCGCGTTGCCCCATGGCGATGACATCGCCGTCCCGGATGCGGATGAATTCGCGCGGCGGCCGCAGGCCGAGATATTTCGACTTGCGCTGGGCTTCGATGATTTTCGCGGCGTCATCGTCGGAGGCGCCGTTTCGCTTCATGAAGACGGCAAACTGCTCGTCCGGTCCCTCCTCGCGCTCATGCCACATCTTCCAGCCGTTGAGCCATTCGGCCAGCGGCAGCCGCACCGTGCATTTCGATTCCTTCACCAGATAGCTGGCGAAGCCGTAGTGATCGAGATGCGCATGGGTGAAGGTCAGGTTCTGCAAGGGACGGGCGCGCAGCAGCCCTCGCCAGAGCTTGTCCCAGATCTCGAAAATATCGTCGGTGTCCATGCCGCAATCGACCAGCGTCCATCCCGGGCCGTTGTCGAGCAGCCAGCAATTGACGTGATTGGGCATCGTCGGCATCGGCAGCCGCACCCAGAACAGTCCGGGCAGGACGTCCGTCAATTCGCCATAGGCCGGCGGACGCTGGACGGTGAATTGCAGATCATCGGACATTCGTTACCCCCGGCGTCGCAGCTTACGCGATTTCGCCGAGGTCATCAACGTCGAAGGGATTTTCATGCCTCCTATGCAGACCGAGACAGCAAAATCTTCCACTCAGGCCTTGAGAGGAAGTCGTTTTTCCTAGAGAAGGTGAGGTGTCGCTTCGCGCGCTCCGGTCACGCGCGGTGCCTCCCGAGGTCAGTGGGCAAGAATAACAATGGATGCACTGAACCCCCAATTCCGGGCTCAAGCCGGAAGCCGATCCGGCGCAGGACCTCGACCGGCGTGCGCGTCGCAATCTGCTGCTGCTGGCCTGCTGCCAGGCGGTCGGCCAATCCTGCAACACCATGATGTTTGCGGCGACGGGGCTTTCCGTCATCACCTTCTATCATCGTCCCGATCTCGCCAACCTGCCGGTCACGATGCAGCACATCGGCGTGATGATCTGGGTGTTCCCGGCGGCGCTCCTGATGCAGCGGGTCGGGCGGAGCATCGGCTTTCGCGTCGGCTCGCTGTTCGGCATGGCCGGCGCCATCGTCATGTGCCTCGGGCTGTATACCGCCAACTTCCTCGTCATGTGCGGCGGCGGCCTCATCCTCGGCTACGCGGTGGCCTGCCTGCAGATGTACCGCTTCGCCGCGGCCGAACTGGTGCCGATCCATTACCGCGCCAAGGCGATTTCGTGGGTCACCGCCGGCGGCGTCGCCGCGGCCGTGATCGGCCCCAGCCTCGTGCGCGTGACGCACGACCTGACGATGCCGCTTTATCTCGCGACCTATGCCGCCATTCTCGGCCTGCATGTCATCGTCTTCACGGTCATGTCCTTCATCACCTTCCCGCCGGTCGCGACGACGGCTTCGACCGCCGAGCGCGGCCGAAATCACCGCACCTCCGCGCCCGCTGTGGGTGATCGCCAGCCAGCCGCGCTTCATCGCCTCCGTCATGGCCGGCATGCTGGCGTTCGGCACGATGTCCTTCATCATGAGCGCGTCGCCGCTGGCCATCGTCGGCTGCGGCTATCCGCACGCGGAAGCCCACTGGGTCATCTTCATGCATGTGCTCGGCATGTTCGTGCCGTCGTTCTTCACCGGCAATCTGATCAACCGGTATCGGCGCCACGACGGTGATGGCCTGCGGCGTCGTGCTGATGCTGGCCGGCGTCGTTGCCGCGCTCAGCGGCATCGACCGAATGGAATTTCCGGATCGCGCTCACCGTCAACGGCGTCGGGTGGAACTTCCTGTTCGTCGGCGCCACCACGCTGGTGACGACCTGCTACCGCCCGAACGAGCGCGGCAAGACCCAGGCGCTCAACGACCTGCTGGTTTTCAGCACCACCGCGACGTCGAGCTTCATGGCGGGCTTTCTGCAGGATCGCTGGGGCTGGCAGCCGCTCAACTGGTTTTCCGTGCTCCTGATGCTGGCCGCCGCCGCGGCGGTGATATGGCTTCGCTACCAGCGGCCGATCTTGAGCCCGGCGCATTAGGCCATCGCCGCCCGGCCTTGTTCCGCTCCGGCAGCCGTTATTGCCAACCCGGGACGCCGCGCATGTCGGGCAAATGGTGCGCAATTCCCTTGTGGCAATCGATGCAGGTCTTTTCGCCGGGGAACAGGAAGCGCTGGTGTGCGACCGAGGCGCGGGGCGACTGCTTGGTGATGTCCATCGACTCCGCGCTGTGACAATTCCGGCATTCCAGCGAGTCGTTGGCCTTGAACCGCGCCCATTCGTGTATCGCCAGTTCCAGGCGATGATCGACGAATTTGTCTCTTGTATCGATGGTGCCGAACAGATGTGCCCAGACTTCCTTGGAGGCCTGCATCTTGCGCGCGATCTTGTCGGTCCAGTTGTGCGGAACGTGGCAATCAGGACAGCTCGCACGCACGCCGGATCGATTGGAGAAATGAATGGTCGTCTTCAATTCCGAGAAAACGTTGTCGCGCATCTCGTGGCAGCTGGTGCAGAATTTTTCGGTGTTGGTCAATTCCAGCGCGGTGTTGAACGCACCCCAGAACACCACGCCCGCGACGAAACCGGCGAGCACCAGCAGGCCGAGCCCGAATACGGAACTCGGCCTGCGCATCACATCCCACAGTTCGACAGCGAAGGCCCATATCCGCGCCAGCGCTGAAGCTCGAGGCGCGGCCGGGTCGGTCGCACTCATCGGCGTCCTCCCGGCGCGGCGCGGCTCAACAGGGTATCGATATCGACAAAATCGTTGCTGACGGGCGGCGTCGCGACACTCTGTGGAACGTGGCATTCGGTGCAGAAGAAGCGCCGCGGCGACACCGAGGCGAGGAACTGGCCGTCGCGGTCCATGAAGTGGGTGATGCTGACCATCGGCGCCTGCGATTCGCCGGTGCGGGCGCGTGCGTGGCACGACAGGCATTTGTTGCCGTTGATATCTATCTGGTAGCCGTCGATGCCGTGCGGGATCACCGGCGGCTGCTCCGGATAGTTGCGTGGTTCCCTTTCCGCCGTATTGCGCGTCGGCGACATTGGCGCGGCGGGCCCTTCCTCGTTGAGCGGCGTTGCGCCGCGCAGGCCCGAACTGACGGTTTGCGCGACCAGCGATGTCGATGCGGTGGCGGTGAGAACGGCCAGCGCCAGAAGCCAGGGTTTTCCGATCATGTCGTGCTCACCCGCTCGATGCGCACGGCGCATTTCTTGTAGTCGGTCTGCAGCGAAATCGGATCGGTGGCGTCAAGCGTCACCTTGTTGATCATCTGCGCTTCGTCGAACCACGGCACGAAGACCAGCCCGCGCGGCATCTTGTTGCGGCCGCGGGTCTCGACCCGGGTTCGAATGTAGCCGCGGCGCGATTGCACTTTTACCTCGTCGCCGCGCCGGAGTTTCAATTCGGCGGCGTCGTCGGGATGCATGAAGCACACGGCTTCCGGAAACGCCTTGTAGAGTTCGGGCACGCGGCGCGTCATGGTGCCGGAATGCCAGTGCTCCAGCACGCGGCCGGTCGATAGCCAGAACGGGTATTCGTTGTCGGGCGATTCCGCCGGCGGTTCATAGGGCAGGGCGAAGATGCGTGCCTTGCCGTCGGGGAATCCGTAGAACTGAACGCCTGCGCCCTGTTTCACATAGGGGTCGTATCCCTCGCGGAAACGCCAGCGGGTTTCCTGTCCGTTGACGACGGGCCAGCGCAGCCCGCGCACTTCATGATAGGTGTCGTATGGCGCGAGATCGTGGCCGTGGCCGCGGCCGAAGGTGGCGTATTCCTCGAACATGCCCTTTTGGACGTAAAAGCCGAACGCTTTGGACTCGTCGTTGGCGTAGCCTGCCTGGATATCGCTGGTTGGAAACTTGTCGACCTGGCCGTTCCTGTAGAGCACGTCGAACAGCGACTTGCCGCGATACTCCGGCTTCTTGGCGAGCAAATCTTCCGGCCACACTTCCTCGATCTTGAAACGTTTGGAAAATTCCATCAGTTGCCAGAGATCGGATCGCGACTCGCCTGGTGCCGACACCAACTGGTGCCAGACATGGGTGCGGCGTTCGGCATTGCCGTAGGCGCCTTCCTTCTCCACCCACATCGCGGTTGGAAGGATAAGGTCGGCGGCGAGCGCGGTCACCGACGGATAGGCGTCGGACACCACGATGAAGTTCTCGGGATTGCGATAGCCGAGCCAGGTCTCCTCGTTTGCGTTCGCCGCGGCCTGCAGATTGTTGTTGACCTGCACCCAATAGGCGTTGAGCAGGCCGTCCTTCAGCATCCGGTTCTGCAGTACGGCGTGGTAACCCGGCTTGTCGGGAATGGTGCCTTCGGGAAGCATCCAGATTTGTTCGGCCTTGTCACGATGGGCCTTGTTGGTCACCACCATGTCGGCGGGCAACCGGTGCGAGAAGGTGCCGACCTCGCGCGCGGTGCCGCAGGCCGATGGCTGGCCGGTCAGCGAAAACGGGCTGTTGCCGGGTTCGGATATCTTTCCGGTCAGCAGGTGGATGTTGTAGACGAGATTGTTGCACCAGACGCCACGGGTGTGCTGGTTGAATCCCATGGTCCAGAAACTCGTGACCTTGACCTTCGGGTCGGCATAGAGTTCGGCGAGCGCCTCGAGTCGGTTCACCGGTACGCCCGACATCTCCGATGCTTTCCGCAGCGTGTAGTCGGCCAGGAACTTGACGTATTCGTCATAGCTCATGTCGGTCGCGTCGCCGGCCTTGGCGCGCCCGCTCGCCTTCTGCTCCAGCGGATGTTCTGCGCGCAGCCCATAGCCGATGTCGGTCTGGCCGCGTTTGAACAGGGTATGCTTGTCGACGAAATCCTTGTTCACCCGGCCCGTCTTGACGATATGGTTGGCGATGGCGTTGAGGATGTAGAGGTCGGTCTGCGGCTTGAACACCATGCCGATATCGGCGAGGTCGAAGGAGCGGTGCTCGAAGGTCGACAGCACGGCGACACGAACATGGGGCGAGGAGAGCCGGCGATCCGCGACCCGGGTCCACAGGATCGGGTGCATCTCGGCCATGTTCGAGCCCCACAGCACGAACGCGTCCGCCGCCTCGATGTCGTCGTAGCAGCCCATCGGCTCGTCGATGCCGAAGGTGCGCATAAAGCCGACAGCGGCCGAGGCCATGCAGTGCCGCGCGTTGGGATCGAGATTGTTGGAGCGGAAGCCCGCCTTCATCAGCTTCAGTGCGGCGTAACCTTCCCAGATCGTCCACTGCCCGGACCCGAGCATGCCGATCCCGCTCGGGCCGCGCTTCTTCAATGCGGCCTTGAATTTCTCCGCCATGATGTCGAACGCCTCATCCCACGAGACCGGCGTGAACTCGCCGTCCTTGTCGAATTTGCCGTTCGACTTGCGCAGCATCGGCCGGGTGAGACGGTCGTGGCCGTACATGATCTTGGAAAGGAAGTAGCCTTTCACGCAATTCAGCCCGCGATTTACTTCGGATTTGATGTCGCCATGGGTTGCGACCACGCGGTTGTCCTTGGTGGCGACCATCACGCTGCAGCCGGTGCCGCAGAACCGGCACGGCGCCTTGTCCCAGTTCAGTTCGCTGGCGGCCCGCTCGGTGACGAGGTTGGCGGCGACGCTTGCAGCCGGCATTCCACCGGCGAGTGCGGCCATTGCGGCGGCCTCGAGCTTCAGAAGCTGACGGCGATCGAGCTTGGGTCCGGTCATGACGGTCCTTCAGAAGTCAGGCGGTGGCATCGATGGCATGAAAGACGAGCGAGGCGGAATAGACGTCGGGCAATAGCGCGATGGTGTTGAGCGTCGTGCCCAGTGAACCGGCGTCCGGGGCGTCGACCACGACCACGAGCTTGCCGACAGGATCGCGGCCATAGACCTCGCATCCAACCAGTCCGACAATCGCGGCTTCCACGGCGACGAGGCGCTCGGGCCGGGCCTGCACCAGAATGCTTGCAATTTCGCCACCGGGCGGCGTGACCACACGATCCGCCTTGGGCAGGCGACCGGTGATGAGGGCGCGGCGGTCGATATCGGAGGGAGTTTTTGGCCACGGCGATGATCCCTGTTGCGGCTAGTGCTTGGGAGGGCCGGGCGGACCGGCGGCCATCTGATAGATCCACACCGCAAATCCGTAGCTGCCGACAGCCGCAACCGCCAAAGCGGGCATCAATATCGCGGTCAGAAACAGAAACGCGAAGATTTCCATACGCCTGCGGCGCGGGCGTCCGTGAATATCGGTGCCGTCGGCGGGCATGGTCGATCTCGTTCAATGCGATGATTGGATGATTGGCGGCATCAGGGCCGCTGCCCGCAATAAGGATAAAGAGCGAATCAATGGGTGCCTTGATCCAGATCAATCCGAATTGGCGAACGCCTCGGAAGGCCCCAGCCGCGGGTGGCTGTATCATGCCGCGCCTGGGCGCTTTTTCCCGGTCTTCAGTGCTGCGAAGTTCCCCCTTCTCGCGGTCACGTCACAGGGATTGTGACCGAATGCCGCTCGCCATAGTTCGACCACGCCTGTCTGGCTTGATTTGTGCATAACCCGAAACGAACGGGAGATCGCGATGAAGCGCGACATTGGGGTAATGAGTGGCGGGATACTGGCGATTGGCGCCGTCGTGTGGGTCTTCTGGGGCAATCCGGAATCCGCGACCCGGACCAGTGCGGTCCACAAGATGAATGTTGCGCCGGAACTGAAGCTGGTTTCCGAACGCAGCCCGTATATGCGGGCCGAGCGCTAGTTCGCCGAAAGCGGGCGCCCGCTTCCTTCTTGCCGTCGTTTGGCCTGCGGCCCTAAGCTGACCGCATGATCCCGGATATTTCTGTCCAGCATGTCGTTGACGAACTCGCACGCGAACCGCTGCGCAATATCGTTCTGCTGAAGCACCTGCAGGCTTTTCCGGCGCATTCGAGGGTTCATCGGGTTTCCGATGCCACGGGTGCCGCGACATTGGTCGTCGTCGATGCGTCGGTCACTTCCTATGACCGGCAAGCCTATCCGGGCGCGGCCTTTGCAGCTCTCATCTCGAGCGATCATCCCGATCTCACCGCGCAGCTGATGCGCCATGTTCCTCGCGGCGTCGGGATCGTGTTCAAGCTGTCGCGAGACGCCGATCTGGCGGCGGTCGAATTGCAATTCGCGGTCAAGCCGCGCACCGCCGTGGTGTCATTCACGGCCGCTGGTCCATTCGAGCAGTCCCCCGGCTTTCGCATGACGACGGACCCCGGCGACGCCGCGTTTCGGCTGTTCAAATCCCAAGGTCACGATCGCGCCTGGCTCGAGCCGCTTCTGCGCAATGGAACAGCGTTTGCCTGTGTGCTGGAGCACGGCGGCGATACTCCGTCGGCCTGCTTCGCGTTCGAGAACTACGGCCCGGTTTGGGAAGTAGGGGGCGTGGTTACCGCACCTTCCCACCGCGGCAGAGGATTTGGCGGGCAAATCGTCCGCACGGTTCTCGCCGAACTCACCGGACGCGGCCTGACCCCGCGATATCAGGTCGAGGCGGACAACAAGGCGTCCATCGCGCTTGCTCGATCTGTCGGCCTGACGCCGTTCCTGACCATCGTCCATTATTCCCACGAATGCTGACTGGTCCGTCATCGGCTCCGGGCGCGCACCGTGACACCCATGGCGTCCAGCAGGGCGAACATCTGATCGTCGCTGACCTTCAGGCCTGCGAAGTCGGCCAGTGTGGTCAGGTTCAATCCGCTCACCTCGGCGCCGCCGAGGTCCGCGCCCGCAAGCTTTGCGCCGTCGACGATGGCCTGGAACAGGTCGCAGTCCGACAGGTCCGCGTCGGTCAGGTCGGCCCCCGACAAATCGGCTTCGCGAAGCCGGCTCCCGGCAAGGCTGCAGCCCGGCAATTTCGATTCGGAAAGGTCGGCGAAGTCCATCTTGCAGGCCTGAAAGCTGGCGCGCGTCTCGATCTGCTTGCGGCTCAGCGCGCGGCTGAAGTCGACCTTGGTGAATTTCGTTCCGGTGAGGTTGCACTCGCGCATCTCGATGGCAAAGAGCTCCGTCCGGTCGAAGGCCGCCAGCGACAGGTCGCAGGCGGCAAACATCGCCCGTTGCAGATTGCTGAAGGCAAAGCTGCAGCCCTTGCGGTCTTCACTGGTGAAGCTGCACCCCTCGAACCGGGCGCCCGGCAGTTCGGCGTGCGCGAAGCGGCTCGAAATGAACCGGCAGTTGGCAAAGCGCGCTTCGGCAAATTCGGCCTCGGAGAACTGAACCCTTTCAAACACGCAGTCGAGGAACGACGCGCCCTGGCAATCAAGCTCGGGCCAGTGATCCCCGGTCAAATGCAGCGACCGAACCGGTTTGCCCGCGGCGATTTCCCGGGCGAGCGTGTCGATGTTCATGCGGAATGGCTCACGTCAACTGAGGGCGAGGCATGTTAGCCGGGTCGAAGCTTATTGCCATCGGCCGCGTCGGCCGCCAAGTGTTTGCGCGCATCCCTGCGTCCTCGACAGTGCCGCCCTGTGGCCCGCGATGATTGGCATTCACTATCGTGGCACCTATAGTCGCCGGATCAGCGGCGCCCTGACGCTGATGTGAAATCGCCCCGAATGGTAACCTCTCCTGGAAAAATCGATGTCAGATAGCAAAACCGATGTCGCGGTCCTCGGCGCCGGCATCGTCGGCGTATCCGCAGCCTATGCTGCGCGGCAGCGGGGAATGTCGGTCGTCCTCGTCGACCGGCGCGAGCCGGGCAGCGAAACCTCCTACGGCAATGCCGGCATTCTCTCGAGCGGCTCGATCTCGCCGCTCAACAATCCCGCGCTCTGGAGCGCGCTGCCGAAATACCTGACCAACCAGCACGCGGCGTTGCGCTGGAATATCGGCTGGGCCATCCGGAACCCGGATTGGGTGATCCGCTTTCTGGCCAATGCGAGCGGAATCGCGTCTGCGGCCGCGCGCAACCGCGCTGCACGGCTTGATCGGCGCATCGCTGAAGCTGCATCGGGAATGGATCGTGAAAGCCGGCGCGGCGCAGCGCATCCGCGAAACCGGCTGGCTGAAGGCGTGGCGCAGCGACGCGGTTGCGTCGGCGAAGGCGGAGCAGGCCTTGCTCGCCGAGTATGGCATCGAAAGCCAGCTGCTCGACCGCCAGGACATTTCCGCGCTCGAGCCGAGCATCGTGCCGGTCTACAAGGTCGGGACTGCTGCACACGCAGACGGCTTCGGTCGACTCACCCGGCAATGTGGTGAAGGCCTATGCCAAAATGCTCGCGGGCGCCGGCGGCGAGGTCCGTCAATCCGACATCAAGGCGATCGTGCCCGAGGCCGAAGGCTGGCGCGTGGTGCTCGCCGATGGCGCGATTGCGGCGCGCCATGTCGTGGTAGCGCTTGGACCGTGGTCTTCGGATATTCTGCGCCCGCTCGGCTATCGCGTTCCGCTGGCGTTCGAGCGCGGCTACCATCGCGAATTCAAGCCGAACCCGGCGCGTTCGTTGCAGCGTCCGATCCATGACGCCGAGGGCAGTTTCCTGATGACGCCGATGGAGAACGGCGTTCGCGTCACCTCGGGCGTCGAACTGACCGACCGCGATGCGCCGTCGTCGTTCGCCCAGATCGACGCGGTGGTGCCGATGGCGCGCGGCGTGGTCGAATTCGGCGACAGGGTCGGCGAAACCTGGCGCGGGGCGCGGCCGACGCTGCCGGACAGCCTGCCGATGATCGGGCCGGCGCCCCGGCATCAGGGCCTGTGGCTTGCCTTCGGCAACCAGCATATCGGCTTCACCACCGGGCCCGCGACGGGAGCCGCCATTGCCGCGATGATCGGCGGTGCGCCGCCGTCCTTCGATGTCACGGCGTTTGCGCCGAGCCGCTACCTCTGATGTGATGGCTGGCCGATAAACCACGAAACAGGCGGCCTTCCCGTAAGGCCGGAGCAGTCATGCCCTACGTTTGGGATTTCGCGATCCTCGGCAAATACAGCCATCTGTTCTGGCTCGGGCTCGGCTGGACCATCGCCTACACCATCGGCACCATCTTGCTCGGGACCCTGATCGGCCTGTTCGTCGGCATCCTTCGGCTGCGGCGCCTGCCCGTGATCGACTGGCTGCTGGTGGCCTATATCGAGCTGTTCCGCTGCACGCCGCTGCTGGTCCAGATCATCTGGTTCTACTACGCGCTGCCGGTCGTGCTCGGCGTCAACATCCCGGCGCATGTCGCGGCCATCAGCGTGCTCTCGCTCTATGGCGGCGCGTTCTACGCCGAGATCGTCCGCGGCAGCATCGAGAGCATCCATGTCGGACAATGGGACGCGGCGCGGGCGCTGGGCTTGAGTCCATGGCGCGTGCTGCGGCTGGTGATCCTGCCGCAGGCGCTGAAGCCGATGCTGGCGCCTTACGTCAACCAGTCGGTGACGCAGCTGAAGAACACCTCGCTGGTGTCGGTCATCGCCGTGCCCGACCTCGTCTACAACGCAACGCTGATCAACGCCGACACCTACCGGCCGCTGGAAGTCTATACGATCGTGGCGCTGATCTACTTTGCGATCCTGTTTCCGGCCACGCTGGTCGCGCGCAGGTTCGAGCGCGGCCTCACCTACGACAAGGCGTGAAGGTCCTGAATAGCTTCAGCGGCCCTCAGATATTCAGCTCCACCGGCACGTCTTCCGGCTTGACGCCGCTCAGCGACAGGCCCTTGACGAACCATTCGCGCATCTGGCCGATGCCGCGGTTGTAGTCGACCCACACCGCGAGGAAATCGCGCCAGCGCTTGTCGGATTCGCGCCGCACCGCCATGCTGCTGGGAATGGCCACCGAAGGCGTTTGCAGGATCTTGTAGGTGCCGAGGTTCGGGTTCTTGGCGATCGCGGTCAGCCCGAGCACCAGCGCGTTGACCACGACGTCGACGCGGCCGGAGGACATTTCCAGCATCACCTCGTCGCGCGACTTCAGCGACTTGATGGTCGCGTTCGGCGCGAAACGCCGCGCGACCGTCTCGTTGGCGGAGCCGACGTCGACCGCGATGTTGACCGAGGGCTTGTTGATGTCGGCCCAGGTTTTGGCTTCCAGCCCCTTCTTGAGCATGGCGCCGAACGGATGATGGAAAACGGCGCCGCAGAAATCCACCACCAGCGCGCGCTGCGGGGTCGGGTTGAGGGCAAAGCCGAGGTCGATCTTGTTCGACTGCAAATCGAGGATCGAGTTGCCGTAGGTCGATTCGGTGTATTCAAGCTTGACGTCGAGCAGCTTTGCGATGTCGTTGGCCATCTCGAGGCACATGCCGGACCAGGTGCCGCTGGCGAGATCCTTGTTGAAATAGGGCAGTTCGCCCGGCAGCACCGCGATCCGCAGCACCTTGGCGGCGCGGACGCGATCGAGCGTGTTGTCGGACGTCGACTGCGCCGACGCCGGGCTGGTGACGGCGGCGGCGAGCGCAGCACCGCTGCCGATCGCCAGCGCATAGCGCAGCGCTTCGCGGCGGTCTTCGGAAATCCTGCCGTCGTCGGCAGTCTTGCGGTCGTTGGATTCGGTCACGGGAGCCTCCTGCACCATTTCCGCGCAAGCCTAGCGTCCGCATCGGGGCGCAGCAATAGCAGGCTTGCGGTCGCTACTCGGCGGCCTACAGCCGCGATTTCAGGAAGTCGAGCAACGCCCTGACGCGCGGCAGCGTTTGGCGGCCGGGCAGGATCAGCGCGGTTATCGGTTGCGGATCGTCATCGTGGCAATCCGCAAGCAAGGATACCAGTTGCCCCTTCGCCAATGCTTCGGCGCCGAGAAAATCACCGAGCCGGACGATTCCAATTCCCGCCAGGGCGAGATCCCACAGCACTTCCGCGCTATCGGAGGTGATGTTGCCCCTGGGCGTCATCATGATCCGGATGCCGCCATCGAACATCGGCCATTGCGCGAGGCGCGCGAAGCCGCTGAGCAGCAGGCAATTGTGCTGCAGCAGATCGGTGGCCCTGACGGGCTTGCCGTGGCGTTCCAGGTAGCGCGGGCTTGCCACGATGACCCTCCTGACCTCGCCGAGCCGCACGGCAATCAGTTCGCTGTGCGCCAGCGGCCCCACGCGTATCGTCACATCGATCTGATTCGCGATCGGATCGATGCGGCGGTCGCTGACGGAGAGATCGATGGTTATTTCGGGAAAGCGCTCGGAGAATTCCGGCAACAGCCTGGCCAGCTTGTATCTGGCGAACGCGGTCCCCGTGTTCAGACGGAGGTGTCCGCGCGGCCGGCCGTGCGCGGACGCGACCGCGGCTTCAGCGGCTTCGACGGCGCCCAGTATGTTTCTCGCATGGGCCAGAAATGTCTCGCCTTCCTGCGTCAGCACCAGCTTCCTTGTGGTTCGATGCAGCAGCTTGGCGCCGAGACGGCTTTCCAGCCGCGTGACGATGCGGGAGACGCCGGAGGCGGTCAGTCCGGCCTCGGCGCCGACAGCGGCAAAGGTCCCGAGGTCGACCGTCCGGGCAAAGAAGGCGATGTCAGACGTTGGGTGCATGTTCAATTCCTGATGAATTGGTATCAATGAATGTCATTTTTCGATATTTATCTGATTTATCGATACTAATACAAGGCCCTACCGCACCCCACTACCACGCGAAGGACCTGACCAATGCCGCTCGCCCGTATCTCTGTCCCGTCATGCCTGCCGCAGTCCAAGATTTCCGCCCTGGCGGCCGCCGTCCACACTGCCCTGGTCGCGACCTGCAACGTCCCCGAAAAGGATCGCTTTCAGCTGATATCGGTCTTCCCGCCGGGGATGATGATCATCGATCCAACCTTTCCGGACGTCAGGCGGACCGCCGAGGCGTCCATTGTCGAGATCCTGTTCCTGGAGGGACGGTCGGTCGAACAAAGACGCCGGCTGTTTGCGATGATTGCCGGCATTGCGGTCGACGCCGGATTTCGCGGCGACGACATCACCATCGTACTCACCGAAAATTCCATACCCGACTGGTCGCTCGGCCATGGATTCATGTTCGAGAAGCATCACGCGCCGGCTTGAGGGGGCGTAGCGCGGTTGGTCAAATCCCGAACCGCGCGCGCTGGCGGCTGCCGCTTTGGCGTTCGCGTCCTTGCCGGTATGGCGTGCCGTTCATGATATTGCTATTCGTCAGGCGAACAATTCGTCCACCGCCGGACAGCCATGACCCCAGCCACCATCACGCCCTCGCAAGTCCGCATCGCACTCTTGCTGCGCGAGGAAATCGCGCTGCTCGACGTGCGGCACGAGGCCGCCTTTGCCACCGGC
This sequence comes from uncultured Alphaproteobacteria bacterium, assembly GCA_963742665.1. GTDB lineage: Bacteria > Pseudomonadota > Alphaproteobacteria > Rhizobiales > Xanthobacteraceae > Bradyrhizobium. The sequence goes on from CAVUNH010000007.1 coordinate 199,108, forward strand.
CATCCCTTGTTCGCCGCCAACATGGCCGCCGGGCGGATTGCGCTCGAAGCCGGGACTTGCGGCTGCCGCGCAAGGATGCGCCGGTTGTCGTCTATGATTCCGGCGAAGGCCTTGTTGCCGAGGCGGCGGATCGCCTGAACGCGTTGGGATACACCAATGTCCGCGCGCTCGATGGCGGGCTGCAGGCCTGGAAGGACGCGGGGTTTGAGCTGTTCCAGGACGTCAATTCCTACGCCAAGGCGTTTGGCGAACTGGTGGAGTCACGCCGTCACACGCCCTCGCTGTCGGCGGAAGAAGTAGGTCAGCTGATCGCGCGCAAGGCCAATATCAGGATTCTCGACGTTCGCCGGTTCGACGAATACGCCACCATGAACATCCCGGGTTCGATCAGTGTGCCCGGCGGCGAACTGGTGCTGCGCGCAAACGAGGCCGCGCCCGATCCCGACACCACCATCATCGTCAATTGCGCCGGCCGCACCCGTTCGATCATCGGCGCCCAGTCGCTGATCAACGCCGGCGGTTGCAAACAAGGTGGTGGCGCTGCGCAACGGCACCATCGGCTGGACGCTTGCCAAACAGGATCTCGAACACGGCGCCGGCCGCCGCGGCGCGATCGGCGCCGCCGAGGACGCAAGGGTCAATGCCCGCGACGTCGCCTATCGCGCCGGCGTTCGCCGGATCGGCATGGCCGAGCTTGGCGCGCTCGAAGCCGAAATGGGCCGCACGCTCTATCGCTTCGACGTCCGCGACGCCGAAGAATACGCCGCCGGCCACCTCAAGGGCTTTCGCCACTACGCCGGCGGCCAGTTGGTTCAGGAGATCGACATGGCCGCGCCGGTGCGCGGCGCGCGTATCGTCTTGTCAGACAATCTCGGTGTCCGCGCCGACATGACCGCGTCCTGGCTCGCGCAAATGGGGTGGGAGGTCTACGTGCTCGATGGCGGCTATGATGGCGCCCTGGAAGTCGGGCCGCCCTTGGTCCTGCCAAAGCCCGATCCGGCGCATCGCTACCGGCGGCCTTACGAAGGCACCGAGGCCTCGACGGCCGCCATGCAGGCCTATCTCGACTGGGAATATGGCCTGGTCGAACAGCTCCGCCGCGACGCCAGCCATGGGTTCTTCGTGATTTGAGGCGGCGGGCGTGTCGCCCGGTCTCGGATCGTCAGCCTATTTTGCCGGGCCCGTCGGCGCCGAGAAATGATCGCAACTCCTCAAGGAAGCGAGCAAATGCGGGCTCGCTTTCCAGGATCAGGTGATTCCGGCTCTCGAGCGGAACGAAGCGGGCTCCGGGGATTCCGGCGGCCAGTCGCCGTCCGGATTCAAAGGGTACCCTTCCATCATGACGGGAATGCATGACGAGCGTTGGCACCCTGACCTGCGACAGCAGCGAACTCACGTCTGTCTCGCCATTTGCCAGCAGGTTGCGCACGGCATCGGCAGGAGAGGCCGATACCCGTTGCAGTTCGTTGAACCAGTCGGACTGCTCCTTGGAGCCGTCCGGAATAAACTGCGATGTGAACATTTGTCGGAATGCCGGGTTCTCCTGACCCCAGCCGAGGCGCATCAGGGTGACCATCGCCTCGCCGGCTTCCCGCTCCGCCTCGGTCCTGGCGCGTTTCTTCCAGCCGACGGCATAGCCTCCGAAAAGAACCAGATGCGAAACGCGTTCCGGATGTCGGACCGCGTAGCCGACCGAAACCGCGCAGCCTTGCGATATGCCGAGCAGCGCGAAACGGTCGATGCCGGCGGCGTCGACCACCGTTTCAAGGTCATCCACGTATTTCTCGAAACCGACGTCGGGCACCTCGCGATCCGATAATCCGTTGCCGCGGGCGTCGTACCGGAACAAGGTATGATCGCGTGACAGTTCTCGATAGAAATGCCGCCAAATGGGGCTTTCAAAATCAAATTCGAGGTGGGTCATCCAGTTGCCGGTCTTGACGATCGGCGGACCCTGGCCCATCCGGGAATAGGCCAGTTGCACGCCATCCCCGGATTGGCAAAAATGGATCTCCTGCTCAAATCGATTGTCCGGCGCGCGGGCGCCGCCAGCGGATGCGGGAGCAGCAGATTCCGGAAGCGCGATAATATCCTCGGCAGTCAGCCCGAACACGCCCACCGCACGTGCGATGTTCTTGACGGCCTGCTCGCCGAGATCGGCGAAGGCCATCGACAGCTTGTCCCTGATCTGGTCGTTCGCCGCCCTTGAAATGCACACGCCGCCGGGTTCGCAAAGCGCTTCCAGACGCGCCGCGATATTGACGCCGTCGCCAAAAATATCGCCGGCGTCATCGATGATGATATCGCCGACATTGATCCCGATTCGAAATACGATTTGTCTGTCCGCGGCAATGCCGGCGTTGCGCCGGACCATATTGCGCTGAACCTTGACCGCGCAGCCAACCGCATCCACGACGCTGGCGAATTCCACCAGCATCCCGTCGCCGGTGGTTTTGACGATGCGGCCGTGGTGCTCCGAGATGCTGGAATCGACCAGTTCGCGGCGGTGCGATTTGAGCGAGGTGACGGTCCCCATTTCGTCGGTGCCCATGAGACGGCTGTAACCGACGACATCCGCCGCTAAAATGGCCGCAAGCCGGCGTTGCATGACTCCTCCATCATCGTGCCCGGTCAGTCTGCCCGCGATCACCAGCCGCCACAAGCCTGAGGCGGAGCGTCAGTTGGCGTCTCGGAAAGCTGATGGTGGGCGATCTGATGCCACCAACGTCACGCGTGCTGGCGTCAGTGCGGCGCCCGCACTATCCTGGATTGTGAAAGGGTTCACATGCGCGCCGGTGTGGCGCTGACGGCGCGCGTCAGCGAATATTGGCGATGATGGCTTTTCTGGTATCCGCCGCCGATTGCAGCACCTTCGACATCAGTTCCAGCATTCTGTTGTAGCTGCTGTCGGCGCCGGCGGTCACACTGTCGAGCTCGGTCCCGGTGAGCGCATCGCGTTCATTCCGGTGTTCAAGATTTAAATCGATGGCCATCTCATTCCTCCCTGGCGTTCGACGAAGCGTTCGAAGCGTCCCGGGAGCTGGTAGCATGCGCGGTCGATCGCTTGCGTGACGCAGGTCATGGAGTTGAAGGGGCGCTCGCCTCCTGGCGGGGTTGCGCCTTGCGTGCCGGCCAGCATTTACGGACGGCTTGGCTCCATGCCGTTCTTCCGGATCACGGGCGCGGCGGAAGGCGCTGACAGCACCGCCTGCAGGGCCTTGGCGGCCTCCGGAGTATTGGAGCCAACGGGAATGCCGCTGGAGTAACTGGTGATGTTCTGGATGTCGGCCGGCAGCGGGCCGATGAAGTCGATCCCGGTCTCGCGGATCAGCTCGCTCACCTGCTGGAAGCCGAGATCGGCCTCGCCGCTTGCCAGATACTGCGCGACCCGAACGCCGGGCGCGGTCTGCTTCGACTTGCTCTTCATCTGCTCGGCGATATCAAGCCGCTCGAACAGGCGTTGCACATAGACGCCGCTTGCGCCCGCCGAATACGCCACCATCCGCGCGGAAAGCATGGCGTTCCTGACCGCCGCGCTGGTGGCGATGTCCGGCTTCGCCGCGCCGGCCTTGACGGCGACGCCGACACCGGAGCCCGCGATGTCGACCCGGCTTCCCGCCACCATCTTGCCGTCCTTGATGAAGGCATCGACATCGATCGCGCCGACGATGACGAAATCATAGGCCTCGCCGGCGCCGATCCGCTTCCTGATGTCCGCGGAACTGGCCCAGGTCACCACCACCTTGTTGCCGCTGCTGCTTTCAAACGGCGCCGCCAGTTCGAGGAAAATATCCTTGATGGCGCCCGGGGCCAGCAGTTTGATTTCCGCGGCCTGCGCCACCTGCGTCATCAACAGGCCGCAAACGGCAGCGGCGACAAGTCGGGCTTTCATGCTGGATCTCCGGCGGGAAGGAATGGCCTGCGTATCATTTACCGGCTTTCCGGTATAAGCAATGTCGATGAACGGCGCCTTCATCAAACCAGCCTGGCAGCGTGCGAATTCGCGGCGCTGATCGCCATCTTCGCCTATCGCAGGGAACCCCACGGCAAGCCGATGGATATCGGATGATCCGCAGCCCCACGGATGATCAAGGAGAAGAGATGCTCGACATCCCCGTTCTGATTTCCGGCGGCGGCCCGGTGGGCCTTGCCGCCTCCCTGCTGCTGTCGCAGCACGGCGTGCGCTCGCTGCTGGTCGAGCGTCACCCGGCCACGGCGCTGACGCCGAAGGCGCGCGGGATCAACGCCCGCACCATGGAAGTCTTCCGGCAATGCGGCATCGATGCAGCCGTCAGGCAAGCCGGATTGGCGGAAGGCGGCACCGGGCTGATCGTCTGGACCGAGACGCTTGCGGGCAAGGAGATCGAGCGCCGCGTGCCCGGCCGCGCCACCGCCAAGAACATGGCCGCGACGCCGGTGAAGAATTGCCTCTGCGCGCAGGACGACCTCGAGCCGGTGATTCGCCGCTTTGCAGAATCCGCAGGCCCGGGAACGCTGCGCTTCAATACCGAGCTGACCTCGTTCAGCCAAAAGCCCGGCGGCGTGACCGGCGTCTTGACCGATCGCATGACGGGTGAGGAGACGCCGTTCACGGCGCGTTATCTGATCGCAGCCGAAGGCGCGCAAAGCCGCGTGCGCCGTGCGCTCGGCGTGAAGATGATCGGCGAAGAGAAAGTCTACGACAGCGTCAACATCCTGTTCGAGGCCGACCTCACCCAATGGGTCACGCACCGGCCGGCCGCGCTATATTTTGTCGAGCAGGAAGATTTGCGCGCCACCTTCCTGACCATCAACGGCAGGGATCGCTGGGGCTTTCTGATTCACGGCCCCAGGCAATATGGCTGGGAGCCGCAGGATTTTACCCCGGAATTGTGCGGCGAACTGATCCGCAAGGCCGTTGGCATGCCGATCGAGTCAAGGTGCTCGGCGTCAGTCCGTGGGAAGCGTCCGCCATCGTTTCCGACCGCTATCGCGTCGGCGACGTCTTCCTGGCCGGCGACGCCGCCCACGAGATGCCGCCGACCGGGGGCTTTGGCCTCAACACCGGCGTGCAGGACGTTCACAACCTCGTCTGGAAGATCGCCGCGGTCTTGCGCGGCAACGCCGACGCCTTGCTGCTCGACAGCTACCACGACGAGCGCCAGCCGTTGGGCCAGATCATCACCCGGAATTCGCTCGCCAACGCGCTGTCGATGGGACGCACGGCGCGGCAAAGCAATGTGCTGCCGCGGCGCGAATTCCTCAACGAGCAGGGGCTGATCTTCGGCGCCTGCTATCAGTCGAGCGCGGTCGTGCCCGATGGCACGCGCGCCGGCGGCGGTCGACGATCCCGTCACCGAATATGTGCCGTCCGCGCGGCCCGGCAACCGCGCGCCCCATGTCTGGCTCCGGCGCGGCAACGAGCAAATCTCGACGATCGACCTGTTCGGCCCCCGCTTTGTGTTGCTGGCCGGCAGCCGGGGCGATGCATGGCTAAGGGCGGCGCAGGCCATCGAGCATGTCGTGGCCGCCGCTCGTGGCCCATATGATCGGCGAGGGCAGTGAACTGATCGACCCCGACGGAAACTGGCACGAGGCTAACGGCGTCGACGCCGATGGCGCCGTGCTGGTTCGGCCTGACGGCCATGTCGCATGGCGCAGCCGTTCGGCCGCATCGAATCCGACCGAGGCCTTGCGCGCCGCGCTCGATCGCGTGTTCGGCAGGGTGCTTGCGACGGCGTAGGCGTGCAGGGCCAGCTTGAGACTGGCTAGCTTGAGACCCGGTCGAGCGCCTGCCGCAGCGCCGCCGCGGCCTGGCCGCGTTCGTCCGCCGACATCAAATGCGGCTCGAGCTCGAGCCGGAGATGCGGGAGCTGGGTGCGAATGGCGACATCGCCGGCGGCGAGATTGGCCTTGAGATCGATCACGCGATAGCTCGTCACCGGATAGGCGATGCCTCTGACCTGTATGGCGCCATGTTCCTCGCAGTGAATTTCATCCTGCACATGGGCGTAGGTCTCGTAGGAAATGACGACTTCGCCCGGCGGCGCCTCGTGCTCCAGCCGGGAGGCGAGGTTCACCGCGCCCCCGATCATGGTGTAGTCCATTCGGTCGGCGCTGCCGAAATTGCCGACCGTGCAATAGTCGGTGTGGATGCCGATCCGGCACCGCAGCGGCGTCTGGATTCCGGCGTCGCGCCATACGCCTGCGAGCTCCGTCATCCTGCGTTGCATCGCGATCGCCATCTTGACGCAGGCAAGCGCGTCCTGCTTGACGCCGCGGCTTTCCGGGTCGCCGAAGAACATCACGATCGCGTCGCCGACATATTTGTCGATCGTGGCGCCGTATTCCGACGCGATCTTCGACATCTCCGTGAGGTAATGATTGAGCAATTGCGTGAGATCCTCCGATTCCATCCGGTCGGTGGTTTCGGTAAAGCCGGCGATATCCGAAAAGCAGATCGTCAATTTCTTGCGCTGGCTCGTGATCCGGACGTCCTGACGGCCGGTGAAGATCGAGTTGTAGACCTGCGGCGCCAGATATTTCGCGAGCTTGCCGGAAAGCGCCTCGAGCGCCGCCGATTTGTCGGAAAGACTTTCTTCCCGTTGCTTCAGTTCTGAAATATCCGAATAGACCGCGACCGTGCCGCCGTCGATGGTTCGACGTTCGCTGATCATCACCCAGCGTCCGCCGCTGCGCCGTTGCACCTGCGGCGGGCCGGGATTGCGATGCTGATGCAGGCGGTTGGCGATCCATTCCTCGACCTGGCCTTCGGCATCCTTGACGTCACCGCGTTCCGCCGCGTTGCGGATGATGGTTTCGAAAGCCGTTCCCGGCTCCATACCGGCATCGTCACCGGAATGGAGCATTTCGCGATAGACGGAGTTGCAAAGCACCATCCGGTCATCGCTGTCGTAATAGGCAAAGCCCTCCGAGATGCTCTCGATCGCCTCGACCAGCCGTTGCTCGCTGCGCTGGCGGGCTTCTTCGGCCTTCTTCAGCCCCGTGATGTCGTAGACCCACAGCACGCGCTTGCCGCCGACGAAACTGATGTGGCCCCCGCGATAGGCGACTTGAGGATATGAGACCAGCACGTGGATTGGTTCACCCTGCTTGGTCTTCCATTGCACCTCGAAATTGAGAACTTGCCGCGGCCTTCCCGCAGACTTTCGATGATGCGCGCACGCTGATCGAGATCGACCCAGAACTTTCTGGTGTCGAAGTGTTCCATCTCCTCCAGGCTGTAGCCGAGCAACTGCCGAACCCGCGCATTGTGAAAAAGCAGATGGCCGTCTTCATCGACGACGTTGAGCCCGGCCGGGCAATAATCCAGAATTTCCCGGAACTGGCGCTCGTGTTCGGCGCTCTCGGCCTCGCGCTGCCTCAGCGCCGTGATGTCGTAGACCCAAAGCACACGCTTGCCGCCGACAAAGCTGATGTGACCGCCGCGATAGGCGACCTGCGGATAGGTGATCTGGACGTGAAGTGGGTCGCCGCCTTTGGTTTTCCACAGCACCTCATAGTTGGCGCCCTGGTTGCGGCCTTCCCGCAGATCCTCGATGATGCGCGCACGCTGTTCGAGGTCGACCCAGAACCCGCGGGTGTCGAAGCGCTCCATCTCCGCCTGGCTGTAACCGAGCAACTGCCGGATTTGGGCATTGTGAAACAGCAGATGTCCGTCTTCATCGACGACGTTGAGCCCGGCCGGGCAGTGATCCAGGATTTCGCGGAACTGGCGCTCGTGTTCGGCGCTCTGGGCTTCGCGTTCCCGCAATGCCGAAATATCGTAGACCCAGAGCACACGCTTGCCGCCGGCAAAACTGATATGGCCGCCGCGATAGGCGGTCTGCGGATAGGAAATGAGGACATGGACCTGCGCGCCCCGCTTGGTAAGCCAGATCGCCTCCACATTGAGAACCTGATCGGCGTTGCTGTGCAACGCTTCGATGATGCGAGCGCGCTGGTCGAGATCCTGCCAGAATTTCCTGGTATCGAAGAGATGCAACTCCTCTTCGGTGTAGCCAAACAACTCGCGAATGCGCGAGTTGTGGAACAGCAGCCGGCCGTCCTCGTCGACCACATTGAGCCCGGCAGGACAGTGTTCGAGAATCTCCCGAAACTGCCGCTCGTACTCTGCAATATCCGGGTCGAACGAACCGTCAACAGAGCCTGAGCTTTTGTCGGGAGACATTTCAATTACTCCAGTATCAATTCAAGCTCGGAAAGCGGCATCCTAGCGGTTGCGCTGACGGTTTTGCCAGAAGAAGCTTGGCCGACCGCACCGCACTGCGCATATCTGTCGCGTTTCAGCGCAACAGAAAGCCATTGGACGGACTGATTTGGGGTTTGGCGGCCGACTAACCGCCAAAAGCCGCCTCGGAGGCTGACGGAGTTGCACAAGGCGGGTTTGCGTTTTTGTATCGCCGAATTATCTGTTTTGGATCCAACTTCGGGGCTAATGTCCCGCAGCTAACCGATGGAGCGAGATATGACAGTTTCGACGGAACGCGCGGTCCTTGCCGGCGGCTGCTTCTGGGGCGTGCAGGATTTAATTCGCAAATATCCCGGCGTGATTTCAACCAGGGTCGGCTATTCCGGCGGCGAGGTGCCGAACGCGACCTATCGCAACCACGGCAATCACGCCGAAGCGGTCGAGATCGTCTTCGATCCCAAGGTCATCGGTTTTCGCAAGATCCTGGAATTCTTTTTCCAGATCCATGATCCCTCGACGCTGAACCGCCAGGGCAACGACCGCGGCGCGAGCTACCGCTCGGCGATCTTCTACACCAGCGAGGAGCAGAAGCGGGTCGCGCAGGACACCATCGCCGATGTCGATGCGTCCGGCCTTTGGCCGGGCAAGGTCGTCACCGAACTGGCGCCGGTCGGGCCGTTCTGGGAAGCCGAGCCCGAGCATCAGGATTATCTGGAGAAATATCCCGACGGCTACACCTGCCACTTCGTCCGGCCGAACTGGACGCTGCCGCACCGCGCGGAGAAGACTGAATGGGCGTGAGGCGTTTCGGCGGCGTGAGGGAGGGCTCCGCCAACGGGTGATCGTCACTCGATCACCTCGTCGGCGCGGGCAAGCAATGTCGGCGGTATGTTGAGGCCCAATGATTTGGCGGTCTTGAGATTTATCGCCAATTCAAATTGCGTGGGCTGTTCGACCGGAAGGTCGGCCGGCTTGGCGCCCTTGAAGATCATGTCCCGGTACTGCGACTGCACGTGGTAGAGCGCGGGGACATTCGGTCCATAGCACATCAGACCACCGGCTTCGACATAGCCTTTGCAGCCGTGACCGTTGAAGGCGTCGCGCGCCCAACGCCCGATTGTGTCGCGATGCGTAGGTACACGAAGGCGTCGGCTGACGACAAGTGCGTCGGCACGCCCTCGGGCGCTGATGGCGAGGCCGATTCTCGGCTCGCCGGATCGTCGCCGGTCTACCCGGAGCCAAGAGTGTCATCCGCTTCGCACTTGCCGCCATCTCCGCAAGCCGATCGTACCTCGCCAACATTGGCGAGATTGGGGTTCGCGAGACGCCGGATCTTCCGCCGGGGAACAGTTCGCGACACCAGTTCGAGCCGCTTGGATATCGGCTCGGTAGCGATGGCTGTAAAGGCCGGTTATATTGCCGTCCGGTCGAGCGAGACTCGGCAACAAGCCCGCTCCGACCGGGTCGCTGCCATCGTAAAGACGACGGGAATAGCGAGGTCGCGCTCGCCGCAAGACTGCACGGCGGCTCCCCCGTCACGACGATCATCGACCTTGCAGCCGGACGAATCGGCGGCGACCTCGGCAAGCGTCCTGCGTTCCTCTGCCCAACGATATTCGATCGCGATTTCAACCGTGCGACCGGCTCCCCCAGCCGAGTTCGTCAAGCCGCCCACAAAAGCCGCGGTCCATTTGCCATGGCGGAGGGGTCCCGCGCCCAGGTAACCGATGCACCGACATTGCCATCTGCTGCGCATGGGCGACAAACGTCCAGGCACGCAACGCTCCGATAGCGGCCATGACTCGCGCCGCCTCATTAAGTCGGCCCCATGCTGCGATGAACGCACCCATCGACGGTCGAAGCCTATCACATTGGGCGGGACGGGTGTTCGAGAAGGATGCCCAATCGACCCCGGTCGTCTTCGACTCGAGGTCATTCAGTAGTAGCCGAAGCCGATCCTGCCACTCGACTTCCGGCCTCACTCCTCGCCACCGACAAACCGCGCCAGCGTCTCGTTGGAGTAGTTCTCGCCGATCGACATCGCGCAGATTCGCGAGAGCTGCACGTAGGCAAGGCCGGTTTCGGCCGCCCATGCGTTGAACTGCGCCTGCACTTTGGCAAGGTCGCGCTTCGAGGTCACGGTTTCGGCGATGTCGAGACCGGCGTCGCGCAGGCACGCCACCATGTCCCTCGAAGTGACAAAGCCGTCCCAGCCGAGGAAGCGCAGCATCATCTGCCCGGTATTGCCGCCGAGCCGGCTGCCGCGTTTCGACAACAGTTCGAGTAATCCGGTCTGGTCGGAGGAGGGCCATTTCGCGAGGAATTTTCCGAAGCTGCCGTGCTCCTTGGCGATCTCCCGGACGAAGGCCGCGTTGGCGCGCACCGACATGATCTTGGCGCCGTTGCGCACGATGCGGGTGTCCTTCATCAGCGCGTCCCAGAATTCGTCCGGCTGCAGCGTCAGCGGCCCGGGCTTGAAGCCTAGAAACGCCTTTTCGAATCCGCTCCATTTGTTCTCGATCACGCTCCAGGCGAATCCGGCCGAGAACACCCGCTTGCTCATCTCGGCGAGAATACGGTCGTCGCTCAACTTGGCGAGCGCCTTCAAGTCCGGCTTCGGCGGCAGCAGCTTGCTTAGCGCCTTCGGCCCGCCCTTGCGCTTCTCGGCGCGTGTGCGGATGGTTTTGAACGGGATGGTCATGCGCTAATTCCTTGCGAAGCAATTTTGAAGCGATGCGGGCGTCTCCGAGACAGGGAAGCGTATAGCACATTCCGCCACTTCTCGTCGTCCCGGCGGGATTTTGCCAACGGGCAAGTCGCTTCCGATTTTCATAATTCTTGTCAAGCCCCAAAATTAAAAATATTTCGCTTTTCCAGAAATGCAAATCAGGACTATATTCGCTGCCATCCCGTCCCGACCAGAAGGGCGCTCGCGATCGTCACGAACGTGGGACGGGGATGCGGTGGACGCGGAAGCGCCTCTGACGAACGGCGCGGACGCGTACGGCGAAGACGTGTGGTCCTGACGTCGCGGTGCTGGCGTCAAGTTGGCGAGAGCAATCCCGCTTACGACGGAGGCAAAAGAGCCGTTCTCCGGGGAGAGCACGTTATAAGCCGTAAAGCCATTGCGCAGGGAATGTCGGATGTTCTCCGCTGCCCTGTATGCTCATGCGCGCACTTTCTGTGCACATTGCGCATGAGACCGCGGGTGCAGCGCGCATCCGGCATTCCCTGCGCCCTCTGATTATCGAGGGCGAAGAGTTTCCAGCAAACCTCGGGCGTAGTGCGTCGCGAGAATGCGAACGCATGCTGGCTCGTTTAGAGATGCACGCCACGCAAACAGTTTGCTCCGATTCCCACTTGCGGGGGAGGGCGGGGGTGAGGGGTTTCCACGGGTGGTCCTGATAACGTCCGATTCCAAGGACAGTCCCGATGACGCCACGCCTCTCCCTAGCCCTCCCCGCAAGGAGGGAGGGAAAGCGCTTGCCTGCAGGGCGAGCAGTGAAAGCCTCTACAAACGCTACTCTTTCGTCCGCTCCGGCATTTCCCATTGCCCTAAAAACGCTTTATGGTGCCGCGCGCTTTGTCATCGGCGAAGGGTAATAATTCATAGACATCAAAGGCTTGGCGAGGGCGCCTGCCTTTGGAGGGTGGTTTGACGCACTATATCTCGACGCGGGGGGAGGCCCCCACCCTGGGTTTCTGCGACGTGATGCTGACCGGGCTTGCCCGCGACGGCGGCCTCTACGTGCCCGAGGTCTGGCCGCAGCTTTCGCACGAGACCATCGCCGGATTTTTCGGAAGGCCGTATTGGGAAGTCGCCGTCGAGGTGATCCGTCCCTTCGCCGGCGGCGAAATCTCCGACGCCGATCTCGGCCGCATGGCCAATGAGGCCTACGCGACGTTCCGCCATCCGGCCGTGGTGCCGCTGCGGCAGACCGGCGCCAGCCAGTTCGTGCTCGAACTTTTTCACGGGCCTACGCTGGCGTTCAAGGACGTCGCGATGCAGCTGATCTCGCGGCTGATGGATCACGTGCTGGCGAAACGCGCGCAGCGCACCACCATCGTGGTCGCAACCTCGGGCGATACCGGGGGTGCGGCGGTCGATGCGTTCGCGGGCCTCGACAATGTCGACCTCATCGTGCTGTTTCCGCACGGCCGCATTTCCGACGTGCAGCGGCGGATGATGACGACGACGGGCGCGGCGAACGTGCATGCGCTCGCGATCGAAGGCACCTTCGACGATTGCCAGGCGATCGTGAAGGCGATGTTCAATCACCACGGCTTTCGCGATGCGGTGGCGCTCTCGGGCGTCAACTCGATCAACTGGGCCCGCGTCGTGGCGCAGGTGGTGTATTATTTCACGTCCGCGGTGGCGCTCGGCGCGCCCGCACGCACCGTCGACTTCACCGTGCCGACCGGGAATTTCGGCGACATCTTTGCCGGCTACGTCGCCAAGAAGATGGGCCTGCCGATCCGCTGGTTGAACATTGCCTCCAACATCAACGACATCCTGCCGCGCACGCTGAAGACCGGCATCTATGAGGTACGCGAGGTTCACGCCTCGGCTTCGCCGTCGATGGATATCCAGATTTCCTCGAATTTCGAACGGCTGCTGTTCGAGGCAAGCCGCCGCGACGCCGCCAGCGTCCGCCGGCTGATGGGCTCGCTGAAACAGTCCGGCCGCTTCGTGCTGCCGGATGCGACGCTCGCCGCGGTCCGCGAGGAATTCGACGCCGGCCGCGCCGACGAGACCGAGACGGCAGCCGCGATCCGCGCCGCCTGGCGCGAGGCCGGCGACCTCGTCGATCCCCATACCGCGGTGGCGCTCGCGGTCGCCGATCGCGACACCTCGGATTCGCGGATCCCCAATATCGTGCTGTCGACCGCGCATCCGGCCAAATTCCCCGATGCGGTCGAGGCCGCCTGCGGGGTGCGGCCGCAATTGCCGGCCTGGCTCGATGGGCTGATGACCAAATCCGAACACATCACGGTGATGAAGAATGATTCGGCGGAAGTGGAGCGATTCGTGCGCTCGGTGAGCCGGGCCGCGAAGCAGGGAGTTGCCGGATGAGCGTTGACGTCACCAAGTTGCCATCCGGCCTCACGGTCGTCACCGACAGCATGCCGCATCTGGAAACCGCGGCGCTGGGCGTCTGGGCCGGCGTCGGCGGCCGCGACGAAAAGGCGGACGAGCACGGCATCTCGCATCTGCTCGAACACATGGCTTTCAAGGGCACCACGCGGCGCTCCTCGCGCGAGATCGTGGAAGAGATCGAGGCGGTCGGCGGCGACCTCAACGCCGGCACCTCGACCGAGACCACCGCCTATTATGCGCGGGTGATGAAGGCCGACGTACCGCTGGCGCTCGACGTGCTGTCCGACATCCTCGCCAATCCGTCCTTCGTGCCGGATGAGCTGGAGCGCGAGAAGGGCGTTATCGCCCAGGAAATCGGCGCGGCGCAGGATACGCCCGACGACGTCGTGTTCGAGCACCTCAACGAGCTCTGCTATCCCGACCAGCCGATCGGGCGCTCGCTGCTCGGCACCACCAAGACGCTGAAGAAATTCGATCGCGACATGCTGCGCGGCTATCTCTCGAAGCATTACCGCGGCCCCGACATGGTGGTGGCGGCGGCAGGCGCCGTCGATCACAAGCGCATCGTCGAGGATGTAACGCAGCGCTTTGCCAGCTTCGAGGGAACGCCGGCGCCGAAACCGCAGCCGGCGATGTTCGGCAAGGGCGGCTCGCGCGTGGTGCATCGCGATCTCGAACAGGCGCATCTGACGCTGGCGCTGGAAGGCGTGCCGCAGACCGATCTGTCGCTGTTCTCGCTGCAGGTGTTCACCAACACGCTCGGCGGCGGGATGTCGTCGCGGCTGTTCCAGGAAGTGCGCGAGAAGCGCGGCCTGTGCTACTCGATCTACACCTTCCACGCGCCCTATACCGACACCGGCTTTTTCGGGCTTTATACCGGCACCGACCCTGCGGACGCGCCCGAGATGATGGAAGTGATCGTCGATGTCATCAATGACGCGGCGGAAACCCTGTCGGAAGCCGAAGTCGCCCGCGCCAAGGCGCAGATGAAGGCGGGGCTCTTGATGGCGCTGGAAAGCTGCTCGTCCCGCGCCGAACAGCTCGCCCGCCATATGCTGGCCTATGGCCGGCCGCTGACGGCGGAAGAACTGGTGACCCGGATCGATGCGGTCAGCGTCGAATCGACCCGCAATGCCGCGCGGGGCCTGTTGTCGCGCAGCCGGCCCGCGGTCGTGGCGCTGGGCAGCGGCAGGGGTCTGGACACGGCGGTGTCTTTTGCGGAAGGATTGACCAAGGCGAAGGCGAAAACGTTGCTCCACTAGAGCTGATCCGGAAAAGTGGGTACCGGTTTTCCGAAAAGAGTCATGCTCAAGATAGACTAGCGGGCGTTCTGGGGAGTTAGGGCATGGCCCTGTTTCGTTTGCCGACCAGCGGACCGGCCGCGCTCGTGCCGCGCGGCCACGGATTGTTGCTGCGCGCGCCGCAGATGGCGGATTTCCTGCAATGGGCGCAGTTGCGTGAGCACAGCCGGGCCTATTTGACTCCGTGGGAGCCGATCTGGCCCTCCGACGACCTGACCCGGGCCGGCTTCCGGCGGCGGCTGCGCCGTTACGCCGAGGATATCGCCGCCGACCGTTCCTATCCCTTCATCATCTTCCGCGAATCCGACGGCACCATGATCGGCGGCATCACGCTCGCCAATGTCCGCCGCGGCATCGTGCAGGCCGGCACCATCGGCTATTGGGTCGGCCAGCCCCATGCCCATCGCGGCTACATGACGATGGCGCTGCGCGTGCTGCTGCCGTCGCTGTTCGGCGAGCTCAATCTGCACCGCATCGAGGCCGCCTGCATCCCGACCAATGCATCCTCGATCCGGGTGCTGGAGAAATGCGGCTTCACCCGCGAGGGGCTGGCGCGGCGCTATCTCTGCATCAACGGCGTCTGGCAGGACCACCTGCTGTTCGGCCTGCTGCATGAGGATTTCCGCGGCTGATCGTTCATTTTCAATGCCTTGTTCAGCGCCTTGGGTTCGCCGCCATTGGCCTGCTATAAGGCCCGAGGGCGCATGACGATGAGATGACGTGGATGCCAGGGACGTCGCATGGTTGATTTTCGGTTGAGCAAAATCGCGATCGCGGCCACGGTCCTGGCCGGGCTCGGCTGCGGCCTTGCGGGCGCAGCGTCGGCGCAATCGCTGAGCGACCGCTTCAAGGGTCTGTTCGGCGGCAAGTCGGACGAGCCGGCCCAGAGCGCTGCGCCAACCGCGCCCGGCAAGCAGATTCCAGATGATCTCTACTGTCCGCCGGTCTCGATCCGCGCCGGCGCATCGACCTATGCGGTGGCCGCGCCCGGCAAGCAGGCGGTCGGCAACGATCTGCGCTTCCAGGCGACGATCACCAGGACCGCGCGCGAGTGCGACTATAATTCCGGGCAAATCACCGCGCGGATCGGCATTCAGGGGCGCGTCATTGCCGGCCCCGCCGGCGCGCCGTCGTCGGTCCTGGTTCCGGTGCGTGTCGCCGTGGTGCAGGGCGGCGTCTCGGAAAAGGTCATCGCCACCAAGGCCTACCAGACCACGGTCACCATGACCGAAACCGGCAGCGAGCCGTTTACGCTGGTGGTGGAGGACCTGGTCTATCCGGCGCCCCCCGGCGCGGTCGGCGATACCTACGTCTTCTACATCGGCTTCGATCCGCAGGCGCTGAAACCGGAAAAGCCCGCGCCGCGCAAGAAGAAGTAGCCGCAACTAAAAAACCGGCGCGGGATGATCGCGCCGGTTCGGAACTTGAAGGCTGAAATCGCTTTAGTTCAGCTTGGCGCGAACCTCGGCGATGCCCTTGGTCAGGAGGTCGTCGGCCACAGAACCCTTCACCGACTGCGACAGGATCGTCGAGGCCGCGGTGACGGCGGCATCGGCGGCGGCGGCCCGGACGTCGGCCAGCGCCTGCGCTTCGGCGAGCGCGATCTTGCTCTCGGCGGTTTTGGTGCGGCGGACGACGAAATCTTCCATCTTGGCCTTGGCCTCGGTCGCGATCCGCTCGGCCTCTGCCCTGGCGTTGGCGATGATTTCCTCGGCCTCGCGCTCGGCGCTGGCGCGCTTGGTCTTGTACTCGGCGAGCAGCTTGGCGGCCTCCTCCTTCAGACGGCGGGCGTCGTCGAGTTCGGCCTTGATGCGTTCGCCGCGATGGTCGAGCGCCTTGAGCAGCGTGCGATGGATGCCGAGATAGGCAAACAGCACCATCAGGATGACGAAGGCGACGGCGACCCAGAATTCCGGCTCGGTGTACATCTCGTTATCCCTTCAACGACGCATCGACGGCGCTGTTGACCGCGCCGCCGTCAGGCAGCACGCCGGTCAGCCGCTGCACGATCGCGCTGGCAGCATCGGCGGCAATGCCGCGGACGTTGCTCATGGCGTTCGTGCGCGTTGCCGCGATGGTTTTCTCGGCCTCGGCGAGCTTGGCGGAGAGCTGGTCTTCCAGCTTCTTGCGTTCGACCTCCGCGGCCGCGTTCAGCTTCTCGCGGGTCTCGGCGCCGATGGCCTGGGCGCGGGAGCGTGCGGAAGCGAGGTCGCTTTCATACGCCTTCAGCGCCGCGTCCGAACTCGTCCTTCAGCTTCTGCGCTGCGGCGAGATCGCCCTCGATCGCATTCTGACGGGCATCGATCACGCCGCCGACGCGCGGCAGCGCAATGCGGGACACGATCAGATAGAGCGCGACGAACGCGATGACCAGCGACACCAGCTGCGAAGCAAAGGTGGAGGACTCGAACGGAGGAAATCCTCCGCCGTGGCCGCCATCGGCTGCGGTGTGGGCGCCGGTCTTGGTGGGCGCGCCATGACTCTTTTCAGCCACGGGTTACTCCTGTTGCTGTCATGCGCGCCGCCTGATGGCGGCGCGGGAAGGTGCAGCTCAGAGCGGAACGAACAGCAGCAGCAGCGCGATCAGCAGCGAGAAAATGCCGAGCGCTTCGGTCACGGCGAAGCCGAAGATCAAATTGCCGAACTGGCCCTGGGCGGCGGACGGATTGCGCACCGCGGCGGCAAGGTAGTTGCCGAAGATGATGCCGACGCCGACGCCCGCACCGCCCATGCCGATGCACGCGATGCCCGCGCCGATGAGTTTTGCTGCTGATGCTTCCATTTTCTTGAGCTCCTTGAGAGATAGAACGAAGTGTGGGTGGGAATTCCCCGGACCGCTTAGTGTCCCGGATGAATGGCGTCGTTGAGGTAGATGCAGGTCAGGATCGCGAACACGTAGGCCTGCAGGAACGCGACCAGCAGTTCAAGCGCGGTCAGCGCTACGGTGAGCGCCAGCGGCAGCATGCCGCCGGCCCAGCCGAGCGCGCCCAGCGAGACGCCGAGCATGGCGACGAAGCCCGCGAACACCTTCAATGCGATATGGCCGGCCAGCATGTTGGCGAACAGACGCACGGAGTGCGAGACCGGCCGCAGGAAGAACGACAGGATTTCGATGAACATCACCAGCGGCAGGATGTAGACCGGAACGCCGGTGGGCACGAAGATCCTGAAGAATTTCAGGCCGTTCTTGTAGAGGCCGTAGATCAGCACGGTGAAGAACACCAAGAGCGCCAGCGCCACGGTGACGATGATGTGGCTCGAAATCGTGAACGTGTAGGGAATGATGCCGACGAGGTTCGAGACGCAGATGAACATGAACAGCGAGAAGATCAGCGGGAAGAACTTCATGCCTTCCGAGCCGGCCGTCGAGCGGATGGTGCTGGCAACGAACTCGTAGGTGATTTCGGCCATCGACTGGAAACGGCCGGGAACCAGCTGCCGTCCGCTGCCGAGCATCAGCACCGCGGTCAGCGCCACCGCGATGAACATGTAGAGCGACGAGTTCGTGAAGGCGATCGTCTGGTTGCCGATATGGCCGATCGTGAAGAGGGGCTCGATGTTGAACTGATGAATTGGGTCGATTTTCATCCGCGCGGGCCTTGGTCCGCCGGCTCTGGCGCCGGCAATCGAATTTCAAATGTCGTGACTTCCCGCCGGTACTCAGCGTTTGCCCGAGGCTACGCCTGCAGATCTCACCACGTTGACCACGCCGGCGACGAAGCCGAGCAGCAAAAACACGATGAAACCGAACGGCGATGTCGACAACAAACGGTCGAAACCCCAGCCAATCCCTGCCCCGACGGCAACGCCCGCAACCAACTCCGAGGAAAGGCGGAAACCAAGCGCCATCGCCGAAGCTCTGGCGGCCCTGTCCCCGCTTTCAGTGCCGGGTTGGTTCGTCCTGATTTTGCGGCTGTCACGAATTTCGGACAACCGGTGATCGAGACTTCCGAGCCTTGCGGAAAGCGCAGCTTCGTCGGACGACGATTGATCGCGATTTCCATTTGCGTTGTCGCTTCGGTCTTCGGCCATGCCCAAGACACTAAACGATGCTGCGGTTGATGGAAATTACGCCCGTCACCCTTAAAAGCCGCGCGGACCATACTTACCGCGTCTAATCAAGTCAAGATTGCGTCGTAACCAGTTAGTTCATTGATTTCGCTGAATTTATTTCGAGATATTCCACGGCCCTGTGGACCCGTCATCGCAGTGCAGCAGCAAAAGCGTTTTCGAGCGGAGCTTGCTCCGGACGTGAGCCGGGCAAGCATCGATCTTGCGCGCTCTCGGGCGGTCTGTTGGGATGCCACAGCGCCCCTCACGGCCGCCTTCCGGAGCCCGCATGCCGCGTCAGGTCGATTACTATTTCTCGTTCCTGTCGCCGTGGGCCTATGTCGGGCATCGAGCCTTTGGCGACCTCGTAAGTACCCACGGGCTCAAGGTAAATCATAAGCCCGTGGTGCTGGTCGATCTGTTCTCGGAGACCGGCGGATTGCCGCTGATGAAGCGCCATCCGGTGCGGCAGCGCTACCGGCTGGTCGAACTGCAGCGCTGGCGCGACAAGCGCGGCCTGAAGTTCCATCTGCATCCGGCGAACTGGCCGTTCAACGCAAGATTGGCCGACGGCGTCGTGATCGCAGCGCTCGAGGCCGGCCTCGACCCCGACGGTTATCTGCGGCGGGCCTTTGCCGGCGTGTGGGAAGACCAGCTCAATTTGGCCGATCCCGCGGTGATTGCAAAACTGGCCGACGAATCCGGGCTTCCCGGCGAGCAATTGGTCGAGCGGTCGGGGGCGGAGGAGATCAGCGCGGCCTACGAACAAAATTGTCAGGATGCGCTGGCCGCCGACGTGTTCGGCTCGCCGGTCTATGTGCTGGACGGCGAGGTGTTCTGGGGGCAGGACCGGATCGAATTGCTGGGAGATGCGTTGAAGTCCGGCCGTGCAGCCTATAGTTCACAGGCGTAAGGCGCGATTTGCGATGCGCCATCGCGGTTCAAGGAAACGGTACGGTCCTTAAGGCGGAGCAAGCTCATGAGCGCAGCGACGTCACCCTCGAAATTCCTGACCAGCCTCGCGGCCGTCGTATCGGCACTTGGTCTTGCCGGTGCGGCCGCGGCGGCCGGGCAAGCGATGCCGGACACCGAGAACGGCCGCTACGCGCTGTCGACCACGCCCGATGGCGTGCTCCGGCTCGATACCAGGACCGGTGCGGTTTCGACCTGCGGCAATTCAGGCGCGGGCTGGGCCTGTTATGCCGTGCCCGACGAGCGCGCGGCGCTGGATGCAGAGATCGGCCGGCTGCAGGCCGACAATGAAAAGCTCAAGGCGGAACTCGCATCCCGCGAGCCGACGGTGCCCGGCAAGATCGAGGAGCCGCTGCCGAAATCCGACTCGATGAAGAAGGGCGCGCCGAAGGCAGCCGAAGGCGAACGCAAGATCGAGATTCCGCTGCCGAGCGATCGCGACATGGATCGCATGATGTCGTTCCTGGAGCGCGCCTGGCGGCGGTTGATCGAAATGGCCAACCGGGTGCAGAAGGACGTCAACGGCGGGATTTGAGATCCCGTCGCCCCGGCGAAGGCCGGGCCCATACTCCGCGGCCTCTCAAGTTCGGGCAGTCGAAGTTGACAACCTTTTGCGAACCACTAACGACAGTGGTTGTGGGTCCCGGCCTTCGCCGGGACGACAAGCGGAGAGATAATACGTGACTTCACCCAAATCACTCTCGCGCACGCCACCGTCCGCCGTCACGGCCACGACCATCGTCTCCTCGCAACTCACGGTGCAAACGCCGGGCGCGGGCTTTACCGATCTCACCGCCGAGGTCGCGAAATTCGTGCACGAGGCCGGTGCGCGTGAAGGCGCGGTGACGCTGTTCATCCGCCACACCTCGGCGTCGCTGACGATCCAGGAAAACGCCGATCCGACGGTGCTCGACGATTTGATGACGGCGCTGAAGCGGGCGGCGCCCGAAAACGCCGGATGGCGCCACGACGCCGAAGGGCCCGACGACATGCCCGCCCACATCAAGACCATGCTGACCGCGACCTCGCTGCAGGTCCCGGTGCTGCGCGGGGAGCTTGCGCTCGGAACCTGGCAGGCGATCTATCTGATCGAGCATCGGGCGCGGCCGCACCGGCGCGAGATCGTGCTGCAGTTCATCGGCAGCACAATATAAAACCGGCCGCGGATCGCTCCGCGGCCGGCTGGTGGTTTCATGGAGGTCCGGCGGCTGGCCGCCCGACCAAGTCCGGTTACTTCGTGATGTCGACGTCCTTGGTTTCAGGCAGGAAGAAGAAGCCGATGACGACGGTGATCGACGCGAAGATGACCGGATACCAGAGACCTGAGTAGATATCGCCGGTCGAGGCCACGATCGCAAACGAGGTTGCGGGCAACAGTCCACCGAACCAGCCGTTGCCGATGTGATAGGGCAGCGACATCGAGGTGTAGCGGATCTTGGTCGGGAACAGTTCGACCAGCATTGCCGCGATCGGGCCGTACACCATGGTCACGAAGATCACCAGAACGAACAGCAGCCCGATTACGGCCGCAACCTGCGGCCGGAAGATATCGAACGGGTTCGACATCTTTACCAGCGTCGGGTTGGCCCCGCGCTTGGGATATCCCGCAGCCTGCAACGCTTCGGTGGCCGGGGCGTTGGAATCGGCGGGCTTGGTGTAGGTCACGTCCTTGCCGTCGATCTTGAGCACGACGGGCGAACCTGCCGCGCCGGCGACGGTATCGTACTTGACCGAGGACTTGGCGCAGGAAGTCGCGGGCAAGGTCGCAAGGCGTGGTGAACACGCGGGTGCCGACCGGGTTGAACAGATCAGCCGCAACCTCTTGCGGATCCGCCACGACCTGGACCTTCACGCGTTTCGATCGCCTTTTCCAGCGCCGGGTTGGCGTTGCGTCGAGATCATCCGGAAGATCGGGAAGATAGGTCAGCGCCGCGATCAGGCAGCCCGCCAGGATGATCGGCTTGCGGCCGATCTTGTCCGACAGCGCGCCGAAGACGATGAAGAAGCCGCGTGCCCGAGCAACAGCGACCACGCGATCAGGAGGTTGGCGGTATAGCCGTCGACCTTCAGAGTGTGATTGCAGGAAGAACAGCGCGTAGAACTGGCCGGTGTACCAGACCACGCCCTGGCCCGTCACGCCGCCGAACAGCGCGATCAGCACGATCTTGGCGTTGCTCCAGTTGGCGAAGGCTTCGGTCAGCGGCGCCTTCGAGCTCTTGCCCTCGTCCTTCATCTTCTGGAACACCGGCGACTCGTTCAGCTGCAGCCGGATCCAGACCGAGATGCCGAGCAGCAGGATCGACACCAGGAACGGAATGCGCCAGCCCCAGTCGGCGAAGCTTCGGCTTCGCCGATGCATGGTGCGGGTGAACAGGATGACGATCAGCGACAGGAACAGGCCGAGCGTCGCCGTGGTCTGGATCCAGCGAGGTGTAGAAGCCGCGCTTGCCCATCGGCGCGTGCTCGGCGACGTAGGTCGCCGCACCGCCGTACTCGCCGCCGAGCGCGAGGCCCTGCAGCAGGCGCAGCGCGATCAGGATGATCGGCGCCGCGATGCCGATGGTCGCGTAGCTCGGCAGCAGGCCGACGATGAAGGTCGACAGGCCCATGATCACGATGGTGACGAGGAAGGTGTACTTGCGGCCGACGATGTCGCCGACCCGGCCGAAGACGATGCGCGCCGAACGGGCGCACGAGGAAGCCCGCGGCGAAGGCCAGCAGCGCGAAGATGATCGCGGGTGCCGGCGGATAGGCCGAGAAGAACTGCTGCGCCGATGATGGCGGCGAGCGAGCCGTAGAGGTAGAAGTCGTACCACTCGAAGACGGTGCCGAGCGACGACGCCAGGATGACGAACCGCTCGTCCTTCGTCATTCCGCCCCTTCGCACGGATCCTGCAGCCATTGTGTCATCGTCATCGTCCTCCCCAGTCATTGTCGATGCCCATGCTCGCCGACGAGTCCTGGCGGGTTAAGCTGTGGGCTTGGAACCAAGGTAACATCGGCGTGAAACCCGCCCCAATACGACTTTTGGCCTTTGCAACGGACGGCGCGGGGAGAGGTGGCGTGATGCACAAGCGATGGTCGCGCAACGACACGCGTTAAACTTCGCTGCGTTGCGGCGCAAGAACGAGGCGGCGGTTAACCCTTTCAACGTGGTAGGATTGCACGCTTGCGGCGGCGGGTCCCGGTAGAAAATGCTGCCACGGGGTACCGTGAGCCGGCCTGCGAGCAAAGAATGACGACTCCGCCAACACCCACCTCGTCATTGCCGATGACCACCCGCTGTGTTCCGCGATGCGCTGCGGCAGACGGTGGCGGGTGTCGTTACGCTCGGCCACGATCGAAGAGGCTGGATCATTCGACGAATCTGACTGACGCTGCTCGAGCAGGATGCCGACGTCGACCTGGTGTTGCTCGACCTTGCGATGCCCGGGGATCATCGGGCTTTTCCGGCCTGATCTACCTGCGCTCGCAGTATCCGGCGTGCCGGTGGTCATCGTCTCGGCAAGCGACGATGCGGCCACGGTCCGCCGCTCGATGGATTTCGGCGCGTCCGGCTTCTGTCCCGAAGCGCTTCGGCGTCGAGACGCTGCGTGACGCGATCACCAAGGTTATGGCCGGCGACGTCTGGGTTCCGGCGGACACCGACCTGACCGCCGCACCGATCCCGACATGACGCGGCTGCGCGACCGGCTGGTGACGCTGACGCCGCAGCAGGTGCGCGTGCTGATGATGCTGTCGGAGGGGCTGCTCAACAAGCAGATCGCCTATGAGCTCGGCGTGTCCGAGGCGACCATCAAGGCGCATGTCTCGGCGATCCTGCAGAAGCTCGGCGTCGAGAGCCGGACCCAGGCGGTGATCGCGGCTGCGAGGATCGCCGGCGGCCAGTGGCGCCAGGGCACGCCGACGGGATCATAAGCCTGAACAGCACGCGGCGAAGGAGAAGTCCTACTCCGCCGCCACCAGCTGCTGGGCGCGCCATTGACCGAGCAAGGCGCGCAAGCTTGCCGGCTTGACCGGCTTGTTGAGCACCGCGATCTTTTCCTCGCGCGCCGCCGCCCGCACGTTCGGGCTGCGATCCGCCGTGATCAGGATTGCCGGAATATTCTCGCCGAAGCGGCGGCGGATTTCCCGGATCGCGGCGACGCCATTGCCGCGGTCGAGGTGATAATCAGCAGCAGGCCGGTCACGCTGCCGCCGCAGGCCTCGATTGCCGCGACCGCAGCTTCGGGATCGCCTACCGCGATCACCTCGGCGTCCCACGCCGTCAGCAGCGTCTTCATGCCGTCGAGGATCGCCGCGCATGGTTCTTGATGCAAACGATCAGGGCGCCGCTCATCGGCGTCCTCGAAAGCGGCGTGGCGCTGGTGACGGCCGCGGTATAATTGACCGCCTTGGCGATCGGCACCGTCACCGAAAACACCGAACCGCCGGAGACATTGGCGTCGATCGCAATGCCGTGGTTGAGCACGCGCGCCAGCCGTTCGACGATCGACAGTCCGAGCCCCAGGCCGCGCGCGATCCGCGCGCCCTGCTCGAGGCGGTGAAACTCCTTGAAGATCTCGCCACGCTTGAGAACGGGAATCCCGACACCGGTGTCGTAGACGCCGATCTTCAGGGATTGCCCGCGGCGGCGGCAGCCGACCAGCACCCGCCCGCGCGGGGTATATTTGATCGCGTTGGAAATGAAGTTCTGCATCAGCCGCCGCAGCAGCGTACGGTCGGATTCGACCGGCAGCGAGCATGGCACGAACGCCAGTTCCAGCCCCTTGGCGCGCGCGATCGGCGCGAATTCGATTTCGAGCGACCGCATCAGATCGGCCATCTTGAAGCTGGTGATCGAGGTCGTCATCGCCCCCGCGTCGAGCCGTGAGATGTCCAGCAGCGCGCCGAGGATTTCCTCGATCGCCTCCGGCGACTCGTCGATGTTCTCGACCAGGCGGGAATCCTCGCCGCCGCTCTGGCGTTCGACCAGACTGGTGACATACAGACGCGCCGCGTTCAGCGGCTGCAGGGTATTCGTGGCTGGCGGCCGCCAGAAACCGCGTCTTCGAGATGTTGGCGTCCTCGGCGGTGCTCTTGGCCAGCGCCAGCTCGGAATTCAGGCGGGTGAGTTCCTCGGTGCGGTCCCGCACGCGCTTTTCCAGCGTCGCATTGGCGCGCTCCAGCGCCTCGGCGGCCTCGAAGCTCGGGGTGACGTCGGAGAAGGTGATCACGAGCCCGCCGCCCGGCATCCGGTTGGAGCGGACCTCGATCACCATGTGACGGTCGGGTTGGCGCTCCAGATCAGATTCGCCCTCGGTGGTGTAGGCTTTTGAGCCGCCGCGCCAGCAGGGGTGTCGCTGTCGCCGGTACCGGACGGGCTCACGGCCGCCATGAATTCGAGGATCTCCTGCAAGGGGATCCCGAGTTGCACTAGATGCGGCGGCAGCGCGAGGATTTCGCCGAACTGCCGGTTTCGAGCAGATCAGCTGCAAATCGGCGTCGAACACCGCGATGCCCTGACGGACGTGGTTCAGGGCGGTCTGCAGGATCTCGCGGTTGAAATGCAGCGCGGCGTGGGAGATCGTCGAGCAGCTTCAGCGCGGCCCTGGCGGAGACGGTGCGCTTGCGCAGCAACAGCGACATCACGAGGCGCGAGGAAGCCGCCCCGATCGAGGAGGCGATCAGGCGCTCGGCGTGCTGCAGCAGTTCGAAATCGGCGGGCGCCGCCGGGATCGAGTTTGGCCGGGATGGGCGGCGGCAAAGGCCTCGAACGAATTAGGGCGCGGTCGGGACCGAGATACTGCGCCACCGTGCTCTGGATGTCCTGCACCGTGACCGTGGTGCGCCAGCGCCCGAAGGGCGGCGTGATCAGGGCGAAGCGTGTTCGGCACGAACAGGTCGGCCTGCAA
>CAVUNH010000008.1:0-72235 GCA_963742665.1 uncultured Alphaproteobacteria bacterium
CCAGGCGCCGCGCCTGGGGCCGGCGAGGTGGTGGACGGTGAGCAGCCGCCCGTCGAGCAGGATCGCGACCCGATCGGCGACGCGTTTCCGTCTCGGCGAGGATGTGCGACGGTGACAAGGACCGCGCTGTCGCGGGCCAGGGTCCGCAGCAGGCCGCGCAGCTCAATGACCTGGCGCGGGTCGAGGCCGTTGGTCGGCTCGTCGAGCACCAGCAGCTTAGGCTCGTTCAGCACGGCCTGGGCGATTGAGACCCGCTGCCGGTAGCCGCGCGACAGCCGGCCGATCACGACGTCGCCGACCGGCTCGAGCGCGAGCCGCGCGCGGGCGGACTCGATGCCTCGGCGCAACGCTGGTCCCCGCAAGCCCCGCAACCGGCCCATGAAGTGGAGGAATTCGTCCACCCGCATGTGGCCGTAGAGCGGGGCGTTCTCCGGAACGTAGCCGACCCGCGCGCGCGCCTGGTGCCCCTCACGGACCACGTCGAAGCCGTCGATGCGGACAGTTCCTTCGCTCGGCCGCAGGTAGCCGGTGAGGACGCGCAAGATGGTGGTCTTACCCGAGCCGTTGGGACCAAGCAGGCCCACCACTTCCCGCTCGTTCACCTCGAAGGAGACGCCGTACACAGCCTGACGGTGGCCGAAACGTTTGCCCAGCCGTTCGACGGAGGCGACGGCCACGCCGTGCCGCGAGCCTCCAGCCGGCGCAACACCAAAACCCGCCGAGGCTCGGCGCGGTCTGTCGGTCAAGTGCAGATTAAGTGTCGGAGGCGAGCCGGTCAATCGTAGAATTCCGGCGCCTTCTTCATCGCCTTGAACGCGTCCGGGTCGTGGGCCGTGAAGAAATTTGCCTTCTGGGTCGCCATCTCCCGCCGTATCCACTCGAAGGCTGAGAAGTATCCCGATGTCGAATAGACCAGCGGGGTGCTTGAGTGGTACGTTCTGCTCGACGTTCTCCCGCAAATAGACATTGTCCCCGGTGAGGATGGTGAGGCCGGTGTTCTTTAGCCGCACTGTCATCATCTGGCTGCCCGGCGTGTGGGCAACCCAGCGCTTCACGACGATTGTGTTGTCTCCAAACAGGTCGAGATCACCGTCGAGCTGCAACATCTTCACCGCGTTCGCGCTTGGTGTCATGTTCCCGCGCAGCGGCAGGACGTCGCCGAGAACGTAATTGGCGCCGGTGCCGGGCTCCGGCCAGAAAAAGTTCTGAATCTCGCTCTTTTGCACGACGAGGGTCGACTTCGGGAACTTGGCGACGTTGCCGCCGTGGTCGAGGTGGAGGTGGCTCACAACGACGTAGGTGATATCGTCGGGCGTGAGATCGATTTTCTTGAGCTGTGTATCGATTGCGACATCTGGCGTATTGACCGGCTTCAACGCGGTGAACGCGGCACCCCAGTAGCCCGGGTCGGTGATAATCTTGTCGTTGTTACCTGTGTCGAAGAGAACATTCCCTTTCGGATGTTTGACCACGTAAAAACCGACCGGAACCTGGATCGGCGGCTCCATGGGCGCGCCGTTTACCAAATATCCTTTGCCGAGCGTCAACGCGCCGGAACTGAACGCGTAGAGCTTAAGGTCTTGCGCGCTAACTGCCGTACTCGACAACAGGCCCGCGAGAAGAGCAACCGTTGCCATCAAACGTTTGCGAGTCATTTTTGCCTCCCTCGTTCCGTGAATTTTGTTATTTCTTGCTTTTGTACAGAGCCGCAGAGCCGCCGGCAGCATGCACTTAAGTTCAACACGCAGCGGTAGGCCTGTCAACAAACTCTAGGGTTCGCCTGATGATTATCTCGACCACATGCTTGATGCGGCCGGGGCGCGAGGTCATCAGCGCGACCCGCTGGCCGAGTACGACGGCCTCGTCGATCCCGTGCGTAATGAAGATGATGGTCTTGCCGGTGGCGCGCCAGATGCGCAGCAATTCGCCTTGCAGCATCTCCCGCGTCTGCGCATCGAGTGCGGCGAACGGCTCATCCATCAGCAGCACTTCCGGATCGTAGGCCAGGCTGCGGGCGATCGCGACGCGCTGCTTCATGCCGCCGGAGAGCTCGTGCGGATATCGGTCGGCGAAGGCCGTGAGGCCGACCAGATCGAGATAATGCCGAGCGATCTCGCGGCGTTGTCTGGCCTTTAGCACCGCGATATCGAGCCCGAACTCGACGTTCTGCGCCGCGGTACGCCAGGGGAACAGCGCGTATTGCTGAAATACGATGCCGCGGTCCCGTGCCGGCCCTTCGATCGGCCGCCCGTCGAACAGGATGCGGCCGCTGGTCGGCACCGTCAGGCCGCCGAGCAGATCGAGCAGCGTCGATTTCCCGCAACCGCTGGGCCCGACCAGGGCTAGGAATTCGCCGGGCCGCACGTCGAGCGTGATGTCCTCCAGAAGCCAGCGCGGCCACGTACCGATTGGAGTGGAACATGATCAAACATTCCACAGATGGCTTGGTATTCTTCGAAGGCAGCCGAGAATTGCGCATTGTGGATTACGAGTTAGTCGAACGAACGCAGCCGTTCATGCAGATGGACTAGGCCTTCTTCCGACCCAGTTCTACGTCACCTTCGACAACTTTCTCACCGTTGGGAAATGCCGATTGGCGTGGCGATATCAGGACGATATCGGTGTCGTCTTTGAAAAAAGATGGGTTGATATCCCCCAAGGTATGCAATCAGGCGCACTTCTCGGCGAAAATAACCCGTGACCGATCTTCAGTGATCGCCCGGAAATCGTGCCATCTTGATCGGCATGAACACAGCGTTGGTAACAGCCGGACAGGGCATCCCGTTGCGACCCGTGGCGCGTTGCAAACGTCGGGTGCATATTGCCGAACAAATCAGTATCATGCGGGGGCATGGCAGTGCGTAGGGTCTTATTGCGGGTATTTTCCACCGCCGCTTCGACTGCCGCATGCGTGCTGCCGGCTGCGGCGCACGAAAGCGCCGTGCCGCACAATCACCAACTTCCGCCGGTCAACATCACGGCACCTCAGGCCACCCCGCCCAACCGGGCCGCCCGTCCAAAGCCGTCGCAAAATCGGGGTGCGCGCAGCCGAACCGCCGTTCGATCGAACCAGCCGATCACTGCAGGCGCCAGCGGCATCACGCCCGGCGCCTCGCCCGATGGAACTGCGGCGCTCCAGCCTACCGCGGCCAGCTCCATGCGTATCAGCGGCGCTGAGGTGAACGCGGTACCGTTCTTGCGGGCCGGCGAGGCGCTGGAGGTCGTGCCCGGCCTGATTGTCACCCAGCATTCCGGAGAGGGTAAGGCCAACCAGTATTTCCTGCGCGGCTTCAACCTTGACCACGGCACTGATCTCTCCATCAAGGTTGACGGCATGCCCGTCAACATGCCGACACATGGCCACGGGCAGGGCTACGCAGATATCAACTTTCTGATCCCGGAGCTGATCCAGTCGGTATATGTCCGCAAGGGTCCATACTACGCAGATGTGGGCGACTTCAGCTCCGCCGGCTCCGTTGAGATCGACTACCTCAACAAGCTGCCCAAAAACATCGCGGAGGTGACCGTTGGCAGCTTTGGTTATAAACGCGGACTCGCCGCCGGTTCAACCGCATTGGGAGCGGGCACGCTGCTCGCCGCGATCGAGGGCGTCAAATATAACGGCCCGTGGGACGTGCCGGACAATGTCCGTAAGCTCAACGGCGTGATGCGCTACAGCCAGGGCACCGCCACCGACGGCCTGACGCTGACGGCGATGGCTTATTCCAATGCGTGGAACTCAACCGATCAGGTCGCGCAACGCGCTATCGACCAAGGCATCATCAGCCGTTTCGGCACGCTTGATCCGACCGACGGCGGCGTCTCTAGCCGCTTCAGCCTGTCCGGCAATTTTGCGCATTCCAGCGAGTACGGCCAGAGCAAGATCAGCGCTTATGTCGTGCGCTCCGACTTGCAGCTCTACAACAATTTCACTTACTTCCTCGACAACCCCGTCAATGGCGATCAGTTCAACCAACTCGATGGCCGCACGCTTGGCGGGTTCGATGCGCGACACGCCTTTGATTGGCGCTTTGGCGACCTTGAGACGCAAACTCGCGTCGGCGTGCAGAGCCGCTACGACGACATCCATGTCGGCCTGTTCAAGACGGAAAGCCGCGCGTTGCGTTCGACCGTGCGCGAGGACCGCGTGCAGGAAGGCAACGTTGGCGTCTGGATGGATAGCACCACACGATGGACCGATTGGCTGCGCGCTACCGTCGGCATCCGCGAGGACATGTTTGCCGGGCGGGTAATGAGCGACACGCTGGAAAATTCCGGCAATGCGCAGGCGTCGATAACAAGCCCGAAGGCCGGCATCGTGCTTGGTCCGTGGTACAAGACGGAGTTTTTTGGCAATGCCGGCTACGGCCTGCATTCCAATGACATCCGTGGCGCAACGATTGCGGTCGATCCCAGCGACAAGGTAACGCCACTCGACCGCGTACCGCTGCTGGTCCGCTCGCGCGGCGCCGAACTCGGTGTCCGCACCAAGGCGATCGAAGGTTTGACCAGTTCGGTCGCGGTCTTTGTACTCGATTTCGACTCCGAACTTTTGTTCGTCGGCGATGCCGGCACCACCGAGGCGAGCCGGCCCAGCCGCCGCGTCGGCATCGAGTGGACCAACAAGTACAAGCCGGCGCCGTGGCTGGCGTTCGATCTCGACCTCGCTTATACCCGCGCGCGCTTTACTGATTTCGATCCGGCGGGCGATCGCATCCCCGGCGCGCCGGCTTGGATTGCGAGCGGTGCCGTGACCTTCGGCAATGAAACGGGTTGGTTTGGCGCGCTGAAGGCGCGCTATTTCGGCCCACGTCCCCTCATCGAGGATGACAGCGTCCGCTCGCTGGCCTCCCTCATTTTCAATGCCCGCGCCGGCTACCGTTTCGATAACGGCCTGCGGGTACAGCTCGACGTGCTGAACTTGTTCAACTCGCAGACCAACCAGATCGAATATTACTATCTGTCGCGATTGCCGGGCGAGCCGATCGGCGGTGTTGCTGACCGACACGTTCATCCTGCCGAGCCGCTCGCACTACGCCTGACGCTTGCGGGCAAGTTCTAAAAATTTGACCTGCCGTTGATGACCGGATCAATTATCGTCAGGTGAACGAGCCACTAATCCGAAAGTGCGAAATTCTGGCGGCAACAGCGCGCCACGACCCCGTCCTCTGAACGCAAACACCATGGGGGGTCGTCATGGGATTGAAATTCACGTGCCGCCGCTTCATCGCGAAACCGTAGTTCCCCACGATCGCTTTTTCGCATCCTGATGGAGGTTGGACGCGTTCGCAGAAAGGGTCGTCTCACGACACTCTCCCGTACTGTTTCTTCAATGTTTCGCTAGAAACGCACGCGCATCGGCGTACTCGGTCCGAAAATTATCCGCGGCGTCGGCGAACGCGACGACTTTGCTTGGACATGTTGCCGGCAAGCTACGTGCAATCGGAGGCGGTCCGGCTGGAAATCTACGCCCGCGCCGCCAGGTGCCGAAGCGAAGATGAACTGAACGACCTGGAGGACGAGACCTCCCGTCGCTTCGGCAAATTGCCGCCGGCGGCCCGCGATTTCTTTGCCGCAGCAAGGCTTGAATTGATTGCAAACGAAGAGGAATTATCAAGACTCGATGTCGGACCGGAGGCCGTAGCCGCAACCCTCCTACCAGGAAGATTGCGGAAATCAAAAGGGCGATAGCCGCAACGTGACGGCGATCGGCTCGTCTATGTCAGCGCCGGTCGCGAGGGACCACTCAGAAAGGTCGAGGAGTTTCTCGACCTTTTGGACGAGTGATTGTGTGGACTAGGATCAGGACCCATTAATTTTCTTGCGGGTTGGGTGATTGGCTGATTCATTGGTGACGCGCAAGGAGGCGTCGCCATGGCTGATTTGTTTCTGCTGTCAGAGGCGCAGATGCGTCGGATTGAGCGGTATTTTCCGTTGTCACACGGGATCGCGAGGGTTGACGACCGGCGAGTGATCAGCGGGATTGTCTTCGTAATCAGGAACGGGCTGCGCTGGCGCGATGCACCAGGCGATTATGGTCCGCACAAGACGATCTACAACCGGTTCGTGCGCTGGAGCCGTCTCGGGGTGTTCAACAGGATATTCGCCGAACTGGCACGCAAGGCCGGCAAACCGTCTCGGCTGATGATCGATGCGACGCATCTGAAGGCGCATCGCACGGCTGCGAGCCTTTTAAAAAAGGGCCTGTTCCCCGACGTATCGGGCGCACGAAAGGCGGCCTGAACTCCAAGCTGCACGCCGTATGCGATGGTCAGGGACGCCCCGTCATCATGCTGCTCAGCGAAGGCCAGATGAGCGATTACAAAGGCGCCGCACTGATGCTGCCTGTCCTGCCGAAAGCCCGCGAGCTTCTCGGCGACAAAGGCTATGACGCCGACTGGTTCCGCCAGGCCCTTGCCGAACGCGGCATCACGGCCTGCATCCCGTCCAGATCCAATCGCAAGAAGCCTATCAACCACGACCGCGAACTCTATCGCCAGCGGCACAAGATCGAGAACATGTTCGGAAGGCTCAAGGACTGGCGGCGCATTCACACCCGCTACGACCGATGCGCCCACACCTTCATGTCCGCCATCTCCATCGCGGCCACAGTCATTTTCTGGCTCTGATCAATGAGTTCTGAGCCTCAATCGATCGCTCGCACATAGCCTAGCACGCCGAGGAAGGCGAACGCGCTGGTGGGGTGCAAATTCTCTGATATGTCGTGGCCGCGCTCGTAAAGCCGGCTTACCCAAAAGCTTTAATTTACACCTCAGCAGGATAGAAAGGGCCGCCCAGAAACTTGGACAATCAGTTGTTGAATTTAAGCGTCGCGGAAAACCCTTCTCAACTGGAGGGGGCAGCGGGACTACGGATTGGCATTATTCCCACCAAGCAGGGCACGAGCGACAAGGTCAGGAAGGACGAAAATAAGAATGGTCGATTCGCCCCTGCATCATGATCAAAGATTTCATGCAAACATTCTATGAGGGGTGGCGTATTGTAATAGGCGTTCATCGACGCTGACGCCAATATGCCAAAGGAGGTATCGCTCCCCAGTCCAGCGCACCGGGAGGTCGCGCGAATTTAGTTGAGCGTCGCGCGTATCCTGTGAGCGAAGTCGTAGACGCAATCGCGGCTTTTAGCCAACCGGGGTTGTTAGTCACAGAAACAAAACTAGTAGGAACTACAACCCTCGCGGGGCAGGCGAATACCGATCTAGTTATCGTTCCGCTGTCTCGCGAGCACGGGTCTTTTTGAGTGAAACGCGAGAGCCTACCGCCAGTCTTCCTGGCTCTCTTCGCCGGACGGTTTCCCTCAGCGGGTTCTTCGATTTCAGCCAAGCCTTTGACCGACCGCTCCGGTATGGGGCGTCCAGACGCTTGGACGATGCCTTCTAGGCCCATCAGACAGGCGTATTTGAAAACCGCCGGACCGAACCCCGTCCTCCAGGTGATCGCTGTAGGTTTTGATTGCCCTGGGACGACGGCGATAAGCCATGAAGCCAACGCCAGCGAAGCCCAAGGATCATCATTGCCCAGGTCGAGAGTTCGGGAACGGCTCAGCAACCGTGAGGAACGCGTCTGCGATGACCATATGCGCAGCTGCTGTCGGATGGATGCCGTCCCAATAGACATACTTACTACAATCGGTACCGATGGCGGCTGCTCCGCACGCATCTGTCGCATTCGTAAATCCATACGCTCCCGGATTGAGTGAGATCGACGTGCCCAGCCCAAAGATGTCGAAGATCGAGACACCGTCTTCTCCGAATAGTTGCGCAGCGAGGGCGGCGTTCATGCTTGCGGCGATGCCCGTCGCCAATGCGACGGCGCCGGGCGCCGCTTGCTAATGTCGCTGGCGCGGCACCAACGTTGGGAGTGTCCCAGACTACAATATGCTGGGCCCCAGCCGCTTGCAGCGAGTTGACGATTGAACCGACGTTGGCTGCGTAGGCCACAGCCGTCGCCAAGACCGTCGAATCGATCGGCGCCCCGCCCGCAATTGCTGCGAGTGCGGCTCGCACATTGTTGCCGCCGCCTTCAATTACATACAGCGAGGTCGGTGAAGCGACATTGCCGGTCGCGGCAAGATACTGGTTAGCCTGCGTTAGCAGGCTGAACGGAAAGCCGCTCACGGCCGGTCCGGTGGTTGCACCCCCGTACGCGAAATCAGTGCCTCCTAATTTTGATGGCGTGAGTGTCACGCCAAGTTGCAGCGCGGCGTCTGTCGCCCATACTGGTCCGTTGCTGTAGACCCCAGAGATGGCGTAGGGAAAGGTGGGGACGTAAGTGTTAGTTATGGGTTGCCCCGCCTGCGTCCCTATCGTTAGGGCATTGTTGCCATTGTCTGAGAGGCTGTCGCCGAAGATAACCAGCGAGGTATAGGGGCCGGCCGCGGCCGGTGGGCTCGCAAGGGCGACGGCCACCAGGGCAACCGCAGGCAGTGCTCTGCCAAAAAAAACGTATTTCATGATGTCGCCTCCTCATTTTCTTTTCTTTGAGAAATGAGTACAGCACAACCTTTCAAAGGCTACCATAGCGATTTGCTACGCGTCGTTGTCTTAACTGGAAGCTGTTCCTTCCGAGCCGCCTGTCTACCCGACTTCAATTTTCGCAGTACAATTTTGAGCGCCTTTGCCCGACCGAGAATAGATTTCGAAGTCCGCTTCATCCGTTCTGCAATCGTCAATGAACTACGACCTTCCCCAGCAAGCTTGCGAAGGCGTTCGTCGTCCTCGGGAGTCCACGGCTGGAGATGGCGTTCTGTCATTTCCCCTTCGCCATAGCGCAGCCGTGAAGGATCGCTTCCT
This sequence comes from uncultured Alphaproteobacteria bacterium, assembly GCA_963742665.1. Taxonomy (GTDB): domain Bacteria; phylum Pseudomonadota; class Alphaproteobacteria; order Rhizobiales; family Xanthobacteraceae; genus Bradyrhizobium. Next base: position 8,813 of record CAVUNH010000008.1, read on the forward strand.
TGTAAACGTCCTTCAGGCTTGGATCGGCAAGGATTGCGTCGCCGGCGTTGAACTTGGTATCTTCAATCCACACAAAATCGGGCAACCATCTATGGAGGGCAGCGGTGCTGGTCGCATACGCCACGCGGCCGGGCTGGTTGTTCGAGACCTTTTCGTAGAATCGGCGAAGCCTGTTCATTTCCCCTTCGCCTTCCTCACGGCCACAGCATCAATTCTTTTAAGGTGTGATACCCGACCCACAGAGCGAAAGCCGCGATAGCTTAAATTCCAACGACAACAAGGGCCGTGCGCACAGGCGTCATTTCTTCGCCTTCAGCCCGATCTCGACTAGCCGGCGGATGGCCTCGGAACGGCCGGGTTCGTCTTCCTGCTGCCGGCCCATGCGTCCATATTCGCGCTCAGTTCAGGGGACAGTCGTATGGTCCGTCCGGATCAGCGCCCGTGGCGGGCCTTCCAGCGCCCGGGCGCGTTCCTCCGACTTTCTTCGATGTTGCCTTTTCCATCAAAAGCGTATTACGTTATTCAGGCTTGAAAAACAAGCGGCCCGCCGAGGTGGTCGAACACCGCGACAGGCCTGGCCCAAACTATGAGGTAATCATGGCTCAGGTTGATTCTGAGAATAGCACAGCTTTGCCCGCCGTTTCGACGCGGCGCAGCTTCCTGTCCCAAGCTGCTGGCGTCGCCGCCACGGGTACCGCGATAGCACTGGCAGCTCTGCCTGAGCGCGCCGCGGCCGACCCCGTCTTCGCCCTTATCGAAACGCACAAGGCGACCGAGGCGGCCCTAGACATCGCCATCGCCGAAAAAGGCCGTCTGAATCCCTTGGCGATTGGGACGCTGACGGCGGCACCGAGGCCGCCCACCAAGCCGACTGGGCCGCCTTGGCCGACGTGATCGAATGCGTACCTGCCACGGTACCAGGCGTGATCGAAACCCTGACCTATGTCGGCGGATTGGTTGAACACGGGTATGGTCGGTTTGAAGATGAATTGATTACAAAACTACTGGCGAACCTTGCCGAGGCGCTGCAGGGATTGGCGGTGCGGGCATGAGCGTCGAAACCTACGACAACGGCTCCGCTGACATCTTCTGCGAAACGCTAGTCCGCATTGATCGCATCGGCTCCTGCCGACGCCTCGTTTTCGTTGTGACCGACTTCAACGGCTCTGGCCGCGGCCTTGGTATCAAGAGCGTGGTCGCCAAAATCGTGATCCCAGCGGAAGCAATGTCTGAGATCGCGGCGAGGATTGCCGGGGACCGGCCAGATCCGATTTCCGCCTTCGCCCGCCTTACCGACTACGTCGTCGCGCATTGAAGGGGCGGCAAGCCCGCCGGGTTACGCCGGCGGGTTTTTTCTTGGCGATTTCTTCACTTAACACCCCCACATGCAATATGTAGCCGGATCAGTGCTTTAGGCAGCCCTTAGGTTCAAATCGGTCTATTCGGCGCGCGCCTTCCCAAAGCTCGACCGCTTCGGTGTACACAAGTGCCAGCGCCCGCTCTCTGAGCGTCTTCCTCGGTCTCGCAAAGCAGATCAACCCGGTTCTTAATGTGGCCATCCCAAGCCAGGATGTACGCCCGATAGCCCTTCATTGCTTCCCCTTGAACGCGCGTTCCGCGCTCTTCTCCAGTCTCATCCGCTCCAGCGGCTTTGGCGGCCTCTAGGAAGCGTTTGGACTGCTCGGGCAACGCGACCCGTTTTGATGAGCTGATCCTAAATACACAGCCCCCGGCGCGTTGTAGTTGCTGTTGCGAGCCAATCTTTTGTTCCTTTTTGCCATCGTCCGTCGCTTGAGATTTTGCGAGACGACGAACCTGGAACAAACCGGGGATGGCACAAACTGCCCATGAACAAAGAGGAGCGGGAAATTTCGGGAACGAGTGGGCAATGCACCAGCCCGCCCAGCCACCGCGCGGGGCGCGCCGCTACAGCCCGCCGGTTCACGCCGGCGGGTTTTTCAATTCGGTCTTGGCTTTCCCAAGAATAAAACCCCCGTCCGTGGGCTAGCTCGGACGGGGGTGATTGGCGATGAAAACATCAAACGAATTGGCGCCCTACCGGGGGACGCCGAACACATCGTAAGCCAAACGGAATGGAACTCGCTAGCTGCAATTTTGTGCGACTGGCCCGCCGCAACGCACAACGCCGCACAAGCGGAATATCCTCGCTTGGCGGCGCTGCCTAGCCCCGAACTTTGAAATTTTCCGGCGTTAATATGTCTGCACGAGGCGTGCCAAGGTTCAAATTAAATCACCTCCGCAAGAATACGGAGAATTGATTCATCGGCGATCAACATTGCCCGAGGCGGCGCTATTCCATATAGCGGGGATCAACTTCACGCCCGGAGAACTACGGGGCCTGTGCAGTTCGCGCCAATCCGTTCCCGGTCGGAGAACTACGGGACCGCCAACTGAGGCGGCCTCAATACCAAACCCCGTTCGCTTTCATCAGTGCGAGCTTGCTGCTTGTCGCCGCTTCGGTTTGCTTAAGTATCTTTGCGATCACGACAATCGGCTTGCCCAACTGCTTTAGTTCCAGAAGGGTTCTTTCCTCTTCCTCAGTCCAGCGGCGATTTTTTTGGGACATCAAGCGGGCCTTACTCCCGTTTTTCTTCTCGCGCCAAATCTAACAAAAAATCGGCCAGCGTACGCTTGCCCGCAAATTCGGCGGCCATCCGAGATTGGAACCCGCCCTCTTTAATCGTTGTCCCTAAAGGGAAGGCTCCTGCGGCGTATCTCCCAACTCCAACGCTCCGGGCGCTCGCCCAGTCGGGTCGCGACGACGTAATAATCGTAGACACGGTGAGTGGTCATATGCGCCCTCACTTTCCGCACTGCAAAAGACCGTGAGTTTAAGCGCAAGGTGGCCAGTGTGTTCCAAGGTTACCCGAACCAAAAGGGACCACTTCGGAAATCAAAAGGGACCATCAGCTATAATGAGTGATGGAAAGGGGCCAGTATTTCGGCCAGTACCGAAGGTCGTTCTCCTACCGTTAGAACATAGTTCCCTATTGAATAAGGTCGCCTCAGTTAGCGGCCTCTTCGTGATCTCCGCGCGGCTTTTTCATTCCGCGGTTCATGCCCGGAAAGTGGGCTGCGGCATCGGCGGGTTCTTTCAATCGGGCCGGATCGGCGTCACTTTGTTCGGCGCCAGCGCCCGGCCAATCGCGCGCTCGGCGTCTTCGATCGCCTCAGCCTTGGTCACGGCATTACCATGAATGGAGGTGCCGCTAAGGGAAGCCGACCATCGCCATAGTTGCCGGCCAGAGCCATATAGACTACGCTGAATTCGATTTCGCGGTGTTTCATCGTCGTTGCTCCCAACGAACGGCCCCAGCGTGGGGGCGACCACGGAGAGGGCTAAGTTGTGCGGCTAGGTGCCTGTTACCGGCACCACTTATGACAAGCGCCCGCGGCAAGCGTTGTTCCCGGTGAGCCCTAAAGGTTATGCGGTCCCAGCGGCGGGGCGGCTTGCAGCCCGGCGCGCCGGCGGGTTTTTCTATGCGCAACCATTGTCTGCTTGGAGCTCAGCCGATACGCTGTCAGCGGCCCTTACGTCCCAGGGCCGTGGATGTTCTACCCTACGAACTGCCTCGCCCTCACCGGCGGGGCTTTTTCGTTGCCCGCCGGTTCATGTCGGTCGGGTTTGTCCGACCGCTCGCGAACCATTTTCTATCGATGGGATTTGACGGCATTCCCAACTGAGGCGGTCGCCGTCATTCTCGCACAGTTATCCGTAGATCACGCTTCGGCCGGAGCGCGGTCACTCCAGTCACATGGGATGAAGTATGTCAGTCCCCCGCCCGGGACACAGGCGTCAGTGTTCGGAAGTCTTGAACGTGCGCAAGTCAGCCACCAACTGGGCCAAGTTGTCGGCCGAATCGAGAGCCTGCGCTGGAGTCGTAATCGCGGACCGGATCGTCGGCCCGGTCAGTGCGCCACCTCCGTGTTTGACCCCCACAAGATGAAAAAATTCATGAACTACAACATCGCGCTGACAGTTTCGGCCGCCTGGGTTGAAGAAAGGGTCGCCGGCCTTAAAGCCGTCGTCCGGGGCGCTTAAGTGCGTCAAGGCCCAAAACGTCGCTCCGGCTTGATGCGTCATAACGATGTCGCCCCCGCTGGAAGTTTTAACGTTGAGGTTTCTCAACATCAGATCGGTCGCCGCATTGATATGAGTTACGCATGCCGCAGTGTCGGAGCGATTGAGATTGAGCCACTTTATCGCCTTGGTAAAAGTTTTTTCCTGAGCCTCGGCTAGCGGGTCGCCTCGGCTCAGAGCGCCAGAAAGGCTCTGCAAATCTCCGCGCGCATCCCGCAGGCATTGCCGAGCAAACCGCAATGCCTCGGTCATCACGTCGGCGTCGGAGGGCCCACTCGCCCCGCCGTCGATAGGCCCAGCCGTACCGTACTGGCCGGTGCAGGCCGACCGCCGGCGTCCAGTGGGACAGGAATGTCTAGAATACACGTATTCGCATCTGGGACGTTTTCCCTTGCAAGCAATTCATCATCCATGGCGGCCACTGTCATCTTGCCAACAATGTTGTCCGCCGTCGTTTGATAAGCCTGGTTTATAATGTTGCGCTTTCGTTTGTAGGCGAGCACGGCCGCTGCAGTTGCGGGACCATAAATGCCATCAAACTGGATAATCGCACCGTCCAATTCGATTAACGCAGTTCGATCTTACGGACGTGCTCTCCCCTTGCGCCCGACGTAATATGAGCCAATCAAAAGCGGCGGCCGCTTCGAGCTGGGGATCGTTAGGAAAAGCTGCGATTGAAGAGCCATTAACACCTCCCATTAAATAAAACCGGCTCTCAGATCCGCAGCGCCAGTTGACGTTCGCGAAGGCCGGAATGCCGTTCGACAAATTCTTCCAGGGTGGATGATAGGTCCGAATGAGCTAAATCGGCGCGCATTTGGATCTCACGCGCGATGTCTTCCGAGACGTCTTGAGACCAGTGTTCCGCCATATTGAAGGCTACCACGGTGACCGGGTTTGCGTATTGTCCGGACATGAAGTCGGCAATGACCGTTTCCAGGTCAGTCCGCTCGACGTCGGTCTCCCGCCAGGCGCGCCCGTGGCGGCCGAAGTCTTCCAGGACCAAATAGACGGTTTCGTCGTACCGGTCGGGAACGATCGACGGTATCCAGGGCTTACGCATTCACAACTCCTACGCAACGCACTGCTGAAACGATTCCTTCGGGTTGGGTCTGTTCCCTATCCGGTGGAAAGTTAGGCGACGTCGGCAACCATCGGGGGCTCAGGTTGGATAGTGGACTAACGGGCCATTGCGCGCCGGTCCTATCTGGTGCGTCGGCTTGGTGTCGGGTCGTCGGTAAAGTCCGGCCTGAGATCGGCGCCTCGCCGGCCGCAGGCTTTGGCAGACGAAACGGTCTCGATATCGGAAAGTCGCACGGTGTCCGGCCAGTTGGCGGCATCCATCGGGATTGCGTAGCTGCACATGTAATCGGAGCAATACACGATGACGCGGCGCACGCCGGACGCGCGCATCTCGCCGAAGGTGATTTTTTGGGTGCGCTTCACCACGGGCCGTTCTTTCGCGCTCAGCATCGCTGGCGAGGTTGGATTCTTGACCTTGATCCAGTGCGGCGACCGGCCGGCGCGGTAGGTGCTTCCCGACGCTTCGATACGAGGCCCTCCAGGCCCATCAGGCAGGCGTGCCGGTAGAGGTCCGGCCCGATCTCGCCCTGTTCGAAGTCCGAAAGGAAGATGCCATCCACGCGCCTCGCCAAGAGCCTGGAGAGGTTGTTCTTGCGGAGGTGCAGGGGAAGTTTCCGGAGATCGTCGCCACCGTCGACCAGGATGTCGAAGGCATAGAACTGCACCTCATCATTGTGCTGGCGGCTGTGCAGGCCGTCGAAGTCGGAGATCCCGTCGACGCCAAGCAGCACGGCTTCGCCGTCGAGGACAAACGACGTCGACCGGATGCGCAGCGCGGCCTGCACGATCAGCGGGTATTGATCGGTCCAGTCGTGGCCGTTGCGGGTGAACAGCCGCACGCGCTTGCCGTCGCGCTGCACGATCAGGCGGTAGCCGTCGTGCTTGATTTCGTGCAGCCAATCGGGGCCGGCAGGCACCTTCGTTCCGCGGGTCGGGATGCAGGGTTCGAACGCACTGGTACGCATGCGGCTTAGATAGGCGAGGGCGCGCGAAATGCGAATTACTGCGGGAGAATTCTTCCCGCTTATTGGACATCCATTGGACTTTGCAACTTGCTTGAGAGCTAAGCCATTGAACTATATGGCGCTCCCTAGCGGAATCGAACCGCTCTCTCCACCGTGAAAGGGTGGCGTCCTAACCGATAGACGAAGGGAGCAAAAACAACCGGAAAATCAGTGCTTTATATGCATGAGGTGCCGAGTTGGTCGCCGACGAGCATATCCAGTCCAGGCGGCGACGGGCGAACGTATAGTGGCGTTTCGCCGGGCGGGCAAGCCGCCCGAAAACCCCTTTTTGCGGGGTGTTTTGAACCGGCAGAGCGCCTGACGGACCGGCCAAAACATCGGATATTTGGCAACGGTTTTTAAAGCCGCATGGCGTAGGTCTGGTGGTTAGGGGAACTTCCGACATGGCCTTGGGCACCAAAAAGCGCGAGACGCGCAAATCGCTGCAACAATCCGGATGGATCACGATGGAAGGCGGCTTTGCGGCACGCCGGTGCGTGGTGCACGACATGTCCACGACCGGCGCCAAGGTCACGATCGACGATCCCAACACCCTGCCGGCCAAATTGCGGCTGGCCTTTTCACGTGACGCCCGGACCGGGCGGAACTGCGAAGTGGTGTGGCGCCGCGGCAAGTCGGTCGGCATCAAATTCGTGCGGTAGCGCCGGCCGGCGAGGGACGATAAAAGGCGGGATGAGAAAATCCCTGCTTGTGATCGCAGCCCTGCTGCTGCCCGCTTCGAGCGCGCCGGCCGAACAGCCCGGCCTTCAGAAGTCCGACAAAGCCGCTCCGTCAGAAAAGGTGCTCCCGCTGAAGGGCGCATCATCGGGCAATTCATGCGCGGCGTATGGTCCGGGCTTCGTCAAGGTCGCGGGATCCGACACCTGCGTGAAGGCCGGCGGCGCCGTCAGCGTTGACGTCGGCAGGTCCAGCGGCGCGCGCTGAGACCTACGTCATCGGCGGCGCGATGAACCGGACAAATCCCGGACGGGCGGCAATCAGCGCGAACCAGCGTTCGAGGTTTTCCAGTTTCGGCTTGGTAATGCCCTCGACGCCAAACCAGCGCCGCGCGAAGGCGCCGAGCGCGATGTCGGCAATCGTGAACGCATCGCCTTCCATGAAGCGCCGCGTCGCAAGCCGTGCGTCGATGATCCGCCATTGCACCGCCTCGGCGTCGGCGTCCTTCTGGATCTGGACCATGTCGCGCTTTTCCGGCGGCGTGCGCACCAGCGCCCAGAACACCGGCCGGTCGACCGGCTGCAGCGTCGACAACGTCCAGTCCAGCCAGCGATCGACGGCGGCGCGCTCTCGCGGTGCCTGCGGATAGATCGGCGAATTCTGGCCGTAGGCCATGCAGAGATAGCGCATCACCGAATTGGATTCCCACAGCACGAAATCGCCGTCGACCAGCGTCGGCACCCGGCCGTTCGGATTCATCGCCAGGTAGGTTGCCTCGTTGTTCTTGCCGAATTGCATGCCGGCATCGATGCGGTCATAGGCGAGATCGAGTTCGTGCAGGCACCACAGCACTTTCTGAACATTGACGGAATTGGCACGACCCCAGATGGTGAGTTGTTTTTGCTTGTCGTCAGCCACGTATTTTCGCTCCCGATGATCTTCTTGCAGCCGTTCATAGCCGAAGATCGGCGAAAAAGCGCGGGTGCCGTGGGTTCAAGTCGAACAAAAAATCAGGCTCCGCCGCGTAACGACGGAGCCTGATGCCGCGTAAGCAACCGCTTCGGCCGATCAGCGGCCGAAGAACAGCCACAGCAGAATGATTATCGGGATCGGTACGCCCAATAGCCACAACAAAACGCCTCGTCCCATCGTCGTGTTCTCCAAACTCTTCAATCGAAGGGAGAACGTGTCAGGCCGTGTCTTGTTCCTTTGCGAGACCGGGATGGTGGACGTGCACGTAGAGTCGATACGACGGCTTACCAGTGGCCGGTGTTCGGCATCGAGATCCATGGTTCGGCCGGAGCCTTCGGTTCGCCCTTCTGCAGCAATTCGATCGAATGCAGGTCCGGCGAGCGGACGAAGGCCATATTGCCGTCACGCGGCGGGCGGTTGATGGTGACGCCCATCTTCATCAGCCGGTCGCAGGTCGCGTAGATGTCGTCGACCTCGTAGGCGAGGTGGCCGAAATAGCGGTCTTCCCCGTATTTCTCCTCGTCCCAATTGTAGGTGAGTTCGACGAGCGGCGCGCCGCGGGTCTGCGGCGACGCCTTGAACAGGCCTTCGTCTTCGGCGGCGCAAAGGAACACCAGCGTAAACCGGGCCTTCTCATTGTCGATGCGGCGCACTTCCTTCAGCCCCATCGCGTCCCGATAGAACTTCATCGCGGTGTCGAGGTTGCGGACACGCAGCATGGTGTGGAGATAACGCATGTTTCTTGGCTCCCTTGAGAGGCTTGGTTTTGGTTCGGGCGTTCAATAGCAGCAAAATGGCGGGAGGGGCAGGGTGAAGGCGTGGGATCACGGGCTGTTGCCTTTGCCGCCTGCCGGGGGGTTCTCGCGAATGGGTCATTGGAATGAGTGCGGCTATCGGGTGGAAAATCCCAGCGTCGATACTGGAATCTCATCAACGTGTGACCGGCTGCACAGTTCTCCCGAAGCGGGCGCGGTAGGGAATGCGAAGCTCGTGGATGGGAGTTTCAAAATGCTGGCCCAGGTTCTCTTGATCGCAACCCTGCCCTCGATGTTCTGCGCGGGCTGCGCGACTTTCCTCGCCTACAAGGAACGCAAGCAGTGGGTCTGGTTCGCCGGTCTGTCCATCCTGGCCGGCATCGGCGGCATTACCATCCTCAACATGATTGGGCTCTGGCGGCTGGCGGGTCATTAAGAGCCGTTGCACTGGCATCCTTGGGAGGATGTTGCGTTTCTGGTCAGTAGGGGTGGCCGGAACGAACATTTCCTGCGCGGGTTCTCTCCAAAAGGAGAGAAAGCATGACCCGGATCATCAAAGGCGCCAGCCCCATTACCTTGATCAACATTTTTACGGTCGCGCCAGAGAGGGCCGACGAACTGGTCAAATTGCTGGATGAGGCGACCGACAAAGTCATGAAGCATCAGCCCGGATTTGTCTCAGCCAACATCCATCGCAGCCTTGGCGGCCAGCACGTCGCGAACTATGCCCAATGGCGATCGAAAGAGGATTTCGAGGCCATGCAAGGCAACCCCGAATGCAAAAAGCACATGATGGCCGCAGGCAAGCTGGCTGAAAAATTCGAACCCGAGCTTTACGCTGTGGCCAGCGTCCATGATTAGGCCGCACGCGCCATGGAACGCGCCGCGACGTGGTCCAAAAGCGAAAGCCCCGTTCGGGGGAAACGGGGCTTTCTGATGGGGATGAGTGTCTGGGGGACTACTCATCCATAAGTCGCGCCAGCCTGCCATCGGTTCAATGGCATCGCGATCGGACGCCGATATTCTTCAACTCCTTTCCACAAGCCCTGTTCTGATTTCCCGGTTCCGTGCCGACGAGGGCTTGCGAAGATGTTCCTGTTATGTTCTAGTTTGAACGAACCTTGGAGGTTGGCTCATGGACGTCGAAAAGCAGCGGGAAATCATCAGGCTCTGGAATCGCATGCGCCGGGTGGAAGGCCCGATGGCCGAGGAAATCCGTATTCAGATTCTCGAATACTTTGCCTCGCAGCAGGAGCGTACCAAGCGCGCGGCTTGACTTGCGTTCGCGGTGCGGCGGGCAAGCGCGGTTTTAGCACTGGGTCGAGAGCGTAACCTCGCAACACATATGCAGGCGATCTCTTCCGTCATTGCCGAGGCAAGCGGAGGATGGCAGATGCTTCCGGTTGATGGCCTGATCCTGATGATGAAATTGCCGGCCGCGCGAATCCTGTGCGCAACGGCAGGCCTGTCACCTTGCAGAGTGGATACGCCTGGGTCGGCTAGACCTTGACGTCGACCAATGCCGCTTCCTGGGCTTGCGCCACGGTTTCGTAGACGGCCTTCAGATCTTCATTGATGGTATTTGGCGGAGCCTTGGCGGTCTGATCGACAAGGAGCTGGATTCTGGCCTGCGTCACTTCGACGGGTACGGGATAAATGACCATGGGATTACCCTCCTGACCAAAAACTGGCAGGAGCCCATTTACGCTTTGTAAAGAGATTGGGTTAACGGCGGAGTGGGTTAACGGCGGACCGTGCCGGCTGGTCGGGCGGGTCCGCGATGCACTTATCGATTGAGCTTTGGGGTATCGAAATGATTTTGGTCACCGGCAGCATTTTGGCGCGCGAGGACGCCTCGACGAAGTTCTGACCTCATGCCTCGAACATGTCGAGCGCTCGCGGGCCGAGCCCGGCTGCATTTCGCATGACGTGCACGTCGACTGTCAGAATCCGATGCGGCTGTTCTTCTTCGAGCAGTGGGCGGATGAGGCGGCGTTGCGCGCGCACTTCGCGGTGGAGGGGTCGCGGGCGTTCGTAAAATCCCTCAAGGGCCGCATCGTCGAAACTTCGGGAACCAGAAATCTATCGCGCGGAATCCATTCCGCGATAGATGGTCGGCGCGCCCGCACCGGATTCCATCTTGCGTACGCGTCACAGCGCAGCGGATCTAGGGTCTTTTCCAGCCGCTCGGCGTAAAGCCGGAATTCCTCGGCCATTTCGCTAAGCTTCCTCGAGGCCTCGGGATCCTTGACGGCGCGGGCCAATCGTTGGGCTCGGATGGACTGGTCGCGGTAGTGATCGGCTTGGGTCATGTCAGCACCTTTTTGGATAGGTACAGTTTTCGCCAAAAAGGTTCGATCACGGCGCTGCGAGCGGCCGAATCGGCGATCGGCATGGCCCGGACGTCGGCGGAGGCCCCCGGGCGAGAAACGCGCCCCCTGTTCGTTCCGTCGAGAACAAAAGAAGTCTCGCCGACGCCGGATGCAGGATTTCGGCAGCGGTAGGAGCGGGTGCGCAGCAAGCTATGGAAGCGATGCACGAAATCGGGTTTCGCATTATCGGCTCGGCTCGCGCGCCTGAGCTATCGCGCGATTATCGCACGACCTTGAAGAAACTCGCCGAAACCTCAACGCATGCCGCGCGCTGGCTGTGGATTTGCTGCGGACAAGCGTTGCAGGCGCCGGCAACGGCGGTCGCGGCGACTGTCTAGGTCAACGATCCCTTTAGGGACAACGGATAACCCTATTCAGTTAGGTTAAGAGCGGGATTGCGTTGTGCCAATCGGAGGTTGCGGTAGGGATGGCCGGTGGAAACAGCCAGGCTCCTTGGTCCCTTCTTTGGTCCCTTCATTTCACAACGCGGACAAACCGACCCACCGACGCGTGATGGTGGTCGGCCTGCTGTTTTGCGCGGCCTTTGTCGTCATCAGCTTTTCGCTCCGGCCGCAGCCGGAAGCGGTCACGTGCTGGTCAAGGCTGACAGGCTGGTCCGGACGGCCGGCGAACCGCACAAAGCCAACTAGCGGCCCTGGTAAGCGCCTATCGATCCGGCAACTTTTCGCCGCGCGATTTGTGATACTTCGCGATGCCGATGAAGCCGGCAAAGCCGATCACGTTCAACAGAACTTCCAGCCAAGGGGGCATCGGCGCGCACCTCTTCGGCAAGCATAATCCGAAAGGCCGCTATTCGTTCCCGCATGCGTCGACGGGCAGCCAAGCTTATCCGCATGGCTCCCGCAGGCACGCCGACGAAATGAAAACCCCGCCGGCACCCGAAGACACCGACGGGGTCTTTCATGCTTTCACCTCTGGCAAGGTTGCTGCACTTGGACTGAAAACCTCGCCAGCCATGGTTTCGTTCCCGCTATGCCGGAATTTTTTGCCCGCGGTTCCCGGTTTGACGCCGGCGTTCGCCGAAACCAACGCAAAACCTCCGCGTTGTCTTCCCAGAACAAGTCGAGGAGGCAAGCATGAAAAAGACACTCGCAATCCTGGCGACGGTGGCGACCGTTGGCGCCACCACGATCAGCGCGCCGGCACAGGCGCGCGGGCTCGGCCCGGGCCTGGCGTTCGGTCTTGCGGCCGGTGCGATCGCGGCCGGCGTCGCCGGCGCCTACGGTCCCTATTATTACGGGCCGGGCTACGGCTATTACGGTCCCCGCTATTACGGTTATTACGGCTCCTGCCTATTACGGCCCCGGTCCCTACGCCTATTACGGCGGGCCGTACTACCGGCACCGCCATTGGCGCCACCATTGGTAACGGAAAAAGCCCGGAGCACCGCTCCGGGCTTTTTGCCGCCGGGGTTTGAACGCTTAGGTCCAGAATGACGGGCGGTTGAAACCGCTCCAGGCATTGCCGAGCGTGGTGGCGTAATATTCCTCGCGCTCGCGTTCGAATTTCTGCTGCGTGGCCTTGAAACTCGCGACCCGTGCGGCGATTTCTTCGCGCGCACGCGCGAGCCTGTCTTCCTGTTCGTTCATTGCCCACCCTTTTGTTGAGACGTCCCGCCTGCCATTGGCGATGGCGATTGGGGCGTCAATTGGGAAGCAGCGTTGCGGGATTGTGATCGTCTGTCAGCAAAGCGATGGCGGTGGATAAGGCCCGTGCGCTGCTTGTCGCTCGCTGGCCAAACGGGAGGTTCCAATGGCAAAGATCGCTCTGGCCGAAGAGGCGGGGAACCGAAGGTACTGCCGGCGGGCGCCGTCGACTGCCAACCGGCTCGGCCGTGCTATAGTCGGTTTTGAACCGTCGGATGTCTTGAAGTGATCGCACCGGATCTTCGCAGCGGCGTCGAAGCCCTCGGCAACCTGATCGCCGAGGCAGCCCGTATCGTTCCCTTCACCGGCGCCGGCATTTCGACCGAATGCGGTATTCCCGACTTCCGTTCGCCTGGCGGGTTGTGGACCCGCAATCGCCCGATCGCGTTCGACGAATTCGTCGCAAGTCCCGAGGCGCGGGACAAATCCTGGCGGCGGCGCTTTGCGATGGAGCCGGTCTTTGCCGCGGCAAAGCCCGGCCGCGGGCACCGGGCGCTGGCCTCGCTCTACAAGGCCGGCAAGATCCCCGCGATCATCACCCAGAACATCGACAATCTGCATCAGGTATCCGGCTTCAAGGCCGACGACGTGGTCGAGCTGCACGGCAACACGACCTACGCCCGCTGCATCGGCTGCGGGAAGGCCTACGATCTGGCCTGGGTCAAAGCGCGCTTCGAGGCGTCCGGGAGCGCGCCGGATTGCACGGTCTGCGACGATCCGGTCAAGACCGCGACCATCTCGTTCGGTCAGTCGATGCCGGACGACGCGATGCGCCGGGCCACCGAACTGGCCCAGCATTGCGACCTGTTGCTGGCGATCGGATCCTCGCTAGTGGTCTGGCCGGCCGCGGGTTTTCCGCTGATGGCCAAGAACTGCGGCGCCAGACTGGTGATCATCAACAACGAGCCGACCGAGCAGGATGACGTCGCCGATCTCGTGATCCGGCATGACATCGGGGAAACGCTCGGACCGTTTGTAGGCAATTGATCGCTAATTGATTCGAGCCTGTGCAAGCCTGTTCATAGTTCCCGCACGATTTGTTTTTTAGCTATGCGCCGCAAGCGGGAGTGTTATCTTTTGATTCGAGAGATTCGCGCGGCGTCGTCATGAGTGGTCATGGATGGGCGCGTGTTCCGGTCCGTTACGGCGATAACGGACCGCATATGAATGTGTGGGGTCCGGGGTCATGGGGTCGGACGGATTTAAGTCCAAGAAGCTCGGGGGGCCGCCGTCAGGCGGGACAGGGCAAAACAGACTTGGACCAGGCGAATACTCTGCCGGCGCCGAGCGCGATCCGGCGATCGATGCGCTTTCGGGCCTCGGCGATGCCGCCGCCAACCTCGTCGAGATCACCGGCGTTATCAAATGGTTCGACGCCTCGAAGGGCTACGGCTTCATCGTTCCCGACAATGGCTGGCCAGACGTGCTGCTGCACGTCACCGTGCTGCGCCGCGACGGTTATCAGACCGCCTATGAAGGCGCGCGGCTGGTGGTCGAATGCGTGCAGCGAGCCAAGGGCTACCAGGCGTTCCGCATCGTCTCGATGGATGAGTCCACCGCGATTCATCCGGCGCAGATGCTGCCGCCGCGGACCCATGTCAGCGTCACGCCGACCTCAGGTCTGGAACGGGCGCAGGTCAAATGGTTCAACCGGCTTCGCGGGTTCGGCTTCCTGACCTGCGGGGAAGGGACCCCCGACATCTTCGTGCACATGGAGACGCTGCGCCGCTTCGGCATGACCGAGCTGCGGCCGGGGCAGTATGTGCTGGTGCGGTTCGGGCCCGGCTCCAAGGGCATGATGGCCGCCGAGATCCATCCCGAGACCGGACCGTCGGCGCTGTCCTCGCACTGACCGCCGTTCAGCGCCCTGACGTGATCGTGAGGCCGGCGGCGCGCACGCCTGTCGTCGCCTCTGGCATTTGCCGCAATCATCGGGTTAGGGTTCCCCGCACATCCGTGGGATGTCCAGGGATGGTTCCTATAATGGCCCGGTGTCAGGCGTGAGTGTTTTGATGAATTTGGTTTCGATGGTGGCGCGGCTTTGCCCGCGCGGACGGCTGACGGCGTCGCTGATCGTTGCGCTCGGCGTGGTCGCAAGCCTTGCCGGAAGTCCGCCCGTGCAGGCAGCGAGCATCCAGCCGCTCGAGATCGTCACCAAGTCGGGCGTGCAGGTGTTCTCGGTCGAGATGGCGACGACCGAGGAGGAAAAGACGACGGGGTTGATGTACCGGAAGGAATTGGCTGACGGCAAAGGCATGCTGTTCGACTTCTCGCCGGAACAGCAGATCTCGATGTGGATGAAGAACACCTACATCTCGCTCGACATGATCTTCATCCGTGCCGACGGCCGGATCCTGCGGATCGCCGAAGGCACCGAGCCGCTTTCCACCAAGATCATTTCCTCGGGCGGTCTCGCCAAGGGCGTGCTGGAGGTGATCGCGGGCACGGCGCAGAAATACGGAATTGCGCCCGGCGACCGGGTGGCGCATCCCCTGTTCAACGGCCGCTAAAGCGGACCGGGGCAGGGCCTGAACCAAAATCTCGAAAACAACCCCATGCAAAGTAGAAAACGTCCGGCTCGGAGCCCGCCCTAAGGGCTGACCTGCGCCTTGCTGGCGGCGGTCCAAGCGTGTATCGACGTCCATTCCCAAGATAGATCGGGGTATAGCGCAGCCTGGTAGCGCGGCAGTTTTGGGTACTGCAGGTCGTTGGTTCGAATCCAGCTGCCCCGACCAATGATTTCAATGGCTTAATAATCGTTCCTCCTTCGAAATCTTGGCAGTGACACGCCGCATTCGGCTCGCTTGGCGCGGGACCAAATTCGCGCGCCCGTCCTCGGGCTCTCAAACCGGTGGGGCCTGCTGGCCACCGCCGCCAAGGCGCACTCTTCGCCCTTCGAGACCATGCATGGTAACGAGATTTTAACCTTGTCCGCTTCACCCTTCCAGACGGTGGAGAGTTCAAAAAATGCATGCATTTCGAATTACGCTCAGCGATGGCGCTCGGAAATTCCACACGCAGCTTCATGCACCAGATGCCGCGCTTGCGGAGATGAAAGCAGCCTACTGGTTCGATACGTCGAAGTGGAAGATCTTGAGTGTCACGCAAGTAGGGGCGGTCGCCGCGTAGAAGCGTCGGACCGATCCATCACACCCAACCGCCGTCCACGATATAGTGCTGCGAGGTGCAGGCGGACGCTTCGTCGGTCAGGTCGACGTGCAGAAAATTTGCGGCGAGGCGCTCGCCGGACAGCTCGAGCGCGAGACCTGTGCCGGCCTCATCGTTGATATCGAAGAAGATGACGGTCGATTTTTGCCGCGCGAAGTGGCGCACGATCGCAGCGCCGATTCCTGTCGCACCGCCCGTGACCAAAACGACCTTGCCAGCAAGGTCCGGATAAACGGCCGCCATGATTGTTTCCTCTGGATCAATGTTGTCGACGCATTGTCGCGACACGGCCAATCGTCCAGCCCGTCCGATGCAACCGCGCGTTGGCAGAGTTCGGCCCTCAATTGGTGAGGTGTATAGATCAGAGTTTCAGTTGCGCACCTCAAAAAGTTAGGACAGTCTTCCCGAAACCGCCGGGGAGCGGCACAGGGAGGAACCTCATGGGAATTCTGAAAAGGCTGCTGCTCGCCGCTGCGGGACTGACCCTTGCCATTGGGGGAGCCGCTGCCGACACCACGGTGAAATGGCTCCATATCGAGGTCAATCCGGCCCAGGTGAAGATCTGGGATGAGGTCGCGCGCGCCTATGAAGCGGCGCATCCCGGCGTCAAGGTCGAGATGCAGTTCCTCGAAAACGAGGCCTACAAGGCCAAGCTGCCGACCATTCTGCAATCGAAGGATCGGCCGCACATCATCTACAGCTGGGCCGGCGGCGTGCTGAAGGCGCAGGTCGAAGCCGGCGTGCTGGAAGACATCACCGATTCCGTGAAGGGCTACAGCGATACGATCGCACCGGCGGCGCTCGCCGCCTTCACCCAGAACGGCCACGTCTACGGACTTCCGATTTCGCTGTCGCAGGTCGGCTTCCTCTACAACAAGGACTTGATGGCCAAGGGCAATGTCGATGCGGGCAAGATCAAGACATGGGACGATCTGCTCGCTGCGGTGAAGACGCTGAAGGCCGCGGGCGTCACGCCGATCGTCGGTCGGCGGCGCCGACAAATGGCCGCTGCATTTCTACTGGACGCATCTGGCGGTGCGGATCGGCGGCAAGGCGGGATTCGAGGCGGCGCTGCGCGGCGAGAACGGCGGCTTCGAGGGCGAGACGTTCCAGAAATCCGGCGTGCTGTTCAAGCAGCTCGTCGACCTGCAGCCGTTCCAGAACGGTTTCCTCGGCTTCAAGAACCCGCAAGCCGTCGGCTATTTCGGCGACGGCAAGAGCGCGATGATACTCGCCATCTCGTCCTTCTATCACACGCAGCGCGCGCTCGCCGCCGACAAGGTCGGTCTCGGCGACGACAAGCTCGGCTGGTTCGATTTCCCGGTCGTGCCCGGCGGCAAGGGCGAACCATCGGACACGCTCGGCGGCATCACCGGCTGGCTCGTCACCAAGGGCGCGCCGAAGGAAGCCGCCGACTTTCTCAAGTTCTTCATCTCCAAGGACGTGCAGGCGCGGCTCGCCGCCGGCAACTTCATCGTTCCCGTCGTCAAGGGTGGCGAGGCCGGCCTCCAGAGCGCCTTCATGAAACAGATCGCCGACAATCTGGCGAAGTCGAAATATCACCAGAACTTCTACGACCAAAGCCTCGGGCCGTCGGTCGGCCGCGTCGTCAATGACGTCACGGCGGAAATCGCCGGCGGCAGCATGACGCCGCAGCAGGCCGCGACCGCGATCCAGGCCGCGTGGAAGCAGGGCAATTGACCCTGCCTCGACCCGCTCACGCGGCGGACGTGCGGTCCATTGGACGCACCGAAGCCGGCGCGTGGGCGCTGTCGCTCGCGTGGCTCCAATGGCGACGGCCAGCTCACGGCGCTGGTGCTGTTCCTGCCGCCGGCGCTGATGCTGTTCACGCTGTTCGTGGTGCTGCCGATCGGCGAGGCCGCCTGGTATTCCGGCTTCAACTGGAACGGTTTTGGCCGGCCGACCAACTGGGTCGGCTTCGACAATTACCGCTTCGTGCTGGAGACGCGGGCGTTCTGGCTGGCGCTGCGCAACAACGGCCTGATCATCGTCGTCTCGCTCGTGATCCAGCTGCCGCTGGCGTTGGCGCTCGCACTGATTCTCGCCGAGCGCTTTCGCGGCGCGGTCGCGCTGCGCATGCTGTTCTTCCTGCCCTATATCCTGGCCGAAATCGCAACCGGCCTGATCTTCAGCTTTGTCTATGACGGCGATTACGGGCTGGTCGCCTCGATCTGGCGCCTGTTCGGCGCCGAGGCGCCGCATCTGCTCGCGAGCACGCAGACCGCGATGCTGGCGGTGCTGATCGTGATCGTCTGGAAATATTTCGGCTTCCACATGATGCTGTTCATCGCCGCACTGCAGGGCATGGACCGGAACCTGGTCGAGGCGGCGCGGATCGACGGCGCGACGCGGCCGCAGGTGCTGCGCTATGTCGTGATCCCGCAGCTCTACCCGACGATCCGGCTCTCGGTGTTCTTCGCCATCGTCGGCTCGCTGCAATTGTTCGACCTCGTCATGCCGCTGACGCGCGGCGGGCCGGCGGATTCGTCGAATACGCTGGTCAGCTTTCCTCTACAACAACGGCATCTCGCGCATGCGGGTCGGCTATGGCAGCGCCATCGGCGTCATCCTGTTCGTGATCTGCGTGACCTTCGCCTTCACCTACAAACGATGGTTCATGCGCGATGAATGATGCCGAGACCATCAGGCCGTCGTTCGATCCGGCAGTGCTCTACAAGGCGCTGTTTCTCGCCGTCATGGCGACCTTCGTGCTGGTGCCGCTGCTCGCCACCGTGCTCGGCGGCTTCAAGTCGCTCGGCGAATTGCGCGTCAATCCGTTCGGCTGGCCGCAGCAATGGGAATGGTCGAACTATGCCGACATCCTGGTCTCGAAGCGCTACTGGCAGCTGTTGCGCAACTCGCTGATCATCTCGACGCTGACGGTGACACTGACCCTGATCGTGGCGTCGATGGCGGCGTTCACCTTTGCCCATGTCAAATTCTTCGGCAGTTCGATGCTGCTCGGCTATCTCACGCTCGGGTCTGCTGTTCCCGGCCGCGACCGCGGTGCTGCCGCTGTTCATCAAGGTGCGCGATCTCGGCCTGCTCGACACCTATTTCGGCGTCGCCCTGCCGCAGGTGGCGTTCAGCCTCGCGATGAGCATCCTGTTGCTGCGGCGCTTCTTCAAGGATTTGCCCCACGAATTGCTGGAAGCCGCGCTGGTCGACGGCTGCACCTACATCAACTTCTTCCGCTACGTCACGCTGCCGCTGTCGCGGCCGATCCTCGCGACCGTCGGCACCATCGCCTTCGTCAACAGCTGGAACGCCTATCTGCTGCCGCTGGTGATGCTGAACACCGACGACCTCTATCCCTGGCCGCTCGGCATCATGGTCTATCAGGGCGAATATTCGTCGGAATGGCATCTGATCCTGGCCTTCATCACGCTGACGATCCTGCCGACGATCATTCTCTTCATCATTGCACAGAAGCACATCGTCGCAGGTCTCACCGCGGGTGCGGTCAAGGGATAGCGGCAGCCTCGAACAAGCATCGATAGTTACGGAGAACAAGAATGCGAAAGGTTGGTATCGGAGTGATCGGCTGCGGCGTCATCAGCACCGCCTATCTGAAGGCGGCGCAGCGCTTTCCCGTCCTCGACCTCAAGGCCGTGGCCGACATGCGCAGCGAGGCGGCCGAAAGCCGCGGCGCCGAGTTCGGCGTGCCGGGCATGCGCGTCGATCAGATGCTCAAGCGCGATGACATCGAGATCGTGGTCAATCTGACCGTGCCGCTCGCCCACACCGACGTCAGCCTCGCCGTGCTCAATGCCGGCAAGCACGTGCATTCGGAAAAGCCGCTCGGCGTCAATCTGGTCGAAGCGGGCAAGGTGATGGACCTCGCGGCGCAGAAGAATCTCCGCGTCGGCTGCGCGCCGGACACGTTCCTCGGCGGCGGTCACCAGACCGCGCGCAAGCTGATCGACGACGGCGCGATCGGCACGCCGGTCGCCGGCAGCGCCTTCTTCATGTGCCCGGGCCACGAGCGATGGCACCCGGCGCCGGGCTTCTATTATCTGCGCGGCGGCGGACCGATGCTCGACATGGGGCCGTATTACATCACCGATCTCGTCCAGCTTCTGGGGCCCGTCGCAAGCGTCATGGGCTCGACGGCGCGACCCAAATCGGAACGGCTGGTGACGAGCGAGCCGATGAACGGCACGCTGATTCCCGTCGAGGTCGCCACCCATGTCGCCGGCACGCTGGAATTCGAGAGCGGCGCGGTGGTCTCGATCGCGATGAGTTTCGACGTGCCGAAGCACCGGCATGCCCCGATCGAGATCTACGGCGACAAGGGCGCCATGCTGGTGCCCGACCCCAACCGCTTCGGCGGCGAGGTGCAGGTGGCGAAGACCGGGGGCGAGTGGGAACACGATGCCGCTCACCCACGGGCATGTCGAGGGTGAATTCCGCTCGATCGGTGTCGCCGACATGGCAACCGCGGTCGTCACCAACCGGCCGCACCGCGCCAGCGGCGCGCTCGCGTTCCATGTGCTCGAGGTGATGGAGGCGTTCCAGACCTCCGCCGACGAAGGCCGGCGCGTAAAAATCCAAAGCCGCGTCGACCGGCCGGCGATGATGCCGGCGGGACGCGAAACCGGACAGATCGACTAGGGGATGACGACAATGCGCAAGGCGATGATCGTATGGGGCGGTTGGCCGGGGCACGATCCCGATCTGTGCGCCTCGATGATACGAGGCTGGCTGAAAAAGGAGGGATTCGAAGTCCGGATCGAGACCGACGACGGCGGCGTTCGCCGATCCGGCGATCCACGATCTGTCGCTGATCATTCCGATCTACACGATGTCGAAGATCGAGAAGCCGGAGGCGCTCAATCTGTGCGCCGCGGTGCGGAGCGGCGTCGGGCTGGCCGGCCATCATGGCGGCATGTGCGACGCGTTTCGCGATTCGGTCGACTATCAGTTTCTCTGCGGCGGCCAGTGGGTGGCGCATCCCGGCAACATCATCGACTACAAGGTCGACCTGACCAGGCCGGATGATCCGATCATTGCAGGGCCTGAAAAGCTTCGAGCATCGGTCCGAGCAGTATTACATGCATGTCGATCCCGCCAACGAGGTGTTGGCGACCACGACCTTCACCGGCGAGCACGCGCCCTGGATCGAGGGTGTCGTCATGCCTGTGGTGTGGAAGAAGCGCTATGGCGAGGGCCGGGTGTTCTACTCCTCGCTCGGCCATCGCGCCTATGAACTCGACGTGCCGGAGATCCGGACGATCATGACCCGCGGCATGCTCTGGGCGGCGCGCTGATGGCGGACGGCGAAACCGGTCCGGCGGCGCGCGCGACACTCGAAGACGTCGCGCGTGCGGCCGGGGTTTCGCTGGCGACCGTCGACCGCGTCGTCAACCGGCGCGAGGGGGTGCGCGAGAAGACGATCGCGCGCGTCGAAGCTGCGGTTGCGAGATTCGGCTACCGCGCCGATCCCGCCGCGGCGCGGCTCGTCGCGCAACCAGAGTTTTCGCTTCGCCTTCATCCTGCCGACCGGCAGCAACAGCTTCATGGCGAACCTGACCGAGCAGGTTCGGCGCACCGCCGATTGGCTGGCCAGCCAGCGGGCCTTCATCGATGTCGTTCAGGTCGACGTGTTCGATCCGGATGCGCTGGCGGGCGCGCTGGAGCAGTTGTCGCCGGCCTATCACGGCGTTGCGACGGTCGCGCTCGATCACCCGCGCGTCCGCGCCGCGATCGACGATCTCGTCGCGCGCAACGTCGCCGTGGTGACGCTGGTGTCGGACGCGCCGAGTTCGCGCCGCATGCATTATGTCGGCATCGACAATCCCGCCGCCGGCCGCACCGCGGCGACGCTGATGGGCCGCTTCCTGTCGGGACGCAAGGGGCGCGGTCGGCGTCATCGCCGGATCGTTGTCGCTGCGCGACCATGCCGAGCGCCAGTTCGGCTTCCACCAGATTCTGTCGAGCGAATATCCCGATCTGACCGCGCTGCCGGCGCTCGAAGGGCGCGATGACAGCGAACGCACGCGCGGGCTGACGGCCGAACTGCTGAAACGGCATCCCGACCTGCTCGGCATCTACAGCGCCGGCGCCGGCAACCGCGGCATCGCCGCAGCCCTGGAGGAGGCCGGCAGGGCCCGCGACAGTCGTCTGGGTCGCCCATGAGCTGACCCATCACACCCGCCGCTTCCTGCTGCATGGCACGATCGATGCCATCATCAACCAGGATCCTGGCCACGAGGCCCGCTCGGCGGCGCGGATCCTGCTCGCGCATTGCTGGGCCGAGCCGATCGTTCTCGATCAGGAACGTATCCGCATCGACATCTTTCTTCGCGACAATCTGCCCTAGGGACGGCCTCCGGACCGATCAACGACGGGGCGCAGCGCCGCCGGCGTTCTGCGGCAGATGCGGCTCCGCTCGCTCTCCTTTTCACAGTTCGATCGGTACCCAGAACTCCGCCCGCGCGGCTTGAGCGAAGCGCAGCGTCGACCATCGCAACCCCGGCGAAGCCGTCTTCGATCGTCGGAAAAGTCAGCGCCGGGTCGACGGCAGAAGCGGAGCGGCGGGCGATGATGGCTGCGGCCACCTCGCTATAGATCGTTGCGAAAGCTTCCAGGTACCCTTCGGGATGGCCGGACGGAATGCGATTGACGCGTTGGCCGGCGGCGTTCATTGCCGCCGTGCCGCGGCGGATCAAGCGGGGCGCGTCACCGAGCGGCGACCAAACGAGAAGGTTCGGTTCTTCCTGTCGCCAGTCGAGGCCGCCTTTCTCGCCGAAGACCCGTAACCTCAGTCCATTCTCGGTTCCGGATGCCACCTGGCTTGCCCACAAGGCGCCCCGCGCGCCGGTGCTGTAGCGCAGCAGGATCTGAACGTTGTCGTCGACGCGACGACCCGGCACGAAGGTCGTTGCTTCGGCGAGGATTTGTTCGGGCATCATGCCGGTAACAAAGTGCGCGAGCTGCCAGGCGTGGGTGCCGATATCCCCAACGCAGCCGCCGGCGCCCGATCGCGCCGGATCGGTGCGCCAGTCGGCCTGTTTCTGGCCGGTGGCCTCCAGCGGCTCGGCCAGCCAGTCCTGCGGATATTCGACCTGAATGATCCGGATCGCGCCGAGTTCGCCGGCCTGCACCATGGCGCGGGCGTGGCGGACCAGCGGATAGCCGGAATAGTTGTAAGTAACGGCGAAGATCGACCCTGCCGCGCGGGCCTTGTCGCGGAGGCGGCGCGCCTCCTCAAGGCTTGCCGTCAACGGCTTGTCGCAGATGATGTGAACGCCTGTCTCCAGAAAGGCCTCGGCGACAGGCGCGTGCATATGATTCGGCGTGACGATCGCAACCGCTTCGATGGCGTCGGGTCGCGCAGCCTCGGCTTGCGCCATGGTGCGGAAGTCAGGGTAGGATCGATCGGACCGCAGGCCGATGGCCGCCGCCGAACGGATCGCTTTGTCTGACGAGGCGGAGAGGGCGCCGGCGACGAGTTCATAACGATCATCCAGGCGTGCGGCGATGCGGTGGACGGCGCCGATGAAGGCGTCTTCTCCACCGCCTACCATCCCCAGTCGAATACGTGGCTCGGCCATGTCGCGTTCCCCTGTCGATTTGTTTGAGCGTTCAGGCGAGGCCCAAGGTCCGCCGGACTTGAGCCGCGTCGCTCGCGCCGCCGGCGAAGTCGTCAAAGGCTCGGTCGGTGACGCGGATGATGTGGTCGCGGATGAAGGGCGCGCCTTCGCGGGCGCCGTCCTCGGCGTTCTTCAGACAGCATTCCCACTCCAGCACCGCCCAGCGATCGAATCCGATCGCCGCCAGCCGCGAGAAGATCGCCTTGAAGTCGACCTGGCCGTCGCCGAGCGAGCGAAAGCGGCCGGCGCGATTGACCCAGGACTGGAAGCCCGAATAGACGCCCTGGCGGCCGGTTGGATTGAACTCGGCATCCTTGACGTGGAAAGCGCGGATGCGCTCCGCGTAGATGTCAATGAAGGCGAGGTAATCCAGTTGCTGCAGGACGAAATGGGACGGATCGTAGTTGATCGCGCAACGCTGGTGATTGCCGGTGCGCTCGTAGAACATCTCGAAGGTAATGCCGTCGCAGACGTCCTCGCCGGGGTGGATCTCGTAGCAGAGGTCGACGCCGGCTTCCTCATAGGCGTCGAGGATCGGACGCCAGCGGCGCGCCAGTTCGTCGAACGCGGTCTCGATCAGGCCCGGCGGCCGCTGCGGCCACGGATACAGGAACGGCCAGGCCAGCGCGCCGGTAAAGCTGACGCTGCCGCTGAGGCCGAGGCGGCGGGACGCCTGCGCGGCCTTCATCATCTGGTCCACCGCCCAGCGCTGGCGCTCTTTCGGCTTGCCCTTGACCGCCGGCGGCGCGAAAGCGTCGAAGGCTTCGTCGTAGGCGGGGTGAACGGCGACGAGTTGTCCTTGCAGATGGGTGGACAATTCGGTGATCGCGAGACCATGGCGCGCGGCGACGCCCACAATTTCATCGCAATAGGTTTGAGAGGTGGCGGCCTTGTCGAGGTCGATCATACGCGGATCGGAGGTCGGAACCTGCACGCCCTTGTACCCGAGCCCGGCCGCCCAGCCGCAGATGGCATCGAAACTGTTGAACGGCGGCGCATCGCCGATGAACTGCGCCAGAAAAATCGCGGGCCCCTTCATGGTGGCCGGTCGAATCGTCGCTGACATCTGATTTTTCTCCGGTTCAGGCACTTATTTTTTGTTTGAGCATGATCTTTTCGGAAAACCGCTACACACTTTTCCGGATCATGCTCTAGCCACGCCAGTAGGACGCCGCCTCCGTGTCCGACAAGGCGGCTGGCCTTTCAATACGCGAGACGATCTTGATCGTTCCTCCATCGGCGCCGGCCTGCAGGATCGCGTACATGACTTCCAGCACATGGGCGGCGAAGGCGCCGGACGAGCGATGCGGCGTTCCCTGCAGAACGGCGCTGGCGAGGTCCGCTATCCCCAAGCAGCGATAATTGGCCCGATCCGGCGCGCTGGCGGGCCAGATCGGCGACCGCCAGTTCGGCTTGCCGTAGGGCCGGTTCGAGGAATCCAGTAGCTGCCAATCTCCGCCGCGTTCGGTGACTTCCACCAAGCCGCCGAAGAAATTCGGGTCCGGCACCCGGAGCGAGCCATCGGTGCCATAGAGTTCGATCGGCGCATGGCCGTGCTTCCACACATCCCAACTCATCGACAGCACGATGTCGGCGCCCGACACAAAGCGAAGGAGCGCCATGATCGTGGTCGGCGTCTCCACCGGGATGCGGCTGCCCTTGTTGGGTCCCTCGGCGGTCACCACGCGCTCGGCGTATCCGATCGACGCCTTCGCCTGCACGCTGTCGACCGGGCCGAGCAGATTGCACAATGCCGCGAGATAATAAGGACCCATGTCCAGCATCGGTCCGCCGCCCCGTTGGAAGAAAAAGCCGGGGTTCGGATGCCAATGCTCCATGCCACGCGACATCAGGGAGCACGAGCCGGCCAGAATCGAACCGACCTTGCCGCCATCGACCGTCTCGCGGGCCAGCCGTCCGCCGGCACCGAGGAACGTGTCCGGCGCGCAACCGAATTTCAATCCGCGCCGGTTCGCTTCCTGGACCAGCCGATGCCCGTCTTCGGCCGCGACGCAGAGCGGTTTTTCCGAGAACACATGCTTGCCCGCCGTCAGCGCCGCATGGCTGACTTCGAAATGCGCGTTTGGCGTGGTCAGGTTGACCACCACATCGACCTCCGGATCGCGCATCAAGGCGTCGATGGAGAGTGCGCGAATTCCGAACTTGTCGGCCTGGATACGCGCGGCTGGCTCCAGAATATCCGCGCAGGCAACCAGCCGCACACCGCGGAAGGCGGCGAGGTTCTGCATGTAGATGGTCGAAATGACTCCGCAGCCGACGATGCCGACGCCAAGATCTTTCATCGATCTCTCCTTTAGCGCCAAGACTCAATGCCAAGCGGCGACGGTAGCGTAAGCGCGCCGTGCGAACCTTGCCACATCGTTCGGCTTGTCGTGCTCGGCCACAAACTGAGTAACGCCGATCTGCTTGAGCACAGGCAACAATGTCGACCAGTCGAGCACCCCGTGGCCGGGATCGGCCCAGCCGTCTTCGTCCGCACAAGTCCCCACAGGCGCAATGTCCTTGACGTGGACGGCCTCGATCCGGCCGGCATAGCGCTTCAACTCGGCGACCGGATCGGCGCCGCCGCGCACGATCCAGGCGATGTCGGCTTGCCACAGCAGCTCCGGCGCCTGCTCCAGCAGGATGTCGATATAGCGCCTTCCATCCGCCGCCTTGGCGTACTCCCAATTGTGGTTATGCCAGCCGAACTTCAGTCCTTCGGCGGTGACGATCTTTCCAATTCGATCGAGCTCGCGTCCGAGCGCGGTCCACTCGGCCTCGCCACCGTCGCGTTCGCCGGGCGGCGGCGCCGGAGCGTAAATCGTATGAACACCCAGATCTCGGCACAACCGCACCGTAACGAGGGGATCGGCGCGTAGCCGGTCGAGGCCGACATGCGAACTCGGCATCGACAGGCCATGCGCTTCCAGCTTGGCTTTTGAGCTTTTGCGGATCGTTCAGAAGGCCGCCAAAAGCTTCGACCTTTTTGTAGCCGAGCCCGGCGAGCAGTTCGAATTGCGCCTTCAAGGGTTCAAGCGTGCGGGCGGAGTAGAGCTGAAACGAAAGGCCTTCAAGCGGTGTCATGGGTATTCCTTATCGATTCGGAGATTACAGTCGGCGCCCGGAAGCGGCGTCAAACAGGTTGAGTTTCTCGGCCGGAAGCCGCAGCGGGATCGATCCGCCGGCGACGATCTGCGCTTCGGCCGGCAGCCGCATCGAGAGCGGGTGGTCACCCAGCCTCAGCCAGGCGAGTTGATCGCTCCCCATCGGCTCCACCATCTCGATCACGGCCGGCAAATCGCCGCCTGTCTCGACGTGCTCGGGACGAATGCCGAGTTCAATGGACGCGCCCACCTCGGGTCGCGTATCGAAGGCATAACGATCGAGCGGAATGGATATGCCGGCGGCGGCAAAGCAGGGTGCACCGGCAATCATCGCAAAGGTGCCGCGCAAGAAATTCATCGCCGGTGAGCCGACAAAGGACGCCACGAAACGGTTCGCCGGGCGGCGGTAGATCTCGTTCGGGGTGCCGAGTTGCTGAATGACCCGGTCCTTCATGACGGCGATGCGGTCCGCCAGTGTCAGCGCCTCGATCTGGTCGTGGGTGACATAGATCATCGTCGCCGCGAGCCGCTGATGCAGCCGCTTGATCTCGACCCGTAATTCGGCGCGCAGCTGGGCGTCGAGATTGGACAGCGGCTCGTCGAACAGAAAGACGCCGACATCGCGCACCAGGGCGCGGCCGATCGCGACGCGCTGGCGCTGGCCACCCGATAATTCAGCCGGCCGCCGGTCCAGCAGCTCGGTGATTTTCAACATCGCAGCCGCGGCGTCGACGCGCCGGGTAATTTCCGCACCCGGCACGCCGGCAACCTTCAATCCGAAGGACATGTTCCCGCGCACGCTCATGCGCGGATAAAGCGCATAGGACTGGAACACCATGGCAATACCGCGATCCTTGGGTTCTTCCCAGGTGACGTTGTTGCCACCGATCCAGATCTGCCCGTCACGCAACTCGACGAGGCCGGCGATGGCGTTGAGCAACGTCGATTTTCCGCAGCCCGACGGGCCGAGCAGCACGATGAATTCGGATTGCGCCACCTCGAGGTCGAACTTCTCCAGCACTTTCACCGTGCCGTAGGCGATTTCAGCTCCGCGGATCGAGACGTCGCAGCGCTTGACCATGGTCAGCCCTTCACCGCGCCGGACGCAATGCCGCGCACGAACCAGCGGCCGGAGCCGAAATAGATCACGAGCGGGACAAGCGCCGTCAGGATGGTCGCGGCCATGTCGACATTGTAGGCGCGCTCGCCCTGGGTGGAGTTGACGATATTGTTGAGTTGCACGGTCATCGGCAGGTTCTCGCGGCCGGCGAATACCAGGCCGAGGATGAAATCGTTCCAGATGCCCGTGACCTGCAGAATGACGGCGACGATCAGCATCGGAGTTGCCATCGGCAGCATCACCGACCAGAAGATGCGAAAGAATCCGGCGCCGTCGATGCGCGCCGCCTTGAACAGCTCCGGCGGCAGCGCCGCGAAATAATTCCGGAACAGCAGGGTCATCGTCGGCAGGCCGAAGATGGTGTGAACCACGACGATGCCTGATATCGAGTTGTTGAGACCGACGAAAGAAAATACCCGCACCAGCGGATAGATGAAGATCTGGTACGGCACGAAAGCGATGACCATCAGCGTGCCGAACAAAAGGCCCGCGCCGCGTACCCGCCAGAACGATAGGGTATAACCGGTCAACGAGCCCACCGCGATCGATACGATGACGGACGGGATCAGGATCTTCACCGAGTTGACGAAGCCGACACTGATGCCATTGCATCGCAGGCCGGTGCAGGCGGAAAACCACGCGGTGAGCCACGGCTGAAGCGTCGGGGCATGGGGCGGAGCCAGGATTGTACCGAGCCTGATCTCCTCCATGCTCTTCAGGGAGGTGACGACCATCACATAGAGCGGCGCCAGGAAAAACAGCGCCGTTATCAGCAGGAAAGCGTAGATGCCGATCCGTGCGGGCGTCACCCGGTGCGGGCGCGCGCCGCTGGGTTGAATGGCGAGAACGGCGGTCATGCCGGCCTCCCACCACGACGCCGGCTCTGCCAATAGAGAAACGGCACGACAACCGCCGCAACCGTGATCAGCATCGAGGTGGCGGCGGCGGTGGCGAGGCCGAGATTGCCGCGCTCGAACAGATGATCCATGACGAACTTGGCCGGCACCTCGGAGGCCATGCCCGGACCGCCATTGGTCATCGCGACCGAGAGGTCGTAGAGCCGCACCACGCTGGTTGCGAGCAACACGGACGCGGTGGCGAAGCTTGCGCCTAACATCGGAATGACGATGGAAAGATAGACCCGCCATGGCGGCAGCCCGTCGATGCGGGCCGCCTTCCAGATATCCTCGTCGATACCACGAAGGCCGGCCAGCATGATCACCATCACAAGCCCCGCGGCATGCCACACCGCGGCGATCACCAGCGTATAGATCACGGCATCCTGACGCACGATCCAGTCGAAGCGAAACCAGTCGAGCCCGAGTTCGCGCACCATCTTCTCGATCCCGAAACTCGGATTGAGCATCCATTGCCAGACCAACCCGGTCACGATGAAGGACATGGAAAACGGATAGAGAAAGATCGACCGCAAGGTATCCTCGGCCCGCACCCGCTGGTCGATCGCAACCGCCAGGATGAAGCCGAGCGCGAGGCTCGCAAGCATAAACAAGCCGCCGAATATCGCCAGATTGCTGACGGAAATCTGCCAGCGCTCGTTACTCATGAGCGAGGCGTATTGGCGCAAGCCCACGAAATTGGAGTTGGGCAGCATCCGCGAGCCCGTGAACGAAATCCATATGGTCCAGGCGGTGCAACCGACATAGACCACGACCATCACCAGCATGGCCGGCGCCAGCGCCAGCATCGCTGCGGCCCGGGACGCAAGGCCGCGTCTGCGCAAGGCAATCGGAGTCATCTTCTGCCGTTCAGGTCCGCGTTGGACGAGGGTGAATGTACATAGGCATGTCACTTCACCCTCGTTTTCGAGTGAACAATCTTCCCCTCAAGTTCAACAGCAGCGGGGTCAGAATGGCTGCTTCAGCAGGTCGGCGACCTTCGCGGCGAACGTGTCCGCGCTCGTCGACGGCGTATTCCAGTACTGCGAGACCAGATCTTCCATCGCTCCGTTCAACGCAGGCGGCGCCAGCAACTCCGAGGCAGGCACCTGATGGTTCTTGTCTGCCAACAGCTTCACCGCCTTCTGTGCGCAGACGTCGAGCGAACTCATGTCGAGATCGAGGCGCGCCGGTATAGACCCTTTCTTCTGCGAGAAGCGGATCTGGGTTTCGGGATCGAGCATCACTTTTGCCAGCACGAGCTGCGCCTTTTGCGTGGCCGGATCTTTCGACTTCGGAAATGCGAAGACATCGCCGCCCATGACATACCCGCCCTCGTTGGACAGGATCGTGCAATCGAACTCCTTGCCCGCCGTCTGCCCGGCCGCGGCGAACTCGCCCTTGGCCCAGTCACCCATGATCTGCATGCCAGCCTTGCCCTGGATCACCAGATTGGTGGCGTCGTTCCAGTTGCGACCGGGAGAACCCGGATCCACATAGGCCCGCAATTTTCCGTAGGTCTCCGCGACCGCCTTGAAGGCGGCGCTGTTGGCTGCCGCCGGATCGCGCTTGCCGTAGATCGCGGTCCACAGCGCGTTGCCTCCCTTGCCGACCAGCACGGCGTTGAAAAGATTGCGCTCCCAATTCTTTTGCCCGCTGAAGGCGAGGGGGATCAGGCCGGCCGCCTTGAGCTTGTCGAGCACAGGAAAAACGTCGTCCCAGTTGGTCGGCTCGGACGCGCCGGCTTTGCTGAGGGCGGCTTTGGACATCCAGAGCCAGTTCTGGCCATGAATGCCAACGGGTACCGCAAACATCTTCCCGTTGCGCGTCGCGGCATTGACGATCGCCTCCGGGATCACGCTCTTCCATTTCTGCTCGACCGCCAGTTGATCGACGTCGCGCAAAAGATCGTTCTCGACGAGTTCGTCGAACTGCTTGCCGGTGTTGAACTGCATGGCCGCGGGTGGCGTGCCACCGACGGTGCGGTTGATGGCAGCCGTGCGGGCGTTGGCGCCGCCCGCGATCGCGGTGTCCATCCAGGTTCCGCCGGCCTTGGTGTATTGCTCGGCAAAGACTTTTACGGCCGCCAACTCACCGCCCGAGGTCCACCAGTGGATCACCTCGGCCTTCATCTCCTGGGCATTCGCCGGCACGCCGGCCGTCCAAACGAGCGCGAGTGCTGTCAAGCAAAGCTTGAGCTTCATGTCCGTCCTCCCTGTTATCGCAGTTTGTAATCGATTACATTTTTGTTTAAGATGCCACACGCGTTGGCCGAGTCAACCCTCTGTCGAAATGGGGGGCAGACAGGGCAATGACGAGCGAAGTGGGCTGTTGGCGGGGATGGACAAGCAAATACGTAAACCGAGAATC
This sequence comes from uncultured Alphaproteobacteria bacterium, assembly GCA_963742665.1. Classification (GTDB taxonomy): domain Bacteria; phylum Pseudomonadota; class Alphaproteobacteria; order Rhizobiales; family Xanthobacteraceae; genus Bradyrhizobium. The sequence goes on from CAVUNH010000008.1 coordinate 39,723, forward strand.
GGCGATGTCGCCGCACGGGCGGGGGTTTCGACCGCGACCGTCAGCCGGACCCTGGCGAGCCCCGATCAAGTCAAGCCGGAAACGCGCGATGCGGTCATGCGGGCCGTTCACGAGACCGGCTATGTGCTCAACCTCGCGGCCCGCAATCTGCGCACCAGCCGCACCCATGCGGTCCTGGCCGTCCTGCCGGATGCCTCGAACATCTTCTTCTCGCAGGTGCTGCGTGGCATCTCCGACACGCTTCATCAGCACGGCTACAGCCTCGTGATCGCCGATACCGCCAACGATCCCGAGCGCGAGCGCGACCACGCAGGCTTCATCCAGGGCGGGCGTGTCGATGGCGTGCTGCTGCTCAATGGACGCCTTCTGCCTTCGCCCGCGGCCAAACGCGGTCAACAGGTGCCCATGGTCAGCCTGTGCGAGCGCATTCCCGGCTCGCGACTTCCCCATGTGGAGACGGCAAATCGCGATGCCGCCCGCACCATGACGGAGTACCTCCTGAAGCTGGGGCACCGTCGCATCGGCTATCTCTCCGGGCCGGCCGCCAATGTGCTCGAACACGATCGCTTCGCCGGCTATAGCGACGCCCTTGCCGCCAACGGCATTCAGCCTGACCCGCAACTGGTGCGGCCCGGCGACTTCTCCATCGGCGCCGGTGAGGCGGCGGCAATCGAGTATATGGCGCTTCCTCAGCTTCCCGATGCCGTGTTCGCCTGCAACGACGCGATGGGGATGGGTTTGATTCGCGGCTTTGTGGCGGCCGGCGTTTCCGTGCCGGACAAAATCTCGATCGCGGGCTTCGACGACATCGAGTTCGCCTCCGCCTACAATCCCGCCTTGACCACGGTCCGCCAGTCGCGTCGCGAGATCGGCGCGCGTGCCGCCGCCATGCTGATCGACCTCATGGAGGGCGGGCAACCCGCCAACCGGCAGATTAGTTTGCCAGCCGAGATCATCATGAGAGACAGTACGCGGCCGCGTTGATGGGAAAGCGGTCGACTGCGGCCAGCGCTGCTCAGCAGCTCCATTGAAATCCATCGACCACGAAATGCTGGCCGGTCATGAACATATGGGCGTCGACGGCCAGATAGCGCACGATGCTGGCGACGTCCTCGGGCGTACCGACCCGGCCCAGCGCAATTCCGGCGGTGAGCTGAGCCTCCCGCTCGGCGAGCAGGCCGCGCAAGAGGTCGGTCGCGATCACGCCCGGGCAGATCGCATTGACCGACACTTTCGGCCCGAGCTCCTTTGCCAGCGACCGGGTGAGGCCCAGAATTCCGGCCTTGGCCGCCGCATAGGCATGCTTGCTGACAGCGCTGGTCACGCCGCCCGACAGCGCGTTGATCGATGAGATCGAGATGATCCGCCCGCCTGCATCCTGCTTCAGCATGATCGGCGCTGCGGCATGAATGAAGTTGAAGCAGCTCTTGAGGTTCACCGCGATCGTGCGGTCAAACTCGGCCTCGCTGATCTCGAGGATCGGTTTCGGGTTCGGCGCGCCCGCATTGTTCAGGAGCACGTCGAGCTGTCCCCATTTCGCGTTGATCTGCTTCGACGATCGCGTGCGCGCGGGCAAAATCGCTCACATCGGCCTGGAAGGTCAGCGTGCGCCTGCCGCGCGCCTCGATATCGCGCGCGGTTGCAGCCATCTCCTTCTCCAGGAGATCGACGAGGGCGATGTCGAAGCCGGAATCGGCAAGCGCCAGCGCGCAGGCGCGGCCGATGCCGCGCGCGCCGCCGGTGACGAGGGCCGTCTTTGTCATGTGCAAGACTTTCCTTCAGCCCTCAGGCGCCATGTTCGCGCGCGTAACGGACCACGTCGGCATGGGTTGCGCACCAGACGTCGCCCTTCGCCTTGGCCAGGCGAATGAGCTCCTCGATGATCCAGAGCCGCGAGCGGTAGCCGATGATGTGCGGATGGCAGGTGAGCTGGAAGATGCCGCCTTCCTCATAGGCCGCCTCGAACTCGCGCCTGAACACGTCGAACACATCCGACGGCGGCGTGTAGGGACGCAGGCCCTGGAAGCGATGCATCATGAAATAGACCGCATCGTCGCGGATCCATTCCACCGGAAATTCGATCACGCCGGTCGGCTCGCCGTCGAGCAGCAGCTCGTAGCAATCGACGTCGGCCATCAGCGAGGAATCGTAGAGCAGGCCGGCCTCCTTGGTGATGCGCAGCGTGTGCGGCGAGAAATCCCACGACGCGGTGCGCGCGCCGACCGGCCGCACCTCGGTCGTCTTCTCCAGCACGTCGGCCGCGCGCGTCATCAGGTCCTTTTCGGCCTCATAGGGAAGCACCGAGTTCAGCTCGTGGATCCAGGAATGGATGCCGATCTCGTGCCCTTCGGCGATGATGCGGCGCTGCTCGTCCGGATAGAGCAGCGCACACACGGCCGGCACATAGAAGGTCGCCGGCACCGAGTATTTCGCAAGCAGCTTCAGGATGCTCGGGACGCCGACACGATTGCCGTACTGTCCCCACGCCATGCGCCCGATCGACTTGCCGCCGTCGCGCAGCTCGTTGGTCTCGTGGTCGGAATCGAACGACAGCGCGAACGCGCATCGCGCGCCGCCCTTCCAGGTCTTGGGCCGATAGGTCTTGCCGGCGCGGACCTGGTTGACCAGACCGCGCCAGTGCTTTTCCGGCCATTGCCAGGGTTCGAGCGGGGTTTCGAGCTTCGACGTCTCGTTCATGATGGTCCTCCCGAATGATTGGTTACAGCGGGCCGCCGGTGACCGGTATGGTCTGCCCCGTGATCCACGAGGCGTGGTCGGAGGCCAGAAACGTCACCGCATTGGCGACGTCCTGCGGCGCGCCCATGCGCCGCATCGCAATCGTGTTGACGAAATTGTCGCGGAACGCGGCCGGCCAGTTGTTCCACTGCCGCTCGTAATCGGGGCTGGTCGCCATGAAGCCGGGCGCAACCGTATTCACGGTGATGCCGAACGGCCCAAGCTCCTGGGCAAGCTGTTTGACCAGACCGATCTGTCCGTGCTTGGCGGCGGGATAGCTCTGGATGCCGGTGAGGCTGGTGGCAAGGCCGGCGCGGCTCGAGATGGTGACGATGCGCCCGGTGCCTCTTGTCTTCATCCCGGGCGCGACAGCCTTGATGAACAGGAACGCGCCCTTGAGGTTGGCATCGACGATGGCGTCGAAATCGTCCGCGCTCACCTCTTCCAGCGGCCGGGGCCTTTGGCCGCGCACGCCGCCCGCGACATAGACAAGGATATCGGCGCCGCCGGCGGTGCGCACGACCTCGGCAATGGAGGCCTCATCGGTGACGTCGACCTTGGCGGCGATGATCTCGCCGCCGCCATCGACGCGGCCGGCAAGGGCTGCGAGATCATCGACCAGCAGGTCGCAGGCGATGACGCGCGCGCCGTCATTGGCCAGCGATCGCGCGATGGTCTGGCCGATGCCGCGCGCGGCTCCCGCCACGATCGCGGTGCGTCCGTCGAACCGGATGAGCATGGACTACTCGTTCGCTTACTCAGCTCAGTTTTGTCCGAGCGGTTTCCTTCAGGCTCCAGATCACGGCCAGCGAAATCACCGCCGCAGGCAACAGATAGAGATAGGTCGGCGACACCGGCGATCCCGTGACCTGGATCAGCCAGGTCGCGATGAACGGCGCGAACCCGCCGAAGATGGCGACCGCGAGCGCGTAGCCGCTCGTCATCCAGGTGGAGCGCAGATGCGTCGGAAAGATCTCCGAGATCGCCGCAGGCCCCGCGCCGGAATAGAGCGCAAGCAAAATGCCGAACAGGATCTGGAGCGGCATCACCAGCGCGAGACCGGTGCCGTTGGTCATCAGCGAGAACAGCGGATAGGCGAGCAGTCCGATGCTGATCGCGCTCGCCATCAGCAGCGGCTTGCGGCCGATCCTGTCCGACAGCGCGCCCCAGAACGGAACCGCGATCACCATGGCGATCAGGCCGATCGTGTTCGACCACAGCGCCTGGGAGGGCGTGAGCCCGGCAAAGCGCTGGGTGAAGCTCGGCATCCAGGCGAGCAGCGTGTAATAGGCGATGGTCCAGAAGATGGTGAAGCCGAAGGCGCGCGCCCCGAGCGGAAAGCCGGCGACAACGGGCTGATCGGCGGCAGCCTGACGGCTGGCTTCGTAGGTCGGCGTCTCGTCGACGTTCTGGCGCAGATAGGCGCCGACGAAGAGCAGGAGTACGCCGAACAGGAACGGCACGCGCCAGCCCCAGTCGAGCATCGTCGCCTGGCTGAGCGACGAGGTCATGATGGCGGCAACCGCCGAGCCGAGCAGCGTGCCGCCGGCGGTCGAGACCTGCTGGAAACTGCCGAACAAGCCGCGGCGGTCTTGCGGCGCCCATTCGACCATGAAGGCGGTCGAGGTGCCCCATTCGCCGCCGGCCGCGAACCCCTGCACGATGCGCATGCAGACCAGCAGGATCGGCGCCCAGACGCCGATCGCCTCATAGGACGGCAACAGGCCGATGGCGACCGTGCCGAACGCCATCAGGAAGATGGTGAGCACCAGCGCCGTCTTGCGGCCCTTGGTGTCGCCGAGCCGGCCGATCACGATGCCGCCGAGCGGCCGCGCCAGGAAGCCGACGCCAAAGGCCGCAAACGAAGCGAGCAGCGAGGCGGTCGGATCGGTGTTCGGGAAGAATTTTGTCGCGATCAGCCCGGCGAGATAGGCATAGACGCCGAAATCGTACCACTCGAGCAGGTTGCCGATCCCTGCGGCCCAGATCGCCTTGCGGGAGTTGTCCGCCAGATGCGCGCCCGGCGCGGCCAGAACAGAAGCTTCCGCCATTGGATCCCCCGCCACGTGTTTTTTTGCTGCAATATTCCACATGACAATCCCGGACGGAGTCGAGGGGCAACGCGCGCGCCATGACGGCTCTGCGGTGATGGCTGACAGTTCGCCGCGGCATGGCTCTCGGTCATGGCTCCTGGTGTTGGGGGTGAACCCGTGCGGCGCGGCTCGCGACAAACAACCGCCAGCGTCGCGAACGATGGCGCATGCCGCGCCGACCGCGCGGCGCCGACAGGGGTTGCCCATGCCGATCGTTAGAATCCTCCTGATCCTTCTCGCACTCGCGTCGCCGGCGCTCGCCCAGGACGGTGCCCGCAATGCGGCCGCCGCGCGCGGTGCCGCACAGGCCTTCAAGGTGTACGTCGAAGGGGTGGCGAAAAAGGGCGGACGGCCCGACCTGACCCGGCCGGAGGTCGCAGCGCTGCTCGGTCGCGTCTTCGACCTTGACGCCTTGAACGCGCTGCCGCCCGCGCAGGCGAGCGATCTCGACTGGCTGCTCGACTGGATGGATGCCGCAAACACGGTCAACAAATTGTTCACCCGCTACGGCTCGAAGCCGGGGCCACAGCCCGATTTGGCGGCGCTTGAGCGCAACATGACCGAATACGAGGACCAGTACGCGACGGCGATGAACTTCATGATCCGCGGCCAGGCGCGTCAGGCGGTTGCGAGCAAACTGTTCATGGCGGGCCTCGCGCCGGAGCAGCGCACGCCCGTACGCGAGCGGGGGCTCGCGGGCGCCCGCAGCAGCGCCGCCGAGTTCATTCTGGCCGCGATTTGCTCGGCAGTCCAAGGGAGCAGCAAGCCTGCCAACGCCCGCCTGGTGGCGACGGCCATTCGCGACACGCGCGAGGTCTGGGCGAGCTTTTTCCTGCCGCAGGATCGGGCCCGCGTGATCGAACAGTTCGCCGACCTTTCCACGCAGGTGCCGGATGAGACGGCGCGAACCGATATCGCCGCCTTCACGGCAGCACTTCGCGCCTTGAACATCTGACCTCTCTCTGCAAGCGCCGGCCAGAGCCTTTTCCGTTCCCATGGAATGGGAACGGGGCACTATTTTTTTGGCGCGTTTTCCTCACGCGAACCGGTATCCACTTCGCTTGAAAATGCTACAGCCTACTTCACATCGTCCCAGCTTACGCCGTTGAAACGCTGCAGCTGCATGTAAGTCACCACGCGATAGTCGGTCGCCGAGGTGTTGATCCGGCTGTTGGGCAACAACAGTCCAACGCGGAAATCCCGCAAGTTGGCGGCCTGCTTCATGATGTTCTCGCGCGTGAGGTTGTCGCCGCACTGCCGCAAGACCTGTTCGATGGTCTGGGCAAAGCTGTATCCGGCGGCGGTGAGGCTGTCGTTGCGATCGGCGCCGGGCATGTTCGCCGTCATCCACTCGGTCCAGGTCTTGACGTCGCTATCATCAGCCCATTTGGGATCGGTGACATCCTTCATGAAGCCCGCGCTCATGATGCCCTTCGACTTGTCGAGGCCCGCCGGCTTGAAGGTCGCGCCGACGGAAGCCGCGCCGAGATGCAGGTAGGTCTCCGGCTTCCAGTTCAGGTCGGACATTTTCGAGATCGCCTGTGCCGCCTGCTTGGCGTAGGTGAACAGGAACAGCGCGTCGGCGCCGGAGTTCTGCAGGATCACCATCTGGCTGTCGATGGTGGGGTCGGTCGACTGGAAGTTTTGCGCGCTGATGATCATCTTGTCGGCGTCTTCGCCGAGGCCTTCCTTGAGGCCGTTCAGCAAATCCTTGCCGAAATCGTCGTTCTGGTAGAGCACGCCGATTTTAGGCTTCGCATTGTGGGCGAGCAGGTTTTTGGCGTAGAATTTCGCCTCATCGCGCAAATTCGGCTGCCAGCCCATCGTCCACGGGAAATGCGTGGGGTCGTTCAGCGCCGAGGAGCCGGCGGCGACGAACAGTTGCGGAACGCCCTGTTTGTTCAGATAAGGTCTGATCGCCATATTCAGCGGCGTTCCAAGCACGCCGAAGACCAGCGCGACCTCATCACCTTCGACCAGGCTGCGTATATTCTCCACCGCTTTCGGGGGCGAGTAGGCATCGTCGCGGCTGATGAAGTTGATCTTGCGGCCGTTGATGCCGCCCTTGGTTTCGTTCAACCACTTGAAATAGGCGGCCTCGACCTTGCCGAGCGTGCCATAGGCAGACGCCGGTCCGCTATAGGCGATGGTCTGTCCGATCTTGATCTCGGTATCGCTGACACCCGGCCCATATTGCTTTTGAGCGAGTGCCGGGGTCACGACCAGCGCCGCCATGGTTACGCCCAGCAGCGAAATACGGTGAATGAACATTTAGCGTCCTCCCTGTTGTTTTTCTTGCCAGAAAGTGTCGATGAAAACCCTGCGCTGGGCAAGCCGTCGTGCGAGCGATGCACTGCACCAAGCGCATGGCACGATGCAAGGACGGCGGGGGTTGGAGATATCAGACGAAACAGTCCTGAAACAATCGCGAAACCAAATAGCCCTGAACCCACCCAAATCTCGTCTCGACCAAACATCAGACACAGGAGATGAAGATGATCAAAGTTGGTTCAAAAGAAGAAGTTGCCTTGCTGTTGGCGTTGTTTGGCGTGCTCAACCTGCCTCTGCAGGCGCCGAATTGACAGGCGCCGAAGCGCAGCAAGTGACCCTGCTTGTCGGCCCGCTGCTGTTTGTCTTGCTGGGCGTAGGCGCGGTCAGCGCCAAAAAGGCAGGCCGCTCCGGCGGGGAGGTTGCCCTCATGGTCGCCGTCGGCAGCCTTTTCATTCTCGTCGTGATGCTGGGAATCCTGGTGTGGGGATTCCGTAACTTCGGCTAGTTCCCGTCGACCAACCTTCTCCCTTTTCGCGCGAGGGCGCGTTTGGAAGTGGTCAGTCTGACGCCAAGTTGCCTCTTCGGATGCTTGCGGCTTTTCAATCCGTCGGTCAGCGTTCATGCAGCCGATGAAATTGCCGCGACAGTGCGCATAGCTCTGATTTCAATCCCCCTGAAGCGCTGGCTGACTAACTAGGTGCACTGTCACCGTAACGAACCGTGGGGTGCAGTCCACCTCTGTTATCGTAACCTCATCCTCTTGAAGTCCCGGGGGATGTCGAATTCGACCGGAGCGATCATCAACGCTATGGTGATCATCAACATTCGGAGAGAGTAAGCGTGCCCGCACAAATGCAGGGGGAATTGCAGCCTTCGGTCTACCGTTTCAAGTTTGGCGGTTTCGAAATTGCCAACGTTCTGGACAGCAAGGTCATCCGCGACCAGTTGCATCCGAGTTTCGGGCGGAATCAGCCGGTGGATGCTGCGCAGGACCTGGCCCACGCCAATCACATCGAGACCAACCGCTTTGAACATCCTTTCATTCCGACCATTGTGAATACCGGCGAGCGGCTGGTGCTGTTCGATACCGGCAACGGCGCTCTCGGCCGCGAGCGCGAGCAACTGCGGGGTCGTATGCCGGATGGCCGTCTGGTTTCGCGGCTGGCAGAGGCAGGCTACACGGCGGAGGATATCGACGTCGTTGTCATTACGCACGGCCACCCCGACCACATCGGCGGCTTGGTCGAGGGCGGCAAACCGGTATTTCCCAATGCGCGATACGTCTTCGGCGCAACAGAGTTCGATTTCTGGAGGCGCGGAGAACACGTGCGCGAGGCACGCAAGTTCAACCGCGATCTGTTCATGAAGATTTGCGAGCCGCTCGCAGACCGCTCGACCTTCATCAAGCCGGGCGACGAGGTGGTGCCTGGTATCCGCTCCGTGGACGCGGCCGGACACTCCATCGGCATGATGGCCTATCACATTGAGAGCGATGGCAAGCGCCTGCTGATCTGGGCCGATACCTGCATCCACTATGTGATGTCAATCCAGCGACCGGATTGGCACGTCGACGTCGACGACGACAAGGATCAGGCCGTGGCAACCCGTAAGCGAATCCTTGATATGGCAGCGACCGACAGGCTGCTCGTCGCCGGTTTCCACATGCCGTTCCCCGGTTTGGGCCACGTGAATAAATCGGCCGGCGGCTATCGCTGGATACCGGTGAGTTACCAACTCAATCTTTGATATGTCGGATTTCGTTGTCGCCAAGAATTACGAATTACGCGAATTACGGTGATAGTGTACTTAACTCTCAGTTGTGACTTCGCTCCGACGAGGCGACGCGACGGATCAATTGAGTGCACTGTCACCGTCATCTCGTCATCGCTGATCCCCACGATCGCCGCTGCGCCGCGGGGATCAGTGCTGGAAGATGATTTCAGTTCGGGCGGTCGAGCGGACGGCGATGGTCGCCGGGCCCAGCGAAGAGGTCATGCACGTGCTTCACAATCCAGCCAATAATGCTTCCGCCGTTGATCGTCTCGAGTTCTGCATCCGTCAACTCGCGGATTTCGGCGTTCGTCTGCTCCATGCTCTGCATTGTAGTCTGCTCCTTTTCAGATCGGGCGGACCATTCCGCCGTCGATAGGGCAGATAGTGCCGCAGGACCCCTCGCGTCGCTGTGACGGGAGTCACATGACGTCGCCCGGGCGCCGGCGAGGTCGGCGCGTTGGTCACGGTCGACTAGGCACAACACGACGCGGCGCCGGGCTCGCCGGCGCGCTGGGCCTGAATTGGCGGACACGGCACCGAACCGTAGGAGCAGAACACGCAGCAATCGCCTGCCTTCGGCTTCAGCTTTGTGCCGCAGCCAGTGCATTCATAGAAGAACTGGCAGGAATCGGTCGGCATGGTCTCCGTTTTTGCGACGGCGCAGTGCGGACAGGTGATGGTCGATTGAAGAAGCATCGGATCAGCTCTTTGGTGCGGACGGATAGCCTGCCTTGGTGGTCGCCGATGTCAGTTGGTTCACATCGGCTTGATTGACTATCATGAACCAGACCATGCATCCTGTAGCGACCAGAGGATCAAGGACTATTTCATGCGCACGATCACGTGTTCGGGAGCATCTCGATCGGTGAGCTGTCCAGGCACACCGGCGTGAACATTGAGACCATCCGCTATTACGAGCGCATCAAAATGCTGCCGCCGCCGTGACTGTGAATCCGTTGTTCAGCGATTCATGTCGCCGTGGGTGACATTGCCGGTAACCGCTGCCCGCAACTCCCATTCTCCGACGATCCGGAATCGCGAAGCCGTACTCTCCTGACGAAAAACGGCGATCCGGTCGATGGCGAGCGCCGCAAGACGGAGAGTGGAAAACCGCGCCTTCAGCATCGCCAGCACGGGATCGTGGCGCGCTCGGTCAAGCCGGCCCGTCAACGTCATGTGAAAGCGGAAATCGTCCATCACGTAAGGGTAGCCCCACCGTTCGAGATGTTCGCGCTGCGCTGGTGTCAACCGGGAGGGATTGCGGCGCGCGCGGTCCGCGTCGGAGAGCGGCGCGCGGAACGAATTGAATGCGCTGACGCATTCAGCCGCCAGGCCGATCAGTTCCGGCGGCGGCGTCTCCGGGATCACCGCGATGAAGCCGCTGATCGAACCGACCACCGGCTTGATGACTGGAATCGCCCGGGGTGTTGCGGCGAAGGCGCTGCATGCCGAAAGCAGCTCGACTTCTGTTTTGCCAGGTGCAAGCCGGAACGGTGCCTTCAGCGTCGCATGAAAACCGTATTTGCGGGGATCGGCGGTTAGCTCCCGCCAATCGAGTGCTGCCTGTAATACGTCCGCCGGAAAGGGCAGGTCGCCGCCGCCAAAGGCGTCATAGCCGAGCAATCCGGCGCCGAAGCGGTCGAGGCGGCTTTCCTGCGCGGGGGCATAGTAGATTGCATAACGCGGAGTATTGGACATCGGCGCAGAATAGGGCCGCTTTACGCGACCGCAAATGCCTTGTGCGGGGCGGGGGATGAATTGCGCAGACGGGTGGCGTCGGTCAGATGAACCAGGCGTCCGGCGGCGATGACCGCGACGACGCGCGGCCGAAGCGGCATCTTGTCGTCGACCAGGATGACGTCGGCGCGCTGGCCGGCGGCGAGGACGCCGCGGTCGGTGAGGCCGGTGGCGCGGGCAGGTGCGGCCGATATCAGCTGCCAGGCCTCGGCCAGCGGCAGTACGCCGTCGTCGGCAAGCCGGAACGCGGCCAGCAGTTGCGCCGGATAGTAGTAGTCGGACGCCAGCACCGAACACAGGCCCTTGGCGATCATGTCGGATGCCCTGGTCCAGCCGGTGTGGCTGCCGCCGCGCACCACATTGGGGGCGCCGAACACGATGAAGTCGCCGGCATTGGCGGCCTCGCGCGCGGTTTTCTCGTTGACCGGAAACTCCGCGATGGCGACGCCCTGCGCCCGGAACGCCTTTCGCATGTCGGGACTGGCGTCGTCATGCGAGAGCATCCGGACACTGGCCGCACGCGCCGCCTGCGCCAGCCGGGCGATCGACGCCGGCACGTCATGGGCGCGGGCGACCACGCGCGCCACGAGCTTGTCGAAGGCCTCGTTGGTCAGGCCGGTCCGCTCCACCATGCGGTTGCGTTTTTGCGGCTTGGCGAGGTCGCCCATGGTCGAGTCCATGTGGTCGTTGAACGCGAACAGGTCGATGCGGCCCTGCGCCAGCCACTTGATGAGTTTGGGTTCAGCCTCGAGGTTGTAGGTCTCGTGGCGCAGATGGAAGCGGGTGTCGGCCATAAGCTGCGGCCGCATCGATTCAATGGCTTCCAGCAACCGCTTGGCATTGTCGCCGCTGCGCAGGCCCGGTTCCCATGACCAGGTCGTGGCGTGATAGACGGTGGTGATCCCGTTGCCGATCGCCTGCCGGTCGCTGTCGAGCAGCGCCACATCGACCGGAAAATCGACGCCGGGGCGCGGCATCATCTGCCGCTCCAATAGCGTCCGGTGACGTCCGAGATGTCTAAGATACCCTTATTTTATAGGGGTTTCTCGTGAATGAGTGTCTAGACACGTCCGATAACGTCCGGCTACATCCAGCTCCGGATTGTGGGTAGGCCTGTGGGCATCGGAGAGGGGCATGTCGCGGCAATTCAATTTGCTCAGTCCGAAATTCGTCGAAACGGTCGACAAGCCGGGTCGATATGCCGATGGCGGCGGCCTGTACTTGCAGGTTGCGCCTAGCCGGAATGGTGGCGTCACCAAGTCGTGGCTGTTCCGATATATGCGCAGCGGTCAGCCACGTCGCGCGAGATGGGCCTCGGGGCGATCAGCCTACGGAAGGGCGATGGTTATACGACGCCACCAAGCCCGTCAGTGCGCTACAGGGCGCGTGAGAGCTTGAGGCGCGAAATGACCCTCGACTGCCAAACAAGCCCGCAGGGCTGCCCGGAAGGTCCATGCGGCCAGATCTGTGACGTTCTCCCAGTGTGCCGCCGAATACATCAAGGAGCACAAGGCGGCTGGAAGGGCGAGAAGCACGTCAAGCTCTGGAAGGGCACTCTGAAGCGATACGCCGAACCCATCATCGGCGGCCTGCCGGTTGCCGCCGTCGACACTGCGTTGGTGTTGAAGGTGCTCAAGCCGATCTGGGAGGTGAAGACCAAGACGGCGATGGACACCCGCATCCGGATTGAGCTGATTCTGAATTGGGCAAAGACCCACGGTTATCGAGACGGCGAGAACCCCGCCCGGTGGCGGGGGCACATCGAAAATGCGCTTCCGGACCCGTCGAAGGTCGCGAAGGTCAATCATCTCGCGGCAATGCCCTACGACGAACTTCCCGGCTTCATGGGTAAACTGCGGGCGGAAACGGGCACGGCGCGGCAGCGCTCGAGTGGACGATCCTGACCGCTGTAGGTCCGGACAACACCTTCGCCGCGACATGGGCCGAGATCGATGTGGACAAGAAGGTCTGGACTATCCCGGCGGCGCGGATGAAGTCAGATTCGGACCATCGCGTTCCGCTCACCGATCGGGCGATTGAAATTCTCACAAAGCTCGATCGCCGACACGACCTTCGTGTTCTCGGGCGAAAACCCGAAAAAGAAACTACCCCATGAGAAAATGCTGAAGGTGCTGAAGGCCCTTCGACCGGGCCTGACAGTTCACGGATTTTCAGAACAACGCTTCGAACATGGGGAGCGGAAGAAACAAATTTCGCTCGCGAAATTCTTGAGAAGGCACTCGCCCACACAGTCGGCGACGAAACTGAGAGAGCATACGATCGCGGTGATCTGTTCGAAAAGCGGCGCCGGTTGATGGAGGATTGGACGGAATACTGTGTGCCGTGGGTCAGCATGATGTCTAATCATGACGACGCTAGACTAATGCTCGATGCATATGAAGGAAGCTCAAAGAGGGAAAGCACCTAGATCGATTCGCAGCAATAAATCACTGCGTAGATTGGTTGATGTCTCGGTCAGAGAACTGCATCGTCTAGACGCGGTACATCCGGCGCTACATGGATTGAATTTGCCGGAGTGGGTCGCAGAGGCTTTGATGCGATGGGCAGGAAGAAAATTCGGAACTTCAAGCTTGGGCCGCCTCAGTTAGCGACGCATCGTTGGCAAACCGCATCCGGAGGGGATGCAAAGAATTGCTCGGGCAGCCCACAGAAAAGCCCGTCAAAGGCGCGGAACGCTTACAATTCGGCATTTGAACGAGCATTGTAATCGCATGATCGACGACGGTCTTATGTGAAGAGGTAGGAAAGAAATTTGGCATCGGTCGTACTGTTTGCAAGGAACTGTATTCTGAAATGAAAGGCCGGCATCACGCAAGAGCCCTTCGCGACGAACGCCGCGAAAAAGGTAAAACTTCCGGCGTTACACGGCAGCTGCCGTCCATGTATGTCCGGACTAAGGCCTCCATAGCCCGGAGGCGTCTTATTCGGAGACATGCATGTTGGCTCGACCGGAAGTTACAGGCAAAGGGGACGGGGGATTGCAGCGCATCCTGCGCCTACCTGCCGTCTTGGAGGCGACCGGATGGTCGCGCGCGACCCTCTACGACAAGATCAAGGCGGGAAAGTTTTCCAGGCCCATTAAGCTCGATCCTGACGGCCGCGCCGTCGGCTGGGTGGAAGGCGAGGTGTTGGCACACCAAAAGTCTCGCATTGCTGCGCGCGATGTGGAGGCAGAATAATCCATGGCCTCCACAGATACGGCGAAACGCCACACCGGGTTCAGCGGTGCAGCGTTTCGAAACGATCAGACGCCAGGAAGCGAGATCGACAACAACATACCATTGGTCGACATGCAGGCGCAACGGCTCAACCGGCGGTTCGGTTTTGCTTTAGAGACCTGCATGGTCATCGCGTCCTTAGCTTGGGGAATTGCGCGATGACGGATATGGCGATCACTACGTCGGCTTCCGCCGACTTCGTCGAGTACTACGTCGGCTTCCGCCGACTTCGTCGCGTCGATCGAAATCCCGCACTTCGTCGCGGGGGCAATCGCGAGTTGGGAGCGCACGGTCAACAAGGCCAAGGCTATTGCTGGGGATGTAAACAAGGTCGTGCGAATGGCCGCGACCGAACTTCGCGGGCTTTCCGATAAACATCCAGAACTTCATGAAACGATCGAGCAAGCGATCGAGGACTTGGCGTATGCGGCTGGCGTCGACGTTCCGGTCGCGGAAGTTGAGTCCGGTTGATCTTGTTCAAGAGGGTTGGCCATCTCCACAGCCGATCAAATCGACATTGCCACCGGTCGAACCGTTCATTCCTGAACTGTTGCCGGATGCATTCGCGACTATGTTCTCGATGTTGCCGATCGCCAGCAAGCGCCGCCAGACTTCGCTGGCGGTTGCCGCACTTTGCGGTATCGCGGCTGTCGTTGGCAATCGCGTCCGTATTCGTCCGAAGCAGAACGACGATTGGGAGGTGGTGCCGAACCTGTGGGGCGCGATCGTCGGCAGGCCCAGCGCCATGAAGTCGCCGGCGATGCAAGCGGCTCATGCTCCGATTTATAGTATCCAGGACGATCTTCGCGAGAAGTGGGAAGAGGAAATCAAGAGCGCCGAAGTCGATGACGCGTTATCCGGCCTCGATGCCAAGGACGCAAAGAAAGAAGGCCGAGAAGGCACTGAAGAACGATGACCGCGACGGAGCCCGCGGCATTCTTGCCGGACTGGTCGGCGATGACGACGTCGACCCACCATGCCCTCGAATTGTCATCAACGATGCAACGGTGGAGAAGTTGGGCGAATTGCTCAACGAGAACCCGCGCGGGATGCTGCTGATTCGCGACGAGTTACCCGGCTTCTTGGCCCGGATGGAAAGCGAAGAATATCAGAGCGATCGCGCGTTCTATCTTGAGGCCTTCAATGGTGACGGCCGCTTCATCTATGACCGGATCGGACGCGGGACGGTGCATATCGAAAACTGCACCGTCAGCATTATCGGCGGTGTGCAGCCATCCCGCATCGCCCCGATCGTCCGCGGTGCCATGTCCGGCGCCAGCAACGATGGCTTGATCCAGCGCTTGCAGATGGCGGTGTGGCCCGATGACGTCGGGTCGTGGCGATGGGTCGATCGGAAACCGAACACTCTGGCCACGGCTGGCTTATGAGAAGGTTTTCCGCGATCTTTACGACCTGCCCATGGGCGACACCGACAAGCCGACCGTACTGCTGTTCTCGCCGGAAAGCCAGGACCTGTTCCGGCAATGGATGACGGAAATCCAGACGGAGGCTCGCTCAGGCTCGCTGCCATCGACACTGGAAAGCCATATTCTGAAGATGCCAAAGACGGTGGCCACTTTGGCGCTGTTGTTCGAACTGATCGACGGTGGTCGCTCTGAGGTGAACGAGCCGGCGACACGCCGGGCCCTCGGTTGGGCCGATTATCTGCGGAGCCACGCGAACCGGCTCTATTCATCCGGTGAGACCATGGCGGCCGATGGCGCGCGCCTGATCATCGAACGGCGTCACCAACTGCCGGAGCACTTTACCGCCCGCAACATTCACCAGAAGGGTTGGGCAGGTCTCGGTGAGCGCGACACGGTGGTGTCGGCGATCGAGATGTTGATCAGCACGAACCATTGTCGCGAGGTCTAACGCTCAACCCGCGCCACTCGGTGGCCGTCCTACAACGTCGTACTGCTGGAACCCCTCTCTGTCGATGGGGGGTGGCCATGGGTAAATGGCTGCAGGCACTTCGGGGACCGGGAAAGCGATCAGGAAAGGCCACTAACGCGGACCTTCAAAACCATCAAAACCCATCCGAGGAAAGTTTCGAAGGTTTTGAGGGTTCGCCGCCGGAGCCTTTTCAGAATTTTCAAGCCTGGGATGAAGCCGATTGGCAATTTGCCGTCGAAGAACGTGCCGCAATCCTAGAGTTTGATGAGGGAATGGCCCGCCGCGAGGCTGAGGCGCTCGCGGCGGAACAGATCGTTGATAAGCGGCGCCGGCAACTGCAATGACCGCGATTGCGAAGCACACCGGCCGCCTCCGACCACCCCAACAGCACAAAGGATGCGAGCAAACGCGCTCGCGATGCGGAGAAGAGGAATAGGCAGTATAGCAGGAAGCAAGGCAGATGTCGGATCCCGGGGGGGCATCAAGAAGGTATGAGCGTAAGGGGAATTTTCACCGCATGGGGTGGCACCCGGAGATTTTTTTGTCCCCGGGCAACTTCTTCAATCGTCAATCAAAGGGGTGACAATCAGAGAGAGCCTCGTACTTACAAACGCTTAGCTAGGTTTGTAAATCAAAGGGAAAGGCCGAAACCTGTGACGAAATCAAAAGGCGTGGGACGTGGTGGTTCTAGACAAGGTGCTGGTCGCCGACCGCGGGTTGCAACGATCGATTGGGATGCGGTTGCACGCGCCTACCATACTGGCAGTGAATCGCTCGAAGATATTCTGGCCTCGTTCGACCTCAGTCACGGGGATCTTTTGGCTTACGCCGCTTCGCACCACTGGCTCCAGCGCCGGCCGCGCGGCCAACGGCACCCGGACGACCTGGGTGATCTGGCCAGCGCACTTGCCCATGAGATGTTTTCCGTCGAAGGGGTAGCTAATCGAGCTCCCCGCTTTGTCGCGGCCATGGTCGCCCTTGGCGCTCGAGATATCGATATCGCCGAGGCTCTACAAATCGGGCTGCCTGCCTTGAAAGTAGAATTCAGCAGAGAGTTAAAAAGGGGCTGAAATCCATCAGTCTAGCCTTTCCCGCGCTGTACTACCCCACTTGGGCAGCTCTGACGCGCTAGGTATGGCCGACAACGTGGAACTAGTTCTTGCCGAAATCGATGCCGCTCACGGCGATTGCGCTCTCGAGCATGCTCTAGGTCTGTAGACCGGATATTTTGCTTTCCTAGAGAACGCATGCCAATTCTTGAAAATATCAAGGAATATTCCGAATGCGTCACCGGGCTTCGACGTCCTGGCAAGCACGATGCGGGGAAAGTCACCTGTTTCTTCGGCATCGGAGGATTAGCACGGCTGGGGCGAGATAGCCAAGGCGTTGGTGCCCGGACGCGCGGGCCGGAATGTTCCGGCTCAGTGGGGCGAAAAGAGCACGGCGCCGAAAATGGCTATTCGCTGCGATCCAAAAATCTGGAACCTTGTTGCCGTTCAAGGAACGTTAGCGCTTGCCAGCGTTAGACCTTATGGCACTTCTCACCGCGGAAATCGTCCATGCTGAAACCTAACCAGTTCGAACTATCCCGGCGGAACTTGTTGATGGGGACCGCCGCCGCGGTAGCTCTTGGCGCGACGCCCATAAGAGCCAGAGCACAGAGTTCCACGCCGGGCGCGCAGGCGCTCGCCGCCGGATCGCCTTCAATAGCCAAGATCTCTTTCAGGGTGAATGGGGTACCACGTGAACTCGAGGTGGACACAAGAACAACACTGCTGGACGCACTGCGCGAGCATCTTGACCTCACAGGATCGAAGAAGGGCTGCGATCAGGGCCAGTGCGGCGCCTGCACAGTCATTGTGGGAGGCAGGCGGGTCGCCTCTTGCCTCACGCTGGCGGTGATGCATCGGGGCGATAGCGTGACGACGATCGAGGGCTTGGGCACTCCGGAAAATATGCACCCTATGCAGGCTGCTTTCCTCAAATACGACGGCTACCAGTGCGGTTACTGCACGCCTGGTCAGATCTGCTCGGCGGTCGCAATGCTGGATGAGATCAAGGCCGGCGTCCCCAGCCATGCAACTGTTGATTTGAACGCGCCCCCCGAACTCAGCAACGCCGAGCTGCGGGAGCGCATGAGCGGCAACATCTGTCGCTGCGGCGCCTATTCCAACATCGCCGAGGCTATCACTGAGGTTGCCGGGAGGCAGGCATGAAGCCCTTTACCTACGAACGTCCGAATTCCCCCGCTGAAGCTGCCGTGGCAGCCGTTCGGGTCGAAGGAGCAAAATTCGTCGCGGGCGGGACTAATCTGCTGGATCTGATGAAACTGCAGATCGAAGCACCGAAGCACCTGATCGACGTGAACCACCTCGGGCTGAACAAGATCGAAAGCACGCCGGAAGGGGGCCTGCGGATCGGCGCTCTGGTTCGCAACACGGATTTGGCAGCGGACCAGCGTGTACGCCGCGACTATGCCGTGTTGTCCCGCGCTCTGGTGGCCGGCGCGAATGGCCAGTTGCGCAATCAGGCCACGACGGCCGGCAATCTGCTTCAGCGCACCCGCTGTCCCTATTTTTACGACACCAACCAACCCTGCAACAAGCGCCAGCCCGGCAGTGGATGCGGCGCGCTCACAGGCTTCAACCGCCTGCATGCCATCGTCGGCGGAAGCGAAGCCTGCATTGCGACACATCCGAGCGACATGGCCGTGGCGATGCGCGTTCTTGATGCCACGATAGAGACGATTACAGGGGACGGATCGGAACGGAAGCTTCCTATTGCGGAGCTTCACCACCTGCCTGGCAACACGCCTCACATCGAGACCGCGCTGAAGCCCGGCGAACTGATCACGGCGGTCACCCTTCCGAAGCCTTCCGGTGGCACACATATCTACCGCAAGGTACGTGATCGCGCTTCATTTGCATTCGCGCTCGTGTCGGTCGCCGCAATCGTGCAGCGCGACGGCAGCGGCCGTGCGGCTCTTGGCGGCGTCGCCCACAAGCCCTGGCGGTTGGAAGACGCAGAATCGCGAAATGCCCCGCGGTGCCAACGCTGTCACGGAGCGCCTGCTGGCCGGAGCCAAGCCCACCGACCAGAATGTTTTCAAAGTCGCGCTCGTCGAGCGTACGCTTGGCTCCGTGCTGGCCGAAGCGAAGGGCTAAAACCATGAAATTCGATGCGCCTGCCACTACAAATCCGATCGATCAGCTCAAAGTCGTCGGCAAGCCCGTCGACCGTATCGATGGTCCACTCGAAGACCACCGGCGCCGCGCGTTACGCCTATGAACGGAACGACGTGGTTCCAAACGCCGCCTATGGGTACCTAGTCGGCTCCGCCATCGCAAAGGGCCGCATCCGTTCTATGGATTTGGCCGCCGCCAAGGCTGCGCCTGGGGTACTCGCCGTCGTCACGGCGGAGAACGCCGGCAAGCTCGACAAGGGTAATTTCAACACCGTCAAGCTGCTCGGCGGCCCCGAGATAGACCACTATCACCAAGCCATCGCAGTCGTGGTTGCCGACAGTTTCGAACAGGCAAGGGCCGCGGCGGAGCTTGTCCGCGTCGATTACGCCCGCGCTGAAGGCAGGTTTGACCTCAAAGCCGCTATTGAAACCGCGGTGACGCCCACCAAGATCTCCGGGGGCGGCGCGGCCGATTCCGCCGTCGGCGATTTCGACGGCGCTTTCGCTGCGGCGCCGGTCCAGTTCGATGCGACCTACACCACACCTGACGAGTCGCATGCGATGATGGAACCGCATGCCTCGATTGCAGTCTGGAGCGGCGACAAACTCACCCTCTGGACCTCAAACCAGATGATCGACTGGTCCACGACCGATCTGGCCAAATCGCTGGGCATCCCCAAGGAAAATATTCGCCTGATTTCGCCGTTCATCGGGGGTGGTTTCGGCGGGAAGCTCTGGTTGCGAGCCGACGCCCTGCTTGCGGCGCTTGGTGCCCGCGCGGTCCGCCGGCCCGTAAAGGTGGCGCTGCCGCGCGCATTGATGGCCAACAACACGGTGCACCGGCCGGCGACCATCCAACGCATCCGCATGGGCGCAAGCAAGGACGGTAAGATAACCGCCATTGCCCATGAAAGCTGGTCGGGGGATCAACCTGGCGGCGGCCCTGAAACAGCGGTGATGCAGACACGCGCGCTGTACGCTGGAGCGAATCGGATAACCAAAATGCGCCTGGCTGAGCTTGATCTGCCTGAAGCAAATGCAATGCGCGCGCCTGGTGAGGCCCCCGGCATGATGGCGCTTGAGATTGCAGTCGATGAGTTCGCCGAGAAGCTCGGATTGGACCCTATCGAGTTCCGCATCATCAACGACACGCAGACGGTGCCTGATAATCCAACGAAACCACAATCATCGAAAGACCCGCAGGCAAAGGAGCCGAAAGCGCCTGAGCCTACGATGTTGCCGTTTTCGCAGCGGCAGCTGGTCGAATGCCTGCGGCTCGGCGCGGAACGCTTCGGCTGGACCAAACGCAATCCCCGGCCAGGACAAGTCCGCGAGGGACGGTTGTTAGTGGGACTGGGCGTCGCCGCTGCATTTCGCGACAACCTCGTCATGAAGTCGGCCGCGCGCGTCCGGCTCGATAATCGCGGCATGGTAACGGTCGAAACTGACATGACCGACATCGGCACCGGCAGCTACACAGTGATTGCGCAAACTGCGGCCGAGATGATGGGCGTGCCACTGGAAAATGTGGTGGTAAAGCTAGGCGACTCGACATTCCCCGTCTCCTGCGGATCCGGCGGGCAGTTTGGCGGCAATTGCGCAAGCGCAGGGGTGTACGCGGCTTGCGTAAAGTTGCGCGACGCAGTTACGCAAAAAGCAGGTTTCACGGCCGATGCAGCAGTTTTCGCTGATGGCGAGGTCCGCTCCGGCGGCCGGAGCGTGCCGCTAGGACAAGTCGCGGGTCAGGGCATCGTTGCCGAGGATGTCATCGAATTTGGCGACTTGGATAAGAAGTACCGGCAATCGACCTTTGGCGCGCATTTCGTCGAAGTGGGCGTCGACGCCGCGACGGCGGAAATTCGCGTCAGACGCATGCTCGCCGTTTGCGCCGCCGGGCGAATTCTCAATCCCAAGACGGCTCGCAGCCAGGTGATTGGCGCGATGACCATGGGAGTGGGCGCCGCTCTGATGGAGGAACTGGTCGTCGATAAACGTGGCGGCTTTTTCGTCAACCACGATCTCGCCAGTTATGAAGTGCCCGTCCATGCCGACATCCCGCATCAGGACGTGATTTTCCTCGATGAGACGGATCCGATGTCTTCTCCGCTCAAGGCGAAGGGGGTGGCCGAGCTCGGTATTTGCGGCGTTGCTGCGGCGGTGGCAAACGCCGTCTACAATGCCACAGGGGTGAGGGTGAGGGATTATCCGATTACGCTCGATAAGCTGGTCACCAAGCTGCCGGCGGTGGGATGAGCAGAGAAGATGTTGGCGGGTGCGGCCGGCCTAACCGTCGCGTCTGCGGGATTCGCGCGCCGTGGACACGACCCGCGTGGATAAACACCTTATCAATTGCCGGCAGTCTCATGATTAAATTACGCGTTTGCCCGGAACGCGCGAACCCAACGGTGAGGACGTCCGGTCTGCAACTCAGCCATCGTTGCGTCCGTTCTCATTGGTGGCAGCCTCGCTGTCGCCGAAAGCCATCCGGTGGCGTTCGCGGCTGGAACACGGAAGGAGACCAAAATGGACATCGACATCAA
This sequence comes from uncultured Alphaproteobacteria bacterium, assembly GCA_963742665.1. Classification (GTDB taxonomy): domain Bacteria; phylum Pseudomonadota; class Alphaproteobacteria; order Rhizobiales; family Xanthobacteraceae; genus Bradyrhizobium. The sequence goes on from CAVUNH010000008.1 coordinate 61,192, forward strand.
GAGGAACGGATCCCGCCCTTCACAGAAGGGGCCCGAAGACTGGTTCACCGGGACGGTACGCGTCGATCCGCTATTTCAAGCGCCGGCGCCGGCCCGCGCGGGCGGCGCCTATGTCACGTTCGAGCCTGGGGCGCGGACCGCTTGGCACACGCACCCGCTTGGCCAGACGCTGATCGTCACCGCAGGCTTTGGACGGGTGCAGCGCGAGGGGGGCCCGATCGAAGAGATCAGGCCTGGCGACGTGGTCTGGTTTCCACCGGGATTGAAGCACTGGCACGGCGCGTCCCCGACCACTGCGATGACGCATATCGCCATCCAGGAATCGCTCGACGGCAAGGCCGTCGATTGGATGGAGAAGGTGAGCGACGAACAATATCGGAAGTGATCGTGTGCAACAGGAGCATTTCAAAAAGGGAAGTTGCATGAGCAACCCATTGGACTTCAGCGATAAGGTCGTGCATCTGGAATCAGGGAAGCATCTGACGGCACAGGACGCTTCGACACGCGCAGGATGGCCGCGCGTGCGTGCATCGCGGATCCTTCTCAGCGAAGTACGGACAGAATGCACGCTGCGCACTCGGACGGTTTCGGAATACTGGTGCACAGGGTGAATTCGCGGTACCATCAGGGGCGTCAACGAAGAGCCTCAGGATTGCCGAGGACGCCAATGGAGCGTTCGTCGGTGGACATGGATTGAAGGAGAGCAGATGGCGCTCGTTTTCATCACGGGTAGTACGGACGGTCTCGGCCGCGCGGCGGCGCAATCGCTCCTCGATCAGGGTCACCGGGTAGTGCTCCACGCGCGGTCGGCCGATCGCGCCGCAGCCCTCGGAGTGTTGGCGTCGCGATCGGAAGGCGTTGTGGTCGGGGACCTCCAGAGCCTTGCCGAGACGAGGAGTATCGCGGACCAGGTCAACGCGATCGGGCGCATGGATTCCGTCATCCACAACGCGGGAGTCTACACGGAGCGAACCCGTGGTGCGACGCCCGAGGGCCACGCCGGCGTGCTGGCGGTGAATACCCTGGCGCCGTATCTGCTGACGGCGCTGATGGATCGTCCCGGTAGGCTGGTGTATCTCAGTAGCGGCCTGCACCGCGGTGGAGAGGGCACGCTGGGCGACCTTGATTGGACGACGCGGCCCTGGGATCCGGCCCGGGCGTACGCCGAAAGCAAGCTGTATGTGGTGGCGCTGGCTCTTGCGCTGGCGCAACGCTGGCCGCAGGTCTTGAGCAACGCCGTCGATCCCGGCTGGGTGCGCACAAAGATGGGCGGGCCAGGTGCTCCGGTCGACCTCGACACCGGACAGCGAACCCAGACCTGGCTGGCCGTCAGCGATGAGCCCGCCGCCTTGGTCAGCGGTCGCTACTGGCATCACTTTCGGCAGCAGCAGCCCGCGGCTCAGGCTACGGATCCGGAATTTCAGCAAGAACTCATCGCGAGCTTGAGAAAGCTGACGGGCGTTGCGCTCCCCGAAAGCAATGCTGCGCCCGGTGTTGCCACAGGTACAGAGAGGTCCGCATGAAACCGCATGTAATCTGTCTAATGGCCTCCAGCGTCGACGGCCGCACGCTCCCGAGCAGGTGGCGGCCGAAGGGATCCGCCGGAAATCTGTTCGAGCGCGTGCACGACGAACTCGCCGGCGACGCCTGGCTCGTCGGCCGCGTCACGGGCCAGGAGTTTGCGAAGGGTAAGCCTTACCCTGCGTCGACGAGGGAAAGCTTTCCTCGCGAACACTGGTTTGCGCGGCGCGACGCGCAGGCATACGGGGTGGTGCTGGACGCCCAAGGCAAGATCGGCTGGGCTCGTTCGGACATCGGCGGCGATCCGGTCTTGGTCGTGCTGTCCGAGAAGGTGTCAGATGCGCACTTGGCGGGCCTGCGCGGGGACGGCGTGTCTTACATCTTCGCCGGAGGTTCGGAGCTCGACCTTGCCCTGACTCTGGACATCCTCAATCGCGAACTCGGCGTCAAGCGGCTGCTGCTGGAGGGAGGCGGCGGGGCCAACGGAGCCTTTTTGCGCGCGGGGCTCGTGGACGAACTGCATCTCATTGTGTGTCCGGCTATCGACGGCACGAAGGGAGCGCCGAGCGTCTTTGATTCTCCGGAATCGGACGCCGAGAAGCGCGCCCCTGTCGCGGCAATGTCGCTGGAGAGCAGCCAGACGCTGGAAGGTGGGGCGATGCTGCTGCGTTACCTGATCCAGAACGCGTCGCCTGAAGCAATTGCTGTTCGATAAAATCGCATGTCACAGCGCAATCCGCAGCACATCGTTGTCGTCGGCGCGGGCGCGGCTGGCCTGATGGCAGCACGCGAGCTCGCAATGGCGGGCAGGCGGGTGACACTATTGGAAGCACGAAACCGCTGCGGCGGGCGCATTTACCCGCTTCCGGCTGGCGAGTTTGGATACGCCGCAGAAGGCGGAGCCGAATTCGTCCATGGCGAAGCTCCGGTTACGCGCGGCCTGCTGCGCGAGGCGGGGCTTGAGATCTCGCTGATCCAGGGCACGCCACGGACAATGGATGACGGGAAGTTTGTGCGAAGGGACAATCAGAGCGCTCATCAGGCCGAGCTTCCAGAAGGCGCTGCAGGACCTAACAGATGATCTGACCGTCGCCGAATTCCTGCGACGCCATTTCGCCGGTCCCGAATACGCCGTGTTGCGCCGTACCATCGAGCGGATGACCGAAGGTTACGACGCCGCCGATCCGGAGCGGGCCAGTACCTTGGTCCTTCGCGACGAATGGATGGTTGGCGGACATTATACGCAGGGCCGGATCATCGGCGGCTACGGCGCGCTCGTCGCATTCCTCGCGGCAGAGTGTCGGGACCGCGCGGTAGAGATCCGCCTCGGTGGGGCGGTCTCGGCCATCGAGGAAATCAACGGTAGCGCGCTGGTCCGGTGCGAGAACGGCGACGCCCACACCGCCGATGCCGTGATCCTGACCGTGCCACTTCCCATCCTGGACCGCATCGGACTTCCGGCGGCGGAACGCGAGAGGGCGGCGGCGGCTGCCCAAATTGGCTTCGGCAACGTCATCAAGCTCTTGCTCCGGTTCGAGACCGCGTGGTGGCACGACGATCGAAGTGATCTCATCGATCTGACGTTCCTGTCGTCGGATGCGAGGATTCCGGTCTGGTGGACGCAGCATCCGGCCGATCTGCCGCTTCTAACGGGCTGGTTCGCTGGGCCCAAGACGGAAGCGATGGCTAGTCTCGCTGAGGATGAACTGGTGCAAGCAGGGCTGGGCTCGCTTGCGGAAACGTTCGGTCTCGATCCCGGGCAGTTGCAGCGGAGATTGGTCGCCGCCCGGGCGATCAACTGGGCCCATGATCCTCATGCTGGCGGCGCTTATTCGTATGCCACGCCGGCGACCCGCGACGCGCAGGCGGTGCTTTCAACGGTTGATGGCGGGAGGATACTCTTTTCGGGCGAAGCCCTTTACCGAGGGCGGGACATGGGCACGGTCGAGGCGGCGCTGGCGAGCGGTCTGGAAACCGCGCGTAGCCTTCGGGTTGTGGGGCACACATCCAGCGAAATCCGCCGTTTCGGATCTCCCCTGAGGCGAAGGCACTTCGGCGTTAGAGGTACTTCGTGATCGTCTTCGCGACCATCCTGGTGATGTTGGCTGCAGCGGTGTGCTGCTGGCCGTAGCGCGCTCGCTGCGGCTGCCTTATCCCGCGCTACTGGCATTGGCAGGAGCCGGCGTTGCCGTCGCTCCCGTCGATATAGGCTTGCGCCTGGACCCCGAGCTTGCGCTGGCGCTGTTCATCGCGCCCGTGCTGCTTGATGCCGCCTATGATACGTCGCTGCGCGACCTGAAGCGGCATTGGATCCCGGTTGCGAGCCTGGCGCTAATCGCGGTCGGGCTGACTACCGCGGCGGTCGCGCTGGTGGTCCATGCTATGGTTCCTAGTATTCCGTGGGCTGCGGCAATTGCGATTGGGGCGATCGTAGCTCCTCCGGACGCGGTTGCAGCGACAACCCTGCTTCGCGCGCTCAAGCTGCCCCGCCGTGTGTCGGTGATCCTTGCAGAAGCCAGCGTATCCGCGGAATCCACAAAGATGTCCATGTTCTTCCGAAGGTGCAGGGGGAGTTTCCGGAGATCGTTGCTGCCGTCGACCAGTACATCGAAGGCATAGAATTGTACCTCGTCATTGTACTGGCGGCTGTGCAGGCCGTCGAAATCGGAGATCCCGTCGACCCCGAGCAACACCGCTTCACCGTCTAGGACAAGCGAGGTCGACCGAATGCGCCGCGCGGCCTCTGTGATCAGCGGGTATTTGTCGGTCCAGTCGAAGCCGTTTCGAGTGAACAGTCGCACGCGCTTGCCGTCCCGCTGAACGATCAGGCGGTAGCCATCCATCTTCACCTCGTGAAGCCAATCGGATTCTTTATCCAGCCTTTCGCCACCATGCTGGCGATAAGCTGCTTGCCTGCCGGATACAGCTGCTCTAGCGGAAGAGCCTTGCCGAGGCCTAACTTCTGCAAGACCGCGCGCTCGTTGGATTGCGGGATGTGCGGGGGTGACGGGGGCACTGCGACTACTTTTTCAAGATGCCCGTGTCGGTATTGCCGAGACTTTTCGTGGCGCTCTGAGCTGTGGGAGTGTCGACGGCGTTGCCGTGTGTCCCGGCGGCGGGAACGGAGGCGCCATTCTGCGGCGTCCCAATGTTGTTTCCCGTCGTGCCGTGGTTGAGGGCATTCGAGGTGTTGGGGCCCGGCGATCCACCGGTCCCGCTGATCGTGCTTCCGTTCGAAAGCGTAGAGCCGGTGGCGCCGCTTGCACCGGTCGATCCGCTCGAATTCTGTGCAAAGGCCTGAGAGAACGCAGCGATACAAAGGGCGAGCGTTAACAGCGCGATTTTCACGATCCTATTCCTCCATCGGATGCGCGAGCCCAGCTCCAAAGATCGCTGGCATACCGCGCATCCGGGCCTGCCACCGGTGCGATAATTTTGGTGGACGAACAAGGTTCCCGCCGTGACGGCTTCACTCGATCAACGTCTTCTCGACTATGTCAACAGCTGATAAATGGCGCTGAGCGCCGCGTTGCCGAGGCAGAACGCGATCACCATACAGACGATCACCTCGTCGCGGTCAAATGCGGTGTCTCGCCCTGTCATCGCGGCTCCAATCGGTCCTTACCAAATGGATTAGGAACCGCGCTTTGTCTTTGGCGCGCCCGCAGCAAGTCCAGGCGAAGATTAACCGCCTTGGCCGACCGCTTTAGGGCGACACCGATCGAAACCGACGATCTGCCTGAGGCGCGCAAGTCGAGCAACCGGCTGTCATCGTCCTCAGTCCAAGGTTTTTTCAAGGTTCTCATTCGCCTGAAATGCGCGACGGGATCGATAGTTCCGGGCCACTGGAACGAACGGGGAGTGCGGCCGTTGCGTACTGGCCTGTTTCGAACTCAAGGAGTTGTAAGATATGCGCAAACTAGTATGAACGAGGAGCGGTATGATGGCAACTTGGCGGCAAGCCCTTGAGGTGGTGATGACAGATGAGGACGTTGCGCGTTTGACGGCCCTTTCGCGGTCTCGAACCGAGCCGGCGAGCCGGGTGCAGCGTGCGCAGATGCTTCTGGCTTATCGCGAAAGCCCATCGTTCTTTGCCGTAGGACAACGGGTTGGCGTGCACCATCAGACGGTCCAACGTTGCATTGAGCGGGCGTTGGCCTATGGGCCGTTGATGGCGCTTGATGACCGACCCAGACCTGGCAAGGAGCCAACGATTACGCCGGAGGCCAAGGCCTGGGTGGTATCGCTGGCGTGCGACAAAGCCAAGGACCACGGTTATCCGCACGAATTGTGGACGACGCGTCTGCTGGCGCGCCATGCGCGCGAGCACGGGGCCGCCGCGGGACACGGATGTCTCTCCAATCTTGTCCAGGGCACGGTGTGCAAGATTCTCGGCCAAGAGGAAATCAAACCGCATAAGGTGCGTTACCATCTGGAACGCCGAGATGCCGATTTCGAGCAGAAGATGGCGGAGGTTCTGTGCGTCTACCGCGAGGTCCAGATCCTGAAAAAGGCGGCGGCCAAGGCGAAGAAAAAATCCAAAAAACCGCGCAAGCCGGTAGCGATTGTCTCCTACGACGAGAAACCGGGAATCCAGGCGATCGCTACCACATCGCCAGATTTGCCGCCCGTGCCTGGCAGCTACGCGACATTCTCGCGCGATCATGAGTACAAGCGCCACGGCACGCTCAGCCTGTTGGCCGGGATCGATTTGCTCACTGGCAAGGTCCACGCCTTGGTCAAAGACCGCCACCGCAGCCGCGAGTTCATCGAATTCCTCAAGCTTCTCAATGCCGCTTACCCGGCCGGCACGGCGATCAAGGTGATCCTGGACAACCACTCGGCACATATCTCCAAAGAAACCCAAGCCTGGCTTGCCATCCAGCCAGCGGGCCGCTTCGCGTTCACCTTCACGCCCAAGCACGGCTCCTGGCTCAACCTCATCGAGGGCTTCTTCTCCAAGTTTGCCCGCTCGGTCTTGCGCCACATCCGGGTGAGGTCAAAGCAGGAACTAAAGGAACGCATCATGCTCGGCATCAAGGACGTCAATCGATACCCGGTCATCCACACATGGTCCTACAAACTCGCCGAGGCTGCCTGATATGATTCGAACCAAGGAAACCTAGCAATCGCTGCGATCGCGGCTTTTTCGGTGTGTCCTATTTCGGCTTTTTCACAATCTATCGAAATCGGACCGGGCGGCGTCCGGGTGGATGACGGCCGGCGGGCTAGAGGAGGCGGACAATGTGAAGAGTTGCGGCTCGCCTGCGAAAACAAGAACAGGCTGGGAGAGCAAGGCGAGGGAAATTGCCGTCGCTATCGCGAGACCTGCCAACGGCCTGTTCGGCAAGATGTTTGCAGTGAGTTACGAGCGGCCTGCCTGAACAAGGATCGGTTGGGCGAGCAAGGAGAAGGTAACTGCCGCCGCTACAGGGAAACGTGTAGGGGCGGACGCATGTAGCCGTTTCTGGCATTGTGTGGCGCACAATGAGAGGCCGCCTCAGTTGGCGGCCTCTTTCGTTTAAGCATACTTTGACCCACTACCGGCCGTTGACGACGGCGGCAGGATGCTTCTCCCGCTGCCAGGGCTCCGGAGCGATCCGGGGCCTTTTCGTGCCGGAACCCTATTGCCCGGTGCCGGTTTAAACTGTGTGTTTGTTGCGTGGAGTTGCTTTGATGCGTAAGTCGAATTGGACGCCGTCGATCGTGCCGAACGGCAACGATCAGACGGTCTATTTGGTGGCGGATGATTTCGGCAAGTATGGCCGGGCCTGGCGGGAGACCGACTGTGATACCGCCGATTTTGAAACCGTCATCCAGGACCTGCTCACCGGCGAGTACAAGAACCCGATCCGCGTCATTGCCTTCAACACCGCCGAACACTGGTCCGAGGACGTCTCCGAAGACGTCGCCCATGAGCTGCGCCGGCGCTGCGATCTGCAAATGCGCGTCGTGCCGTTCTACCTGCAGGGCTTTATCGACCGCTACGAGGGCCGTTATCGCGACGTGCAGCTGCCGCTACCCATACGCCTGGCCTGACGATGGCATTCCAGCGCAAAAAGCCCGCGGCGATCGGCGTTAAGGCGCCGTTCCCGGACTTCGTTGAACCGGCGTTGGCGACGTCGATCGAAAAGGTGCCTTCCGGCGCCCGCTGGGTTCATGAAATCAAGTTCGACGGTTACCGCGTGCAGCTTCACATTGCCAATGACGCCGCAAAGGTCTTCACCCGTCGCGGAAACGACTGGACCAAGCGCTTTCAGCAAAATCGCGCATGATGCCTTCCTGATCAACGCAGCGTCTGCGATCATCGACGGCGAAGTGGTCGTGCCATCTGTCGACGGCACGACGGACTTCTCAGTTCTGCAAAACGAACTGAGGGGAAAGTCGACGAAGATCGTGATGGTGGCTTTCGATCTTCTCTATCTCAATGGCTACGACTTGCGAAAGCTGCCGCTGATCGAACGCAAAGCGCATCTCAAGCGGCTGATTGAAAAGACGGCGATCCAATTCAGCGACCACTTCGAAGTCGACGGTCCCGAAATGTACGCTCACGCCTGCAAGGTCGGGCTTGAGGGTGTCGTTTCCAAGGTGCGAGACAGCAAGTACAATTCCGGCCGAGGAAATGATTGGGTGAAGAAGACGTGCGCGCAACGAGAGACGCTGACGATCGCCGGCTTCGCGCTCGATGGCAACGACTGGGACGGTATCTATCTTGGTCGGCGAAAAGGCAGCGACCTGGTCTATGCAGGCAAGGTCGACCATGGCTTCGACAAAGCGTCCGCGAAGCTATTGCGCGCGCGGCTGACGCCGCTGATCCGGAAAACGCAGCCGTATGCGAAGAGGATCGCGCAAAGAGGGATTTGGGTCGAACCGCAGCTCATGGCCGAAATCGAATATCGCGCGAAGTCCGCGGAGGGCAAGGTGCGGCACCCATTTTTCAAAGGAATTAGGGAGGACGTATGAAACCACGCGACCTCGCTACGCGATCACGCGACTTAAAGGATCGTCGGCGTCTCGATCCCGATGGCTTTCTCCGAAAGACCTTCACGCTTCCCGTTGATGACGCGCGCACTAAGGCGCGCGAATTTCTTCGGGAGTTTCCATCAGCCGGCTACATGACGATCGTCGAACGATGGCGTCAGCTTCCCGACGGTCAAATAGAATTCACGATGCGACGGCTACCGACGGCGGATTAAAAATGAACTGGGGATGGCTTGCTCGACACACCGCCGTCGCGATCGGCCTGACCTTCGTGGTCGTAGCCGTCATCTACCTTGCAGTGCGGCTTCTCGTGCTGGGGATGTAAGTCAAACTATTTGCTTTTCGCATCCGGCTTCGATTTTGCCGGCTGAACGGTGCTTACCGGATCGGACGCGGGGAAGGTACCCTCAAGCCCCTTGTTCAGCTTGTCGTGCATTTCCTTATCGGCCTTCTGTGCCTCTTTGGGATCGGCGGCGTGCTTGTCCTTCGGCGCGGGATCGAATTTGTCTGCCATAGCGGCCTCCATTGGGTCCTGTAGCTCAACGTCCACCAGCTCTCTGGAGCCTCATCTGTTCACTTTTGTACCGAACTCTGATCTGGAGCCGTCGTCCGCAAGCGTTCTTTCGCCCGCAAAACTCCGATGCGTCCTTCGATCGCATTGGTTGATCGCCGCAGTGCGAGCCCTATAGAAATTACCGATTTGCCGGCGGCCCGCAGGTTGAGCAGTCGCTGATCATCCTCGTCCGACCATTTGGTATTGCTTTTTCTCGGCAATGTCGCACCTGCATGGATAGGGGGAAGGGCTCCGGATCGCCCCGAAGTGCAGACGTCCGCATCTTTTTCGAAAACGCGCTCGTTGTTTTTCGGTTCCGTTTGTTTGCTCTCTCGGAATTTTGTGCCCTCGAGGGGGCCTTTAAAAGACGGCAAGGATTAATCGCAACGCGCTAGCGCGGAAAGTTCTCCCCCGATAGGAACTCCCGACGGTCCGTCGCGCTTGCCGTCCTTTCAAAGGAAAAAGCGATGTCCAACCGCGAAGCAGAGCCGCCCCGCCAGCCCGGTCCTTCCCGGCCGACCGGGCGCTTGAAGACCATGCTGCTGCGCGAAGATTTCTTTATCGCGATCATGTCCGGCATGCTGGCGTGGGTGATCACGCTGGGTTTGAAGATGGGCTTCGCAGGGCTTTAGATAACACGCCCCGCATATGCGGCCGCCACTGAGACCGATGAAGCCGGATATTGAACAATTTGCAGCCCACACCGTCATTCTAGGTGGAGGGTTTGATGCCGGTCGCAGTCGCAATGGTGCTAATTCTTGGAGTGGTGGTGTTTGCCATCGCTCTCATCGGCCTTGTTTGGGCGATCGTCTTTTTGCTCCCGTTTTACGCCTACGTCGGCATAGCCGTCTATTTGGTATGGCGGAGCAACCGAAGAAAAGCTGAATTGGAGGCCTCGATAGTCAGAGAAGTTGAGAGACAGCGCCTGTTCAACGAACAAGAAATGCGCGCCTGGCGCTCGTCTTTGGAAGATGATCGACAAAAGCCGCCGGACCAGAGGAAGTATTACGACGCTTCGATAGCCCCCGGGATCAACCGAAGAGGTAAGGCCCTTTAGCAAGGCAATGTTCTCGAACTGCGCTCTGGTAAATGCCGTTTTGAAGGCGGCTATCGTTTTGTCGGCCCATGGATGGGCGCCATCGGCATTACGCCGCAGGACAGTTCACCAGGTCATCCGCATCACTACGGAAGATCGTCGAGGGCCGCGATAAGGATTGCCGTCGGTCTGCCCTACGATGGGTGGCGCCCAGTTCCCGCACAGCGTCGCCGGTGGCGGCATCTCGACCGCGGCTTTCAGTGCCCCGGTGATACTGACTGTCCGTATATGAAGTCTTTTACGAACAGTTAAAACCACGTCGATTAGCCCGACCCGGCCTGAATGAACCGGGTCGGAAATCAGCCCGGGACCCGGTCATCCCGTCGCCCCCCGCGCGTCCTGAAGTGGTGACCGCGTCTGCCGGGCGCGCCGCACGAGGCGGAACAATCTCTTGGGCGGCCTTGCCGTCAATGTAACGGCAGGTCCAAGCGGACATACGAACTCACCTCATCCATCGTCCCGCGAGGGACGTCCTTCCACTGGGCGGTGGAGCTCGAAGTTTTCTCCTATCGGGTTTGATCCTGAACGGTTTTCATGCTGCTGCCGCGACTTGCACCCGGGTCCACCGGAACTCGGTGCCGTCAAGCCCAGATGCGGTGCATGATCACGGCCAGCCGGCGAGCCAGGGCTACGATCGCCTTCTTCATCCCGCGGCGCCGGCGATCTGCATGGCCCAAGCCTTGAGCCATGACCATTTTTTTGAATGCATCATACTCTGTGCTGCTTCGTAGAGCAGCCGGAGCGCTACACATCAATGAGGACCCCCGGGTTGAGCATGCTTTGCGGATCTAGTTCGCGCTTGGCTCCCCGTAGCGCGGCGGCGAAAAGCTCGGGCCTCTGTCGGTCGTACCAAGATCTGTGGTCACGACCGACGGCATGATGATGAGTGATGG
>CAVUNH010000009.1:0-155002 GCA_963742665.1 uncultured Alphaproteobacteria bacterium
AACCACGTCCTGTTCTTAATGATGGCATGTCGCAGGCCAAATCATGTCCGCGCGGCAACCAGAGAGAAAAACGGAACATGGGCACCATCATTGAATTTCCGGCGGATGCGGCTTCGCGGCGGCCGGGCATGGATGGCGCTTCACGCGAGGGCATGGGAACCGTGCTGATCCTTCCCGTTGTCCGGATCGAACGTCCGACTGACGAGAGTGGCGGGCGCGGACCGGAAGAAGGCACAGCGCCCGGTCGTCGTCGCCGTCGGCGCCCCTGACAACGGACGTTTGATATGCCGGAGATGTGCCATCCGATCCGGACCGCCGGGCTTCGGTCGCTCCCGGCCCTCATACTTGTCTTGATTGGCGCAGCCCTTGGCGGCTGCAGCGGCGGCGATTTCGGCCGCACCCGCGCCGACTTCCGCAACGACGACATGCATCGCTGGCTCGGCGCGGAGGCGACCGGCAGCGTCGGCCTCAAGGCGTCGGCATTCCAGCTCACCGAAAACGAGCGCCAGCTTCGCGATCTCGCCTATCCCCTGATCGAGCCGCCGCATTCGCGCCCCGCCTGGAAGAGCGTGTTCGGCGACTATCAGCCGCTGCCCTCGCCATGGCGGCAGAAGGTCGTGTTCGACCGAACCACCTACGGGCGCGCGCTGATCGACGAGCCGCACCGCTCGCATACCTCGCGCTATCAGCAATTGATCGAGGACGTGCGCAACGACATCACCCGGTTCGAGCCGTTCTTTGCCTCCGCCATCCGCGTCATCGAACTCGACCGCAAGCGCAGCGCCAGCCTGAAACTGGTGTCGGAGTTGTCGCCCGCCGAACAGGCCGACGCGATCGCGCGCATGGAAGAGAACACGCTGATCGTGCAATGGGTCCAGCAATGCCTGGAGCGGAGGATTTCCTCTTACCGCTGGGCGCTGGAGCGGCTGGTGATCCAGGCGCCTGACGGCATCGCCGCCGACGCCGACCGCCTGATCGGCGAACTGGCAGCGCAGACCGCCAATCCGCCCGTCGCCGCTACCCCCGTGATCGGGCGCGCGGTGGTCGTGAAGGGCTAGGATTTCTCGCCAGCGGCTACCGCTTGCCCTTCGCGGCCGGGGCGGGAGCGGGCGGCGCCGGCTCGGGCTGCTTGGGCGGCGGCGGGCTTCGGTCTGCAGCGTGCAGCTCGATGCGGCGAGCGAGGCTTGCGCCTGCGGCATCAGGCCGGGCTCCGGCGCCAGCGCCTTCAGCACGATCAGCCCGGTCGCGGTCGGGGAATCGATGATCAGCCGGTCGGCGGCGGTGACTTCCTCGTCCTCCGGCAATTCGGCGTGCTGCGCTTCGGTCATCAGATCGAGTTCGATCACCTTGCGCCCGGCGGAGCGGTCGTTGATGGCGTAATAGGCGACCTCGTTGCGGGTGTAGAACGACACCGACGTGTAGGCCTGGCTGACCGGCACCGTGAGCTTGATCGGGCCGCCCGACAGATCGTAGCGGCAGATCGCGATCGCAAACGCCGGGTCCATGAACGGCATCGGCGCGTTGTTGGGATCGGCGAGCGGCAGCGGCGTCACGGCGTTGAGCTTGGTCATCGGCGTCAGCCGCGAATAGGCGTCCTGGGTCGCGATGCGCGGCAGCGCCAGCACGCTGACGAGATGCACCACGCCGCCCAGCAGCACGCCCGCGATGATGGTGAACAGCAGCGGATCATGGGCAGCCCACCGTCGATATCGAGGGCATCGGCGCGTCGCGCTGCGTCCGCGTCGCAACGCCGACCGGCGTATCGTACAGCCGCAGCATCAGCGCGTAGCGCTCGATGCCGCCGGTCGGCAGCCAGTTGCCGGCGCGCGAGCGCGACGCGACGCGGATTTCGAACGCGCCGTCGGAGCCGCGGATGATTTCCTGGCTGGTGAAGCCGTAGCGCTGCAGCGAATTGGCGACCAGATGGCCCTTGCGGTCGAACAGCGTCAGCGTCCAGAACCGCGCCGCCGGCGTCACGCCGCTGACGACCACGTCGCAGCGTCCGTCGAGCGGCTTCTTCTTGTCGTCGGTGGTCGCCGAGAAGGCGATGCCGTCGCCGGTGCCGATCGGCAATTCGCCGCTGCGGGCGATCGAGGCGCGCGAATAGGGATCGACGTCGGCGGTGCCGGTCTTCGGCCGCGCGGTCCAGGCGCCGATCGTCAGCGTGCCGAGATCGGTGCCGCGCGTCGCCGTCATCCAGGTCGCGCCGAGGCCGACGACGGTGGCGAGCACGAGCGCCAGCAAGGTGATGAAGATCAGCCGCACGGGCCAGCGCTCCCACTCACGGCACTAGTTCTTCCGCTGCGCCGGCGGAGCCTGGTCGCCGGCGGCTGCGACGCAATTGTCCGGGAAGGCCAGCGCGCTCGACGAGATCGGCTTGGCCGGCTTCGCCGGCTCGGTTGCCGACGTCTTGCCCGCGGTCTTGCCGGCGTCGTCGAGCAGTTTTTCGACCCGCACCAGGATGTCGGCGCCGCGCTTGGTCAGCACCGGCGGCGGTCCCGGCTTGGTCTCGAGCATCTTCGGCGCGCCATTCGCCGCGACGGTGGCGGGCAGGGCGGGCTGCGGCAGCTTCGTGCCCATGCCGATGCCGGCGATTTCCTTGACCTCGACGCCCTGATGGGCGGCGACCATGATGTCGTGCCAGGTCTGCGCCGGCAGCGAGCCGCCGGTCATGCGGTTGGTCGGCGAGTAGTCGTCGTTGCCGTACCAGACCGCGCAGGTGAAGTTGCCGGTGTAGCCGACGAACCAGGCGTCGCGATAGGCGTTGGTGGTGCCGGTCTTGCCGGCGGTCGGAATGCCGTCGAGCGCGGCGCGCCGCGCGGTGCCTTCGCTGACGACGTGGCTCATCATGCCGGCCATGTCGGAGGCGACGGAAGCCGGGATCGCCTGCAGCGGCTTCTTGCCGTCGCGGTCGAAGCGCCAGACCAGGTCGCCGGCGCCGGTGCGCACTTCCAGCACCGCATGCGGCGTGACCGACTTGCCCTTGTTCGGGAAGGTCGCATAGGCGACGGCGTGCTCGAGCACGGTGACTTCGTCGGAGCCGATCGGCAGCGACGGCGTATCCGGCAGCGGCGCCTTGATGCCGAAGCGGCGCGCCACCTCGACGATCTTGGCGCGGCCGGCCTTGGCCGGGTTCGGCGCCTTGCCGCCGATCGCGATCGACAGCTTCACCGGAACGACGTTGATCGAGCGGGTGATCGCCTGCGTCAGCGTCACCGAGCCGGAATAGGAGTGGCCATAGTTCTGCGGGCACCAGTTGCCGATGCAGACCGGGCCGTCGACCACGATCGAGGTCGGCTTGAAGCCGTTCAGCAGCGCGGTGGTGTAGACATAGGGCTTGAACGACGAGCCGGGCTGCCGGTAGGCGTCGACGGCGCGGTTGAACTGGCTGGCGCCATAGTCGCGGCCGCCGACCATGGCGCGGACGCCGCCGTCGAGATCGGCGACGACGGTCGCGGCCTGGGTCGCGTGATAGTCGCGGCCGAACTGGCGCAACTGGTTTTCGATGGCTTCTTCGGCGGCGCGCTGCACGTTCATGTCGATCGCGGTGCGGACCACGAAGACGCGCTCGGTGTAGGATTTCGGAAAGGTGTCGACCAGCTTGCGCATCTCGTCGAACGCGTAGTCGAGATAGTAGTTCGGCGAATTCTCGTCGCGGCGGTCGACCGCGATGGCCGGATTGCGCCGCGCGCCGAACACCTGGCCTTCGGTCATGAAGCCGGCATCGACGAGGTTGTCCAGCACCACGTTGGCGCGGGCGCGCGCGGCGGGCAGGTTGATGTGCGGCGCGTATTTGGTCGGCGCCTTGAACAGGCCGGCCAGCATCGCGGCTTCGGCGAGATTGACGTCGCGCGCCGACTTGTTGAAGTAGAAATGCGCGGCGCCGTCGACGCCGAAGGTGCCGCCGCCCATATAGGCGCGGTCGAGATAGAGTTTCAGGATTTCGTTCTTGGTGAGGCGCGTCTCCAGCCAGATCGCGAGGAACGCTTCCTTCACCTTGCGCTCGATGGTGCGCTCGTTGTTCAGGAACAGGTTCTTCGCCAGCTGCTGGGTGATCGACGAACCGCCCTGGCGCACGCCGCCGGCCTGCGCGTTGGTGACGAGCGCGCGCGCGGTGCCGGCGATGTCGATGCCGAAATGGTCGTAGAAGCGGCGGTCTTCGGTGGCGAGCGTCGCCTTGATCAGATTGTCCGGAAAATCTTCCAGCGGGATCGAGTCGTTGTGCTTGATGCCGCGGCTGCCGATCGGATTGCCGTAGCGGTCGAGGAACGTCACCGCGAGATCGGATTTCTTCAGCCAGTCGTCGTCGGCGGTTTCGCGGAACGCCGGCACCGCGAGCGCCAGCATCAGGATCAGGCCGCCGAGCCCGATGGTGGCGGCTTCCGACAGCGGTTCGATGAAGACCCAGCGCTTCCAGCGGCCGACATAGAAGCGGTCCATGAAGGTCGAGTAGCGCTCGTAGAGTTCGCGCGCGCCCTTGCCGGAGGAGAACAGCGTGGAATCGATGCGCGCGTCGAGGTCCAGCAGGAAGTGCTGGATCTTCTTCTTCCATCGCGCTGGAATGATCTGGCGCACCGGGGCCCTTGGTCGGTTCGTAGGCGCTCGTGCGCCCGCGGGGGCGCGATCGAGACGTCTTGCTTGATGTTGCGGCAAACCCAAGGCGCTTTTGCGGCCTGCTCAGCGGGCTTGGGGACTCGCGGTTGTTCTAACCGAGCGGGGGCCATAAACCAATGGTCTGGCTCACCATTTTGATGGTCAGGACTAACGCCGCCCCCGGCTTTTTCGCTCCTTTCGGGCCGTCCCACTTGCGCAGCAGTCGCCCCACCTCCTAGAAGGGCGTCAACCGAGCCCCTTTGGATACCATCCGATTCCATGACCGCACCGCCCAAGCCCGTTTCCGGCCAGGAGGGATTCTTCTGGAAAACCAAGACGTTGGATGAGATGTCCAGCGCCGAATGGGAAAGCCTGTGCGACGGCTGCGCGCGCTGCTGCCTGGAAAAGCTCGAGGACGAGGATACCGGCAAGATCTATTTCACCCACGTCTCCTGCAAGCTGCTCGATGCCGGCATCTGCGCCTGCAAGGACTATCCGAACCGCTCCGACAAGGTTCCGGACTGCGTCCGGCTGACGCCGGAAAACGTCCGCACCCTGAACTGGCTGCCGCCGAGCTGCGGCTACAAACTGGTCGCGGAGGGCCGCGATCTCTACTGGTGGCATCCGCTGATCTCGGGTGATCCCAATACCGTGCATGAGGCCGGCGTTTCCGTGCGCGGGCGGGTGCAGGGCACCGAGAACGAGATCGCGGACGCCGATCTCGAGGATCACATCGTGCAATGGCCGGCGCTGTTGCCGAAGCGCGCGCGGCTGAAAAAGCGACCGAAACCCTGACGTTTCACGCCAGGCGCGATCACGCGATTGCGTCGATGTCCTCGCGGGATGCTCCCATGCGCGCAACCGTCTGCCGCGGGGGGAATTTGCGC
Organism: uncultured Alphaproteobacteria bacterium; assembly: GCA_963742665.1. Lineage (GTDB taxonomy): Bacteria > Pseudomonadota > Alphaproteobacteria > Rhizobiales > Xanthobacteraceae > Bradyrhizobium. The sequence continues at coordinate 5,481 of CAVUNH010000009.1, forward strand.
TCTACATTGCAGTCGATTTAGCGATTCCATCTCGGCGGCCTTTGCCGCGAAGAAGAATATTACGTATCAAATGAACAAGTTCGAACGGCAGAGTGGTCAACCTGCCGGCCACGATACATTGCCAGACGATATTCCGGGCGAGCTCTCGCACATCACGACCGAGGTCATCGATGTCAGCGACGCGCCGCCGATTGCGCCGCCTGCGCCGCTGACGCAGGACGAGGTCCGCACCATTCTGGTCAGCCTGATGCTGACGATGTTCCTGGCCGCGCTCGACCAGACCATCGTCGCGACCGCGCTGCCGACCATCGGCCGCCAGTTCCAGGACGTCTCCAGTCTCTCCTGGGTGATCACGGCGTATCTCCTGGCGTCGACCGCGGTGGCGCCGGTGTTCGGCACGCTCAGCGACATCTATGGCCGCCGCGCCATGATCATCGCAGCGCTCAGCCTGTTCATCGCCGGTTCGGTCTTGTGCGCGGTGGCGCCGAACATGCCGGTCCTGATCCTCGCGCGCGGCCTGCAGGGTTTGGGCGGCGGCGGCATCATGCCGGTGGTGCAGACGGTGATTTCCGACATCGTGACGCCGCGCGAACGCGGCCAGTACCAGGCCTATTTCAGCGGCGTGTGGGTCGCGGCCGGAATCGGCGGGCCGGTGCTCGGCGGCGTGTTTGCCGAGCATCTGCACTGGTCGATGATCTTCTGGATCAACGTGCCGCTCGCGATCGGCGCGCTGGCGTTGCTGCTGCCGAAGATGGCCAAGATCCCGGTGTTTCATCGCAAGCGCAAGGTCGACTGGCTCGGCGGCGTATTGCTGATGGCCTCCGCCGTCGTGTTCATGCTGGTGCTGACCTGGGGCGGCAACCGCTATCTCTGGCTGTCGCCGACGATCCTTGCGATGATCGGCGCGTCGGTCGCGCTGGCGTGCAGCTTCGTCTGGTACGCGCGCAAGGCCGACGAGCCGTTCCTGCCGCTGCCGCTGCTGGGCGGCACGGTGGTGCCCTATGCGATGGCCGCGGGCGGCTTCGCGCTCGGCGCCATTACCGGGCTGACCGTCAACCTGCCGCTCTATTACGAGGTGGTCTACCATCTCAGCGCCAGCGAAGCCGGGCTCGCGCTGATTCCGCTCGCGGCGATCTCGACCTGCGGCGCCGCGATCGCCGGCCGGACCATGGCGCGCTCACGGCACTACAAGCGGGTTGCGATTGTCGGAACGTTGATCGCCGCGCTCGCGGGCTGCGCGATGGCGCTGACGACGCCGCCGCTGTGGGGGCTGCTTGGTGCTGCTGTCGATCTTCGCGCTCGGCCTCGGCACCGCCTTTCCGATCAGCGTGGTCTCGCTGCAGAACGCGGTGGCGCGTCCGCAGATCGGCACCGTGACCGGTGCGATGAATTTCTTCCGCTCGCTGATGTCCTCGTTCACGGTGGCGGCGTTCACCGCGATCCTGCTGATGGCGCTGGGCGCGGACATCTCGCTCGCCGGCGAACATCGCGGCCCCGTCAGTTCGATCCCCGTAGCCGACATGATCACGGCGTTTCGCTACGTGTTCGGCGCCGCCGCGGCCATGCTCGCAGGCGCGACGCTCTGCATGATCGCGATGGAAGAGCGGCCGCTGGCCGGTCCCGGGACGCCGGCGGAGATGGCCGAGTAGGGACGCGGGAGGCAGGCCCGCTCGCGGGCGTGCATTCCACGCCCGCGCCTGGCTCTATCCCGGCGCCGCGATTTGATTTAACACCGGCCGCAGCACATCGATATCGAATCCGACGAGGACCGGCCATGAGCAAACCCTCCATCGAACAGTCGAAGATGGGCACCGAGGCCATCGCCTTCTGCATCGCGCGGACCCTGATCGAACGCGATCCATCGCTGAAGGCGCCGATGCGCGCCAATCTGCGCAAGATGTGGGAGCTGCTGGAAGAGCGCGAAGACCATGGCGCCGCCGACATGGTGGACACCATGATCAAGGCGCTCAACGATCCCGCGTTCTTCAAGCCGTAAGGGTCGGGACATAAAATCTCGAAAACAACCCCATGCAAAGTAGGATGGGCCCCCGCCTGTGCGCCCGATTTGTGCCGTGGCCAACGCCGATGCCCCCTTGCCCGCATCGGGCAATCCAGTGAAGCTGCGCGACAAGCGCGGCTTCTTTCGCAGCTGCGAAGAAATCTGGAGGGATGACCATGGGATCGCGCGCTATTGCTGGTGAGCGGGCTGACACGTTTCCGAGGATCGATCGCCGCAGCCTTGTGCTCGGCGCTCTGGCCGCGCCCTTTGTCATCGGCCGTGCGCAGGCCGCCGAAAGCCTGAAGGCCTATTCGATCTGGCCCGAGAATTACGCCCGCCCGATGCTGGAGGCGTTCGAGAAGGCGAGCGGTATCCACGTCAACTTCATCCGCTTCTCTTCCGGCGAAGCGCTGGCGCGGTTGCTGGCGGAACGAGGCAATCCGCAGGTCGACGTCCTGTTCGGCGGCCCCGTCGAAACCTTCACTGCCGGTGAGGAGCAGGGCATCTTCGAGGCCTATGCGCCGCCGTCGGCGGCCGATCTGCCGAAGCGCTTCAAGAGCGCGCAGGGTATGTGGACTGCGATCGCCGACGATCCACTGGTGTTCATGACCAACACCAAGTTCCTGCAGGAGCATAATCTGCAGCCGCCGGCGTCCTGGGACGATCTGTTGAATCCGGCCTACAAGAGCATGCTGCAAATGGCCGATGCGCGCACGTCCGGGACAGCCGTGACGCGCATCTTCTCGATCCTGCAGGTCAACAACCGCAACGAGGACGCCGGCTTCGCCTACATGAAGAAGCTGCGCCAGAACATTCAGGCCTATACCAAGAGCGGCGGCGGCGGAACGGTGCCGGTCGGTCTCGGGCAGGCCGCCGGCGGCATCTTCTTCATCGTCGATGCGCTGTTCACCAAGCAAAAAGGCTACGACGTGCAGATCTCATTCCCGAAGGAAGGGATTGGTTCTGCGGCGGAGTGCATCGGTCTTGTCAAAGGCAACAAGAACGGGGCTGCGGCCCGCAAGCTGATCGACTGGGCGGCAAGTCCGGACATGCAGTCGCTGCTGGCGCCGTCGAAGATCAACTTCCTTCCCGCCCATCCCAAGGTGGCGCCGGATCCCGACCTCGCCGCGGTGCTCAAGCAGGCCAAGATCATCGAGATCGATGACCGCTGGGCCGGCGACAACCGCAAGCGCATCATCGACCGCTGGGTGGCGGAAGTCCTGAACGCCGGCTGATGGCCGCTTCCGTTCAAACGATCGCGGCGCGCTCGTCCGTCAGACCGGAAGCGTGGCTGTGGCGCGGCGGCCTGCTCGGCATCTGGCTGCTGCTGCTGATCTTCATCGTCTATCCGCTGCTGATGCTGTTCTCGCGGGCCTTTCTCGACGACGGCCACCTCAGCCTGCAGGCGCTGGGGGCTGCGATATCGGCGCCGAAGAACCTGCGCGCGCTCGGCAACAGCCTGTTACTGGCGATGATGGTCGGCGTCGCCGGAACCCTGCTGGGACTGATCTTCGCTTTCACCGTCGAGCGGGTCCGCAGCGCGCGCCGGGTGTCGCGCTTGATCGACTTCTTCACCTTCCTGCCGCTGATTTCGCCGCCGTTTACCACCTCGATCGCGTTCGTGTTTTCGTTCGGGCCGCGCGGGCTGATCACCTACGAATTGCTCGGGATCAAGAACGTCCAGGTCTATGGCCTGACCAGCACGTTTGCCGCGGAAACGCTGACTTACTTTCCGATCGCCTATCTTGCGCTGCGGCCGATGCTGGCCTCGATCAGCACCAGCCTGGAGGAGGCGGCCTTCAGTCTCGGCGGTTCGCGCTGGTACGCGTTCCGCACGGTGACGCTGCCGCTGGTGATCCCGGCGCTCGCCAATGCCTTCCTCTTGCTGTTCGGATGCTCGCTGGCCGATTTTGCGACGCCCTTGATCCTGGCCGGCAGCGACTTTTCGGTGCTGCCGACCGAGGCCTATCTGCAGATCACCGGCCTGTTCGACCTCAAGAGCGGTGCGATCCTCTCACTGCTGCTGCTGGTGCCGGCCGGACTGGTGTTCTACGCGCAGGAGCGCCTTGTGGCCGGCCGCTCCTATGTCACCGTGACCGGCAAGGCCGGCGTCCTGGCGCAGCACGATTCGGTATCGGGCATCGCCGGCGCGGTGCTGCTGGGTTTTTGCCTGCTGGTGTCGGCGCTGATCGTCTATTTCTATTTGCTGCTGTTCTACGCCTCGATCGTGCTGGCCTTCGGTGCCAATCACACGCTGACGCTGGACCATTACCGGGTGATCTTCAGCGAGGGCCTGCCGGCGATCAGGGACACCCTCATCATCGCCCTGATCGGCATGCCGCTCGGCGGCATCTATGGCATCACCATCGGGTATCTGGTGGGACGAACGACCTTCATCAGCCGCAAGGCGATGGAGGCGGTCAGCATGCTGAACTACGCGCTGCCCGGCACCATCGTCGGCATCGCCTATCTGCTGGCCTTCAACGACGAGCCGCTGGCGCTGACCGGCACCGCGGCGATCCTGATCGCCTGTTATGTCTTCCGTTACAGCCCGATCGGAATCCGCACCACGGTGGCGTTGCTGCAGCAGATCGACCGGAGCATGGAGGAAGCCTCCGCCAGCCTCGGCGCCGGCAGCCTCACGACATTCCGGCGCATCATGCTGCCACTGATCCTGCCGGCATTCTTTGCAGGTCTGGGCGTCGTTTTCATCCGGTCGATGACGGCGATCAGCGCCACGATCTTTCTGGTCTCGATCAACTGGACGCTGATTACCGTGAAAATTCTGGAGAACATGACCGAGGTAGCACTGGGGCCGGCGGCTGCGTTTTCGGTGTTCGTGATCGTCGTCGTGGTGCTGGTGACCAGCATGCTCAACGTCCTGCTGCAACGCCTGACCGCGCCGAGCCTGCGCGTCGGCAAGATCGGGGCCTGACATGGCGGCACAATCGATCGAAATCCGGCTGCAGGGCATCTCGGCGACCTTTCACCACGAACGGCGCGGCGACATCACCGCGGTGAAAAATCTCGACCTCGAGGTCAGGCCCGGCGAGTTCCTGACGCTGCTCGGCTCCTCCGGCTGCGGCAAGACCACGACGCTGCGCATGATCGCCGGATTCCAGAAACCGTCATCGGGACGGATTTTGTTCGGCGACGAGGATGTGACCGGGCTTGCCGCCAATCAGCGCGACATCGGCTTCGTGTTCCAGAATTACGCGCTGTTTCCGCATCTGTCGGTGTTCGAAAACGTCGCCTACGGATTGCGGGTGAAGCGCCAGGGCGCGGCCCTGATCGAGAGCAGCGTCGATGCCGGGCTGCGGCAGGTCGGCCTGCACGGCATGGACGATCGCATGATCAACGAATTGTCCGGCGGGCAACAGCAGCGGGTGGCGCTGGCGCGGGCGATTGCGATCCGGCCGCGCGTGCTGCTGTTCGACGAGCCGCTCTCGAATCTCGATGCGCAGTTGCGGGTGCAGATGCGCAGCGAGATTGTCCGGCTGCAGCGGGAATTGGCGATCACGACGATCTACGTCACGCACGACCAGGAAGAGGCGATGGCGATTTCAGACCGCATCGCCATTATGGACAGCGGCCAGATCGCGCAGATCGGCACCGCCGAACAGCTCTATCTGCGGCCGACCTCGCGCTTCGTCGCGGGCTTTCTCGGCAGCGCCAATCTCTTGCGTGGAACGGTTGTCGCGGCGGAGCCTGCGAAGACCGTGATCGACATCCTCGGCCATCGCTGGGAACTGGCCGCGAATAGCCCCGTTGCGGCCGGCAGTCCGGTGGACGCGGTGATCCGCCCGGAGGCGCTGACCCTGGCGAAGCAGGGCGCCGGTCCGCGCGGGCGGGTGGAAAGCCGGACCTATTATGGCGACAAGGCCGAATATCTCGTGCGCGTCGGCGATGAATTGATTCAGGCGGTGCAGTGGAATCCGTCCACTGAAGACGCCTTCAGCGATGGCGATCAGGTCTGCGTCCAGCTTCCCGCATCCAGCGTGCAGCTTCTGGCGGTGGACTGAAGCGGCGCGCGCCCCTAACCCGCCTGCGCCAGCCGCGTATCGATCTCTTCGCGGAGCAGGGCGAAATCGATCGGCTTGGTCAGCAATCCCGTCGCGCCGTTTTCGAGCGCCTTGCGCTTCGTCTCGGGATCGCCATAGGCGGTGATCATGATGATGGGAACATTGGGCCGCATCTCCCTGACTTTGGGCAGCATTTCGATCCCGGTCATCCCCGGCATATTGATATCCGACAGGACCAGGATCAGCGATTGCTCGATGGTGGAGGCAATCCGCGCCAGCGCGTCCGCCCCGGAATTGGCGAATTCCATCACGAAGCGCTGCGCACGCAAATCCCTGCGGAACTGCTGGCGAAACAGCGCCTCGACGTCGGGTTCATCATCGACCACAAGCACCAAAATGTTCACGTCTGACCCCTGGGTTCTATTTTGGAGGACTTACTGGTCCTCGGCAGAACAATGCGGAATTCGGTAAATTGTCCGGGTTCGGTCACGACGTCGATGGTACCACCGTGTTGTTTCACGATGATGTCGTGGCTCATTGACAGGCCAAGGCCGGTGCCTTCGCCCGCGGGCTTGGTCGTGAAGAACGGGTTGAACATCTTGTCCCTGACTTCCTGCGGAATTCCCGTGCCGTTATCGCGGATGCGGATCTCGACCGCGTCGCCAAGATTGCGGGTCGCGGCGCTGAGAACCGGATCGAAACCGGATTGGCCGGCCTCGACCTTGCGCCTGGTCACGGCATAGAAGCCGTTCGAAACCAGATTCAGGAACACGCGGGTGATTTCCTGCGGAAACACCTCGATCATTCCGGCGGCGGCGTCGAAGTCGCGCTGCAGGGTTACATTGAAGTCCGGCTTCTCGGCGCGGGCGCCGTGATAGGCGAGGTTAAGGCTTTCGTCGACCAGCGCGTTGATATCGGTGGGCCGATGCTCGCCGGTGCCTTCGCGCGAATGCAGCAGCATGTTCTTGACGATCGAGTCGGCGCGCTTGCCGTGCTGCACCACCTTTTGCAGGTTGTCCTTCAGCAGGCCGGTGAGCTCGTCGACTTCCCCGCGTATCTTTTCGGTGATCTCCGCCTGCTTCAGCACGTCGTTCAATTCGTCGGTCAACTCGGCCGAAAGGGCAGCGAAATTATTGACGAAGTTGAGCGGGTTCTTGATCTCGTGGGCGATGCCGGCGGTAAGCTGGCCGAGCGAGGCGAGCTTCTCGGTTTGCACCAGGCGACCCTGCGCGGTGCGCAGATCGTCGAGCGACTTCGTGAGGTCGTCGGTTCGCTCCCGAAGCTCCTTGAGAAGCCTCGTATTCTCGATCGCAATCACGGCCTGGCTGGCAAAGCTGTCCAACAAGGCAATCTGCTTTTCGTTGAACGGCAAAACTTCGAGACGGTAGATTCCAATAGTGCCGACGAATTCGTCGTCCTTGATCATCGGAACGATGACAACCGTGCGAGCGCCCGCCATGTCTGCGAGCTGCAACGTGGCGGGATCGCCCAAAAGATAGGGCGGGCTGGAACGGAGGTCGTCGATGTGGGCAAACTTTTTTGTCTGAACCATTTGTGCGAGCGCAGTGACCGGATGCGGCCGAAAGCTCTGCGCCCTGGCTGCAGCGAATTCCGGCGGCACGTTGTGGAAGCCCACGGTATGAAAACTCCCGTCTTCATAAAGATTCATGAGGCCGAACTGCGCGCCGCAAATACGCGTGGCGTTTTCGAGCATGCTCTGGAACACTGGCTCCAGATCGCCGGCCGACCGGCTGATGACGCTCAGCACCTCGGACGTCGCCGTCTGTTGCTCCAGGGATTCCGAAAGCTCGCGCGTCCTCGCCTGCACCTCTTCAAAAAGGCCGACGTTCGATATTGCGATCACGGCCTGGTCGGAAAAGGTCTCGATTGCCTCGATCTGCCGCGCCGTGAATGGCTTCAAGTGAGACTGGCGCAACACAATCCCGCCAAGCACAGTCCCATCGCGCATCAATGGTGCGACCAGCAACGCGCGGGGACCGCCGAAGCTTGCAGCCCCCGTGCGCAGTTCCGGATCGTCAGCGACGTTCGGAATGTGGAGCGTGCGTTTCTCCCTTGCCACGCGAGCGAGGGCCGAACCGGGTTGGTCGATCGCCTGCGGATTGGCTTTGAGAAACTCCAGATGAATGGGTGTCGAGCCCGACACCGCCGTTACGTGGAATTTGCCGTCACGTATCAGGAAGATGGTGGAGGCGTCCGAACCGCAAAGCTCGCGCGAAGTATCGACAATAACGTCGAGAACCGGCTGCAGTGTATCCGGCGAGCGGCTGATAACCTTCAACACCTCGGAGGTGGCGGTCTGGAATTGCAGTGATTCCGTGAGATCCCGCGTCTTGGCCTGCACCTCCTCGAACAGCCGCACATTGCCGATCGCGATCACGGCCTGGTCGGCAAAGGTCTGCAGCAGGGCGATCTGTTTGTCGCTGAACGGACGCACTTCGGTGCGGCGCAGCAGGATTGTTCCAATGCACTCGTTTTCGCTCAGCAGAGGCACCGCCAGAATGGTGCGAATACGGTTGGTTCGCGACAGTTCTTGAGCTTCCGGAAACTCGGCACCTTCATCCGACAACACGTCGTGCAGGTGTATCGGCGCTTTGTCGACAACCGAGCACCCGGAGACATAATCCCGGCTGATGGCGCGTCTTTGCAGAGCGACAGGTATCGGACCATGGTGCGCGCTTTGACGCAGGTCTTCGCCTTCCTTAAGGTAAACGATGGCATCGTTTGCCTCGCAAAGCTCACAGGCGCTGTCGACGATGGCGTTGAGGACCGGCCCGACGTCGGTCGGCGACGAAGCGATGACCTTGAGGATATTGCCGCTTCCGGTCTGGTAGGTCAGGGCCTCCGTGAGATCCCGCGTCTTGGCCTGCACTTCCTCGAACAGCCGCACATTGCCGATCGCGATCACGGCCTGGTCGGCGAAGGTCTGCAGCAGGGCGATCTGCTTGTCGCTGAACGGATGCACCTCGGCGCGGCGGAGCACGATGGCCCCGATGCTCTCGTTCTCGCGCAACAGCGGCACACTCAGGATGGTGCGCTCACCGTGTTCGCGCGCCAACGCTCGCGCATGTGGGAAGCTATCTCCTTCGGGAGAAAGCAGGTCGTGAACGTGAACCGGCTTCCGTCCCATCACCGCTCGTCCCGCTGTCGAGTTTTCGGTGATCGGCACGCTATCCAGGCTCACCGGAAGCGGTCCATGATGTGCGCCGAATGCCAGACCGTCTCCCTGCTTGAGCCGTACCAGGGCATCGTAAGCACCGCAAAGCTGGCAGGCGCTTTCGACGATTGCCTGGAGAACAGGGGTAACGTCGGTTGGCGAGGAGGCAATCACGCGCAGGATATTGGCGCTGCCGGTTTGGTAGGTCAGCGCCTCCGTCAGGTCGCGCGTCCTGGCCTGCACCTCGTCGAACAGCCGCACATTGCCGATCGCGATCACGGCCTGGTCGGCGAACGTCTCCAGAAGCGCGATCTGCTTGTCGCTGAACGAATTGTACTTCGAGACGGCGCAGCGTGATCACGCCAATGCTCTCGCCTTCGCGCAGCAGCGGCACACTCAGAATGGTGCGCTGGCCCTGCTCACGTGCCCGGTTCTGGGCTCCAGGAAATTCATCGCCATCGGCGGAAAGCATATCCTCGACATGTACCGGCACCCGGTCAACCATGGCGCGCCCCGCCGTCCAGCCGCGATTGATCGGCAAGTCTTCATGATTGGTCGTCAACGGCCCCTGATGTGCGCTGAAGCGAAGTACGTCACCATCCCTCAGGCGCAAGATCGGCGTCATAGGATTCGCAGAGCTCACAGGCGCTTTCGACAATGGCCCTGAGAACCGGTCCGACGTCGGTCGGCGAGGAGGCGATCACCTTGAGGATGTTGGCGCTGCCGGTCTGGTAGGTCAGTGCCTCCGTAAGATCGCGCGTCTTGGCCTGGACTTCGTCGAACAGGCGGACATTTTCGATCGCGATCACGGCCTGGTCGGCGAAGGTCTTGAGCAGTTGCACGTGATGGTCCGCGAACGAACCGGTTTCCGTCCGCGTAACGGAGATGAAACCGATTGGCACGTCGCCGTTCATCAGCGGCGTGAACAACAGACTACGGAATCCGCGCGCGCGGCCAATTCTGATGGTCCGGGGATCGGAGTCTCGGAGTCGGTGATCTGTGCGCTCTCGCCGTTCCGCACCTGCTCGAGAGCTGCGATCTCACCAAGAGCCATTGGAAACGAACTTTTCAGGACTTCATCGGCCGCGGGGTTGGTTGGCGTAAACGCTGCAAGGTGAGCCATGCCGTCGATGAAGCGGAACACGCCGGTCGAAAAGCCGCCAAGCAGACGGTTCGCGCTGGCTGCGATGGCCTCGAACACCGGCTGCACGTCCGATGGCGAACTGGCGATCACCTTGAGGATCTCGGCGGTCGCGGTCTGTCGTTCCAGCGCTTCCCTGGTTTCGTTGAACAGGCGGACATTCTCGATTGCAATGACGGCCTGGTCGGCAAAGGTGGTGACGAGCTCGACCTGCTTTTGCGTGAACGGCTCGACGCGTTGCCGCGCCAGCACGATGGTTCCGATCGGCTCGTTCTCGCGCAACAATGGTACGCAAAGCGCGGTGTGCTGACCTGCCAGCGTGATCGATTCACGCAGCGTGTACTCGGGGTCCGCGGCGACGTCCTGGATCTGCACCGTACGTCGCTCGAGCACGGCACGGCCGGTAATCGAGCCCCGATCGACGCTAAGCGGGTTGCTCCTGAGAAACTCGATATATTCGCTGCTGAAACCGACGGCCGCGCCCGCGCGATACAAGTCGCCTTCACGGCGCATCAGGAACGCCATTTCGGCGTTGCATAGCAGGGCCGCCGTGTTCACCAGCGTGTCCAGAACCGGCTGCAGGTCGAAGGCGGAGCGGCTGATGGTCTTGAGTACGTCGCCAACAGCGGTCTGCTGTTGCAGGGATTCGCTCAGATCGTTGGTGCGCGCGCGCAGCTCCTGCGAATAGCCGCGTGTTTTCGATCGCGATCACCGCCTGCTTGGCGAAGTTGGCGACCAGATCGATTTGCTTGCCGGTGAAGGGCCGGACCTCCTGACGGTAGATCGAGATCGCGCCAATCAGTTCGTTTTCCCTGAGCATCGGAACGAAGAAAAGTGTCCTTGCGCCGGCGAGATTGGACAACGCGACAACCGGCGGATCGCCCTCAAGGTAGACAGGCTCTGTCCTGATGTCTTCGACATGGAAAATGCGCTTGTCCGTCATTCCGCTATTTGGGTGGGGCTGGAACGTCTGGTTCAGTTCCATCGAACGCCAGCGGTACATTGTAGTGCGCAACGTTGGTGAAGCACTCCCCGTCGTACAGGCTGAGCACGCCGAAATTTGCACCGCAGATACGTGTCGGCATTCTCCAGCATCTTCTGGAACACCGGCTCGAGTTCGCCTGGCGAGGCACTGATGACTTCCAGAACCTCGGAGGTTGCGGTCTGCTGCTCCAGCGAATTCGGACAGGTCGGCGCGTCTTGGCCTGGACCTCGTCGAACAACCGCACGTTCTCGATCGCGATCACGGCCTGATCGGCGAAGGTCTGCAGCAGCTGAACGTGGTGGTCGGCGAACGATGCCGGGTTGGACGCGCGTGACGCTGATGATGCCGATCGGAACGCCGCCGTTCATCAGGGGTACGAACAGCATGCTGCGGAAACCATGCAGCCGGGCGATTTCCCTGATCGGCGCGTGCGTGGTCTCTTCGGTGTCCGGGATGGGGAACGGCTTGCCATGCTCGGGCGAGCCGGAACCCCTCGAACTCATCGACCGGCGTGGGGAAGTCGCCCTTGAGTGCCGCGTCGGCAGCCGGACTGACCGGCGTGAACGCGGCGAGATGGACGTTGCCGTCGATGAACGGAAGACTGCAGCGGCAGAACCCGCCGATCAGGCGTTTGGCGCTGGTCGCAATCGCGTCGAACACCGGCTGCACGTCCGATGGCGAACTGGCGATCACCTTGAGGATGTCGGCGGTCGCGGTCTGCCGCTCCAGCGCTTCCTTGGTCTCGTTGAACAGCCGCACGTTCTCGATGGCGATCACGGCCTGGTCGGCGAAGGTCTGCAGCAGCGCGATGGTTTGATCGGTGTAGCCGCGCGGCTCGGCCCAGCTCAGCGTGATGGCGCCGATCGGCTCGCCCGCGAGCAGCATCGGCATGGTCACCTGGCTGCGCGCGCCCAATGCCGAGATCATCTGCCGCGACAGCGGGGGAACGGTGTCGTCCTCGTCGAGGTCGGCGAGGATGTTGGGCACGGCGCGCCAGCATGACCCGTCCCGACGATCGTGTCGTCTGACGCCGGCCGCGGGAACGGCCGCTCCGCGCCTTCGCGTCCCGGCACGCTCAGGCCGTGGCCGCCCACCAGGTGGATCAGATCGCCGTCATAGCGATACACGCGCCCCATCCGGGCGCCGCACAGCCGGACCGCGCGTTCGACGATGACGTCGAACACCGGCTGCACGTCGGACGGCGAACTGGCGATGACCTTGAGGATGTCGGCGGTCGCGGTCTGCCGTTCCAGCGCTTCGCGGGTTTCGTTGAACAGCCGCGCGTTTTCGATCGCGATCGCGGCTTGGTCGCGGAAGGACTTGGCCAGCGCGATTTTATTTTCGTCGAATGCGCCGGCCTGCTTTCGGGCCAGCCCGAGCAGCGCCGACGCATTCCTCTCCGCGCAACAAGCGGCAGATAGAGCGCCGAGTTATATCCCAGCGTCTCGTGGACGCCGCGCTCGAATTCGGGCAGGTCAATCACCGACCAGTCCGGCAAATGCAGCGTCTTCCTTTGCACGATCGCGCGCGACGGGAAGTTGGCGTTGGGATCGATGGGCGCCCTCAGCGGCGTGTCGATTGGAAGCGGTCCTTCGGTGCCCGCCCTGGCCACGGACCAGAAGCTGCTGCCGTCGCAACGCAACATGAAGGATCTGTCGCACGCCGAGCAATCGAACGGCGGAGAGGACGATTGCATCGAATACGGGCTGTACGTCGGTGGGCGACTGACTGATCACCCGCAGGATATCGGCGGTGGCCGTCTGACGGGATAGCGCTTGCCTTGTCTCGTTGAACAGCCGCGCGTTCTCGATGGCAATCACCGCCTGGTCGGCAAAGCTCTGCTGAAGCGCCAGTTCGTCGTCGGTAAAGGGCGCGAGATGGTCGCGGAAAACGAGGAGCGCACCGATCGCCTTGCCTTCGCGCCGCAGCGGCGTGCCTGCGACGGTGCGGATGCCCGCCGCGCGCGCCGCCATTACCGGCCAGTCGGCCATCTCGGGATCGATATTGTCGAGATCCGGAATATGGATTTGCCGGTTCTCGCGGAATACCGTTCCGGGCAGGTTGCGGCCTCCGGCACGACGCTGTTCCTCCGGCACCGTGGCGGCGATGCGCTCGGGGCCGGCGCCGAACCGGATCGAAAGGCCCCACTCGTCACCGTCGGCGATCCGGATCGAAACGCTCGCAGCATCAAACAGCCGCGCCGTGGTCTCGGCGATCCGTTGCAGCGATGCCGCCGCGTCGCCGGAGGCGTTGGCGATGGTGCCGAGGATATCGGCACTGGCGGCCTGCCGCTCCCGGGCGACAGCGAGTTCGGTTCGTAGCCGGGCATTTTCCTGCGGCGGTCGCGGCCTGCCCGCTCGATCTCCGCGTCGTGCGCGGCGAAACTGGATTCGAGTTGCTGCTCAAGCTCGGCAACCAGCTTGTAGAGATCGGCCACGGCGTCCGGGGGAAGCGCGGTCATTCACTCAAATCCAATTTGCCCAAGGCCCCTGGGCCGGGCTCTCAAATATGAACGGGCCCAGCCGGGCCCTCACTGGTATCGGGAGATTATTCCATTCCGGGCGCGTTGAAGCCAGCGCCATTCCCGGGCTTTTCCGCCACAAGGAAGGGCGGATTTGCCGGGCCTCCTGCCGGCTTTCGCCGCCGCTCGCACGGCGCGCGCATCCGCCATGCGCCTCTCGCGCCGTAATGCGTTGCATTGCGCTGCGGATCGGCGTCAAACTTGGGATTGGTCCCACTGTTTTTCGCGGAGCGAGCCATGAGGACGAGGCGAGAGGTACTGGCAGCGACAGCTGCCGCCTTGGTGATGCCCCGGGTAGCTTTTGCGCAAGGCGAACCGCCCAAGCCGAAGCAGCTGATCTTCAACGCCTCCGGCGGTTCGCAGATCGCGTCATTGCGCGAAAACTATCTCAACGATTTCGAGAAAGAGACCGGCATCAAGATCGTCGACACCAGCCCGGTCGATTTCGGCAAGCTTCGCGCCATGGTCGAAAGCGGCAATGTCTCCTGGAATATCACCGAGATCGGCGGCCAGGACGGCTACCGCGTCACCGAAATGGGCCTTGCCGAGCCGATCGATGCCAAGATCGTCGATCGCAGCAAATTCCAGCCGCAGGCGCAGATGAGCCACGTGTTCTCGCCGAGCTGCTATTCCACCGTGATGTGTTACCGGCCGGATGCGTTTCCCAAGGGCGGGCCGAAATCATGGGCCGATTTCTGGGACGTGAAGGCGTTTCCGGGCCCGCGCAGCATGCGCAATCACCCCGTCGACAATCTGGAAGCGGCGCTGATCGCCGATGGCGTGACGCTGGAGCAGCTCTATCCGCTCGATGTCGATCGCGCCTTCAGGAAGCTCGATGCCATTCACAAGCACATCAATGTCTGGTGGAGCACCGGACAGCAGCCGGCGCAGTTGCTGGTCGACAAGGAAGTGGTGCTGGCGACGGGCTGGAACGGCCGCTTCTACGATCTGATCCGCAAGGAGGCGCCGCTGGTGATGGAGTGGAACGGCGGCATCCTCAAGCAGGGCAGCTGGGTGGTGCCGAAGGGCGCCAAGGATCAGTATTGGGCGATGAAGATGCTGGCGACGATGTGCCGATCCGAAGCGGCAGGCGGCCAATGCCGAGATTCTCGGCTATTCGGGCATGCATCTCGACTCCAATCAGTATGTCGCGGAGAAGATACGGCCGCTGCTGCCGCTGTATCCCGACAATCTCAAGAAGCAGCTCTGGCTCGACCAGAAATGGTGGACCATCAACGGCGCGGAAATCGGGGAACGCTGGAACAAATGGATGCTGTCCAAGGCGTGACTCCAAGGCTTGATTGTTCAAGGCTTGATTGTTCACGGCGTGATCTCCAGCGCGATGGGGCGGGGATGGCTGTTGCAGCGTCCGACGGGCGCTGCCCGAAGCCTGCCCGCCGCCGCATGAGAGACGATCGAGCGTTATCTTCGTCGCAGCAATCGGGTCGCCTGCAGGTCGACGCGGCGAGCAAGCGCTTCGGCCAGGTGGCGGCGCTCTCGGAAGTCAGCCTCAGCGTTGCCGCCGGTGAGTTCGTCACCATCCTCGGCCCCAGCGGTTCCGGCAAGACGACCCTTCTGAAGGTCATCGCGGGCTTCGAGACCGCGGATCAGGGACGGATCCTGATCGATCATGCCGACATCACCGAGCTCGACCCGGCGGAGCGCAACATCGGCATGGTGTTCCAGAATTACGCGCTGTTCCCGCATATGAGCGTCGCGCGCAATGTCGCCTATCCGCTGACGATGCGGGGAATGCCGAAGGCGGAGATCGCAACGCGGGTCGACCAGGCGCTCGACATGGTCGAACTCGGCGGCCTCGCCGAGCGCCTGCCCAAACAACTCTCCGGCGGCCAGCAGCAACGCGTTGCGCTGGCGCGCGCCACGGTGTTCCAGCCGCGGCTGCTGCTGCTCGATGAGCCCTTCGGCGCGCTCGATCGCAAGCTGCGCGAGCAGATGCAGATCGAGGTGCGCCATCTGCAGCGCCGCCTCGGGCTGACCACGCTGTTCATCACCCACGACCAGGAGGAAGCGCTGGTGATGTCGGATCGCATCGCGGTCATGGACAAGGGGCGCGTGCTGCAGGTCGGGCCGCCGAACGAGATCTATGAGGCCCCCGCCAACCCGTTCGTCGCCGACTTCATCGGCGAGTTCGAACATCTTCGCCGGCGTGGTCGAAGCCGATGGCGGCAACACGCTGCGGGTGCGGCTCGAGCAGGGGCCGCTGATCGAGGTCGCCGGCCGCGCCGATCTCGCTGGCCCGTCCGGGCCAGAAGGTGCGCGTGATGGTCAGGCCCGGAGCGGTTCGTCGATCTCGCGGCGGACCCGAATTCGGTGCGCGCCAACCGGATCGATGGCCGCGTCACCGACAGCGCCTATATCGGCGTGTCGGATAAATACCGGGTCGTGACGGCGGAGGGCATCGACGTCCTGATGCGGCTGCCATCGGGGCCGAGCCAGCCGCCGCTACAGCGCGGGCGAGCCGATCGCGGCGGGTTTCCATGCCGCCGACGCGCGGCTGATTGCCGTGCAATGACGCTGGCATGCGACCACAGTCGGCGGCTGCAAGCCGCTCGTGGCTCCGGCCCGGGCCGTTTGCATTGACGTTGCCGGCGCTGCTGCTGCTGACGTTGCTGTTCATGCTGCCGCTGCTGCGGCTGTTCTCGCTGAGTTTCGCAGGCGGTGGCTTCGGCTGGTACGAGAAGGCGCTGACCGGCGGGCTTTACACCGCGGTTCTCTACCGGACGTTCGAGATCGCCGGCATCGTCACCTTCTTCAGCCTCCTGATCGGCTATCCCGTGGCGTTCCTGCTGGCGACCACGACGCCGAAATGGCGCGCCGATCGGATTTGCCTTCGTGATGCTGCCGCTGTGGACCAGCGTGCTGGTGCGCACCTATGCCTGGATGGTGCTGCTCGGACGCAACGGCATCGTCAACCGGATGCTGATCGATTCCGGCCTGCTCGACACGCCGCTTTCGCTGCTCAACAGCCGGCTCGCCGTCATCCTCGGCATGGTGCACGTCATGCTGCCGTTCATGATCCTGCCGATCTACAGCGCGCTGACGCGCATCGATCCGGATCTGCCGAAGGCGGCGCGCGGCCTCGGTGCGTCCGCTGCTGCGCATCCTGACCACGATCTATCTGCCGCTGACATTGCGCGGCATCGTTGCCGGCGTGACGCTGGTCTTTGTGGTCTCGCTGGGCTTCTATATTACGCCGGCGCTGCTCGGCGGCGGCAAGGTGATGATGTACGCGATGGTGATCGAGCAGCAGGTGCGGGAATTCCTGGCGTGGAATTTCGCCGGCGCGCTCTCGGTGATCCTGCTGGCGGTGACGCTGATGATGTTCTGGCTGCTGAACCAGGGCGTGGCCCGCCATCTCAGGGATTGATCCGCATGGTGGAGACGGCGCGATGAAGGGGCAGGGAAGGCGGCGCGGCGCGGGCGCGGGCCGGATATTGCTGCGCTTCGTCTGCGGGCTGATCTTTGCGTTCCTGATGTTGCCGCTGGTCGTGCTGTTTCCGATCTCGTTCAGCTCGGGAAGCTATTTGCGCTTTCCGCCGCCGGGCTTCTCGCTCAAATGGTACGCGCGCTACTTCGACGATCCGACCTGGATCGACGCCACCTGGCGCAGCCTGCAGGTCGGCACGGCGACGACGGTGCTGGCGCTCCTGATCGGCATCCCGCTCGCCTTCGGGCTGGCGCGGGGGCGCTTTCGCGGCCGCGGCCTGATCGAGAACGGCATCTCGGCGCCGATCATCGTGCCGCACATCGTGTTGTCGATTGCGATCTACGGGCTGTTCTCGCGGCTCGGCCTGATCGGCGAGTGGTACGGCATCGCGGTCGCGCATACCGTGTTGGCGCTGCCGTTCGTCGTCATCGTGCTGCTGTCGGGCTTGCGGGATTTCGACACCAGTCTCGAACTCGCCGCGCGCGGCCTCGGCGCCGGCCCGCTCGAGGCGGCGCGCACCGTCACGCTGCCGATCCTGGCGCCGAGCGTCTATTCGGCGGCGTTCCTCGCCTTCATCACCTCGTTCGACGAACTGGTGGTGGCGATGTTCATTTCCGGCGCCAACATGACGTTGCCGAAGAAGATGTTCGACAGCATCATGAGCGAGATCGAACCAACGGTCGCGGCCGTCTCCGCCATGCAGATCGTGCTGATCTCGGCACTGCTGCTGCTCGGAACCTGGCTGCGCCGCCCCGTAACGGCGCCGCTCGTGCGCTAGGAGAACAAGAACGAAAGGGTGGGACCACGATGGCCAACGACATTCTCCACAAGGATTTCAAGGCGGCAGCCCTATTGGTGGGAGGCCTACAAGCCCGTCACCGGCGATCTCGTTGACGTGCCGAAAACCGCACGCGTCGCCATTGTCGGCGGCGGTTATGCCGGGCTGTCCTGCGCCATCGAGCTTGCGGATGCCGGAATCGAGGCTTGCGTGTTCGAATCGGCCGAGCTCGGCGCCGGCGCCAGCACGCGAAGCGGCGGCGGCGTCAGCGGCGGCGTCAACATCGGCAAGAGTTTTACCGGCAAGGTCACGCAGCTCGAGCCCGACGTGCTGCAGAACATCCTGGCCTCGGGCTACGACGCCTTCAGCCTGATCGAGAGCCTGATCGAGCGCGAAAAAATCGATTGCTACTGGGAGAAGACCGGCCGCTTCGTCGGCGCGTGGACGCCCAAGGACTACGCCTACCAGGAGCGTCGCGTCGCGACCCTCAATGCCAATGCCGGATCGGGCGCCTTCATGGTGCCCAGGGAACGCCAGCGCGAGGAGATGGCGTCGGACTATTACTACGGCGGCATGGTGGTGGAGCGCTCGGCCAAGGTGCATCCGGCGCTGTACTACAAGGGACTGCTCGATGCCGCGCGCCGCCGCAACATCACGCTGTGCGCCAAGGCGGCGGTGAAGACCATCACGCCCGTGGGCAAGGGATGGCGGATCGCGACCTCGCGCGGCGACATCGAGGTCGGCGACGTCGTGATCGCCACCAACGGCTATACCGGCGATGCGACGCCGGAACTGAAGCGGCGCCTGATCCCGCTGGCGAGCCACATCATCGCCACCGAAGAACTGCCGGGCGACCTGGCGCGCACGCTGATCCCGAAGGGGCGCACCCTGGCCGACACCAAGCGCGTGCTTTGCTATTACCGGATGTCGCCGGACAACAAGCGCATGATCTTCGGCGGCCGCGCCCGCTTCACGCAGGTCGACGCCGGCCGTGAGCGCGCCGATCCTGCATCGCTTCATGACCGATCGCTTTCCGCAGTTGAAGGGCATCCGCGTCACCCATGCCTGGACCGGCAATGTCGCCTTCACCTGGGATGCGCTGCCGCACACCGGCACGCTCGGCGGCATGCATTATGCGCTCGGCTGCAACGGCAGCGGCGTGGCGATGATGACCTATCTCGGACGCCAGACCGCGCGGCGCATCATCGGCGGCGCCAATTCCACCTGCGGCTTCGAGCTGGAGGAGTTTCCGGATTTCCCGCTCTACAACGGCAATCCGAACTGGGCGCTGCCCGGCATCGGCGCCTATTACCGTTTTCGCGATGGCTTGAGCCGGACGCTGGCGCGGTACGCCTGAGCGACAGCGGCAGACTTCCGTGCGAAGCGGACGTGCCACTAGATCTTGCGCTTTCCCAACGGTGGGAGGCACAATTTCTACTGTGCATGGGGTTGTTTTCAACATTTTGGGCGCGTGGCCCAGCGATGGACCGCGTGCTCTCGTCCAGCATGCTCAGGTCCCCGGCCGGGAGACCTCCGTCTCCTTGGACGTGATGAATTCCAGCAGCACCGGGATGCCTTCCTTGGTCTTGGCAATGCCGCGCTTGATCGCCGGGATGATGTCTTCCGGCTTGGTCACGCGCTCGCCATAGCCGCCGAAGGCGCGCGCCATCGCGGCGTAGTCGCCGGAAATGTCGGTCGAGCGATATTTCTCGGTCGAGATCGGCATCACCTTCAGCTCGATCGCCATGGAGAAATTGTTCAGCAGGATCGACATGATCGGAATCCGCTCGCGCACCGCGGTCTCAAAGTCCATGCCGGTGAAGCCGATCGCGGCATCGCCCCAGACGTTGATGCAGAGCTTGTCGGGCTTTGCCAGCTTGGCGCCCATGGCCAGCCCAAGGCCATAGCCGAGCTGCGTGGTCTTGCCCCAGCCGATATAGGACAGCGGCTCGACCGGCTTCCAGAACGGCGAGAGCTGGTCGCGCGGGCTGCCGGCGTCATGGGTGATGATGGTGTTGTTGATGTCGACGGTGTGCTGCAGGTCCCACAACACGCGGTAGGGATTGAGCGGCGCGTCGTTGTTGGTGAGCTTCGGCATCCATTTCGCCAGCCACTCCTTGTGCGAGGCGGCGATTTCGGCGGCAACCGCAGTCGCGTCGCGATTGGCCGTCACCGTCTTGCCGATCTCTTCCAGCAGCGCATCGAGCACCAGGCCGGCATCGCCGACCAGGCCGATCTTGGCTTCGACGTCCTTGTTGAGATGGTTGGGATCGAGCGTCGAATGGATGATGGTCTTGCCCTTCGGCATCGCGATGCCGAACGAGGTTTCGGTGAACGAGCAGCCGATGCCGAAGATCACGTCGGCCTCGCCGAGGAACTTCGGCACCGCGCGCGGCACCGCCAGCCCGCCCGAGCCGAGCGACAATGGATGCGTCTCCGGGAATGACGATTTGCCGCCGAGGCTGGTGGTGACGGGGATAGCAAGGCGTTCGGCGAGCCGCTTCAGCTGCGGCCAGGCCTTGGCGTAATGCACGCCCTGGCCGGCATAGAGCACCGGCCGCTTGGCGGCGACGAGCAGGGCTGCGGCTTCCTTCACATGCACGGGGTCGGCGCCGTAGCGGGTGCGCAGCACCGGCGTGTAGTTCAGCGGCTCCGGCACTTCCTCGTTCCACATGTCGGCCGGGATTTCGACGATCACGGGGCCGCCGCGGCCGTTCTTCAGTTTGGTGAAGGCGCGCCGGAAGATGTTGCCGACTTCGGCTGCGATGTTGATCGGCTCGGACGATTTGGAGAACGCCCGCATCGCCTGGCTGGAATTGAAGTTCGGGTCGATATTGGCGAGCCTGCGCGCATAGCCCATCGGCAGCACCAGCACGGGAACGGATTCGCCGTAGCATTGCGCGACGCCGCCCATGGCGTTTTCGGCGCCGGGCCCGTGCTGCATGCAGAACGCGCCGATCGACTGGCCCGACGTGACGCGGGAGATCGCGTCCGCCATGTGGATGCCGATGCGTTCCTGCCGCACCATCACCGGGCGGATGTCGGCATTGGCGGCAAACTCGATGAGGTGATTGACCGGATAGCCGCAGAGGATCTCGATACCCTCGCGCTTCATGATTTCCGCGATCGCGGCGCCAAGCTTCATGACCGTTTCCCCCTGTTGTTACAGGCCGGTTCGATCCGGCCGGTTTGCACCAGTTGGAACAGGATTTTCCGGTCCGGTAAAGCGCGGGCGGCGCTTGCTTGCGGAAGTGCTGATATGCGTTTTGCCGCATCAGGGAGCCGCGACCGGCCAAAAGCCGCGTCAAATCTGCCGCGTTTTGCGCAAGCCGCGGCGCAATATGGATCGGGTTTTGGCAAGAGAGCCGGGCGAGGTGAGGCGAACTAGCGCGCCTCGTTGCGCCGGCTGAACATCGCGGCCATCAGGCCAAGCACGTAGGCCTTCACGCGGCGCTCGGTGGCGTACTGCGTCTCGGCGGCGCGCGGCTCTTCGACCTCTTCGCGCAGAAGGCCGATATAGTTCTTTCCCGTTTCACGCTTCTGCGTGGGCATGTGCGCTTGCTCCGGAAGACGCCAATCGGCGCCACCATGGGCGGGCAGCGCCCAACCGATGGTAAATTTTTCGTCCCGTATGAATACCGATACAGGCGCAGTCCGGCTTAATCAATCGTTCATCCTGTTCGTCAAAACCCCGTCAATCAATCCAATCTAGGGTTTCAATTCCGGGCAGGGCGCGGGAAAAATCCCGCAGGCGTCGACAGGAGTTTTTTTCATGCGCCGTTTGTTGCAGGATTTTTTCAAGGACCAGTCCGGTGCGACTGCGATTGAATATGCCCTTATTGCGATGGGCCTCAGCATCGTGATCGTCGCCTCGGTCAACGGCGTCGGCACGGCGCTCAGCGGCAAGTTCGGCACCATCTCGACCTCGCTGAAATAGCAACCGGCCGGCGGCTCGTGCCATGCAGGAATTGCTGGTCGGAAGCTGGGGCCCGCAGATCGCTGCCTATGGCCGGCACGTCGTCGCCTACAGCCTGCAATATCCCTGGCGCGTGTTCGCGGCCTGCCTGGTTGCAACCCTGCTCGTCGACATGATGTCGCGGAAACGGTCGTCGGGCACCGGCGACGGGCTCGAACTCGGTGGTTTGGATCTTGGCGGCAGTGACGGCGACGGCTGCGGGGACTGATCCAGCCTTGCGAGGCCCGCGCGATCGCGGCATCGCGGGCTAACAGGCTATACAGCGGGCGCTGGCGCTATCAGCCGGCCTTCCGCGAGCGGGCGGGCGCGCGGACCGGTTTCGCGGCCTTCTTCGGCGCTTCCTTGACCGTCTCCTTGGCGGCGCGCTTGCCGCTGCCGGAGATCGGCAGCAGCATTTCGCGCTGGCCGCTTGCCGCCTTGCGCGGCTTCTTGCCCTTGGCTTTGGCGGCTTCTTTCCCGTTTGCCTTGGCGGATGCGGGAGCCGCCTGTTTTTCATTGGCGAGGCTGCGCTTGAGCGCATCCATCAGGTTGATGACGTTGCCGCCGGTTTTCGGCGCCGCCTTGGCGGGCGTCTTCAAGCCGTTGCGCTTCTGGTTGATCAGCTCGATCAGCGCCTGCTCGTAGCGGTCCTCGAACTGCTCGGGCTCGAACGAGCCGGATTTCTGCTCGACGATGTGCTTGGCGAGATCCAGCATGTCCTTGGTGATCTTCACGTCCTGGATGTCGTCGAAATATTCCTTTTCGCTGCGGACCTCGTAGGGGTAGCGCAGCAGCGTGCCCATCAGGCCGTTGTCGAGCGGCTCCAGCGCGATGATGTGCTCGCGGTTGGTCAGCACCACGCGGCCGATCGCGACCTTGTTCAGGTTACGGATGGTTTCGCGGATCACCGCGAAGGCGTCGTGGCCGACCTTGCCGTCCGGCACGAGGTAATAGGGGCGGATCACGTAGCGGCTGTCGATGTCGGTCCGCGGCACGAATTCGTCGATCTCGATGGTGCGGGTCGATTCCAGCGCGAGCTCGTCAAGCTCGTCCTTCGACACCTCGATGTAGGTGTCGGTGTCGACCTTGTAGCCCTTCATGATGTCTTCGTTGGCGACTTCCTCGCCGGTGTCGGCGTCGACCTTGGCATATTTGATGCGATGGCCGGTCTTGCGGTTGATCTGGTTGAACGAGACCTTTTCGGTATCCGAGGTCGCCGGATACAGGGCGACCGGGCAGGTCACGAGCGAAAGGCGCAAAAAGCCTTTCCAGTTGGCGCGGGGGGCCATGGGATACTCCGGCAATACGCAACAGACCAAGCCTTGAGGATACCACCGGGAGAGGCCGGTTTCAAACATAGCGGGGGAGGGAATCTCCCAACGGCGTTAACCGTGCCTGTTCCGCGCGTGTTTCGGGCCTTCGGCTGCGACCTTTTGGACCATCCGACACGCCAAAATCGGCGGCCCGGACACCCGGAACATCATTTGGCATCAGGCGTTGCTTTTGACAGGTGGTGTCACGGCAACGGCTGGCATTACAGGCACTTACGGTAAATGAGGTCCCCATGGCAACGCATCGAGATGGCCAGATTGTCGAAACCCCGACCGAGGCCCGCCAGGCTGAGCCCGGCCCGTCGGTGCTGGCGCTTTTGACGGTATCGACCGGGCTCGCGGTCCTGATCCTTGGCGTCCTCTGGTTCGTATTCTTCCGGACCTGAGCGGGAGCGGTTGACGGCGACGCGCGATTGAACTAGCACCATCGCTACCCGTCTCGAGCCGGAACGCGGAAAGCCGGATGAGCTTCACGTACGTCATTGGCGATATTCACGGCCTGGACGATCTGCTCGGCGCCGCGCTTGGCGAGATCAACGCGCGGGCGCGCGGCGCGGCCGCCGTCATCATTGCGCTCGGCGACTATGTCGACAAGGGACCGCAGAGCAGGCAGGTCATCGAACGCCTGCTGCCGGGCATCGGCGGCGGCTGGAAATTCGTTGCGCTGAAAGGCAATCACGACGCCATGATGGTCGAGGCGCTGCGCGACCCTTCGAAGCTGGCCGCGTGGCTGGAGAAGGGCGGCGATGCGGCGCTGGCCTCCTATGGCGGCGATCCCGCCGCGGTGCCGCAAGCCCATATCGCCTGGCTCGACCGATTGCCGTTGACGCATGTCGACGCGCATCGCCTCTACGTGCATGCCGGCGTCGAACCCGGGGTGCCGCTGGACCGGCAGAGCGAAACCACGCTGTTGTGGAAGCGCTATCCGAAGGGAAATCCGGACGGCTTCGGTGAACGCCACGTCGTGCACGGCCACGACAATGATCCCGAAGGTCCGCTGCTGTATCCCGGCCGCACCAATCTCGACACGGCGGCCTGGCGAACCGGGCGGCTGACGGTCGGGGTCTTCGACGACGACCGGCCGGGCGGGCCCGTCGATTTGATCGAGGTCAGGGGAGCGGTCGGATAGCCTTGCCTGTTGCAGGCCAGCAGCGGTTGACCTATTGGGCCATCCGATTCGTCATGTTAGGCGTTAGCCGCGCGGCCGCCGGAGCGGATTTCGGCCCCCAAAGCCGCCATGGAGAAAAAGTAATATTGGCTGTGTGCGTTGTTCATAGCCCGTTCACGCCGGTGAGCCTCATCTTGCGACTGTTATCGTGACGCTCACCATTGGAGGCCAGCTTGCGCCTGCTCGTTGTCGAGGATGATCCGGATCTCAACCGTCAGCTGACGACGGCGCTGACGGATGCCGGCTATGTGGTCGATCGCGCCTTCGACGGCGAGGAGGGGCACTATCTCGGCGACAGCGAGCCCTATGACGCCGTCGTGCTCGACATCGGCCTGCCCAAGATGGACGGCATCTCGGTGCTGGAGGCCTGGCGCCGCAACGGCCGTGCGATGCCGGTGTTGATCCTCACCGCGCGCGACCGCTGGAGCGACAAGGTGCAGGGTTTCGATGCCGGCGCCGACGACTATGTCGCAAAGCCCTTTCACCTCGAGGAAATCCTGGCGCGGATCCGCGCGCTGCTGCGCCGCTCGACCGGTCACGCCCAGTCCGAGCTGACCTGCGGCCCGGTGTCGCTGGACACCCGCACCGGCCGGGTCAGCGTCGCCGGCAATCCGATCAAGATGACCTCGCACGAGTACCGTCTGCTGGCCTATCTCATGCACCACACCGGGCGCGTGGTGTCGCGCACCGAACTGGTCGAGCATCTCTACGATCAGGACTTCGATCGCGATTCCAACACGATCGAGGTGTTTGTCGGCCGCATCCGCAAGAAGCTCGACGTCGACATCATCCAGACCGTGCGCGGGCTTGGCTATTTGCTGACGCCGCCGGCGAACGGCGCGTGATTGGCAGGCAATTAAAGGTCTTGAATAAGCGACACGCTTACCCTTTTGTTTGAGCATGATCTTTTCCGGAAACCGGCCTCCATTGTTCGGGATCATGCCCTGATGCGCGGCTCCTCGCTTGCCACCCGGTTGTTCCTGTCGGCGACCGCGTGGGTGGTGGTGATCCTCCTCATCACCGGCATCGTGCTGTCGTCGGTATACCGCGACGCGACCGAGCGCGCCTTCGACCGCCGGCTCAACCTCTATCTGCGCACCCTGATCGCCGAAGTCGCAACGCCGGACGAACCGCCCGACCACCAGTTCCAGTCGCTCGGCGAGCCCCTGTTCGAACTGCCGCTGTCCGGCTGGTACTGGCAGATCATCCGCACCGACACCGAGAAGGGCGAAACGCGGGCGTCGCGCTCGCTGTGGGACAAGAAGCTGCCGAAGCTCGAGGAGCAGGGCGCCGAACTGACCGCGGCCGGCATCCGCCTCGGCTATGTCGATGGCCCCGAGGGACAGAATTTACGGATGGTGGAGCGTCCGGTCGATCTTGGCGCCGACGGCAAATTCCTGGTCAGCGTCGCCGGCGACGCCAGCGAGATCTTCGACGAGATCCGCAGCTTCGATTATTACCTCGGCGGGACCTTCGCAGCGCTCGGCATCGTGCTGCTCCTGACCACGATCTTCCAGGTTCGCTTCGGCCTTGCGCCGCTCAAGCGGATTTCCGAATCGATCGCCGATATCCGTTCGGGCCGCGCCGAACGGCTGGAGGGGGAATTCCCCGTCGAGATCGCGCCGTTGGCGCGCGAGACCAACGCGCTGATCGACGCCAACAGGGAGATCGTCGAGCGCGCGCGCACCCATGTCGGCAATCTCGCCCACGCCATCAAGACGCCGTTGTCGGTGATCGTCAACGAAGCCGCCGCCCACCCGGTCGATCCCTTTGCGAGCAAGGTGCTGGAACAGGCCGATGTGATGCGCGATCAGGTGGCCCATCATCTGGAGCGCGCGCGGATCGCCGCGCGCGTCACCGTCGTCGGCACCGTCACCGAGGTCGCGCCGGCGATGGAGGCGTTGCGGCGGACCATGGAGAAGATCCACCGCGACCGCGGCATCGCCATCGATCTCAAGGCCGATTCCCTTGCGCGGTTTCGCGGCGAGCGCCAGGACCTCGAGGAGATGGCCGGCAATCTGGTCGACAACGCCTGCAAATGGGCCGCCTCGCAGGTCTTCATCGAGGTGCTGGTGGATCCGCCCGCCGCGCCCGACGCCGGGCCGCGGCTGCGGATCATCGTCGATGACGACGGTCGCGGTCTGTCGGCCGATGAGCGCGCGCAGGTCTTGCGGCGGGGGCAGCGGCTCGACGAATCAAAGCCGGGCTCGGGCCTCGGGCTCTCGATCGTGGTCGATCTGGCCGCCCTCTATGGCGGCAGCCTGGCGCTGGGCGACGCCCCGATCGGCGGATTGCGGGCGGAACTGGTGCTGCCGGGGGTGTGAGTGCCTGATCGACCGGAAAATCTCGTAGTGCTGGTTGGGAACCAGCCATGCAGCCCCTGATTTCATCATTCCTAAACGACTTCTTAACGCGCACACTTTTATGATTGCCGGGGGACGCGTTTTGCCGTCCGCACGACACACGCATATCCGAATGAACCAGACATCGATCGAGCGGCTGAGGGACTATCTCGCCCAGCTCCCGCCTCAGGCGCAGGCGCTGCTGATGCGGGAGTTCGAGCGCGCCATCGAGCGCGGCGAGGACACGGCCGTTGCCACCTTCGTGCTCGAGCAATTGCGCAAGGTCGTGCGCGGGACCGAGGAAGACGAGGAAGCGCGGCCCCGGACCGACGATCCGGCGCGGCTGTTGTTTCGCCCGATCGAGATGTTCCTGGTCGAGAGCAATTTTCCGATACGGCTGGGGCAAATCCGGCGCGGCTCGCTGCTGCCTGTCTGGCAATGGCTCGCCCGTGACGGGGCTCCCGATGCCACGCGCGCCTACGAGGCCGCACTGGCCGGGATCAGGCAGAGCGGAACGTCGGCCGGCCTCGATTCCGAGACCCGCAAGTTCCAGGCGGCGGTGGCGGACGCCATCGTCAAGGCGGCAGCACCCGCGCCGGGAGACGACAAGCAGCGCACGCTGGCGCGGATCGGCGCGCCCAATGTGGTCGAGGACCTGTTGTCGATCGGTTCGGTTTTGCGGGCGCGCGAGGCGCTGGATACGCTCGGCAGCCGGCTTCCCGGCCAGATGCGGGGACTCGACGATTCCCAGATTGCGGCGGTGACTGAGGGGCTCAATGTTCCCTCGCTGCAAACGCCGCAAGTGCTGCCGTTCGCGCTGTCGCTGATCATGCAGCGGCTGAACGCGCCCTGGCAGATCATTCGCCTCGCCATCAAGATGGCTGCGTCCGACGATGAAATTCGCGTCGCCGCCACGCCTTACGGCATTGCCGTCACGATCGCGCTGCACGATCTCTCCTTCCTTGCCGCCTGCCTGCGTACGGACATCCGGCGCGGCCAGTTCGACAATGTCCCCGAACAGCTGAAAATCCTCCACGACGGCGTCCGCGGCCTGCGTACCGAACTCGACCTGCGCAACGATTCCTCGTGGGGCCAGCAATTGACGTCGATCCGCGCCGACATCTCCAATTCGCTGCAGTCGGAAATCGACAGCGTGCCGGGCCGGGTCCGCCGCATCCTGCGCCAGCGCGCCGACAAGGACATTTCCGTCGCCGCCAAGATCGATGAATCGGAGGTCGAGGAAACCGCCGCCCTGATCGACTTCGTAGCGATCTGCCGCACCTATGCCAGCGAGCTGGCGATCAACGAGGTCACGTTGCGGACCTATTCCGACCTGCAGCATTATGTCGAGCAATCCACCGAGGGGCTGGTGCAGTCGCTGCGCGGCGGCGACACCAAGGCGCGCGCCTACCGGCAGATGCAGGTCAAGGCGGCGATCCGCTTCTGCGAGGTCCTGTTCGGCCACGACTATGCCTCGCTGATGGGCCGGGCGGCCGAAAATGCCGTCACCGGCGAGCGCAAACCGACCGAGCGCAAATCCTCCCGTAACGGTTAGGGTGTCCGGGCTATCTACCCGGGATAATGCGGTTTTCCGCTCTCGTTTCGATCCAGTAATTGTCAATTGCCGGGCTTGCCGCCAGTAGTGTAAAGCGGCTCATCGGCGCTTGACATGAAAGCGCCGTTCCGCCCGGGAACCGCTTGATGACGCTGTGGTTTGTGTTCGCGCTGATGACGGTCGCGGCGATCTTTGCCGTGCTCTGGCCGTTGAGCCGCGGCACGGCGTCGAAAGCCGGCGGCAGTGAGGCTGTCGTCTACAAGGATCAGCTCGCCGAGATCGATCGCGACGTCGCCGCAGGCCAGATCGGCGTATCCGAGGCCGAAGCCGCGCGCGTCGAAATCAGCCGCCGCCTGCTGGCGGCCGCGGACAGTGAGCGTGATCTGCCGGCGCAGTCGAACCCCGGACTGCGACGCTCGTCGGCCGTGCTGGCGCTGGTGGGACTGCCGATCGCGGCGGTTGCGCTCTACCTCTCGCTCGGATCGCCGCAACTCGGCGATTTCCCGCTTGCCGAGCGCACCCGCGCGGCCGACGCCAATCAGCCGCTGGAGAATCTGGTGGCGCAGGTCGAGGCGCATCTGGAAAAGAACCCGACGGATGGCCGCGGCTGGAGCGTGCTGGCGCCGGTACTGGCACGGCTCGGCCGTTTCGACGACGCGGTTCGCGCCTTCCGCAATTCGATCGCCTACAATGGTGACAGCGCCGAGCGGCGCTCCGATCTCGGCGAAGCGCTTGCGGGATCGGCCGGCGGGGTCGTGACCGCGGACGCCAAGGCCGAATTCGAGCGCGCGGTGGCGCTGAACGCCTCCGATCCCAAGGCCAACTATTTCCTGGGGCTTGCCGCCGAGCAGGACGGCCGCAGCACCGAGGCTGCCGCGATCTGGCGCGACATGCTGGCCAGGGCGCCGGCCGATGCGCCGTGGCGGCCGCTGGTGCAGGCCGCGCTGGTCCGGGTCGGCGGCCCGGCGCCGCCTGCGCTGTCGAACGAAACGATGGCCGCGGCCAAGGACATGAACGAGGCCGACCGTGGCGCGATGATCCGCGGTATGGTCGACCGCCTCGCCACCAGGCTGAAACAGAACGGCGACGACGTCGAGGGATGGCTGCGGCTGGTGCGGGCCTATATGGTGATGGGCGAACGCGACAAGGCGATGAGCGCGGTGCTCGACGCGCGCCAGGCCGTCGCCAACGATGCCGATCGCTTGCGCCAGCTCAATGAGGGCCTGAAGAATCTAGGGCTTGATGGATGACCATCGGCCGCAGGACCAGAGGATATTCATGACCCGCAAGCAGCGGCGCTTGACCATGATCGGCGGTTCGCTCGCGGTGCTCGCGGTCGCGGCCGCCCTTGTGCTCAACGCCATGCGCGATTCCATCGTGTTCTTTTCCACGCCGTCGATGGCGGCCGAGAAGCAAATTCCCGCGGGCAAACGTTTTCGGCTCGGCGGCCTGGTGCAGCCGGGATCGCTGGTGCGCGGCGACAATCTGGCGGTGAGCTTTAGCGTCGCCGACGGCAGCGCAAGGCTGCCGGTTTCCTACAAGGGAATTTTGCCGGACCTGTTCCGCGAAGGGCAGGGCGTCATCGCCGAGGGCGCGCTGGATGCCTCCGGCGTGTTCAGGGCCGACACGGTGCTCGCCAAGCACGACGAGACCTACATGCCGAAGGAAGTCGCCGACGCCCTGAAGAAGCAGGGGCACTGGAAGGACGATTACGGCACCAAGCCCAACGCTTCGGCGCCAATGCAGGGGGCGTCGAAGTGATCGCCGAAGCCGGACATTACGCGCTGGTGCTGGCGCTCGCGCTGGCCCTGATCCAGTCCACCGTGCCGATCGCCGGCGCGCGCTTGCGCGATGTTGCCTTGATGAACGTCGCGCGCTCCACGGCGCTGGCGCAATTGCTGTTCGTGGCCTTCTCGTTCACGGCGCTGGTGATGCTGCACGTCAATTCGGATTTCTCCGTCGTCAACGTGTTCGAGAATTCGCACTCGATGAAGCCGCTGATCTACAAGATCACCGGCGTCTGGGGCAATCACGAAGGATCGATGCTGCTGTGGGTGTCGATCCTGGCGCTGTTTGGCGGCCTGGTCGCAGCCTTCGGCAACAATTTGCCGCGCTCGCTGCGCGCGCATGTGCTGGCGGTGCAGGCCTGGATCGCCAGCGCGTTCTATTTGTTCATCCTCATCACCTCGAATCCGTTTTTGCGCATCGCCAATCCGCCGATCGAGGGTCGCGACCTCAATCCGGTGCTGCAGGACATCGGCCTCGCCGTGCATCCGCCGATGCTCTATCTCGGCTATGTCGGGTTCTCGATCTCGTTTTCGTTTGCGGTTGCAGCGCTGATCGAGGGCCGGATCGATGCGGCCTGGGCGCGCTGGGTGCGGCCATGGACGCTGGTGGCGTGGATATTCCTGACGCTTGGCATCGCGATGGGCTCGTACTGGGCCTATTACGAGCTCGGCTGGGGCGGCTGGTGGTTCTGGGACCCGGTCGAGAACGCATCGCTGATGCCGTGGCTCGCCGGCACCGCGCTGCTGCATTCGGCGGTGGTGATGGAAAAGCGCAACGCGCTCAAGGTCTGGACCATACTGCTTTCGATCCTGACGTTCTCGCTGTCGCTGCTCGGCACCTTCCTGGTGCGTTCGGGCGTGCTGACGTCGGTGCATGCGTTCGCGACCGATCCGACGCGCGGCGTGTTCATCCTGTTGATCCTGTGCCTGTTCATCGGCGGCAGCCTCTCGCTCTACGCCTGGCGCGCCTCGACGCTGAAGCAGGGCGGGCTGTTCGCGCCGATTTCGCGCGAGGGCGCACTCGTGCTCAACAACCTGTTCCTGACCACGGCCTGCGCGACCGTCTTCATCGGCACGCTCTACCCGCTGGCGCTGGAAGTCCTGACCAACGACAAGATCTCGGTCGGTGCGCCCTTCTTCAACCTGACCTTCGGGCCGCTGTTCGTGCCGCTGATGTTCGCGATGCCGTTCGGGCCGCTGCTGGCGTGGAAACGCGGTGATCTGTTGGGCGCGGCGCAGCGGCTGACGGCGGCGGGCATCGCCGCGCTGATCGTCATCGCCGTGGTCTGGGCGTGGACCTATGGCGGCAGCACCTTTGCGCCGCTGGCGATCGGGCTTGCGATCTTCGTCATATCGGGTGCGCTGTGCGATCTCGCGGAACGGCTCGCCCTGTTCCGCGGACCGTTTGCGATTTCGATGCAGCGCGCGCGCGGATTGCCGCGGGCGACCTGGGGCACGGCGTTCGCCCATGCCGGCGTCGGCATCGCCCTGATCGGGATCGTCTGCGAGACCACCTGGAACAGCGAATATATCGGTTCGATGAAGCCGGACGCCGTGGCAAAACTCGCCGGCTATGAGTTGAAACTCGACGGCGTCACGCAGCGGCAGGGACCGAATTTCCGCGAGATGATCGCGCAGTTCAGCGTCAGTCTCGACGGCAAGCCACTCAGCGTGATGACGCCCTCGAAGCGCAATTTCACCACAAGGGGATCGTCGACCACCGAAGCCGCGCTGCTGACGCGCGGCGCCAGCCAGCTCTATATTTCGCTCGGCGATACCACCGCTGACGGCGCGATCGCGGTGCGCATCTATCACAAGCCGCTGGTGCTGTTGATCTGGTGGGGCCCGGTGCTGATGGCGTTCGGCGGCATGCTGTCGCTGTCGGACCGGCGGCTGCGCGTCGGCGCGCCGAAACCAGCCAGGTCCTCGCGCGCATTGCAGGCGGCGGAGTGATCCATTGAAGCAGCTCCTTGCATTCGCCTTCGCCGTGACCCTGATGATGGGATGCCCGGCCCATGCGGTGCAGCCCGACGAGATCATGCCGGACCCGGCGAAAGAAGCGCGCGCGCGCGAGCTGTCGCGCGAATTGCGCTGCATGGTGTGCCAGAACCAGTCGATCGACGATTCCGAGGCGCCGCTGGCGCGCGATCTCCGGCTTCTGGTGCGCGAGCGGATCGCGGCCGGCGACAGCAACAGTCAGGTGATCGATTTCCTGGTGGCGCGCTACGGCGAGTTCGTGCTGCTGAAACCCCGCTTCAATCTGCATACGCTGCTGCTGTGGCTGTTGCCGCCGCTGGCGCTGGCCGGCGGCGGGTTGGCGCTGTGGACCTACAGCCGCCGCCGCTCGAAATTCCCTGACACGGAAGACCAGCGCTTGCTGAAATTGACGCCGGAGGAGGAAGCCCGGCTGGAGCGCCTGATCGCGGGACAAATCCCGCCGGAAAGCCCGCCCGAGTTTGCCGCCGATTGCAAGCGAGCCAGTTTCCGCTAAGACTTTCAGCCAGTCATAAACAAGCAACGCCCAGGGAGAATCCGATGGCTTTTTCACTCTACGACGCCAGCGTGGCGAACTATCTGCAGACGCTCGGCGGCGTCGCCGGTTTTCTCGACCGCGCCCTTGAGCATTACCGCGAACAGGGCATCGATGCGGAAAAGATCGTCGAGACGCGGCTGGCGCCGGACATGCAGCCGTTTCGTTTCCAGATCATCTCCGTCGCGCATCATTCTCGCGGCGCCATCGAGGGCGTGCAGCAGGGCGTGTTCAGTCCGCCGTCGTTCAAGACGCCGTACGATTTTGCAGGACTTCAAGGGCTCGTTACCCAGACGGTCGAGGCGCTGTCGGCGCTGACGCCGGAGGCGGTCAACGCGCTCGGCGGCAAGGACGTCATCTTCGCGCTCGGCGAACGCAAATTGCCGTTCACGGCCGAAGGCTTCCTGATGTCGTTCTCGTTGCCCAATTTCTATTTCCACGCCGCCACCGCCTACGACATCCTGCGCACCAACGGCGTTCCGCTCGGCAAGCGGGATTTCATGGGCCGGCTGAAATTGAAGGCCTGACGCGGGTATCCGAGGCCGGCGAAACGCGCTTGCTGGCGCCTTTTCGCCGGTCCGAAATTTGCTGGATTTAGGCAACTGCAGGCCAGCGCGCCGTTGCGCGCCGGGCGAGGGCGGTTTGCCCTGCAAAAGCCCGTTTTTGGCCCGCGCTAAGCCATTGATTGCCTGCGCTAAACTGCCGCAGCCGTAACCCCCTCCATTACAAAAGTTTAATTCCCTCGCCAGCGCGCGGTAAGGGTCGGAACCCCATCTTCAGCGTTGTCAGGTGCGAGCCCCCCGCACCGTCGATTCCTGGCTCTGGAGATTGCCTAAAATGACTGAACGTCCCATCGATCTTTCTTCGCTTCCGTCCTATCAGGCGCCGCGGCGCTCGCTGTTTTCCGCACGCAAATTCGCGCTGATGGCCTCCGTCGTCGCCGGCCTCGGCGTCGCCGTCTATGGTTTCAGCCCTTCGTCCGGCCCGGTCGATGTCTTCACCAGCGCGGCGCACGCGCAGGTCAACAACGAGGTTCGCAAGGTCGCGCAGCCGGTCGGCTTTGCCGACATCGTCGAGCGCGTGAAGCCGTCGGTGATTTCGGTCAAGGTCAACATCGCCGAGAAGGTCGCCAGCAAGGACAAGGACGACAGCGCCAACAAGGACGAGGACTCGCCGTTCCAGCCGGGCTCGCCGATGGAGCGCTTCTTCCGCCGCTTCGGCGGACCGGATGGTTTGCCGCCCGGCATGCGCGGCGGACCGCGTGGCGGCCGTGGCCAGGTGACCGGCCAGGGTTCCGGCTTCTTCATCTCGGCTGACGGTTATGCCGTGACCAACAATCACGTCGTCGACGGCGCCGACAAGGTCGAAGTCACGATGGACGACGGCAAGACCTACACCGCGAAGGTGATCGGCACCGATCCGCGCACCGACGTCGCCCTGATCAAGGTGGCCGGCCGCACCGATTTCCCGTTCGCCAAGCTCTCCGACTCCAAGCCGCGGATCGGCGACTGGGTGCTCGCGGTCGGCAATCCGTTCGGCCTCGGCGGCACCGTGACCGCCGGCATCGTCTCGGCCTCCGGCCGCGACATCGGCAACGGTCCGTATGACGATTTCATCCAGATCGACGCGCCCGTGAACAAGGGCAACTCCGGCGGCCCGGCGTTCGACACCTCGGGCGAGGTGATGGGCGTCAACACCGCGATCTATTCGCCGTCCGGCGGCAGCGTCGGCATCGCGTTCTCGATT
Source organism: uncultured Alphaproteobacteria bacterium (assembly GCA_963742665.1). GTDB lineage: Bacteria > Pseudomonadota > Alphaproteobacteria > Rhizobiales > Xanthobacteraceae > Bradyrhizobium. Next base: position 39,964 of record CAVUNH010000009.1, read on the forward strand.
CCGGCCTCCACCGTGAAGAACGTGATCGCCCAGCTCAAGGACAAGGGCTCCGTCAGCCGCGGCTGGATCGGCGTCCAGATCCAGCCGGTGACCGCCGACATCGCCGACAGCCTCGGCCTGAAGAAGGCGGAAGGCGCGCTGGTGGCCGAACCGCAGGCCAACGGTCCGGCGGCCAAGGCCGGCATCGAATCCGGTGACGTCATCACCGCGGTCAACGGCGAGACGGTCAAGGATGCCCGCGAACTCGCCCGCACCATCGGCGGACTGGCGCCGGGCGCAGCCGTCAAGCTCAACGTGCTGCACAAGGGCCAGGACAAGCTCATCAACCTCACGCTCGGCCAGTTGCCGAACACGGTCGAGGCCAAGGCCAACATCGACGACGGTGACAAGCCCAGCGTCAACAAGGGAACCGACGTGCCGAAGCTCGGCATGACGGTTGCCCCGGCCAACAGCGTCGCCGGCGCCGGCAAGGACGGCGTCGTCGTCACCGAAGTGGATCCGAAGAGTGCGGCGGCCGAGCGCGGCTTCAAGGAAGGCGACGTCATTCTCGAAGTCGCCGGCAAGAGCGTCACCACCGCCGGCGACGTGCGCGATGCCATCAACGCCGCGCGCAGCGACAACAAGAACAGCGTTCTGATGCGCGTGAAGAGCGGCGGTTCGTCGCGGTTCGTGGCAGTGCCGCTGGCCAAGGGTTAAATAGGAGATGGAGGGTTTCGCCGGCATTAGTCGCCCCCGCCGACGGCTCCTTCCGGGGAGCGGGTCCAAAGCTCGCTCCCTCCAGTTGCCTTTCGATGGAATACGCCCCCCTCCGTCGGAAGGTCTAAGGGCGGTGAGGTCCCCCAGCTTCACCGCCCGCTTTTTTCACTTAATCGAGAGGGTTCCGGGTCGCCTTGCATCGGCATGCGGCCCGCGCCATGGTGAGAGAAAGCCACTGACTTGAGTGCAACCGCCCCCCAAATGCGCCTGTTGATCATCGAGGACGACCGCGAGTCCGCCGACTATCTGGTGAAGGCGTTCCGTGAAGTCGGCTACGTCGCCGATCTCGCCGGCGACGGCGAGGAAGGCCTGTCGCTCGCCGACAGCGGCGACTACGACGTGCTGGTGGTCGACCGCATGCTGCCGAAGCGCGACGGCCTGTCGCTGATCGGCGCGTTGCGCGAGAAGGGCAACCGTACCCCGGTCCTGATCCTCTCCGCGCTCGGCCAGGTCGACGACCGCATCAAGGGCCTGCGCGCCGGCGGCGACGACTATCTGCCGAAACCCTATGCGTTCGCCGAACTGCTGGCGCGGGTCGAGGTGCTGTCGCGCCGTCTCGGCGGTCCGGCGGAGGAGACCACTTACAAGGTCGGCGATCTCGAACTCGACCGGCTCTCTCATCGGGTTGCCCGCGGCAAGGAAGAACTGACGCTGCAGCCGCGCGAGTTTCGTCTGCTCGAATATCTGATGAAGCACGCAGGCCAGGTGGTGACGCGCACCATGCTGCTGGAAAACGTCTGGGATTATCATTTCGATCCGCAGACCAACGTCATCGACGTGCATATTTCACGGCTGCGCTCCAAGATCGACAAGGGCTTTGAGCGGCCCTTGCTGCACACGATCCGCGGCGCCGGATACATGATCCGTGACGGCATTCGGTAAACTGATCCGCACCACGGCGTTTCGCCTGACGCTGGTCTATCTGTTTCTGTTTGCGCTGTTTGCCGCCTCGCTGCTGGGCTATTTCGCCTGGAATACGCGCCGGCTGATCACCGAGCAGATCACCACCACGGTGAATGCCGAGATCGCCGAGATCAACGACATCTATACGCGGCGCGGCTTGCGCGGCCTGGCGCTTCACGATCGGCAACCGGGCGCTGCGGCCGGGCGCCAATCTCTATCTCGTCACCACGCCGGCGGGAACGGCGTTCGGCGGCAATGTCGGCTCGCTTTCGCCGGGCGTGATGGCGTCGTCGGGCTGGTCCGAGACCGCGTACCGGCGGCTCGACGACCAGGACACCGCCGATCACCGCGCGCTGGTGCGCGTCACCGAACTCAGCAACGGCTTCCGCCTCCTGGTCGGCCGCGATCTCGAGGAGCGCCGGCGGATGTTCGGGATCGTCGCCAACGCCGCGCAATGGTCGGTGCTGGTCGTCATCGTGCTCGGCCTCGGCGGCGGCATCTTCGTGGCGCGGCGGGTGCTGCAGCGGATCGACGCCATGACCGGCACCACCCAGCGCATCATGGCCGGCGATCTCAGTGGCCGGCTGCCGGTCGGGCGCAGCGGCGACGAACTCGATCGCCTCGCCGAAAACCTCAACGCCATGCTGGAGCGGATCGAGGCGCTGATGGTGGGCCTGAAGGAAGTCTCCGACAACATCGCCCACGATCTGAAGACGCCGCTGACGCGTTTGCGCAACCGCGCCGAGGAGGCGCTGGCGAGTTCCGGCAGCGAGGCCGAGTACCGCGCCGCGCTGGAACGGACCATCGAGGAATCCGACGGCCTGATCCGCACCTTCAATGCGCTGTTGATGATCGCGCGCGCCGAGTCCGGGCAGGCGCGCGGCAACATGGATGATTTCGACGCCGCCGACGTCGCCAAAGGCATCCACGAACTCTATGAGCCGCTGGCCGAAGACGACGGCATGACCTTGCACGTCAGGACCGCACCCGTGCGGCTCCATGGCAACCGCGAGCTGATCAGCCAGGCGCTCGCCAATCTGGTCGAGAACGCGATCAAATACGGCAAGCCGGACCCTGCGGTCTCAGCCGCTCGGCGCCGCGCGCCACGGCATTGTCGAAGGAGATCCTGATCGAGGCGCGGCGCGAGGGCGACCAGGTGCTGCTCAGCGTCACCGATCATGGGCCCGGCATTCCCGAAGGCGACCGCAAGCATGCGGTGGAACGGTTCGTGCGGCTGGAAGCCAGCCGGACGCAGCCGGGTTCCGGCCTCGGCCTCAGCCTGGCCTCGGCGGTGGCGACGTTGCATGGCGGCGAACTCAGGCTCGGCGATGCGCATCCGGGACTGATCGCGACGCTGGCGATCCCGGCGCTGGCGGCCTCCGCTGACAGGCTTGCGGCTCAAACGCAGGATGTGCCACAGAAGGTGGCATGAACTCATCCGCGCCGGGCAACGCGGAAAGACAGGAACTCGCCGCGCGGTTCGTCGGCGGGCCGCATGTCTCCGCTTCAAGCAACGCCGAACAGATCTTGGGCGACTGGCTCTCCGAACTGGAGCCGGAACAATCGGCTGCGCTCGACGCGCTGCTGGCGCATCCCTTCGCCAAAACCATCCTGACGGGAATCGCGGAATTCTCGCCCTATCTGTTCGACCTGGTCCGCGCCGACGCGGCGCGGCTGATCCGCGTGCTCAAGTGCGACCCGGAGCCGCACCTCGCCGCGCTGATCGAGAACACCACGCGCGATGTGTTCGCCGCGCCCGGCGAGACCGACGTGATGCATCTGCTCCGCCGCATGAAGGCCGAAGCCGCACTGATGATCGCGCTGTGCGACATCGGCGGGGTCTGGCCGGTGATGCGGGTCACATCGGCGCTGACCGATCTCGCGGTCGCCTCGGTGCAGGCGGCGTTGCGCTTCCTGTTGCGCCAGGAGGTCGCGCGCGGCCGCATGACGGCCGCCAACCACGACCGGCCCGAGGACGGCAGCGGCCTGATCGTGCTCGCGATGGGCAAGATGGGCGCGGGCGAACTGAACTATTCCAGCGACATCGACCTGATCGTGTTCTTCGATCCCGCGGCCACCTCGCTCGTTGCTGACATCGAGCCGGCGCCGTTCTTCGTGCGCGTGACGCAGGCGCTGGCGCGGCTGCTGCAGCAGCGCGTCCGGCGACGGCTATGTGTTCCGCGTCGATCTGCGGCTGCGGCCCGACCCGGCCTCGACGCAGGTCGCGATGTCGATCGAGGCGGCGCTGCATTATTACGAGCGGGAAGGGCGGACCTGGGAACGCGCCGCGATGATCAAGGCGCGGCCCTGCGCCGGCGATGCCAAAGCCGGCGAGGCGCTGGTTGCCGAGCTGTCGCCGTTCGTCTGGCGCCGGCATCTCGATTTCGCAGCCCTTGCCGACGTCCACGACATGAAGCGGCAGATGCAGACCTATCGCGGCCAGAGCGAGATCGCGGTCGAAGGCCACAACGTCAAGGTCGGGCGCGGCGGCATCCGCGAGATCGAGTTTTTCGCCCAGACCCAGCAATTGATCGCCGGCGGCCGGCATCCGCAATTGCGGGTGCGGCCGACGCTGCAGGCGCTGCAGGTGCTGGCGAACAGCAACTGGATCACCTTCCAGGCGCGTCGAAGAACTGACCGCGGCCTACGAGTTCCTGCGGCGGGTCGAGCACCGGCTGCAGATGATCGCCGACGAGCAGACCCATGCGCTGCCGGAAGAGCCGGAGGCCGTGGAGCGTTTTGCGCATTTCTTCGGCTATGACAGCCGCGCGGCCTTCGCGAAGGATCTGCTCGGCCATCTCAACATCGTGCAGGGCCATTACGGCAAGCTGTTCGAGGGCGATCCGATCGGCTCGGCAAAACTGCCTGAGATCAATTACGGCGCCGGTCCGGAGGATCCGCGGCTGCTCGACCATCTGGCCACGCTCGGTTTCAAGAAGCCGGTGATGGTGGCAGGCACCGTGCAGCAATGGATGGCGGGCGACTATCGCGTGCTGCGCAATGAGGCGACCAGAAACGCGTTCATCGAATTCATCCCCGGCCTGATCGACGGGCTGGCGCATGCCGAAGACCCCGACGATGCGGTCACGGCGTTCGACCGTTTCCTCGGCGCGTTGCAGCGCGGCGGCCGGCTGATTTCGCTGTTGAGCCAGAACCGCGATCTGGTGGCGCTGGTGGCGCTGATCCTCGGCGCGGCGCCACGGCTCGGCGACATGCTGGCGCGCCAGCCGCAGATCATGGACGGGCTGATCGACCCGCGCTTCTTCGGCGCGATGCCGGACCAGAAGGAATTGTCGGCGCGGCTGGCGGCGACGCTGCAGGACGCGGCCTCCTACGAGGATTTTCTCGATCGGCTTCGTTTGTTCGGCCAGGAAAGCCTGTTCCTGATCGGCACGCGCATTCTCTCCGGCACGGTGTCGGCGCAGCAGGCCAGCGTCGCCTTTGCCGACGTCGCCGAGGGCATCGTCCACACCGTGCATGGCCTCGTCACCGATCAGTTCGCCGCGCAATACGGCCGCATCAGGGGGCAGGAGACCGCGATCCTCGCCATGGGCCGGCTCGGCAGCCGCGAGATGACGGCGTCCTCCGATCTCGACCTGATCCTGCTCTATGATTTCGACGACGAGACGCCGGATTCCGACGGCGAGCGCTCGCTGCACGGCGCGCAGTATTTTGCGCGCCTGACCCAGCGGCTGATCAGCGCGTTCACGACGCGGACCAATTACGGCGTGCTCTATGACGTCGACATGCGGCTGCGCCCGTCGGGCCGCGCCGGTCCGGTGGCGTCGAGGATCGATTCCTTTGCCGACTATCAGGAGCGCGAGGCCTGGACCTGGGAGCACATGGCGCTGACGCGGGCGCGGGTGATTTCGGCAACGCCTGCGTTTCGCGGCAAGATCGAGGACATCATCCGCAGCGTGCTGACGCGGCCGCGCGATGCCGCCAGCACGGCGAGCGACGTCGCCGACATGCGCACGGCAATCGCGCTGGAAAAGGGCGAGGACGACATCTGGGATCTGAAGCTCGCCGCCGGCGGCCTCGTCGACATCGATTTCATCGCGCAGTATCTGCAGCTCGCCCATGCCGCGGAAAAGCCCGACATCCTCAGCGTCTCGACGCTGCAGGTGCTCGACAATGCCGCCCGGCTCGGCGTGCTGCCGCAGGCGGAGACCGAAGTGCTGCGCTCCGCGGCGCGGCTCTATCACGACCTGACGCAGATTTTGCGTTTATGCGTCACCGGAAAATTCAACCCGGAAACCTCAGGCGAAGACCTGCTGCGCGTGATGGCGCGCGCCGGCGACACGCCGGACTTTTCGTCACTGGAGGCGCGGGTGCGGGAGACGCAGGCTGAGGTGCGGCGGGTGTTTCGGGAGGTTGTGGGTGAGGGATGGAGTAGGGGCGGATTTCCACTTTGGCCTCGAATGTCGATTTGCCTAACCTGCCCGCTTTGGCCGCCGATGCATTACTTTTTAGACAACTGATTTAGGTGTGTTAAGTATCGGTATGCCAAGGTGTGCATCGCCCGCCTCGGGGCTCTGGCTGTCCTCGGCGCGGCGCTGTTGCTCGTGTGACGCGCTGGAAGTGGTGTTGCATTGCAGCTTTTTGAAGCTCTGATCTATGTCCTGGGATGGCTTCTTGGTTGGCCGCTGCGTTTGTTCCGGCGCTGGCTGGACCGGCAACCGGACCGCGATCCCTCTCAAATTTCGACACTTCAGAAGATGGGCCGTCTGGCGCTGGGCGGGTTCTTGTGCGTGCTGATTCTGGCTCCCCTGGCCTGGTTCGTCGGGGATGACTTTTCTCGAACGCCGAGGTGTGCGCCTGGGCGAGCGGGTAAGGCAATGGCGCTCGTGGACTGACGGAAGAGAAACTCGAGCAAAATCAACAAAACTGCCCGACGGGCAAATCACTTCCGATTTTCGGAAATCGTGTCAAGCCCCAAAATAAAAAATATTTCGCTTTATCCGAAGGCCAAATCAGGGCTACATCCACTGCCATCCCGTCCCGATCAGAGGGGCGTTGGCCATCGTCACGAACGAGGGACGGGGATGCGGTGGACGCGGAAGCTGCGACTGACGAGCGCGGCTGAAGCGTACGGCGAAGACGTGTGGTCCTGACGTCGCGGTGCTGGCGTCAATGCACCTGGAGGCAACAGCTTCTCAGGGCGCGACGGAGGCAAAAGAGCCGTTCTCCGGGGAGAGCACGTTATAAGCCGTAAAGCCATTGCGCAGGGAATGTCGGATGCTCTCCGCTGCCCTGTATGCTCATGTGCGCACTTCTTCTACCCATTGCACATGAGACCGCGGGTGCAGCGCGCATCCGGCATTCCCTGCGCCCTCTGATTGACGAGGGCGAAGAGTTTCCAGCAAACCTCGGGCGCGTTGCGTCGCGAGAACGCGAAGGTGTTTGTCTGCTTCTTGAAAACCAAATCTCTCCGTCATTCCGGGGCGCGCCGCTTGGCGCGAGCTACGATGCGCAATTGCGCATCTGAGAATCCATCGTACGGCAGAGTTAGTGGATCAATGGATTCCGGGCTCGTGCTGCGCACGCCCCGGAATGACTGGTTGGCTGTTTGAAATTCGAATAGGACCTCCGGCGCACCTAGCGAAGATGCCCCGCCAGCCCTACGCCTGCACCGCCACCAGCCGTGCGCCGACCGCGCCGAGCAGGAGCTGGTAGGCGCGATCGACGATCTCATCGAGCGAGCGGGTGCGCGCGAACATGGCTTGCGCCTGCGCCAGCAACTCGTCGCGGGTGGGAATCCTGTCCGGATACAGCGACGCCAGCACGTCGGCGGTTTGATGCCGGGCCTGATCGAGCGCCTCGCGCAAGGCGGTCAGTTCGGTCGAGTGCAGCGCCACTGAGATGGCCATTGCAATTCGCTCGGGATTGAAACGGGCGACGAGCTGCTCGGCGGACCGGCTGACGACGCGCGAACCGAGCCGCTGTTCGTTGCGCAGCACCTCCGCGGGCGGCGTCTTCAGGTCCCAGGCGATCCCGGCGAAAGACAGCGCCTTCAGGACATAAAAGGTGGCGTCGATCTCCCACCACCGGAAACCCTGGCGAACGCTGCTCTGATAGGCGTGATGGTTGTTGTGCCAGCCTTCACCCATGGTGAAGAACGCGAGCCAGCCAGTTGTTGCGGGAATCATCGCCGGTGACGTAGCGCTTGCGGCCGTGAACATGCGCCAGCGAATTGATGCAGAAGGTGGCGTGAAACAGCAGCACCGTGCTCCAGACAAAACCGACCACGAGGCCAGACCATCCCGCGATCGCAAAGCAGATCAGCGCGAGGATCACTGCGGGCAGTTGCTCGAACCGGTGCAGCCACCTTAATTCCGGAAAAGACGAAAAGTCCGCCACCTTGACCAGATCGGTCAGATCGTGCTGCCGGTAAAAGATCCAGCCGACATGGCTGTAGAAGAAACCCTTGTGCCGGGGCGAATGCACGTCATCGGGCGTATCGGAATGCAGATGATGGTGGCGATGTTTGGCGGCCCACCACAGCACGCTCTTTTGCGCGGTGCTTTGCGCCAGGAACGCGAGGATGAATTGAAACAGCCGGCTGGTCGAATAGGCCCGGTGCGAGAAATAGCGATGATATCCCGCCGTGATCGCAAACATGCGCAGCCAGTACAGCGTCACGCAGATCGCAACCGCCTGCCAGGTGATGCCGGTCCAGAATGCGGCAAGGCTGCTGACGTGCAGCAGGATGAAGGGCAGGGCGGACGGATACATGATGTCGTCATGTTCGTCGGCAGCGTCGATGGTGCGGGACATGGAAGGCGGACTCGGCTCCCTGAGGGCTGTTGCGGGCGGTTGCCGGGTGCTCTTGGTCACGGGCATGCCTCACGGCTGATGGACGAGGCGACTATCGCATCCACCGGTTAAAGACCCCTGAGGGGGCAAACGATGTTGGTCGAGAGTTGGAAGAGACTATTCAGTCACGCGCGCTACGCGGCGAGGCCAGGTCGATCGGCCGAGAGTGATCAACCATAAATAGCTGCAATAAGCCAGCTGGCGCAAGATTATGTCCGGTTCCCGACATTACAAATGGCGACGTTCAACGCGCGTGAAACCTGCGGCATTTGGACCTACCGGCTAGCCGTTACGTATTTGTACGGATCTGCTTGGCCGCCTCAAAGGCGGCCAGCCGCTCGGCGAACTTGCCGTTCGCGGCACCGGCGCGCGCGACGATGGCGGGCGCGGGAATCGTCTCGAAGAAATGACAGGCGACGCGATGGCCGGGCGCCGCCTCGCGCAGCTTCGGCTCCTCGGCCGAGCAGCGCGGCTGGGCGTGCGGGCAGCGGGTATGGAAGCGGCAGCCGGTCGGCGGATTGAACGGGCTCGGGACGTCGCCCTGCAGCATGACGCGCTTGGTGCGCAGGCTGGGGTCCGGCTTCGGAATCGCCGACAGCAGCGCGTGGGTGTAGGGGTGCAGCGGCCTTGCATAGATCGTCTTCTTGTCGGCGATCTCGACCAGCTTGCCGAGATACATCACCGCGACGCGGTCGCTGATGTGTTTTACGACGGCAAGATCGTGGGCAATGAACAGATAGGAGAGGCCGAAGCGCTGCTGCAAATTCTGCAACAGGTTGACGATCTGCGCCTGGATCGACACGTCGAGCGCCGACACCGGCTCGTCGCAGATGATCAGGTCGGGATTGACGGCGAGCGCCCGGGCAATGCCGATGCGCTGGCGTTGCCCGCCGGAGAATTGATGCGGATAGCGCCGTGCATGTTCGGGCAACAGGCCGACGATCTCCAGCAGCTCGCGCACGCGCGTCTCGCGCGATGCGGCGTCGCCGATGTCGTGCACCCGCAGCGGCTCGGCCAGGATCTCGCCGACGGTCATGCGCGGATTGAGCGAGGCGTAGGGGTCCTGGAAGATGATCTGCATGTGCCGGCGCAGCCGCCGCAGTTCATCCTTGCCGAGGTTGGCGATTTCCTCGCCCTTGAAGCGGACCGAGCCCGCCGTCGGGTCCATCAGGCGCAGCACCAGCCGTCCGGTGGTCGACTTGCCGCAGCCGGATTCGCCGACCAGCGCCAGCGTCTCGCCGCGGCCGATCTCGAAACTGACGTCCTCGACGGCGCGCACGAGGCCGACCTGCCGGCGCAGGATGATGCCGCGGCTGAGCTGAAAATGCTTCACCAGGCCGTCGACCTGCAGCACCGGCACTTCGCTCATGACGCCACCTCGACCGGGGCCTTCCAGCAGGCGACCAGATGGCCGGGCGCGATGTCGCGCAACGGCGGCGGCGTCTCGCGGCAGCGGCGGTCGGCGAACGGGCAGCGCGGCGCGAAGCGGCAGCCTTTCGGCTGGTTGTTGGGGCTCGGCACCGTGCCTTCGATGGTGGCGAGCCTGATACGGTCGACGTCGAGCCGCGGGATCGAGCCCAGCAGGCCGATCGTGTACGGGTGCTGCGGATCGGCGAACAGGTCGGCGACATCGGCGCTTTCGACGATCTGTCCGGCGTACATCACCAGCACCTGGTCGGCCACCTCGGCGATCACGCCGAGATCGTGGGTGATGATCAGGATCGCCATGCCGAGCCGGCGCTGCAGCTCGCCCAGCAGATCGAGGATCTGGGCCTGGATGGTGACGTCGAGCGCGGTGGTCGGTTCGTCGGCGATCAGCAGCGCCGGCTCGCAGGACAGCGCCATCGCGATCATGACGCGCTGGCGCATGCCGCCCGACAGATTGTGCGGAAAGTCGTCGAAGCGCTGCTGCCGCCGAGGGAATCCGCACCAGTTCGAGCATTTCGATGGCGCGCGCGCGTGCGGCCTTCGGCGACATCGTGGTGTGCGCCAGGATCGCCTCGACGATCTGCTGGCCGATGGTGTGGACCGGGTTGAGCGAGGTCATCGGCTCCTGGAAGATCATCGACATCTTGCTGCCGCGCAGCCTGCGGCGCTCGTCGGCCGACAGCCTCAGCACGTCGCGGTTGCCGAACAGCACCGCCTCGGCCTCGACCTTGCCGGGCGGGCTCGGCACCAGGCCCATCACCGAGAGCGAGGTGACGCTCTTGCCGCAGCCGGATTCGCCGACCAGACCGACGGTGCGGCCGCGCGGCACGGAAAAACTGATGCCGTCGACGGCGCGAAACAGGCCGCGGTCGGTCGCAAAATGGGTCTTGAGGCCGCGGACCTCGAGGAGCTTTTCCATCAGAACGAGTAATCCAGGCCTTTGTAGAACGTGTTCTGATAGAGCATGTGCGGCCGGACGCCCTTCAGCTTCTTCAGGCTCGTGGTGTACATCGCGACGTTCATCACCGGCATCCACAGATGCTCCTCGGTGACGCGCTGCTGGGCGAGCGCATAGTATTTGGCGCGATCGGCGTCGGTCAGCGCGGCGCGGCCCATCTTCAGATACTCGTCGGTCTTGGCGTCGTTCCAGTTCATCCGGTTCGGCGCCGGCATGTTCCTGGAGTCGAAATAGAAGTTCAGGAGATCGCCCGACGAGATGTAGGGGAACGTCACCGTCCACAGCTCGTAATCCTGCTTCGCCATTTCGGCGGGCGCGATCGTGGAGTCGTAGCCGATGATCTTCCAGTCGATGCCGATCTTGCGCATGTAGCCCTGGATCGCCTCGGAGACGCGCCCGAAATAGGCGACCTGCGTGAACAGGACCTTTGGCGCGAGCTTGACGCCGTCCTTCTCGCGAATGCCGTCGGCGCCGACCTTCCAGCCGGCCTCGTCGAGCAGCTGCTTGGCCCGCTCGACGTCCTCCTTGATCAGCCCCGTGGTGGAGGAGGCGAAGTCGAGCGCCTTGGCGTCGATGTAGGTGTAGGCCGGCTCGGCATTGCCCAGCATGATGCCCTTGACGATGTCGGCGCGGTTGATGGCGATGTTCATCGCCTCGCGCACGCGCTTGTCGGCCACCATCGGCCGCGTGGTCTTGTAGCCGTAATACATCAGCTGGAAGTTCGGCTTGGCTTCCTGGACATCGAGGTTGGGCGCGGCCTTGACCTGCTGGATGAACTGCAGCGGGATCTGGTGGGTGACGTCGAATTGGCCGCCCAGCATCGCGGCGACGCGGCTGGAATCCTCAGGCACGATCTTGATGACCGAGCTTTTCGAATTTCACCGGCCCCTTGTTCTGGTACATCGACGGGCCCCATTTGTAGGCGTCGTGGCGCTTGAGCACGATTTCGGTGCGCGGCTGCCAGCTCTCGAAGCACCAGGGCCCGGTGCCGTCGATCGCCTTGATGCCGTAATCCTTGCCGAGCGCCTCCACGCTCTCCTGGTTGTGGATCGCGGTGGTGAACATCGTGAGCTGGAGCAGGAGGTCGGCGAACGGCTCGTTCAGCTCGTATTCGACGGTGTAGGGATCGGGCGCGCGCAGCTCCTTGATGTTGCCGGCGCGCCAGGCGAGCGGCGCCTTGAGTTCGGTGCTGGTCAGGCGCTTGAAGGAATAGATCACGTCGGCGGCGGTGAATTTCTTGCCGCTGCAGAACTGCACGTCGTCGCGCAGCTTGAAGGTGTAGAGCTTGCCGTCCGGGCTGATGGTCCAGGACTTGGCGAGGTAGGGGATCGGCGTCTTGCCGTCCCAGTCCATCGCCACCAGCGTGTCCTGGAACATGTTGACGATGTCGGAACTCGGCGACCAGGTGGTGCGCTGGCCGTCGTAATGCGGCGCATCGAGCGATTTCATCATCTTCAGGGTCTGCGCCTCGGCCGCAGCCGGCGCGCCCGCCACTCCCAGCAGCACCAAAGCCGTCGTGAACATGCCACGCATCGTTTGCTCCTTGTTGTTCGGTTTCTAAAGCGACGCGTCCAGCCCCTTGTAGAACGTGTTCTGGTAGATCATGTGCGGCCGCGCGCCCTTGATCTTCTTGTTGACCACCTGGTGCATGTTGATGTTGAGAACCGGGAATCCACAGATGCTCCCGCATCACCTTCTGCTGCACCAGCGCGTAGTATTTGGCGCGATCGGGCTCGGTCAGCGCGGCGCGGCCGAGCTTCAGCCACTCGTCGGTCTCGGCGTCCTTCCAGTTCATCCGGTTCGGCGTCGGGATGTTGTGCGAATCGAAGTAGATGTTCATGAGGTCGCCGGCCGACAGATAAGGCACCGTCACCGACCAGATTTCGTAGTCCTGCTCGGCCATCTTGACCGATGCGATGGTCGAGTCCCACGGGTTGAGGCGCCAATCGACCCCGATCTTGCGCAGATATCCCTGGATCGCGTCGGCGACCTTGGCGGAGTTGGCGTTGGCAGTGAAATACACCCGCGGCGCCAGCTTCACGCCGTCCTTCTCGCGCACGCCGTCGGCGCCGACTTTCCAGCCGGCTTCGTCGAGCAGTTTTTTGGCGCGCTCGATATCCTCGTTGATGATGCCCGCCGTCTTCGGATCGTGATCGAGCGCATCCTTGTCGACGACGGTGAAGGCCGGGTCGGCATTGCCGAGCAGGATGGCCTTGGCGATTTCGGCCCGGTTGATGGCGATGCTCATGGCCTCGCGCACGCGCTTGTCGGCCACCATCGGCCGCGTAATCTTGAAGCCGAAATAGAGCAGCTGGAAGTTGGGCTTGGCTTCGGTCACCGTCAGCATCGGGGCCGCCTTGGCCTGGGTGATGAAGGGCGCCGGAAACATATGGGTGACGTCGAACTTGCCGGCCATCATCGCCGCAACCCGGCTGGAATCCTCCGGGATGATCTTGATGACCAGCTTCTCGAACTTCACCGGGCCCTTGTTCTTGTACATCGACGGGCCCCATTTGTAGGCGTCGTGCCGCTTCAGCACGATCTCGGTGCGCGGCTGCCAGCTCTCGAAACACCACGGTCCGGTGCCGTCGGCGCCCTTGATGCCGTAGTCCTTGCCCAGCGCCTCCACGCTTTCCTTGTTGTGAATCACGTTGGTGAACATGGTGAGCTGCAGCAGCAGCTCGGAGAACGGCTCCTCGAGTTCGTACTCGACAGTATAGGGATCGGTCGCGCGCAATTCCTTGATGTTGCCGGCGCGCCAGGCATACGGTCCCTTGATCGCGGGGTCCTTGAGCCGCTTGAAGCTGTAGACCACGTCCTCGGCGGTGAATTTCTTGCCGCTGCAGAACGACACGTCGTCGCGCAGTTTGAAGGTGTAGGTCCTGCCGTCCTCGCTGATCGTCCACGACTTGGCGAGATAGGGGACCGGCGTGCGGCCGTCCCAGTCGAGCGCCACCAGCGTGTCCTGGAACATGTTGACGATGTCGGAGGTCGGCCCCCAGGTCGTGCGCTGCGCGTCGTAGTGCGGCGCGTCGATACCCTTCATCATGTTGAGCGTCTGCGCCGAAGCGGAGCCCGCGACGCCTATTGCCAATGCCACACCGAGAACGGTTCTGATCATGTCTGCAGCCTCGGATCGAGGACGTCGCGGAAGGCGTCGCCCAGAAGGTTGGCGGCCAGCACGATCACGAAAATCGCGCAGCTCGGGACGGTCGCGATGTGCGGCGCCATGAACAGGAAGTCGCGGCCCTGCGCCGCCATCATGCCGAGTTCGGCGGTCGGCGGTTGCGCGCCCATGCCGAGGAAGCCGAGCGCCGAGCCGATCAGGATGATCTGGCCGAATCGAAGGGTGAGGAACACGAAGATCGTCGAAATGCAGTTCAGCGTCAGATACCGCCAGATCAGCGCGCCGTCCGTGACGCCGACCGCGCGGCCGGCCTCCATGAATTCCTGGCCCATGACGCCGACCGCGGCGCCTCGCGCCACCCGCGCGACGTCGGGCACGGTGGCAACCACCAGCGCAATGACCACGGCGGTCAGGCCGGCGCCGAAGATCGCGGCTACCGCAAGTCCGATCAGGATCGCAGGAAAGGCCAGCATCACGTCGACCAGCCGCATGATCCAGCCGTCGAGCCGGCGGTAGTAGGCGGCGAGGATGCCGAGCATGCCGCCGACCAGGCCGCCGACGATGACGCCCACCAGCCCGAGCATCAGCGTGTTGCGCGTGCCGAAGATGACGCGGCTCAGCACGTCGCGTCCGGTGTTGTCGGTGCCGAACCAGTGCTCGGCGCTCGGCGGCTGCATCACCTTGGTGAGGTCGGTGAAGTAGGGGTCGTACGGCGCGATCCACGGCGCCAGCACCGCCGCCAGCACGATGGCCGTCAGCGTCAGCGCGGCCGTGGCCGCCACCCGGTCGCGGGCAAGGCGGCGTAACACGCCGGCACGGGCGAACGCGCCGGTGTCATGCTCGGCGACAAAGGTGGAATCGAGGGCATCGACACTCATCGGCGCGCCACCCTGGGATCGAGATAGACGTAGAGCACGTCGACCAGAAGGTTGATCGACAGGAAGGCGATGGCGAGGATCATGATCGCGCCTTGCGCGGTCGGAAAATCGCTGGAGACGATGGCGCCGACCGCAAGCCGGCCGACGCCGGGCCAGGAAAACATCGTTTCCGTGACCACGGCGCCGCCGAGCAGGAAGGCTGCCTGCAGCCCGATCAGGGTGACGACGGGGATCATGGCGTTGCGCAGCGCGTGATGGACGATCACCGCCGTCTCGCGCAGGCCCTTGGCGCGCGCCGTGCGCACGAAATCGGCGCCCAGCACTTCCAGCACGGCGGTGCGCGTCAGCCGCGCGATCGGCCCGATCAGGACGAGGCCGAGCGTGGTGGCGGGCAGGATCAGGCTCGGCAGTCCGCCGTCCCATACCGGCCCGGTGCGGCCGGTGAACGGCAGCAATGCCCATTTGAAGCCGACATACTGGATCAGGATCAGGCCGATGAAGAACACCGGCATGGAAACGCCGGCCACCGAGCAGGCCATGATGACGCGATCGGCGAGGCGGCCGCGATGCACGGCAGCCAGCGTTCCGAAAGCAAGCCCGCTCGGCACCGCGATCAGCATCGCGCCCAGCATCAGTTCCACCGTAGGCCCGATGGTCATCGCCAGCTCTTCGCTGACCATCCGGTTCGAAATGATCGAGCGGCCGAGATCGCCGCGCAGAACCCGCAGGATGTATTCGAAGAACTGCACCGGGATCGAGCGGTCGAGGCCAAGCTCGAGGCGGATGGCGGCGATGGTCTCGGCCTTGGCGTCGGGCCCGGCGATGATCATCGCCGGATCGGCCGGCACCACCTGCAACAGGCAAAAACAGAGGAAGAGAACCCCGAGCAAAGCAGGGAACGAGATCAGCAGACGATGGACAATCTGTTGTCCCATGCGACGCCAACGGACCGTTAGGCCAGCGAAAGGCGCCGCCGCTCACGCGGACGTCGTGCAGTCCCCTCCCTGGCAGCCGCGCTTCGTCCGACGTGCGCGCGCTTTGATTACCGGGATACTGACATGCACGGGACACGGCGTCACGCCCATTTTGCACAGCAATTTCCAACTGCGCGCCCTTGTCGCGCGCAGCCATAATGCCTTGTCGCGGAATAAGCATGCGGTCGCTGTATGTCGCGCCTGGGATATCGTTTGAAACCAGCAGGAACTCGACGGGCCCCCAGTGGAAATGTCAGATTGTGCTCCGACCCACCGCGAGCGTGGGACCAGGGGAGCAGACATGTCGGAACTGATCAACATGGGTTCGCTGCAGCTGAAATTCCTGCACAGCAAGCATGACACCGGTGGCAGCCTCGATATGTTCGAGATGACGCTGCAGCCGAACGCCCGCATGCCGGTGCCGCATTATCACGAGAGCTGGGACGAAATCGTCTACGGCCTGACGGGAACAACGACCTGGAACATCGATGGCCGGGACGTCGACTTGGCCTCGGGCGAAAGCGTCTTCATCAAGCGCGGCGTGGTTCACGGTTTTACCAACCGCACCGCCGCGCCGGCATCCTGCCTGTGTACGCTCACGCCCGGGGTGCTGGGGCCGTCCTATTTCAAGGAGATGGCTGCGCTCCTGGCCGGCGGCGCGCCCGACCCTGAGAAAATGAAGGCGACCATGCTGCGCTATGGGCTCATTCCGGCGCCGCCGAAGCCGGCAGCCTGACCGATCGCTGCGGTACTTTATCCAGCACGTATTCCGCGCGGTTTTTGAAGTATTGGACCGGTTGCGGCCGTGGTATTCATGACGAACTGACGAACGGGTGGCTGATTTAGGGCGCTCTTCTTGATCGACAAACTGGAACTTCTACTGGCGCTGGCCAAGGAGCGGCATTTCGGACGGGCGGCGGAGGCGTGCGGCGTCACGCAGCCGACGATGTCGACGAGCCTCAAGCAGCTCGAGGAAATCCTCGGCGTCATGCTGGTGCAGCGCGGCTCGCGCTTTCAGGGTTTTACGCCCGAGGGCGAGCGCACGCTCGACTGGGCGCGGCGGATCGTCGGCGACACCCGCGCGATGCGGCAGGAGATCAACGGGCTCAAGGACAAGCTGTCCGGCGAGATCAGGCTCGCTGCGATCCCGACCGTGCTCGGCATGGTGGCGCAGCTCACCACGCCGTTCCGCGCCAGGCATCCCGATGTGCGGTTCCGGATCCAGTCCTGCACCTCGGCCGAGGTGCTGGGCCTGCTGGAAAATCTCGAGGTCGATGCGGGGCTGACCTATATCGAGAACGAACCGATCGGCAAGGTTCGCACCATCCCGCTCTATAACGAGAGCTACCGCCTGCTGACGGCACCCGATGCGATGTACGGCGATCGCAAGCAGGTGACGTGGAGGGAAGTCGGCCAGGTGCCGCTGTGCCTGCTGACGCCGGACATGCAGAACCGGCGCATCATCGACCGCGCGCTGTTGTCGGTCGGCGCCGAGGTGACGCCGACGCTGACGTCGAACTCGCTGCTGGTGCTCTATACCCACGTCAAGACCGGGCGCTGGGCGAGCGTGATGCCGGCGAAGCTCGCGGAAACGCTGGGGCTGGCGGACACCGTCCGCTCGATTCCGATCGTCGATCCCGTCGTCGATTACAGCATCGGGCTGGTGATCCCGCAGCGCGATCCGATGACGCCGCTGATCGCAGCCTTGGTGCAGGTCGCCCGCGAAGTCGCGCCGACGCTGGAGTAACCCTACGCCGCCGCGACCAGCTTCGGCCTTTCCGGCTGGCGCGGCAGCCTGATGCGCACGACGGTGCCGGCGCCGAGTTTCGAGCGCAGCCGCATCGTTCCGCCATGCAGGCTGGTCAGCGACCGCGCAATCGCGAGCCCGAGGCCCGAGCCCTGGTAGGTCTTGGTGAGCTGGCTCTCGACCTGCTCGAACGGCTTGCCCAGCCGCCGCAGCGAATCCGCCGCGATGCCGATCCCGGTGTCGGCGATCACGAGCACGATGGAATCGCTGAGCACCTGGCCGCGCACGGTGACCCGGCCTTCGTCGGGCGTGAACTTGACGGCATTGGACAGCAGATTGACGAAGATCTGCTTGACCGCGCGGCGGTCGGCGACGACCGAGATGGTGCTTGCGATATCGGCGTCGAGCGCGAGATGCTTGTCCTCGGCGCGCCCCGACACCACGCGCAGCGATTCCGCGAGAATCTCCGACAGGTCGAGCGGCTTCATGTCGAGCTTCATGCGGCCGGCTTCGATCTTGGACATGTCGAGGATGTCGTTGATGACTTCGAGCAGGTATTTGCCCGATGTCAGGATGTCGTGGCAGTACTCCTGGTACTTGTCGGAGCCGAGCACGCCGAACAGGCCGCTGCCCATGATCTCGGAGAAGCCGATGATGGCGTTGAGCGGCGTGCGCAGCTCGTGGCTCATATTGGCGAGGAATTTCGACTTGGCCTGGTTGGCTTCCTCGGCGCGGGTCTTTTCCTCCGAGTATTTTTCCGCGAGATCCGCCAGTTCGACCTTCGAACGTTTCAGGTCGAGCACGTTGGCGCGCATCCGCGCATCGTTTTCGACCAGCTTCTGTTCGTGCTCCTTGATCCGTGTGATGTCGGTGCCGACCGAGACGTAGCCGCCGTCCTTGGTGCGGCGCTCGCTGATGTGCAGCCAGCTGCCGTCGTCGAGCTGGGCCTCGAAGGTGCGCGCGCCCGGCGCCTGGATGCCGGTCTCCTGCAGCCGTGTGCGGACTTCCGGCATGCTGCCGACCTCGATCACGGTCTCGTAGGAGGTGCCGGGCGTCACCGCCGAATCCGGCAGTTTGTGCAGGCGCTGGAAATGCGAGTTGCAGAGCACGAGGCGGTCCTCGGCGTCCCACAGCACGAAGGCTTCCGGAATGGTCTCGATCGCGTCGCGCAGCCGCAAGTCGGCCTCGACGGTCTTTTCGGCGAGGCTCTTCTGCTCGGTGATGTCGACGGCGATGCCGATCAGATGCAGGCCGTTATCGGCCGCGGCCTGGCTCAGTTCGCAGCGCACCCGCAGCCAGATCCAGTGGCCGTCGATGTGCTGCATGCGGAAGGTCTGGTCGATGTGGTCGAGCTTGCCGGAGATCAGCTGGTCGGCGATGGCGAACAGATCGATGTCGTCGGATTTCACCAGCGCGTTGACTTCGCCGAAGGTGAGCAGGTCGTTGCGGGAGTCGAGCCCCAGCATGGTGAACATCGATTGCGACCAGAAAATCCGGCCGCGCGACAGGTCCCAGTCCCACAGGCCGCAGCGGCCGCGGTTGAGCGCGGTGTCGATCCGGCCGCGCACCGCGTCGTTGATCAGGTCGCCCTCGCGGGCGCGGGTCGATTGCCAGTGGAAGGCGAAGCCGAGGATCAGCACGACGAAGCCCGTGGTTGCGGACAGCGTCACCGACAGCGCCGCGTCCGACCCCCAGAGGGGCTCGTTCCTTTCCTGGATGACGATGACCTGGCCGGGCAGCGACTTGACCAGCTTTGAGATCGCCATGGCGCTGTTGCCGTTCGGCAGCGTCATGTCGCTGACCGCGCCCTGCTGGCCGAGCGCGGCCAGTAATTGCGCCGTGCTGATGACGTCGAGGACGCGGTCGTTCTCGCCGGCGGCCTCGACGGGCACGCGGGCCAGCACGCGATGATCGGCGCTGGTGATGATGACGTGACGGCCGGCGGCGGCAGCCCAGGACGGAATCAGGTCGGGCAGCAGCACCTGCAGCCGTTCGATGTTGGCGGCGCGATCCTGCCGGACCGAGGCGAGGCGATCGAGGCGCTCGGCCAACAGGTCGGTCAGCGCCGAGAGGTCGCGCTTCATCGCCGCGCGCTTTTGCCTCGTCTGGTCGATCACCTGCACGAAGGCGCCGAGGCAGATCGTGATCAGGAAGGCGATGATGAGGGTGGGCACGGCGCGGCGCAGCGCCGGCTCCGCGGTCAACAGCCGGTGGTAAGCCGGTTTCGCGATCGATTGCGCCAATCCCTTGATCGAATCGGATTGGACGCACGCGTTCGCTGCATGCGCTCGCGCCATGCCTTAGACCCCCCACCCATTCCCTAGATTTGCACTCGCTCCGGAAGAACCCCACGTCGCTTTCCGAATCAATGTCGATTTGAATCCGTTTTTCTCGACCTGTCGAGAGTCAACAATTCGTTAATGCGAAATAATTCTTGTCCAACGGGGAATCGGGAGTCCGAAAATGAGTCCGAAACGGGAACGCGTCCGTAATTCTACGATCCTACGTTCAGTACGGCGGCTCGGCGTGGCTGATGACGCGCTTGATGGTGGGGAAGGCGCGGCGCAGCGCGCGTTCGATCTCGTCGACGTTCTCGTGCACCTTGATGACGCTCATGGAGGGCGCCGCGCGGCAATGGAAATTGACGATCTCGCCCGCGTCGGTGTCGCGGACCCGCACATTATGGATGTCATGGATCGCGCTTTTTTCGGCAAAGCCCGCCAGCGCCGCCTTGATGGTCTCGACGCGCTCGGCCGAGGCGTCGGTGCCGTGCGGCAATTCCGGCTCCAGCGGCTCGATATGGGTGTCGACCTCGACGTCCTCGCCGAAATCCTCGCGGATCGCGCGCTCCAGTTCCTGGGCGATGTCGTGCGCCGCCGTCAGCGCCATCTCGCCGTCGACCTCGAGGTCGATCGAGACGGTGAGCTTGCCGCCGAGGTCGTGCACGGTCACATGATGGACGGCGAGGCCGGAATTGCGGGCGATCACCATGATGCGCTCGCGCACGCTCTCATTGTCGCGCGCGACCGGGACTGCGGTAAAGGTCAGGTCGGCGTCGCCGAGCGCCTTGCTGACGGCCTCCTGCGCGGTGCGCTTGATCGCCTCGACGCGGTCGATCGGAAAGGTGCGCGGCACGTTGGCGATGGCGTCGATGAAATGCGTTGGACCCGACCATGCGGACGCGCAGCCGCTCGACGCCGACCACGCCGGGCACCGCGCGGATCGCGGCAATGGCTTTCTCGGCCACGCCTTCGGGGGCGCGGTCGAGCAGGGTTTCCACCGTCGAGCGCGCCAGCCGCAAACCCAGCAGCGCGATCATGATGGCGACCGCGATCGCCGCCACCGCGTCGCCCCAGGCATAGCCAAAGCCGATCAGCACCAGGCCGATGATGACGGCGATCGAGCCGAGCACGTCGGAGGCAAAATGCAGCGCGTCGGCGGCCAGCGCCTGGCTTTGCGTGGCGCGCGCCGCGCGATGCAGCGCCCGCGCCCGCCAGAAATTCACGGCGATATCGACCACCAGCACCGCGAAGGGAATGACGGACAGCGTCGGCGGCGCCGCGCCGTCGCGCAGGCGGGACCAGGACTCGACCAGGATGCCGCCGGCCAGCACGTAGAGCAGGGCGATGATGAACAGCGCCGACAGGCTTTCGAACTTGCCGTGGCCGTAATGATGTTCGTCGTCCGCCGGCTGGTCGGACACCCGCACCACCAGCCAGGTGATGACGGTCGCGACCACGTCGACCGAGGAGTGCAGCGCCTCCGAGATCAGCGCCAGCGAGCCGATCGCGATCCCGACCACGAATTTCGCCACAGCCATGCCGGCGCTGGCGAAAATCGAGATCGCGGCGACGTTCGATTTGATGCTGTGGCTGGTGTGGGCAGCGCTGTTATGAAGGGGGGTCATGGTCGGCGGTTTAGCAGGGCGTTCGTTAACATCAAGCGCCGATATCAGCCGCAATCGCCACTCACTTGCAGGAGCGGTATTGCGAGATGCGATTTGTTGCGAATTGTTCCGAATTGAGGGGTGGTCACCGTCACAGTGCACCGTCATTGCGAGCCAACGGCGTCGCGCGAATGCGGCGATGACAGTACGCCGCGGCTTCTCGCTTGAGTCATGAGGCCTTCGCGAACTGGGTCGCCGCGCTCGCAATGACGTGGACACCTGAATACGACTCCGCGATCTCGCGGCGCATTGCGCCCGGAGTTGTGAAAGAATCTTCGCCCTTCAATTGAGAGGGCGCAGGGAATGCCGGGTGCTCGCTGCACCCGCGGTCCCGTGTGCAAAGTGGTAGAAAATGCGCACACGAGCATACAGGTACAGACGGGGGCAACCCGACATTCCCTGCGCAATGGCTTTACGGCTTATAGCGTGCTCTCCCCGGAGAACGGCTCTTTTGCCTCCGTCGCGCCCTGAGAAGCTGTTGCCTCCAGGTGCATTGACGCCAGCACCGCGACGTCAGGACCACACGCCTTCGCCGTACGCTCTCGCGCCGTTCGTTATCGGCACTACCAGCGTCCACCGCGACCCGTCCCACGTTCGTGACGATCATGATACGCCCCTCTGAGAGGAACGGGGTGGGGGAGATATAGCGGTGATTTGGGGGTGGCGTCAAGGGAAATTTCTGAAAATCGGAAATTTTATTGATTGCCGATGCGCGGCTTCCCAATGTGCCCTGCCGTCCGGTCGAAAGGACAAGGCGCAGGTTTGGCAAGGTGACTGAAAAATCTGCGGAAAAGCACCGTCGGGAGAATTCGGCGTAGCTATCCTTGGTTGTGCGCCCGAATGGGCAAGGGTAGCTTGGATTCTATGGATCAGGCGGATTTCATCCGGAGGGTAGCCGAGGCGCCCGGCATGTTTGCGTGGTTGCTCGGCGCGGGTGCCTCGCAAAGCGCGGGTCTGCCTACAGCGACGGATATCATTTGGGATTTGAAGCGGCGTTACTACTGCTCCGAAGAACATCAAGAAATTTCGGCGAACGATTTACAAAACAGCGCGATCAAAGAAAAAATTGACGCCTTCATGGTATCGCACGGGTTTCGAGGGACGAACGACCCTACGGCGTATTCGAGAAGTTTCGAACTGATTTTCGGCGACGACTACGAACGCCAAAGAAATTATCTTCACGCAATCCTGTCCGAAAAGAATTCGTCTCTGACACTCGGTCACCGCGCCTTCGCGGGGCTCATTGCATCGGGCGTTATCAAAACCGTGTTCACGACAAACTTCGACACAGTCGTCGAGCGGGCCCTTGCCGAAGTTGCCGGTAAGGACATTGCTGCCGTTTCATCTGGACGGTGCCTACGCTGCTAAAGCCGCGTTGAACAACGATCAGTTTCCGCTCTACTGCAAGCTACACGGAGACTTCAGGTATACGAGCATCAAGAATTTGACCGCGGATTTGCAATCACAGAATGCGGAGCTTGGCGATTGCCTTGTTAATTCGTGTAATCGCTTCGGCTTGATCGTGGCTGGCTACAGCGGCCGTGACGAAAGTGTCATGCGCCTGCTATCAAGCGTACTCGACGGCCCGAAATCCATTTCCGCATGGGCTCTACTGGACTGGGCTGAAGGGCCGGCCGCCGCTCGAACCAGTCTCGGCCCTTTTGGAGCAGGCTCGTGCTAAGGGCGTGCGGGCCGAATTGGTCGAAATCGAGACTTGAACTCGCTTCTATCCAGGATGTGGAAGCAATTTCCCGATAAGGACGCTGCGCTGGCGGGCAAAATCGGACGAAGCGGCGCGCAGTCGGTCGTCATTCCGCTGGCAAGGCCCGGAACGGTGATACCCATTCTTCGGATGAACGCGTTGCCTCTGTCGCAGCTGCCGACGATTTGCCTGGAGCTGACGTTTACAACAGCTAAGGAGTGGAGTGATCTTCACGCGGCAGAAAAAGCAGCAGACGGCAAAATTGTTTGCACGAAGGGACGTTCCGTATTCGCCTGGGGCTCCGAAGCTTGGCTACGGCACGCGTTCGGCCCCGATCTAAAGTCCATGACGCCGTTTTCGATCGAAAAAGAACTCCACGATCTGCAGAATAATCTGCACCTGAAAGGCTTTGTTGAGCGTGGGATCGGCCTCGCCTTGATGCAGGGTAAGCCCCTCATCTTTCGTACTTGGCGGGGCGGGTCGGTTCTCATTCTTGACAAGGCGCATGCGGCGCACGAAGTGACGAAAGAAGTGAAGCAATGCGTCGGCGAGCTCTACGGACGAATACCCGGCCTTACAGCGCCTCCAACGGATGAACGCCCCAAATCGGAGGAGGTGTGGTGGGCGGAAGCGTTAAGCTCGATCTCGAAGAGATTAACGGCAAATATTTTCTGCTTTTGAAGCCGATGATCTGGGTTTGGCCGAAGCGGGCTCGGATTCAAGCGGCTGATTTTCTTGACCGACGAGGTGGCGGGCGTTTCAACGAGCAGGCCGATGCGCTGCTCTCGGCGTGGATCCATTTGCTGCTGCCGAGGACGCCCTCGGTTCGTATTAATAGCCGCACGGCTTTCAGCCGCCGGGCAATCGCATGACGCAGCACGTCTCGGAACTCAGCGGCTATTCGATGGTGCCGGAACCGCAACTCGTGTTTGCCAACGGCGAGTTCGCCCGCCATCCCCTGCGCGGGCTCATCGAATTCGGGCCGTACAGCAAGACTCTGGGCGTTCCCGCCCGCGTTCGCGTGGGTCAGCTTGCTCCCAAGGGCCAGCTCCGAAAGCTCGACAGCATTCTGAATGAATTAACCCGTCCTGCGACGCCGCGCGAAGCGAAAAATTACTACCCCGTCTATCCCGGATTCGAGCCCTTATTTCGGACGCCCATTGTAAGCGTTGGTGATCGGGTGCGTTTCGAAATGGCGAGCGATCTTGACGAATTGGCAAAGGCCGGCAATCGGCCTGAGTTGGCGCGGCAGCTGTTTGACGCGATTGGAAAGACAAATATTCACCGCGCAGACTTCGACGTTTTGCTGATCTATCTTCCGAACGCCTGGGAGGCGTGCTTTGAATCGCCGGGCTTCGATCTGCACGATTATCTGAAAGCCTATTGCGCACCGATGCGCATTCCCATCCAGATTGTTTTGGAGAGCGCGTTGCTACGCAACTGCCGCGCAAACGTGATGTGGGGGCTTAGCGTCGCTACATATGCAAAGGCAGGCGGCATCCCCTGGAAGCTGTCGGGGTTAAACGCGGACGAGGCGTTTATCGGAATTAGCTATGCCATGAAAAAGGCGAGTGACGGCACGGAATATACGACATGTTGTAGCCAGGTCTTTGATCCGGACGGGACCGGGTTTCAATTTGTTGCGTATGACACCCGCGGGTTCACGCAAGACCGGCGGGGCAATCCGTATCTTTCATACAACGAGATGCTCGCCGTGATGTCGCGTAGCCTTGAAATTTATCAGAGCGGTCATTCAGGACGCGCGCCAAGAAAGGTCACAGTTCATAAGAACACGCCATTCAAGGAAGAGGAAATTCTCGGTGCATTGGACGCTTTCAACGATCGCACGGAGGTAGAACTGGTTCAGGTAATCAAGTCATCGAACTGGATGGCCGTCGCCTACGGAATGATTCAGAAGTCAGATTTTTATCCGCTAGCTCGAGGCACGCATATGCCGCTGACAAGAGACACTGCCTTTCTGTGGACGCAAGGAAGTGTTAAGGGTGTCCACATGGACGGTAACGATAAGCCGGTGTATGAGCTGCACCCGGTTCGGTTGACACCCGCTTAAGCTAATCCAGCCTGCCGCTCGAACTCCATAGGGCTCAAATATCCGATCGTCGAGTGCCGGCGTTTCGGATTGTAGAAGCGCTCAATGTAATCGAAGACGTCGGCCTTGGCGTCGTCCCTCGTTCGGTACATTTTGCGCGCAGTCCGCTCGGTCTTCAACGACGAGAAGAAGCTCTCCATCGCCGCGTTGTCCCAGACGTTGCCTGACCGGCTCATCGAGCAGACGACGCCGTGATCGGCCATCAACCGCTGGAACTGCTCGCTGGTGTATTGGCTGCCGCGATCGGAATGATGCAGCAGCGCGTCCGGTTTGCCCCGTCGCCAGATCGCCATCACCAGGGCGTCGGTGACGAGCTGGGCCGTCATCGCTGCGTTCATCGACCAGCCAACCACACGGCGGGAGAAGAGATCGACGACGGCGGCCACATAGAGCCAGCCCTCCGCTGTCCACACATAGGTGAAGTCAGCGATCCATTTGCGGTTGGGAGCGGGCGCTTCGAAGCTGCGGTCGAGCACGTTGGGAGCGACGGCGGCGACCTGCCGCTCACCCAGATCGGGCGGCAGTCGACGCCGTCGCGGGCGCGCTTTAAGGGCTTGCTGCCGCATCAATCGTTCGATCCGGTGCAGACCACACCTCACCCCTTCGGCGAGCAGATCGTGCCAGACACGCCTGGCCCCGTAGGTTCGATCGCTCGCCAGGAAGCTGGCACGAACCTTCGCGCCAACGTCCTCATCGCTCCGGCTGCGTTGACTGCGCGGCCGTGTCAGCCAGGCATAGAAACCACCCCGCGAGACACCGAGCGCCTCGCACAACCATTCCGCCGGCCAGATCCCCCGGTGCTTCGCAACGAAACCGAACTTCACGTCGATTCCTTCGCGAAGTAGGCCGCGGCTTTTTTTAGGATGTCCCGTTCGGCCTTCAGCTTGGCAACCTCGCGCTTGAGCTGCGCGATCTCCAACTGCTCCGGCTTCATCTGACCGTGGCCGGGAAACGCATGCTGCGGATCGTCCGCAAGCTGCTTCACCCAATTGCGCAATTGCGTCGGATGAACTCCAAGGTCTTTTGACGCCTGCGCATACGAAACGCCGCGCTGCTTGATCAGCCGGACCGCCTCAAGCTTGAACTCCCGCGTAAACTGCCTTCTCTCCATGACGCACCTCCTGTTCCATAAAACACCTAACTCGGTGTCTTCGGAACCGGGTGCAGCTCAGTTGCCGCTACTGCTGCTGGCCCTTAGCATTCAAACGAGATGGCGGATTACGCGCCAGCCTTCCGCCTTCGCTCTCCACCCCACGCCCTCACATCTTCACCGTCACCTTGCGGTTCTCGCCTAGCTTCGGCTCCGCGCCGGTCAACCGCGCCTTGACAAATTCGAAGGCGGTAACGACACGGCTCGCTGGTCCGTCCCACAATTCCGCCGTGGCAGGCTCGATCCGCAGCAGGCAGACGTCGGGATCGGTCGGGCCGCCCGGCCACCATGCTTCATCGGTGCTTCGCCAGGCTGCCTTTGTCTGGTCGGGATCGCGCGAGACGCGGGCGCGGGCGGTGATCGACAGATAGGCGTTGTCGCTCGAATCGATAAAGGCAAGGCCGACATCGGGCCCGGCCTCGATCTCGTCCTCCTTGGCGCTATGGATATCGGTGACGAAAAAATCAGGCCGGCCTTGCGGTCGGGCCTTGCCTCTAACGGTCGCGCGCGCAGTCCACCATCGAATTGCGTCGTCAGCATGCAGACGCCGACCTTTTCGATGATGTCCCAGACGCGGTCGATGTTGTCTTTCTTGCTCATGTCGGAAATCAGGCTTGCGCAGTTCGCCGCAGCTCCACGCCGCGGACCGAGATTCAAGCCGATGGGTCGCGATTCGTTCCGGGCTTTTGGGAACCTTCAGGCGGCGTTTCGCCGTCCAGCCAGTCCTGCTCCTCGGCCAAGGCTCGCCAGGCGGCTTCCATTCGCTTGTAGCGGTTATGGGTGGGCTCGTCGGTTGCCCGCTCGGCAAGCTGGGCGCAGTTCTCCGCGTTCTCCAAAAAGTGCTGCGACTGTTTCATGGCGTCCTCCAGACAGGGAGGAGGTGGGGGGCGAACGCCGGGATGCAATCGGAACCGGAGTTAAGCTTTGGACAGGCTGATGACTAGTTGTTCATCCGCCTATGCTCTGCCAGCTACGGCGAGACAGGGGGTTTCAGCGTGTAGGATGGGTGGAGCGAAGCGATACCCATCAATTGCAGCTCATGGGGAAAGATGGTGGGTTTCGCTTCGCTCTACCCACCCTACGCGCTACGAACTAGATCTTCTGGCCCCTGCCCTGGCGCGAATGGCGGCCGCGCGCTTGGCGAGCGGTGCGGCATCGGCGTAGCGGCCCTGCTCCTTGTAGAGCCCGGCCAGATTGTCCAGCGACTCGACGAGTTCGGGATTCATCGGACCGAGCGCCTTTTCGAACACGGTCACCGAGCGCTTCAGCAGCGGTTCGGCATCGTCGTGCCGATCCTGATAGAGGTAGACCGCGCCGAGGTTGTTCAGCGCCTGCGCCACGCTCGCATTGTTGGGCCCGAGCTTTTCGGCCAACCGCAGCGAACGCTTGAGCAGTGGCTCGGCCAGGTCGTAACGCTTCTGGTTGATATAGGTGTCGGAGAGGTTGCTCAGCACGACCGACAGTTCCGGATCATCCGGACCGCGCGCCTTCTCGAGCACGGCCAGCGAGCGCTTGAACAGCGGCTCGGCCAGGTCGTAACGCTTCTGATTGCTGTAGACGGCGCCGAGGTTGCTCAGCGCCGGCGCGATGTCCGGGTTGTCGGGATTGGCCTTGTCGCGAATGGCCACCGACCGCTTGAGCATCGGCTCGGCATCGGCGAAACGCTCCTGCACGCGGTAGAGCTCGCCGAGATTGTTCAGGAGACTGGCTACGCCGTCGTCATCCGGACCGGTGAGCTTCTCGGCAATGGCGAGCGCGCGCTTGTACAGCGGCTCGGCTATGTCGTAATGGCCCAGATTATATTCGAGCGCGGCGAGGTTGTTCAGCGAATTCCCCAGCTTTTCATCGTCGGGACTCGCCGCCTTCTCGCGCAGGGCCAGCGATTGTTTGGCCAATGGAAGCGCTGCCATGTATTTCCCGGCCTCAAAAAGGCTTGATACTTTTTTATCGAGGACGCTTGCCTGATCCTGCCGCGCTTGGGATGGCGTGCTGAACGACACGCTCAGGAGCAGCGCGGTGACTGCGACGCGAATCAAGGGCTTCATGGCTTTCATCACGCAGGGCTCCGTCTCGGACCTTTCGGGGATACGCAAGCTTGGTGCTGTCAGGGCCGAAAAGGTTCATTTGGGGCGGGTAAACCGCGCTTCTTCCTTCTCCCCTTGTGGGAGAAGGTGGCGCGTGAAACGCGCCGGATGAGGGGTCTCTATCCGCAGAGACAATCCCTCACCCGTCCGCAATGCTTCGCATCGCGTCCACCCCGTCCCACAAGGGGAGAGGGGAAGAGACGCCTCGGCAATCGCCCTTCGCAAGATCATCTGATAGGCTGCCGCAAAAGCTGTGAACCAGAGGGTCGAATGAGACGGCGCCAGT
Source organism: uncultured Alphaproteobacteria bacterium (assembly GCA_963742665.1). Taxonomy (GTDB): domain Bacteria; phylum Pseudomonadota; class Alphaproteobacteria; order Rhizobiales; family Xanthobacteraceae; genus Bradyrhizobium. The sequence continues at coordinate 68,829 of CAVUNH010000009.1, forward strand.
TCATTTCACTTCTCGGTGGCGCTGCGCTGGCACCGCTCGCCGGGTTGCCGGTGCGCGCGGAGGCGCCCGACAGCTGCGGTGTTCCGGTCGCGCGGGACGACGGCTGGCCCGTCGCCGCCGTCAACGAAGATAGACTCATCGACCGCGCTGCGCTGTGCAGGATGGCTGACCGGCTCGGCTCGAGCGAAGCCAATGTGCATGCCGTGCTGGTCGCCCGTGGTGGCAGACTGCTGTTCGAGCGGTACTTCAGGGGTTCCGACGAGATCAACAGCCACCCGGTCGGGAAAGTCACCTTCGACGCCGATACATTGCACAATGTGAAATCGGTTTCAAAGAGCGTCGCGTCGCTCGCGGTCGGGATCGCGCTTGATCGCGGGCTGATACGCAGCATCAACGAACCGGTCTTCAGCTTCTTCCCCGAGTTGTCAGACTTGCGTACCCCTGAAAAGGAACGCATCCAGTTGTTGCACGTGCTCACCATGTCGGTGGGCCTGAAGTGGGTCGAGGCCATCCCGAGCAACGAGGACAACAACGATGAGGTGCGCATGCATATGGCGCCCGATCCGTGCCGTTACGTCCTCGGTCTTGCGGCGACTGCCCCGGCAGGACAGGAGTTCTTCTACAACACCGGCGCGCTGACGCTGATGTCGGCCATCGTGCGCAAGGCGGTTGGACGCCCGCTCGACGAATTTGCGCGCGAGGCTTTGTTCGCGCCTTTGGGCATTACCGATTTCGAGTGGATCCGGGTGAAGGGAGATTCCGACGCGGGCGGGGGATTGCGCCTGCGACCGCGCGACATGGCGAAGATCGGCCAGCTTGTGCTCGCGGGCGGCCGCTGGAACGGCCGTCAAATCGTGTCGAAAGCTTGGATCGACGCCTCCATGACACCGCGACTGGAAGCCACGGGACCTTATTTCTATGGCTATCTTTGGTGGCTCGGCCGCTCCCTGCACGATGGGCGTGAAGTCCACTGGACCGCCGCGCTCGGTCGCGGCGGGCAGTCGATCCGCATCGTGCCGGAGCTCGATCTCGTTGTCGTGGTGACCGCGGGATACTACCAGGACTACAGCCCGCGCGCGTTTCAAGTGCAGTCTGGCGTTTTCAGGGACGTGTTGCGGGGAATTCCGCCGCCGGGCTGAGCGCGAAGCGCCGGCGTGCGGCGCGGCATTGGTCAGGGATTCCCCGCGCCCGCCACTTCCACCTCGACCACGTCGATGCGCGAGGACGACTTTCGCTGCCGCAGCTCCGCGTACGACGTCGCGGCGCTCAGGCAATAAAGCGTCCGCCGCTCACGCCCGCCGAGCACGCACGCCAGCGCCCGGCGGCCGGGCACGTCGATGCGCTGCAATTCGCGGCCCTCGCGGTCGAGCCGGATGAACGCGTCCTCCTCGAAGGCGGCGACCCACACCGCGCCCTCGCGGTCGAGGCAGATGCCGTCGGGGGATTTCATGTTTCCGAAACGGCTGCGAAACTTCAGGCCGCCGTCGGCTTCGATGTCGTAATCGGCGAGGCACGCGCCGTCCATTTCGGCGACGACGAGGCGGCTGTTGTCGGCCGAGACCGCGATGCCGTTGGGAAACCGCAGGCCCTCGGCCACCACGCGGGCCGCGCCATCAGGCATGACCAGGATGATGCGGCCGACCGCGCCGCGGCCTTCCGGCGGCGGCATATCGAAGCCGAGATCGCCGACGTAGGCGCGCCCCAATCCGTCGACGATCATGTCGTCGATGGTGCCGGTCGCGATACCGGACAGGTCGGCGTAGGGCGACAGCTTGCCGTTGCTGTAGGCGAACAGGCGCTTTTTGAACATCGTCAGCACGATGATCCGGCCGTCCGGCAGCACGCCTGTGCCGCACGGCGTGTCGTCGTCGAATTTGGCGTGCTGCTCGCATTCGCCTGACGGTGCGAGGGAGAGCAGCGTCCGCTCCATGCAGTCGACGAACCACAGCCGGCCCGCATGCCAGCGCGGACCTTCGAAATAGCGGCCGCCGTCGTGGATGGTGCGTGGGCTGGTTGTGGTCATTGCAGTGGCACGAAGCTACAGCGTCACCACGATCTTGCCGAGATGCTTGTTGGCTTCCATGTGCTCGAACGCTTTGCCGATCTCGGCGAATGGAAACACCTTGTCGATCGGCAGTTGCAGTTTTCGCGATTCCACCGCCGGCCAGATATCCTTGCGGACTTCGTCGAAGATCGCGCGGACTTCCTCGATGGTGCGGGTGCGGAAGGTGACGCCGATATAGTTGATGCGGCGCGCGGCGTGCAGGTCGAAGTTGAAATCGGCGTGGGTGCCGCCGAGCCGGCCGACATTGACGATGCGGCCCTTGATCTTGGTCGCCTTCAGGTTCTGGTTGGCGACGGAGCCCGAGACCTGGTCGACGATCAGGTCGACGCCTTCGCCATTGGTCGCCTTCAGCACCTCGTCGACCCAGCCGGGATCGGAGGAATCCACCGCGAGGTCGGCGCCGAATTCCTTCAGCCGGCCACGGCGCGTCGCGTCCGTCGAGGAGCCGATCACGGTTTTCGCGCCCTTGTATTTTGCGATTTGCATCGCCATCAACCCGACGCCGGAACTGGCGCCCTGGATCAGCACGGTCTGGCCCGCCTGCAGCGCGCCGTCGGTGACGACTGCGTTGTGCATGGTGGCGAGTGCTACGGGCAGCGTCGCGGACTCCTCGAAATTCATGTTGGAGGGCGCGCGGAACAGCCGGCCGTGATCGGCCAGCGTATATTCGGCAAATGCCGGACCGCCCGAGCCCATGATCTTGTCGCCGACCTTGACGCCTTTGGCGTCGGGACCGAGCTCGGCGACTTCGCCCGCCCATTCCATGCCGAGCACGGTGCCGACGCCGCCGGCCGCGCCATGCGCATGGCCCTTGGTCATGCCGAGATCGGCGCGGTTCAGCCCGCAGGCATGGACCTTGACCAGCACCTGCGTGCCCTTCGGCGACGGTTTTGCAACGTCGGTGATTTCGGCGCCGTTGGCGCCGTAGACATAGGCTTTCATGGGATGTTCTCTTTCTGCTCGCTCTGCCGGCTTGTGTCGGAGGTTTAGCGCGTCATTGCGGGGAGCACTCGCGACGAAGCAATCCATTCTTCCTGTGGCGAGAGCTCGCACCCGGAGCTTGCTGCGTCGACCTCGCCCGCAATGCGGGGAGAGGTGCGGCAGTCTACCGCGCGCAGGCCACTTACTCCGCCGCCTGACGCGAGGCGCCCGACAGCATGGCTTCGAAACGGCTGCGCATGATGGCTTCCGCATCGCGCATGATGCGCGACACCAGTTCGGCGCAGGTCGGGATGTCGTGGATCAGGCCCTGGACCTGGCCGGCCGACCAGATGCCCTCATCGGCATCGCCGGTCGCGTAGACCATCTTGCCGCGGGCGCCGGCGACGAGTTCGCGCACGTCCTCGAATTTGGCGCCTTCCTTTTCCATCGCCACCACCTTGGTCGAGATCGCGTTTTTGGCGACGCGCGAGGTGTTGCGCATGGTGCGGAAGATCAGTTCGGTCTCGCGCTCGTCATTGGCGACGATGCGCTCCTTCACCAGCTGATGGATCGGGCTTTCCTTGGTGCACATGAAGCGCGTGCCCATGTTGATGCCCTCGGCGCCGAGCGCCAGCGCTGCGACCAGGCCGCGGCCGTCGCCGAAACCGCCGGAGGCGATCATCGGGATCTTGATCTTGTCGGCGGCGGCCGGAATCAGGATCAGGCCGGGGGTGTCGTCCTCGCCGGGATGGCCGGCGCATTCAAAGCCGTCGATCGACAGCGCATCGACGCCCATCCGTTCGGCCGACAGCCCATGGCGGACGCTGGTGCATTTGTGGATGACCTTGATGCCGTGCTTCTTGAATTCGGTGACGTGTTCCTGCGGCTTGTTGCCGGCGGTTTCCACGATCTTGATGCCGGCCTCGATGATGGCCTGGCGATATTCGGCGTAGGGCGGCGGCTTGATCGAGGGCAGGATGGTGAGGTTGACGCCGAACGGCTTGTCGGTGAGGCCGCGGCAGCGCGCGATTTCTTTGGTCAGGTCTTCCGGCGTCGGCTGCGTCAGCGCGGTGATGAGGCCGAGCGCGCCGGCGTTGGCGACGGCCGCGACCAGTTCGGCGCGCCCGACCCATTGCATGCCGCCCTGGACGATCGGGTGCTCGACGCCGAACATTTCGGTAAATCGCGTCTTGATCATGTTTTGCCCTTTGGTTTCCCCGGCGCGGGCGGCCCGCGCGCGTTCTTTTTGCTGGATTTCAGGGGACAGGATGCCGTCCGCCACCGCAAAAGTCTACCGGCCAGGGCAGGGCTCAGGGCAACGCCATCATGCAAAAGCGGGGCTTTTATTCCCGCAAGATGGACAATTTCCGGTTTGTCGGGGCGAGCCGCCAACGATGTCGACAAGGTATTGAAGGGCTGCGATTGTTGCCGCCTTGAATATGCTCATTGGAAACCGGTGTATTATGCAAGGAATTATTCGATTTGGTATCGGAGCCGCGCTGCTCCTGGCCATGCTTGCCGTTGTGGCCTTGCCGGGGTTGGCGCGCGCGCAAGGCAGCGCCGGCGGCAGCGTCGGCAACGACGAGAAGTCGCTCTCCGGTTCGCGCGCGACGCCGGGCGCCGCCGAATCCTCAAAGCCGGCACGCAGCAAGCCGAGGGCCGAAGAGCCGAGCCGCACGCCGCGAAGGAGTGGCGGTGGCGGCGGCAATCTCGATGGCGCATGGGTCCTTACCAGCGTCGGCGCGCCCTGCGGCAGTTCCACCGACACGGTGGTCATCACCGGTAGCCAGATGGTGGGCCAGTACGGTACCTCTCAAGTCGGTTCAAATGGCTCCGTGTCCGGAATTGGATCCGCGGGGAGCCTGACCTGGACGATGTCCGGCCGTTTCTCGGGCCGCAGCGGCTCCGGGACATTCCGGCGATCCGATGGATGCGCCGGGAGCTGGACCGGATCAAAACGGTAGTTTGCAGATTGGGGAGAAGGCGCATGGAGCCGTGGGTACAAGACGCGGTCGGGTACATCAGAAGCTGGATCGAATTCCAGATGCGGACCACGCAGCAGCCCGGCTGCATCACAGCCATCACCCATCGCGGCAAGGTGATCGCCGAGTTCGCATTCGGCGAGGCTAATATCGCGACCGGCGAGAAGCTGACGCCGCGTCACCGCTTCCGGATCGCGTCGCACTCCAAGAGTTTCACCGCGGCCGGAATCATGAAGCTGCGCGAGCAACGCAAATTGCGGCTCGACGATCCCGTAGGGCTTTATGTCAAGGGCCTGCATCCGCAGGTCGCGCAAACCACGATCGCGCAGCTTTTGTCGCACAGCGCAGGCCTCACCCGCGACGGCGCCGACGCCGGCCAGTTCGGCGATCGCAGGCCTTATCTGAGCGAGCAGGAGCTGATGGCGGAATTGCGGGCTGCGCCCGCGATCGCGCCCAACACGCGCTTCAAATATTCCAACCACGGCTTTGGATTGCTTGGGCTGGTGATCGAGGCGGTCACGCGCGAGCCGTATCGCGGCTGGATCAAGCGCGAGGTCGTGGCGGCCGCGGGCCTGCGCGAGACCGAACCCAACACGCCGCTGGCAAGAGGCACCGCGTTCGCGCGCGGTCACACGCTTCGGCTGCCGCTGGGAAAACGCCTGGTCGTTCCCGGCGACAATCCGACCAACGCGATGGCAGCGGCCACGGGATTTGCCTCAACCGCCGCCGACGTCGCGCGCTTCTTCGCGCAACTGGCGCCCAACGCCAAACGCAGCCTGCTGTCCGCCGCCAGCCGCCGCGAGATGACGCGCAAGCAGTGGCGCAACCCGCATTCGACGCTCGAGGGATACTACGGGCTGGGCACCATGAGCGGCACGCACGCCGGCTGGGACTGGTTCGGCCACAACGGCGCGTTCCAAGGCTATATTTCGCGAACCTGCGTGATCCCGGCCTGCGAACTCAGCGTCACCTGCCTTACCAATGCCGCCGACGGCATGGCCGTGCTCTGGCTCGATGGCGTCATGCAAATCCTGCGCGCGTTCGAAAGCCGCGGCGCGCCGACACGCCGCGTCCGCGACTGGAGCGGGCGCTGGTGGGGCATGTTCGGGGCGGTCGACCTGGTGCCAATCGGAAACCGCGTGCTCGCCGCTACGCCGCAATTGCTCAATCCATTCATGGACGCGGCCGAGATCGAGGTCATCGGGAGGGATGCCGGACAGATCGTGCTGGCGAGCGGATTCCACAGCCATGGCCAGGCGGTGCGCCGCGTGCGCAATGCGCGCGGGGCCGTCAACGACATCTGGCTCGCGGGAAGCAATCTGAAGCGGGAGAATGCGCTTGCCGCGGAGCTTGAGCGCCGCTACGCGCCACACAAACGCCGCTCCGCACGCTAGCATCCGACCAAAGCCCAATGGTTTCGAGGCGATTTATCCCGGCGGATATTGTTGTAAGCTGAGTCCGACAGAGCCCTCGGCCAAAGCAAGAAAAGGGTGGTACGCATGATGCCAGATCCCGTCGTCCTGTTCGCCATGGTCCTGCTGCTGGTGCCGATGGGTTATTTCCTGCTGGCGGCGCCCGCTTTTCTGCTGGTGAAGCTCGACATCCCGCAAGTCACCCAGCTGCTGCGTGGCATGTTCAATGCTTATTTCCTCGTGCTGGCCGTTGCCGGGGTGATCGGGACGGTCGCCTTTGCCCTGGAGGGCCGGCTGGCGGTTGCCGTTGTCATTGCCTTGATCGCCGCGTTCGCGGTCTCGGCGCGCCGCTGGTTTCTGCAGCGGATGGATACCGAGCTTCATGCCCGGGACGCCGGCGACCCCAATGCGGTGCGCAAACTGCGCCGGCTGCATTGGGGCGGCATGCTGTGCAACGCGGTCCAGCTTGTCGCGATCGTGGCCAGCATTCCCTATATCAGCGTCGCGCCGGCCTGAGGCGGGCGGCGCCGCGCCGAAAGCGCCGAGCTAGAGTTGCAGCGCCTCGCTGCGGGCCGGCGTCGCGCGCGCAATCCTTTCGTTCAATTTCTGGTCCACGGTCTGGACCGTGCGGTCGATCTCGGCATTGGGCACGCCGAGCAGATGCGAGATCAGCTTCACCAGCAGATCGACCCGCTCGATGAACGGCGCGCCGCTGGCGACAGCGCGGGCGGCGGAGGAGGGCTTGAGCAGGCTTTCCGCGGCCTTGGCGTATTTCTCGAACGGCACCTGGTCCTTCGGGTCCGCCCCCAGACGCTGGGCGATGGCATCGACATGGTCGTAGATCGACTGCGAGAGCTTGAGGTCGCTGTGCACGGCGTCGCGGATCGACCGCGGCTCGTGCGGCGTGACGCAGCGGTAATTGCCGGTCAGCAGCATCGACCATTTCGCCAGCGGCACGAACAGCGAGTCGAACACTCTGAGTTTTACGGGAACGTCGAGCCCATCGAGCTTCACGGCGTCGATGTCGGCTTCCAGCTCGCGCAGCAGCGCGTTGTGCTTCTCGTCCGCGAATGCCGCGGCCTTGAAGTTCGTCGGCAGGCCGACATGCAGCACGTTCGCCGCTTCTTCCGGCGGGCGGAAAGCCTGCGGATCGGGCGAGCACAGCGAGACCAGCCCCGGCTCGAACCGCTCCCATACCGCGGCGTTGGTATAGGCCTCGTCCAGGTCCGCTTCCGCCAGCGCCGGAATCCGCTTGAGATAGGGCAGCGGCGGCATGTTCATGATCGAAAGACAGGGCAGCCTTGCTTCGGCGATCCGGATCATCAGAACCTGGATCGCATGGTTGGCGTATTGCGGCTCCTGCATCGCAAGACCGACCAGGTCATAGCGGGATATTTCGACGTCGGCGGGCGCGACCGCGTCAAGCGACCCGGGCAGGTCGCGCGAGAAGATCGCGCGGTGCGTCGCCTCGTCGCGCAGCTTGATGCGAACTTCGGTGCCGTCGCGATTGATCAGTTCGGCGGTGTTCTTGCGGCAGACCAGGGTCACGTTGTGACCGGCCATCAAGAGCTTTGTCGCCAGCAATGAACCGTAAGAGGCTCCAAGGATCAGAATGTTGCGCGCCATACTCTCTTCCACCGATCTTGCTAGAATTGTTTCTGACGCCCGTACGTTCATCGGCGCAGCACTCTACGGCGCAGGCGCGAACGTCCGCTTTGCGAAAGGACTGGATCCAGGGGTGCGGTTCGAACGGCGCGCCGTCAGGCGGCGCTGGCCGCCGAATGTTTGACGGCGGTCGCTTCCTCGTCGAACGCGGTCGAGATGTCGCGGATGCTGATGACGCCGATCAGGCTGTAGTCGTCGATCACCGGCAGGTGGCGGATGTGATGCTTGTTCATGAGATGACGAACATGCTCGAGCGTGTCGGTCGAGCTGCACGACACCAGCTGCTGCACCGAGATGAATTGCGAGACCTTCAGGTTGGCGCCGGCCGCGCCGTGCTCGGCAATGGCGCGGACCACGTCGCGCTCGGTGAACATGCCGACCGCGGTGTTGCCCTCGGTGCGAACGACGTCCTTGACCACCAGCGCGCTGATATTGCTGGAGCGCATCAGTTGTGCGGCAATCGCGACGGTTTCGTTCATGCGAACCGTTGCGACGCGGGCGGTCTTCTTGCGCAGGATATCTCCGACTTGCATGGCAACCTCCTTCGGGTAGATCGTGCGCAATTCTGGTATACATAATGCCAATTGTCAACACGAGGTTCAGGTGCGAGGTGGAGACAAAAACGCTTATAATACGGCAGTAATGCTGACGTATCGCGGAGAGCGGGCCGATTGGGCTGGCTGGCGGCGCCTCACAAAATGGACGCCTTGTATCTGGTATGCCTGATTTCGGTGGCAGAAAAAGAGGCGCACCGATGTGCGCCTCTTTTTACCGGGTGAAGGCTTGTCGGGGTCGCCGTCAGGCCGTCTTGGCGCTGGCCGCCGCTGTCGCTTCCTCGGCCGCGGGCTCATTGCCGAGGATGAAGGCGCGCCGCATCGGCTTGATCACGAACAGCGCCATCAGCGCCGCGGTGGCGTTGAGCGCCACTGCGATCACGAACACCGCCTGCCAGCCGTAGCTGCGCGGCGACGATGCTCGCGAGCGGCACCAGCAGCGAGGCGGTTCCCTTGGCGGTGTACAGCATGCCGTTGTTGGTGGTGGCGTATTTGACGCCGAACGTGTCGCCGGAGGTTGCCGGAAACAGGCTGTAGATCTCGCCGAACACGCCGAAATAAACCGCGGTCGCCAGCACGAACACGACCGGGATGTGGCCGTAGGCCGACAGCGTCAGCAGCATCAGCCGCCGCGGTGCCGAACGCGATGAACATCGTGTGCTCGCGGCCGATGTTGTCGGACACCCAGCCGAAGAACGGGCGGCCGAAACCGTCGAAGATGCGGTCGAGCGAGATCGCAAACGTCAGCGCCGCCATCTGGAAGCCGGCGAGGCTGACCGGCGTGTCGGCGATCTTGAAGTCGTGCGCGATCGGCGCGATCTGCGCTGCCGTCATCAGGCCGCCGGCGGCGACCATCACGAACACCAGATACATCACCCAGAAGATCGGGCTGCGCAGCACCTGCGGCGGCGTAAAGTCGATCTTGGTCTGCGGCAGATTGAGCTGCTTCTTTTTCGCCGGCATCGCCATCGACGGCCGACGAATGAAGAAGGCGAGCACGAACACGATCAGGCCTTGCCCGATGCCGAAATCGAAGAACGCGCTCTGATAGCCGCTGGTCGCGATCATGTTGGCGATCGGCACCACGGTGATGGCGGCGCCCGCGCCGAAGCCGGCCGCGGTCGCGCCCGCGGCGAGGCCGCGGCGGTCCGGAAACCATTTCAGCGCGTTGCCGACGCAGGTGCCGTAGACCGCGCCGGCGCCGATGCCGGCGATGACGGCGGCGGCGTAGAGCATCGTCAGCGAGTCCGCGTAGGAGTTCAGGATCCAGGCCAGCGCGATCATCACGCCGCCGAACATGACGACGATGCGCGGGCCGTATTTGTCGACGAACCAGGCTTCGATCGGGACCAGCCAGGTCTCGGTCACCACGAAGATCGTGAAGGCGAGCTGGATCGCGGCGCGGCCCCAGTGATTTTTCGCATCGATCGGATCGACGAACAGCGTCCAGCCATATTGCAGGTTGGCGATCATCGCCATGCAGACGATGCCCATCGCCGAGCTGAAGCCAGCGGAAGCCGCTGGACGTTGGGGGCCGCTTGTGTCGTGACGTTTGAGCTGGAAACCATCAAATCCTCCCGAGCGCGCGTTTTTTCGGTTGTGACCTAGTGTCGCAAGATTGTGACCTATCGTCGCACGCGTCCGGCGGAAATTGGTATATTAAATTCCAAGAAGCAAGCGACAACTTATGTTGCGATGCAGCATTGCGGTAGGTCATTCGGCCAGCACTTGCGGGATCGGCGGCCACTTCGGCGCGGCTGGGCGCGGCACAAGAAAAAGCGCCCGGCCCTGAGGGCCGAGCGCTCGGTTTGGCGTAAGCAAAGCGAGATGCTTGTTACGACGCGACCGCTTTCGCCACCACGACCTTGCGCCATGGCTTGAGCACGGCGATCGCGAGCAGCGAGGCCAGGATGTTGGCGCCGGCCGCGATGATGAACACGTTGTCCCAAGTGCCGGACGACTGCTGCATGTAGTTCGCGATCGGGACCAGCAGCGCCGCGGTGCCCTTGGCGGTGTAGAGCAGGCCGGCGTTGGTGGTGGCGAACTTCGCGCCGAACGTGTCGGTGCAGGTCGAGGGGAACAGCGAGTAGATCTCGCCCCAGGCAAAGAACACGAAGCCCGACAGGATCACGAACCAGATCGGATCGTGGCCCGAGCATGTACAGCGCCCAGATGCCGATGCCTTCCATGCCGAACGCGATGAACATGGTGTTCTCGCGGCCGATCATGTCGGAGATCCAGCCGAAGAACGGCCGCGTCAGGCCGTTGAGGATGCGATCGATGGTGGCGGCGAACGTCACCGCGGTCATCGTCATCCCACATCAGCGTCACCGGAATGCTGTCGACCTTCCAGTCGACGGCGATCGGCTTGAGGTTGGCCGTCACCATCAATCCGCCGGCGCCGACGATCACGAACATGAAGTACATCAGCCAGAAGATCGGCTGACGGATCACTTCGGTCGGCTGATAGTTGCGCCGGGTCTGGATCACGTTGGCATTCTGCATCACGGCGGGGACCTGTCCCGCTTTCGGCGCGAACAGGAAGAAGGCGAGGATGACGATGATGATGCCTTGTCCGAGACCGAAATAGAGGAAGGTGGTCTGGAAGCCGGAATCCTTGATCATCGCCTGGATCGGCGCCACCGTCAGCGCCGAGCCCGCGCCGAAACCTGCCGCGGTGATGCCGGCGGCGAGGCCGCGCTTGTCGGGAAACCATTTCAGCGCGTTGCCGACGCAGGTGCCGTAGACGCCGCCGGCGCCGATGCCCGCGACGATCATGCCGAGATAGTAGCCGTTGAGCGTGGTCGCCTGGGCGTTGATCGCCCATCCGATGGCGCAGAGGATGCCGCCGATGAGGACGACAAGGCGCGGGCCGTATTTGTCGACGAACCAGCCTTCGACCGGCACCAGCCAGGTTTCGAACAGCACGAACAGCGTGAACGCCCACTGGATCGAGGCGCGATCCCATCCGAATTTTTTCTGGATGTCGGGGACGAAGAACGTCCAGCCGTATTGGTAGTTGGCGATCATCACCATCGCGGCGACACCGATCACCAGTTGCGTCCAGCGATAGGTGTCGCTGACACGTGCGGCTGTAGGAGCCGTTCCCTGAACCATTTCCGTCATCGGTCCTCCCGAGCGCGCTTCTATTTTCCCACGAGCGCGCTTCCCGGCGCCATTTTGGTATTTGATATGCCAAGGATCAAGCGATACGCGCGTCCCGTGCGCAAATGCCGCAGAAGGGTGACCGCGATGGCCTGGAAAACTTGACGCAGCGCATAACAAAATGGCCCCGAAGATCGGGGCCATTGGTCAAAAGTAGGATTTCGAATTGCGCCCTGAAGCGAAAGCGAAAGTGCCGCTAACGCTTGATTCGCAAGGCCTTAGAGGCCGAAACGGGGAACGTCGCCGTTGCGAATCGCGATCTGCGCGCTTCTCATCAGCAGGCGGTCGATGGTGGCCAGCAGGCGGCCGAACAGGGTGCTGGTGGGTACGAGGCCGATGGCAGCAGTCTTGGACATTGTGGTCCCCTTTTTGGTGGCGCGGAGCAGCTCCGCTTCGTGATCTGGGGTCAATTTATGTATACCAGATACCAGAGACAATCGATTTGTTTGCATAGCAGCAATCATTCGTTTGCAGTGCAGCATAAATCCATCATTTGGCATTGCCAATAATGAAAAAGGCCGCCGGAACCGGCGGCCTTTGCAACTTCAGAAATGGTTGAGCGACTTTACTCCGCCGCCTGCTTGCGCGGCGGATCGAGCGCGCCGGAATCGTGGATCTCGGCGACCTGGTGATCGGTGAAGCCGAGCACCTGGCGCAGGATCTCGTCGGTGTGCTCGCCGAGCAGCGGCGAGCGGGTCACCTCGCTCGGGCTGTCCGACATCTTGATCGGATTGCCGACCGAAAAATACTTGCCGCGCGCCGGATGATCGACTTCGACCACGGTGCCGGTGGCGCGCAGCGACTGGTCCTCGATGATCTCCTTCATCGACAGGATCGGGCCGCAGGGGATGTCGTCCTTGTTGAGGATCTCCATCGCCTCGAACTTGGTCTTGGTCATGGTCCACTGCTCGATGCGCGCGAAGATTTCGTTGAGGCGCGACAGCCGGGCCGGCGGCTTGGCGTAATCGGGATGGGTCTTCCAGCCGGGCTCGCCGATCACGTCGCAGATCTTCTCCCACACCGGCGCCTGGGTGATGAAATAGATGTAGGCGTTGGGATCGGTCTCCCAGCCCTTGCACTTGAGGATGCGGCCGGGCTGGCCGCCGCCGGAATCGTTGCCGGCGCGCGGCACCGCGTCGCCGAACGGAATGCCTTCGCCGAACTGGCTGTATTCCTTCAGCGGACCGTGGGCGAGGCGCTGCTGGTCGCGCAGTTTGACGCGCGCGAGATTGAGCACGCCGTCCTGCATCGCGGCGGTGACCTTCTGGCCCTGGCCGGTCATGGTGCGCTGATAGAGCGCGGTGACGATGCCGAGCGCCAGATGCAGGCCGGTGCCGCTGTCGCCGATCTGCGCGCCGGTGACGAGCGGCAGGCCGTCGCGGAAGCCGGTGGTCGAGGCCGCGCCGCCGGTGCACTGCGCGACGTTCTCATACACCTTGCAGTCCTCGTAGGGACCGGGGCCGAAACCCTTGATCGAGGCCACGATCATCTTCGGATTGATGCTGTGGATCTTCTCCCAGGGGAAGCCCATGCGGTCGAGCACGCCGGGACCGAAATTCTCCACCAGCACGTCGCAGCTCTTGATCAGCGCGGTCAGGACTTCCTTGCCCTTCGGGTTCTTGGTGTCGAGCGTGATCGAGCGCTTGTTGTGGTTGAGCATGGTGAAATACAGGCTGTCGACGTTGGGAATGTCCTGCAGCTGGCCGCGCGTGATGTCGCCGACGCCGGGACGCTCGACCTTGATCACGTCGGCGCCGAACCAGGCCAGCAACTGCGTGCAGGTCGGTCCCGACTGGACGTGGGTGAAATCGAGAATGCGAACGCCCTTCAGCGCCTTTGTCATCGTCTTTGCTCCGTACTCTGTCTGCTCTGCAGTAAGGAATGGATTGGATCGTGAACCCGGTTATTTCTTCTTCAAGACGCTTTGCGGATTGAGGTTGCCGATGCGGCCGCTCTCGGAGCCGGCCGCCGGATCGATCACCGCGTTGATCAGCGTCGGCTTGCCGGAATCCATCGCGGCGTTGACGGCGCGCTTCAGCTCGTCGGGCGAGGTCACGTTGACGCCGATGCCGCCGAAGGCTTCCATCATCTTGTCGTAGCGCGAGCCCTTGACGAACACGGTCGGCGCCGGATCGGCGCTGACGGAATTGACGTCGGTGCCGCGATAGATGCCGTCATTGTTGAAGATGACGATGCAGACCGGCAGCTTGTAGCGGCAGATCGTCTCGACCTCCATGCCGGAGAAACCAAACGCGCTGTCGCCTTCGACCGCGAGCACCGGCTTGCCGGTCTCGATCGCGGCCGCGATGCAATAGCCCATGCCGATGCCCATCACGCCCCAGGTGCCGACGTCGATCCGCTTGCGCGGCTGGTACATGTCGATGACGCCGCGGGCGAGGTCGAGCGTGTTGGCGCCTTCGTTGACGAGGATGGCGTCGGGCCGCTCCTTGACGATGGTGCGCAGCACGCCGAGCGCGCCGTGATAATCCATCGGCGAGTTGTTGTTCATCAGCCGCGGCGCCATCTTGGCGACGTTCTCGTCGCGCTTCTTGCTGACCGTGCTGATCCAGTCGGCCGGCGGCCGCGGTCCAGTTGCTGCCCATGCCTTCGAGCAGCGCCGAGACGCAGGAGCCGATGTCGCCGACCACGGGGGCCACGATCTCGACGTTGGAGTCCATTTCCTTCGGCTCGATGTCGATCTGGATGAATTTCTTCGGCGCTTCGCCCCAGGTCTTGCCCTTGCCGTGCGACAGCAGCCAGTTGAGGCGGGCGCCGATCAGCATCACGACGTCGGCATCCTTCAGCACGGTCGAGCGCGCGGCGCCGGCGCATTGCGGATGCAGGTCGGGCAGCAGGCCCTTGGCCATGCTCATCGGCAGGAAGGGAACGCCGCTCTTCTCGACGAAGCTGCGGATCGCGTCGTCGGCCTGCGCGTAGGCCGCGCCCTTGCCGAGGATGATCAGCGGACGCTTTGCGCTCTTGAGCACATCGAGCGCGCGCTTGACGGCTGACGGCGCCGGGATCTGCGCCGGAGCGGCGTCGATCACCTTGACCAGCGACTTCTCGCCGGCTTCGGCGTCCATCACCTGGCCGAACAGTTTTGCCGGCAGATCGAGATAGACGCCGCCCGGACGGCCCGAGACCGCGGCGCGGATGGCGCGCGCCAGCCCAATGCCGATGTCGGCGGCGTGCAGCACGCGGAACGCCGCCTTGCACAGCGGCTTGGCGATCGCGAGCTGATCCATCTCCTCATAGTCGCCCTGCTGCAGGTCGACGATCTCGCGCTCCGACGAGCCCGAGATCAGGATCATCGGGAAGCAGTTGGTGGTGGCGTGCGCGAGCGCGGTCAGGCCGTTGAGGAAGCCGGGCGCCGACACCGTGAGGCAGACGCCGGGCTTCTTGGTCAGGAAGCCGGCGATCGAGGCGGCGTTGCCGGCGTTCTGCTCGTGACGGAACGAGATGACGCGGATGCCCGCGGCCTGCGCCATGCGGCCGAAATCCGTGATCGGAATGCCGGGCACGCCGTAGATCGTGGTGAGGCCGTTGAGCTTGAGCGCATCGATCATGAGGTGAAAGCCGTCGGTCAGCTCGCGCTCGGCCTCGGCTTGATTGCGTCGATGCTCTTTGCTGCTGTGACGGACATCCGCTTTCTCCCTGATCTTTCCTGATCGTTTCTCGATCGTTTCTTGGCGCCGACGCGTGCGTCGGCTCTCGACATGAAATTCTCTAGCCGGACAATTCTCTAACTGAACAGCTCTCTAACTAAACAGTTCCTGGCCGTGCGCTTCGACATAGGCGGCAAGGCCGAGCGTGTGATCGCGCGCGCGCTTTTCCGCAAGTTCGGTGTCGCGCTCTTCGAGCGCCTCGATGATCGCCATATGTTCGGGCAGCGAGGTCGCGGTGCGATCGGTGCGACCGATGGTCAGTTGCCGGTAGCCGCGCACATGCAGCAGGATGTCGTTGGTCATGTCGACCAGCACCGGCGACTCCGAGAGCGAGATCAGCGCCTGGTGGAAGGCGATATTGGCCTTGGAATATTCCTCGACGTGATCCTGCGGCAGGCGGTCCTTGCCGAAATCCTTGAAGAAGTCGCGCAGCGCCGAGATGTCCTTCTTGCGCGCGGTGGTGGTGATCAGCCGCGCCGCCATGCTCTCGAGCGCGGCCCAGGCCCGGATCATGTCGACGATTTCGGTCTTGGTGCGGCGGACCACGACGATGCCGCGGCGCGGCACGGTCTTGACGAAGCCGTCCTGCTCGAGCATCGCGATCGCTTCGCGGATCGGGGTGCGGCTGACGCCGAGGCGTTCGGACAACGCGCGCTCGTCGAGCATCACCTGCTCGGGCGTCGCGTAGATGTCCATCTTGAGAATGGCTTCCTTCAAGGCCTCATAGGCCTTGTTCTTGAAGCTCGTCTCAGGCGCTATCCGGACGATTGCGATATCTGCATCAGCCATGACAGGCGGCGCCTTGGGTTGTTTGCTAGTGGGCACGATTCGTCTCCTCCATCGGGAGACGTGTTGTAGCAGGGAATTACCTCTAATATTTTTGGCATACCAAATACCAGATTGTCAAGTTGCCCGTGTTTTCAGCGTTTCCGGGACATCTGGGCGCTTGACAATCGGCGCGCTGGCATACCAAATGCCATAAAATGCGCCCAGGAGGAAGCCAAATGTCGAATCCCAAAGATGCGGTCCGCAAAGTTCTCGATGCGGTGAAGGCGGATAAACGCACCAGCCTGACGGCCCCCGAGGGCAAACTGGTCTGCGACGCCTATGGAATCCCGGTTCCGAAGGAGGGCGTGGCCAAGTCCGCATCCGAGGCCGCCAAGCTCGCGGCCGATATGGGCTTTCCGGTGGTGATGAAGATCGTCTCGCCGGACATTCTGCACAAGACCGAAGCCGGCGGCGTGATCGTCGGCGTCAAGACCGCCGCCGACGCCGAAAAGAACTACGAGACCATTCTCGCCAACGCCAAGAAATACAAGGCCGACGCCAAGATCGAGGGCATCCAGGTCCAGCAGATGCTGGCCGGCGGCACCGAGGTCATCGTCGGCTCCATCACCGACGGCTCGTTCGGCAAGCTGGTCGCCTTCGGCCTCGGCGGCGTGCTGGTCGAAGTCCTGAAGGACATCACCTTCCGCCTGGCGCCCGCCACCAAGGCGGACGCGCTGTCGATGCTCGACGGCATCCAGGCCCATGACATGCTGAAGGGCGTGCGCGGCGGCGATCCGGTCAACCGCGAGGCGCTGGCCGACGTCATCGTGAAGGTGTCGCAGCTCGTCAGCGACTTCCCCGAAATCGTCGAGCTCGATCTCAATCCGGTGTTCGCCACCAAGAAGGACGCGATCGCCGCCGACGTGCGCATCGTCGTCGACTTCGCCTACAAGCCGCGCCCGGCGCCGCGCCCGAACGACGAAATCGTCGCCGCGATGAACCGCATCATGCAGCCGAAGGCGGTTGCCGTGATCGGCGCCTCCGCCGAGGACGGCAAGATCGGCAACTCCGTGATGAAGAATCTGATCAACGGCGGCTACAAGGGCGACATTTATCCGATCCACCCGAAGGCCGCCGAGATTCTCGGCTACAAGGCCTACAAGAGCGTCAAGGACGTGCCGGGCGTGATCGACACCGCGGTGTTCGCGATCCCCGCGAAATTCGTCGCCGGCGCGCTGATCGAATGCGGCGAGAAGAAAATTCCAGGCGCGGTCCTGATTCCCTCGGGCTTTGCCGAAGCCGGCGCGCCGGAGCTGCAGGCCGAAATCGTCGAGATCGGCCAGAAGTACAATGTCCGCCTGATGGGGCCGAACATCTACGGCTTCTATTATACGCCCGCCAATCTCTGCGCCACCTTCTGCACCGCCTACGACGTCAAGGGCTCGGCGGCGCTGTCGTCGCAATCCGGCGGCATCGGCATGGCGATCATCGGCTTCTCGCGCTCGGCCAAGATGGGCGTCTCCGCGATCGTCGGCCTCGGCAACAAGTCCGATATCGACGAGGACGATCTGCTGGCGTTCTTCGAGCAGGATCCCAACACCGCGATCATCGCGCAGCATTGCGAGGACCTGAAAGACGGCCGCGCCTTCGCCGAAGCCGCCAAGCGCGTTTCCAAGAAGAAGCCGGTGGTGGTGCTGAAGGCGGGCCGTACCTCGGCCGGCGCCAAGGCGGCCTCGTCGCACACCGGCGCGCTCGCCGGCAACGACAAGATCTACGAGGACGTGTTCGCGCAGTCCGGCGTGATCCGCGCGCGTTCGCTTGCGTCAATTGCTCGAATTCGCGCGCGGCGTGCCGGTGTTGCCGACGCCGAAGGGCGAGAACATCCTGATCATCACCGGCGCCGGCGGCTCCGGCGTGCTGCTGTCGGACTCCTGTGTCGACAACGGCCTGTCGCTGATGGCGATGCCGCCGGACCTCGACGCCGCGTTCCGCAAGTTCATCCCGCCGTTCGGCGCGGCCGGAAATCCGGTCGACATCACCGGTGGCGAGCCGCCGATCACCTATGTCAACACCGTCAAGCTCGGCCTGTCCGACGATCGCATCCACTCGCTGATCCTCGGTTACTGGCACACCATCGTCACGCCGCCGATGGTGTTCGCCCGCAACATGGTCGAGGTGAAGAAGGAGATGGAGGCCAAGGGCTTCGTGAAGCCGATCGTCGCCTCGCTCGCCGGCGACGTCGAGGTCGAGGAGGCCGCCGAATATCTCTACCAGAACGGCATCCCGGCCTACGCCTATTCGACCGAAATGCCGGTCGAGGTGCTCGGCGCCAAGTACAAATGGGCGCGCGGCGCGGGCCTGCTCTGACGACCATGCCGCTTCGGAGATCGACGCGGATGCCGCTTTCGGATGACGCACCCGAAGCGGCATCTTCCGCAAGATCGGCGCTGACGGTCACCACGGATGGATGCAGGTCGCGATGAAGCGAAACGTGATCCGGCGCAAACCGCTCGAGCCGAAATCCGGCGGCGACAACGCGGTCGATTCCCGCGATGCCGGCGTGCAGTCGGTCGATCGCGCGCTCTCGATCATCGAAACGCTCGCCGAGGACGACGAGGGCTATCGCCTGAGCGATCTCGCCGTCCGCACCGGCCTGTCGACCTCGACGGTGCATCGCCTGCTGGCGACGCTGGAAAGCCGCCGCTTCGTGCAGTTCGACCGCACCGAATCGAAATGGCATGTCGGCGCGCGCAGCTTTACCGTGGGCGCCACCTTCGCCCGCCGCCGCAATTTTTCCGCGCAGGCCGTGCCGTATTTGCGCAAGCTGCGCGACCTGACGCGCGAGACCGCCAATCTCGCCGTCGTCGACGACGAATTCATCGTCGTGCTGACCCGGATGGAAAGCCGCGAGATCATGCGCTCGCTGACCAAGGTCGGCGGCCGCGTCGCGATGGTCGCTTCCGGCGTCGGCAAGGCGGTGCTCGCGACCTATTCCGATGAGGACGTCAACGCGATCATCCGCCATCACGGCATGCCGCGGCTGACCGAAAAATCGATCGTGCGGCCGGGCGATCTGTTCAGGGAGCTCGCAAAGGTCCGCCGCCAGGGCTACGCCGTCGACGACGAGGAAGCCTGCATGGGACTGCGCTGCATCGCCGCCGTGGTCTACAATGATTGCAGCGAGCCGCTGGCGGCGATCTCCGTCTCCGGCATGACCAGCCGCATCACCGACGACCGCTTGGCCGACGCTGGGCGAGACCGTGCGCGAGGTGGCGGCCGAGCTGACGCTGGCGCTCGGCGGCGTGATGCCGGAGGTGAAGTCTTCCCAAGCTGAGTGCAGGGGAGAGAACGCTCGCCGATCATCGCGTGCCAATCGTCTCCTTGCAGACCTCGAGGCTGGCCTGCCGGAAAAGTTGAACGGCGCCTCCGCTTTGGCGTTTTTTCAGGGTGATCGCGGCGATCGGCGAGGCACTATCCCTGAGGTCGATGTCCAGCGCGCGCAGCCAGGTCTTGTTCGATCGATGCTGGAGCATCGTCAAGGGCAGCACGGTGAGGAAGCCGCCGGTCGCCAACAGGTTTAGCCGCATGTAGATCGACACCGTCGTCACGACGCTTGGCGGAAGCAGCAGTTTTCGGCGGCGAAACAGGTCCACCACCATACGGCCGAGGAAGGAATCCGGCGGCGATAGCGTCCACCGCTCTCCCATCAGGTCAGCGAGGCTCAGATTCTTCCTGCGCACGAGCGGATGACGCCGCTCCGCCATGACGGCAAGCGGCGACTTGAACAGCACCTCAGCCGCCAGGTCGTCGGCAACTACCGGCGCGACCCAGCGCGCGATCAGTACGTCCAGCGCTGCTCTCGCGCAGCTCGCGTTCCAGCGTGTCGGCATCGCTAACCGTGACGTGGTAGCTGATGCGCGGGTAATTCCGCGCCAATCGGCTGATGATTTCCGAGACGACCCCCGTAAGCGGTTCGATCGTGCCAATTCTGACTTCGCCCCGGGTGGGGTCGGACAAATGCTCGATATCGAGCGCCCCTTGCCGGACTTCGTCGAAAATGACCCTTGTGCGTGCGACCAGCATGCGGCCGCATTCCGTCAATTCGACGCCAACAGATGATCGATCGAACAGCGGCGCGCCAAGGGTTTGCTCCATATCCGAAATTGCTTTGGAAATCGCGGGCTGGGACAGTGCGAGGCGCTCCGACGCTTTCGCCATGCTGCCGACCGCGGCGACGGTCTGCAGAGTATGCAGGTCCTTCAGTCTCAGGCGGCGTCCGATGCGATCGTCCCACTGCATGAGCCTTCACCTCAGGTTATAGCCCAATAGGGAAATACGATTTCCCATTATAACCCCGATGGAGCGAAAACGGGAGGCGAAATCGCCAGGGTTGCGCCACTGCAACCGCCGGATCTTCGGAGGATGCCTTGACTGAATTGGCGCGGAAACAGCTGAGCCGGGCGGCGTGGTGCCGGCGTGCATTGGCGATGATCGTTTGCTCGGCAGCGGTGCTCTCGCTGTCCAGTCAGGCCTCCGCGCAGATTTGCAAACCCGTGAGCCAGCGGACAGGCGAGGTGGGCTGCTGGATCATCGCCGATGAGCCGGTGGGACAATTGACTGCGTCGCAAGCCTTCTGGCACCTGGACGCCTATCCCACCCGGGCTGCGGCGGAAGCGGCCAAGGGCCCCAGCGGAACCGTGGTCGAGTTGCTCGGAAAAACCTGGCTTCTCACCATCCAAAACGCGGGTTGGCGACCATCCGGCGGCGAGCGGATCGCCGAAATCGGACCGCTTCCGGTCACCGCCGGCGAAAAATACTCGGCGCAGTACATGGAAGCGATCTTCACGCCGGGAATGACGGCGCCGGCGCATGTTCATTCAGGTCCCGAGGCCTGGTACACGCTGGCCGGCGAGACCTGCCTGGAAACGCCGCAAGGCAAGCAGATTGGCCGGGCCGGGAGCGAGTTTGTGATCGTCCCCGGCGGTCCGCCGATGCACCTCACGGCCACCGGGACCGTGCAGCGGCGCGCACTTGTTCTGATCCTGCACGATTCGTCGAAGCCCGCGACAACGCCGGTACATGACTGGACGCCGAAAGGGCTGTGCAACAACTGAAGCGTGGCCCGGCAGTCCAGCCGGCATAAATCCGCGGCGCTATCCCGCCGCGCCGGCCGATGCAAAGAACCTCTCGGGGTCTTCCAGCTCCACCAGCTTCTTCCGTTCGATCAGCCAGAACCGGGTGCCGACGTTTCGCACGAAGCTGCGGTCGTGCGACACCAGCAGGCAACTGGCCTGATGGTCCAGCAACTCATCCTCCAGCGCTTCCTGCCCCTCGATATCGAGATGGTTGGTCGGCTCGTCCAGCAGATAGAAGTTGGGCTGGGTCAGGCGCAGCACCAGCATGCCGAGACGCGCCTTCTGGCCGCCGGAGAGTTGGGCGATCGGACGGCCATGCTTCTCGATGGCGAGGCCTATGCCCGCAAGCAGCGTGCGTGCGCGCTGGTCGCCGACATCGAAGCGGCGGACGATCGCGCGCATCGGCGTATCGGAATCATCAAGTCCGGCGAGCGCCTGGTCGCAATAGCCGAGCACCAGCGATTGCGTGGCCTTGATGCCGGCCTGGGCGGTGTCCGGATTGTCGATCGCCGCGCGCAGCATCGTCAGCAGCCGGGTCTTGCCTGATCCGTTCGGCCCCAGCAGCACGATCCGGTCGCCCTTGCAGATGAACTGCCTGCCGGTTCGAAACAGCAGCCTTCCATCCGGCGTCTCGACCGCGGCGTCCTCCAGCGTGACCAGAACCTTGGCATGCGTTCCGCGGTTGGCGAGCCGGATCGTGCCGGCGGACCGTTCGAGATGCGCGGGCTTGGCCGCATCCTCCAGTTTCTCGGCGCGCGCCTTCAATTGCCGGGTCTTCGACAGCAGAAGGTCGCTGCCGGAATTGATGCCGATATTGTTGAGTTTTGCGGCTTGCTGGCGCAGTTGCTGGGCAGTCTTGAGGTCGCGCGCGTAGCGCCGTTCGTCCGCTGCGTCGGCCTCGCGAAGTGCTTCGCGCGCCGTCGTATAAGGCAATGAAAACATTTGCGACGCCTCGGGGCGCAGGAACAGTGTCCGGTTGGTGGTCGCGTCGAGAAAGGCGCGGTCGTGGCTCGCAATGACGACCGGCATCTCGCGCGGCAGCGCGTTCAGCCAACCTTCCAGCTGGCCGATCCGCTCCAGGTCGAGATGGTTGGTCGGCTCGTCCAGCAGCAGCACGTCGGCCTCCGTCACCAGCACGCGGGCCAGCATGGCAAAGCGCTGCCAGCCGCCGCTCAATTGCTTCAGCGGCATCTCGCGCAGCGCCTCGCTCACCCCGAGCTGCTCCAGCGCCACATCGACCCGCCAGCTTTCGCTGAGCTGGCTGTCGGCGGAGAGGGCCTCGAGCACGGCCGCATGCATCGGCCGGTCCATCAGGGCGTCCGGCACATTCTGCTCGACATAGCCGATCGTCAGCCCTCTGGATCTGACGATGTCGCCTTCGCCGGCTTCCATCGCGCCCGAGATGCAACGGAGCAGGGTGGTCTTGCCGCGGCCGTTGGCGGCGACAAGTCCGATCCGGTCGCCGGCATTGACGACGAGGTTGAGCGCTGAGAACAGCGGCGCGCCGAGGCTGACGCCGAGATTGCGGAGGGTGATGAGGGTCATGATCGTTCTCTGGTCTTGCCGCGATCACGTTATCCGGGGCACGCAGCCTGCGTCGGATGTCGGTGTCAAAGCGCGGCGATGAATGAATGCAGGCAAGCGCAACAGGCGCCAAGCCGCATGGCCACGAAGGGCAGACCAGGAAGAAGTTGTGTCGGAAGGATCCTTGGTCAGCCCTGCAAACGCATTTGCAGGGCGTGAACTGGGCCACGCTGGCGATAATGCCGGAAGAATGTCGTCATCGCGCGGCCCTCCTTTCTCGGTTGAGTGACGCGCAAAATAGCGCAGCCGGCCAGGGAGGGCAAGCCGAAGCCTGAACCGTGTTCGCTGCCGCAGCGAGAAGGAAGAATGCGGCAAACGGCAGCAATGACACGGGGGCCTCCCGCGCTGGTGTCGTCCGTTCGGACAATGATTTGTCACGCGAGGTCAGAGCGGGGTTCGTCCTGCGCGGATAATCTCGTCCCAGCCGCACTGCGCCTTCCGATTTCCAGTTTGTGGAGGCTACGCGTCGAGGTCGAGCTTCGCGATCTCCAGACCCTGTTTTCGGCCTCCCGCAATGCCTTCGGCAATGGCTCTTGCGACGATCTCGGCATCGTCGCAGGAGAGCCGTTTGAGGGGCGACAGGGAGCACACGATCTGCCGCGCGCGCGTCAGGTCCATCTCGCTAACAATCGGCCGCTTGATCGGCATGTCGACAGCCTCACGACCACAGCTGGTATGAAACGCTATCATGGTTGGAAGGATTTCAGCCATGCGTTTGGGTAGCTGACGGCGATGTTCCGGCCGCGCGAGCTGCATTGCTTGTTCAATCGACCCGTCAGCGCGAATACAAGGGGGGGGCACTTCACGCCCCGGCATCCCTGTGTTTCCCGGATCGTGGTCAATAAACCGCTGTATCCGTTTCGTGCCGCCTGCGCGACAGTTGCTTCGGCGCCACTAGTTGGCTTTGGCGCAACTGCTCCGCGCGTTGAAAAGTTGACGCAGCCCTTCGAGCGCGTCCGGTTTGCAGGAACTGGCCTCCACGACGGGTTTGCGATCGCCGGCCGGCCCGCTTTTCCTGGAATCCCCCGCCTTTGGCTTCTGCTTGGCACCTTGCGTGACCTTCCGGTCGTTCGGATCATGCCAGTGCCGGCTAATAATCTTTGGCGCAGGTGCGGCGGAACGGGCCGGCGGCGGAGCAGTCGCATCCTCTGTTGCCGCGGGTTTCACATCGATGGCTGGCGCCACGTACACGATTTGTAACCGGTCTCCCTTCGTCAAGGTGTCGGAAGTGAATGCCGTACCCACCGACGAGGGTTCCGCATCGGCGGAAACAAATGCCGCGACGTTGGACAACGACACGGCCTGATGTGGACTGAAAGCAAACTTGAATAAGGCCAGTCCGCCCATGCCGAGCAGCAGAAAAAGGCCGAGCCATACCGTTCTAACCATGTGTGCTCCGCACTTGCGCCGCAGTGATAGTCCATCGACATTAAGGCAAAGGTTCGGACAACCATTGGATAGTGGAACGAGGGTCAGCGTTGGTTACCCGTTCAATGCAGGTTGAAAAGGTCTCTCACCAACTGTCCTGAAAGAATATTCGCGAGCGATACTCTGGTTGGCGGTACGGGTGCCGCCGGGGCGGCGCTAACCACCGGGATTGTCGGTGACAATGGCGCTTGCCTGGCTGTCACGTCGTTCGCCGGCCTTTTGGTTGCTTTTGATCGCTTTTTCTCAACGTTGGTAGCGGTCGGACGCGGAACCGCTGGAGTATCCGGTTGCACCAGCGGCGGTGGCTCGTTCGCAATTGCATCCACGAACTGCGATGGCGGCGGGACTATCGTTGGCAGGCTCGTGTCGATGACGATCCTTTCGGGCGGCTGCTGCAACGAGGCGATACGAATGACCGGCCTGTTGTTGTTTTCATCCGCAGTTGCTTCCGTGGCTGATCGCGGGAAGAACCAGTTCGCCGCGAGCAACAACACCAGCAGCGATGTGCCAACCCAAGCTATGTACCGTCCGATAGGCATAACCATGTCCGCCCACTAACCCGAAGCGAGCAAAGCCCCTAATTCCTGACAATCCGTAACTGAACGTGGTTACCGCGCGAGTTGCTGTTGGCCAATCCGGTTCCAACGCTGCGCCGCCGGAGTCCCGACGCGGATGTGCGGTTCAACAAGTTAGGCATGGAAGGCTTGAAAAGCGCGGGGCGCGCCGAGGGTTTGAGCGTTTCACCGTGCGCCCGACATAACGACCTGATCCCGCGTCATTTTCCGCAACCCTTCCACATCGCGGGAAACAAATCGAACTCCGTTGAGATCGCCGCGCGTAGCCGTGATCATCACGCCAGGCAATTTCAGCGAGGGTTTCGAAATGGCGAAGATGCGAGCGATCGATGCCGCGGTGCGTATCCTCGAGAAAGAGGGCGTGGTGACCGCCTTCGGCGTGCCGGGGGCTGCGATCAATCCGCTTTATTCCGCGCTGAAGCGGCGCGGCTCGATCAGCCATATCCTGGCGCGCCACGTCGAGGGTGCGTCCCACATGGCCGAGGGTTACACTCGCGCCAAAGCGGGCAACATCGGCGTCTGTATCGGCACCTCGGGTCCGGCCGGCACCGATATGATCACGGGGCTTTATTCGGCGATTGCGGATTCGATCCCGATCCTGTGCATCACCGGGCAGGCGCCGCGCGCGCGGCTCTACAAGGAAGACTTTCAGGCCGTCGACATTGAATCGATCGCCAAGCCGGTGACGAAATGGGCGGTCACCGTGCGCGAACCGGCGCTGGTGCCGCGCGTGTTCAGCCAGGCGTTTCATATCATGCGCTCGGGCCGTCCGGGCCCTGTGCTGATCGACCTGCCGCTCGACGTGCAATTGGCCGAAATCGAGTTCGACGACGAGACCTACGAGCCGCTGCCGGTCTACAAGCCATCAGCCACGCGCCGGCAGATCGAGAAAGCGCTCGCGATGCTCAACGCCGCGGAGCGGCCGCTGATCGTGGCGGGCGGCGGCGTCATCAATGCCGATGCGTCCGAGCTATTGGTCACGTTCGCGGAGGCCGTCAACGTTCCGGTGGTACCGACGCTGATGGGGTGGGGTGCCATCCCCGACGATCACGTGCTGATGGCGGGCATGGTCGGCCTGCAGACCAGCCATCGCTACGGCAACGCCACCATGCTGCAATCCGATTTCGTGCTCGGGATCGGCAACCGCTGGGCCAACCGCCACACCGGCTCGATCGAGACCTACACCAAGGGGCGCACTTTCGTGCATGTGGATATCGAGCCGACGCAAATCGGCCGCGTCTTCAATCCCGATTTCGGCATCGTCTCCGACGCCAGGGCCGCACTCGAATTGTTCGTCACGGTCGCGAAGGAGTGGCGCAAGGCCGGCAAGCTGAGAGAACGTCAGGCCTGGCCGGCGGCGTGCCAGGACCGCAAGCGCACCATGCTGCGCCGCAGCCGCTTCGACAACATCCCGATCAAGCCGCAGCGCGTCTTTGAGGAGATGTCCAGAGCGTTCGGCCGCGACACCTGCTACGTCAGCGTCATCGGCCTTTCGCAGATCGCCGGCGCGCAATTCCTCGGCGTCTACGGTCCGCGCAACTGGATCAACGCCGGACAGGCCGGGCCGCTCGGATGGACACTGCCGGCTGCGCTCGGCGTCCGCGCCGCCGATCCGGCCCGCGAGATCGTGGCGCTGTCGGGCGACTATGATTTCCAGTTCCTGATCGAGGAGCTCGCCGTCGGCGCCCAGTTCAAGCTGCCCTACATCCACGTCGTCGTGAACAATTCCTATCTCGGCTTGATCCGGCAGGCGCAGCGCGGCTTTGAGATGGACTATCAAGTCCAGCTCTCGTTCGAAAATATCAACGCGCCGGAACTCGGCGTCTACGGCGTCGATCACGTCGCGGTCGCCGAGGGCCTGGGATGCAAGGCAATCCGCGTCACCGATCCGCAAGAGGCGCAGGCGGCGTTCGCGACTGCACGCGAATGGATGGCCGAACACAAGGTGCCGGTTGTCGTCGAGTTCATTCTCGAGCGCGTGACCAATATTTCGATGGGGACCGAGATCGACAACGTGGTCGAGTTCGAGGAGGTGCTCGATCTGCCGCTCGACGATACGCCGGCAAGCGCGAACGCGCCGGGCACGCTGTTGCCCGCCTAACGCGAGGGGATAGCACCGTGCCCAAATTTGTCGCGACCGGCTATCGCGGATGGGTCGGATACGAGTATAAACCGAGGACGACGACTGTCGATGGGCTCGCTTGGCACGCATCATTGGCGCTCGATACGTGACCCTGGGAAACGAACAAGGAAAATCAAAATGATCGATATCGGCTTTATCGGCCTCGGCATCATGGGGCGCCCGATGGCGGGCCATCTGCAGGCCGCCGGACACAAGCTGTTTCTGCATGACGTCGCGCCGATCGCGCCGGAGCTGGTCGCGGCAGGCGGCGTGGTTTGCAAATCGGGCAAGGAAGTCACGGAGAAATCCGATGTCGTCATCATCATGGTGCCGGACACGCCGCATGTCGAGGCCGTGTTGTTCAGCGAGGGCGGTGTCGCGCAAGGGGTCTCCAAGGGCCAGATCGTGGTCGACATGAGTTCGATCTCGCCGCTCGCCACCAAGGAATTCGCGAAGAAGATCGGGGCGCTCGGCGCCGACTATCTCGATGCCCCGGTTTCCGGCGGCGAGGTCGGCGCCAAGGCGGCGAGCCTCACCATCATGGTCGGTGGCCCCGAGCGGGCGTTCAACACCATGAAGCCGGTGTTCGACAAGATGGGCAAGAACGTCACCCTGGTCGGCGCCAACGGCGACGGGCAGACCACCAAGGTCGCCAACCAGATCATCGTGGCGCTGACGATCGAGGCGGTCGGCGAAGCCTTGTTGTTCGCGTCGAAGGCCGGCGCCGATCCGGCGCTGGTGCGGCAGGCCCTGATGGGCGGCTTTGCCTCGTCACGGATTCTGGAGGTGCACGGCGAGCGCATGATCAAGCGCAATTTCGATCCGGGCTTCCGCATCGAACTGCACCAGAAGGATCTCAACCTCGCGCTGGAAGGCGCACGGGCGCTCGGCATTTCGCTGCCGAGCACGGCGGTCGCGCAGCAATTGTTCAGTGCCTGCGCAGCGCGCGGCGGCAGCGCATGGGATCATTCCGGCATGGTGCGTGCGCTGGAACTGCTGGCCCATCACGAGATCGCAAAGGCCTGACATCGGTGGAACCAAAGAGGTAGAGCCGGGCCTTTTCTACTTTGCATGGGGTTGTTTTCGTAATTTTGTATCGGCGGTCTGCGATGGACCGCCGAAGCGGGAACACATGCGCGGGAACAGCGGTGCAACGGCGGATGGAACCGGAACATCCGCCGCCTCCGGTGGTTGAGACGCATCGTCAATTCACTGGAGGACACGATGCACAACCGTCTTGCTGTTTCACTGATTGCGGCTTCGCTGCTGACGTCGGGCGCGGCCTTTGCTCAATCCACCACCGTTCAGGGCGCACACGACGGTGCCCGAGCCGGTGGTGCAGTCGCCGGTCCGGTCGGCGAGGTCGTTGGCGGCACCGTGGGTGCGGCCGTAGGCCTGGGGTTGGAAATTCCGAACGCGGTGATCACGTCGATCCCGGCCGATCGCGGACATTCAGTCGTCGTGCGTGAACGCGTGGTCGTCGGCGAGCCGCTGCCGCCCACCGTCGAACTGCGCACGGTGCCGAGCCACACCGAATATCGCTACGCCGTCGTCAACGATCGCCGCGTGATCGTGGAGCCGCGCACGCGCAAGGTGATCAAGATCATCGACTAGGGAAGCAGAAGATATCCTCGCGGGGGCGTGGCTCCCGCGAGGATTTTTGTTCTCAGAAAACGCTGGCGTCCGCCCGCTGCGATCGCTTGATGATCCAGTCGAATGCGGCGGCGGCCGCAAGGCCAACGCAGGCGGCGAGCGCGTCGACCAGAAAATCTTCCAGCCGCGCGTGCCGTCCCGGCGCCCAGAGTTGCAGGATCTCGATCAGGCCGGTGAGGGCCACGGCAATCGCCGGCCGTCACCAGCCGGGTTCGCGTGTAGGCCACGCCGAAGACCAGGCCCAGCAGCACGAAAGCAAGCGCGTGCTCGCCGTCCTGCCCAAGGCTCGAGGCATGCGGCCGGTAACCTGGGGGCCCCAGCGTCGCAAACGCGATCGCGGCGGCAAGGCACCAGGCAACTAGTTTGAGGATGATGTTCATGACCTCCGGATAACACGATTCACGGGGTGAATATTCCGTCCCGTGAACTCTGCGATGCCGTGTGGTTAATGCCCAAATTCAGAGCGGTTCCCGCACGCCGAGCCCGTGCATGAAGCGTTCCCTGATCTGCACGGGATCGCGCCGGGTGGTGCCGACGCCCGGCTTGTCGTCGATCCGCACGCCGATCAGCATCGGCCCCGTGGCCGACAGGGACTGATCGATCAGGCGCTCGAAATCCTCCTCGTCCGCCGCCCAGGCGCTGTTGGCAAGTCCGCTTGCAGCGGCAATCGCGACGATGTCGGCGACGGCAGCGCCCGGCGTCGGTTGCGCGCCGGTGATCTGGTAGATGCCGTTGTCCATCACCACCATGGTGAGGTTTTTCGGCGCCAGCGTTGCGATCGTCGACAGCGAGCCCAGTTGCATCAGCAGCGAGCCGTCGCCCTCGAGCGCGAAGATGCGCCGCTTCGGCTGCGCCAGCGCCACGCCGAGCGCGATCGGGAAGGCGAGGCCCATGCTGCCGAGCATGTAGAAATTCTGCGGGCGATGGCCGGCGGCCCACAGGTCGAAATTGGTGTTGCCGATGCCGCCGACGACGGCTTCCTCGTTCTTCAGCTTCGCGATCAGCCGCGAGGTCAGATCGAACCGGTTCATGACCTTGGTGTTGCGGGCAGGGGTGGTGTTCATGGCAGTTTTCCTGGCATCGCTCACTTGTCGAAGACTTTGCCGCCGGTCAACAGCGGCGAGAGGATCAGCGCCACCGGCGCCTGCGTGGTCAGGGCCTGCTTGATCGAGCGGTCGACGATGAACTCGAACTCGTCGAGCCGGGTGCAGGTGTGATGCTCCATCGCCAGCGAATCCAGCACCGGGCGCATGGTGCGGCACACCAGCGACTGGCCGTAATTGAACTCGCCGAGCGTGCCGCGTTCGGACACGAACATGATCAGCGGGATCTGGTAGGGCATCGCCAGCGAGGCCAGCACGTTCGCCAGCGTCGCAAAGCCCGAGGTCTGCATCAGCACCGCGCCGCGCCGGCCGCCCATCCAGGCGCCGGAGACGATGCCGACGGCCTCTTCTTCGCGCGCGGTCGGAAAGGTCGTGAAGTACGGGTCGGCGTGCAGATTCTTGATCAGCGTCGTCAGCACCCGATCGGGCACATAGGGCACCAGGCTGATTTCGTTGCGCTTGAGCGATGCCAGCACGATGCCGTGCCAGGTCTGCTCTTGAGGAGTCTGCTCCTGAGCTTGTGCAGTTTGGGGCGAGGTTTGGACCTCAGCGGCCGCCATCTTCGTTCTCCTGAATCTCGCTCGCGATCTCGCTCGCGGCCGATCTTGTTGTGGCGCCGAAACTTGACGCCGCGGGCGGGATTGTCAACATGCCCTGGCGTTACTGTGATCTGCAAGCGCTTGGCGATGCCTTGGACATGCGTCGGCATGCCACAATGTGAGATAATCGAGAACATCGGGGAGGGCTGCCATGGGAGGTTGGTTCCGCGACGACTGCGGTTGCGGCATTCATGGTCGCTGCGGCTGCCGCTGCATCCGCCCAGTCGTTTCCGTCCAAACCCGTGCATATTTTCGTGCCCTATCCCGCCGGCGGCGGCGTCGACGTCCTGACGCGGACCCTGGGCGATGTGGTCTCGAAGCAATGGGGCCAGTCGGTCGTGGTCGAGAACCGGCCGGGTGCGGGCGGCGTCATCGCCTCGCAGGCGGTCGTGACCTCGGCGCCTGATGGCTACACCCTGATCATGGTGGCGAGCGGCCATGCCACCAATCCGCTGCTGTATCCGAAAATTCCCTACGACACGTTCAAGGATTTCACGCCGATCTCGCTGCTGGCGTCCTCGCCCAATATCCTGCTGGTGCGCGCGGACTCGCCCTTCAAGACGATGGCCGATTTGATTGCGGCGGCGAAGGCCAAACCGGGCAGTCTGTCATTTGCCCATGCCGGCACCGGCACGTCGACCCATCTGGCCGGCGAACTGCTGAAGGCCCTCGCCAAGATCGATCTCAACGCCATCCCCTACAAGGGCGGCGCGCCTTCGATCAACGACCTGCTTGGCGGGCAAATTCCGATGTCGTTCAACAACGGTCCGGAATCGGTCGGACAGTTGCAGGCCGGCACGCTGCGTGCGCTCGCCGTCACCACCGCCGAGCGGGCGCCGTTCCTGCCCGATGTGCCCAGCATGTCGGAGGCCGTGCCGGGCTATGACACCGGCGTGTGGTGGGGACTGCTCGGGCCGGCCAATCATGCCGCCGGATGTCCTCGCAAAACTCTCGCATGATTTCGTCGCGGCCTTGAACACGGACGCCGTCAAGGAGCGTCTGGGCAAGCTCGGCGCGCTGCCGATCGGCAGTTCGCCGCAGCAATTCGACGCCAGGATCCATGCCGATTACGACAAATGGGGCCCGATCATCAAGGCCGCCGGAATGAAGGCGGAATAGCGTGGCGTCTCCGATCCCAGCCTGCCTGCCGCCGCGCGAGGTCACCCGTCCCAAGGTGCCGCTGCCGGCCGGCGCCTGCGATACCCATGCGCATGTGTTCGGTCCGGCGGATCGTTTTCCTTATGCGGACGATCGCAGCTACACGCCGCCGGATGCGCCGCTGGAAAAATATCTTGATATGCTGGATACGCTCGGCTTTGCGCGCGGCGTGCTGGTGCAGGGCAGCGCGCACGGCCGCGACAATTCGGCGATGCTCGATGCGTTGAAGCGTCAGCCCTCGCGTCTGCGCGGTGTCGCGGTGGCCGACGCGACCGTTTCGCCGAATGAACTGCGCGAGTGGAGCGCGGGCGGCGTCCGCGGCCTGCGCTTCAATCATTTTTTCCGCGACGGCCAGTTGCATTATCGCGGCGGCGTGCCGCTGACGGAAGCCGAGAAGCTCGCGCCCCTGATGGTCGAACTCGGCTGGCATCTGCAGCTCTGGATCGACGTGAAGGATCTGCCGCAGACGATCCCGGTCCTGAAGCGGCTTGGTCTGCCGGTCGTGATCGATCACATGGGCCGCACCGATGCCCGCGCCGGCACTGCCACAGAAGGCTTTCAGAGCCTGCTGCGCGCGGTCGGCGAGGGCTGGTGCTGGGCCAAACTGTCCGGCGCGCATCGCCTCAGCCAGAATGCGCCTGATTACCCCGACGCGCGGCCGTTCCACGAGGCGCTGGTGAAGGCCAATCCGGAACGGCTGGTGTGGGGCGGCGACTGGCCGCATCCGCGCGTCGAGGGCGAGATGCCCGACGCCGGGCACCTGCTCGAATTGTTTCAGCTGTGGACGCCTGATAAAGCGACGCAGCAGCGCATCCTCGTCACCAATCCCGCAAAACTCTATGATTTCCCGAACTGAAAGTGTCCCACGAAAATGACCGTCAACAACAAGCGCGTGTTCTACGTCAAATATCTCGCCCATGAGATCTATACCGAGATCCTGAAAGCCCGCCCCGACGTGCGGCTCGACCGGCTGGAGAATGAAAGCCCCGATGCCGAGGTGGCGCCGATCCTGTCGGCGGCGCACGCCTATCAGATCGGCGCGGCGCGCGACGAACTGGCGCCGCATTTCCATGTCGATCAGGACCTGTTGCGGCGGGCGCCGAACCTGCTGATCGTCTCCAGCAACGGCGCGGGCTTCGACCCCGTCGATGTCGACGCCTGCACGGCGGCGGGCGTGCTGGTCGTCAACCAGTCCGGCGGCAACGCCAATTCGGTGGCCGAGCACGCGCTCGGCATGCTGCTGACGCTGTCGAAGCGCATCCTGGAGGCCGACCGCGCGCTGCGGCGCGAGGCCAATGTCAACCGCAACGCGCTGATCGGCAACGAGGCGCAGGGCAAGACCATCGGCATTGTCGGGATCGGCAATGTCGGCCGTCGCATCGCCGAACTCTGCAAGGGCCTGCTGCACATGAAGGTGATCGCCTACGATCCCTATCTCACGGCAGAGGAAATCGCGGCGCGCGGCGGCGAGAAGGTCGAACTCGACGAGCTGATGCGCCGCTCCGATTTCGTGTCGATCTCGTGCCCGCTGACCAAAGACAATCGCCGCATGATCGGCGCGCGCGAGTTCGCGCTGATGCAGCCGCACGCCTTTTTCATCACCACCGCGCGCGGCTTCATCCACGACGAGGCGGCGCTGTTCGACGCGTTGCGCGACAAGCGCATCGCCGGCGCCGGCCTCGACGTCTGGGACAAGGAGCCGCCGCCGCCGGACCATCCGCTGCTGCAGTTCGACAATGTGCTGGCGAGCCCGCACACGGCCGGCGTCACCAAGGAAGCGCGCGTCAACATGGGCAGGATCGCCGCCGAGCAGATGCTCGACGCGCTCGACGGCAAGCGGCCGCCGCGCATCGTCAATCCCGAGGTCTGGCCGGCTTACGCCAAACGCTTCGAACGCACCTTCGGATTTGCGCCGAAATAGCAGCCGAACGAGACATGAGATAGCGAATGACAGACAGACCGCGTTACGTTCGCCCGCTCAGCCCGGAGTCCAGAGGTGAGGCGCGCGGGCGTGGGCGTCTGGCTGGCCGCAGGATCCTGGTCGTCGGCGGCGGGCAGCGGACGTTCGACGCCGCGACCGATCCGGTCGGAAACGGCCGGGCCATGTCGCTGCTGTTTGCCAAAGAAGGCGCGCATGTCGCGGTGGCCGATGTCAATCGCGCCAGCGCCGACGACACCGTTGCGCGGATCACGGGCGAGGGCGGCCGGGCGTTTTCGATCGAGGCGGACATCGCCCGCGAGGCCGATGTGAACAGGATGATCGACGAGGCGATGGATGGCCTCGGCGGTCTCGACGGCTTGGTGCTCAATGTCGGCATCGGCACCGGGGCGCTCGGTTTCGACGGCGTCGATCTGAAGGAGTGGAACGATACGCTTGCGGTCAACCTGAGCGGCCCGATGCTCTGCTGCCGCAAGGCGCTCAAGCACCTCGCCGAGGGCGCCTCGATCGTGTTCATCTCCTCGATCGCGGGCCTTCGTTCCGGTTCGCGGCTGATCGCTTACGACACTTCCAAAGCGGCGCTTGGCGGGCTGATGCGCAACGTCGCCAAGGAGGGTGCGCGGCGCGGCATCCGCGCCAACATCATCTGCCCCGGACTGGTGGATACGCCGCTCGGCCGTCACGCCAGCGCCGGGCGGCCGTCGCGAAGTGCCGCGGGCGTGCCGTTCGGGCGGATGGCGACGGGCTGGGAGATCGCCTACGCGGCGCTGTTTTTCATGTCGGATGAGAGCGTCTACGTTAACGCGCAGACGCTCGCGGTCGACAGCGGCATCACCGGCTTATGAGCCAAAATCCGGAGAGAAGGTTTCCTCCGTTTCGCGGTCGATCGCGGCAATAAATCCACTGCCGATTGCTGCCCGGACAACGCGCGCATTGCTATTTTCGCTGACATCTCGACTAGTTAGCCGGCCGAGGCCATTTTCCATGGTGTGCCCCGCGGGTAGGACGACCGTTCTGCCGGGGCCGATGGAAGATGTGAGAGATGCAACAGGTCCGTTCATTGCTGCGTGGTGCGCCGTCCCGGATCGGGCGTCGGCTGGCACAGATCGTCGCGATCGCGGCTGCCAGCCTGCCGGCTGCCGGCGCTTAAGAAGGCTTGCTTCCACTGACAGCGTGATACCTGCCCGCGCGAACCGGCGGTTTGCCGCGGGCGTTGGCGTCCCTGCAGCCCTTGGCGCGGTTTTAATCATATTGTATGACTAAAGGAGCGGCCGCCTCAACCAGGGCGAGCTCGCGTTGATCCGTGCCTTCGTCGGTCCAAGGGCTTTTCGATGTTTCGAACCACCGATTCATTGATCCGCAACGTGCACAGCCAGGTCGCCGATCGGGTCGGGATCTCAATCGTGCGCGGCGACGTCGGCGTCGGTGAGACGCTGCCATCGGAAATGCAAATCTGCGAGATGATGGATGTCAGCCGCACCGTGGTGCGCGAGGCGATCCGGACCTTGACCGGCAAGGGTCTGGTCGAAGCCCGCCCCAAGAGCGGGACGCGCGTCCGGCCGCCCGAGCAGTGGAATCAACTCGATCCGGATGTCTTGCGCTGGCGGCTCGAAACCTCCGACATGGATTCGTATCTCGCCAAGCTGTTCCAGCTTCGCTGTGCGGTCGAACCGGCGGCCGCGGCGCTGGCGGCGACCAGCGCAGAAGAAACCGACATCGCCCGCATCCGGGCCGGCTACGAGGGGATGGCGGCGGCGAAGATCAACGAGGACTTCGTTGCGGCCGACATCGTGTTCCATCAGGGGATCTACTTTGCGACGCGCAACGAATTTTTCTGGCCGATCGCGCAGATGTTCGACATCACGCTGCGCCAGAGCTTTACCATCGCCGCCCGCGGCTCCCACCGCGCCCGGGCGCTGGTCGAGCATCACGCCGTGCTGGATGCGATTGCGACGCGGAATGTCGAGGGCGCCCGCGAGGCGACCCACGTCCTCCTGAAGAATTCCGCCGACGATTTGGTGCGGATCCGCGGCCGCGAATTCGCCACGCGCCCGAAGACGCCGGGCTCGTCAACACGCACCCGCGACCGCGGCTAACTTTGCCTTCCTTCGGATTTAGGTTGCACCAATCAGGCTGCAGTTGCGCGCCTGTGAGCCCGCGCCCTAGTCGTTGGCTTCCGGCGGCAGGAAGTTCACTTCGTGCTCGCCGGAGATGCGCACGATTTCGGCGACATCGCTCAGATTATGCAACTGGTTGAACAGCGCCTCCAGCTTCTGCGTCGGCGAAACCCAGAATAGCGCCCGCGCCGGCTTGTCCGACTTGTTGAAATAGCCGTGCGGAATGCCGCGCGGCAGCCGGACCAGGTCGCCGGCCTTGGCCTGCACCCAAACACCATCCAGCTTGAGATCGAGCATGCCGTCCTGCACCAGAATGAATTCGTCCTGAGTGGGATGGATGTGAACCGGCACGAACTGGCCGGGATCGCTGTTGGTCTCGAACGCAAAGGTCGAGTCCGTCACGGCCTTGGGGAAGTAGACTTGTCCCAGGATGTTCCAGGTCTTGCCGGAATATCCGGTGCCGTTCTGCGTGATGCCTTTTTCGAGCGCTGCCATGTTGTCGATCCCTTTTTGGCTGTCATGCGACGCTACCCCCGGCCTGCCTGCTGTCAAGCGCATGTGGGGGATGGGGCGCGCTTCCTTGCAAAAGCTTGAAGTTTAAAATAAGTGTGGGGAGCCCGGTTCCGGAGGCTAACGGATGTCAAAACTGTCGCGTTCTTCTCATGCGCTCGTCACCGGCGGCGGACGCGGCATCGGCCGCGCGGTCGCCGCTGTCCTGTCGGAAGCGGGCGCTGTGGTGACCGTGCTCGGCCGCAACCGCGCCACGCTGGATGAGGCTGTCGCATCCGGCGCCGCGCAGTTCGCCGTCGCGGCCGACGTGACGGACGCCGCTTCCGTCAAGGCAGCCGTCGCGGAAGCCGCGTGCCCGGCAACCGATCGACATCCTGATTGCGAACGCAGGTGCTGCTGAATCCGCGCCGTTCGGCCGCTCGGATGCGGCGCTGTTCCAGCGCATGATGGATGTCAATTTCATGGGCGTCGTCCACGCCACGCAGGCGGTATTGCCCGGCATGATCGAACGCCGCCAGGGACGGATCGTCGCCATCGCGTCGACCGCTGGCCTGAAGGGCTATGCCTATGTCAGCGCCTACAGCGCGGCCAAGCATGCGGTGATCGGCCTGGTCCGCTCGCTGGCGCTGGAAACGGCCAAGAGCGGCGTAACCGTCAACGCCGTGTGTCCCGGCTTCACCGAGACCGATCTGCTCGAGGGCAGCATCGACAACATCATGAAGAAGACCGGCCGAAGCCGCGAACAGGCGGTCGCCGAACTTTCGAAACACAATCCGCAGGCGCGCCTCGTGGCGCCGCTGGAAGTCGCTGACGCCGTGCTGTGGTTGTGCGGCGAGGGCTCTGGCGCCATCACCGGGCAGGCGATCGCGGTCGCCGGCGGCGAGGTCTGAAGATTTGAAACCGTCATTGCGAGCGAAGCGAAGCAATCCATCTCACCAAGAAGAAAGAATGGATTGCTTCGTCGCTTCGCTCCTCGCAATGACAGAGAATAAAAGGGAGATCCCATGAGCAAGCCCGCCAATCCCGTGACGCTACCGCTCGCGGAATATACGCCAAAACATTTTTTGCTGGCCGTGGACGACAAAGTCGCCACCGTGACGCTGAACCGTCCCGAGCGCAAAAATCCGCTGACCTTCGACAGCTACCGCGAACTGACGGACTTCTTCCGCGCCTGCGCGATGGACGATGAGGTCAAGACCGTCGTCGTGTCGGGCGCGGGCGGCAATTTCTCCTCGGGCGGCGACGTCTTCGAGATCATTGGCCCCTTGATTCAGATGGACACCAAGGGCCTGACCGCTTTCACCCGGATGACCGGCGATCTGGTCAAGGCGATGCGGGCCTGCCCGCAGCCGATCGTGGCGGCCGTCGACGGCATCTGCGCCGGCGCCGGCGCGATCGTCGCCATGGCCTCCGACATGCGCGTGGCGGCGACCGGCGCCAAGGTCGCCTTCCTGTTCAACAAGGTTGGCCTCGCCGGCTGCGACATGGGCGCCTGCGCGATCCTGCCGCGCATCATCGGCCAGTCGCGGGCGTCCGAGTTGCTCTATACCGGCCGCTTCATGACCGCGGAGGAGGGCGAGCGCTGGGGCTTCTTCAGCCGCCTTGTCGCGCCGGAACAGGTGCTGACGCAGGCGCAAGCGCTGGCCAGGCAGATCTCGGAAGGGCCGACCTTCGCCAACACCATGACCAAGCGCATGCTCGCCATGGAATGGGCGATGTCGGTGGAGGAGGCGATCGAGGCGGAAGCGGTGGCGCAGGCGCTCTGCATGACCACGGAAGACTTTGCCCGCGCCTTCGAGGCGTTTTCCAACAAGCGGACGCCGGTTTTTCAGGGGAACTGAGCCAAATCGCCCTCGGGGCGGCAAACAGGGGGCTTGCGCGAAATTGTTTTAGGCTTAAAGTATCTGGCGTGAAGGTGTCCGGTGTGGGCGGCAGCTTCGGAGGCGCTGATGAAGGTGGCGATAATCGGTGGCGGGCCGGCCGGTCTTTACGCCGCGATCCTTTTGAAGAAGCAGCGGCCGCAGGCCGAAATCACGGTCTACGAGCGCAACCGTGCCGACGACACCTTCGGCTTCGGCGTGGTGTTCTCCGATGCGACGCTGGACAATTTCGAGAAGTACGATCCGCCGAGCTACCGCCGCATCACCCAGGAATTCGCCTATTGGGACGACATCGCCGTGCATTTCCGCGGCACGGTCCACCGCGTCGGCGGCAACGGCTTTTGCGGCTGTTCGCGCCGCACGCTGCTGTTGATCCTGCAGGAACGCGCCCGCGAACTCGGCGTGACGCTGCTGTTCGAGACCGACATCGACGACGAGAGTCGTTTCGCCGATGCCGATCTGATCGTGCTCGCCGATGGCAGCAACAGCCGCTTCCGCGACAAATACGTCGATCATTTCCGCCCCGAGATCGATCTGCGCTCCAACAAGTTCGCCTGGATGGGCTCGACCCGGCCGCTGGACGCCTTCACCTTCATCTTCCAGGAAACGGAGTGGGGCCCGTTCATCGCCCACGCCTACCAGTATGAAGTCGGCCGCTCGACCTGGATCTTCGAGACTGACGCCGAGACGTTTGCGCGCGCCGGGCTTGAAGGCCTGAGCGAAGCGCAATCCGCCGACCGGATGGCGGAAATCTTCGGCTGGTTCCTCGAAGGCCATCCGCTGCTGACAAACCGCTCGATGTGGCGCAATTTCCCGATGATCCGCAGCGAGCGTTGGGTCAAGGACAACATGGTCCTGCTCGGCGACGCCAAGGCGACCGCGCATTTCTCGATCGGCTCCGGCACCAAGCTTGCGATGGAAGACGCCATTGCGCTGGCGGATGCGATGGCGCAGGCGCCGACGGTCGACGCCGCCTTGCAGACCTACGAGCAGGGACGGCGCGAGGAGGTCGAGAAGACCCAGCATGCCGCCGACGTATCGCTGGTCTGGTTCGAGCATGTCGACCGGTTCTGGGATTTCGATCCCGTGCAGTTCGCCTTTGGCGTCATGACCCGCGCCAAGGCGATCACCTACGATAACCTGACGCTGCGCGCGCCGGATTTCGTCAGCGAGGTCGACAAGGCGTTTGCCCGGACCGTCCGCGCCAAAGGATTCGAGGTCGACGTCGACAAGCCGATGGCGCCGATGTTCCAGCCATTTAGGTTGCGCGAGATGGAGGTGGCCAATCGCGCGGTGGTGTCGCCGATGTGCATGTACTCGGCAAACGAAGGCGTGCCCGGCGATTTCCATCTGGTGCATTACGGTTCGCGCGCGATCGGCGGCGCCGGGCTCCTGTTCACCGAGATGACCTGCGTCGGCCGCGATGCGCGGATCACGCCGGGCTGTACGGGATTATGGAACGACGAGCAGCAGGCGGCGTGGACGCGGATCGTCGATTTCGTCCACACCAATTCCGCCGCCAAAATCTGCCTTCAGCTCGGCCATGCCGGGCGCAAGGGCGCCACCAAATTGATGTGGGACGGCATGGACCGGCCGCTGGAGCAGGGCGGCTGGGACACCGTGTCGGCGTCGCCGATTCCCTATTTCCCCGACAGCCAGGTGCCGCGCGAGATCGACCGCGCCGCGATGGATCGCATCAAGGCCGAATTCGCAGCTTCAGCGCTGCGTGGCGAGGCCTGCGGCTTCGACATGCTGGAGCTGCATTGCGCCCACGGTTATCTCCTGGCGAGTTTCATTTCGCCGCTGACCAACCAGCGCACCGATGCGTATGGCGGCACGCTCGAAAACCGCCTGCGCTATCCCCTGGAGATATTCGAGGCGATGCGCGCGGCATGGCCGGCGCACAAGCCGATGTCGGTGCGTATCTCCGCCACCGACTGGGCCGAAGGCGGCGTCACCGGCAACGACGCGGTCGCGATTGCGCGTGCCTTCGGCGAGGCCGGTGTCGATCTGGTCGATGTCTCCACGGGACAGACGGTGCGCGACGCGGCAGCCGGTCTACGGCCGCATGTTCCAGACGCCGTTCTCCGAACAGGTCCGCAACGAGGCCCGGGTCGCGACCATGTGCGTCGGCAACATCACGACCGCAGACCAGGTCAACACCATCCTCGCCGCCGGCCGTGCCGATCTGGTGGCGCTCGGCCGGCCGCATCTGGTCGACCCGTCGTTTACGATGCGGGCGGCCGCCTGGTACGGCGCGTCGGACATCGCCTGTCCGCCGCAATATCTGCCCGGAAAGGAGCAGATTTTCCGCAACAGCGTCCGCGACCGGCAGGATTTCGACGACCTCAAAATTAAGGGTAAGCCGAAAACCCGGGCCGAGCTCAAGGCAGAGGCGACAAAGCCGCTTGCGGCCGAATAAGGCCCTGTGCGACGCTGGTGGGACGGATACGCGTTCCCTGGTTGAGTGGAGTTTTGGCGGATGAAGGCGATCATCGTCGGGGGCGGCATTGGCGGCCTCACCACCGCGCTGATGCTGCGCGCCCGCGGCATCGATTGCGAATTGTTCGAGCAGTCCGACACCATCCGCGAACTCGGCGTCGGCATCAACACGTTGCCGCATGCGATCCGCGAACTGGCCGGCCTCGGGCTGTTGGACAAGCTGGATGCGGTCGCGATCCGCACCGATGATCTGTACTACCTCAACCGTCACGGCCAGGAAGTCTGGCGCGAGCCGCGCGGCCTCGGCGCCGGCCACGACGTGCCGCAATTCTCGATCCATCGCGGCCGCCTGCAAAGCGTCATCCACCGTGCGGTCGAGGACCGGCTCGGTAAAGACGTCATCCACACCGGCTGCCGGCTCGGCGCCTTCGCCCAGCACGAAGGCGGCGTCATCGCGCATTTCTTCGACCGTACCGGCGCGCATATCAAGACCGCGCAGGGCGATGTCCTGATCGGGGCCGATGGCATTCATTCGCGCGTGCGCGAGATGCTGTTTCCGGATGAGGGTCCGCCGTGCTGGAACGGGCTGATGCTGTGGCGCGGCGCGCGCGACTGGCCGGCCTTTCTCACCGGAAACTCGATGATCGTGGCCGGCGGGCTCAACGCCAAGGTCGTGGTCTATCCGATCGCGGAAGGATCGAGCCCCGCCAGCCGGCTGACCAACTGGGCCGTGCTGGTGAAGGTCGGCGACAACAATGCGCAGCCGCCGCGCCGCGAGGACTGGTCGCGGCTTGGCAAGCGCGAGGAATTGATGCCGCATGTGGCGCGGTTCACGGTGCCGCATGTCGACGCCCGCACCCTGATCTCGGCGACGCCGGAATTTTATGAATACCCCTGCTGCGACCGCGATCCGCTGCCGCACTGGACCTGGGGACGCGTGACGCTGCTCGGCGACGCCGCGCATCCGATGTACCCGGTGGGATCCAACGGCGCCTCGCAGGCGATCCTCGATGCGCGGGCACTGGCCGATTCACTGGCGCATGCCGAACATCCGCGCCAGGCGCTGCTCGCCTACGAGCAGAAGCGGCTGCCGATGACGGCGGAGATCGTGCGCTCGAACCGGCGCGGCGGGCCGGAGGGCGTGATCGACGCGGTCGAGCAATTGGCGCCCGACGGCTTCACCGATATCGAGAGGGTGCTGAGCTACGCCCAGCGCGAGGCGATCGTCCGCGGCTATGCCTCCAAGGCCGGCTTCGCCGCGCCGTCACTGGCGGCGGTGCGGGCGTAAATCACGCCCCCGGAGGCGGCGGCAGGAAGTGGATGTTGTGCTCGGCCGCCAGCGCCACCACAGCGTCCGGCGTCTGTTCCTTCAGATTGTGAATGCTCCAGAACAGATCGTAGAGCCGGCGGGTCGGCGAGACCCAGAACAGCGTCTTCGCCGTGCGGCCGGATTTGTTGAAAATGCCATGCGGCTTGCCCATCGGCAGCCGCACCAGATCGCCGGGCGAGCCCTGCGTGTCGGCGCCGTCGAGGAAGAAGTCGAGCTTTCCCTCCAGGATATAAAGATACTCGTCCTGGTCGGGATGGATGTGCGGCGGCACGAACGTGTCGGGTGGAAACGTCGCATGCCAGGAGAAGGAATGCTCGGTGACATGCTTCGGCACATAGGTCTGGCCCAGGATATTCCAGGAGATCCCCTGCATCCCCTCGTTGGCCCGGGTGATCCCTGCGATTTCGCTTTTCATCGTGTTGTTTCCTTCCAATGCTTGTGTGCCGCCGTTATTTGCCCGGCGTGCAATCCTTGGCGTAACGGTCGCCGTAGTTCGAAAAGACCTTTTCGACGATCTCGGTCTGGAATTTGCCGTCCGCGCGCTTTGCCACCTTGGTCAAATAGAAATTCTGGATCGGATAGCCGTTGGTGCTGAACTTGAAGTCGCCGCGCAGCGAGGTGAAGTCGGCCTTCTTCAGCGCCGCCGACACCGCGTCCTTGTTGGTGAGATCGCCCTTCAGCGCCTTGACGGCGCTGTCGATCAAGAGGGCCGTATCGTAGCCCTGCATGGCATAGGTGCCGGGAACGATGTTGTAGGCGGCTTCAAAGCCGGCGACGAATTTCTTGTTCTGCGGATTGTCCATGTTGGGCGCCCAGTTGGCGCCGCCGAACATGCCGACCGCCGCATCCTGCTGCGCCGGCAACGTCGATTCATCGACCGTGAATGCCGACAGCACCGGAATGCGATCGGCGAGGCCGGCCTGCCGGTATTGCTTGACAAGGCCGACACCAAGGCCGCCCGGCATGAACGTGAACACCGCGTCGGGCTTGGCGGAAGAAATCTTGGTGACCTCGACCTGGAAGTCGGTGGTATTCAGCGGCAAGTAGCTTTCCTCGACGATCTCGCCCTTGTAGTCGATCTTGAATCCGGCAGCGGAGTCCTTTCCAGCCTGATAGTTCGGCACCAGAACATAGACGCGCTTGTAGCCGCGATCCTGCGCAACCTTGCCAAGGACCTGATGGACCTGGTCGTTCTGATACGAGGTCACATAGAAGAACGGGCTGCATTCCTTGCCGGCATAGCTGGAGGGGCCGGCGTTCGGGCTGATCAGGAACGTCTTGGAATCGGTGACC
The DNA here is from genome assembly GCA_963742665.1 of uncultured Alphaproteobacteria bacterium. GTDB lineage: Bacteria > Pseudomonadota > Alphaproteobacteria > Rhizobiales > Xanthobacteraceae > Bradyrhizobium. Next base: position 111,894 of record CAVUNH010000009.1, read on the forward strand.
GGCTTGTGAATCGCTTGCAGGATGTTGGAGAAAATCGGGCCGACCACGAAATCGACCTTGTCGCGTTCGAGCAGGCCCTTGACCTTGGTCACCGCGCCGTCCGGCTTGAGTTCGTCGTCGACGACGACGAGTTCGACATCCCTGCCGGCCATCTTGCCGCCGAGGTCCTTGACGGCAAGCGCAAAGCCGTCGCGGACCTGCGCCCCGAGCGCGGCTGCCGGGCCCGACAGCGTCACGATTACGCCGATCTTGATCTTCTCCTGCGCCGCGGCCGGCCCAGTGGCGACGCTCAGCAGGACGGCAAGTCCGGCCAGTTTCAACGGCTGCATCATGACAACTCCCTCACTCGGCCACAGCCGAAACCACGCCACGCCAATTCCTCGACAGCCAGCTTATTCTGAGGACGATGGCGGCTGCAAGCAACAAGGCTCCATGCAGGCGGCAACCATGCAAGCGGCGCGCCAATTGCTTGAAACTTAAAGAAATATGGATAATGATGCCAAGCTGCGGTCTGCTGCTGTTCCGCAAGCGCCCTTCCAGACAAGATTGCAAGCATGACTCTCTGATTCCGAGACCAAGGCCGTCGAACTTCCCGAGGATCACGGCGATGAGATCAGGCTGTGGCTTCGCCTCTTGACCTGCACCACCCTGATCGAGGGCGAGGTGCGTGGGCGCTTACGCGAGCGCTTCGACGTCACGTTGCCGCGCTTCGACCTGATGGCCCAGCTCGACAAGGTGCCGGAAGGCATGACGCTGTCGGATGTCTCGAAGCGGATGATGGTCTCGAACGGCAACGTCACCGGGCTCGTCGAACGACTGGTCGAATCCGGGCATCTCGACCGGCGCACTTCGGACGCCGACCGCCGCGTCCAGGTGATCCGCCTGACCAAGGCTGGCCGCGCCGAGTTCCGCAAGATGGCGGCCGAGCATGAATTATGGATCGCCGACATCTTTGCCGATCTCGCCCCGAAAGACGTCCGCGAATTGATGCGGCTGCTGGCCAAGACAAAAGCCTCGGCACAGCGATCCGCGAAGGCGCGGGCGACGTAAGCGTGGCGACGCTGTCCGGAGGGTGATCCGTTGAACGCGGATGTGGACTACGAGGTCGAATACAATAATCGCGCGCGGGTGCCGGAAAACCCCGTGATCATGGCCGGCTGGGCTCGCGACGCCGCAGCCTATCGCGAGGCGAGTAGCTCCCGTTGGCGGGTGATCCCCTACGGCACGGGCGAGCGCCACAGGATCGATTTCTTTTCCGGCAGCGGCGCGGGCCCGATCGTGGTCTTTATTCACGGCGGCTACTGGCAGGCACTGGATGGTTCGTTCTTCAGTCATCTCGCCGGCGGGCTGAACGCCCATGGCATCGATGTTGCGATCCCGAGCTACGATCTTTGCCCGGCCGTTTCGATCGGCGACATTATCGGTCAGATGCGCTCGGCCTCGCGCGAACTGGCAAAGCTGGGGCGGCCGCTCGTTATCAGCGGTCACTCCGCCGGCGGGCATCTCGCCGCCTGCATGCTGGCGACGGACTGGCGGGCGCTTGATCCGGCGTTGCCGGAGGGGCTCGTGTCCGCGGCCTACGCCGTTTCGGGCCTGTTCGACCTGCGCCCGCTGGTGAGCACCTCCGTCAACAACGCGCTGAAACTCGACGACGCGTCGGCGGGGGCGGCAAGCCCATTGTTCTGGAAGCCACCGCAACGCGGCACCATGGATGCCGTGGTCGGCGGCAGTGAAAGCGCCGAATATTTCCGGCAGAGCCACATGATCGTCGATGCCTGGGGCGCGGCTGGGCTCGCCACCCGCTTCGGGACGGTTCCCGAGGCCAACCATTTTACCGCGATTGCGCCGCTCACCGACCCGAATTCGCCGATGGTGTCCCGGCTGCGGGAATTGGCCGCGAAGTAGGTTCCAAAAGCTTGGGATAGGCTGGATTTGGGCCCTTGGCACCAAATTACTTTAAGTATAAAATGATTGCGAATGGAGCGCTGCCGGACGGTCTTCAAGAGCCTTTCACGATCGAACAGCGAGGGCGGTGGAAATGTCAGGTGGAAATTTGAACCTTGGTCCATCGGGCCATGTCGATGATTTCGCGCGACGAAATCTTCCGCCGCCCGGGCAATGGCCGGAATTGCTACTGGACCGGCCGGAGTTTCAATACCCCGAATATCTCAACGCCGCGGTCGAACTGACCGATCGCATCGTCGAGAAGGGGCTCGGCGACAATATCGCGCTGATCGGCAACGGCCGCCAGCGCACCTACAAGGAACTGGCGGACTGGTCGAACCGGCTGGCGCATGCGCTGGTCGAGAACTACGGCGTCAAGCCCGGCAACCGCGTGCTGATCCGCTCCGGCAACAATCCGGCGCTGGTCGCGGCCTGGCTTGCGGCGACCAAAGCGGGCGCGGTGGTCGTCAACACCATGCCGATGCTGCGCGCCGGTGAATTGACCAAGATCGTCGACAAGGCCGAGATCGCGCTGGCGCTGACCGACAGCCGGATCGCCGACGAAATCGTCGCCTGCGCCAAGACCAGCAAATTCCTCAAGCAGGTCGTGAATTTCGACGGCACGTCGAACCATGATGCCGAACTCGACCGGGTGGCGCTGAACAAGCCGGTGCGATTCGACGCGGTCAGGACCGGCCGCGACGACGTCGCGCTGCTCGGCTTTACCTCGGGCACCACGGGGGAGCCGAAGGCGACGATGCATTTCCATCGCGATCTCCTGATCGTCTGCCGATGGTTATGCGAAGGAAGTGCTCAACGTCACGCCCGATGACGTCTTCGTCGGCGCGCCGCCGCTGGCGTTTACGTTCGGGCTGGGCGGGCTCGCAATCTTTCCGTTGCGGTTCGGTGCGACCGCGACGTTGCTGGAAAACGCCTCGCCGCCGGAAATGGTCAAGATCATCGAGACCTACAAGGCCACGATCTGTATTACCTCGCCGACCGCCTATCGGGCGATGATGGTCGCGATGGACAAGGGCGCGGATCTGTCGTCGCTGCGCCTTGCGGTGTCGGCCGGCGAGACCTTGCCGGCGCCGGTGTTCGACAGCTGGACCCGCAAGACCGGTAAACCAATTCTCGACGGTATCGGCAGCACTGAGTTGCTGCATATCTTCATCACCAACCGGGTGGGCGAGGCCGTCGCCGGGACGACGGGCCATCCGGTGTCCGGCTATGAGGCAAAGATCGTCGATGATGACATGAACGAATTGCCGCCGGGCACCGTCGGCAAGCTGGCGGTGCGCGGCCCGACCGGATGCCGCTATCTCGCGGATTCACGGCAATCGAACTATGTGCGCGACGGCTGGAACCTGACCGGCGATTCCTTTGTCCGCGACGCGAACGGGCGCCTGTCGTTCGTCGCACGATCGGACGACATGATCATTTCATCCGGCTACAACATCGCAGGCCCCGAGATCGAGGCCGCGTTGTTGACACATCCGTCGGTCGCCGAATGCGGCGTCGTCGGCGTGCCCGATGAGGCGCGCGGCATGATCGTCAAGGCGTACATTGTCGTCGGTGTCCGGCGTCGACGCCGATTCCGCACTGGCCACCGCGTTGCAGGAGCATGTCAAGCGCGAGATCGCGCCTTACAAGTATCCGCGCGCCATCGAGTTCGTCGCGCAATTGCCGAAGACCGAGACCGGCAAATTGCAGCGATTCGACGTTGCGGCAGATGGCGCAAGGCAGGTCAGCGCCTCGGCAGGCATGGCCGCGGAATGAATACGCTTGAACTGAAGGAGATGTGTTGGTGAGTACGTCAAAGGGGCCCACGCTGGCGGTGTTGCCGGTGGCGAAGGGCGAGGCATCAGCTTCCGGCCTGCAAGTCCTGCAGCCGAGCGGCTGGCCGATGCCGAAGGGCTACGCCAACGGCATGGCGGCCGATGGCCGGCTGGTGGTGACCGGCGGCGTGATCGGCTGGGACACGAAGGGCGTTCTGTCCGACGATTTCATCGCGCAAGTGCGCCAGACGCTGGAGAACATATCCGCCATCCTCGCCGAGGGCGGTGCGAAGCCCGAGCACCTCGTGCGGCTGACCTGGTATGTCGTCGACATCGAGGAATATCTCGCCAACCTCAAGGCGCTCGGCAAAGTCTATCGCGAGATCTTTGGCGCGCACTATCCGGCGATGGCGCTGGTGCAGGTGGTGCGTCTGGTCGAAAAAGCGGCGCGCGTCGAGATCGAGGCGACGGCGGTGGTGCCGCGCTGAGGTCGGGCTGACCGGACCTCCAGTTCGGTGGACCGGGCGAGGCCCCATTCACTTGCACGGGGTTTCGCGATTTTTGCCGAGCTCAAGCCTTGCCGAGCGTCTGGTGTGAACTCGCCGCGCTCTTGATCGCTTCCCAGTCGTAGAGCATCGGCACCAGTTCGCCTTTCGCCCATGTCGCGTTCTGGTTCGCGTAATACGGACTGGCCGGATGGCCCGACGCGCCGTGGAAGACGATCCACCGGCAGTTGTTCCAGGCGCCGACGTCGAAGACGTAGCGGGACAGCGCCGACGAGGTCGCCTGAAAGCCGAACTTCATCGAATAGCCGGCCATGAACACGCAATCATTGTCGCCGTTGATCTTGGCGCAGTCCTTGTCGAGCTGCGTCGGCATGATCGGGGAAGGCGACCGACAGCGCGTGCTTCAGTTTCGGCGTATGCAGCGTGCCCCAATCGGCGGTCGGCGTGCTCTTCGATACCGTGATCATCGCTTCGCGCAGCAGCTCGTCCCAGGTCGCGCCGTTCAGCAGGCTCTCGTCGTTGGCGCGCAGCAGTTGCGGCAACGTCCACCAGAACTGGACTTCCGGAAAGAGCCCGGGCGCCACCTTGGTGAAATCGCTGTCGGCGGTCTTGTCGAGGCCGGAGCGGCGCAGCGCGAGTTTGGTCAGTTCCAGCCGGACGGCGGAATAGGCCGCGGCGGCGACGGAGTCGCTGCGCATCTCGCCGTCCCAGCCGAGGATCAGCTCGCGCAATTCCTTCGTCTCCGCCGGCAGCTCGATCGAACGAAGCCGCTCGCGGATTTCGATGGCGGGAATGCTGAGGAGGTCGCGGTGAATCGCGGGCATCTGCTCGGGCGAGGGCCGCTCCAGTTCGTTCGAGCCGCTGCCAGATGCGGCGGGTGCGGTGCGGCGGCATCGGATCGGTGGACAGATACGGCTCGCGCTCCGGCGTCGACCACGCGGTTATTGGCGGTCACGATCATGCCGCTGTCGGGCGCAATCGCGTGCGGCATGTCCTCGAACGGCACCATGCCGTTCCATTCGTGCTCGCCGGTCCAGCCCGGCACCGGCAGCCAGCCGTTGGAGCGCGGCCGCGCCGGCACCAGTGCCCGCACGCGATGGCCGATCTTGCCGCGAGGTATCGCCGGCCACGACATTGTGGTCCATCAGCGCGAAGCCGCGCGTCGCCTCGTATAATTGCTCGATCGATTTGGCGCGCAGCATCGGCAGCATGCAGTCGAACGACGCGTCGGGAACGGCGAACTGGACGGATTTCAGCGCCAGCGCGGTGCCCTTCGCGGGATCGCCGGCGATGACCGGACCATGTTGGGTCTCGATGACGTCGATCGTGACGTCGTTGCCGTCACGCACCTTGATGGTCTCGGCGCGATGCGTCGCCGGCAGCATCTCGCCCTTGAAGCGATAGTGGCGGGCGCCGGCGTCGAATTGTTCGACATAGAGATCGTGGATGTCGACAAAGGCGTGCGTCACGCACCAGGCGACATTGGCCGTGTGTCCGAAATGCGGGAAACCGGGCACGCCGGGGACGGTGAGGCCGATGACGTCGAATTCGTCGCAGGCGAGATGCGCCTGCGCGTACATGTTCGGCATTTCCAGCACGCGGTGCGGATCGCCGGCGACGATCGGCCGGCCGGTCGATGTGCGCTCGGCGGAGATCGCCCAGTTGTTGCTGCCGCCTTCGAGTTCGGCGCCCATCTGCTCCTGCGCGGTCGCCAGCAGCGCGGAGATGCCGGGCTTGAGATCGGCAAGCGCCGCGGCGAGCCGTTTGCCTTCCACGCCCGGCGGCACGCACAGCAAGTCGCTGCCGCCGTCGTCGAAGCGCAGTTTTGCGACGTTGTCGGGGCCGACGATCGGCAGCGCCGCGGCGCGCCACAGCTTCCACCACACCGATCCCATCAGGAACCCGATCTGCCGCATGACCGCGATCGAATGCCAGGGCTCCCAGGCGCGCGGGCTCGCAGCCGAGGATCTTGTATTCGACCGGCCATTGGCGCGAGCGCGATGAAGGCATTGACGCCGCGCGCGTAGGCCTCGAGCATCGCCTTGGCTTCATCGCCGAGCAGGGCAAAATCACGGCGCGAGGCGGCCGCGCCATTCATCTGACGGGCGATGACGTCGCCGGCGACCGCGCGCGCGCCGAGCCATTCGGCGTACCGGCCGGTGCCGCGCCGCAGCAGCGCTTCCATCTGCCAGAGCCGGTCCTGCGCCTGCGCAAAGCCGAGCCCGGCAAAGGCATCCTGATAAGGAGCGCCGCGAACATGCGGAATGCCCCAGGCGTCGCGCCAGATGTCGACATTGCCGAGCAGGCCCTTGCACCTGCGCGGGGCTGACATAGTCGGGCAAATGATCGGCTGGATTGATTCTGGCGGAGGTTGCGGTCACAGGGCGCTCCCGAGTTTTCTGCTCTGTTGTTCTTGGCGGATCATCATACGCATGCGGAGCTCTAAAGCTATGCCAGATGACAGGCGACGAGATGGCCGCCGTCGATTTCGCGTGGCATCGGCCGTTCGATACGGCAACGATCGGTCGACCAGCGGACAGCGCATGGCGAAGGCGCAGCCGGGCAGCGGATTGAGGATGCTTGGAATTTCCCCGGACAGCGTCGGCTTGCGCTGGCGCTCGGGGTCCGGCCGCGGCACGGCGTCCAGCAGCGCCTGCGTGTAGGGATGTTTTGGCGCGCGATAGATGTCGCCCTTCGGCCCCTGTTCGACGATGCTGCCGGCATACATCACCGCGACGCGCCGGGCGATGCTGCGCACGACCGCGAGATCGTGCGCGATGAAGAGATAGCTCAGGCCGAACCGCTCCTGCAGGTCCAGCAGCAGATTGACGATCTGGGCCTGCATCGAGACGTCGAGCGCCGAGACCGGTTCGTCGCAGACGATGAATTCCGGCCGCAACGCAAGCGCGCGGGCAATGCCGATGCGCTGCCGCTGGCCGCCGGAGAATTCGTGCGGATAGCGGTCGCCGCAGGAGCGGGGCAGGCCGACGATCTCCAGCAGTTCGACGATACGATCGGCGCGCTCCTTGCGCGACACGCCGCCCGCGATGTCGAGCGGCTCGGCAATGCAATCGTCGACGCGCATGCGCGGATTGAGCGAACCGTAGGGATCCTGAAAGACGAATTGCAGGCGGCGGCGGACGTTGGCGAGATGCTTGGCGCCGTCCTTGCCGGTGATGGATTCGCCGAACAGATCGATGTGGCCGCGGGTCGGCGGGATCAGGCCGACCAGCAGCCGGCCGATGGTCGACTTGCCGGAGCCGAATTCGCCGACCAGGCCAAGCGTCTCCCCGGCCGAGATATCGAAGCCGACCTGGTTGACCGCGTGAAGCTGCAGCGGCGCGCCGCCCTTGTCGGCTCTGACCTGAGAATATCTTGACGAGGTCGCGAACCCCGGCAATGGCGTCGGGCGCTGGCGCTCATGACGCAGCCACCCGTGGCGGGCAGCGGGCGAAGCGCGAAGGCCCGGCCGGCAGCAGGGCGGGCGCCTCGACGCGGCATTGATCAATGGCGACCGGGACAGCGCGGACCGTAGCGGCATCCCTGCAATGGTCTGCGCGGGATCCGGAATGCTGCCGCGGATCGTCGGCAAGCGCGTTACATCGACATCGAGCTTCGGGATCGCCGCCAGCAGGCCTTCGGTGTAGGGATGCACCGGCTTTCGGAACAGCTCCTTGACCGGCGCGGTCTCGACGATGCGTCCGGCATACATCACGACGACGCGTTGCGCGAATTCGGCGATCACGCCCATGTCGTGCGAGATCAGGATCACCGACATGCCGAGGCTCGACTGCAACTCGCGCAGCAGATCGAGGATCTGCGCCTGAATGGTGACGTCGAGCGCGGTGGTCGGTTCGTCGGCGATCAGCAGGCGCGGGCGGCAGGCGATCGCGATCGCGATCATCACGCGCTGCCGCATGCCGCCGGACAGCCGGTGCGGATATTCGTCGACCCGCCGCCTGGCGTCGGGGATCCGCACCAGCTCCAGCAGTTCGATGGCGCGCTGCCGCGAGGCGGCGGCGTCGAGGCCCTGATGCAGGCGCAGCGTCTCGCTGATCTGGTCGGCGATCGTCAGCACCGGATTGAGCGACGACATCGGGTCCTGGAAGATCATCGCGATCTCGCGGCCGCGCACGGCGCGCAATTGCCGCGGCGTCAGCGCCAGCATGTCCCTGCCGGCGTAGATGATGCGGCCGGTCGGATGGCGCGTGGTCGCTGCCGTGTGCAGCCGCAGGATCGACAGCGCGGTGACGCTCTTGCCGCTGCCGGACTCGCCGACGATGCCGAGCGTCTCGCCTTCGCGCAGGTTGAGGCTGACGTCATCGACGGCGGTGATCCAGCCGGCATCGCCGCGGAACTGGACGGTGAGGTTGTCGATTTCGAGCAGATCGCTCATGTCTCGACCTTCAGGCGCGGGTCGAGCACGTCGCGCAGGCCGTCGCCGAGCAGGTTCATGCCGAGCGTGGCCAGGCTGATCGCAATCCCCGGAAACAGCATGATCCACCATGCCTGCACCGAATGATCGCGTCCTTCGGAGATGATGTTGCCCCAGCTCGGCGTCGGCGGCGACGGCCCGACGCCGAGGAAGCTCAGCGCCGCTTCGGCCAGGATGGCATAGGCGAACACGAAGGTGGACTGCACCAATAGCGGTCCCATCGCGTTCGGCAGCAGATGCCGCAGCATGATGCGCAGGCCCGAAGCGCCGGCGACGCGGGCGGCCTCGATGAATTCGAGCTCGCGCGTCACCAGCGCCGAGCCGCGCACGATGCGCGCCGTGCGCGGAATATAGGCGACCGATAGCGCGATGATGACGCTGGAGGTATGCGGCCCGAGTGCCGCGGTCAGCCCGATCGCGAGCAGGATCGCCGGCACCGCCATCAGCGCGTCCATCACCCGCATCAGCAGCGCATCGAACTTCCGGTATTGCGCCGAGAGCACGCCGAGAAAGGCGCCGAACACGCCCGAGATCAGCGCGGTGGCAAGCCCGATCCACAGCGACAGCCGCGCGCCATAGACGACGCGGGAAAACACGTCGCGGCCGAACTGGTCGGTGCCGAACGGGAACGCCGCCTGTGGCGGGCGGAAGCGAAACCGGATCCGCATGGCGATCGGGTCGTATTGCGCAATGATCGGCGCCAGCAGCGCCGCCAGCACCATCATGGCGATGATGATGAAGCCGATCCGGAACGAGCGATGTCGGGCCAGCTTGCGCAGCAGCCGGTAGCGCTGCCGCGGATTGAGCTGCGCGTCGATGGCCGCGGATGTCGCGAGCACGTCAGCCAAAGCGCACCCGTGGATCGACCAGCATGTAGATGATGTCGACGAGGATATTGATCAGCACGAAGGAGAATCCGAAGATCAGCATGGTGCCCTGCACCAGCGGATAATCGCGCGCCAGAATGCCCTGCACGATCAGGCGGCCGATGCCGGGCAGCGCAAAGACCTGCTCGACCACGACCGAGCCGCCGATCAGGAGGCTGATGATGATGCCGGTCACGGTGACGACCGGGATCAGCGTGTTGCGGAAGGCGTGCTTGGTGATGGTGTGCCACTCGTCGACGCCCTTGGCGCGGGCGGTGCGGATGAAATCCTGATCGAGCACGTCGAGCATGGCGGAACGGGTGATGCGGGCGAGAAAGCCGATCTGGAACAGCGCCAGCACGATCGCGGGCTGGATCAGCGCGGAAAACCACGGCCACAGGCCCTGCGAGATCGGAACATATCCGGCCGGCGGCAGCCACCCCAAGGTGACGCTGAACAGGATTACCGAGAGGATGCCGAGCCAGAAGCTCGGCATGGAGACGCCGAGCAGGGCTGTGACCATCACGAACGAATCGAGCCAGGTGTTGCGCCAATAGGCGGCGAGCACGCCGAGGCTGATCCCGGCCGGAAGGGTGACGAGCAGCGAAAGGAACGACAGCGACAGCGTCACCGGCAGACGTTCGATGACGGCGCTGACGACGCTTTGGTTGAGGATCAGCGACTTGCCGAAGTCGCCATGGGCGAGGCGGTTGAACCAGCTCAGCAATTGTTCGAGCAGCGGCCGGTCGAGCCCGAGTTGCGTGCGGATCCGGTCGATCGCCTCGGGCGTCGCCTCGTTGCCGGCAATCGCCACCGCGGGATCGCCCGGCAGCAATTGCAGCAGCATGAACACCAGCACCGCAAAGATCACGACCACCGGAATGGCCTGCAGCAGCCGATAGATCACGCCGCGCAACATCTAGGAAACCACCGCTATTCGCGCCTGTTTGGCGAGATTACTGCTTCAACCACACATTCCAGAAGCGCTGATAGAAATAGGGTTTTAGCCCACCGACGCGGGTGTTGTTGTAGCCGCGTAGCGAACCGGTATCGGCGACCTTGATCATGTAGGCCTGGTCGAGGAAGCGGCTTTCGATCGCGAACCACGCCTCTTTCTGCGCCTTTTGGTCGGCGGATTTGAACAGGCCGTCGAACGCCGCATCGATCGCGGGATCCTTGTCGATGTGCGGGAAGGTGTAGACCGTGCTCTTCCACTGCGGGGGGCCGAGCAGCGGCGGCGAGCAGAAGCTGGTGGTCGTGACGTTCCAGTTACCGGTACCCTTCTGGAGGTTATTGGAATTGCTCATCCAGTCGATCACCTGCACGTCGGCATTGACGCCGGCCTCCTTCAGCTGTTCGGACAGCACCAGGATGGAGTCGCGCATGTAGGGATAGTTGGAGTTGGTCTGCAGCACGAGCTTCTCACCGTTGTAGCCGGCCTGCTTCAATATTTCCTTCGCCTTCTTCGGATCCTTGCGGTCGTAGTATTTCGCGGCCATATCGCCGGCGTAATACGGGCTCGGCGGGTACAGCATCGACGGGTTGCGTTGCGCCAGGATGCCGGTCGCGGCCATGATGTCGTCGACATTGACGACCTCGCGGATCGCCTGCCGGATCAGCGGATTGGCAGTGAGACCGTTGGAGGAGTGCAGCACGAAATATTGCTGGCAATACGGGAAGGTCTTGAGCGTCGAAAGCTCGGAGATGCCGTCGAGCCGCTTGGCGAGATCGACCGTGAGATCGCTGATGACGTCGGATTTTTTGGTCTGTAGCGCAGCGAGCCGCGCGTTCGCCTCGGGAATGAAATTGTAGCGGACGGAGTCCAGATAGACCGTCTTCCGGCCGGCAAAGCCGTTGGCATCCGTCGCGGTCTCGTCCGGCGTATAGTTCTCGTTGCGCAGCAGGACCAGATGGCTGTCCTTCTGCCATTCGCCGAGCTTGAACGGACCGGTTCCGATGATCTCGACCTCCCGCGCCGGCTTGTCCTTCTGGCTCGCGGGCAGCACCACCAGCGGATAGGTCGAGCTCTTGAGCAGGTCGATGAAGACGGCGTTGGTGCTCTTGAGATGGACGACGAACGTATAGGGATCGGGCGTCTCGTATTTGTCGACATCGGCCAGCAGGGCGGCGTTGGTCGAGACCTTCTTGAAACGCTCGAACGAGGCCAGCACGTCGGCCGAAGTCATTTCCTGGCCGTTGCTGAACTTGACGCCCTTGCGCAAGCCAAAGGTGATAGGTCTTCGCCTCGTTGCTGGTCTCGACCTTGGAGGCGAGCATCGGGCGCGCATTGTAGTTCTCGTCCATCGCCACCAGCGTCTCGAAGATCTCGTGGATGACCTCGAGCTCGATCAGGCTGCCGGCCATGTAGGGATCGAGCGAGGCGGGGCCGGCGACGGTGGAATAGATCAGCGTCCCGCCCCTGGTTTGCGCCAGTGCGGGTGAGGCGACGAATGAGCGCCGTCGTGGCGGCCGTGGACAGGAGAAAAGCAGACAGGAGGAAGGATCTGGAAATCCGCGGCAGCATCGGCTCGCCTCCGTATAATTTTGTTTGTTGTTGCGAGCCGAAACGGACTCTTGTTGTGTCGGTATCTTGCTGTTATTCGCCTGCGATGCTTTGATGGTAGTATGTCGCCTCCGCCGCCGTCAACACGGCCTGGCAACACGTCTGCTGCGCGCCAAAGCAACGACCAAAAGCAACAACCAAAAGCAACAATAAGAGCCCAACACGAGGACGCCATGACCAAACAAGCGGCGGCATTGAGCGAAACGCAGAGCGCGGATGCAATGTTGCGGGCACGCGCCGCACGGGTCGTCCCCGGCGGTATGTGGGGACATCTGAACGCGGCACGGCTGCCGGAGGGCTATCCGCAGTTCTTCGCGTCCGCCGAGGGCTGCCGGGTGCGCGACGTCGACGGGCGCGAATATATCGATTTCATGTGCAGCTGGGGGCCGGTGCTGCTCGGCCACCGGCACCCCGAGGTGCAGGCGGCGGCCGACGCACAGGCGGCCCTCGGCGACTGCTTCAATGGCCCCGGCGAGGTCATGGTGGGGCTGGCCGAAGATTTCGTCGCCATGGTGCCGCATGCGGACTGGGCGATGTTCCAGAAGAACGGCGGCGATGCCACGACCGCCTGCGTGACGATCGCCCGCGCCGGGACCGGGCGGCGCAAGGTGCTGGTCGCGAAGGGAAGCTATCACGGCGCGCTGCCCTGGTGCTCGCCGAGCGTGGCCGGCGTCACCAGCGAGGATCGCGCCCATCTCGTGCACTTCGAATATAACGATGTGGCGAGCCTGCAGGCCGCGGTTGACGAAGCGGGCAAGGACCTCGCGGCGATTGTGGTCACCGGCTTCCGCCATGACATCGCGCGCGACCTCGAGCTTCCGACGCGCGAGTTTGCCGCCGCTGCACGCGCGGCGTGCGACGCCAACGATGCCGCGCTCATTCTCGACGAGGTCCGCACCGGCCTGCGGCTCGACATCAGGGGAAGCTGGGAGGCGCTCGGCGTGCGTCCGGATCTCGCCGCATGGAGCAAGGCGATCGCCAACGGCTATGCGCTGGCGGCCGTCACCGGCAATGACAAATTCCGTGAGGCGGCAACAAAGGTCTTCGTCACCGGCTCGTTCTGGTGCGGCACGGTGGCGATGGCGGCGGCGCGGACCACGCTGCGGATCGCGCGCGAAACCGACGTGCCCGGCCATATCCGCGCCATGGGGCTGCGGCTGCGCGAGGGTTTGGCGTCGCTTGCCAAGCAAAACGGTGTTGCGATCCGCCAGAGCGGCCCGCCGCAGATGCCATTGATGCTGTTCGACGGCGATCCGGATGTCAAAAAGGGCCGGGCGTTCTGTTCGGCCGCCTTGCGCCATGGCGCGTTCTTCCATCCCGTGCACAACATGTTCCTGTCGTCAGCGCACCAGCCCGCCGATATCGATGCGGCGCTGGAGGCTGCCTCGCACGGCTTCAAGGCCGTTCGCGCCCTTTCCTGAAGGAGTTCTTTCCCTTGCGTAATTTTTTCTTCCCCGGCCGCTCGCCGGTCTATGCCGCGCAGGCGGCAGCGGCTACCTCGCATCCGATGTCGACGCTGGCAGCGCTCGAGATGCTGCGCTCCGGCGGCAACGCGGTCGATGCCGGGATTGCGGCGGTCGCGGTGCAATGCGTGGTCGATCCGATGATGACGGGGGTCGGCGGCGACTGTTTTGCGCTCTATGCGCCGAAGGGGCGCGCGACGCCGATTGCGCTCAACGGCTCCGGCCGGTCACCGGCGGCGGCGAACGCCGCGTGGTATCGCGAGAAGAAGATCGCGATCACCCAGCATTCGCCGCATGCGGTGATGGTGCCCGGCGCGATCGGCGCCTGGGCGCAACTCGTCAAGGATCACGGCACGCGCAGCCTCGGCGAAATCCTGCAGCCCGCGATCAAGCTGGCGGATGAAGGCTATCTCGTGCAGTCCCGCGTCGCCTGGGACTGGGCCCGCAACGCGCCGGTCGCGGCAAAAGACCCGGACACCGCGAAATCCTTTCTTGTCGACGGCAAGGCGCCCGTCGCCGGCGCGCGCATGCGCAACCCCCGGCTTGCGGCGACGTTGCGGCTCGTCGCGGAAAAGGGCGCGGCCGGCTTTTACGAAGGCGAGGTTGCCGAAGACATCGTGACAAAGCTGCGCTCGATCGGCGGCCTGCATACGATGGACGATTTCGCCGGCGCCCGGCCGGATTACGTCACGCCGGTGTCGACGGACTATCGCGGCTACCAGGTGTTCGAGTGCCCGCCGAACGGGCAGGGCCTTGCCGCCCTGATGATCCTCAACGTGCTGTCCGGCTACGACATCGGCAAAAATGTCGGATGCCGATCGCATTCACACCTTTGCCGAGGCCAGCAAGCAGGCCTATCGGCATCGCGATGCCCTGTTCGGCGATCCCACGCAGGTTCACGTCCCCGTCGAGTATCTGCTGTCGCCGGAATGGGCGGAGCAAGCGCGCCGCCGTATCGATCCTGCCCGCGCGCAAGCGCCGGTGCTGTTTCCCGCAAGGGCGCACAAGGACACCGTGTATCTCTGCGTGGTCGACCGCGACGGCAACGCGCTGTCGCTGATCAACTCGCTGTTCGAGGCGTTCGGCAGCGGCATCCTGGCGCCCGGCAGCGGCGTCATGCTCAACAACCGCGGCTTCTCCTTCAATCTCGAGGAGGGCCACCCGAACTGCATCGCCCCGCGCAAGCGGCCGATGAACACGATCATCCCGGGCATGCTGATGCGCGATGGCGAGACGGTGGCGCCGTTCGGCGTGATGGGCGGGCATTACCAGGCGATCGGGCATGTCGAATTGCTGAGCGGCATCATCGACCGCGGCCTCGACGTGCAGGAAGCGCTCGATGTGCCCCGCAGTTTCGGGCGTGACGGCGTGCTGGAGCTCGAGCACGGCATTCCGGCCGACATTGTCGCCGAATTGGAAAAGCGCGGCCACAAGATCGGTCGTCCGATCACCCCGCACGGCAGCGGGCAGATCATCTGGCGGGACCGGGCGACCGGCAGCCTGATCGCGGGATCCGACTGCCGCAAGGATGGCAGCGCCGCCGGGTTCTGAGCTCGGAGCGAACAGGAGTATTGGCGTGAAGGCCGTCCATACCGAACTGCACAGAAGCCACGATCCGCAATTCTTCCTGGTGCGCGGCGTGGTCCAGCGCACCACCGAACAGCCGGAACGCGCCGACCGCTTGCTCGCGGGGCTGAAGGCGGGCAAGCACGAGCTGGTCGCGCCCGTCGTGTTCGGGCAGGGCCCGCGTGCGCGGATTCACAGTCCGGAATATCTCGGCTTTCTCAGCGAGGCCTGGGAAGCGTGGTCCGCGCTTGGCGACGCCGGGCCTGAGATGATCGCCAATGTGCACCCGGTGCGCCATGCCGCAACTTATCCGACGCATATCGTCGGCCGCCTCGGATGGCACACGGCCGATACGGGCTGTCCGATCGGCCCGGGCACCTGGGCGGCGGCTTGCGCGGCGACTGACGTCGCGGCGACGGCGGCGCAACTCGTGATGGACGGCGAGGACGCGGCCTATGCGCTGTGCCGGCCGCCCGGCCATCACGCCTTCCGCGATATGGCTGGCGGCTTCTGCTTCCTCAATAACAGTGCAATCGCGGCCGCGCATTTGCGCCTGCGCCACGAGCGCGTTGCGATTCTCGATGTCGACGTCCACCACGGCAACGGCACGCAAGGCATCTTCTACGAACGGCCAGACGTGCTGACGGTTTCGATCCACGCTGATCCGACTTTCTTCTACCCATACGTCTGGGGCGCTGCACATGAGCGCGGGGCCGGTCCCGGTCTCGGCGCCAATCTCAATATTCCGCTGCCGAAAGGCTACCGGCGATGACGGCTACATGCGGGCGCTCGGTGTCGCGGAAAAAGCCATCCGGGCCTTTGCGCCCGGCGCGCTGGTGGTCGCCCTCGGCCTCGATGCGTCGGAACGCGATCCGCTCGCGGGCCTTGCCGTGACCACCGACGGCTTCCGGCGCATCGGTGCGGCCATTGCGCAATTGGGGCTACCGACGGTACTGGTGCAGGAAGGCGGCTATCTCTCGGATATCCTCGGCGCCAATCTCACTTCCGTCCTCGCCGGATTCGAGGCGGCGCGCTAGCCGAACATCCAAGCCCGCATCAAAGTCCGATCGATCCGATGCTGGCGCCGCCGCAGACATAAAGCGACTGGCCGGTGATGAAATCGGCATCCCGGCTTGCGAAGAACATCACGGCGCGTGCGACATCGCCAGGCCGGCCGATGCGTCCGACCGGAATCGAGCGGGCGAGCTGATCGACCTTCGGACTGTCTTTCGGGATGACCTCGTAGAACATGTCGCTCTCGACCGGTCCCGGCGCCACCACATTCACCGTGATGCCGTGAGCTGCCGTTTCCAGCGCCCAGGTGCGCGCCATGCCGAACATGCCTGATTTTGTCGCCGAATAGGCGGTCCGGGTCGCAGCCCCCAGCGCCGCGCGCGAGGCGATCAGGATGATGCGTCCGAAATGCCGTTCCTTCATGCCGGGCAGGGCGGCCTGCACCAGCGTCAGGGCGGCACCAAGATGAAGCTGGCTGAGGGCCGCGATGTCTTCCGCCGTCACCTGCTCGATCAGATTGGGCCGGATGATGCCGGCATTATGGACGACGTGGGAAACGGCATGCCGCGCGGCGACATCCTTTGCCGCATCCGCCGTCGCCTTCGGATCGAACAGATCCACCAGCACCGGTTCGAGCTTCGCGTGCGACCAGTCCGGCTTGCGGCGGTCGAGCGAGACGACGTGGTGACCGGCTTCAAGCAGTCGCTTCCGCAATGGCGCGGCCGATGCCGCCGCTGGCGCCGGTGACGATGGCGTGTTGCGCTCGCTCATGACCTCACCCGGCTTTCTGCACCGGCCGCTTCTTCAGCGACCTGGTATCGACGCACAGCTCGGAGCCGATGGTCGTGGCGACCAGCTCTTTCAGCGCGCCGCGCTGGATTTTCTGCGTCGAGGTCAGCGGCACCGCCGGGACGAAGGCGACATAGCCGGGCGCCTTGTAGTAGGCGAGCCGGCTCAGGCACCACGCGACGATATCGGCCGCGATCTGTTTTCGCGCGGCGGCGTCCGGCGCAGGTCCCTCGCTCACCACGCAGGCAAAGACTTCGTCGCCGCGTACCGTGATCAGGGGCAGGGGCCACCGCGACCTGCTTGACGGCCGGATGCTGCATCAGCACGCTCTCGACCTCGACCGCCGAGATGTTTTCGCCGGAGCGGCGGATGACGTTCTTCTTGCGGTCGACGAAATGAAATGCGCCATCGCTGCCGCGCCGCACCACGTCGCCGGTATGAAACCAGCCGCCATCCCAGGCTTCCGCGGTGGCTTCGGCGTCTTTCAGATATTCGCGGAAGAAACCGTAGCGCGGCGCAGCACCTGCGTGGCGGACCAGCAGTTCGCCGGGCTCATCGACGCCGGCCTCCACGCCGCCATCGAGAACGATGCGGGCTTCGAGCTCGGGCCCGAGGCGGCCGAAGCAGCTCGTGCCGGTGTGGCGTGGCTCCTTGGAAGCAACGACCACGGCGCCGGCGCCGGTTTCGGTCATGGCCCAGGCCTCGATCAGCGGAAAGCCGAATCGCGCCTCGAAGGGATCGTGCAACGCCTTGTCGACGCCGGCGCCAAAGCCGAAGCGCACGCTGTGGCGCCTGTCGTCGGCGCTTTCAGGCGCGCCCATCAGCATCGGCGGCATCACGCCGAGATAATGCACGATGGTGGCGCGGCTTTCCCGGACGTTGGTCCACCAGCTCCTGGGATGGAAACGGTCGAGCACGATCAGGCAGCCGCCGGTCGTCACCATCGCCATGGCGGAATAGGCCATCGCGTTCATATGGAACACCGGCAGCGGCGTCAGCATCCGTTCGCTGCCTTCATTGAGCGCGATCAGGCCGCCGATCGTGGCGTACCAGTGCCCGGCATAGAGAAAATACTCGTTCGGCAGCACGCAGCCCTTCGGCCGACCGGTGGTGCCGGACGTGTAGAGCAGGGCGCATTCGCTGTCGCGATCGGGCGCGCCCGGCTTTTGCGAGGCGCCGCCCTGATCGCCGCCGGTTCGTCATCCGGTCCGACCACGGGGATATCGCGCCCGATCGCCTTCGCCGCGGCGGCGACATCGGCGTGTCGAGACGGGATCACGACCGCCGCCACGATCTCGGAATGGCCGATCAGATATTCAAGTTCGGCCGCGCGCATGTCCGGATTGACAGGCACCAGCGAGACGCCGAGCGCGTTGAGCGCAAACCAGTGCAGGAAGAAGCCCGGCCGGTTCTCCATGAGGATGCCGACCCGATGGCCGGCGCCATAACCTTTGGCGCGATAGGCTTCGCGCAGCGCGCCGATCCGCGCCAGCGCCTCGCCATAGCTGATCTCGCCAGCTGCGATGCCATAGGCCTGCGCCGTTTCCGGCAGCACCGCAAGAAACGGCTTGTCGCCATGGCGGGCAGCCGCGCGCGCGAAGGCGTCGAACACGGTTGCCGGGGCCTCGTTCGGAAGCTGCATCAGGATCTCACATGAACAGCTGGATGTTGCCGAAGGCGGCATCGCAATTGACGATGTCGACCCGCTTCAGCTTGATCTTGAGCGCACCGTCGATCACGACCAGCGTGTGCGTCGCCCAGGCCGCATAAAGGTCCTGCTGGTCGAGCCGGGTCTCGACATAATGCATCGGCGTCCACGTGACATATTCGTTCGCCGCCTCGTTGCGGCTGTCGACCTGCGGCGTCTGCAGCACGTGATGGCAGCGGCTCTTGGGCTTTTGCGAAAAGGTGCGGTTGCCCTTGAGCCGCTCGACGCGGATCTTGAGCAGCAGCTTGTCCTCGTACATCAGGGACGTCGTCAGCCGCGGATCGGTCTGGCCCCATTCCAGCGGCATCCAGTAAAAGCCGTCCTCGGCGAACAGGTCGAGCCATTCCTCGAAACGGTGCTGGTCGATCAACCGCGCCTCGCGAATGACGAAATCGATCAGTTGCTGGTCGGTGGGCGCGGTCATGGCATTATCCGTCACATCGACATCGTCATGAATTTCGACCAGGCGCGGAACTGGTTCCGCATCTGCCATTCGGTGGTGCCGTTGGTGACGGCCGTCGTATCCGGCATTTCCGAGGGGTCGTACAGCCGCTGCAGATTGACCCATTGATTGGCGTCGACATGCAGGCCTTCCTGCGCGCGCTCGTACATTTCGAGGTCGTCATGGCCGACCACCGAGGTCGGCGCGTTGATCAGCCGGTTGTACATCAAGGTGCGTTCCAGCAGCAGGTCGGGCGCGTCGACGAGGCGGAAGGTCCAGCTTTCCACCAGCGTCTTGTTGGCCGCGATCGGCTTGAAAACGCGAATCAGCTGGATCGGTCCCTTGATCATGATGTTGGGGAAATACACCGTGTTGTGGCGGTTCTCGTTGAGGATCGCCTTGGCGCGTTCCTCGCCATGGGAAGCCGCCATCTTCTCGAAATAGCCGGGCACCGCGGAATAGTCCGAATGGATCGAGTGGTGCACGCCGGTGTGGCCGTGGCCGTTGGGCCAGACCCGGATGCCCATGTTCTCGAAGAACTCGTAGGGCGCCATGAACGGCGCGTAGATCTCCACCGCCATCGGCTTCTTGGAACCGGGAGGCGCGTTCTTCCACACCTCGATCGCGGTGCCGGCCGAGGATTCATGCGCGACCATCGGGTGGCAGGTGTCGGTCTGGTTCTCGACCAGCATTTTCCAGTTGCAATTGTGCATGTAGCGCAGCACGCCGCCGGCGACTTCGAGCCGGCCGGCCGGCGAGCGGTCGACCATGTTGTCGAAGCTCGACAGGCTGTCGCCGAAGAATTCCTCGAAGCCGGGGCCGGTGTCGTTCAGCTTTGCAAACACGAAGCCGCGATAGTTGTGCACGTGCTTGACCGGGCTCATGCCGCGGCCGGCATGGCTTTGCTCGACGCCGGTGTTCTCGTAGCCCTTCTTCAGGGGGATCGCGAGCAGCGAGCCGTCGGTCCGGAAGCTCCAGGCATGATAGGGGCAGCGGAAGAATTTTCCGGCGTTGCCGCAGGATTCGGTGGTGATGCGCGTGCCCTTGTGCGGGCAGCGGTTGTGCAGCACTTTCACGGTGCCGTCGGTATGGCGCACCATCAGGATCGGCTGGGTGCCGATGGTGGTGCCGTAATAGTCGCCGGGGTTCGCTATCTGGCTGTCATGGCCGACATAGGCCCAGGTGTTGGCGAAGACATGCTCCATTTCGAGCTGGAACACTTCCTCGTCGATATAGACGTCGCGGTGCACCTCGGTCTCGCGAACGAGGCCCCTGATTGCTTCGACGTTGCCGCGATATCTGGCCATCGATACCTCCTCCTTCAGAGATCCAGCACGAGCCGCGGCGACTTCGACCGCGAGACGCAGATTTGCATGACCTTGCCGGCAGCCTTTTCGGCGTCGGTCAGGATGTAGTCGCGATGGTCGGGCGTGCCCTCGATCACGCCGACCTGGCAGATGCCGCAATCGCCGCGCTGGCAATCATGCATGGGATCTTCACCTGCCTCGATCAGGACGCCGAGTATGGTCTTGTCGGGCGGAATACGGAAGGTCTTGCCGGAACTGTTCAGCACCACTTCGAAGGACTGGTCGCCGGCGACCGGTACGGCCGTGGCAAAGATCTCGAAGCGCAGGCGGCCGTCAGCCCAGCCGAGGTCTTTGGCGCTCTGGATCGCGGAATCGATCATCGGCTTCGGCCCGCAGAGATAAAGCGGCTCGTCGGCGGCGAGCGAGGCCATCAGGCCCTTGACGTCAAAAATGCCGCTGGTGTCGTCGGTGTGGATCGTCAGGTGCTCACGACACAGCGCTTCGCTTTCGCCGAGGAACGCAAGCTGGTCGCGCGAGCGGCCGGCATAGATGAAGCGGTACGGCCGCTGGCCGGCGGAAAGCGCCGCCGCCATCGAGAGCACCGGCGTGACGCCGATGCCGCCGGCCAGCAGCACGACCGGTTTCGACGAAGGCTCCAGCGGAAAATTATTGCTCGGCGCCTTGACCTGTACGACGTCGCCGACCTTAAGCGCGTGCATGAATTGGGAGCCGCCCTGGCTCGGCTGCTCCAGCCGCACGCCGAGGCGGTAGGCGTGCGGGCGTGTGGTCGCGGCCGGATCGAGCGAGGTGTTGATCAGCGAATAGGAGCGCTCATTGCCGTCCGGCAAGCGCACCTTCACGTGAGCACCGGCTTCCCACGACGGCAGCGGCTCGCCATGCGGACGGGCAAGTTTGATGGCGCGGATCAGCGCGGTTTCCGCAACGATATCGGTCACTCGCAGGTCGAACTGGTCCATCGTGTCTATCACAGGAATGTTTCGACGGTCGCAAGCGCGCCGTCCAGCGCCTTGCCTTCTTCGTCGGCAAGGGCTGCCTTGCACAGCCGGCGCAGCCATTGCGCTGCGTCAGCGCGGCCGGCAAGGCGCGGCACGACCGCGATCACCCGGTCGAATTTCGATTCCCCGCGCGCATGGGTATCGGAATAGCCTTTTACGAGCCGGCGCGCCTCGAGGATGGCGACCGCGAGATCGTAATCCTGCGCGGCGGTGTTGCGGGCCAGATCGAGCCAGGCGTCGCGATGGGCGACCTCGCGCTTGTGACGCAGCGTGCCGCGGCGAAAGCGCTTCAGGCCGCCAAGGAAATAGAGCGGCAGGAACCAGCGCACGGTGCCGGTCTGCACGCGGCGTCCACGATTGACCACCCGATCAAGCGCCTTGAACAGTGAAGGTTTGCTCTCGAGCCACAGACCGAGGGCCGCCGGCAGCGTGCCCAGCACTTCCTCCATGCGCGGATGCATGAATTCGGTGGTGTAGACGAGCTGATCGGGGTTCGCGAGCACCTCGCTGCGGACGCGCTCAAAACGGCTCGCCCGGGTCTTGAGGTCGGCGACACGGATGACGTCGTCATAGGCCATCGCGACCGCGATGTGCTTGGCGGCGGCCCGCGTCAAAGCGGGATCGCCGCCGCGCTCCAGCCGCAGGAAGCCTGCGACGAGATCGAGATATTCACGTGCGTAACGCACGTCCTGAAAATCGGCGACCTTGCGCATGCCTGCGGCGATCATGCCATGCAGGGACGCGGGAAACGTCGTGCGGGCGTCGGCGACGAGGGCATCGAAGTCGGCATCGCCGATCGGCGCGAGCGCCGGATAAAGCTTGCCGGCGGAAGCAGGCTTCGGCGGCGCTGGCGGCGTGGACGATGCCGCATCGGTCACGGTGCGGTCAAAGCCTGCCGCGAAGGCGCGCAGGCTCGGCTCGATGCCGATGCCGGCGGCGCGGATGGTTGCTTCATACGCCTCGCGTTTGAACGGCAGCGCGCCGCGTGCCGGCGAGCGCGCCGAACAACACCGCCGAGATGGCGCTGCCGGTGCTATCGGCGAGATCGGCCATGTCGAAGGCGACGAAACGTTTCGCGGCCACCTCGGCCGCTTCATACACCTTGCTGGAATCGCTGATGCCGTCGCCGGGCACCAGCTTCTCCTGGACCGCGAACGACCGATGCGACGAGGCGATCAGCGTGGTCCTGTCTGGCGTGACGAGGCCGCGCTGGATGGCGCGGCCGGCCTCCATCAATTCGGCGCCGACCACGACGTCGACATCGCCCGGCACCGGCATCAGCGACAGCACCGGATAGGGCACGCCTGGTCGGGCAGGGATCATCTCGACATAATAGATGGTGGCGCCGGTGCGCTGGGCGACGCCCGGCACCGAGGTCGACTGCGCGATCCAGTTCTGGCTTTCCGCCAGCGCCACGATCCAGTCGACCAGCACGCCGCCGCCCTGGCCGCCCATCGCCAGCACGGCGATGCAAAGCGGTCGGGTCTGATCGATGGCGGGGCGTTGCAGCATGATGTTCACCCCGCCTCAAACCAAAGCGAGACGGCGCCGGTCGCGGCGGCGCTGCAGGAAGCCGATGATGCCGCCGCGCAAGCTCGCCATGAACCGATCGAAGCCGGTCGGGTTATGGATGATGTCGGCGCGGTAGAACGACGGGCACAGCACGGCCGCCTCCGCCACCTCGCCGCAATTGCCGCATCCGACGCAGCTGTTGTCGATCGCCGCCACCGGATCGTCCTTCAGGGGATCGCTGGTGTGTTTGACGGACAAGCGAGGGACAGCCGGACAGGCGGATGCAGGCATGGTCGCCGGTGCAGACATCCTCGTCGACGCCGAAGCGCTCGCGCACCACGCGTTCGCCGCCCTTCACCGCCTTGTTGAACAGCGGCTTGATCCGGCGCTGCTTGTTCAGCATGCATTCGGACGAGGCGACGATGACTTTCGGTCCCTTCTCGGTGCTGGTCAGCGCTTCCTTGAGCGTGTCGCGCATCTTGGCGACGTCGTAGGTGCGGTCGATCTGGCGCACCCATGTGGCGCCGATGCCCTTCACCGCTTCGGTGATCGGGTGCTTGGTCGAGCGCGATTTGTTGTCGGCGCGCGACGACAGCAGGTCCTGGCCGCCGGTTGCCGAGGTATAATGATTGTCGACCACCAGGATGACGCCGTCATGCTGGTTGTAGACGGCATTGCCGATGCCGCTGGTCAGGCCGTTGTGCCAGAAGCCGCCGTCGCCCATGATCGAGATCGACGCGCTTGTCCGCCTTCACATTGAAGGCGGAAGCCGAGGCCGGGCCGAGGCCATAGCCCATCGTCGTCGCGCCGATGTTGAACGGCGGCAGGATCGAGAACAGGTGACAGCCGATATCGGCCGCGATGTGATGGGCGCCGAGATCCTTTTCAACGAGCTTCATCGCCGCGAAGATCGGCCGCTCCGGGCAGCCGGTGCAGAAGCCGGGCGGTCGCGCCGGCACCACTTCGGCCAGCGCCTTGATCTTGTCGTGGGCGAGGATCGACGGATCGTTCGGCGCGCGGATGTGGTCGGGCAGCACTTCGGGCGCGGCCGAGGTGAGGAATTTGCGAACGCCTGCCGCCATCACGGAAGCGGTATATTCGCCGCCCATCGGCAACTCGCCCTTGCCGTAGATTTTTGTCGGAATATCCGCCTTGCGCAGCACCTTGTGCAGGGCCTGTTCGATGTACTCAGGCTGGCCTTCCTCGACCATCAGGACCGCGCGCTTTGATTTGCAGAATTCGACGATCTCGTCGTCGATCAGCGGGTAGGTCACGTTCATCACATAAAGCGGAATGCGGGTGTTGCCCCAGACGTCGGCGAGACCGAGGCCCTGCAGCGCGCGGATCACGCCATTATACATGCCGCCCTGCATGATGATGCCGACCTCGTCGATATCGCCTTCGAAGAACTCGTTGAGCTTGCGCTCCCTGATGAAATTGATCGCGGCCGGCCAGCGCTGCTCGATCTTTTCCTTCTCGTGCAAATAGGAAGCCGGCGGCAGCACGATGCGGTTGGTATCCCGGCGCGGATTTTCCAGCGCCTGGGCCATCGTGAATGGGGGGCGCTTGTTGTCCTTGGCGGCAAAGCGGCCATGGACGTGGCAGGAGCGGATACGAACCTCGAGCATGACCGGCGTGTTGGTCGCTTCCGACAGCTCGAAGCCGTCCTCGACCGCCTTGACGATGGATTCGAGGTTGGGGCGGGGATCGAGCAGCCAGACCTGCGATTTCATCGCAAAGGCGTGGCTGCGCTCCTGCATGATCGAGGAGCCTTCGCCGTAATCCTCGCCGATCACGATCAGCGCGCCGCCGAGCACGCCGCCGGAGGCGAGATTGGACAGCGCGTCGGAGGCGACATTGGTGCCGGCGGTCGATTTCCAGGTCACCGCGCCGCGGATCGGATACATCACGGATGCGGAAAGCATCGCGGCCGCGGCCGCTTCGTTCGCCGAGGTCTCGAAGTGCACGCCGAGTTCGCCGAGAATGTCCTGCGCATCCGCCAGCACGTCCATCAGATGCGAGATCGGCGCGCCCTGATAGCCGCCGACATAGCCGACGCCGGATTGCAGCAGCGCCTTGGTGATGGCCAAAATGCCTTCGCCGTGGAAGACATCGCCGTTACCGAGTTTGAGGTCCTGGACCTCGCGGGCGAAAGAGCGTTCAGCCATGACGCATTTCCTCTGGCTCGACCGCCGAACGGCGAGCCCATGCCGGACCGGATCCGATGCTAGGCGGAGATATTTTAAGTGTCAAATAACTCGGCATTATCTGGCTGCCCCGCTTCAGCTGGTAGCCGGACGCTTCGCGGTCCCAGGTCGAAGCGGTCACGCCGCGCTCGCGCAGCTCGTATTTCCGGACCTTGCCGTTCTCGGTTCGCGGCAGGTCGGCGACGAAGTCGACAAACCGGGGCACCGCGAAATAGGGCAGCCGCACCGCGCAGAACTGCATCAGCTCGACCGGGGCAATCGCCGCGCCCGGCCCGCGTGACGATCGCGGCCATGACTTCATCCTCGGCCAGTTCCGAGCGGACGGGAAAGACCGCCACCATGTCGATATCGGGATGTGCCAGCAGCACCTGTTCGACCTCATAGGACGAGATGTTCTCGCCGCGCCGGCGGATCGCGTCCTTGAGCCGGTCGACGAAGCGGAAATAGCCGTCCTCGTCACGCATAACCCGATCGCCGGTGTGGAACCAGAGGTTCCGCCAGGCTTCGACGGTTTTCTCGGGCATGCCGAAATAGCCGCTCGCGAACGCAAACGGCTCGTCGGCGCGCAGCACCAGCTCGCCGGCCTCGCCGGGCGGCAGCTCGACGTCGTTGGGGATCGACGACGCGGGCCTGAAAGCCGTCGACGATACGCCCCATCGTGCCCGGCTTCTGCATCCCGGGCGACGCGCCGATGACGAAATTGGTTTCGGTCGAACCGTAGCCTTCGAGCAATTGGACGCCGGTGCGCGCAGCGAAGGCGCTGCCGAGATTGGCGGGAACCCCGGGTCCCAGCCCGGTGCGGACCTTGTGTCCGCGTTCGTCGGCCCGCGCTTCACCCGCCAGCAGGATCGGCACCATGGCGCCGAGCAGATAGATCACCGTCGCCTCGTTGCGGATCATGGCCGGCCAGAAGCCGGAGGCCGAGAAGCGCGGTTCGAGCGCCATGCGCGCGCCGCTGAGCAGCGCCTGTGCGAAGGTGTTGAGCGCATTGATATGGAACAGCGGCAGCGTGGTGCAGAGCACGTCGTCCGCGCTCACGCCCAGAAGGCGGCCCGAGTGAATGCCCCACCAGTAATATTGCGCGTGCGGGCACATCACGCCTTTGGAGGGGCCGGTGGTGCCGCTGGTATAGATGATCGCGAGCGTGTCGCCGGGTGCGATGGGCGCGGCCGCGACCGTCTCGATGCGCGGCGGCATGGCTTCCATCGACGGTCGCGCTGCTCGGTGGCGCATCGGATCCGATCACCCAGATCGAACGCAGCGACGCCATGCCTTCGGTGACGTGCGCCAGGCGTTCGACGAACTGCGCCTCGATCGCAAACAGGCACGCGCCGCTGTTCGACAAATAATAGCCGATCTGCGGGCCCATCGCGGCGGTGTTGATCGGGACCGCAATCGCGCCGATCCAGCCGCAGCCGAGAATGATTTCCAGCATCTCCAGGCGGTTGCCGCAGAGGATCGCGACCCGGTCGCCGGCGGCAACGCCCGCCGCGCGCAAGCTCGCGCCACGGCCGGCGGCAATGTCGCGCGCCTCGCGGAAGGACCATGAAACATCAGCGCACGAGATCAATCGGCGATCGCCATATTGCGCGGCCTGGCGTTCGAGCATGCGCGGCAGCGTCCGGTCACCCGGCGGCAACAGCACCATGTCGGACGCACCAAGGGTCATTACCGCGCAACTCCCGCCGAATTTGACGGCACCAGCGCCAGCACGCGCAACGGGCTGCCGCTGCCTTTCAGGATCTTCAGCGGCGGCGCGATCAGCGAACTGCCGGTCGGCGGCAGCAAATCGAGATTGGTCAGGCATTGCAGGCCGTAGCGTCCCGCGCCGTGCATGTAGTAGTGGCACGGATAGGGCGGCAGGAAATGCGCCGCCTGGCCGGCATCGGTGCCGATCGTTTCGGTGCCGAAGCCGAGCACGTCGCGCTCGTTCAGCAGGAAACGCACGGCGTCCGGATCGGGGCCGGGCGTGTGCTGACCGACCTCGTCGAAATTCTGATAGGCCGCCGGATCGGTCTTCTTCGACCAGTCGGTCCGCATCAACACCCAGCAGCGCGGCGGGATCTTTCCGTGTTTTGCCTCCCACGCCCTGATGAAATCCGGCGTCAGCAGGAAGTCGGCATCCGCAGCCGATTCCCTGGAGCAGTCGATCACGACCGCGGGCGCGATCAGGTCATTGACCGGAATCGTATCGGTTGAGCTGTTGGGGAGATCGCGGCCCGAGACCCAGTGGATCGGCGCGTCGAAATGCGTGCCGGTATGTTCGCCGAACGACAGATTGTTCCAGTACCAGGCGCCGCCGCGCTCGTCGTAATGCGAAATCTCCTCCATGCGGAAGGCGCGGCTCTGTCCTATTTCCGGCGGCATCACGATGGTCGGAAAATCCGGACCGAGCGTCAGCGTGAGATCGACGATGCGGATTGCGCCGGTCGCGAGGGCTGTGGTGAAGCCCGCCAGGATATCGATGCCGGTCGCGGAATCATGCTGCTTCATCGGCCGAGCTCCCGTTCCAGCGCCTTCGGGTTGTCGCGGAAGCGGGCGAGCCAGTCCTGCGCGATATCGCCGGGATAGACGTCCTCGACCGATCCCTTGAGCGCACCGACGATGGCGCGGGCGACCGCCGACGGCGCGAGTTTCGGCGGCAGCAGCAGCTGGTTCCACTCGTCATCGATCGGTCCGGGGAACATGTTGATGACGCGGATGCCGGCGTGGCGCATCTCGGCGCGCAGCGCCTGGGAGACCGACAGCGCCGCGGCCATCGACGCCGAGTAGGTCGCATGCTGCGGATAATTCGACAGCGCGTAGATCGACAGCAAATTGACCCAGGCGACCGCGCTGGAGGCGCCATCGGCGCCGCGCGACTGCATCACCGGACCGAAGGCCTGCGCCAGCCGCAACAGCCCAAAACAATTGGTCTCCATCTCGGCTTTCGCGGTCTCGACCCCGGTGCGGCCGAACAGGCCGAAGGTGCGGTGGTGCTCGGCGGTGTTGATCACGATGTCGACCTTGAAGCCGAGTTCGGCGGCGAGTTCGTTGACCGATTTGGTGTCGGTGACGTCGAGCGGCACCAGCGTCGTCTTCGGCAACTCCGCGATGGCAGGCCAGCCCGGCGGGTTCTTCCAGGGCTCGCAATGGCCGGCCCAGACCTGATCGGCGCCGGCTTCGAGCACCGCTTTCACGACGGCTTGCCCGACCGGCGATTTGGCGTCGGTGACCAGCACCTTTCGAAAGCGCGGATCCGACGTCATGTCGCGCAGCTTCGGCTCGTCGGCCAGCGAAGTCTCGCGATCGGCGGGCTTTGCCACCAGCGCCGCCTGGCCGGCGCGGTCGAGCACGGCCTCGACGATGACGGGTGAGGGCGCCGGACCGCAGCGTTCGTCGAGATGCACGACGAGGCTGACGCCCTCGGTGAGACGCACCAGCCCAAGCCGCCACGGCGTGCGTTCGCGGAAGAACAGTTCCTGCGAATGATGCAGCGTCGTCTCGCTGACGAGTTCGCCCTGGCCGCTCATCAAGGTCCATTCCAGTTCTTCCGACAGGCAACGGACGCAGGCCTCGCGCGGCGGATACTGGATCGCGCCACATCCGGCGCAGCGCTGCAGCTCCAGCCGTCCCAGTGCGGCGGCGCGGACGAGGCCGAGCGCAACCCGGCTGCGGCGGTCCGGCGGCAGTGTCGGCGCGCGGGTCCTGAGAATCGGATTCTTGCGCTTCGGTCGTTTGATTGGTTCGCTCATCACAAGATCCCGATCAGGTTGCGGCGAGAATAGCGGCGCCGGAGCAAAGGCCGCGGTCGAAATTGATCATGCCGTAGCCGGAGACCAGCGCGTGACGCACATTGCTCGACCTGCGCGGCGCGCCTGTCCCGTGACTTGCCGGATCGCCTCGACCAGTCCGAGCGTGCCGCCGGCGGCGCCGGCCTGGCCGACCGACAATTGCCCGCCCGACGTGTTGAAAGGAAAACTGCCGTTTGCCTCGAAACTGTGGCGGCGGATGAAGTCCGGCCCTTCGCCCTTGGCGCAGAAGCCGAGATCCTCGATCTGGAACACGCAGACCACGGGATAGTCGTCATAGACCTCGAGTACGTCGATGTCGGCGGGGCCGATGCCCGCTGCGGCATAGAGCTGATCGCGGTCCATCACCCAGCCGCCGCGGTGCTGCACGGGATCATCGGGGAAGGCGTTGTGCCGCTCGATGGCGCCGGTGAGACGCGCGTGCCGCAGCCCGAGCCGCCGCGCGCGCTCCTCGCTCATGACCAGGAACGCGTCGGCGCCGGCGCACGGCATCACGCAGTCGAACAGCCGAAGCGGGTCGGCGACCAGGCGGGCGCCGAGATATTCGTCCAGCGTCAGCGGCTTCTTGAACAGCGCGTTGGGATTGCGCAGCGCATTGCTGCGCTGGGCGACGCAAAGCTTGCCGAAATCCGCTGGCGTCGCGCCATAGGTGCGCATGTAATAGGCGGTCAGGAACGCAAAGCTGCCGTTCGGTCCGCCGGCGCCGTAGGGATAGACCGCGTCTTGCGCGAACATGCTGAAGCTTGCGGTGCTCTGACGGAAACTGTCGATCTGGTTGGTGTCGCCGGCGATGCAGGCGACGATCTCGGCGTCGCCCGCCTGCACGGCGCGCGCCGCGCGGCGAAGGCTGACGATCGCCGACGCGCCGCCCATCGGGATATGGTCGAGCCAGCGCGGCGACAGCCCAAGATGCTGGGTCAGTCCGACGGCCGAGTCCGGCGCCAGCGTAAAACTCGCCACGCACAGGCCGTCGATCTCGTCCTTGGAAATCCCGGCGCCGTCGATCAGCGCCTTCAGCGCGCGCGCCATGAACCAATGCGCGCCGCGGATCGAGAAGCGCTCGTAGGGCACGGTGACGGGCACCGCGACCGCAACACCTTCATAGCCTGCAATACGGCTTGCCATCGCGGTCAATGCCCTCCGCCGAGATAGCTTGCCTGCACCCGCGAATTGCCGAGCAGGCTGGAAGCCTCGCCGTCAAGTACGATTTCGCCGGTTTCGAGTACATAGCCGTAATCGGCGATTTCAAGCGCCGCGCGCGCATTCTGTTCCACCAGCAGGATGGAGACGCCGGAATCGCGCAAGGCTGCCACATTGCGCAGGATGTCGCGCACGATCAGCGGCGCAAGGCCAAGGCTCGGCTCATCCAGCATCAACAGCCGCGGCGCCGACATCATGGCCCGTCCGAGCGCAAGCATCTGGCGTTCGCCGCCCGAGAGTGTGTCGGCGCGCTGCAGGCGGCGTTCGGCAAGGCGCGGAAACCGGCCATAGGCCGCCTCCAGCGCGCGGTTGACGAAGGCGCGGTCGGAGCGTCGCGGATAGGCGCCGAGCACGAGATTGTCGTAGACCGTCAATTCGCCGAACAATTCGCGCGTTTCCGGCACCAGGCAGAAGCCATGCTCGACGCGCGCCTCGACGTCGAGCTTGAACAGGTCCTCGCCGTCGAACATCAGCCGGCCGCGCGACGGCAGCAGGCCGATGGTGGCGGCAAGCAGCGTGGTCTTGCCGGCGCCGTTCGGCCCGATCACCGTGACGATCTGGCCTTTATTGCAGCGACAGCGACACGCCGCGCACGGCCTCGACCTTGCCATAGGCGACATGAAGATCCCTGATCTCGAGCATCGGGCTCACAGCACGCCTCCGAGATAGGCTTCCTGCACCTTCGGATCGGCGCGCACCGCGGCCGGATCGCCCTCGACCAGCTTGCAGCCGAACTCCATCACCACGAGGCGGTCGACCAGCCCCATCACGAAATCCATGTCGTGCTCGACGATCAGGATGGTTACGCCTTCGTCGCGGATCTGGCGCAGCACCCGCGCCAGCGCTTCCTTCTCCGGTGGCCGCAAGCCTGCGGCCGGCTCGTCCAGCACGACAAGCACCGGATCGGCGGCGAGCGCACGGGCCACTTCGAGGATGCGCTGTCCGCCGAGCGGCAGGTTGCCGGCGAGTTCGTGCGGTCTGTCGCCGAGGCCGACGCGCTGCAATTGCCGCTGGGTTTCGTGCAGCGTACGGCGCTCGTCGGCGCGATCGAGCCGCAGCGCGCTTTTCAGGAAACCGGTTTCGTTGCGCGCATAGGCGCCGAGCGCGACATTGTCGATCAGGCTCATGTTCGGGCGCAGTTTGACGTGCTGGAAGGTGCGCGCAATTCCCATTCG
Source organism: uncultured Alphaproteobacteria bacterium (assembly GCA_963742665.1). GTDB lineage: Bacteria > Pseudomonadota > Alphaproteobacteria > Rhizobiales > Xanthobacteraceae > Bradyrhizobium. Next base: position 143,176 of record CAVUNH010000009.1, read on the forward strand.
CGCGATCTCCATCTGCGGACGGCGCGTGATGTCTTCCCCCAGGAAAGTGATGCGGCCGGCATTGGCCTGCAGCGCGCCGGTCAGCAGGTTGAACATCGTGCTCTTGCCGGCGCCGTTGGGGCCGATCAGGCCGAGGATCTCGCCGGCCCTGAGCTCGAAGTTCACCTTGTTGACGGCGGTCAGCCCGCCGAACGTTCGCACCGCGTCCTCGACCTTCAGGATCAGCGTGCCGCTTTCGGGCAGTGCGCGGCGGGCCATCGGCTCGGCGGCGGCCGGCGGCGGTTGCGCAGCCTTGGGCAGGTGCCTCGCAATGAACGAGATGAGACCGCCGCGGGCGTTCTGCAGCAGCAGGATCAAGAGGATGCTGAAGGCGATGATCTCGAATTGCGCGGGGTTGTTGGTCACCAGCGGCAGCACGTCCTGCAGCCAGTTCTTCAACAGCGTGATCAGCGCGGAGCCTGCGACCGCGCCCGCGATATGGCCGGCGCCGCCCGCCATCGCCATCAGCAGGTATTCGATGCCGGGTTTGACGTCGAACGGGGCAGGGCTGACGAACCGGTTCATATGCGCATAGAGCCAGCCGGCCAGTCCCGCGAGCAGCGCGGCGAGCACGAAGGTGACCAGTCGAATACGGAAGATATCGACGCCGAGGCTCGCCAGCAGCACGTTGCCGCCGCGCAGGCTTCTGATCGCGCGGCCCTCGCGCGAATTGAGCAGGTTGGCGCTCGCCAGCATCGCAAGCCCGACCATCAGCCAGATCAGATAATAGATCGTCTGCGACGAGAGCAGCGGCACCGTCAGAATCGTGATCGGCGGGATGCCGGTCATGCCGGTGTTCTGCCCGAGGCCCGCGACATTGCCGAACAGGAAATAGATCGAGATGCCCCAGGCGATCGTGCTGAGCGAGAGGAAATGTCCGTCGAGCCGCAGCGTCAGCGCGCCGATCGCCAGCGCCGCCAGCCCGGTCGTGACCAGCGCCAGCAACAGTCCGATCCATGGCGACAGGCCGAGCGTCACGGTTGCCCAGGCGGTGGCATAGGCGGCGATGCCGACAAAGGCGGCCTGGCCAAACGACGTCATGCCGCCGATCCCGGTCAGCAGCACCAGGCCAAGCGCGGCCAGCGCGGAGATGCCGATATAATTGAGCAGCGTGATGGCGAAGCTGCCGAGCAGGAGCGGCGCGATCAGCAGCGCAACGATGGCGCCGCCGATCAGGCCATAGCGAAGCGGCGCGCTCAGCGCGATCGCCTGCGGCATTTCGAGTTCTTCGCCGGCCTCGTCGGCGTGGCCTGATGTCTTCCAGGACTGCCAGAGCAGCACCGGGATCAGCAGGCCGAAGACGATCACTTCCTTGAAGGAACTGCTCCAGAACGAGGCAAAGCTTTCCATGATGCCGACCAGCACCGCACCGAGCGCTGCGATCGGATAGCTGGTGAAGCCGCCGATGATGGCGCCGATAAAGGCCTTCAGCCCGATCATGAAGCCGGAATCGTAATAGATCGTCGTGGTCGGGCCGACCAGGATGGCGGAGACGCCGGCAAGCAGCGAAGCGATGAAATAGGCAATGGTGCCGGTGCGGGCCGGCCGGATGCCGACCAGCCGCGCGCCGATGCGGTTGACGGCGGTGGCGCGCAGCGCCCGGCCCGACATCGAGCGTTCGAAGAACAGGAAGAACAGCAGGCTGAGCAGGGCGGCGGTAATCACCATCAGCAGCACCTGCGCCGAGACGATGACGCCGCCGCCGAGCACGTAGATGCCGTCGACCACCGGGCGAATACGAAAGCCTTCGGCGCCGAAGAACATCAGGCCGAGCCCACTCAGCGCGAAATGCAGCGCCAGCGCGATGATCAGCAGCACCAGCACCGAGGCGTCGGCCGCGGGCCGGAACGCGATGCGGTCGAGCAGCGGCGCGATCGGCAGCACCAGCGCTATCGCCAGCACGATCTGCACCGCGTGGGGCAAAGCATGCGCCGCGGCGAACCAGGCCAGCGCGCAGGGGATCAGCGGCAGCAGGCCATAGAACAGCAGCGATCGCGGAATCCGCGCAGCTTCGCCGGAACGGACATGGCCGGCCACATCGATGATGGTTGCGATGGCGGCCAGGATCGCGACCACCCAGATCGTGCCGGGCGGCCGGCCCAGTTCGAACGCGGCGATCGAGAGCACGCAGAACGCGGTGATGTCGCCGAACGGCACGAACACCACGCGGGTGACCGAAAAGATCAGCACGAGGCCGAGCCCCGCCAGCAGATAGATCGCTCCGTTGGCGATGCCATCGAGCAGCAGAATGATGGCGATTTCAGTCGTCATGGCGATCCGGCACCCTTGGCTTAGCCAGATTAATACACTAAATTACCGTTTGGAAATGGCATTTGAGGAGATATTCCGTGGCCAAGAAACCGGCAAATTCCGCGGCCGTCGTGGTGCCCATCGCCGAGCCGATCAATGACATCTCGCCGATCGAGCAGACGGTGAATGCGTTCGAATATGCGGCCTGGCATTTCGGTTCGGCGTTCGCGCGCTGGCGGCGCGACTGCCTGATCGCGATGCCGGCGAATTCGCTTGGCGGCACCGAGGCTTCGATCCTGCACGTGCTGCATCTCAACGGCACGCCGAAGGGGCTGAGCGACGTGGCGCGCCTGCTGCATCGCGATGACCTGGCCAATTTGCAATATGGCCTGAAGAAGCTGCTTTCGCTGGGTTTTATCGACAAGGCGAGCAATGGCGCCTCGCGCCGCAACACCACCTATCTTCCGACCGAATCCGGCCGCGCGATCGTCGACGCCTATTTGCAGCACCGGCGCGATACGCTGGTTCGCCTCGTCGGCAGCATGTCCGGAACGCAGGACGCGCTGCAGCAGGCGACCTCGATTTTGCATGTGATGACCGGGCTTTACGATCAGGCCAGCACGATCCTTTCGAGCCAGATCGGGGACGTTCCGGGCCTCCGGCCGTAAGGGATAAATCACAGCTTCAATCGATGAATTCATCATACGAATTGCCTCTTGACTGAGGCCATACTGCACGCTTTTATGTTTTATGTCTAAAACAATTTTTATCCGGCAATGGCGGATGGCGCGGCTGTGAACAATAATCCAGGCCACGACGAAACGCGGACGAACCGGCGGCGATGCCGCGGTCTGCCCGCCATCGCCCCGATCTCTCCCTTAACTCACAAGGCCCCGATCGACTGAGCGGCGGCCCAACAGGAGGTAGCGACGATGAACAGACAGATGATTTCGCGCCGAAAAGTTCTGCTCGGCGGTGCAGCACTCTCGGCTTTCGTCGCGGCGCCCGCGATCGTTCGCGCCCAGGCTGCCCAGATCTCCGTCGGCTTCGTCACCGGCCAGACCGGACCGGGCGCTTCGATCGGCATTCCCTATTCAAGGGGCATCGCGGCGGCGATGGCGTATCTCGACACGATCGACGGCCACAAGATCAGGCTGGTCCAGCTCGACGACGGCGGCGATCCGTCGGCGTCCACCCGCAATGCCCGCAAGCTGGTCGAGGAAGACAAGGTCGACATGTTGATCGGCACGTCGGGGCTCCCCGGATCGGTCGCGATGGCGGCGGTCGCCGCCGAGCAGAAGGTGCCGTTCGTGTCGATCTCGCCGCTGCCGCCGACGGTGGGCAAGGGCGACGGCGGCTTCTGGGCGATTTCGATTCCGCAGCCGCCGCCGTTGATGGTGGCCGCGGTGGTCGCGCAGATGCAGAAGGCCGGCATCAAGAGCCTCGGCTATATCGGCTTCAGCGACGCCTGGGGCGATATCGTCTACAGCGCACTGACGAAGACCGCCCAGCCGATCGGCATCAAGATCCTGACCGACGAGCGCTATGCGCGTCCCGATACCTCGGTGACCGCGCAAACGCTCAAGATCATCGCCACCCAGCCCGATGCCGTGATGACCGGCGGTTCGGGAACGCCGGGCGCGCTGCCGTTCCTGGCGCTGCGCGAGCGCGGATTCCGCGGGCCGATCTACGGCACGCACGCGCTGATCAATCCGGATTTCATCCGGGTCGGCGGTGCGGCGGTCGAAGGCGTGCTGGCGCCGACCGGGCCCGTGATCGTCGCCGAGCAGTTGCCCGACAGCAACCCGGTGAAGAAGGTCGGCCTCGAATTCCGCGCCGCGCATCTGAAAGCCAACAACGTCGCCTCGACCGACGCCTTCTCGGCCTATTCGTTCGACGGCTGGCTGGTGTTCGCCGCCGCCGCCAAGCGCGCGCTTGGCTCCGCGCAGCCCGGCACGCCCGCCTTCCGCGCGGCGTTGCGCGACGAACTCTTCCGCACCAAGGAACTGGTCGGCACCCACGGCGTCTACAACTACACCCAGAACGACAATTCCGGTGTCGACGAACGCGCCCGCGTCATCGTCACGCTCGAGAAGGGGCAGTGGAAACTGCTGGCCTGATAAGCGATCGGCGTTCGCGCCGCATCTGATCAAACGCCGCGCCGTCCCGGGGCTCGCGCGGAAGAGGGGCTTTGCCATGAAACCAATCCGCATCTGGTACCAGAGCTACGTCGATTACGACAACGGCAAGACCTATTGGGACCGCCTGCGCAAGCATCTCGACGAGATCGCCGAGCCCGGCACCACGATCGACATCAAGGGCATCACGCCGCACGATTCCTATGCCCACGCGATCGTCGAATTTCGCTGCGCCCGCGAAGTGATCTGCAATGCGGTGCGGGCCGAGCGCGAAGGCTACGATGCCTTCGTGATCGGCCACTTCCAGGATGCCGGTCTCTACGAGGCGCGTTCCGTCGTCGATATTCCCGTGCTCGCGCTCGGCGAATCCTCGATGCTGCATGGCTGCCAGCTCGGGCAGCGCAGCGGCATCATCACGATCAATCCGCGCTACATTCCCTGGTTTCATCACCAGATCACCAAATACGGGCTGGAACGCCGGGTCGCCGGCACGCACGCGATGACGTTCGAGCCCGGGCAGATATTGAAGGCCTATGAATCGGAGGCGCTGGCGCGCGAGGTCGAGGAACTGTTCGCCGAGCAGGCGCGGCCGATGGTGGCCAAGGGCGTCGAGGTTTTGATTCCCGGCGGCGGCATTCCGATGCTGCTGTTTTCAGCGCTCCGCAATCACGCGGTCGACGGCGCGCCCGTCATCAACGGCATCCCGATCGTGGTGAAGATGGCCGAGATGGCCGTCAAGCTGCGTCGTCTCACCGGCCTCGGCGTCAGCCGCGCCGGCGAATTCGTCAAGCCGCCGGCCGACATCATCGAGGAATTCATGACGCATCCGAAGCTGGGCGCCTGATCCGCCGATCGGAAACGAACTACCAGCTCACGCCGTAATATTTCATCTGGTAGTCATGGAAGAGCGCGTTCCGGCGCTCAGCGGTTGTGCCGAAATACGGCGAGCCGCTGGCGGCGCCGGTCGCGTGTTCGGCGAACCAAAGATAGGCGCCGTTGTTGGAGCGCTCGCTCTGCGGCCAGGCCGGCAGGCCTTCGCCGTTCGGGTCACCCGTCCTGACGAAATTGGCCCACAGCGAAGAGGCCTGATCGGCGAGCGCGAAGTCCGAGGGGCTCCACTGGCGTTGACCCGGTTCGTTGCGCAATGAATTGAAGGTGTACCAGAGATCAGACGAATGCCATGCGCCGTAGTACTCGCGGTCGCGTCCGGGCGTCGGGTGGTCGAAGTAGTACACGTAGACCTTGCTGCCGGGGTTTTTCGCTTTCAGGATCGAGCCTGCAATCCGGTTCTGCTCCAGCAAGAGATCGGCCTGGGCCTTGAGGTGCTGGCGGTAGGCATCGAGTTTGGTGGACGCCGGGTACAGTTTCTCGAACGAAGCCGCCGCGTACATGTCCTCGCCAAGCAGCTTTTTCCAGTAGGCCTGGAAAGCCGATAGCTCCATGTCCTTGGCCGGAGCCCCGTCCAGCGCCGTCCGCTCGTCGGCGACCGTGCCGACGATGACGTCGATGCCATTGAGCGCGCCCTGCTTCAGCAGATCGACCAAGTCCTGCGTCAGCACGTTGCCGTCGATTGCCGCATAGAGGCCACTGGTCACGCCGTACAATTCATCAACCTTGGCCGCATCGTAGAACGCTTCGATCGGGAGCTGTCGCAAATCGTCCAGCGTCTTGCCGGGAAAGTATTTCCCGAACACGGGGGCGGCCTTGGCGATCTTGTCCTCGAGCGTGACAAAATTCGGCTTTCCCGGCTGCGCCATCACGGTGGGGCTGGAGTGCATGATGGCGCGCTGGAACAGGCCCTTGGCCAGCGGCGTCGAGAGCAGCGTTCGCACATTGCGCGATCCGGCGGACTGTCCGGCAATCGTCACCCTGCCGGTGTCGCCGCCGAAAGCGGCGATGTTCTTCTTCACCCATCTCAGCGCTTCCACGGCATCCAGGATTGCAAAATTGCCGCCGCCGTCGTCCTTCATGCCGGGCAGGGAGAGAAAGCCCAGCAGGTTGAGCCGGTAGGCCGCGGTCACGACGATGATGCCCTTGGCGGCAAGTTTTGCGGCGTTGAACTCGACCTCGGAGTTGTTGCCGTGGCGGTTGCCGCCGCCATGGTAGAACACCAGCACCGGAAGCGCGCCGCTGGCGGGTTTCGCAGGCGCCCAGATGTTCAAATAGAGACAGTCTTCGCTGTCCTTCGGATCCTTGGACGGATCCCAATAGAATTCGTTGGCGTAGAAGGTCCCGGGAGGATTGGCGTTGGCGAGCTGGTAGCAGCGGTTCGGCCACGCCGAGCTGTCCTTTACCCCGGACCACGCCACCACTGGCTGCGGCGCCTTCCAGCGGTTAGCGCCGGTCGGCGGCGCGGCGAACGGGATCGCTTTGTAGAGGGTTATTCCCGCAACATCGGCGGCAACACCCTGGATCTTGCCGCCTTCGACGGAAAGGGTTGAATCCGGGACTTGCGCGAAAGCGGACGGCATCGCAGTTCCTGTCAGAACCAGAGCAAAAATCATCGCAGGGAGTTTCATCACCCATTTCCTTCCCTGAAGGGATCGCCGGCGTCGTTGCGCGCGCACGGGTTCGATGAACTCAGCATAGACGGCCGGAGCGGGGCTGGAAAGTGAACGATACTTGATTGGCGCGGGATGGACCCGCAATGCTCCCAGCGGAGAGAAAGCGCGGTAATTGACCCGACGGGCAAATCATCGGTTCCGATTTTCGGAATTCGTGTCAAGCCCCGGAGTAGAAAATATTTCGCTTTATCCGAAGTTAAAATCACTGCTACATCACACCCATCCCGTCCCGACCAGAGGGGCGTATCATGATCGCCACGATCGTGGGGCGGGTCGCGGTGGACGCTGGCAGTGCCGATAGACGAACGGCATGAGAGCGTACGGCAAAGACGTGTGGTCCTGACGTCGCGGTGCTGGCGTCAATGCACCTGGAGGCAACGCTTCTCAGGGCGCAACGGAGGCAAAAGAGCCGTTCTCCGGGGAGAGCACGTTATAAGCCGTAAAGCCATTGCGCAGGGGATGTCGGATGCTCTCCGCTGCCCTGTATGCTCATGTGCGCACTTCTTCTACCCATTGCACATGAGACCGCGGGTGCAGCGCGCATCCGGCATTCCCTGCGCCCTCTGTTTGGAGAGGGCGTAAGACTACTTGCAAACCTCGGGCGCATCGTGCCGCGAGAACGCGAAACTATTTCCACGTCGTCTCGGCCTTGAGCCGGGACGACGCGAGAAAGTTGTTACGAGAGAAGCGATAGGCCAGCCGCCGACACGCAATGGCTACAGCGACAACGCTTCGCGAAGCCCGCGCAAATACCCGACGGAGAAGGCCGCGACGCCTGCGCCGTCGGGCACATAGTCGAACGGCTCGACCGCGATCGTGCCGGCATAGTGGTGCCGTTTCAGTGCGGCGAGGATCGGCGCGAATTTCATCTCGCCCTGACCCGGGCCGCGCCGGTTCGGATCGTTGACCTGCAGATGCGCAATCAGGCCGGTCGGCAGCCAGCGGTCGATCAGATGCCGGAACGGATTCGGCTTCGGTTTGGCCGGCGGCGCTGCAATCGATCATGGTTCTGCAAATTCGGATGATCGATCGCGCGCACCAGCTCTGCCGCCTCGGCGATGGTGTTCACCAGCGAGGTTTCCCGCTGGGACAGCGGCTCGATGCAATAGATGACGCCGGCGCGGGCCGCGGCCAGCGCCACTTGCGCCAGCGCATCCTGCAGCCGCGCCAATGCGATCGCATGGGTTTCGCCCGGCGCGATCTGCCGCTGCTTCGGCGAGCCGTGCACCAGCACGCTGCCGCCGAGTTCGGCGCAGAGCCCGATCGAGGTGGGTCATCACCTCGAGCGTGCGCTTGCGCAACGTCGCGTCGGGATCGGTCAGCGACAGCCCATCCGGCTTGACCAGCAGCCAGTGCAGCCCGGTGACGACGAGGCCGGAGGCTTCGACGGTGGCGCGAATCTTTGCCGCCTCCGCGGTCGAGATTTTCTCCGGCGCATCGCTCAGCGTAAACGGCGCGATCTCGAGGCCGTCATAGCCGAGAGCGGCGGCGTATTCGCATTGCCGCTCCAGCGGCATGCCGGCGAGAACCTCGTTGCACAAGGCAATCCGCATTGCGAAACTCCGATCGTTCAGGCCGGCCGCGAGGCAAGCCGCTGGATCTGCCGGCTGATGGTCCCGGTGATGGCGGTGACCAGCGACTTGAAGGCGGGAATATAGAGCAGCAGGATCAGGATGGTCACGGTGGCAAAACCGATGCTGATCGGCCGGGTGAAGAACGGCTCGATGCTGCCGTCCGACAGCACCAGGCCGCGGCGCAGGCTCTTGTCCAGGAGGCCGCCGAGCACCAGGCCGAGCACGAACGGCGCCATCTGATAGCCGCGCCGGCGCAGGAAGAACGCGCCGATGCCGATCGCGATCATGCAATAGATGTCGAACAGCCGCGACGCGCCGGCGAAGGCGCCGACCGTGCACAGCAGGAAGATGATGGGCATCAGCACGGTGCGCCTGATCTTGAGCACCAGCAGCAGCGGCTTGATCAGGAACAGGCCGAACACCAGGATGCTGACGGTCGCCAGCGACGTCATCGCCACCACGTCGTAGATGAATTGCGGATGTTCGATCATCAGCATCGGCCCGGGCTGGATGCCGTGGATGATCATGGCGGCCATCAGCACCGCCGATGGCGCCGATCCGGGAATGCCGAGCGCGAGGCAGGGAATGATATGGCCGGGGATCGAGGACATGTCGCCGGTCTCGGCGGCCATCAGGCCGTCGATCGATCCCTTGCCGAACTGCTCCTTCTCCTTGCTGACGGCCTTGGCCGCGGCATAGGACATCCAGGCGCCGGCATCCTCGCCGACGCCCGGCATCAGGCCGGTCAGCACGCCGATGACGCCCGAACGCAGCACGGTGCGCCAGTATTGAAACGACCTCGCGAAACCGCGGCAGCACGGAGTCGCGCATCTCGACCATTTTCCGCTCGACCGGATCGGCCAGCGTGGTCAGGACTTCGGCAAAACCGAACGCGCCGACCAGCGCCGGGATCAGCGAAATGCCGCCGGAGAGCTGGCTCCATCCGAACGTGAAGCGATCGTGGGCGTAGAGGCCTTCCTGGCCGATCTGCGCCACGAACAGGCCGAGCGTGCCCATCAGCCAGCCCTTGAGCGGATCGTTGCCGACGATGCTGCCGGACATCGCGACGCCGAGCAGCGCGAGCCAGAAGAACTCGTAGGCCCCGAACGACAGCGAGACTTCGGCGAGCAGCGGCGTGAATGCCGCCAGGCACAGCACGCCAAACAGCGTGCCGCTGAACGCGCCCGATGTCGCGATGCCGATGGCGCGGCCGGCTTCGCCGCGCAAGCGCCAGCGCATGGCCGTCGGCGCAGGATGCCGCGTTGGCGGCGGTGCCGGGAATGTTGAGCAGGATCGCGGTGCGCGAGCCGCCGTACAGCGTGCCGACATAGGAGCAGATCAGGATCAGGATGGCGTCGTTGGGCGCCATCTTGATGGTCAGCGTCGTCAGCAGCGCGATGCACAGCGTCGCCGACAGTCCGGGAAGGCAGCCGACGATGATGCCGAGCAGCGCGCCGCGAAAGCCCGTAGGCGAGCGAATAGACATTGAGGATGCTCAGATAGGCTTGACCGAGTTCGGAGAGACCCGTCAGCATGATAAAATCCGGCTAGGGCAGGCGAACCAGGAAGATTTCCTGGAACACGATGGTGATGGCGATGCCGGCTCCGAGACCGATCGCGGCGGTGCTGGCGAATCGGCGCAGAGTCAATTTCTCGCCGGTCGATTGGCGCTGCCTGATATTGCAGGGAGAGAATGGCGATCGTCACGAAAATGGCCGCGGCCAGCCAGAACGGCAGGCCGTGCCCGACCAGCACCACGCCGAAGGCGAGACACAGTCCGAGCACCAGCAGCAATGCGCGTCTGCTCGGCGCGATCGACCGGCTGCCGTTGTCGGCGGACGTCAGCAAATGCGGATCGCCAGCTGCGCGCCGCGAGCAGTGCGCCCGAGGATCGTCATGGCGATGCCGAGCAATCCCGGCAGCAGCCCGGGAATAGTGTAGGGGTTGATGCCCTGCTTTTCGAGCCGGTCCATCATGACCGACCCGATCAGGATGGCGATCCCGAGCGCCATCCAGCCGAGCGCGGACAGGAAATCGCTGCGCAAGGCGGCGAGGTCCTCGACGGTAGAAGGCGCCTGTTCAGGCGAAGACATCAGCCGCGCCTAGATTTTGGGAATGCCCACCGTGTCCGGCGAGACCTTGGCCTTGCCGCGAATCGAACAGCAGCCAGGCGTTGGCCTGCACCGCGGGGAATACCGCCTTCTGCGCGGCCTCTCCCGACGAGGGCGCAAACAGCGCGCCGCGCGATGTCGCGTATTTCTTCACCGCTTCGCTGTTGGAGATGGTGTCCTTCCAGATCTTTTCGACCGTGGCGATCACGTCATCCGGCACGCCCTTGGGAATGAAGATGCCGAAATAATTGGTCGGCGCGGTGAAGCCGGGAAGCGTCTGCGACAGCGGCGGAATGGTGCCGTAGCCCTCGAGTTCGAGCGGCTTGTCGCTGACGGTGGCGAGCGGACGCAGCCGCTTGCCGCGGATCATGTCGGCCTGCTCGACCGCCAGTTGGGTGGTGACCTCGGCTTCGCCGGAAACGGTGGCGACCACCGCCGGGTTGCCGCCGTCATAGGTGACGTGGCGATATTTGACGTCGGTGACCTTGGCGATCAGTTCCATCGCGTTGTGGCCGGCCGACGTGACGCCGGCGGTCGCCACCGAAATCTTGCCGGGCTGCGCCTTCATGGCGTCGAGCAGTTCCTTGGCGTTCTGATAGGGCGTCTTCGGATTGACGCCGATCACCTGCACGTTGGCGACGCTGAGAAACAGGTGCCAGTCCTTGATCGAGGTATCGAGCGAGCCCAGCGTCTGGTAGGCGCCGAGATCCTGCGCCGCGCCGGCGGTCCAGGTGTAACCGTCCTTGGTCGCTTCCAGCGCGCTGCGCGTGCCGATCGAGCCGGATGCGCCGGGCTGGTTGATGATCACGATGGTCTGGCCGAGCGACTTTTCCATCTCGCCGGCGACCAGCCGGGTGATCTGGTCGGTCGAGCCGCCCGCGGCCCAGGGCACGATCAGGTTGATCGGCCGGACCGGCTTCCAGTCCGCGGCATGTGCCGGCAGGGACAAAAGGCCGGCGCCGATGGCGGAAAGAAGAACCGCAGCTCGAATGCCCGGATATCTCACGCGGCGTCCTCCATCTTCTTGCTTTTGTTGTCTTCGCAGCGAACAGCAGAACTATCCGCTATGCGCCCAGGAGCACAACATGGCGTGGCTCGACAGTAATGTAAACATCCCGCCCCACCGCCAGCGGCTCCATCGCCGCGCAACG
>CAVUNH010000010.1:0-336685 GCA_963742665.1 uncultured Alphaproteobacteria bacterium
ATGATGCAGAGTATAGTCAAATCGACAACAAGGGTATTGATCGTCGACGACCATCCCGTGGTCTTGTCGGGATGCCGGTCGTTGTTCGCCTCCGATACATCGGTGAAAATCGACGAGGCCGGTGACGCGAAATCCGGTCATCGGGCCTACGTGACGCGGAAGCCGGATGTCACGGTCATCGACATCAATCTTCCGGACGTTTCCGGCTTTGAGTTGATGCGCCCGGATCCGCAAGGAGAACCCGGACGCAAAGATCATCATGTTCAGCATGAACGATGATCCCGCCTTTGTCGTTCGCGCGGTCGAGATGGGCGCGCAGGGCTATGTCTCCAAGGGAGACGATCCGCGGATACTGGTGAAGGCTGTTCGCAAGGTGGCTGCGGGAGATAATTTCATCTCGCCGCAACTGGCGGAAGCGGTGACGTTTTCGGGCGCCTCCATCAAGGCCAATCCGGCCTCGCAAATCAGCGCGCGGGAGCTGGAAATCCTGCGGCTGCTGGGCCGGGGCGACAAGATCACTGAAGTCGCCGATGCGCTGGAGATTTCCTAAAGACGGTCGCCAACACCACGTCGCTGCTCAAGCAGAAGCTCGGAGCCAAGAACCATTCCGACTTGATACGGATCGCCGTCGAGATGGACCTGGGCTGACACGGAACAACTGCGGGAAAACGTGACTGGTCGCGCCGATCGGCGCGACCGTCCATATGCAGGCGCCTGCTTTCGTTGGGGCAATGGGACGACGGAAGCAGTCGCCGGCAAAGACCTGCGTATCAGTAGTAACGATGATGGCGCCAGCCGTAATGCGTGCCCGCGGCCCCGGCCCCAACCATAATGGTGACCCCGGCCGCCGCGGTGCATGTGACCGTGACCGTGGCCATGTTCCGCCTTTCACCTGAATCACGGCGTCGTCCTGCGCGGCAAGCGGCGCGATCAACAGCCTGGCGGAAGCGGACGCGGTCAGTGCAAGTGTCGATGCAAGCAGCGCGACACCAATCAGAGCGATGCGTTTCAAGTGGTTTCCTCCCATCGCATGATTGCGATATCAGACACAATTTCCCGATTGGAATTTTGTTCCAGATACTGGTTGAGATGGAAACTACAACGTAGTTTGCGCGTGGGTCTGCCGGATTTTCCCGATCTTCGATCCAGTCGATCGGCCCTGCTTACCAACTCATCGGAAAGGCCGTGCGGAATTCCGTCGCCTCGAGACTGGTGACGCGTCCACCGGCCCGGACCATCCTTGTTCGATGCCTCGGAACAGGCTTGCGCGCGATTGCCGGTGCGGCGATTTCGGCCGGCGTCGCCATAGCCAGGGCGTCGCTCGGCGTTCGCGCGGCCGGCGGCGGCTTGACGGGAGAGTTCTGGCGACCCTTGCCGCCGGCGGAACGATGGTCGGCAGGCTGGTGTCAATCACGATTTGCTCCGGCCATTTATGGCTGGAGTGAAGACGAATGACGGTGCGATCGACATCCGCCCGGGCCGGCATTGCGGCAGGTTGTGGCAGGTACCAGTCCGCCAGAAACAACAGCGCGAGCAGCATGCTTCCGATAAAGGCGAAGTATCGACCAAGGGGCATGCCCATCACCGTGTTACGACCAAACCCCGAGGGTCCCTCGTGCAACGGGGTGTAACGGCAAATGTTCCCGTCGCAAGACCATGTCGCAGTGATCGGGAAAAAGTGGAACATCCGGTTTTGCCGCGAGTTGCTGATGGCATCGCGAAGAAACCGGAGGAGGACACCTTGAAGAAATTTCTGATGATTGGCGCGCTGGCATTTGCCGCAACGACTGTTGCCCAAACCGCAATGGCCGCTGAATTCTATGTCGTCCGTGACGCCACCACCAAGAAGTGCACGGTGGTCGAAAGCAAGCCGACCTCGACAACCACCACCGTCGTCGACAACGGAATCTACAAGACCAAGACCGAAGCCGAGACGGGCATGAAGACGACAAAGGTCTGCACGGAGTAACGACAGACCCTTCCAGGAGAAAGGGCCGCGGTGTTGCCGCGGCCCTTTTTTGTGGTCAAACCCTGGACTTACTGCCGCTCGATATTGGCGATGGTCTTGGTCCCGCCCGTTTCGGTGAGCGAGAATTTGACCCGGTCGCCGGCGTGCAGGGTGTTCAGCAGGTTGCCCTGCACCCTGGTCTTGACCTCTTCGGCCGCGCCGCCGGTATTGGCACCGACCGTGCCGCTTTGAGCGGGCGTCCTTTGCAGTTGAATGGCAATCGTGCCGTCGAGCCGGTCAATACGCGTGACCGTTCCGGTCATCGGGGTTTGGGCCGAGGCTGCGGTGCCCAGCGCAATGAAGGCGGCGCATCCAGCCAGAATGATCCCAGTCATTTTCATGGAAGCCTCCGGAATTTGAACCATTGGATATAAGCCGCGGTAGCCGGATTGGTTCCTCCGGGCGTTAGCGAATGCGTCGATGTCAATTCGGTCGGGAAACACTATGTCTAGCCCGAAGGCAGGCTGGCATGCTTTGATTGCCGCACCGGGTAGCAGCTCCTGGAGCCAGTTTTGATGGTAGAACAGGTGGAACGGCGTCTGGCGGCGGTTCTGGCGGCCGATGTCGCCGGCTATAGCCGCCTGATGGGTGCGGACGAGGAAGGCACGCTCGCCCGATTGAAGGCCATCCGAAAATCCCTCGTCGACCCGGCCATCGCCGCGCATCGCGGCCGCGTCGTCAAGACCACCGGCGACGGCATGCTGGTCGTGTTTGCCAGCGCGGTGGACGCGGCGCGCAGCGCCATCGAGGTCCAGCGCAGCATGTCCAGCGAGAACGCCGGCGTGCAGCAGGATTCGCGGATTGAATTCCGCATCGGGATCCACATCGGCGACATCATGATCGATGACAGCGACATCTTCGGCGACGGGGTCAATATCGCGGCCCGGCTGGAAGGCATCGCGAGGCCTGGCGGCGTCTGCATATCGGATGACGCCTATCGGCAAATCCGTGGCAAGGTCGACATGGCTTGCGACGATCTCGGTCCGCAGGTGCTAAAGAACATCGCCGAGCCGATGCGGGTCTGGCAGGTCGAGTTTGACCAGGATGCCGCGAGGGCATTGGCGGAGCGGGCTCCGGCGCTCGCGCTGCCTGACAAGCCGTCGATCGCCGTGCTGCCGTTCCAGAACATGAGCGGCGATCCCGAACAGGAATATTTCGCCGATGGCATGGTGGAAGAAATCATCACGGCACTGTCGCGCTTCAAGATGCTGTTCGTCATCGCGCGCAATTCGAGCTTCGCCTACAAGGGCAGGGCAGTTGACATCAAGCAGGTCGGGCGCGAACTCGGCGTCCGCTATGTGCTGGAGGGCAGCGTTCGCAAGGCGGCGGGAAGGGTCCGCATTACCGGACAGCTGATCGACGCCGCCAACGGATCGCATCTGTGGGCCGACCGGTTCGAAGGCGATCTGAACGACGTCTTTGCGCTCCAGGATGAGGTGACGTCGAAGGTCGTCTCTGCCATTCAGCCGAAACTGCTGCAGACCGAAATCGAGCTCGCGGCGCGGCGTCGGACCGGAAACCTCAGTGCGCACGATTTGTTTCTGCGCTCGCTGCCGCATTTCTACGCCGTGACAAGGGAAGGAATGCTTCAGGCACAGGAATTGCTCGCGCGCGCCCTGGAACTCGATCCGAGATATGGCGCGGCTGCGTCGCTGGCGGCCGGCTGCCATATGATGAGTGTCGGCCAGAACTGGGCAACCGATTCAAAGCAGGCCATGATGGAAGGCGGCCGGCTTCTCGCCCTGGCGCTCAGTATCGACAAGGATGACCCGGACGCCTTGTGCATCGCCGGCCGCGTGACGTCGTACATATTCGGCGATGTCGAGAAGGCCAAGGAGATGGTCGACCGCGCGGTGGCGCTCAATCCGAACTCTTCGCTGGCGTGGGAGCAGCGCGGCTGGACCTACGAATATTCGGGCAAATCCGAAGAGGCGATCGAGAGCTTCGAGCGCTCCATTCGCCTCAGCCCGCTCGATCCGTTGCTGTTCTCGACATACACTGGCATCAGTCTTTCATTGATCAGCCTCGGCCGCTTCGAGGAGGCGCTGGCCTCGGCCCGGAAGGCGTTGCGGATCAACACCAATTTTTCATCGACCTGGCGCTGCGTCGTGGCCGCGCTGAGCAATCTCGGGCGCGACGAAGAAGCAAGGCAGGCCGCGGCGCGGGTGCTTGAGCTCGATCCCGGTTTCCGGATTTCGGAGTGGGTGAAACGCGGCCACACCTGGCGCTCGCCGCTCTACATCGAAGGTGTCCGCAAGGCCGGGTTGCCGGAGTAATCCGACGCCTCACGCAGGAGCCAGCTAGGACGCGGACTCATTAAGGCGCAGCCACAGCCTGATTGACGCGAGTTGAACGAAGGCAAGGTAGTTGGCAGCAAGCCTGTCATAGCGCGTCGCCACCCGACGACATTGTTTGATCCTGTTAAAGAACCGCTCGACCCGGTTGCGAGCGCGGTAGAGATAGGGGCTGAAGCAGATCGGATTGCTGCGGTTGCTTTTCGGCGGGATGTTGGCCCACACGTCAGCTATGATATGTTGTGCCTTTCTTCATCGCAGGAGATAGACTGACGTGTCCGACACCCAGAAACTGACGCCCGCACTCTCGACGCCTGGGCGCGACCTGCTGAGGCGAGAAATATATAAAGGACTGGCGGACAGAGCGGCTGGCCGCGTCAAAGACCTCGATGTTGACGCCATCCTTGCCAAAGGAAAGGAGCTATTCCAGAAGCGCTCAATCTCCAATGTAAGGCAATTCGGAGTTGATGGTCGAAAGACGCTCTTCTTGCTGCTTCTCCTTTTCGCGATCCCCGCGGACGACTGCTCCGCGCAGACACCGCCGCCGCCAGTCGACGAACATGCGTTCGAGCGCGTGCCGCCGACGGTCGTGAAGAGATTGGCGACCCGCTTTTCGCTAGGCGCATTCGCCGGCCGCTTCGAGGAGACGCCGCTCGGCGCGGTCCGCGAAGCCGTGGGCGAAGGGACCATCCAACACCAGGGCGACGCTGGAGGTAGCATCTATTGGCTGTGTTATAGGCGCGCGCAGCATCGATTATGGGTCGTGTCCAGCGGAGAGATGGGCGGCCCGGACCATCTCGTCACAGAGATCGTTGAAGAGCTCACCGAGAAAGACACCGAGACCTCGACCGATTGCGCCATCATCCCGGAAAAGTTCGCGCCCCTCGTCTTCGACGGCAAGCTGCATTTAGGTATGTCGCGTTTGGAGGTAGTCACGGCGCTGGGACCGCCGTCGAAGTCGGAAGCTGCTCAGATGGTGTATTCTCACGACGGAAAGCTCGCAGACGGTTTCGATGAGACCGCATGGCTCATTCTCCGATTTCGTGAGGAAAAGCTCGTGTCCATGCGCGGCGGCAAGACCACGACGAATTGAAGTGGCTGCTAGCAGCGTTCATGCTTCACAGCGTGATGCGAGCGAGTCACGCTCGCTCCCGCACGATCCCCATCACATACCCCAGCTTCTCCACCACCTTCGGCGAAAGCAAGCCAAGGGCACTTGGTCATCCACTTTGGCTTCGATGCCCCCGAAGCAGCGGCCGAACTGACCCAAGGTGATGAGCAGCCGGGATCAAAAGTTCGACGTTTGCGGATGCGATTGAATCCGTCTGTCGCCTCATGTCGCCTTTGAAGGGTAGATCGGACCTGCCTAAGAGCGGTCCAAACGACGCGATTGGCCCATCGCGACATATTGCGCTGCCGCACGAACTCGGTCGCTATACGGTGTCGCGCGCATGGTCACTCGTCACGGCAGTCTCCCTCGCTGATGATGTGGATTTCTAGCGGGGTGATAGAGGGACCGGTTGTGAGCGAGATCACCGAGCGGCGGCGGTCGACTGGCCGAGCGGTCTGCTGTCGACCAGCCCTTGCGGTGCGGTCGTCACCTCGCCCTTTGACGCGCAGCCTAAATCGGTTTCCTCGCATGGCCCCAGATTTTGCCCGACGGGCAAATCAATTCCGATTTTCGGAAATCGTGTCAAGCCCCGAAATCAAAAATATTTCGCTTTATCCGAAGGCCAAATCAGGGCATATCTATCGCCATCCCGTCCCGACCAGAGGGGCGATCGCGATCGTCACGAACGTGGGACGGGGATGCGGTGGACGCGGAAGCTGCGACAGACGAGCGCGGCTGAAGCGTACGGCAAAGACGTGTGGTCCTGACGTCGCGGTGCTGGCGTCAATGCACCTGGAGGCAACTGCTTCTCAGGGCGCAACGGAGGCAAAAGAGCCGTTCTCCGGGGAGAGCACGTTATAAGCCGTAAAGCCATTGCGCAGGGAAGGCCGGATGCTCTCCGCTGGACCTGTATGCTCGTGTGCGCACTCTTTGTGCACATTGCACACGAGACCGCGGGTGCAGCGCGCACCCGGTCTTCCCTGCGCCCTCTGACTATCGAGGGCGAAGAGTTTCCAGCAAACCTCGGGCGCAATGCGTCGCGAGAACGCGAACGTGTATCCACCGTCATTGCGCTTGCAACGACGAAGCTTCGCAATGTCGAGATTACCTAAATTATATCAATAAGTTATGTCCATCACGCGTTTGCAACCCAGCCCCGTCACCATATCCCCAACATTACATGGCGCTTTGGTCGCGAATGGCCTAAAGCGTGCCTATCTCATCCAATTCCGTCGGGCCACGTGGCCCGCGCATTTGACCCACGGCGGCAGCTTCGACCGTTTGGTTCGAGGCGTTGTTCAATGTTTCCGGCGCATGCGCCAATGAAGGTCTGATCCCCGTGACATCCCTGACCACAAGTCCGCCGCTCGCCCGAGCTTTGGCCGAGCGCAACTTCGATTCACTGACGCCGGTGCAAACCGCCGTGCTGGCGGACGAGGCCTCCGGCCGCGATCTTCTGGTCTCGGCGCAGACCGGCTCCGGCAAAACCGTCGCCTATGGGCTGGCGATTGCCGATGAACTGCTTGGCGATGCCGAGCGCTTCGAGCGGGCGGCGGCGCCGCTGGCGCTGATCGTCGCGCCGACGCGCGAACTTGCATTGCAGGTCCACCGCGAACTCGCCTGGCTCTATCGCCATGCCGATGCGCGCGTGGTGTCCTGCGTCGGCGGCATGGATCCGCGCCGCGAGCAGCGCGAGCTCGCCGCCGGCGCCCACATCGTGGTCGGCACGCCGGGGCGGCTGTGCGATCATTTGAGGCGCAACCGTCTCGACATTTCGGAGCTGAAAGCCGTCGTGCTCGACGAGGCCGACGAAATGCTCGATCTGGGTTTTCGCGAGGATATGGAATTCATCCTCGAGACGACGCCGGAAACCCGCCGCACACTGTTGTTCTCGGCGACGCTGCCGCGCGTCATCGTCGCGCTGGCCAAGGAGTATCAGCGAGAGGCGTTTCGCATCGAGGTCGGCGGCGACGAGGGCGGCCATGCCGACATCGACTACCGCGCCATCCGGATCGCGCCGGGCGATGTCGACCATGCGGTCGTCAACACCCTGCGCTTCTTTGAATCGCCGAGCGCGCTGGTGTTCTGCAACACGCGCGAGGCGGTGCGGCACTTGCAGGCGACGCTGTCGGAGCGCGGCTTTTCCGTGGTCGCGCTGTCGGGCGAATTGACCCAGAACGAGCGCACCCACGCGCTGCAGGCGCTGCGCGACGGCCGCGCCCGCGTCTGCGTCGCCACCGACGTCGCCGCGCGCGGCATCGATCTGCCGAACCTCGATCTCGTGATCCACGCCGATATCCCGAACGATCCGGAAGTGATGCAGCATCGTTCGGGGCGCACCGGCCGCGCCGGCCGCAAGGGCGTCAGTGTTCTGCTGGTGCCGCCGGCGCGCAAGCGGCGCGCGGAAGTGCTGCTCAACCTCGCCGGCATCGACGCGATCTGGGGCACCGCGGCGCAGGCCGATGAAATCCGCAAACTCGACCAGGAGCGCATGCTGAAGGACGCGCTGTTTACCGAAGAGACCACGCCCGAGGATCTGATGTTGGCGCAGGCGCTGCTCGCCGAACGCTCGGCGGAGGATATCGCCGCCGCGCTGGCGCGGCTCTATCGCGCGCGGCTGCCGTCGCCCGAAGACATCATCGATCCCGGCGAGCATCGGAACAGGTCTCGCGAGGATCGCGGCCGGGAACGCGACAGCCGGTCGCCAAGAGGCGATACGAGAGGCGAGGACCGTGCGCCCGGACCGCGGTCGAAACCGAGAAAGCCGTCGGCGCGTCACGTCATGAGCGAGGGCAGCGTCTGGTTCCGCGCCTCGATCGGCAGCCGCAAGAACGCGGAGGCACGCTGGCTGTTGCCGATGATCTGCCGCCGCGGCGGTATCGACAAAACGGACATCGGCGCCATTCGCGTCATGGACACCACCACCGAGTTCGAGATTTCCGCGCGCGCCGCCGACAAATTTGTCGGCAACCTCCGCCGTCCCGACAAGGAAGACAACATCCGTATCGAGCCGCTCCCCGAGGGCCCTCAGGATCAGCCGACAGCGGAAAAGCGGCCGCCCGCGCGCGAGCGCGAGGCTGCCGCGCATCGACCGCGTGAGGAGAGGGCGCCGCGACCGCACGGCAAACCCTGGGAAGACAAGCCTCGGGATATCAAGCCCCGGGATGTCAAACCCTGGAGCGACAAGCCGGCCGGCAGGAAATCCGGCGATGGCAAGCCTTTTGACGATAAGCCACGCAGCGAAAAGGCGCCTGGATTCGACAAGGAAAGGCGTTACGATAAAAAGAGGCCATTCCGGGAGAAGCCCGCTTACGCCGCCAAGCCGAAGCACGACGGCGCTGCGAAACCTTCATTTGGAAAGAAGAAAAAGAAGAAATTCCGCGGCTAAAGCATGCAAAATACCGGGATCGATCGCCGTTCCGTCCTCGCGCTGCTCGGGAGCGCGCTGGTCCCGATTCAGGCAGCCGCCGCGCAATATCCGTCGCGGCCGGTCAAGATCATCGTCCCGTTCGGACCGGGCGGCTCCGGCGACATCACCGCGCGCCTGATCGGCAAACAGATCGAGGAGAAGACCAAACAGGCGGTCGTGATCGACAACCGCCCCGGCGCCAACGGCATTATCGGCACCATGGCGGTGAAAGCCGCCGAGCCCGACGGCTACACGGTGCTGCTGATCACCACCTCGACGCATGCGGCCAATGTCAGTCTCGTTCGCAACCTCGCCTACGATCCGGCCCGGGATTTTACGATCGTCGGCGTGTTCCGCTCCAGCGGCAGCTACTTCATGGTGCGGCCGCAGGCGCCGTGGCGCGATCTCGCCGGCTTCATCGCCGCCGCCAAGGCCGCTCCCGGCAAGCTGACGTTCGGCCATTTCAACGCCTCGTCGCGCACGCCGCCGGAATATCTCAGCCGGCTCGCCGGGATCGAATTGCAGGGCGTGCCTTACCGGGCCATTGCCAATGCGGTCGCCGACCTGATCAGCGGCGAGATCCACTGCCTGTGCATGGATACGACGGCGTCGAACCAGTATCTGCAGAACGGACAATTGCGTCCGCTGGCGATCACGCGGCTGACCCGCGCGCCGGGGACACCCGACGTGCCGGCCGTCGCCGAAACCTTTCCGGGATTCCAGCTCACCGGCTTTCTCGGCATGGCGGTACCATCAGCCACGCCGCGCGAGGTCGTCGAGCAGTTGAACGGCCTGATCAATGAGGCCAAGACCGCGCCTGAGGTGCGCCGGCGGATGGACGAGTTCGGCCTGTCCTATGACATCACCGACCTTGCCGCCTGCGAGGCCGAGGTGCGGGCCGAGCGCGAACGCTGGACCGAATACACGAGGGTCGCCGGCATCCAGCCGGAGTGAATCTTGGATTTTTCGCGACATAACTTCACTCAATCCTGCAACGAGAGCCATCATGACCGTCTACATTATCGCCCAACTGAAATTCACGCGCCGCGAACTCTATGACCGGTACCAATCGCGGTTTGCCGACGTGTTCCGAAAATTCAAGGGCAAGGTGCTGGTAGCCGACGAGCACCCGGTCGTGACGGAAGGCAATTGGGGGCGCGACAAGGTCGTGATCCTGGAATTTCCGGATGACGCCGCGGCGCAGGAATTCCAGACCTCGCCCGAGTATCAGGAGATCGCAGTCGATCGCAAGGCGGGCGCGGATGCCATCGTGCTCACGGTGCGCGGTCTTCGCTGAGTTGGCAATCCGCCGAGGCGGCGGCGCGACCCTCATATTCCCGTGATCCGCATATCGTGCCGACCCGTCGCAATTGAAATGATGTGGTCGTCATATAAATGACGGTTCAGCTTCAGGAAACGGAAGAGAGAGATGGGAACGGCAATCGTCATCGGCGTCGGACCGGATCAGGGCCTCGGCGCGCAACTCTGCAAGCGGTTCGCCGCCGAAGGCCTCAATGTGCTGGTGGCGGGCCGGACCAAATCGGCGCTCGATGCCGTCGTAGCCGACATCCAGGCTGCCGGCGGGCGCGCTACCGCCGTGGTGGCCGACGCCACCAGCGAAGCCGATACCGTCGCGCTGTTCGACAGAGCCGGCGCCGATCTCGAGCTCGCGATCTACAACGCCGGCAACAACACGGCGGGCAAGATCATCGATATGACGGCTGATTACTTCGAGCAAAGCTGGCGCGTCGTGTGTTTCGGCGGCTTCCTGTTCGGGCGCGAGGCCGTCCGCCGCATGGTGCCGAAGGGGGCAGGCACGTTGCTGTTCACCGGCGCCAGCGCTTCGCTTCGGGGTCGCTCCGGCTACGGTGCCTTCAATTCTTCGAAGGCAGGCTTGCGCACGCTGGCGCAGGCGATGGCCAAGGAATATGCCGGCGACGGCATTCACGTCGGGCACGTCGTTGTCGATGGCGCGATCGGCGGCGAAAAGATCAAGACACGCTTTCCGGAGGCCGCCAGCCGCGAGGAGCGTCTGATCAGCATCGAGGGCATTGTCGACGGTTTCGTGTTCCTGCACAAACAGCCGCCGCGGGCCTGGTCGTTCGAACTCGACGTCCGGACCTCGCACGAGAAGTGGTGACCGGCGAACAACGGGGCCGCCTCAGGGATGCATCAGCGTTTCGGGTCCAGCCGCATATGGATCAGGGGATAGGCTCTGCCCTGGTCGTCGATCGGCGAGCGGCCGGTGCGAACAAAGCCCAGCCGCTCGTAAAAGCCGACCGCTTGCGGATTCTGCTCGTTGACATCGGTCGTGACGATCGGATGAAGCCCGAGCGCGTGTGCGACCATTGCGCTCCCGATGCCGATGCCGTGAAAGGCGGGATCGATGAACAGCGCTTCCATGTGGGAGCCCGCGAGCCCCATGAATCCGATCGCCAGATCCGCTTGATCGACCGCGAGCCAAAGCGGGCTTTGGGGCAGAAACTGCTGCACCTCGGCGTCGATCGCGCACCTGTCCTGAGCTGTGAGAAAATCATGCGTCGCGTCGACGGCGTCGCGCCAGACCGTCACCACGCGGTCGCCGTCCGCCGGTCGGGAAGGGCGGATGGAGAACATGGCGCCGGCCAGCGGATAAGTGTTGTGTCGCATGCTCCCTTGTCCCAGCCGAACCCCGCAAAATCCAGTCACGTTTGCGAAAGGCGCGCCTGCGGCTTTCCCAACCCGGAACGGTTGTGGCAAGACGTGATTCCAGCGATCCCGGCGATTGCCTCAGGAAACAGCCATGCCCGCCTTTCCGACCTCGACCACGGTGCTCGATTCCATCCTGTTCCGCGACGCCTTCGGCACGCCTGCGATGCGCGAGGTGTTTTCGGATTTCAGCCTGATCTCGCGCTACGCCGAAGTCGAGATCGCGCTGGCCAGGGCCGAGGCGCGTTGCGGCGTGATTCCACCTGAAGCCGCTGACGCCATCGCCAAACGGACGGACGTCGCGGCGTTCGACTTTGATCTCCTGCGCAGCGAGACCGATGTCGTCGGCTATCCGATCCTGCCGCTGGTGCACCAGATGGTGAAGCAATGCGGCGACGCCGGCCGCTATGTGCATTGGGGCGCGACCACGCAGGACATCATGGATACCGCCGTAGTCCTGCAGGTCCGCGCCGGCCTTGAGATCATCGAGGCTGACATCGCCGCACTGCGCGGCATCCTCGCCGACCTGTCGAAACGTTACCGCGACACGCCGATGGCGGGTCGCACCCATCTGCAGCAGGCGCTGCCGGTGACGTTCGGCTACAAGACCGCGATTTATCTGGCGATGTTCGACCGCCACGCCGAGCGCCTTGCGCAATTGAAGCCGCGCGTCTGGTCGGCCAGTTCGCCGGCGCCGCCGGTACGCTGGCCTCGCTCGGCGACAAGGGATTCGAAGTCCAGCGGGAGCTGTGCGAGGAACTCGGGCTCGGCGTGCCGGTCTCGACCTGGCATGTCGCGCGCGACGGGCTGGCCGAGATCATCAATTTTTTCGGCCTCGTCACCGGCTCGCTCGGCAAGATCGCGCTCGACATCATGTTGATGGCCTCGACCGAATTCGCCGAGGTCTACGAGCCCTTCGTCAAGGGCCGCGGCGCGTCCTCGACGATGCCGCAAAAGCGCAATCCGATTTCGTCGGAACTGATGCTGGCGGCCTGCAAAGGCGTGCGCCAGCACGCCGGCCTGATGCTGGATGCGATGGTGCAGGACTTCGAACGCGCCACCGGGCCCTGGCACGTCGAATGGATGGCGATCCCGGAAAGCTTCGTGCTG
Organism: uncultured Alphaproteobacteria bacterium; assembly: GCA_963742665.1. GTDB lineage: Bacteria > Pseudomonadota > Alphaproteobacteria > Rhizobiales > Xanthobacteraceae > Bradyrhizobium. The sequence goes on from CAVUNH010000010.1 coordinate 12,621, forward strand.
ACGGCCGGCGCGCTGCATCAGGCGAAATTCGCGCTGGGCGGCCTGATCGTCGACGAAACCAGGATGGCGGAAAATCTCGACATCAGCCGCGGCCTGATCGTCGCCGAAGCCGTGATGATGGGGCTGGCGCCCGACATCGGCCGGCAGCAGGCGCATGACGTGGTCTATGACGCCTGCCGCGTCGCCAATGAAAAAGGGATGACGCTGGCGGATGCGCTGTCGGCAGATCCGCGGGTTTCAGCGCACATCGATCGCGCGACGATAGATCGCCTGACCTCGCCGAAGAACTATCTCGGCCTTGCGCCCGAAATGGTCGATCGGGTGCTGGCGGCGTCGAAGCGGTAGCTGCCCCACAGGGCGGGTCACCCGGTTTTCGTCAAATTGCGACGAAGTCCTGGCATCCGTCCAGACGATCTAAAGCTTTTCGCAAGCAATTCAGGACGCCGCTCACATCTATTTGTGTCCGCGCCGGGATATGTCTGTGAAACAACTCACAGCCGTCGCTTCCATCCCCGGACATTTTGCCCGCGTCTAACATGGAGCTCGCTCATGAAGTACGCCGGATCAATCGCATTACGCAATCCGTCGCTCGGCGAGGAAGTATCTGCTCGCGAGATCAGGCGCAAGGGTTTGTTCGAGCGCATGATCGTGGCGCTTCATGTTTCGCGCCGTCGCCAGGCGCAGACAGCTGATTCGTCGTTATCGCTATTTAATTGCTGAAGAGTCCCAGTGTCACCACGCAAACAGATTCCCTGACTTCGATACTGAGAAAGAGAGCAATCGAAATGCCCACGGAGATCAGACGCCCGTCCGCACAAATCATCGAACAGCCCCGGGCGCCTGAAGCTCCTCCGCTCAGTCTCACCCTGCTTGGCATCATCGCCATCCTCACATTCGTGCTGCATCTCGCGACCGGCGCCGTGCTCTATCGCTCGCACGCAAGCCAGATCGCGCCGACGGTCGTCGGTGCGGCGGACGATCAGGTCATCTGCGTATCGGAAGCGAAGCCGCCGGAACGGGCGTTGCCGTTCGACTAACCGGTCCGACAGGACTGCCGGCCATGCCGGATCCGGGCGCGAACCGCGGCTTGCGGGTTCCATGCCTGGCCTGTTGCCCTCCGGAACATCAATGAGCTCGGCTTTCGCCGGCCCATTCCTGTGGTATTGCTGTTCGCGGGCGTTTCGCTCGCCTCTGGCTGATTCCGTGACGCGGGCCGCAAGGCTTGGCGGAAGCGGACAGCGCCACGATCCAACAGCTTTGGCCTGACAGGAATCATGACCGCACATCAACGCAATCTTTCCGCCTCGATCGATCCCGTCAAACTCGACCGCCTCGCCGAGGTCGCGGTCAAGGTCGGCCTGCGCCTGCAGCCCGGCCAGGATCTGCTCCTGACCGCGCCGTCGGTGGCGCTGCCGCTGGTGCGCAGGATCGCCGAGCACGCCTACAAGGCCGGCGCCGGTCTGGTGACGCCGTTCCTGTCGGATGAGGAGATCACGCTGTCGCGCTATCGCTATGGCCACAACGACAGCTTCGATCGCGCCGCCGGCTGGCTCTATGAGGGCATGGCGAAGGCGTTCGCGGCCAACACCGCGCGGCTTGCCATCGTCGGCGACAATCCGATGCTGCTGTCGGGCGAGGATCCGACCAAGGTCGCGCGCGCCAGCAAGGCCAATTCGATCGCCTATCAGCCGGCGCTGGAAAAGATCGTCAATTTCGAAACCAACTGGAACATCATCGCCTATCCGAGCCCGTCCTGGGCGAAGCAGGTATTCCCCGACGATGCCGAGGATGTCGCGGTGGCGAAACTGGCGGATGCGATCTTCGCGGCCTCGCGCGTCGACCAGGATGGCGCGGTCGCGGCCTGGGAGAAGCACAACGCGGTGCTGCGCGAGCGGACCGAATGGCTGAACGGGCAGCGCTTCCACGCGCTGCATTATTCCGGCCCGGGCACCGACCTGACGATCGGGCTGGCCGACGGCCATGAATGGGAAGGCGGCGCGTCGACGGCCAAGAACGGCATCACCTGCAACGCCAATATCCCGACCGAGGAAGTCTTCACCACGCCGCATTGCCGGCGCGTCAGCGGCCATGTCGTCAGCTCCAAGCCGCTGTCCTATCAGGGCACGCTGATCGACAACATCGCGGTGCGGTTCGAGGAAGGCCGCATCGTCGAGGCCAAGGCCTCGCGCGGCGAGGAAGTGCTGAAGAAGGTGCTCGATACCGACGAGGGCGCCGCACGGCTCGGCGAAGTGGCGCTGGTGCCGCATTCCTCGCCGATCTCGAAGAGCGGACTGTTGTTCTTCAACACGCTGTTCGACGAGAACGCGGCCTGCCACATCGCGCTCGGCCAGTGCTACTCGAAATGCTTCGTCGACGGCGGCAATCTGACGCCGCAGCAGATCGCGGCGCAAGGCGGCAACAAGAGCCTGATCCACATCGACTGGATGATCGGCTCGGCCGAGACCGACATCGACGGCGTTCACGCCGACGGCCGCCGCGTCCCGGTGTTTCGCAAGGGCGAGTGGGCGTAGTCTGCGCGCGACGCCCGCCGCAATCGACCCTCTGGACCGTGACGGCATCGACCGACTACCCTGTCCTCAACAAGGCGAAAACGCTTGATCGGATCGGGTGGAGACAATCATGCGCGTCCTCGTCGCGGGCGGCGGTATTGGCGGTCTGACGACTGCGATTGCGCTGCGCCATCACGGCATCGACGCGCTGGTGCTCGAGCAGGCCGAGGTGCATGGCCGAGATCGGCGCCGGCATCCAGATCGCCAGCAATGCGGCGATCGTGCTGCGCGAGCTCGGCCTCGAGGCCGGCGATCCGCGCCGTCGGCGTCAAGCCGCAGTCCTACGATTATCGCGACCTGCGCACCGGCCGCATGCTGTACCAGGCGCCGCTCGGCGACGAGGCGGCCGGGCGCTACGGCGCGCCGATGTACAACATCCATCGCGCCGACCTGGTCCAGATCCTGTTCGATGCGGTGCCGCCGGAGGCGAAGCGCCTCGGCGCGCGCTGCGTCGGCGGTGTCGCAGGACAAGGACGGCGTCGAGGTGACGCTGCAGACCGGCGAGACCGTGCGCGCCGACGCGCTGGTCGGCTGCGACGGCATCCATTCGGCGGTGCGCCAGCATCTGCGCGGCAACGAGGAGAAGCACTTCGCCAACATCCTGATGTGGCGTTCGCTGATCCCGGCGGAGCGGCTCGAAGGCCTCGGTCTCGAGGAGCGCGGCAATTACTGGTTCGGCCCCGGCCGCACGCTGATCACCTACTGGGTGCGGCCGAAGAATCTCTACAGCATCCTGGCCTCGGTGCCGGCGCACGAGGTGCAGCGCGAATCCTGGACCGACAGCGGCGACATTTCGGAGATGCTGCGCTCGTTCGACGACGCCGAGCCGCGCGCCCGCGCCATGCTCGAGCAGTGCAAGAGCGTCTTCATCACCGGCATGTATTACCGCGACCCGATCGACAGCTGGACCTCCGGCCGCATCACGCTGCTCGGCGACGCCGCGCATCCGATGGTGCCGTTTCTCGCCGCCGGCGCCGGCCAGAGCATCGAGGACGCCTGGACGTTCGCGCGCGTGCTGGCGCGGCGGCAGGACGACGTTCCCGGCGCGCTGCTGGAATATGAGCGGCGCCGCCTGCCGCGCACCACGCGCATCCAGGCCGGCGCGCGCGCCGCGGTCAAGCTGATGCATGAGACCGATGGCGGCCGCGTGCGCGATCGCAACGGCCGCTGGAAGGGCATGGCGCGGATCGATCCGCTGGCCGAGACCAGTTGGGGCCTCGCCTGGGATTATAACGTCGTCAAGGCGGTCGAAGGCCCGCCCGGCGAGGTGCTCAATGTCACCGGGCTTGCGCGAAGGCAAGCGGCTGCAGCGCCCCGAAGGCCAGCGCGCCTTCGATCTCTGGAAATATGCGTTCCGGCCCGAGGACGTCGCGCGCGGCCATGACGGCTTGCGCGAGGCCTATGACCGCTTCCTGACCACGAATTTCCCGCTGCCCGACAATGTCGAGGCGGTCGAGGACGAACTCGGCGACGTCAAGGCGTGTCGCGTCGCGGCACCGGATGCGCCGCGCGGCAATGTCGTGCTGCATTTCCACGGCGGCGGCTATCTGATCGGCTCGGCCAAGGGCTCGCTCGAATATGCCAGCCGGCTTGCCGCCGCGGTCGACGGCGCCTGCTACACCGTCGATTATCGCCTCGCGCCGGAACATCCCTATCCCGGCGGCGATCGACGATGCCGTCTGCGCCTATCGCGCGCTGCTGGCGCGCGGCATTCCCGGCAAGCTCGATCCTCGTTTCCGGCGAATCCGCCGGCGGCGGTCTCGCGGTGGCGCTGGCGCTGGCGCTGCGCAACCGCCGGCGATCCGCTTGCCGGCCGCGCATCCTCGCGGTCGCGCCGTTCACCGACCTCACGCTGTCGGGGCCGAGCGTGCGCGCCTTCAACGGCGACGATCCCGCCGCCAATCGCGACCTCCTGACCTTCATGGGCGCGTCCTACTTCCAGGGACACGAGCCGACCGATCCGCTGGTGTCGCCGCTGTTCGGCGATCTCGCCGGCCTGCCGCCGCTGTTCGTGACGGCGACGCAGGGCGAGGTGCTGCTCGACGACACGACACGCCTGGCGGAGCGCGCCGAAAAGGCCGGCGTCGACGTGACGCTGCGGCTCGTCGAGGATTCCGTCCACGTCTACACGATCTTTCCGTTCCTGCCGGAAACCCGGAGCACGATGGAAGAGGTCGCCGATCTGGGCGCAGCGCAAGCTGCGCCGCAACGACACAAGGCCGCAGGCCGCGGAATGACGCGGCCTGCGGCTCGATCAGGCTAAGCTTCAGCTTGTAAAAATCCGTCGCCGTCTTGGAGAACATCGCCGTCTTCTCGGCCTCGCTGTATTGCGCGGCGAGCCGCTTGAAGGCGTTGAAGATCACCTGATAGCTGCACTGGCCTTTGTCGGGCGGAAAATTGCTTTCGAACATGCAGCGATCGGGCCCGAAGGCCTCGATGCAGGTCTCGATATAGGGCCGCCACGCCGCGGCGGCTTCCTCCGAGGACGGCGGCTTCGGCCGCAGATGAAAGTCATAGCCGAGCAGGCACATCGCAAGCCCGCCGAGCTTGACCACGACATTCGGGCATTTGGCGATCTCCTGGATCGAGGCCTTCCACACCGGAAAGATCTCCTCGCGCTTGCCGGCATAGCTGCCGATGCCGATCGGCCCGCCGCAATGGTCGAGCACGATTTTGGTTGTCGGAAAGGCGCGGGCGAGATCGGTGAGTTCGCCGATCTGCGGGTGAAACAGCCAGCCTTCGAAACTGAGGTCGAGCGGCGCGAGGCAGGCAAAACCCTTGCGGAATGTTGCGATCGAGCAGCAGGCCCTTCGGCCGCGTCGCATACATGCCGGCGACATTGGGGTCGGCATCCCATGCCGCGGAATGCCGGATGCCGCGGAAGCGGCCGTTGCCGGCGACGATCTCGGCTTCCAGCACGGCTTTGGCGCCGTCGCCGAGCAGGAGATTGACGTGGCTGACGATGCCGGCGCAGATCGCCGCCTTGCCGTAGCCGCCGCTCGCGGACATCGCGGCGACGCCGTTGGCGAATTCGACTTCGCCGACCGGGCGGAACGCTTCCGGCCCGCTGGCGCGATACATCGAGCGGCAATCGACATAGACGGTCGCGATGATGTTGTGGCCGGAGGCGATGTCGGATACCATCTCCTCGATCAAATAGCGCAGTCCGCCGCGATCCCAGAGATGATGATGCGGATCGACGATCGGGCGCGCGGGATCGATGATCTCCTCGGTGTATTGCGCCAACCAGTCTTCGCGCGGATTGGCATAAAGCCCGCTGGCCGAAGCGGGTGCAGTGCTGACAGTCATAAAGTTTCGCTCCCTGATTCTTATTGTTGGTATTGTTCGTTGTGACTCAGACCCCATCGAGAATAATGACCGTCGGCGTGCTCGGCAGCGTGTCCCGCGAAATCTTCAGGGTCCGTTCGGACCGCTGATCGATCTCGAACTGCTGGCCGATCAGGCGCATGAACTCTTCCAGCGGCGTTGCGAAGCGGTGCATCGGCAGCACCACGGAGGAGCGCAGGCGCCTGGTGATCTCGGAGACGCCGTCGAGCGACATCGTGTAGGTGCCGTCGATCGGGACCATCACGATGTCGAGCCGGCCGATCGCGGCAAAATGGGTTTCGTCGAGCTTGTGGTGCAGATGGCCGAGATGGCCGATGCAGAGGCCGGCGACCTCGAAGATGAAGATCGAGTTGCCGTCCCTGATCATCTCGCCGCCGGACCCATCGCCGTAGTAGCGGCGGATGTCGGTGGTGACGTTGCGGATATAGACGTCGTCGACGCGCAGGCCGATATGCGCGGGCTTGCCCGTTCTCGCCCCAGCCCTGCAGCACATGCTTGATCTTCGGATCGGGAAACAGCGTGTAATGCGTCGAGTGCGCGCGGTTCATGGTGACGACGTCGGGCAGCCGCCCGGTCCGGTAGGCGCCGTTGAAATCGGTCGCGATCCGCACGCCGCCGGGCGTGTCGATATAATAGGTGGAATGCCCGACATAGGTGATGGCGACTTCCTCGGCCTTGGCCGCGACGCGGCGAAGGCTGACCGGCACCGCGCGCGGCGGCGCGCTGCCATCGCGAGGCACTCGCTGCGCAGCGGCGCTTGCGCGGCCGCCGGGACGACCAGCCAACCGAGAAAGGCGGCGACGAGCATAAGGGATCGCAGCATGGCAAGACCCGTTGCGGCGACGGCCGCAGGCGGTACTGTATCGCCGAAATTCGCAGCCGTCATGATGACAATCGCGCACGGCTCCCGTGCCGGATTTGCTTCATCGCGGCGGCGCAATGCCGTATCATGGAATGTCTGCATGGAGTGATGCCTTGACCGAACAAGCCCCCGCCGCCTCCGCTTCGCGTGCGCCCTCGTCGAAACGGCTGGAACCGCTGCGCCACGTCGATGCCGGCGTCCTCAACATTGCCTATTACGAGGCGGGCCCGGCCGACGGGCCGGCCGTGCTGCTGATGCACGGCTTCCCCTACGACATTCACGCCTTTGTGGACGTCGCCCCGCAACTCGCGGCCCAGGGCTGTCGCGTCATCGTTCCCTATCTGCGCGGCTATGGCCCGACCCGGTTTCGCGACAAGACGACGCCACGTTCGGGCGAGCAGGCGGCATTGGGCGCGGACTTGTTGGCGCTGATCGATGCGCTCGGCATCAAGCGCGCGGTGTTCGCTGGCTATGACTGGGGCGGCCGGGCGGCCTGCGTGGTCGCGGCGCTCTGGCCGGAGCGCTGCATCGGCCTGGTGTCGCTCAATAGCTACAACATCCAGGACATCGCCAAGGCGATGGTGCCGGCGCGGCCGGACCGCGAGGTGCCGCTCTGGTACCAGTATTATTTCCAGCTCGAGCGCGGGCGCGCGGGCCTTGCCGCCAACCGTCGCGCCATCACCAAACTATTGTGGCAGCAATGGTCGCCGAGCTGGCAGTTCGATGATGCCTGTTTCGAGCGCACCGCGGTCGCGCACGACAACCCCGACTATGTCGACGTGGTGATCCATAGTTACCGTCACCGCTTCGGCCTCGCCGAGGGCGATCCGCAATATGCCGAGCTGCAACGAAAACTGGCGGCGCAGCCGCCGATCACCGTGCCGACGATTACGCTGGATGGCGAGGAGGATGGCGTGGCGCTGCCGACCGATGGCCGCGCCAGTGCGCCGAAGTTCAGCGGACACCGGGTCCATCGGATCATTCCGCGCGCAGGCCACAATCTGCCGCAGGAAGCGCCCGAAGCGTTTGCGGCCGCGGTGCTGGAGTTGATCAAGGCATAGGCCGGGAACAGAGAATGCCCGATTCCGTCGACCGCCGGCGCCGTCTCATTCTCGGCGCGGCCCTATCGGGAGTGGCGACGAAGGCCTTTGCGCAGGCCGGGTCATCCCCGCCTCCGGCGCGTGCGCCGTCGTCGATGCGGCTGGAGCCGCTCCGCTACGTCGATGCCGGTGTCCTCAACATAGCTTATTACGAAGCGGGGTCCGTGCACGGGCCGGTCGCGATCCTGCTGCACGGCTTTCCCTACGACATTCACAGCTATGTCGATGTCGCGCCCCAGCTCGCCGCGCAGGGCTGCCGCGTCATCGTTCCCTATTTGCGGGGCTTCGGCGCGACGCGTTTTCGCGATCCCGCGACCTTGCGCTCGGGCGAGCAGGCGGCAATCGGCGCCGATGTGATCGCGCTGATGGATGCGCTCGGTGTCAAGCGCGCGGTTCTCGCCGGCCATAATTGGGGTGGACGCGCAGCTTGCGTCGCCGCGGCATTATGGCCGGATCGTTGCGCGGGCCTCGTCACGGTCAACAGCTATCTGATCCAGGATCTCGCCCGCGCCACGGCGCCGATCGGCCCGCAATATGAAGCGGCGCTCTGGTACGAATTCTATTTCCAGATCGAACGCGGGCGCGCCGGGCTTGCGGCCAGCCGGCGCGAGATCGCGAGGATATTATGGGAGCAGTGGTCGCCGGACTGGGATTTCGACGATGCCACGTTCGAGCGCGCGGCGCGCGCGCACGACAATCCCGACTATGTCGACGTCGTGATCCATAGCTATCGGCATCGCTTTGGCCTTGCGGCCGGCGACGACCGCTATGCGGGTCTGCAGCGCCGGCTGACGCCGCTGCCGCCGATCGCCGTGCCGGCGGTAACGCTGGACGGCGACGCCGACGGCGTGCTGCCCGCAAGCGACGGCCGCGCCAGCGCGGCCAAATTCACCGGCCGCCGCGTTCATCGCGTGGTGCCGGGCGCGGGCCATCATCTGCCGCAGGAGGCGCCGGAAGCTTTTGCCGCGGCGGTGATGGAGCTGGTCAAGGCGTGACGGCGGGAGAGGCTCGCTTTCCGAACAGGGTTTCCGAGATCGCGCCAAGAAACACGCCGAAGAAGGTCTCTATCGCTCCCAGCGCAATTTTCATCTGGTCCGGACCGAAGCCGCTGACCTGCTTGTAGACGGCATAAAATACAATGAACACGCAAAGAATCAGCGCGGTCGGGAAGAAGACGGTCACAAAACCAAAGAGCGTGGTCACCTTGCTGCCTTGCGCAATTTCGGTTTCGCCACGTAACGCGAACATCAAGGCCGATGTCGCGGTAACCCCCAATATGGGGCTTGCCATCAGCACGGTCTGCACGGCGTCGGAACCGAGCAACGGGCCGAATATTCCAAGCAGGAGGCCCGCGAAGAATACGAGAAAATGCCCGCCCAGAATGATGACGGCGACAAGTATCCGAACCTGACCCTGGTACATCGATCACCCCCACCGGCGGACGCCGCTAACAAACCGATTTGTGCTTTTCCCGTTCATAGCCTTCGGTGTCAAAAACGCACCGGCCGCCGTCGCGCTCCGACAGGTATTTGGAAAGTGCGGCGGTAACCTCCGCCTCGTCAAATTCCGAAAGATCCTTGGTGAAAAAATTGTCGTCGGGCGGGGTCTCGCTGCCCCACGACCGCTTGCTCGTTTTCAGGCGTTCGATGGTCACGACAACCGCGTATTCGGATTGCTTGGTGTCGATCAGCTCGCCGGCCTCGAAGCTCGCCGAAAAGCTGTCCCACCAGCCCGGCACTTGCCGGGTAATTTCGGACGCGACATACATCTTGATCCGGTATGACGACGGATAGGGCGGCACATTGACGCGCGTCACCTTTCGCTGCCCGAGCCGGTAGCCCCACGATTTCTTCTGTTTGTCGGTCTGCGCAAAACCCTTCAGCCGCTCGTCGATAAATTGCTCGAATTTGGCTTGCGAGAAGCTGCCGCTGTCGAAGAAGAACCGGCGATCCACGACGAAATAGCTTCGGTCGGCACCGCCGCAGCCGCCCGAGTTGAGGTCGGCCATGGCGATGACGCCGCTCCTGCGAAGTTTCTGGACGACATACATCTCCGCCCCGACGGGCGCATTGAGATTGGTCGGCTCTGGCTTGGCGCGGGCCTTGAAGCCCTCACGGAGGGTCGCTGCGAGACTTTGTGATATTTGGGTGTAGGTCTGCTTCTTTTCATCCAAACGGGAATAGACGACGGGCAGGGAAGAGACTTCGGGCGCCCGCGCAAGAAAGGCTTCAAGTTGCTCCGCCGTCGCGTTCGCGGAGAATTTGATCTCCAGTGTCTTGTACATTGCCCCGCATTCATGCTGGCTGAATGTGAGCGCAGGCTCGGAAAGCGGAGTGTCGAAATAGCGAAAGAAGTATTCCTTGTCTTCCGCGGTGCGCCATTCGATCTGGCTGTCTTTGATCGACTTCTTGAAAACATATTGTTTCTGGCCCGAAGGGAAACCCATCGTCAGTTCAAGAACCCCCTCGGTCGAATTTGTCCCGGATACGGCGACCGGCGGCGTGTCGTCACCGAGCAGGGGCCGCAATTGGCCGGACACGGCGCCGTCGGCAATCGTGATGGCCAGTACCGCCCACGGATAAGGCGACGCATTGTCTCCCCGGAATTTATAGAGCGTCTCGGCAAGGGCCGGACAGAGATCCAGGCACAGCATTGTTGCGGCCGCAGACAGAACGATGCGCAGCTTGCGGCGACGCTTCACGGTCTCCATAGCGACCTCCTCTGCCGAGGGACCGGGGACAATCCTATACCAATTCCCCTGGAGGTGCGAGCGATGCGTCCGTAACCCTGTAGTTGCGTCACGCGAGAGACCAGGCGTGAGGTCTGCGCCGACGTCCTTGGGCGTATCAGGCGCGCTGTGGGCTGATCTTCCAGGTGGCGGCGAGAATGGCCGCCGTCATCGCGCCGCTGATCAGCGCGACGACCGGGACCGATATGGCGAGCGCGGCCGTGGCTGCCCAGCCGATCGAGCAGAAGGCTTCCGCAAACGTCGCCACGCGTGAGGAGGTCTGGCGGCGGCGGAACTGGCTGCGTTTGGCCTGCACGCGGAACCAGAGCTGGATCGCGGCGGCGGATACCGTGGCAATGATGACGAACATCGCGGTGACGGCCGCCTGCACCAGCGAGACGAAGGCCAATGCCGCCACCAGCGGCGCGAAGATCACAGCGATCGTGATCAGCACCACCTCGACCTTGGCGCGGGTCACGCGCGGGCCCGGAATCGGGGCGGTCGCCACCAGGTCGGCGGCGTCCTCGCCCGAAATCGTCAGCCAGGCGAGACCGCCTGCGAGCTGGCCGGCCGCCATGACGATCACGGGCGCGATCAGGATCGCCGCGGCCGAACTGTCGGAAAAGCTGCGCCACAGCATCAGCGCCGGCGGCACCAGATAGAGCAGCTGCATCAGGCTCTGCGACACCAGCCAGGGATCGCGCCGCAGCAGCGTGAATTCCTTCCAGCGCAGCGCTGCTTGACGCGAGCCACGGCGGAAGGTCGTTGTGCGCGGCCCGCGGCGGGTTTGCGTTGCCACCGCCGAGGCGCTTGCAACGGTGTCGGCAAATTTCGGCGAGAAGATCGCCATCACGCCGCCGAGCAGGACGAGGCTCGCGGCCAACAGCAGCGCCAGCGCCTCACCATTTCCGATCGCGGCATGAGCCGGCCACCACACCAGGTTGTCCGGACCCGGGCGCATAGGCCGCCACCGCATCCGACGTCAGCACCGCGAACCGCGACAGCGTGCCGTAGGAAAGAATCGCGGCGATCTGCAGCGCGATGACAAAGCCGGCGCCGATGATGGCGGCAAGGATTTGCGCGACCAGCCGCGTCCGGCTCGGGCCGATCAGATGGAACAGCAGCACCGTGATGGCGATGGCGGTCGCTGCGGCCGACAGGCCGATGGCGATGACGACGCCGAACGCCGAGAACCATCGGATGCCGCCGCCGATGATGAGAATGTCGACAAAGGGGCTGGAGAACAACAGCGCCATGCCGGTGACCGACAGCGCGATCGCCGCGATCCGGACCGAGAATATGTTGGTCAGCCTGACCGGCGACGACATGATCAGATCGAGATCGGCGCGGGCATAGAATACCCGGGTCACCGATTCGATCGCCTGCGACAGCATCAGGGCCCAGGCCAGGAAGATGGTCGCGGTGATGACGATCAGCGCCTGCATGTCGAGCGGCGCCTGCAGGCCGGCGAAGCGGCCGATCACCGCATAGGCCGGCAAATGCAGGACGACGGCCAGCACAAGCAGGCCGATCACGGCGCGCTTTCGCTTGCGGCGCGCGCCGGTCATCATCGCCAGCCATTCGCGCCATGCCAGCCGGATTTCGTGCCGGGCAAACCAGGAGAGCGCCGCCGCCGAACTCATGCGGCGGCCGCGTCGCTATCGACCAGCGCGATGAACATGTCTTCGAGGCTGGTGTCGTTGCGGCCGTTCTGCTGGCGCAACTCGGCGAGCGTGCCTTCGGCGACCAGCTTGCCCTGGGCGATGACGCCGATCCGGTCGGCCATCCGTTCGGCGACCTCCAGAATATGCGTCGTCATGATCACGGTGCAGCCGGCGCGGACGCGTTCCTGCAGCAGTCCCTTGACGTGACGCGCCGACAGCGCGTCGAGGCCGGTGAGCGGCTCGTCGAGGATGATCAGCCGGGGGTCGTGGACCAATGCGCCCGCCAGCGCCACCTTCTGGCGCATGCCTTTGGAAAATCCCTCGCAACGCTCGTGCAGATGCGGCTCGAGCCCGAGCGACACCAGCAGTTCCTGCGCGGAGGATTCGGCCGTCGGCGCATCGACGCCCCAGAGGCCGGCAACGAATTCGAGATATTCCAGCGGCGTCAGCTTGTCATAAATCATCGGCTCGTCCGACACCCACGCCGTGATCTGCTTGGCGGCGACGGGATCTGCGAGCGCATCGATGCCCAATATCGAGACGGAACCGGCGTCGGGCCGCAGCAGGCCGGCCACCATCCGCAAGGTCGTGGTCTTGCCGGCGCCGTTCGGGCCGAGCAGGGCATAGAATTCGCCTGATCGAACGGTGAGATCGAGCGCATCGACCGCGGGGCGGTCAAAACGCTTCGTTAACCCTCGCACCTGCAGCGCTGATACATCGGGGGTCATGATTTCGGGACGATCCGGGGTTGGCGTGTCGGCTTTCCAACCATGGACCCAAGAACTTTCGGCGCGGTGAATCGAAGGTGCCAAATCGCGCGAATATGAATAACTTCCAAGGTAACTTCCGAGCCAACTTCCGCCCTGCGGCATTTCTCCGCAATTGTGACTACGGGCAGGCAACCAGCGCTTTGTTGACAGGGGTCGGCGCTTTAGGCTCAATGGGACAGGACATGTGTGGCTTTCAGCGCTTCGACACAAGAGCGCGGAAGCGGGATGCAATAGGGTGATCGCTAGAATCGCCGGGCATCCGGGGGAGGGGAATCAATGCTGGACTTCGTTCAGCAACTGGTGAGCGGTATCGCGCTTGGCTGCGTTTACGGCCTTATCGCGCTTGGTTTTGTGCTCGTCTACAAGGCAACCGAGGTCGTCAACTTCGCCCAGGGCGATTTGATGATGCTGGGCGGATTCTTCGCCTTCACGTTCATCGGTATGCTCGGTCTCAATTATTGGCTCGGTTTCGCCGGCGCGGTGATCTGCATGGCGCTGTTTGGCATGCTGGCCGAACGCGTGGTGGTGCGTCCGATCCTCGGCTATCCCCAGTTTTCCATTATCATGGCGACGATTGGGCTCGGGTACTTCCTGCGCTCCATCGCCGGCATGATCTGGGGCACCGACGATCTCAAGATCGAGACGCCGTTCAGCCAGGGGGTGCTGCGGATCGGCTCGCTGGTACTGGCCTATGACAAGCTGTCGGTAATCGCCGCTACCATCATCCTTTGCGCGCTGCTGTATCTGTTCTTCAACCGCACCACGCTCGGCACCGCGATGCGCGCCAGTTCCGAGAACATGCTGGCGGCCTATTACATGGGCATCCCGGTCAAGCGCGTGGTGTCGATCGTCTGGGCGATCTCGGCGGCGGTCGCCACCGCCGCCGGCGTATTGCTGGCGCCCATCACCTTCATCCATTCCAACGTCGGCCTGGTGCTGGGATTGAAGGCGTTTCCCGCCGCCGTCCTGGGCGGCTTCGGCTCTATCCCCGGTGCGGTGGTCGGCGGCGTGCTGATCGGCGTGATCGAGAGCATGGCCGGATTCTACCTGCCGCAAGGCTGGAAGGACGTCGCGCCCTACATCGTTCTCCTCGTGGTGTTGCTGCTCAAGCCCGAAGGCCTGTTCGGCTTGCATACGCGCAAGAAGGTTTAGGGGTATCGATGCGGTTTCTGTTCAAGACCGACTACGAAGACGACATCAGGCTGGTCCCGCATAGCGGCTACATCGTGTCCTACGGGGTGCTGCTGGCGCTGCTGGCGATCGCGCCGTTCGTGTTGTCGAGTTATCTCGTCAGCCAGCTGGTGTTCGTCTGCATCTATGCCACCGTCGGCGTGGGGCTGATGATCCTCTCCGGCTTCACCGGCCAGGCGTCGCTCGGGCACGCCGCGTTTCTCGCGATCGGCGCCTATACGGCGGGCTATCTGCAGCAATACAACGTGCCCTTTCCGGTGTATTTCCTTGCCGCCGGGCTCTTGACGGGCGTGATCGGTGCGCTGGTCGGATTTCCGGCGCTGCGGCTGCAGGGCATCTATCTCGTCATCGCAACGATTTCCTTTGCCTTCATCGTCGAGGAAATCCTGGCGCGCTGGGAAAGCGTGACCCATGGCAATGAGGGTATGCGGGTCAAGACAATACAAGTGCTCGGCATCGCGGTGCCGCGCGACGGCCCAAGCTTCTATTTCCTCTGTCTCGGTGTGCTGATCCTGACCATTCTCGGCACGCTCAATCTGCTGCGTTCGCCGACCGGCCGCGCCTTCGTCGCGATCCGCGACAGCGAGACGGCGGCGCGCAGCATGGGGGTCGACGTCTCGCTCTACAAGGTGAAGTCGTTTGCGATTAGTGCTGCGATCACCGGATTTGCCGGGGTTCTGTTCGCCCACAAGCTGTCCTTCATCAGCCCGGAAATGTTTACGCTGCAGCTTTCGATCGAGTTCATCATCGTGATCCTGATCGGCGGAACGTTCAGTCTGCATGGTGCGGTGCTGGGCGCGATCTTCCTGGTCATGATCGATCCGTTCCTGACTTACCTCAAGGATGACATGCCCGGCATGATCGCAGGCGTTGCCGCAACCCTCGGCGCCGGCAAGGACACCGTGGCGCACGTTCAGGACAAGGTCGCCGCCATCGCCTCGGCCAACGGCCTGAAGGGCGCGATCTACGGCGTGATCATCGTGCTGTTCGTGCTGTTCGAGCCGCTCGGTCTCTACGGCCGCTGGCTGAAGATCAAGCTCTTCTTCCAGCTGTTCCCGCTCTACAAGCGCGCCACCTTCAAGCGGCAGAAGATCTACGTGAAGTCGGAGCGGAACCGATGAGCTATTTCCGCGCCGAAGACCTGTCCTTGCATTTCGGTGGCCTGAAAGCCGTCGATGCCGTCAGTTTCGCGGTGGAGAAGGGCGAGATCCTCTCGATCATCGGCCCCAACGGCGCCGGCAAGAGCTCGATCTTCAACCTGATTTCACGCATCTATCCGCCGACCTCTGGAAAGATCTATTTCGAGGATCAGGATATCACGCAGGAGCCCGCCTTCGGCATTGCCGGGCTCGGCATTGCCCGCACCTTCCAGAACATCGAACTGTTCGAGAATGCGACCATGCTGAGCAATCTGCTGGTCGGCCGGCATCGGCACTCCACCACCCAGCTGTGGCAGGAATTGCTGTTCCTGCCGAGCGTGCGCGCCCACGAAAAGGCCCATCGCCGCCGTGTCGAGCAGGTCATCGAGTTCCTCGATCTCGAAGCCTATCGCGACAAGCTGATCTCGGGATTGCCTTACGGCGTCCGCAAGGTGATCGAGCTTGCGCGTGCGCTGTGCTCGGAGCCGAAACTGATCCTGCTCGATGAGCCGTCTTCCGGGCTGAACGTCGAGGAGACCGGCGACATGTCGTTCTGGATTCGCGACATGAAGACCGAGCTCGGCATCACCGTACTGATGGTCGAGCACGATATGACGCTGGTGAACAGGGTCTCCGACCGGGTGATCGCGCTGAATTACGGCCGCGTGATCGCGATGGGATCGCCCGCCGAAGTGCAGCGCCATCCCGACGTCGTCGCAGCCTATCTCGGCGCATGAGGATGATGATGCCATGAGCGCAACCGACATCATCCTCAAGCTCAGCAACATCGAGAGCTATTACGGGCCGATACAGGCCATCCGGGGCATCAGCCTCGAAGTGCCGCGCGGCCGCATCGTCACGCTGCTCGGCGCCAACGGCGCCGGCAAGACCACGGTGCTGAAAACCATTTCCGGCATTCTCGATCCGCAGAAGGGCTCGATCGAATTTCTGGGCAAATCGATCCAGCGCATGGAAGCCGACAAGATCGTGCGGCTTGGTCTCAGCCACGTGCCGGAGGGGCGCGAGGTATTTCCGTTTCTCTCGGTGCGCGAGAACCTGATGATGGGGGCCTATCCGCGCAAGGATCGCGACGGCGTCGCCGACGATCTCGAGCGGGTCTACGGCTATTTTCCGCGGCTGAAGGAGCGCATCAACCAGCCGGCCGGGCAGCTTTCCGGCGGCGAGCAGCAGATGCTGGCGATCGGGCGCGCGCTGATGAACCGGCCGACATTGTTGTTGCTGGATGAGCCCTCGCTCGGGCTGTCGCCGATCCTGGTGAGGGAGATCTTCGAGATCATCCGGCGCGTCAACGAAGAGCAGGGCATGTCGATCCTGCTGGTCGAGCAGAACGCCAAGGTGGCGCTGGAGACCGCGCATTACGGCTATGTGCTGGAAATCGGCCGGGTCGTGATGAACGATACCTGCGACCGGCTGATGAATTCAAAGGACATCCAGGAATTCTACCTCGGCGCCAAGGAAGAAGGCGCCCGCGGCGAGCGGCGCTGGAAAAAGAAGAAGACCTGGCGGTGAAGAAGGTGGTTTTTGGAGCATGATCCGGAAAAAGCCGGCCCCGCATTTGATCGAGGGCCGGATGGAGATTTCGCGGAAAGATCGTGCTCAAACAAAAGGATAGAGCGGGATGACGAAAGGTCATCTCGCTCCAGGCGTGATTTGAGGCTAAGTTCCAGCCTGCTTCGAAAAAGACCGGCCCAAGCCGGCTTCCAGGCGGACCAGAGAGGGAGAGAACGAGCATGGCCGGACCGGCAGTTCTGACGGTTGCCGACACGATCGCGAAGAGTTTTCTGCTGTCCGTGGAAACCCGCGGCGACCGGCCGGCGATCCGCGAAAAGAAGTTCGGCATCTGGCAGCCGACCAGCTGGCGGCAGTGGCTGCAGATATCCCGGGACATCGCCTACGCGCTTCACGACATCGGCTTTCGGCCCGGCGACGTCGCCTCGATCATCGCCAACGCCGTTCCCGAGTGGGCCTATGCCGATATGGGCATCCTTTGCGCCGGCGGCGTGTCTTCCGGAATCTATCCGACCAACTCCGCGGCCCAGGTCGAGTATCTCATCAACGATTCCGCAACGCGGGTGATCTTCGCCGAGGATGAGGAGCAGCTCGACAAGATCCTGTCGTGCCGTGCGCGTTGCCCGACCCTGCAGAAGATCGTCGTGTTCGACATGGAAGGTCTCCATGCCTTCAGCGACCCGATGGTGCTGTCGCTGGCCGAATTCACAGCACTTGGGCGCAACGCCAGCCAGGGCAATGAGGCGCAGTGGGACGCCATGGTCGGAAGCCGCGGCGCAGATGATCTCGCCATCCTCGTCTATACGTCGGGCACGACGGGCCCGCCCAAGGGCGCGATGCATTCCAACCGCAGCGTCACCCATCAGATGCGTCACGCCAACGATCTGTTTCCCTCCACCGACGCCGAAGAACGGCTGGTGTTCCTGCCGCTCTGCCACGTCGCCGAGCGGGTCGGCGGCTATTACATCTCGCTGGCGTTGGGCTCGGTGATGAATTTCGCCGAAAGCCCGGAAACGGTGCCGGACAATCTGCGCGAGGTACAGCCGACCGCATTCCTTGCGGTGCCGCGGGTCTGGGAAAAATTCTACTCGGGGATCACGATCGCGCTGAAGGACGCGACCCCGTTCCAGAACTGGATGTACCGCCGCGCGCTTGCGGTCGGCAATCGCATGACCGAGAACAAGATCGAGGGAAAGGCGCCGCCGCTGTCGTTGCGGCTCGCCAACCAGGTCGCGTATTGGCTGGTGTTCCGCAACATCCGCCGCATGCTCGGACTCGATCGCTGCCGGCTCGCCTTCACCGGCGCAGCGCCGATCGCGCCGGATCTGATCCGCTGGTATCTCGCGCTCGGTCTCGACATGCGCGAGGTCTACGGCCAGACCGAGAATTGCGGCGTCGCCACCGTGATGCCGTCCGATTGCATCAAGTTCGGATCGGTCGGCAAGGCCGCGCCCTGGGGCGAGGTCGCGATTTCCCCGCAGGGCGAGATCCTGATCAAGGGCGATTTCCTGTTCATGGGGTATCTCAACCAGCCGGAAAAGACCGCCGAGACCATCGATGCCAAGGGCTGGCTGCACACCGGCGACGTCGGCTCGATCGACAATGAAGGCTTCGTCAAGATCACCGACCGGATGAAGGACATCATCATCACCTCCGGTGGCAAGAACATCACGCCGTCCGAGATCGAGAACCAGTTGAAGTTCTCGCCTTACGTCTCCGACGCCGTGGTGATCGGTGACAAGCGGCCGTATCTGACCTGCCTGTTGATGATCGATCAGGAGAATGTCGAGAAGTTCGCGCAGGACCACGACATTCCCTTCACCAACTACGCGAGCCTGTGCCGCGCCGCCGAGGTCCAGGAGCTGATCCAGCGCGAGATCGAGGCGGTCAACGCCAATTTCGCCCGCGTCGAGACCATCAAGAAATTCTTTCTGATCGAGCGCCAGCTGACGCCCGAGGATGAAGAATTGACGCCGACCATGAAGCTGAAACGCAGCTTCGTGAACAAGCGCTATGCGGCCGAGATCAACGCCATGTATGGCGAACGGGCGGTGGCGTGAGCAAACCAGACTCAGGAGCGTGAGAATCGTAGAAACGGCGAAGGATAGAGAAGGCCCCACCCTTCGCTCAACACGGGCCAACGAAGAGGAGACTGTAATGTCGAAATCGTTCAAGGCGCTGGGCCTTGCGGTGAGCGCCCTTGCGCTGACCCATCTGCCGGCCGCAGCCCAAACCAAGGTTACCAATGAAGGCATCTCGGCGACCGAGATCGTCATCGGTACCCATCAGGACCTGTCCGGCCCGATCAAGGGCTGGGGCGTGCCGGTTTCCAACGGCATGAAAATGGCGATCGAGGAAATCAACGCCGCAGGCGGCATTCACGGCCGCAAGATCAAGATGGTCCTCGAGGACACTGGCTACGATCCGAAGACGCGCGGTGCTGGCGTCGCAAAAGATGGTCGAGCGCGACAAGATCTTCGCGATGGTCGGTCCGATGGGCTCGCCGACCGTGCTCGCCGCGCAGGACATCCTGTTCGAAGCCGGGGTGTTGCAGCTGTTCCCGCTGACGGCGGCCGAGTTCACCTTCAAGTTCGATCCGGCCAAGCCGCAGGAAAGGCTGAAGTTCAATAACCTGCTGCCCTATGTCGAGAGCACCCGCGCGGCGGTCAAATACATGATGGAGGCGAAGAGTTTCAAGAAGCCCTGCATCATGCATCAGGACGACGAGTACGGAAAGAACGTGCTCGATGGCTTCAATCAGCAGCTCGCGGCGATGAAACTGACGCCGGCGTCGATCACCAGCTACAAGCGCGGCGCCTCCGATTTCTCGGCGCAGGTCGCCAAGATGAAGGCCGACGGCTGCGACATGGTCCTGCTCGGCACCGTGCTCCGCGAGACCATCGGCGCGATGGGCGAAGCCAAGAAGCTCGGATGGGACGTCACGTTCCTCGGTGCCACGCCCGTCAATGTGCTCGAAGTGCCGGCGCTCGGCAAGGAAGCGGTGGAAGGGCTCTACGCGGCTTCAGGCTTCGAAATTCCCTACGAAGACACCGCGAAGGGCAAGGTGAAGGACTGGCTCGCCAACTACAAGAAGATGTTCGGCGCCGACGCCAACACCCAGGCGATCATCGGCTACAATGCGGTGATGACGTTCGCACATTATGCCAACAAGGCCGGCAAGGATCTGAGCGGCCAGAAGATGCTCGATGCGCTGGAGTCCGGCGACAAGTTCATGGATATCTTCAGCTCGCCGCCGACCGTGTTCTCGAAAACCAACCATCTCGCGACCACCGTCACGCAGGTCCAGCAGATCAAGAACGGCCGCTGGGTGCTGGTGAAGGAAGGCTTGATGTTCTGAGGCGAAGGTTCAGGCTCTAACGACAAAGGGCTGCGCGATCGTCTCGCGCAGCCCTTTTTGTTTCCAGCGTGACGGTGCCCGGCTATTGCTTGGCCTGCCCCGTGGATTCGGGCTTCGGCCGGATCGCGTCGGCGGTGCCCTGGATGAAGGCCTGGATCTTCACGACGTCCGCTTCCGTCAGCTTGCCGGTGAAGTCAGGCATGCCCTGGTCGCGGAACGGTCCCTTGAACACGATGTCCTTCAGGTTTTCGATGGACTCCTTGGGGACGTAGCCGAGGTTTCGGACATTGCCGCCATTGTGGACTCCCGGCACCAGATGACACTGCACGCAGGCGGCGACATAGATCGCGGTGCCTTCGGGAATGTCCTTCGGGTCATACTTCACGCCTGCGAGCAAGCCCTCGGTCTGGTATTTCACGAAGGCCGGCAGCGGCGCCGTGCCGTCGACTGCGAAGGTGTAGATCGTGCCCGGGCTTCGATACTCGGTCACCCGCACGGCAATTCCGAACACGCCGCCCCAACCGACCGCGATCGAGACGTACTGCTTGCCGTCGATCATGTAGGTCGATGCCGCCGCAACCACACCGGTGCCGGTCGGCGATTCCCAGAGCTTTTCGCCTGAGGTGGCGTTGTAGGCGATGAAGCGTCCGTCAGCCGTACCCTGGAACACCAGATTGCCGGCGGTCGTCAGGGTGCCGCCGTTCCACGGCGCGACATATTCCGCGCGCCAGGCTTCTTTCTGCTTGATGGGATCCCACGCAATCAGCCGTCCGAACGGCTTGTTCTGGGGAGGTGTCGCGTCCAGCATGAAGCCGAGGTTCCAGCCGGCGACGCCTGCGAATTTACCGGGCGTCGGCGCGTTCTGGCTGAAGGTTTTTTCCGGCGTCAGGTTCACCGGCACGCCCTGCGCGGGCAGATAGACGAGGCCGGTCTGCGGATTGAACGACATCGGATGCCAGTTATGCGCCCCATAGGGTCCCGGAATACTGTCATAGCCGGCGTCGCCGCGCGCCGCCGGCACCTCGATCGGCCGTCCGTTGGCGTCGTAGCCGGTGGCCCAGTTCACATCGACGAAGTTCTTCGCCGAGATGAACTTGCCGTTGGTGCGGTCGATGACGAAGAAGAAGCCGTTCTTCGGCGCATGCAGGATCACCTTGCGCGGCGCGCCGTCGATGTTGATGTCGGCCAGGATCATCGGCTGGGTCGAGGTGTAGTCCCAATGATCGCCCGGCGTTTCCTGGTAGTGCCAGACGTATTTTCCGGTGTCGGCGTTCAGCGCAACGATCGATGCAAGATAGAGATTGTCGCCGCCGGACGGGGCTGCGGATGTTCGCGGTTCCACGGCGAGCCGTTGCCGGTGCCGACATAGACGAGGTTAAGATCGGGATCGATAGGTGATGGTGTCCCACGGCGTGCCGCCGCCGCCATTGAGCCAGTATTTGCCGGCCGGATCCCAGGTCTTGGCGGCCGCCGCCATCGATTCATCCTCGAACGGCTTTGACGGATCGCCGGGCACCGTGAACCAGCGCCAGGCCTGGTTGCCGGTCTCGGCGTCATAGGCGGTGACGTAGCCGCGCACGCCGTATTCGGCGCCGCCCTGGCCGATCACGACCTTGCCGTTGAAGACGCGCGGCGCGCCGGTGATGGTGTAGGAGTGCTCCTTGTCGATCAGGGTGTCCTTTTCCCACACCTTTGCACCGGTCGACGGCGTCGAGCGCGATCAGGCGCCCGTCATAGGCGCCGACGAAGACCTTGCCCTTCCACAGCGCGACGCCGCGATTGACGACGTCGCAGCAGCCCTTGTAGCCCTTCTCGCGATCGACGCCGGGATCGTAGACTCCAGATTTTCTTGCCGGTGCGCGCGTCGATGGCGTGCACCACGCTCCAGGACGCGGTCTGGTACATGATGCCGTCGACCACGACCGGCGTCGCTTCGACGCCGCGCGAGGATTCCAGCGGATAGCTCCACACCAGCCCGAGCTTCTTGACGTTGTCGGTGTTGATCTGGTTCAGCTTGGAAAAGCGGGTTTCCGCATAATCGAGGCCGATGGTCGGCCAGTCGTTTGACGTCGCGGTGTTGGCCTTGATCGAGGCGCCGTCGACCGCCGAGGTGACGGCCTTGATGTGATCGGGCGATCCCTTCGCGGGAGTTTGCGCGAGCGCGCTCGTGCAGGAAATCGCAAGGCCAAACCCGATCGCCAGTGCCGCCTGCGCCAGCCGGTGCACATTGATGGTGATATCAGGAAAAAAACGGCAAGCAGAATCAACGCACGACGAACGTGTCATCTCAGCTCCTCCCAATGATCTCTCGCGGATCTGTCGGGATGGTATGCCTGCGAAAAGCGATGGCGTCAATCAAAGGCAGATTGCGAAAGGAAAAAGAGAAGATTTGTATCGTCATGTTTTCGCCAAACGGAATGTAACGGGCGTTCGGCCTGCACTGCAGCACAATTGACGCTTCGAAATTAATCGCAGGACGGAATTCGCGGAACTGGTTGTATCCGATATCCCAGGCGCGTCATTGGCCGCGCATCGCGAATCCAAGTTCGATCGGCTGCAGGACGGACGTCGTGCAGCGCCAGCCGCCGGCGTCGGACTTCTGAAACGCGAACGACTTTTCGATTCTGAGCCGGTGCGCGACCGGCAGGCTTTCGCGGGTTCCCGGTGCCGGCTTCGCCTGTCCGGATCGGAGGTCCCAGCAGACACGCAAAGCCGCGGCCGTAATCGCCGCGGATTCTCAAGCTGTCGCGGCGGCAATGAAATTGCACGCCGGATTTTTGTCAATCGGCTTGCGTTGCAGCCTGGGTCGCGGACGAGCTGAGAGCAGGCCCGGTCAGCGCGCTCAATACGGCGGGCGCTGCCAAATTGTCGAGGGCGGCGTCGGCGAGCAGGGGCGCGTCGGCATATCGGCTGACGTTGTGCTGATCGATCACAAAGGTCGGCCGGTAGTTTCTGATGCCGGAATCCTCGACCATCGCCATGCGGCGGTTGTCCAGCGTCAGCCAGTGGCCGTCCAGCCGCGCGGCGGCAACCGCGTGATCCTCGCCGCGGACGGTGTCGCGCATGATCACGATCCGCAGATCGTCGGGGGCCATGCCTGCCCGGCGCAGGGCTACGAATTTGGCGATCGCGTAATCTTCACAGTCACCGCCCCGCGTCAGCGTCACCAGCGGCGAGGTCCAGACGTCGAGCCGGCCATATTGCGCAAGGTCGCTTACCGGCCTGACGGCGAGGTTGATGGCGCGGTTGATCTCGCCGAGCCGGGCGCGGCCTTCGCGCGCCTTGGCGGCCTCGACGATGGTGAGGAATTGCAGCGCAGCCGGGGACACGCAGCCTTCACGGTCGCCTTCGCACAACGCGAGCTGCACCATTTCGTCGTCGAGGCGGCGCTGCACGCCGCAGCCATTTGTCATGAAGTCCGCCGTCGAGCAGCATGGCGGTCGGCAGGCCGAACGGTTCGGACGATTTCTTGATCAGGACCGCGGCACCTGGGGAAAGCAGCGTTCCGGCGGCCGCCGGTCCGAACCAGGCCAGACCACACGCGAGAAAGCCTCAAGGGACTCGATTACGCGATCCAGCACGGCGCAAGGATCGTCAACATGAGCTTTGCTGGGCCACTCGATCGGTCGCTCTCGCAGGCGCTGCAGATTGCCCGCGAGAAGGGGATCCTTGTGATCGCCGCTGCTGGTAATAACGGCCCGAAATCACCGCCACTCTATCCAGGCGCTGATCGAAGCGTTATGGCCGTCACTGCGACCGACGAGAAAGATCGTTTATTCTCTGGCGCAAACCAGGGAAAATACGTCACCATCGCAGCACCGGGAGTGGACATTTTGGTGCCGGCGCCCGATGGAGGGGCGCAGTTTACGACGGGCACCTCGGTCGCGACCGCCCTTGTGAGTGGAGTAGCGGCGCTGCTGTTGGCTCATAAACCCTCGCTCAAGCCGGAGGAAATTCGCTCCATTCTGGTCAGGACAGCCAGGCATCTCGGACCCGAGGGCAGCAACCCACAATTCGGCGCCGGACTTGTCGATCCACTCAAGGCGCTCGAACTTTTGGTTTCGGAGAAACCGGCTTCGGAACAGGAAAGCGTCAAGCGCATCCTCGCTTCGCTCGACGCCAGCAGCGAACGCGTCGATCATGGTTTCTCCGCGCTCAATTATGCCGGTAACGACCGAACGGCGACAAAGGCGTCGCCTCCCGCGGCACCGCCGCACAACTGGCTCGCCTGGATCGACGTGCGCGGCACCGATTTCAGCCGCAACACGTTCGGCAGCGATCTCAACGGTGCGCAGGTCAACGCCATCGCAGGGCTCACGCACAAGTTTACGCCGAACTTTCTGGTCGGCGTGCTCGCCGGCTACGAGCACTTCGACTATAGCTCGCAGGCGTTTAACGGCGTGCTCAAGGGCGACGGCTGGACCACCGGTGCATATCTCGGCTGGCGCGTTGCGCCGAACTGGCGCTTCGATGCCGGCGCAGCGTGGTCGGATATTCTTTTCAACAATGAGGCCGGCACGGCCGCGGGCAACTTTACGGGACATCGTTGGCTCACCACCGTCGGCGTGACCGGGACGTATGGTTGGCAATCGTTCGTCCTCGAACCGTCGGCGCGGGTCTACGCGCTCTGGGAGCATGAGAACGCTTACACTGACACGCTCGGCACGCTGCAAACCGCGCGCGACTTCTCGACAGGCCGCGCCAGTGGCGGCGTCAAACTGTCCTATCCGGTCGCGTGGTCCGCTACGACCATCCTTACCCCCTACGTCGGAATCTACGGCGACTATTACTTCAACAGCGACAGCGCCGGCGCGCCGATCCCAGGAGCAATCCCGTTTATCGTCCTTGATGGCTGGTCGGCGCGCGCCATCGGCGGGCTGACGGCGAAGTTTGACAATGGTGCGCAATTGGCCATCGGCGCTGAGCGCGGCGGCATCGGTGGCAGTTTCGGGCTCTGGACCTATCGCGCCCGCGCGTCCTTGCCCTTCGGGGCGCAATAGATCACGCCCTGTCGTGCCGATGTCCTCGCGCTGCTGACCGGTCGCGACGGGCAGGATCAGTTCGTGCTCAAGCCGATTTCTTGGGGTACTGCGAAGCACACGATAACGGACTTTGAAACGGGAATTGACAAGCTCGACATTAGTCAATGCAGCGACATTACAGAGGCCTCAATCCCAACGGCAGTACAGCAAGGCAGTGATGCGCTGATCACGCTCGACGCCCACGTTCTGAAAAACGTGGTTGCCTCAAGCCTGCACGCCACCGACTTTCTCGTGCACGCGTAGCTGCTCGATCAGGACCATCCGGAAGCACCGAAAACGACCCTCGCATGAGTTCGGACCTCTCAGCGCAAGCGGTCGTCGATTTGACCCCTTGGGCGATATCTCTACCTGCTTCTGACGGCGATCGTACCAGCAGGCCGCACCCCAGATGGCGAGGATCGTGAGCAATCCGCCGACAACGCCGATGTTGTGGGCGTAGTAGTGCACACCCGCCATCACGAGCGAATAAAGCGTCAAGCACGCGGCCATGTAACCGAGACTTAGGCGGCTTTTCGCTTCCGAGGGCGATTTCGAAAACCCCTTCATCGCAGCCGAGCCTCGCTTTCGAACTCCGTGGCGCCCGCGCGATCTGGAGTGATCCCATGTGCCGGACTGGTCGCCCATAATTCGACTGCGACCGGCAGAGGCGATATTTGCAGGTTCGCCCACCATGCTGGTTCGTTGCCGTGCCGGTGCAGCGCCTGATGATGTGATCGGCATAAGGGTACGGTGAATTCATCGCTGACCTTGCGGCCGAGCGTCCTTGGTTGCGCGAACTTAAGATGGTGGGCGTCGGACGGAGTTTGTCTGCAGATCACGCAAGGCTGGGCGCGGACATATGATAAATGAGCCTTGCTCCGCTTTCGCGGGGCCTCCTTGGGGAATGCCAGACCATGCTCGCCCGCATCGGAGGAAGGAAGGCTTTGTACAGCTTGCGCGATCGTCTCGTAACCTTGCAGCGGGTCAGCTGTAACGGCCTGATCGGCGTCCGCCGCCTGCTCCGCTTGAGCCGCGTTCGAAAGAGGAGGTGCGGGTTGCTCTGAGCCTTGCCTGGTAGGCCGCCTCAACGGCCTGGGCATCGGCTTCCATCAGGGTGTTTTTCAAGGGAAGGCTTAGCTTGGCCCAGGCCAGGAGATCGTCTCCGCTTGTAAGTAGGAGAGAGTTGGCTCAAGAGGCGGTCCCGCCGATCAACCGATTGAAGCGGGCCAAGGATCGCGGGCCTGTTCAGGGCCCCCTTGCCTGGTTTGGCTTTGGAGGGTGAGGGCGACTGCGGTTCAGCCGCCGCAGGTGGCCCCGCGCTTGTCTCAGGCGCATCGAGATCGTCCTCACCGGCGATTCCTACCAGGGCAAACAGGGCGTAGCGGCGGGCGTAGGTGAGCGCCGCTCCCATCCGATGCGGCGCATCGGTATCCCTGCCGGCGCATACCGGCCACTCCGAGGACATCCATTCGCCGGAGGAATGCGCGAGCAGGGTGGTGAAGTGGATCTGCCCGTGCTGCTCGATCCGGGTCGTCTGGACGATGGCGATCTCCTGCTGGCTCAGGGTTTTGCGGACGATGTCGAGGCCACCTGCCAGCGAGGCATAGCGAAACGTCCGGTCGGCCTCTCGCGGGAAGGGGGAGCGGATGGTGGCGGTCAAGGTCTTTTCCGGGTTGGTCAACTCGGATTGGGCCCGGGCGAGGGCGGCGGCAATTTTGCCGATCTGTTCACTGCAGCTGTGCATCGATACCTCCGCGGCCTGCGCATCAAAGCTGATCGCGCCGGACTTGGAGCGCCGGGCCTTGATGCCGTGGCCGGTCGCCTCCTTGGCATCCTCGGGGACAAGCTTCTTCAGCTCTGCTTTTGCCAGCTCGTGCTCGCCATGCGCCGACCGGGTCCGCACATAGGTGGCGGCAAGCTCCGCCCAGAGATTGGACGAACTCATATCGACGACCCGGACGGCCTCGAGCCGCGGCCGCGGCGGCTCGACGCCGAACAGGCGCGGCGGTTCACCGTCTGCACGCAGCGCCAGAACTTCTTCTCAGCCGTCAGAAGAAGATGCTGGTAGAGCGGATCGGCGTAAATCTTGATCTCGACCCACTTGCCGCCGCCGGTAATTATCGACAGCACCGCCGATCGCGCGGCGATCACCCACATGTTGTGCTGGAGTTGCGCCATGTGCTTCTCGGCCGCCGCCTCTTCCGTGAAAGCCCAGGGCAGCATGAACTTGGCCTCGAACACGGCGCCTGTCTGTTCGACGATCCCGTCCAGCGTTGCGGCCATCCATTTGTGGACGGGATGCCGAACGCGCTTCTGGACGTCCTTGATCGTCTGCCCGCTGTTGCGCTGATACCAGGCGCGGTTCAGCTCCTCTGTGACGACGCCGAGCTGGACAATAAGGTTGTCTGACAAATCTTCCGGTTCGACTCTCGCCGCGTTTCTCTCGCCACAAGCGGACGAGGCGATCCTCATCATCTCCCATGATGATGCGTGCATCCGAGCCGCCGATGAAATGGCGTCGGTCGGCGGGATTGAATTTGGTGAATTTGGGGTCGGCTCGGCGCACCATGGTTCTGAACGGCACTCACCGGTATCTCCTCTTTAGAGCAACGCGGCGCTGTCGCCGCACTGCCCTAAACCTCGCGATCGCGAGGTGAGATACCGGTGCCGCTTCCTGCTCGGCCTGAACTCAGTAACGCTCCAATCCGCAGGGATTGCCAGTCCTTTCTGCAGCAACATTCTTGCTCTTTAGGCGGCGGCCCGAGCATAAAGTGCTCAAGGAAATTCGCTCCACCATTTCGGCCATCGGACCTTTCTTGGTGTGCGCGTAGCCTCCACTACGATCGCGCTGTTCGGCGGGGAAAGCGGTCGGGGCAGGCGCGCCAATGCGGCTTCGACAAGCCACGGCTCAAGCGCCCTGCGCGCGGTCTCGCGAACGGATCGAGCTTTATGGCCATTTCAGCGCCCTCAGCGCGGATGTCACGCCACCTGGGTGCCACACATTACGTGACGAGCGAGCTGTCGTTGGCTCGCGTTGCTCGCTTTCACCTCGGGCCTGCTCGATCAGCTGCAAGCGGAGCCCGTGCCGCTGCGCTATCGCCCTCGATGCCGCGCTTTGCGAGGTTGAGGAGGGATGCTTCGCCGCAGTGACACGGCGCTCGGTTCCGCGTTCGCGGATGGTAACCATTTGACCGAGCACCGCCTCATAAGGTGCTGGCCGGTGACGCCCGCGGGGACGGCCGGCGGGATTACCGCTCTGGCCTTTCACGAAGCGCGACCTCTTCGGCGGCCGTCGATAACCGACGGCTCGTCTTCGTGGTCGTTATTCGTTTCCGACTTGTACCATCGGTCGCCGTCCTGTGAGTTGCTTGTAGCCGTCACCGGCCCATCGTGCTGCCGGAGCAGGCTTCCGCATCGCGCGTGCAGCGCATGACGGCCTCTCGATCCTTCTCGGTCAGGCCGTGCGCCGGTTTGCGGCGGAGACCTAATTGAACCGCCCAAGGCTCAAGAAGGAGCCGCGCCGGGTCACCGAACTCCGCGCACTTCGGAATCCGCGTGCGATCCCGAGAAGCACGAGCGCCGCATCAGCATTGTCGGGATCCAGCGAAGATTTGAGCTGTATCTCATGCCGGGCTGGCGGTGCGTTCTTGGCAAACCAGGCCTCGCGCGTCTTGATCCACTTGATCACCTCGCGCATCGCCATGCGTTTACCTGCAAGCGCATCCTTCAAAGTCCGCCGCTGCAGCGCTTCCTCCATCGATATCTCGCAAACCTCGTCGCCCTGGTGATGGTGAGCGTCTTGTCCAGCAAGATCTCGAACGCCGATGTCGCAGGGCCACGAGCCGACCTGCGCGGCCGACCCCCAAGATTGCCGCTGCTGTCCCTTGGCGAACCAACCGGGGTTTGTTGTCTCTTGGGCGTCGGGGCCTGGACGGCGATTGGAACGGGATTTTGCTCATGACTTTGCTCCTTCAAGGCGCGGCTGAAGGCCGGTTCGCGCCGACCAGCGCTCGATGCGCGACGTCGACATAGGCCGGATCGATGTCGAGCCCGCGGAACCGCCGTCCGGTCCGCTCGGCCGCGAGCAGCGTCGTGCCGGAGCCGAGAAAGAGATCCAGCACGAGATCGCCGCGCCGGGTGACGTCCTGGATGGCATCGGCAACCAGCCCTCGGCTTGACCGTCGGATGCAGGGCCAGGTCCTCGCGCCGGCTGCCCCGCATCGAGTTCACCGAGGCATAGTCCCAGACGTTGGTGCGGTTGCGGCCGTGCTTGCCGAGTTCGACCATGTTGAGATGGGGCGCCGTTCCCACCCGGTAGACAAAGACCAGCTCGTGCTTGGACCGGTAGAGCGATCCCATGCCGGCATTGGACTTGTTCCAGATGCAGAGGTTCAGGAGCTCGCCGTAGACGGTCGAGCCGCACCGCCGAGACGCCGTCCATGTGCCGCCAGTCCATGCAGACAAAGTGGACCGCGCCATCGCGCGAGCAACCGCGCCGCCGCGCCAAGCGTGTCAGCGAGGAAGGTGCGGAATTCCGCCTCGCTCATCTCGCCCGAGGCCATGGCGAACTCGCGATGGCGTCCGGCGGGCATTGGCATGGCCCTCGATCCGCACATTGTAGGGCGGATCGAGGAAAGCCGCATCGACACGCGCGCCGTCGCCGATGACCCGCTGCAGAAATCCGACATCGCGGCCGTCGCCACATCCGACCCGGTGCTCGCCGAGAATCCAGATATCACCGGGCTCGTGTTCGGCGTCGCCGGAACCGGCGGGATGACCTCGTCGTCGGGATCGGCGAGTCCTGACGAGGAATGACATCGATCTCGCCGGTCGAGAAGCCGGTCAGCGTCGGATCGATATCGACATCGATCGAAGCGAGCTCGCCCAGTTCCTGTCTGCAGGATTTCGAGGTCCCAGCCGGCATTGAGCGCGATCTTGTTGTCGGCGATCCGCAGCGCCCGCTTCTGGGTCTCCGACAGGCCGGACAGGGTGATCGTCGGCACCTCGGCAAGCCCCATCGCCTTGGCGGCCTGAAGCCGGCCATGGCCGGCGATGATTCGGCCTTCGGGATCAGCGAGGATCGGATTGGTGAAGCCGAACGCTTCGATCGACGCCTCGAGCTGTTCGATCTGGCGCTTGGGATGGGTGCGGGCATTGCGCGGATCAGGAATGAGATCGCCCACCGGACGGTAGGTGACAGCGAGCCGCGAAGAAGCGGCGAGAGGGGAGAATGATTTGTCCATAGCCCCGTAAGTAATGCGAGGCCCCTAGCCAAAAGTTTCCATCGCGAGACTAAACTCGATAACTCACAAGAGTTTTCCACCGATTTGACAACGACGACCTTTGCTAGCCTCTGGCGATCCCGCGCGTGCCGATGGTTTGCCTGTATCCAATCCTTGGAAGGCCTGATGTCGGCAGTGATGTTGTGGCCGATCCCTGTTCGACGCCTGTTTCCGCGCATTAACAGGAAACTGGCAGAACGATCTCCAAACCCAAGGAGATCGCGATGCATTTTTGTTGGGCTCGCTGGCTCAAACCGGCCAGAAACCTGTTTTGAGGCGAAATTTTCGAGAAATTCCCTGTT
Organism: uncultured Alphaproteobacteria bacterium; assembly: GCA_963742665.1. Taxonomy (GTDB): domain Bacteria; phylum Pseudomonadota; class Alphaproteobacteria; order Rhizobiales; family Xanthobacteraceae; genus Bradyrhizobium. The sequence goes on from CAVUNH010000010.1 coordinate 43,486, forward strand.
ATCCCCACGAATGCAGCGGCGCTGGAGGGCAGCATTTCGACAGCGTCAGCTGTGTGGATGGCCGAAGGGTCTCGCGTACCGCGCCGCATGTCGTCAACCTCGATTGCTCCCCATCGCCGGAGCAACCAACTGCATGATCGGCGAAGCCGGAATTGGAACAATCCGCCTCGGCATGATACCCAAGCAATATGAAGTGGCTGAGGATATGGCGAAGGTGGTTGAAGCGGCGCTTTGGGTATGCCCGGCTGGCGTGCCTTGCGCTCCTGATCGGATTCGCGGCGCTGCGGGTACTCGATCCCGCCCCGGTCGAGGAGCTTCGTGTCCGGACCTTCGATAGCTTCCAGCGCATCGATCCGCGCCATAAAACCGCAAGGCCGGTCACCATCGTCGATATCGACGACAAGAGCATGGAAAAGCTCGGACAGTGGCCATGGCCGCGCACCCGGATGGCGGATCTGGTCAAGGAGCTGACCCGGCTCGGCGCCGTCGTGATCGCGTTCGACGCAGTGTTTTCGGAGCCCGACCGCCTCAATCCCGACGCCGTGGCGGACACCCTCAGCAATCTCGATGAGGCGACCCGCGACAGGCTGCGGGCCCTGCCGAGCAACGATCAGGTCTTCGCCGATGCTATTCGCGCCTCGCGCGTGGTGCTGGGCGAATCCGGCCTGCCGGAAGAGCTGGTCGCCCTCGACAAATCGCTTCCGGTGACGGGGCTGGCGATGCTCGGCGAAGAGCCGCAGCCTTTCATGTTCGATTTTCCTGGCTTGCTGCGCAATGTACCGGTGTTGGAACACGCTGCCGCCGGACGCGGACTTTTCACCATCCGGCCCGAACGTGACGGCATCGTGCGGCGGGTGCCGATGATCATGCTGGCCCAGGGCCAGACCATGCCCTCGCTCACATTCGAGATGCTACGGGTCGCCACCGGTTCGGGCACGATCCTGATCAAGGCCGAAAAGGCCGGCATCAAGAGCCTCGCGGTCAAGGGCTTTGCGCTTCCGACCGACGGCAATGGCCAGATGTGGATTCATTACGCTCGCAACGATTCTTCCCTCTACGTTCCGGCGATCAACGTGCTGGAGCGGAGCGTCGCGCCCGAGAAGATCGCCGGCAAGCTCGTCTTGATTGGAACCTCTGCCGTCGGTCTCAACGACATCAAGACCACGCCGGTTTCGGGCGCCATGCCGGGCGTGGAAATCCATGCCCAGATACTCGAGAGCGCGTTGACCGGGGCGGTGATCTCGCAGCCAGCCTTCGGCATCGGAATCGAGTTCGCCACCGCGCTGTTATTCGGGCTGCTGGTGATCGCGTTCGCGCCGATGTTTGGACCGGTGACGCTGGTGGCCCTTGGCGCGGTGTTTGCGGCCGGGCTGATCGGAACGTCCTGGTATTTCTATGTGCAGCACCGCCAGCTTATCGATTTCACCTATCCCTTGATGTCGACCACGGCGATCTATCTGACGCTGATCTTTTCCAGCTTCGTCCGCGAACAGGCGCAGCGCCGGCAGATCCGCTCGGCGTTCGGCCAGTATCTGTCGCCGGCGCTGGTCGCGCAGCTGGCGCAGTCGCCGGAAAAGCTGGTGCTCGGCGGCGAGGAGCGCGAGATGACCATCATGTTCTCCGACATGCGCGGCTTCACCTCGATCTCGGAGACCTACAAGAGCGACCCGCAGGGCCTGACCGCGCTGATGAACCGCTTCCTGACGCCGCTCACCAACGCGATCCTCGACCGCAAGGGCACCATCGACAAATATATGGGCGACGCCATCATGGCGTTCTGGAACGCGCCGCTCGACGACAAGGATCACCACCTCAACGCCTGCGAGGCGGCGCTCGACATGCTCGAAGCGCGTCGACGTGCTCAATCAGGAGCGCGAGCAGGAGGCGGAGGACGAGGGCCGTCCGTTCATTCCGCTCAATGTCGGCGTCGGCCTCAACACCGGAACCTGCGTGGTCGGCAACATGGGATCCGACATGCGCTTCGACTATTCGGTGTTCGGCGACAGCGTCAATCTGGCGTCGCGCCTCGAAGGGCAGTCCAAGGAATACGGATTCCCGATCATCGTCGGTTCCAAGACCGCGCTTGCGGTCAAGGAGAAGTTCGCGATCCTCGAACTCGACTTCATCATGGTGAAGGGCAAGAAGGAGCCCGAGGTGATCTACGCCATCGCCGGCCGCGAGGACACCGCGCAATCCGGCCGCTTCCAGCGGCTGCGCAACCTCACCATCGAGATGCTGGCCTGCTATCGCAGCCGCGACTGGGACGGCGCGCTGGCGGCGATCGAACGCGGCCGCCGCACCGACGAGGCGCATTCGCTGGAGCTGCTCTACAGATTGTACGAAGTGCGCATCCGCGGCTACCAGGAAAACCCGCCGCCGGAAGACTGGAACGGCGCCTACGCGCTGCTGACGAAGTAATTTTCGTCGTCCCGGCGAAGCCGGGACCTGCGCGTGATCTATCGATAAGGCACGGCGGCCGACACCTTCGCAAACCAAAGCCGGTGGACCCGGCGTTCGCCGGGACGACAATGATGATTGCAACCAAATCATCGCCGCAACTTGACCGCCCTCCGGCCGCTCGTCATAGTTCCCGGCGAAGGCGAGCCAGCGAGACTCGCCAGCTCCGGGAGAAGACAATGCGCAAGTATTGACCGTCCTTGCGGGGACGATGATCTCTGCCGTGTCGCTGATGCCTGCCGCGCTGGCGCAAGCGCCCTGCGTCACCCAGAACATGGCGGTTCCGCCCAACGCCAACACGGCCGACAAGGCGGCGCCCTTCTTCATCGACACGACAGGCCTCGATTTCAAGACCGCGCCGCCGACGCGCGACCCGATCGAACCCGAATTATCCGCGCGCGACCGAACTTGCCGACGGCACGCTGCCGCCGTCGGGCGCCGAGGGCAATTTCATCATCGGTCCGACGCATGCGCCTGCGCCGGAGACCATCGCCAAGGAGGGCGTGCCGAAAGGCACGGTGACGTCGTTCACTTTCTCGTCGAAGGACAGCGTGATCTACAACCCCGGCCTGATCCGCGACGATGTGGCGGGCTGCGGCAACAGCTCGATCATGATCGCTGACGACGGCGCCAGGCGACAAGTCGAACATGATCGTCACCACCAGCCATCCCGGTATCTGGGCGCGCACGATCGAGGTCTATGTGCCTGCGAACTATGTGCGCGGCACCGAGGCGCCGTTCATCGTGCTCGGCGACGGCGGCTCGACCGCCTGGAAGGACATGAACACCACCCTCGACAATCTGATCGCGCAGCGGCGCGTGCCGCCGATGGTCTCGATCCAGGTCGGCAATGGCGGGCAGGACGCGCAAGGCGCGCAGCGCGGGCGCGAATACGACACGGTGTCGGGGATCTATGCGGAATTTATCGAGCGCGAGGTGTTGCCGCTGGTCGAGCAGAACGCCGGCGTGAAGCTGACGAAGAACCCGGAAGGCCGCGCCACCATGGGACTGAGCTCGAGCGGCACGGCGGCCTTCACCATGGCGTGGTTTCGCCCCGATCTCTATCACCGCGTGCTGGCCTATTCGCCGACGATGACGAACCAGCAATGGCCGTATAATCCGGCGCTGCGCGGCGGCGCTTGGGAATATCACTCAGCCTGGACCGGCACGGCCACTCCCAACCTGATCGTCAAGGCCGGCGTGCTGACGCCGTCGGACCCGCCCGGCGTGCCGCTGATTCCGGCGTCACCGACCAAACCGATCCGCTACTGGTTCGAGATGGGCGATCAGGACCTGTTCTATCCGAATCCCGACGATCCCCGACGGCATGCATGACTGGACATTGTCGGCCGCGCTGATGGCGAAGGTGCTGGCAGAGAAGGGCTACCACTACCAGTATCTGTTCGCGCGCAACGCCAAGCACGTCGACCGCCCGACGGTCGCGCAAACCTTGCCATCTGCGCTGGAATGGCTGTGGAAGGGTTATCCGATTCCGTGAGAACGCTCGTCATGCGCGGGCTTGACCCGCGCATCCATCTTGAAAGAGCCTTTATCCCAGAATGATGGATTGCCGGGTCATAGGCGAGCGGAAGCGACGCCGTCCTTCGGACGGCTATGCCCGGCAATGACAACTACTCCAGCCCGATCGTCGTCAGATCCTGGAACCAGTGCTGCGCCTGCACGAATTTCTTGACCTTCGGCGACAGCGCATGCGGGTTGGTGTCGTGCACCACCCACACCAGAGTGGCGTCGTCGACGATCAGCGCATGCGCCTGCGCCAACAATTCGTCCTGCTTGGCGATGTCGAAATTCTGCTTGGCCTCGTCGATCAGCGCGTCGACCTTCGGGTTCTTGTAGCCGCCCCAATTGACGCCGACCGGTGCGACCTGGCCGGAGTGGAAGAAGCGCACGATGGCATAGAGCGGATCGGAGGTGACATAGGCGATGTTGTTGGAGGTGATGCCGGCGTTCATCTCGTCGGCCGCGCCCTTGCGCCAGTGCGTATATAACGTCTCGAGCTCGACCACCTTGAAGTCGATCTCGATGCCGATTTCCTTGAAACTCTGTTGCAGGAATTCGTTCATCGGCAGCGACAGCATCTGCCCGGTGCCGCCTTGCGCGATGATGAAGGTGGTTTTCAGCGGCTTCTCTTTGGAGTAGCCGGCCTCCGCGACCAGCTTCTTCGCCGCCGCCACATCGTATTTGAGTTCGAAGGTTGGCTTGCCGAACCAGGGGCTCGACGGGTCGACCTGGCCCTTGGCGGGTTTTGCCAGTCCGTTCATCAGACCGACGACGGCATCGCGATCGATCGCCAGATTGAGCGCCTTGCGCAGCCGGACGTCGGTCCAGGGCGATCCGGGCAGGACGCTCAAATGATAGTTCCAGACATGCGGCGTGATGTTGTCGACGATCCGCATGCCGGCGGATTTCAGCTGCGGCACCGCGTCCGGCGCCGGCGTCTCGATCAGATCGACCTGGCCCGCCAGCAGCGCGTTGGTGCGGGTCAGCGCTTCCGGCATCGGAATCAGGATCAGTTTGTCGGCCTTCGGGATCCGCTTCTTGTCCCAGTAATCCCCGTTCTTGCTGAGTTCGGCGAGTTCGCGCGGCACCAGCTTTGTCAGTTTGAACGGGCCGGTGCCGGAAGGCTGGCTGGCGAACTTGTCCCAGTCCTTGCCGAGCTTTTCATACTGCGCCGGGCTCGAAACCAGGAACCAGAGCATCTGGTAGGGAAAGAACGAATCCACTGCCTTGGTGGTGATCTCGACGGTGTCATCGTCGATCTTGGCGTAGCTCGCGACCGAGGGCAGGCGGGTCTTGACCTGCGCGCTCTGGCGCTTGTCGAATTGCGGCGCCTTGTCGTTCAGGACCTTGTCGAGATTCCAGACCACGGCGTCGGCGTTGAAGTCGCTGCCGTCATGGAATTTGACGCCCTTGCGGAGCGTGAAGCGCCATTTGGTCTTGTCCTTGTCGTCGACCTTCCACTCGGTGGCGAGCCCCGGCACCAGTTTGCCCGGGCGGTCGGAGACGTCCATTTCCCAGGCAACCAGCGGGTCGTAGATCGTATAGGCGCTGAATTGATAGGCACCGGCGCCGCGATCCGGCTGTCCTGTGGTCAGCGGGATGTCGGCCATCGAAATGCCGTAGCGCACCACGGATTCGGCCTGCGCCGGCATGGCGGGCAGGCCGGCGCCGATGGCGAGCGCCATCGCGGCGACGAGTAGCATCGAATTGCGGTTGCGCATGAACTAAGCTCCATTGGAAGAGTATTCGGAATACCTTATGCCAAATGGAGCGAAGCAAGGTTGATGCCAGAATAGGCAGCGCTGTCTTTTATGCGTGCGCCCCCGGGAAGAAACCGCATGTACAACGGTTATTAGGCGAAGAACTATCTCTTTGGCACAGCCGTTGCATAAGTCTGCATAAGAATTAGTCACCTCAAGTCAAAAAAGGGTTTGCTGCAATGCGTTATGAAACATCGAAGAAAACGGCGACGGCGCTGCTGCTGGCGGTGGGGTTGACGGCGGGGCTGCCGCAGCTGGCGGGCGCGCAGGCCGTGCTGCGTATCGGCATGACGGCCGCCGATATTCCGCGCACACTCGGCCAGCCCGACCAGGGTTTTGAGGGCAACCGCTTCACCGGGCTGACGATGTATGACGCCTTGACCGGCTGGGACCTGTCATCCGCCGACAAGCCGAGCGTGGTCATCCCGGGGCTTTCGACCGAGTGGAAGGTCGATGAGTCGGACAAGAAGAAGTGGATTTTCAAGCTCCGCCCCGGCGTCACCTTTCACGACGGCTCGCCGTTTAACGCCGATGTCGTGGTCTGGAATGTCGAGAAGGTGCTGAAGCAGGATGCGCCGCAATTCGACGCCAGCCAGGTCGGTGTCACCGCCTCGCGCATGCCGACATTGGTTTCCGCGCGCAAGATCGACGATATGACGGTGGAGTTGACCACCAAGGAGCCGGACAGTTTTCTGCCGATCAACCTGACCAATCTCTTTATGGCCAGTCCTGTCAAATGGCAGAAGTTCTACGAGGTCGCAGAAGGCGCGGATGCCAAGGCCAAGTCGCAGGCCGCCTGGACCGCGTTCGCAAAGGACGTGTCGGGCACCGGCCCCTGGAAGATGTCGGCCTTCACGCCGCGTGAGCGACTCGAACTCGTCAAGAACGACAAGTATTGGAACACGGCGCGCGTGCCGAAGATCGACAAAATGGTGCTACTGCCGATGCCGGAAGCCAATGCCCGCACTGCGGCGCTGCTGTCCGGTCAGGTCGACTGGGTGGAGGCGCCGGCGCCCGATGCGGTGGCTGAAATCAAGCAGCGCGGATTTGTCATCCATGCCAATGAAGAGCCGCATGTCTGGCCCTGGCAATTCTCGCGCATTGAGGGCTCGCCCTGGAACGACATTCGCGTCCGCAAGGCGGCCAATCTCTGTATCGACCGGGAAGGCCTCAAGGATGGATTGCTCGCCGGTCTGATGGTGCCGGCGACCGGCACCTACGAGGTGGGCCACCCGTGGCGCGGCAATCCGACCTTCCAGATCAAGTTCGACAAGCCTGCGGCGCAAAAACTGATGCAAGAGGCGGGATTCGGACCGAGCAAGAAATTGTCGGTCAAGGTCCAGACGTCGACCTCGGGCTCCGGGCAGATGCTGCCGTTGCCGATGAACGAGTATCTGCAGCAGGCGCTGGCTGAATGTTATTTCGACGTGCAGCTTGACGTCATCGAATGGAATACACTGTTCAGCCAGAATTGGCGGAAAGGCGCCAGCGACCCATCGGCCAGGGGCTCGAACGCGATCAACGTGACCTATTCGGCGATGGACCCGTTCTTCTCGCTGGTACGCTTCCTGCAGTCGGGCATGGCGCCGCCGGTGTCGAACAATTGGGGTTTCGTCAACAATCCCAAGTTTGATGAACTGGTGACCAAGGCACGGCAGACCTTCGATCCCGCCGCCCGCGACGCGGCGCTCGCCGAATTGCATGCCGCCTCGGTGGATGACGCCGCTTTCCTCTATGTCGCCCATGATGTCGCCCCGCGCGCGATGAGTCCGAAGATCAAGGGCTTCGTGCAGCCGAAGAGCTGGTTCGTCGACTTCTCGCCGGTGTCGATCGCGCCGTAAGGTGAACTAAGCCAACCCCGCGGCGCGCTTACCCTCTCCCCTTGCGGGAGAGGGTGGACGCGATGCGAAGCATCGTGGACGGGTGAGGGGTCTGTCTCCGCGGATACAGACCCCTCATCCGGCGCTTCACGCCACCTTCTCCCACAAGGGGAGAAGGGAAGAATAAGACTGAAGGTCCTACGTGCTAGCCTATATCGCCCGCCGCATCGTCTATGTGATTCCGATCGTGATCAGCGTGGCGCTGGTGTGCTTCCTGCTGGTGCATATCACGCCCGGCGACCCCTTGGTCGCGGTGCTGCCGCCGGATGCTTCTCAAGAACTCGCCGCGCAATTGCGCACGGCTTATGGTTTCGATCGTCCGCTGCCGGTTCAGTTCGGGCTCTGGCTGTGGCGCGCGGTCAACGGCGATCTCGGCAATTCCATCGCCACCGGCCGCCCCGTTCTGACCGAAGTGATGCGCGCGGTCGGCAACACCGTGACGCTGGCGATTGCCGCAGCCCTGATCGGCTTTACGCTCGGATTATTCTTCGGCCTGATCGCCGGCTATTTCCGCGACACCTGGATCGACAAGGTTGCGACCTCGATCGCGATCGCCGGCGTGTCGGTGCCGCATTACTGGCTCGGCATGGTGATGGTCATCATCTTCTCGGTGCAGCTCAACTGGCTACCGGCGGTCGGCGCCGGTCCGGGCGGCTCCGGCGCCTGGGGCTGGGATTGGGAACACATGCGCTATCTGATCCTGCCGGCGATCACCACTTCGGTGATCCCGATGGGCATCGTCACCCGCACGGTGCGCGCCTTGACCGGCGACATATTGAGCCAGGATTTCGTCGAGGCGCTGCGCGCCAAGGGCCTGCGCGAGACCAATGTGTTCCGCCACGTCATCAAGAACGCCGCGCCGACCGCGCTTGCGGTGATGGGCCTGCAACTCGGCTATATGCTCGGCGGCTCGATCCTGATCGAAACCGTGTTCTCCTGGCCGGGCTCGGGCCTGCTGCTCAATTCGGCAATCTTCCAGCGCGATTTGCCGCTGTTGCAGGGCACGATCCTGGTGCTGGCGCTGTTCTTCGTGGCGCTCAATCTTCTGGTCGATATCGCGCAAGCGTCGATCGATCCGCGCATCAAGCGGAGCTGATACATGAGCGCGATCACAGACGCAGCACTGCAGGCCGCCCCCGCCACCAAGGCGCGGGGTTATTGGGCGACCGTCGGCCGCCGCATCACGCGCGACAAGGTCAGCATGGTCTGCGCCTTCATTCTGGCGCTGATCTTCCTGTCGGCGCTGTGCGCGCCATGGCTGGGTCTTGCAGATCCCTACCAGGGTTCGATGATCCGAAGGCTCCGCCACATCGGCACGCCGAACTATCCGCTCGGCACCGACGAGCTCGGCCGCGACATGCTGGCGCGGCTGGTCTATGGCGGACGGCTGTCGCTGGTGATCGGCATTCTGCCGGTGATCCTGGCCTTCGTGATCGGCACCTCGCTCGGCCTCGTCGCAGGCTACGTCGGCGGCAGGCTCAACACGGCGATCATGCGCACCATCGACGTGTTCTATGCCTTTCCCTCGGTGCTGCTGGCGATCGCGATCTCCGGCGCGCTGGGCGCCGGCATCGTCAACTCCATCGTCTCGCTGACCATCGTGTTCGTGCCGCAGATTACCCGCGTCGCCGAGAGCGTCACCACGGGCGTTCGCAACATGGACTTTGTCGAGGCCGCGCGCGCCTCCGGCGCCGGGCCCTTCACCATCATGCGCGTGCATATGCTGGGCAATGTGCTCGGGCCGATCTTCGTCTACGCCACGGGCTTGATCTCGGTCTCGATGATCCTCGCCGCCGGCCTCTCGTTCCTCGGCTTGGGTACAAAGCCGCCGGAGCCGGAATGGGGGTTGATGCTCAACACGCTGCGCACCGCGATCTATGTCAATCCGTGGGTCGCGGCCTTGCCCGGCGCCATGATCTTTGCGGTATCGATCTGCTTCAACCTGCTCAGCGACGGCATGCGCAGCGCCATGGACATCAGGAACTGACGCGATGAGCGAGCCGAACCCGTCCGTGGAACTGTTGGACAAGATCGAAGACGTCGGCGGCGCCGCGCAACCGCTGTTGCAGGTCTCCGGCCTGACAAAGCATTTCCCGGTGCGCGGTGATCTCTTCAGCGCGCGCAAAACCGTGCGCGCGGTCGACAATGTGTCGTTTTCGATCGCCAAGGGCGAAACCGTCGGCATCGTCGGCGAGTCCGGCTGCGGCAAGTCGACCACCGCGCGGCTCCTGATGCACCTGATGAAGCGCGACGCCGGCGATATCGTCTATGACGGCATGCAGGTCGGCCGCGCGCTGTCGCTGCGCGAGTTGCGCCGCGGCATGCAGATGGTGTTTCAGGACAGCTACGCCTCGCTCAACCCGCGTTTGACCATCGAGGAATCCATCGCGTTCGGGCCGAAGGTGCACGGCATGGCGGACGCTGCCTCCCGCTCGCTGGCGCGCGAACTGCTCGGCAAGGTCGGCTTGCGGCCGGAGATTTTCGCCAACCGCTATCCGCACGAGATTTCCGGCGGCCAGCGCCAGCGCGTCAATATTGCCCGTGCGCTGGCCCTGTCGCCACGGCTGGTGATCCTCGATGAAGCCGTGTCGGCGCTGGACAAGTCGGTCGAGGCCCAGGTGCTCAATCTGCTGGCCGATCTCAAGCGCGAATTCGGCCTGACCTATCTCTTCATCAGCCATGATCTCAACGTGGTGCGCTATATCAGCGATCGCGTGCTGGTGATGTATCTCGGCGAGGTGGTCGAGCTCGGCCCGGTCGACAAGGTCTGGGACGCGCCCGCGCATCCCTATACCAGGGCGCTGCTGGCGGCGATGCCATCGGCCGACCCTGACAACCGCACCCAGACGCCGCCGATCTCCGGCGATCCGCCCAATCCGATCGACCCGCCGTCCGGCTGCCGGTTTCACACCCGTTGCCCGTTTGCGGAGCCGCTCTGCGCAAATGCGACGCCAAAACTCAGCGATCTCGATACAATGGGCCATCAGGCGGCGTGCTACATGGCCATTCCGGGTTCGGGGCATAGTCGCGCGCCGGGCAACCAATAATAAAACAAGGGAGACGACATGACAAAACCCAGTCCCAAAGAGGTCAAGGCGATGACGGATGTCGCGGGCGTGCCCGCGACCGTCTGAAGTCGCCGAACGTATCGCCAATTCGATCGGGCCGGCGTTCGAAGGCTTTGCGCCGGTCGCCGGCACCCTGCCGTTCGATCTCGAGCCCGCAAGTTTTCTGCTGGTGCAGACCGCGAAGGTGACGACATGAGCACGGAACCGGCCTTGATGTCGCTGGTCGCGGTCGCCAAGGCGATCGCCACCAGGGAAGTGTCGTCGCGCGAGGTGACGCAGTCCTGCTTGAAGCGGATCGCCGAGTGGCAGCCGCGTCTGAACGCCTTCATGGCGATCGAAGCGGAAGCCGCGCTCGCGGCCGCCGACGCCGCCGATGCGGCACTCGCGAGGGGCAATGCGCGCGGGCGCGCTGCATGGCGTGCCGCTGGCGCACAAGGACATGTATTACGACGCGGGCAAGGTCGTGACATGCGGCTCGCTGATCCGCCGCGACTTCGTCGCCACCACGACCTCGACCGCGCTGCAGCGGCTGAAGGACGCCGGCACCGTTCGCCTCGGCTCGCTGCAGATGGTGGAATTCGCCTACGGGCCGACCGGCCACAATGTGCATTACGGCGCGGTGCGCAATCCCTGGAACGTCGATCACATCACCGGCGGCTCGTCGTCCGGCTCGGGCTCGGCGGTCGCCGCGCGGCTGACGTTTGCGGCGCTGGGATCGGACACCGGCGGCTCGATCCGGATGCCCGCGCATTTCTGCGGCGTCACGGGACTGAAGACCACGGTCGGCCGCGTCAGCCGCGCCGGCGCGATGCCGCTGTCGCAATCGCTCGATACCGTCGGCCCGCTGGCGCAGAGCGTGGAAGATTGCGCGCTGCTGCTGGGATTGATGGCGGGCGCCGATCCCGAAGATCCCACCGCCTCGACGCTGCCGGTGCCGGATTACATGGCGGCCACCAGGGGCTCGTTGAAGGGCCTCAAGATCGGCGTGCCGACCGCGTTCTATGTCGACGATCTCGATCCCGAGGTGGCGCGGGTGCTCGACGAGACCATGGCGACGCTGAACAAGGAAGGCGCCGAGATCGTCAAGGTCGAACTGCCCGACCAGCGCCAGCTCACCGCCGCCTGCCAATTGGTGCTCGCGACCGAAGCCGCCGCGCTCCACAAGCGATGGATGATCGAGCGGCCGCAGGATTACGGCGCGCAGGTCTTGATGCGGCTGCAGAACGGGCTCGCCATTCCCGGCGTGTCCTATCTGGAGGCGATGCGCTGGCGCGGTCCGGCGCTGGCGGCCTATCTCGCCGCGGTCACCGGCACCGATGCGGTGCTGGTGCCGGTCGCGCCGGTGCCGGCGCCGACCATTGCCGAAAGCGATGTCGGCAACAGCCCCAATGCGGAGGCGGTCATCCAGCGGCTGACGCGGTTCACGCGGCCCGTCAATTATCTCGGCCTGCCGTCGCTTTCGATCCCCTCCGGCTTCACCCGCTCCGGGCTTCCCGTCGGCATGCAGCTGATCGGCCGCTCCTTCGACGAGGCCATGCTGCTGCGGATCGGCGCCGCGTTCCAGCGCGCCACCGATTATCACCAACGGGTACCCAAGGCGGCATGACCAACCTCGTCGAAATCCGCGATCTCAACATCCGCTTCACCGGCGAGCGCACCGTGCACGCCGTCAACGATCTCTCGCTTTCGCTCGGCGAGGGCGAGGTGCTCGGCCTGCTCGGCGAGTCCGGTTCGGGCAAGAGCGTGACGTTGCGCGCGCTGATGCGGCTGTTGCCGAAGAAGCGGACGCAGATTTCGGGCAGCGTCAACGTGCTCGGCCGCGACGTGCTGGCGCTGAACGACGAGGAATTGTCGGCGTTTCGCGGCCAGACCGTTTCGATGATCTTCCAGGAGCCGGCGCTGGCGCTCGATCCGGTCTACACCATCGGCCGGCAGATCGCCGAATCCGTGATGCGCCATGAGGGCAAGAGCGAGAAGGAGGCGATCGCGCGGGCGCTGGAGATGCTGGAAGTGGTCCGCATTCCCTCCGCCAAGCGCCGCCTCGACGCCTATCCGCACGAAATGAGCGGCGGCATGCGGCAGCGCGCGATGATCGCGCTGGCGCTGGCCTGCAAGCCGAAAATCCTGCTGGCCGACGAGCCGACCACGGCGCTCGATGCCACCGTGCAGATCCAGATCCTGCTGTTGCTGCGCGAATTGCAGCGCGAGTTCGGCATGTCGGTGATTTTCGTGACCCACGATATCGGCGTCGCCATCGAGATCTGCGACCGCGTCGCCGTGATGTATGCCGGCCAGATCGTCGAGCAGGGCACGCTGCGCGACATCGTGCGCTCGCCGGTGCATCCCTATGCGCGCGGATTGCTGGCCTCGACGGTGCATGGCGCCAAACGCGGCCAGCGGCTGGAGACCATTCCCGGCACGCCGCCCTCGCTCGACAAGGCGCCGGGCAACTGCTCGTTCGCGCCGCGCTGCGGCTTTGCGCAACCCCGCTGCACCGAGCAATTGCCGCCCAATGTGCAGATTGCGCCGGACCGCATCGCGCGCTGCATCCTGGCCGAGCCGGCCGCCGCCGCGAGTTGAGCGGCCTCTGTCCGTCTCAAGGACGGCGTCGCTTCCGCTCGCCTATGCCCGCCGAGGCCGGGGTCCGCCCAGCTTTCGATCCGGGAGGACGGAATGACCTGCTTGGGCTGATGCGGATTGAGCGTGCCGGCGCTCGCGATCCAGCCCTTTGACAGAATCTGCATCGCAAACAGCTTGGCGTCGATTTCCGATTTGAAGGTCCGGGTCGAGCGGACCATGCTGGTCGCACTCTCGTCCGCTCGATCCGGCCCAAAACTCACATACCAAATATCGGGTTGCGTCATGCCGCGATAACGCGGATGGCGACCGAAAGTTTCGTCCGGCGGCCGACAAAGCCCAGCGACGTACAGATGGGGGTCGTCACGTCGGGGAATTATCGGTAGGCTAAAACCGCAGCGCCAGAAGGCGCAACGCAAACCGGGGGAATTTTCCGATGAACATCTCCAATGAAGGTATTATCGTCATTCTGTTTGTCGGCCTCGTCGCCGGCTGGCTGGCCGGCAAGATCGTGCGCGGCACCGGCTTTGGCATCATCGGCGACATCCTCGTCGGCATCGCCGGCGCGCTGGTCGCAAGCTTCCTGTTTCCCAAGCTCGGCATTCATCATCGGCACCGGCCTGGTCTCGGAGATCATCTATTCGGCGATCGGCGCCATCGTGCTGCTGCTGGTCGTGCGGCTGGTGCGCGGCCGGATGTAGCGTTTTCGAGCGAACTGCAGGACTACCCTTTGGCGCGGCCGACGGCCTCCACGATCCATCGCCGCACCGCGGCGATGCGCCGGTCCCGCGCCTGCTCGGTGCGGGACACCAGATAGATCGTCTCGCGATGCGCGGCCTCGAACGCGAACGGCGCGACCAGCTTCTTGCCGAATCCCGGGCGCGCCTTGATCAGCGGCGCCATCGCCAGCGTGACGCCGAGCCCGTGCTCGGCGGCCTCCAGCATCGCCGGGACGCTGTCGAGCCAGAGATGGCCGCGCGGCACGAGGTCGGGAATGCCGGCTTCCTTCAGCCAGACCGGCCAGCCGCGCGGCTGCGTCGTCAGATGGATCAGCACCTGGCGGGACAGGTCTTCCGGGTTGCGCAGGCCGGCCTTGATCAGCGCGGGCGCGCACACCGGCAATCCGCTGACCGCGACCAGCGGCTCGAATTTCAGGCCGGTCGAATGTTCGCGGCCATAGCGGATCGCGACGTCGACGCGCGAGGCGTTGAAGTCGGCATATTGGTGGGTGGCCTCGATGCGCAGCACCAGGCCGGGATTGCGCCGCTTGAAATCCGGCAGCGCCGGCAGCAGCACGGTCGAGGTGAAAAACGGCAACGAGCTGATCCAGAGTTCGCCGCCGCCGTCGCGGCGTTGCCGCAGCATGTCGCGGCCGGCCTCCTGCAGGCTCGCCAGCGCCACCGAGACCTTCGCCAGATAGCGCTCGCCGTCGGCGGTCAGCCGCACCGAGCGCGCGCCGCGGACGAACAGCTTGACGCCGAACTGCTCCTCCAGCCCGCGGATCTGGTGGCTGATCGCGGACGGACTGAGCGCGAGATCGCGCGCGGCGCGGCGGAAACTCAATTGCGTGGCGGCGCGCTCGAACGCGAGCAGCGCGGTCAGCGGCGGGATCGCCCGCAGCGGCAGGTCGGGCTGGCCGGATGGGTGAATATTGCTCATCTCAGGTGATAAAATCCCTTTTGCGATGGGCGCTATCGTCGGCCAGATTCCCGCAACACTCAATATCTTTCACCTCTGGGATATCCGCTTTGGCGATCTTCGAACCCTGCGAATACGCCGCACCACTGGCAACCCTCCGCGCTCGCCGCCGGACCGTTCGCGGGGCTGCAGGGCGGGGCGGTCGCAAGCCTGCTGACGGCCGAAATCGAGCGGCTGGCCGGAGCAGCGGAACTGGGGCACGGCGATATCGGCCTCGGCCTGGTTCCTGCGCCCGACGCCGATGGCGGAATTGCGGACGCAACTCTCCGTCGTGACCGAAGGCGGCCGCGTCAGCGTGGTCGACAACACGCTGTGGGCCGCGGGCGAAGAAGCGCCTTGCGCCACCGTGCGGGTGACGCTGTCGCGCGAACGCGCGGTCGAAATCCCGGGCTTTGCCGACGCGGCGGACCGAAGCCGCCGATCCAATGCAGCTTCCGCTGCGCACGGCAAAGGCCGCCCATGGCCGGCCCTGGTTCATGGACGCCATGGAAGCGCGCGCCGGCGATGGCGTCGCCTGGTTCCGCCTCGATCACGCGATCATCGAGGGCGCCGGGCCGTTGTCGTCGGTGCTGGGTCCGGCGGACTGGACCCACGGCATTGCGCGGCCGGTCCAGAACGTGGTGGCCGACCCCAATCCGAACCTGACGGTTCAGCTGTTCAGGCGGCCCAGGGGGGATTGGGTCGGCGTCCGCGCCCAAACCCGGTGGCAACCGGCGGCCGGCCTCGGAACCGGAGGCGGCATGTTGCTCGATCTCCACGGCGAGATCGGCCGGGTCTCGATGTCGGTGATCCTGGTGCCGTTTCCAAAACCGCCGACGGCGGCCAAATGCCGGCGGCCTGATCAGGACCCGCGACGGCTTAAATCCCTCTTACTGGCTCACTTCCTCGTGTCCGCGGCGCTGTCACGGGCATGAACTGGATTCAGGTTAACGTGACTTAAATGGACGCTGGTCAGAAAGATCGGTAAAACCAGCACGTCACCTATCCCATTTTGAAGAGATACGAATTAATGGCAGCCGCTCCCGGTGTCCGGCGATCCGAACTCGGTGAAGCGTTGCGCGCCTGCCGCAGCGCGTTCATCGGCGTCGGCGTCATGAGTTGCATGATCAATCTGCTGTATCTGACCGGCTCGATTTTCATGCTGGAGGTCTATGACCGCGTGCTGCCAAGCCGCAGCGTGCCGACGCTGGTCGGCCTGGTCGTTCTCGCCGGCGTCCTGTACGTCGCCCAGGGCGGGCTCGACCTGATCCGGGGACGGATCCTGGGGCGCATCGGCACCTCGCTCGACGAGGCCCTCAACGCCCGCGTGTTCGAAACCGTCGTGCGCCTGCCGCTGATGGTGGGCAGCCGCAATGAGGGCCTGCAGCCGCTGCGCGACCTCGACAACGTCCGCTCGTTCCTCGGCAGCATGGGGCCCGGCGCGTTCTTCGACCTGCCCTGGCTGCCGCTCTATCTGGCGATCTGCTTCGCGTTCCACTGGCTGCTCGGCGCGACCGCGCTGGTCGGCGCCATCATTCTCGTGATCCTGACGCTGATCACCGAATTGCATGTCGCGCCAGCCGGCCCGCGACGCCATGACGCTGGCGGCGCGGCGCAACGATCTGGCGGCGACCAGCCGGCGCAACGCCGAAGTGCTGGTCGCGATGGGCATGTCGGGGCGGCTCACCAGCCGCTGGACCGAGGCCAACGAAAAATATCTGTCCGGCAACCAGCGCGCCAGCGACGTGGCGGGCGGCCTCGGCGCGATCGCCAAGGTGCTGCGCATGATGCTGCAATCGGCGGTGCTGGCGGTCGGCGCCTATCTGGTGATCCATCAGGAGGCCACCGCCGGCATCATCATCGCGGGCTCGATCCTCTCCGCCCGGGCGCTGGCGCCGGTCGATCTCGCGATCGCGCACTGGAAAGGTTTCGTCGCCGCGCGCCAGAGCTGGCACCGCCTCAACACGCCTGCTGGACCAAATGCCGGCGGCGAACACGCAGACCTTGCTGGCGAGCCCGTCGAAGCGGCTGTCGGTCGAGAGCGTCAGCATCGTGCCGCCGGGCGATCAGCGGCTGATCGTCCAGGACGTTACGTTTGCGGTCGAGGCCGGCAGCGGCGTCGGCGTGATCGGGCCCAGCGGATCGGGCAAGTCGTCGCTGGTGCGCGCTCTGGTCGGCGTCTGGATGCCGTTCCGCGGCAAGGTGCGGCTCGATGGCGCGGCGCTCGATCAGTGGTCGTCGGACGTGCTCGGCCGCCATATCGGCTATCTGCCGCAGGACGTCGAATTGTTCGGCGGCTCGATCGCCCAGAACATCTCCCGCTTCGATCCCGAGGCCAAATCGGACGCGATCATCGCCGCCGCCAAGGAAGCCGGCGTGCATGAGATGATCATCAAGATGCGCGAGGGCTACGATACCCAGATCGGCGAGCAGGGCGCCGCGCTTTCGGCAGGGCAGGCGCAGCGCGTCGCGCTGGCGCGGGCGCTGTACGGCAATCCGTTCCTGATCGTGCTCGACGAGCCGAATTCCAACCTCGACAGCGAGGGCGACGAGGCGCTGACCCGCGCGGTTCGCGGCGCGCGCGAGCGCGGCGCCATCGTGGTCGTGGTGGCGCACCGGCCGGTCGGCATCGAAGGCGTCGACCAGCTCCTGGTGCTGAAGGACGGCCGCATGCAGGCGTTCGGGCCGAAGGAAACCGTGCTCGGACAGGTGCTGCAGCGCGTCGCGCCGCCCGCGCCGATCAAGATCGTCTCCGACGCGGGAGCCGCCAAATCATGACCGAACGAGTGAATTGCAGCGGCGCCCGCCGCTCGATACGGACCCATCTGATCATCGGCCTGGTGCTGGTGATCGTGCTGGCCGGCGGATTTCGGCGGCTGGGCCTCGACGGTGCCGATCTCGGGCGCGCTGATCGCGCCGGGCGCGGTGGTGGTCGATTCCAACGTCAAGAAGGTGCAGCACCCGACCGGCGGCGTGGTCGGCGAGGTCAGGGTGCGCGACGGCGATACCGTCAAGGCCGGCGATATCGTCGTGCGTCTCGACGAGACCGTGGTCAAGGCGAGCCTTGCGATCGTCGTCAAGACGCTGAACGGATTGTGGGCGCGCGCCGCAAGGCTGGAGGCCGAACAGCGCGGCCTCGACACGATCAGGTTTCCGTCGATGCTGACCGATCGCGCCGACGATCCCGATGTCCGGGACGTCATGGCCAGCGAGACCAAATTGTTCGAGGTCCGCGTCAACGGGCGCGCCGGGCAAAAGGCCCAGTTGCGCGAACGGGTCATGCAGCTGAACGAGGAAATCGCCGGCCTCACCGCGCAGGAAAAGGCCAAGGACAAGGAAATCGCGCTGGTCGAGAAGGAACTGATCGGCGTTCGCGATCTCTACGACAAGCATCTGGTGCAGATCTCGCGGCTGACCACGCTGGAGCGCGACGCCGCCCGCCTGTCGGGCGAACGCGCGCAATACATCGCCTCGCGCGCGCAGGCCAAGGGCAAGATCACCGAAACCGAACTGCAGATCATCCAGGTCGACAAGGACATGATCAGCGAGGTTTCCAAGGATCTGCGCGAGACCAATGACAAGACCGGCGAATTCGTCGAGCGCAAGGTCACGGCCGAAGACCAGCTGCGCCGCATCGATATCCGCGCGCCGCAGGACGGCATGGTGCTGCAGTCGACGGTTCATACCGTCGGCGGCGTGATCACCGCGGGCGACGCCATCATGATGATCGTGCCGCAGGCCGACGACCTCTCGGTCGAAGCCAAGGTCAATCCGCAGGACATCGACAAGCTGCAGATCGGCCAGAAGACGTTGCTGCGGCTGTCGGCCTTCAACCAGCGCACCACGCCGGAACTGAACGGCAAGGTCACGCGCGTCTCGGCCGACGTCACCACCGACCAGCGCACCGGGCAGAGCTATTACACCATCCGCGTCTCGATGCCGCCGGAAGAAGTCGCCCGCCTCGGCGGCGAGAACAAGCTGATCCCGGGCATGCCGGTGGAAGCCTTCGTGCAGACCGGCGACCGCACCATGTTCTCCTATCTGATGAAGCCGCTCAGCGACCAGCTGATGCGCTCGTTCCGGGAGAAGTAGATCCCGGCGTTCGAGCGGTCGAAGCGGCATTCTCAGGCGCGGCTCGCGACAGGCTGCGCGATGGCGCCCGAGACGGTGCGGATGATCGCAACCGCCTGCTCGATGGCGGCATCGTCGATGTGCCGGTGCGTGACCAGTCGCAGCGATTTGCGGCTCCAGGCGCCGGCCCTCAGGCCGTGTTTCTCAAGCGCGGCGATCCAGGTTTTGGCGTCCGCGCCGCTATGTCCGATTTCGAGCATGACGATGTTGGTCTCGACCAGCCGCGGATCGGTGAGGCGCGGATCGATCGCGTGCAGGCCCTCGGCGATTCGCCTGGCGCGGCGGTGATCCTCGGCGAGCCGGTCGACCATGCGCTCGAGCGCAATGAGGCCGGCCGCGGCCATGATTCCGGCCTGGCGCATGGCGCCGCCCACCATGCGGCGATAGGCGCGCGCGCGTTCGATGAAGGCGGAAGACCCGCACAGCACCGAGCCGAATGGCGCACTCAGGCCCTTGCTGACGCAAAAGCCGGTGCTGTCGCACAGGCCCGCGATGCGCGCGACGGGTACGCCGAGCGCAACCGCGGCGTTGAAGATGCGCGCGCCGTCGATGTGAAGCGGAATGCCCTTTTCGCCCGTCAGCGTTTGCAGCCGGGCGAGATAGTCCAGCGGCAGGATCGCGCCGCCGGCGCTGTTGTGCGTGGTCTCGACGCATGACCAGCGCGGTCGCAAGGCGATTGGCCATCAGCCGCTCGGCCAGCAGCTCGCGCATCTCGGCCAGATCCGGCGCGCCGCGCGTGGACGGAATGGTGCGGTAGAACAGCCCGGCGAGGGAGGCAATGCCGCCCAGCTCGCTGCGCATGATGTGCGATTCGGAATCGAGCAGCACCTCGCCGCCGCGGCCGGTATGGGCGAGCAGCGCCACGAGATTGGACATGGTGCCGCTGGCGACGAACAAGGCGGCCTGCTTGCCGGTGATCGCCGCCGCGGCCTCTTCCAGCCGGCGCACGGACGGATCGCCGTCGCGTGAATCGTCGCCGAGCTCGGCGCGCGCCATCGCCTCGCGCATTTCCTCGGTCGGCAGCGTGAGGGTGTCGCTTCGAAGGTCGATCATGGGCGCTCTTCCGTCAGGGGGGTGCAATGGTTGGTACCGGAAAACAAAAGAGGCCGTCAATCGGGACGGCCTCTTGGATTCAACGGACGCTCAGATTGCAGATGGGAGAGCGAAGCGAAACCCATCGGCAGCGGATTGAATTGATGGGTATCGCTTCGCTCGACCCATCCTGCACCCTCGCTAGTAGCACCGCGTGATATTGATGGTGTGCTCCGAGCCGTTGCGGCCGGGAACCGTGACGGTCTCGTTGCCGCAGCCCGGCACATAGGGCCGGTCGGAAGGCACGACATTCGGCGGATAACGATGGGCCCAATCCCAGGGAACGTCGTAGGTATAGGTGTAGCGGATATCGTTCGATGCGCGGCGGCGGTGCGGCATCCACGATGGGCGCGCCATCCGGACCATAGTAGAAGCCGCCGACGGCGGGCCCGATAAAGTTCCTGCGGTGCTGCCGGAACGCGTGGCTGCCTGCGGGGTGGGCAATCGCGCGCGAAGCGGCAACGCCCGCGCCTTGCGCGCCGCCGGACCTCGCGAATGTCTCGTCTGCTGCAAACATCAGCGCCATTGCGCCGAGCGAGGCGATCAACGCCTTGTGCATTCTATTCGTCATGGCACGTACCAATCCGTTGGTTGCTAAGCTGCACCCCTCGGGACGAGGCTAGGCCGGGCATTTCGCGCCCGCAAATGCATAATTAATTATTTAGTTAAGACGTAATCTTAATGCGGAACCAAAGCTGTTCCACACCCCAAGGAGGGGGATCATGTGCTTGCAAAATAACGATAACCGAGCCAACTGCTCAACCCGAGGGCGGTCAGCCATGTGGTGACCACGGCGGCCGCCCCGGCGAGGCTTACGGGGTGGTTCTGAGCGGCGGCAGTCCGCGCCCGAAGCTCTGTCATTACCTCAGTCGGAATGAGCCGCACGACCAATGCGATGCCAAGCGGGACGATGATTAGATCATCAAGATAACCCAGCACCGGAATGAAGTCCGGTATGAGGTCAATCGGTGATAGCGCGTAGGCCGCGACGGCAATGCCTAGCGCCTTTGCGTGCCAAGGTACGCGAGGGTCGCGCGACGCCAGATAAATCGCGTGAACGTCACGATTGATGATCCGCGACCATTCCTTGAGCTTTTCAAGCACTGCTCTTCACTCGCTGTGCGCTGCCAAGGCTGCATTTCACGAGCCGTTCCATCAGCTTATCCGCGCTCAACAGAGGGCAGGATATCGCTCCCTATCGCTGGTCGTATTCGTCCGGCCCCATCGCCCACGCCCATTGCTCGTGGCCGGGCGCGTAGGTGCGGTTGGTCTCCGCCGGGTTGCGGTTGACCAGCGGCCGCATGTACATCGGATGCGTGGCGCTGCGCACCTCGTGCTCGACGCGGAACAGATGCTTGCCGCTTTCGAGATCGACGATGTCGCGAAAACGGTACTGGTACTGGTTGTCCTCCTGCGAAACCAGGTCGCGCGCCAGCAGCTTGCGATAGGGTCCCGAAAAATCCGTGACATAGATCTGCACGTGGTGGCCGTCGAACTCGGGCTGCGGCCGGTCGGTTTCGCGGAATTGCAGATACTGGTCCTTGCCGACCTTCACGCGCGCCACCGTGCCGTCGCCGTTCTTGAGTTCGGCCTGCATTCCCATGATCTCGGGGTAGAAGGCGCAGATGCCCCTGGCGGTCCCGACCGGGACGTCGAACTCGACATGGGGGATGCCCAGCGTGAAGCGCCCGAAGCGCGCGACATCCGGCTCATAGCAGCGCAGGCGGTTACCCCAGGGGCAGATCGCCTCGACGTAGTCATTGTGCTCGCTGAACGCGAATTTGGTGCCGTCGAGTTTTTTGGCGACGGAAGCCAGCCGTTCGAGCAGCGCCGCGCGGCCCGAGATGATGAGGGCGGTATGGCCGCGCAGCACCTGTGCCGGGCCATCAGGCAGATGAAACTGGCTCTTGCCGACATTGACCCACATGTTGGTGTCGGACACCATCAGATAGGGATCGCGGGTCAGCCCCAGTCCGGTGACATAGAACAAGGTCGCCAGCCGCTGATCGGGGATCGTGACATTGACGTGCTCGAAATGGATCGAGTTGCCGAGATCCTCTGCGGCGCGGTCGAATTGCTGTTGCATGGATGCGGTCCTCGAAGCTTTCGGTGGATTATAGCCACGTGCGGGGTGGCGATCCAATAGTCAGGAACTATGGTCAGCCCTGCGTATTTTTCGTCGTCCTGCCTTGGCAGCAATTTGCCGGCTGCCTGGAATAAATCATGCGCGAGCGCCCATCGTCCCGGCTGCTGGTCATCGATGCGCTGGAGCGCATCCTGCTGTTCAGGTTCGAGCATAAGCAGGGTTCGCTTGCGGGGCAGCGATTCTGGGCCACGCCGGGCGGTGGGCTTGATCCCGGCGAAAGTTACGCGCGGGCCGCTTGCCGGGAACTGCTCGAGGAAACAGGGCTCATGGTCGACGATCCCGGGCCGGAAGTCGGCCAGCGGATCGTCACGTTTCAAATGCCTGATGGCGAGATGGTCCGCGCCGACGAGCGCTTCTTCCTCGTCCGCGTCGATGCTCTGGATATCTCGACCCAACGCTGGACCGAACTGGAACGAGAGGTGATGGCGGTCCATCGCTGGTGGTCGGCCGCCGAACTGCGCTCCACCGTCGAACAGGTCTGGCCTGAGGATCTGCCTGATCTCCTGGTCCGCGCAGGGGTTTGGAAGGCGGCGGATTGAGGTCATAGGCGCACATTCGCGCGACCCGTTGGCTCGCACCTACGGGTGAACGCAATTGCGTTCATCCCGGGGATGACGGTTCGAGAAGGGCGCCATATCGTACCTTTCCTCGGTTTGCGACGATGTACCGCCCCGGCATTCCGGGAATGGTGCTAGGATCGTTTCGATCAGAGCGACCGATCGGGAAGCCGAAGCGCGCCGCGGCGCTAGCGCGGTCGACCATGGCGCGGACCAACCAGCGTGAGCAGGTGCCGAGATGATCACAATCCCTCAATTGACCGCGCAGGCCCTCGGCGCGCACTTGTCGAAGGAAATCGAAGGTCGGTTCGGCTCTTCGCATGCCGGATTGACGGAACTGCTGCCGTTTGCCGCCAGGCTGACACTGGAGTGCATCGGCAACAGCGATGCGCTCTATCACAACATCGAGCACACCATGCTCGTGACGCTGGTTGGGCACGAGATCCTGGTCGGGCGGGCGCTGCAACGGAACACCACGGCGACCGATTATGCGAACTTCATTCTGGGCTGCCTCGCCCATGACATTGGATATGTCCGCGGCATCGTTCAGGGCGACGAGGATGATGCCTATGTTGCGGACCTCACGGGCCGTATGGTCCACTTGCCGGTTGGATCGTCCGACGCCGCGCTTGCACCCTACCATGTCGACCGCTCGAAACTGTTCGTCGTCGAACGTTTCGACTCCACCGAGGGAGTTGACGCGGCCCGGATCGCCCGGGCGATCGAATACACACGCTTTCCCTACGTCAACGTACCGAAGGACGACGTCGACGACCTCAACGAGGAGGAAGGACTGCTGTTGCGCGCCGCCGATCTGATCGGCCAGCTCGGCGATCCCAGTTACATGAGGAAGTCGAATGCCCTGTTCCACGAATTCGAGGAAATCGGGCTGAACAAGTCGCTTGGCTACGCGACGCCCGCCGACATCGTCTATAAATTCCCGCAATTCTACTGGACCAACGTTGCGCCGCAAATCCAGCTGGCGATCCGCTATCTCAACGTGACCTCCAGCGGCCGGCAATGGATCGCCAACCTCCACAGCAATGTGTTCCGGGCCGAACGCGAGGTGAATTTGTCGGGGCCGCAACGATAGTGCGCAGAATTGCAGGATGGGTAGAGCGAAGCGAAACCCATCATCTATCCCGCGGAGCGATGGGTTTCGCTTCGCTCTACCCATCCTACGAAGCTATGTCGGATAGCGCCGTCGCTCCGCTTACTTCGACAAATTCTGCAACAGCAAATCCAGCGCGGTGGCCGCAAACTTCATCATGTTCGCCTGCCGGTCGGCACTCCCCGTCTCCAGCGTGAAAACCGCATGCGCCGGGCCCGCCACCGCCATGCAGCTATGGCCGGCGGCGTCGCCGTAGCGGTTGCCGGTGGGACCGGTGGCGCCGGTCTCGGACAATCCCCAGTCGGTCGAAAAACGGGTTCGAATTTGGCTCGCCAGCAGTTTGGCGTAGGGCTCGGAGGCCGAGCGGATGCCTTTCATCGCCTCATCCGGAATGTCCATCAGGATGCGCCGGGCGTCGCGGGTGTAGACCACGCCGCCGCCGAGGAAATAGGCCGATGCGCCGGGCACCGACAGCAGCGCCGCCGAGATCAGCCCGCCGGTGGAAGATTCCGCGATCGCAATCGTCTGCTTCCGCTCGATCAGTTTTACGGCGATCTTCTCGGCGATGGTGACGAGATCTTTCATGTCTTCTCAACTCCGGCGCAGGATGCGTTTCAAGAGCGGCTTGTTCTCAGGCTCGGGCTTGTCGGCCAGCGAATGGTAGACGACGCGGATAAAGTTCTTGCTGGCGAGTTCCGTCGGCGCCCATTTCTTGTCGAGATCGGCGAACGGCTTTGCGGCGACGACGTCGTCCTCGCTCTTGCCTTCCTTCACCAGCGCCGCCATGCGGTCGCGCGCGGTGACCAGCATGGCGCGGTATTCCGTGAGCGCGGCCTTGTCGGCGACCGGTCCGTGGCCGGGCACGATGCGGCTTTTGGCGTTGGTCAGCTTGAGATAGGCATCCGTGGCGGCGATCATGCCCTTGATGTTGCCGCCATTGGCGAAGTCGATATTGGGATACCGGCCGTTGGTGAAGGTGTCGCCGGTCGACAGCACATTGGCGGTCTTGAACCAGACATAGGTGTCACCGTCGGTATGGGCGTTGGGGATATGCCTGAGATTGGCGACGCGGCCAGGCAACCGGACCTTGGAGAAATTGGTGTAGGTGTCGGCCGGCAGCGCCCCCGCTGCCGCCGGCGGCGTCTTGGCGCCGGTCAGGCCGTTGGTGGTCCCTGCCGCCAGCCGTTTCCTGACGTTTTCCTGCGCCATGACGGTGACGCCGTCCTTGGCGAAGCCTTCGTTACCGCCGGTGTGGTCGCCATGGTAATGCGTGTTGATCAGATATTTGACCGGCAGGTTGGAGATCGTTGATATCGCGGCCTTGATCTTGTCATGCAGCGGCGCGAACTGGCCGTCGACCATGATGATGCCGTCTTTTGCCAATGCGACCGTGATGTTCCCGCCCTGGCCCTCGAGCATGTAGACGTTGTCGCCGATGTCGGTGGTCTTGATTTCGACCTTGGAGAAATCGACCGGCGGCGGGGCGGCCGGTGGCTGCGCCTGCTGCGCCACCGCGGCGCCGGCGAGCAGGGCGATCGCAATAGCCGCGTATCCTGTCCGAATCATCTAAAATCCCCCCAGCGCCGCGATGGCCTAACGATGCTCTTTTGGCACCCATGTTTTCCTAGCACAGGGTGCCGGCGTTTGCCGAGTTGCGCACCCCCCGGGCAGCCTGCTTGAATGCGGCCCGGGAACCAGGCGACCGCGGCTTGCAAGTTGCCGTGGGCACGCCCTCGCGCTTTGAGGATACGTCATGACGTCACCGATCGCGGGCGGGGTGGATTGCGACCTGCATCCCGCCGTTCCGCATCTGACCAGCCTGCTGCCCTATCTGAACGATTACTGGCGCGACCAGGTGACGACGCGTGGCATGACCGATCTGGTATCGCAGTCCTATCCGGCCAACTCGCCGCTCTCGGCGCGCCCCGACTGGCGGCCGGCGCAGGGCAAGCCGGGCTCCAGCCTGGCCGACATGCAGAAGCAGGCGCTGGACCGGTTTGCCGTCAGCTACGGCATCTGCAATCCGCTCTATGGCGTGCAGATGGTGTTCTCCGAGGACATGCAGGATGCTTTCTGCCGCGCGCTGAACGACTGGCTGGTCAAGGAATGGCTCGACAAGGACGCGCGCCTGCGCGGCTCGATCGTGATCCCCACCCAGAGTGTCGAAAAGTCGGTCGCCGAGATCGAGCGCTGCGCGGGGGATAGCCGGTTCGTCCAGGTGCTGATGCTGGTCATGGGCGACATGCCGCTCGGCAAGCGCGTCTACTGGCCGATCTATGCCGCGGCCGAACGGCTGGGCCTGGCCGTCGGCATCCACGCCGGCAGCGCCTATCACAACCCGCCGACCTCGGTCGGCTGGGGGTCCTACCATGTCGAGGATTACGTCGCCCAGGCGCAGGCGTTCCAGACCCAGATGACCAGCCTGATCATCGAAGGCGTGTTCGCCCGGCACCCAAAGTTGAAGATGGTAATGCTGGAATCGGGCTTCACCTGGCTGCCGGCCTATCTGTGGCGGCTGCACAAGTTCTGGCGCGGGGTGCGGATGGAAACGCCCTGGGTCGACCGGGCGCCGCTGGAGATTGTGCGCAGCAACATCCGCTTTTCGCTGCAGCCGGTCGACGCCCCGCCGGATCCGGCAACCCTGAATCGCCTGTTTGACCATATGCAGTCGGACGAATTGCTTCTATTCTCAACCGACTATCCGCATTGGCAATTCGACGGCGACGAGGTGCTGCCGGAGGGGATTTCGCCCGATCTGGTCCGCAAGATCATGATCGACAATCCGCACGCGACCTACGGCCGGCTTGTTCAGCCTGCGATGAAGGAGACGACGCCATGAATGTGCAGTTCCGACCCGAGCCGTCAGCGTCTGTCAGCGTCAAGACCGCGATCGCCGATTGCGATATCCATCCGGCGCGCGCCACCTCGACCGAGCTTTACCCGTTCCTCGCCAAGCGCTGGCATTCGCATCTGGAGACCTACGGCAAGCACGCCTATCAGGGCATGATGGAAGGCCCGCCCTATCCGAAGGCGCAGCCCAACGCCTCGCGCCGCGACGCCTGGCCGCCGGAAGGCGGGAAACAGGGCTCGTCGCTGTCGTTCATGCAGAAGCAGCTGCTCGATCCCTACAACGTGGCGCTTGGCGTGCTCAATCCGCTCGACACCGGGCAGGGCCTGCGCAACCACGATCTCAGCGCAGCACTTGCGACCGCCATCAACGACTGGCAGATCGAGAAATGGACCAGCAAGGATTCGCGCCTGAAGGGGTCGATCGTCGTCGGCAATGAAGACGGCCCGACCGCGGCCGCCGAGATCCGCAAGCGCGCGGGCGACAAGAATTACGTGCAGGTGCTGCTGCTTTCGCGCAACGTCGAGCCGCTCGGCCAGCGCCGCTACTGGCCGATCTATGAGGCCGCCCAGGAAATCGGCCTGCCCGTCGGCGTGCACGCCTTCGGCTTCGGCGGCAACCCGATCACGGCTTCGGGCTGGCCGAGCTTTTACATCGAGGAGATGGTCGGCCATTCGCAGTGCCAGCAGACCGCGCTGGCGAGCCTGGTGCTCGAAGGCGTGTTCGAGCGTTTTCCCAAACTGAAGATGGTGATGATCGAGGCCGGCTTCGGCTGGGCGCCGTCGCTGGGCTGGCGGCTCGACAAGAGTTTCGAGCGGCTGCGCAGCGAGGTGCCGCATCTCAAGCGCCGTCCGTCGGAATATATCCGCGACCACATCTGGTGGACCACGCAGCCGATGGAAGACCCGGAGCGCCGCGAGCATCTGTTCGAGGTGATCGAGTGGGTCGGCTGGGACAAGCTGTTGTTCGCGACCGACTACCCGCATTGGGATTTTGACGATCCGATCGCGCGTTCTGCCGGCCGGCGTCAGCGATGCCAACAAGCAGTCGTTCTATCTCGACAATGCGAAGAAGTTGTACGGGGCTCGCATGATCCGGAAAAGTGGGCACCGGTTTTCCGAACAGATCATGCGCAGAGAGAAGGCTTGATGGCGAGACACGTCATTGCCCCGGTGGACGAGTTGCCGCCGGGGACGCGAAAATTCCTCACCATCGATGAACGGCCGATCGCGATCTTCAACATCAAGGGCGAGTTCTTCGGCCTGTTGAACCGCTGCCCGCATCAGGGCGCGGCGCTGTGCGAGGGCCCGCTGATCGGGCTGGCCACATCCTCCGATCCCGGCGAGATCGAATACACCAGGCTCGGCGAGATCATCCGCTGCCCCTGGCACGGCTGGGAATTCGACATCCGCACCGGCCAGTCCTATTGCGACCCCAAGCGCTTCCGCGCCCGCGCCTATCCGGTCAATGTCGAACCGGGTGCTGCCGTGGTGAAGGGGCCGTACATCGCCGAGACCATCACGGTGTCGGTCGAGAGCGACT
This sequence comes from uncultured Alphaproteobacteria bacterium, assembly GCA_963742665.1. GTDB lineage: Bacteria > Pseudomonadota > Alphaproteobacteria > Rhizobiales > Xanthobacteraceae > Bradyrhizobium. Next base: position 71,853 of record CAVUNH010000010.1, read on the forward strand.
ACGTGGTGGTGGATTTGTAGCTCCGGCCGTCATTGCAGGAAACCGGCGAGCCGTGATTTGGGCAGCGTCAGGAAACCGAGGCTTTCTTGATCGGCTCCATCAACGACTGTGCGGAGAATGGCTTTGTGAGATAGGCCAGGCATCCGGATTGAAGCGCAGCCTCGCGAATGGCGGGCTTGTCGTTTCCAGTCATGTAGATCACCGGCACGGAAATGCCCGCTGCTTTGAGGCGGTGCCGCAGTTCGATGCCGGACGTATCGCCCAGGTTGATGTCGAGCAGGACGCAAACCGCATTTCCGAAATCGTCGTGGTTTGCAAAGGCATCCGCAGAAGGAAACAACAGGCTGACGTAGCCGAACTGCCCCAGCAGTCGCGCTATGCTCCGCAACATTGCGGGGTCGTCATCGACGACAATAACCTGGTTGCGAATCGGCAAAGGAAAACAGCTCGGTGATATGCTATGGACATAGGTACTATAGTAAGTCACCGAAACTGTCGATCAACCAGAGGCTGTCGCAAGCGACCTTACTCGCATTTTCTCCACAAACCGTTATGGCGCTTGAGCTAAGGCTCAAATCGGTCGTCGACCAAATTCGCCGTGGGTTATCCCAAAAGAGGAAGCCTGATCCGGAACGACGCGCCGCCGTGGTCCCGATTTCTGGCCGATATCAGGCCATTGTGCGCCTCGACAATGGTGCGCGCGATGGACAACCCCATGCCCATGCCTTCTGCCTTGCTGGTGTAGAACGGCTCGAAGACCTCTTTCAGTTTGTCTTCGGGAATGCCAGGGCCACGATCCGACACGGATAACTCGGCAAACTTGTCGACGCGCGAAGTCCGGATGCTGACGATGCGGTTTTCGTTCGGCGTATCCTTCATCGCGTCGATCCCGTTCACACAAGGTTCAGAATGACTTGTTGAAGCTGGATGCGGTCGCCGAGGATCGGAAGCGCGTCCGGTGTGATCACGTTGACCAGTTCGAACTTCCGGCCAACGGTCAGCGCCGAAAAAAATCTGATCGTCTCCCGAACGACTTCATTGAGGTCGAGATTTCTTCAGTTCGAACGGTGCCTTTTTCAACAGGCTGCGCATCCGCCGGATCACTTCGGTGGCGCGCTGGTCGTCCCTTAGAATATCCCCAGGATTTCGTTTAGTTCGTTGATGTCCGGGTTTGGAGACTTCAAGATCGCCTGCGCCGTCTCGGTATTGGTGAGAATAGACGCCGAGCGGCTGGTTAATTTCATGCGCAATTGAGGCGGTCAGTTCGCCGGCGGTCGAGAAGCGGTTGACATGGGCCAGTTCCGCCATGCGCTGCCGCGACTGCACTTCGGCAAGTTGACGCCGACGATGTTCGCGCAGCAGGCCCGCGATGAGCCCCCCCTGCAAGAGAATAACGGCTGTGACGAGCGCGATCTGCCACCAATACCGCTCCCACAGCGTTGGCTCCCGGAAGTGGATGGTGCTGCCGGGCGGCAGACTGCTCTCGGCAATTCCCCAGCGCTGCAATTGCCGCCAGTCGAACATAGGCGCGGCCAGTTGAACAAACGTCGGCTTGATGTCGGCAACATTTTCGCCGTCAAGGATGCGGAGCGCGACTTCCGCCGCCTGCTTGCTTTGTCTGGCGACGATCTGCATTGGTCCACCGACGATGCCCTCTCCAAAAAAGGTTTCGTCGTGAAAAAAGATGGGTGCGTTGGCTACGCGGTAAAACCGGGAGAACGCACTGTTACCCTCATGCGCCACTCCCGCCGCATCGACATTCAACCCAATCCAGAAAATCGCACTGTGTGGCGGAAGGTTGGCCGCATCCTTGAGCATTTCTTCGAAGGAAAGTTCATTGTACCATCGAAATCGCACACGATCCGCGAACCGCGCAGTGGACTTGGCGACCTCGTTACGCCACCACGTTTCGCTCGGCGAAGCACCGACAACGATGGCAATGGTCGTTGTTTGAGGCAGGACGTGCAGGATATTTTCAAAGAAAACAGGATCGTCGTTCGTGATCGCTACGACAGTATCGTACTTGGTCAATTTATCGAAGTCCACGCGGCGTCGCTCTACCAGAGTGTACAGCATGGGCGTTGTTGGAAAGAGGTCTTTGCGGTGCGCCTGCACGAAATTGGCCGCAGGCGCGCCGATGGCGATGATCAGATCGGGTGGCTGGTCAATATTGAGGGTGCGAAGATACTCGACGAACGGAGCGTCTGATTTATCGCTATTTCGCCGGGCATTCAGCAGCGAGTAATCTTGAAACTCAATGGATGCCCGTCGGCTTAACTCCGCGCGAAGGGCTTCCGAATAGTCAGTCCACGGCCTGAAGCGAAGACCGAATGAGTGCAGCATCATGATCCGCTTGGGCTCTGGATCAGCCGCCTGACTTTGACCCGGCGTCGCCAGCAACAATGCCACGGCCAGCGCAGCGGTGATGGTCCGCGCGGAAAGAGCCTGCCAAAGCAAAACCAGCGTCGCCGTCCCCATAGCGCATTATGGTCCTCATGGCGGGTCAGTCGAGTTGTCCCAAAGGACAATAGCGGCCCGGCATTGACCTTTTGCCGCTTTTGTTCAGACCGCGAGGTTGTACATTCCAAACGGAGGGTTTCGGGCTGGAGCCTTGGAGAGGCCGGAATGCGCGACCCAAAGACTGTCGCGGCGATTGTCAACGTCCTGAGGCAGGCCTATGGCGACGACATCGCGCGGGTCATGCTGAACGACGGCTTATCGCTGGCCGCCCTGATCGACGCCCTGCTGACTTCGCCGCTGAAAAACCGCGACGCCGTCAAATTGATTACACGGGCGCTCAGCTCCGGCGACTTCATCGTCACCCCGGACTTTGGTTCTCCCTCGCATCTGACATATGTTTATGACCCTCCCAAATCGCTGCACGTCGTGGACATAGGCGTCGTCACGCTGGATCATGGCACCATTGCCAGCACGGATATTCACTTGCGACTGGCGCTAAGCGACGAATGAAGCCAGGGCGCGCCGTCTCGATGGCTTTCGCCAGCGATATTCTCGCGGATGTTCCGCGCCCGGGCCGACCTCATCGCCTCCGCGCCGCAAGGAAAGGCCGTAGCCCTCTCGCAGCCGGAGGCTTGAAAGCCGTCTGCGCTAGCAGGTCATTCCGGTCGCACATCTGCGAACGGCTCGACGGGTCTGGCGGACGGTGGTTCTCGCCACGCACACACCGTTGACGCGCGTCCTGCCCACGCCGCAGCCAACGGCGACTTCCGTGATCATGCCGTCCGGCGGCGCAACGATCGGCGCAGGCGTCATGGCTTGCGCGGATACGGCAATCGATAGGGCGAAGCCAGCAATCGCGATCAATCTAATCATTCCACACCTCCCTGTACCGCCCCATTGCTCCGACTTCATTCGGCGGAGGGATGGACCGGCTCTCTGGTTCAAGCAACGCCCCGCAAGCTTACGGAGCCTTGGCTCGCAGGCTTGAGATAGATCAAGGTCTCCAGGAGGACCGACGAAGCGTCGGATTGCCGGCGCGCTCAGAAGGTCCAGTCCGTTCCGAGGGTGAAGATGCCGCTGGGCTGCAGCTGCAAGCCGACATTGTCCAGAACGACATCGATCCATGCGGCGAGATTGGGTGCGTCGGGCCGCACGGCAATGGCGATGTGGTCTTTCTGCTCGCCTACCAGGCAAAGCTTGAGCTTGATACGAGCCGCAGGGTGCCGGACGAACAACTGGCGCCATTCAATTTCGCCGCCGAGACCAGCGAGCAGCCTGTCGGTTTCCAGGGCGTCGTGGAGTTCGCTTTCGGTGTTGAAGACCACCGGATTGATGTTCCTGTCCTGGTTGCGTAGCGCCCGTTCATAGGCGCCGCCGCGCGTGACGCCGAGGCCGCCGGGCCGCGCCGCCAGTTCCGCCGCATCGGCAGGCGTCGCCGGACAGGCAACATGCTCCTGCAACGCACGCACGCGGTTCAACACAACAGCCGCTGACTGCGTCAAATACGGGCGCGAAAAGCGCACCGCCTGGGCCCGTTCAACGGTCCGCGTAACCGAAGACACCGCAACATCGACTTCGCCGGCAGCCACTTGGGCCACCAGTTCATCGTGGGTCGCGGCGGTGCGCACGAACTGAAGCTTCACCCCCAGGCGCTTCGCCAGGCCGTTGGCCATGGCAACCTCGATGCCGGCAGGTTGACCGTCGCTTCCGGTAACCAGCAGCGGCGGAATGTCCTTGGCGACCAGCCCGACACGGAGCTCGCCGCGCTCCTGCACCTGGCGGATATCGGGAAAGTTCGAAAGCGCCGCCATAGCGGACGGCGCCGGCGGCAGTATCGCCAATGCAAGCAATGCGCTCATCACCCATATGCGCCACGCTCTCGCATTCATGCGGATCTCCCCGGCTTCGCTGTGATGACAGTCAGCGCGGCCGTGCCCAGCACGGTGAGCAGCGAGACCAGCGGCGCTACCGCGGGCTGCGTGGTCGCCAGCACCACGACCGCCAGCGCGTCGGGGATCTGCGCATTCAACAGGATCGGCGCGAGGATCGGCACCAGCGCCGGGCCTCCTCCGACTGCCGCCGCGCCCGAGATCAGGCACGAAGCCGCGACGATGACGATCGCGGCCGTGCCGAGCGCGACGCCGTAGACCTGTGCGAGAAAAAGCACGGTAAAGGTAAACAGCAGCACCTGGCCGTGCTGGTTGGCGAGGACGCCAAACGGCGTGACCGTGTCGACGACGCTGCGGTCTACGCCGAACCGCTCCTGCAGGACTTCGATCGCGGAATACAGTGCGGCCAGGGGATTGTCGGTGGCAAAGGCAATGACAAGGGGCTGGCTGAGATCGGACAGCACCCGCCAGGGCGCCTTGCGGCATACGATCGACAGAATCGCCGTCAGCCCGGCTACCGCCACCAGTCCCGCCAGGTAGAAATAGCCGACGTAGCGAACCAGCGCCACCAGCAACTCCCGATCGGCCTCCGCCACGTGAGCCGCACCAAGAGCGAAGAGGCCGAGCGGCAGCGGGATCAGCACCCAGTGGAAGATGGTCGCGAACGCCTCGTTGAGTGCGTTCAGCACCCGCAGCGCATCGTCAGCACCGGGGGACTTGACGACGCCGAGCGCGAGACCAAGCAGAACGCAGAAAAAAACGATGCTGATGAACTGTCCCCCGGACAGCGCAGCGAAGATATTGGGCGGCACCATACCCTGCAGGAACGCCATGATTGCACCGCTGGATTCGACCGCCGGCTCGCTGGCGAGCTGCTGGCCGAGCGCCGCGGCGGCGCCTGCGCCCAGGTTTTTCCCCGGGCTGAGACCGACGCAGACCAGCACCGTCGCCGCGCTTGGAATCAGCAGCAGCAGCCCGTACGCCAAAACCATGCGCGGGAACAGCGCGCGGGTCGTCGCGTTGCGCAACATCTGTCCAATGCCCCACGTGAGCGCCGTCACGAGGATAGGCAACATGCTCATCGACAGCAGGGCGACGTAAAGTTTCGCGAACGGCACCAGCGCATGGGCGGGTCCGGGCAGAAAGAATCCGAACAGCAGGCCGCAGACGACCCCTGCGATGATGGTCGCCGGATGTGTGACGATCCTCAGGACTTGACGCAGCAATCGATTGCCTTTGGCGCACGGTCGCTGGGGGCGCAACGAAGCGACCTGCGACACGGTTCAAAACAGATAAAAGCTGCCGATCAGCAGGCCTGCAGAAAAGGACCAAGGCTATTGATGTGGATCAATGTTGGAACTCCATTGGTTGCATTGGTAATGGTTCGTCCAATGGCGGAGGTTCCACATGAGTGCTCGAAAGAGGTCCGCGCGGCTTTTTTCCTTTGGGCGTCTTGGTCGGTGAGCATGAGTTCAGGGCAGCTCCGATGACTGACTACATCATTTTCACCGTGATGGTGATCTCCGCCGCTGGTTTTGCGTGGTTGTGGTTCATCGAACAAAAGAAACGGCGAAAGAGAAGGGAAGCGCTTCAGCAAAAAGAGATCGAGAGATAGCGCGCAATCGACATCGCCTGAGATAGGCATGCCACCGCGGGCCACCCGCGGGCCCTCAAAGTGTGCTAAGTTGAACCCGCAAATCCCCTGGCATTGGCCCGGACCCGTTGCACTTTGAGCCATTATCAAAAGCCAGCGTTGACCGAGGAACGCCGCTTCCGTGGTGCGCTCGACGACGTGATAATCATTCCGCTTGTATTTGTCGCGCTCGCCTTCAACAAAATCCTGCGGTTCGTTCTTTCGATCTTGATGCGGCTCCTCGATTACGCCTTTCCCCTGGCAATGCTGCTTGTCAGGCTTCCGCTCTTCGCGGTCAGGGTTTTCGGCAATGTCATTGTTGCTATCGCAAACGGTGCGTTGCGCCTGCTCCCCCTTTCCGAGACGAAACGTCAACAATGGAGCATATCGATCCGCCGGACCTGGTCGTGGCTCCGGCGGAAGATCAGCTATCGGGCGTTCGAACATGCCGTGTATGTGGCCTTTGAAAACGGGATGGCATGGGTGTTCCGAAAGTGCCGTCATCTCACACCGAACGCCGCTTTGCTCGTAATCCTGGGAGCGGTGCTTTGGTTTCCCATCTCTTTCGCAGCTGCAACGGCGATGCACATGGTGTTGTTTGCCAAGCTCACATCATGGCCGGCCTGGACCCAACTGTTGCATCCGCTGGCAACAGTCCTCGCCAAGAGCAAGCTTTTGGTGCTGCCGGTGTACCCGGCGGCCTGGCCACAGGCCAAAAGACATCCGTTCGTTCAATTCCTATTCAAGAGCTATCGAACCATCAGTTGCCTGTACGTGATCAAAAAGGTCGGGTTTCGCTATCGGCAAGCTGAGATCGCCCGCACGGCGGCGGTTGGAAAACTGGAGAACATCACCGGCCTCGCCTCGGTGGTAAGGTGGCTGCGCCAAGCGCAAGTCATCAAAGGCGTCGAAAAGCCCACTCAGAAACTGCGTTCGTTCTTCTCGCGATGGTCAATTCAGTTCTCATCCGAATACTACGAGGCGAAGGACCGGCAAGCCTCAGGCCCTGTCGATCGACGAGGTGTTGAATAGCGGCACCACTTCCGAGTTTGGCACGAAACGGACTTGCCGGACCGCCCGGGCGGGCATTTCTTGGAACCGGTCTATGGTATTCCGATTCAGCTATTTTTTTGCTTCGCTTCTTTCGCCAGGCGCTTTTTGACCGCGTAAGACCGCAGCCGGCCGGCGTGCTTTAACGCCTCGATGCGATCTTTCCCGCCAGGTAGCCGGCAAGCCGCTTCCAGTGCCTTTTCGGCGGCTGCCCAGTCCTCGTCCTTGTCTGACTCGTTCATCGCGATTCCACCTTGCGTGTGGCGTACTGCCATCCGAAGTAGAGAGAGTTAGTGGAATGGAAGAGTTCCGTGCCGCAATGACTATCTCAACGTCCCACCAATTGTCCGATATCAGCGGCCTTCTTCATCACCGCCGGGGTCGGGACCGTTCAGACCAGTTGCCTGAAGCATCATATGTTCAAATACGGGCGCAGCGTCTTCGATCTTGTCGCATCGGAAGCTGTCAATAGACCTCCCTCCACCGTGATCGAATAGCTCCAGCCAGAACAGCGCCGTCGTGTCCGGATCGGTCTGCGACCCCCGAAACATGCGGATCTCGCAGTTGCCAACCGAAGTGAGCGAAACCACCGCTGCCGAAATTTCCACCGGAATGGACGATAGTTTGAAGAATGCTCTCGCAATTAGCAGTTCGGTCAGCTTCCTCTCGGACGTGCTGTTCATTACAGGCCATTGAAAATGGGAGATGAGTTTGAGCGTTGCAGTATTTGCAATCTCTCCACTGAGATCGCCGCGCAACTATTTGCTCGCTCGGGCCCAGCGGGCTCTAAGCGCACATGGCATAGCAGGCCGGGTCGGAAGGCCGTTTGTTATGGTGCGCCAATTATTTGTTGTTTTGCGCCAGGCGTGAGATCGGACGGGTCTGCGCCAGGGCGTCTTTTAGAGTTAAGGCGGCCCCAAGGCCGTGACCTCCGTTTTTGACCCAACCGGACATTCAGACGCTTGGAGCAAGGCCTAAAATTGCCTACGCTCGGGTTAAGGCATCGGGGTAAGATCGGCAATGAGGCGACGCGATTTCATAAAATTGATAATTGGTTCTGGAAGTGCGTTACCGCTTTCGGTCACCGCGCAGCAGCCCAAAGGTTGGCGGGTAGGTTTTCTCCACCCCGGACAATCCACCCTTGTCGGCAATCGGATCGTTGCTTTTCGGGAGGGTCTAGGTGGGTCCGGCCTTAGAGAAGCGGCAAATGCAGAAATGATCGTCAGGCTCGCTAACGATCAGATCGACAAGTTGCCCGCGATGGCGTTGGATTTGGTCCAACAGAATGTTCAGGCGATCTGCGCGGTTAGCCCACCGGCCGTCCGTGCAGCAAGAGAGGTCACCCGATCCGTTCCAATCGTTGCGATGGACCTGGAATCGGACCCCATTGCGAACGGTTGGGTTGCGAGCCTTGCCCGCCCTGGAGGCAACGTTACTGGCATCTTCCTTGATCTACCCGGGTTCAACGCAAAATCACTGCAGTTACTCCGTGAGGCGGTGCCTACGCTTACAAAGGTAGCCGTTTTCTGGCACCCCGTGAGCGGCAACCTGCAGTTGGATGCTGTACGTAAGGCCGCGATTACGCTCGGTGTAGAAATGGAGATGTTTGAGATTAGTGGCCCCCCTGACTTCGCGCCTGCATTTCAAGCGGCCGCAGCGTCACAGGCTGCCGGTGTCTTGATGTTGTCCTCGCCGCTCTTCGGTGGCAATCCGCAGCTACTCGCCGATCTGGCACTTCAGAACCGTCTTCCCGCGATAAACATCTTTCCTGACTTCGCGCAAAAAGGTGGTCTCATCGGCTATGGGCCCGAACTTCAAAATTTATTCAGGCAGGCCGGCGTTCTGGCGCGAAAGGCACTTCAGGAGAACGTCATCTCTGATCTGCCCGTCGAGCGTCCTACCCGCTTCAGGCTCGTAGCCAATCTGGTCACGGCTCGTGCGTTAGGTCTGACTATGCCAACGTCGATCCTCCTGAGTGCTGACGAGGTGATCGAATAATCCCGGAAGTGGCCGGCGACGGCCAAACCGACGCGATTGACCCGAAGCGGTCATGGTTCGGTTCCGGCACTCTGCGGTGGTTCGGCCACTCCCGACGTATCACGCGGCCAGCATGCAGCTAGTTTGGCTTCACGCCATTCCTGACGTCGGAAGGGGTCGCATGGTAGCGCCGGCGAAAGCGTCCTGTTGAAGTACGAAAGGTCGTTGAATCCAGCCGCGAAGGCGATCGAGGTTAGCGTACGGTCGCTGAGCTTCGGATCGCTGAGCAGGCGATGCGCGCGTTCGAGCCGCTGCTCCATCACGTACTCGGTAAAGGTCGAGCCGCTTTCGTCGAACAGCCGCTGAATGCAGCGCGGCGATACTTTGTGGCGCGCCGCAACAGTGTGCACCGAAAGGCGCGCCTCGGTGAGGTGACGTGCGATATCGTCCCTGATCATCTTCATCCGAGCCGCCCGGACCCCGCGGCCCTCAACGATTGCGGCGGCATCGCGCGTCGCGCCCAGTATCTTGGCAAGCAGATCGTAGACATGCGTCACCGCCGAATGCTGCAGGCTGGGGTCAGCGAGCGCCGCCGGCTCGTCCTCCAGCAGGGCGAGATATCGCTTGAGCAGCACGAGCGCCGGCGTATCGCGCGGGATGCGGCGGCAATAGGTGTCTTCGAGATTGGTGACGTTGCCGGCGAGCGCGTCGCGTGGCAGGCGCACGCTCGTGGACCGCGCTTCGTGCGGGACTCGGATGCTGGCGCAGCCGCCGCACGGCAGCAGGTACGCGTCGCCTGTCTCGATCCTCGCCTCACGCCCGTTCGACCGCGCCACGACGTGCGCTTCCCTGCCGAACGACAAGGCTACTTCATCCCGCTCGACGCGCTTTGTGTTGCGCCGATATGCGGCCGGCGAGCTTGTGCCGGATAGAATGCGCAGTCCGGGCAGCGTCCGGATTGTTGCTCTCGCGCGGAACGGGACGTTCGATATCGGCTCGATTTCAACATTGAATTCGGTCTGGAATAGCGCTTCGCGCCACACGGCGAGCCTGAGACGCGGGGCGATCTCGTCAGTCGAGAAATGAACCACAGCACTCATGAGCCAAGCCTTGTGAGGTGCAGTTGCGAGCGCGACACGCAAAAGAATCGGCCGTCTACAGGCGACCAGAAAAAAGAAGCCTTGATGGGCCTTAGTCGCAGCGTGGCGTCCGCAGGTTCAAACCGGTTTGAAAATTTTTTGCAACCTGAGTTCGCTCCTGTCCAGCCGCCTGACGCTGGAGTCCATGCGCCCCTGGGGGAGTTCCGGTAGATGCGGCCTTGGCACGCCCGCGTGCTGCCGATGATCATTGAGGAGGGCACAGCGCGCTCTCACAGGAGGATACCGATGGCCCTGATCGATCTTGAAACCGCTTTGTCCCGAAACAATTCGCTCCAGTCCGCGCAGCCACCTTCCTTCGAAGCGGTGATTTGCATCCCCGCCGTAAAAAAGCTTATCAGTTCGCCCGCTCACCAACCCGCTGTTCCTGTACGCAGGCCGTTGCTGCTGGCAAAACTGCGTGGATTTGCCGGCCTGTTGCTTGGGGCGCTTCACGAGTCGCGGCGTCGCCAGGCCGCGATCATCTTACGGGAGTACGCTCCGCTCACGCAGCTGCGCTCCGGCGGGGCCAACAATGATTGAGGTCGCCCCGTTCCTGATCCTCAGCGCCGGGGTCTTCGCGGGCGCCTTCGTATCCGGTATGGCGGGATTCGCATTCTCGGCTGTCGCCGGCGCGATGCTGCTGCACGTGCTGCCGCCGACAGAGGCGGTGCCACTCATGATGATCTGCAGCATCGCGGTGCAGAGCGTCAGCCTGGTGGTGTTGCGTAAGCATCTGGCCTGGCAGGGAAGCTTGACGCTCATTATCGGGGGCGCGCTCGGAATTCCGCCCGCGCTCTTTCTTCTGCGGCACGCAGACGTCACAGCTTTCCGCGTGGGGTTTGGCGCCTTCCTTGCCCTTTATTCGGCCTACATGATTTTCCGCCCGTTGGCTGCCGGCCGGCGAAACACCGAACGACGAGCGCACGAGGCGGCAATCGGCTTTGCTGGCGGATTGCTAGGCGGCCTCACCGCGATGCCCGGCGCCCTGCCGACTATATGGTGCGACTTGCGGGGCATGTCGAAGGATCAGCAGCGCGGCCTGGTCCAACCCTTCATTGCCACCATGCAGGTCTTCGCATTGGTGCTCTTGGTCGCCCAGAACGGTGTCTCGAGTAAAGTGCTGCTCGATGCAATTCTCGCACTTCCAGCACTCGCGGCGGGCGCGACACTGGGAATCGCACTCTTCGGTCAAATGAACGACGTGCTCTTCCGTCGTACCGTATTGACGGTGTTATTCGCCGCCGGATTGGGGCTCGTGTTCTAAAATTCGGGTCGCAACGGCGGCGGACATCGCCCACCACCGAGCAATGTCGCTTCTGGCACTTTTCGGACGTACCGGGACAGCCTGACGATGTCCGCTCTCTAAAGCAGATATCCCGCGGTAAGGCTGCGACTTCCGGTTTGACCCATAAGCGACATGGAGGTGCAGTGTTCGGGCCGAGTGCTTGCCATTTGTTCTCGCCGCGCCGCTGCAAAGTGCTAGGCTCCAGACGTCGGTGAAGTTCAACGAGGCGACCCTTGGCCACCAAGGACGTGCCAGCCCTGGCGCTTGGCATTCCAGTTATCGCGCTGCTGGTTGTGTTGTTTGTTTGCGAGAGGCCGTGTGCGATCGGCCAGGCGTACGACGGGGCGATTCACATGAAGCTTTCGTCATTTCAGCAAACGATATGGACGCGGTTCTTTCCACCGGCGAGCTGGCTTGCCAACTACCGCCTTGCCTGGCTTCCCGCGGACGCGATTGCCGGGATCACACTCGCCGCATACGCGATACCGGTGTCGCTCGCCTATGCGGGGCTCGCCGGCTTGCCGCCGCAGGTTGGAATCTATGGCTACCTGCTTGGCGGTATCGGTTACGCATTCCTTGGTTCTTCACGTCAGCTTGCGATCGGACCCACTTCCGCCATTTCCCTCATGATTGCCGCAACGGTGGGAGAAATGGCTGGCGGAGATATGCAACGATACGCGCAGATTGCCAGTCTCGCTGCCTTTGCCGTGGCGGCGCTCAGCTTGCTTGCGTGGCTGTTGCGGCTGAGCGTGCTGGTGAAACTGATCAGCGACAGCATCCTTGTGGGCTTCAAGGCCGGTGCGGGATTGACCATAGCCATGACCCAAATGCCGAGCCTGTTCGGCGTGAAAGGCGGCGGTCACAATTTTTTCGAGCGCACGTTTCTGCTGGTCGGGCAGCTCAGCCAGATGCAGTACCTCGTTCTCGTCGTCGGCGTCATCGCGGTTCTGCTGATCGTAATCGGCGAGCGCTTGCTGCCGGGAAAACCGGTTGCGCTCGGGGTTGTCATGCTGGCGATCATCGCCGCTACCCTGCTGGGGCTTCCTGCGCTTGGGGTACCGATAACAGGCGAGATTCCGGCGGGCTTACCCACCCTGGCAGGCCCGGCCCTCAGATTACGTGACGTGGAGGGAATAATTCCGTTGGCCGCGGGCTGTTTGCTCCTGGCCTATATCGAAGGTGTCTCTGCTGCTCGCACTTTCGCAGCGAAGCACGGATACACTCTGGACCCGCGGCAGGAGCTTCTGGGTATCGGCGCAGCGAATCTCGCGGCGGCTATGGGGCATGGCTACCCTGTAGCCGGCGGACTGTCGCAATCGGCCGTGAATGACAAGGCGGGTGCACGCACGGCGCTGGCGCTTGTCTTTGCCTCGGTGACGCTTGCGCTTTGCCTGCTCTTTCTGACCGGCTTTCTCGAAAATCTCCCGAAGGCGGTATTGGCGGCTGTAGTGCTGACCGCGGTATATGGGCTGCTGGATTTTCCGGCACTAATCCGGATGTGGCGGGTTAGCCGATTGGATTTCGTGGCTGCAGCCCTCGCCCTCGTCGGAGTGCTGCTTCTTGGAATACTTCAAGGCATCCTGCTCGCTGCGCTGGCCTCGATATTGTTGATGCTCGCCCGGGTGTCGCAGCCGCATATTGCGTTTCTTGGTCGCGTGCCCGGCACCAACTCCTATTCTGACCTGGATCGCCATCCGGAGAATGAGCCGCTGTCTGGTGTGATCGCTTTTCGTCCCGAAGCATCACTGATCTACGTCAATGTCGATGCCGTACTGGACTCGGTCCTGGATCATCTGCGCCAGGCAGGCCCTGCCACCATCCGTCTGGTCGCCTGTGATCTTTCGGCCTCGCCCTATATTGATCTCGCCGGCTCGCGTATGCTGCATGAGTTGCATACTGAGCTTAAGCGTTACGGCATTGCCCTGCGCATTGTTGGCGCCCATGGATGGGTGCGTGATTTGTTGCGAGCCGAGGGGCTCGAAGAGAAAGTCGGCAGACTCGATCGCACTGAGACGTTGGATGGTTTACTACGGACGGATAGCTGAGGGTGCGTCGTGCTGAGCAGCCGATTCGAAGCAGGCGGACCAGACGAGCAGTTGTGACACCAAAGACAAGCAGACGGACGATGCGCGGGCTGCGTCAGAGGTGCGATTAGCCGGATTGCCGCACGCACCAGCCCGCGCGTCTTCCAGCACGTGGCACCGAGCACCAGTCCTGCATCAAGGCGCGACTGATGCGGCACTTCAACCCGTTGCCGTGCGCAGGACCTCCGCCGGTTCGGGCCGATCGATGTCCGCTTTCGCCGCGGCCGGAACGGCGCGCGACACCATCCGGTCGAGATCGCGAACGGTCTGCTGCTCGACGAATTTGACCGCGATGCCGTTGGGCAGCTGGCGGACGACGCGGCCGACGCAGGCGCCGACCGCGAGCGGCATGCCGACGGGCGGTTGCACGGCGGTTGAAAGCGCAACGCCCGTGACCGAGCAATCGATGATGAAGCAGGGGTGGATCGAGCCGTCAGCCAGCGTCAGCGTGGAGTGCGCATGAGGCGGCACGAAACGCGCATTCTTCCGCAACTCCAGCACCGCCGGATTTTGTTGCTTCTTCTCGATCCAGGTCAGCATGTCGGAAAGTTTTTCGCGCCGTGCGCGCGTCATCTCCAGCTCAAGCAGGAAGCTGCGTTCCATGGTGTCGCTGATGGCGCCCTCGAACTTGCCGAAGTCGCGGAAGTAGGTGACGAGGCGGTCGCCGACCTTGCCGACCACGGGCACCTCGACGATCATCCGGAACGGCGACACCCGCGTGGTGCGGCAGGCGAAGGTGCGGAGCTTGCCCTGCGGGTCATACCAGTTCGGCAGCATGTAGCTTCCGTCAACGGCGACGTTCACCGCCCGCTGGCTGAGAAAATCCTGAACTGGCACGGTAGTTCCCCTGGACACGACGGAAGCGTTTGAGCGGCCGCTGATCTGACGTCAGCTTGGAAGGCAGCTCCTCGGCCATTCGCGACCTCGGATGCACGACGCGAGGCGCCATCGTTTCGTTCAGAACCGTGGCAGTCTCCTCGCGGTACTCCTACGGGACATTCCTGAAAGGGAGGTAAATTGGTAGGCCGTCTGGTAGCGGGATAACGATGGAACTTTGCACAAAATATTCAGCCAAGGTTGCGTTGGTTTCTCCCCGCATCCAAAAAGTGAGATGAATCAAGCCCCGTTCTACTGTGCATGGGGTTGTTTTCGCAGTTTTGAGTCTGGCCTTAAGTCCCGTGTTCCATCCGGCGCTCCTGCGCATAGCGCACCAGCGCCACGAACCGGTAAATCCCGTGCACGAATTTGCCGTAGGGCATGGTGACGAACAGCGAGAACACCACGCCGAGATGCAGCGCCAGAAGCGGCCCCATCGCCGGCGTGTCGCGCAACAGCAACAGCGCCATGCCGGTCAGGCTGGTCAGGAACAGCATCGCGATGAAGGCTGTATCCATGCCCGTCCGCGTCTCGTCGACCAGCACGGGATCGCGCTTCCATTTCTCGGTAAGCAACCCGACAGGCCCGATCAAAAGACCGATGCCGCCGAGCGTGCCCAGCACCACCGGCAGGTCCCACCACGGGTAGGGCGCTTCGCGTGCCAACAGGTAGTGATAGAGCGTCGCCACACAGGTCGCGGCGAAGCAGAGGCCAAAACCGTAGAAGGTGAAGTGGTGATAGAGTCTTGCGGCGGTCGGTCGGGCGATCGTCCTCGTTGAAGCAGCCGACGCCGCCGCCATCGAGGTAGCGCAACTCGCCGGCGTCGCGGATCGCCTGCCAGATCGAGCCCGCGTCCGCGCGCCCGCCGATCGGCTCGCCGATATCGCGCCAGAATGCACGCACGCCCATCACCAGCGCCGCGATCGCGTAGAGGAATGCCGCGGCGAACAGCGCCGCCATCGCATTATGCGGCATCAGTTTGTAGAACGCGCCCGGACCGCTATGGACGCCGAACAGGATCTGCCGGTCGTTATAGGCGGCAAAGCCGAAGATGAAGGCGGCGACGCTGAGCGCGGCAATGAGGCTGATGACGAGGCCGTTGCGCGCGAACGCGCCCGCGAACGCGCGCGGCCAGACGTAAGCGGCGTAGGATTCGTTGCGCGCGACCGCCAGCACCTGCGGCACATTGACGTTGAATTCATGCGGCGGCGAGAACTGGCAATCGGTGTAGCAGGCGCCGCAGCTGTGGCAGAGGTTGGCGAGATAGTTGAGGTCGCCATCGGAAAACGCGCGGCGCATTTCCATTGCCGGAAATACCGCGCACAGGCCCTCGCAATAGCGGCAGGAATTGCAGACCGTCATCAGGCGGTCGGCTTCCTCCAGAATTCTCGTTCCGTGCATGCGCAAATGCTCTTTTCGTTTGACGCGTGGTCAGGCCGTTACGTTTCGCGGCCGCTAGTTCTTCGCATTTCTGGCCGCTTCCTGTCCCGCCACGCGACCGAACACGCTGCCGATAGTCATGCCCATGCCGGCCGCATAACCCTTGCCGAGCACGTTGCCGGCCATGATCTCGCCGGCGGCGAACATGTTGGCGGATGGCTTGCCGTCCTTCATCATCATGCGCGACTGCTTGTTCACGCGGGTGCCCAGATAGGTGAAGGTGATGCCGGGCCGCACCGGATAGGCGAGATAAGGCGCGGTATCGATCTTGCGCGCCCAATGCGTCTTCGGCGGGGTGAGACCCTCGGTGCGGCAATCGTCCAGGATGGTGTGGTCGAACGTGCCGGGGCGCACCGCGGCGTTGAAATCGGCGATGGTTTTTTCCAGCGAGGCCGGGTCGAGTTCGAGTTTTCCCGCGAGCTCGGCGATGGTGTCGCCCGCGATCGGCGGGAACAGCGTCGGCATGAAGCTCGTGACCACGGTCGAATCGAAAATGATGTAGGCGATCTGGTCGGGCTGGGCGGCCACCAGCCGGCCCCAGATCGCGTAGCGCTTCGGCCAGATGTCCTCGCCCTCGTCGTAGAAGCGCTGGGCGTGCTTGTTGACGACGATGCCGAACACCACCGAATCGTGCCGGGTGATGATGCCGCCGTCGAATTTCGGCGCGCGGGCGTCGATCGCGACCGCGTGGCACTGTGTGGGGTCGCCGATGTCCTGCACGCCGTTGGCCAGCAGCATCTTCAGGATCGAGCCGCGGTTATAGGGCGTGCCGCGGATCAGGAAATTGTCGGCGGCATCGCCCCAATATTCCTTCAGCCATTCGATGTTGGCCTCAAAACCCCCGGCGGCGGCGACCAGCGTCGAGGCGTGGATTTCATTTGTGCCGTCGATCGGCGCCTTCAGGGTCGCCGACAGGAACATGCCGTCCTCGATCTTGAGCCCGGTGACCTCGGCGTCATAGACGATCTCGATGCCGAGTTTTTCGGCGGTGAGGTAGAGCGCATTCAGCATCGCCCGGCCGCCGCCGAGAAAGAACGAATTGGTCCGGCCAAGGCTCAGCGTGCCGCCGAGCGACGGCTGCCAGCGCACGCCCTGTTCGACGATCCAGTTCAGGATATCCTTGGACTCCCGGATCATGAATTTGGCCAGCTCTTCGTCGGTCTGGCCGCCGGTCACCAGCAGCAGATCCTGCCAGAATTCCTCTTCGGTATAGGGTCCGGTGAGAATCTCGGTCGCCGCGTCGTGGGCGCAGCGCATGTTGCGGGTATGGCGGGTATTGCCGCCGCGGTAGAATTTCGGCGCGCCTTCCAGCACCAGCACGGAAGCGCCCGACCGGCGGGCAGAGATCGCGGCGCACAGCGCGGCATTGCCGCCGCCAATCACCAGCACGTCGAACTTACGTTTCAAATCGGCCATGCGCTCTTGTTATCGTTGTTGGCACGGAAATCAACTTGCGCTCGCGATGATTGCGACGATGTCGGATGCGGCCCGCGTCGCGGAATTTAGCGCCCCTCAGGGCTTGCTTTGCACGGATGCGAGCAGCCATTGCCGGAACGCCGACAGTTTTGGCGGATCGGTCCTTCCCGCCGGCGAGACCAGGTAAAAACCCGCATCCGTCGGCAGCGTGATCTTGAAGGGAACGACGAGGCGTCCCTTGGCGATGTCCTCCTGCACATAGGCGGTCCGGCCCATCGCGACGCCGAGGCCGTCGATCGCGGCCTGCACGGTCATGAAGATGAGGTCGAAGGTCACGCCCGGCTGTTTGGAAACGTCGGCCGGCAGGCCGGCGGCCGTCAGCCACAGCCGCCAGTCGTCGCTGTTGGCGTTAGAGGTGTGCAGCAGCACGTGATCCCGGAGGTCTTCCGGGCAATTCAGCGGCTTGTTTCCCGTCAGCAGCGCCGGGCTGCACACCGGAAAAAGCTCGTCGGCCATCAGCCAGTCGGCGCGCAAGCCCGCCCACTGGCCGCGGCCGTAGCGGATCGCGGCGTCGACATTGTCGCGCTGGAAGTCGACCAGATTGGTCGAGGTGGTGATGCGGACGTCGATGCCCAGATGGGCTTCCTGGAACGCGGTCAGGCGCGGCAGCAGCCATTTGGCGGCGAGCGAGGCCAGCGTCGAGACCGTCAGCACATGGTCGTCGTCCTTGCGCAGCAGCCGATCGGTGGCGAGGCGGAGATCGTTGAAGGCGGCGCGGATGCCGGGGAGGTAGTCCTGCGCCTGCGGCGTCAGCGTCAGCGCGCGGTTCTGGCGGACGAACAGGCGGACGCCGAGTTCCTCCTCCAGCCGCTTGATCTGATGGCTGATCGCGGTCTGCGTGACATTCAGTTCAGAGGCCGCCTGGGTAAAGCTCAAATGCCGGGCCGCGGCCTCGAAGGCGCGCAATCCGTTCAGTGAAGGCAGCCTGGCTGTTGTCATCTCCCGCCATCCCAATTCATGAGTTTATATCATGCGAAGCGGTACAAAGTGTCGTTTGTGGAAAGCCCTGATAGCACCGATATTAGCCGCAACAGATTAGCTACAGGAGTTGAAAATGTCTACTTTCACGCATGAATCGATGATAAATCATCATGGACGGAGCCTTTTGAGCCAAGTCGCCGAAACCCTCCATATCTGGCGGCAGCGCTACGAGCAGCGCCGCGAGCTGTCCCACTGGTCGGACCGCGAACTGCACGATATCGGCGTCTCCTCCAGCGATGCGATCTACGAGGCCTCAAAACCGTTCTGGCGGGCATAGCAGGCAGCCAAGGCCGGCGTCGCCTCGCCTGAGGGATGCCGGCCACTTTTTTGAGGGGTGACGGGAGCGTGCGATGACGACGATGCGTTTCGACGATCTCAGGCAATATTCCGACGTGGTGCGCGCGCGGAGCGGCGAGGCGGTCACCGTCCGCTTCGTCGAGCCGCGCGACGCCGAGGCGCTGCAGAGCTATTTCCGCTCGCTCACCACCCGCTCCCGCTACAACCGTTTCCTCGGCGCCGCCAGCGAATTGCCGCCGTCGCTGCTCGACCAGTTCATCCATATCGGCGAAGCCGACCGTTTCAGCGTGGTCGCGACGCAATGGGCCGACGGCCGTGAGATCATCGTCGGCGAAGCCCGCTACGCGTTTGACCCCGAGACCGCCAGCATCGAGTTCGGGCTGTCGATCGACGATCGCTGGCAAGGCCATGGCATCGGCAAGGCGCTGTTGAAAAATCTCGAATGCCGCGCGGCCTCGTTCGGCGCCGATCGCCTGTTCGGCGACACGCTGCGTTCCAACGACGCCATGATCGGGCTTGCCCGCAAAACCGGCTACGCCTTCATGCCGAGCCCCGGCGACTGGAAGCTGGTGCGCTTCGCAAAGCACATCGACACTGAGCCGCGCGATATCCCCTGTGCGAGCTGGAAGCTCGCAACCCTCTCCCGCCAGCTTGCGACCAGTCCTCACGCGAGTTGAGCAAACTAGGCCCGGTTCTGGCCGCACCGGAACCGGGCCGATTTTCTCCCCCACGATTGAAAACGGTCCCAACCCCGCTTAGCCTTTTGCCCGACCGACCGAACCAGGCCGGGCGGCGTATCCACGAGAGGGCAGGGCATGGCAGTCGATGCAGGGTTCGTGCGAAAGATCTTTGCCGGCCTCGAACATGGCGAAGGCGCCGCGTTTTTTGCGCCACGTCGCTGACGACGTCGACTGGATCGTGATGGGGACGCATCCGCTCGCCGGCCACTACAAATCAAAGCCCGATTTTATCGCCGGTACCTTTGCGAAACTCGGCAAGGTGCTGCCGAACGGCGCGCAACTGCATGTCGATAATCTCATCGTGGATGACGACGTGGCGATCGTGGAACTGCACTCGGAAGCGACTGCCGGAAACGGCTTCCGCTTCGACAACCACTATTGCTGGGTCTGCTACTTCAGGAACGACAAAATTGTGCGCGTGCGCGCTTATCTCGATTCGGTGATGGTGGCGCGGCTGTTCGAACAGAACCCGATCTAGCCGCCCTTGAATACGGGCTTACGTTTGTCGATGAAGGCCTGCACGGCTTCCTTGTGATCCGCCGTCACCTGGGTGCGGATCATGCGCTCGGCCTCGTGGTCGCGGGCGGTGGCGTAATCGCACATCAGGGCTTCGTCGAGATTGTCCTTCATGTAGCGGATCGCGAGCGTCGGACCTTCGGCGATCGATTTCGCGAGCGCAAAGGCTTCGGCCTGCAGTCTGTCGTCCGGGACCACGCGGTTGACCAGGCCAATCGTCTCGCACCTGGCAGCATCGACGCGCTCGCAGGTGAACATCAATTCGCGTGCCCGCGCGGTGCCGACCAGCCGGGTCAGCAGCCAGGCGATGCCGTAGTCGCCGGAAAGCCCCACCTTGAGATACCCGGTGGAAAGGAATGCCGATTGCGCGGCGATACGGATATCGCAGGCCATCGCGAGTGCAAGCCCGGCGCCGACCGCGGGGCCCGGGAGGGCCGCAATGGTCGGCTTGCGCACCGAGACAAGCGCGCCGGTCAGGAGCCGTTGCCGTTCCTGCAAATCGGCAACCCGCTCGTCATGCGACATTTCGAGCTTCTTCTTGTCGCGATTGGCGCCCATGCCCTTGACGTTGCCGCCGGCGCAGAACGCGGTGCCGGCGCCGGTGATCAGGAGCGCACCGACTTCGGGATTCTCGCCGCAGGTCTTGATCATGTTGCGCAGCGCCGGCGTCAGATTATCCGACATGGCGTTGCGGGCTTCAGGGCGATTCAGCGTGATGATCGCGACGCGGTCGCGGATCAGGCACAGCAATTCATTGGTGCCGGTGTCGATGGTGATTTCGGTGCTCATGTTTCCCCCATTTGTCGATTTTTTTCGTCATTGCGAGCGAAGCGAAGCAATCCATTCTTGCTTTGCCGGCTCTATGGATTGCTTCGCTGCGCTCGCAATGACGGCGGTATCCCGTTAAAACTTCTCGACCCACGGCCGCAATTCAAGTTCCCAGGTCCAGGCATTGCGCGGCTGTTGCAGCACGTTCCAGTAGCTCAACGCAATGGCATCGGGATCGAGCATCGAGTCCGGGCGGTCGGCGGGTTCGGTGCGGACCGCGCTGCGGATGCCGCCGTCGATGACGAAATGCGCGATGTGAATGCCCTGCGGCGACAATTCGCGCGCCATGCTCTGGGCCAGGCCACGCAGCGCGAACTTGCCCATCGCAAACGGCGCCGACTGGGCATAGCCCTTGACGCTGGCGGAGGCGCCGGTGAACAGGATCGCGCCGTGTTTATTGGGCAGCATGCGCTTTACGGCTTGCTGCGCCACCAGGAAGCCGCCGAAGGCCGAGACCGCGATCGCATTGGCGACGTCTGACGCCACCAGATCGGTGAAGGGGCCGCGCGCCCGCCCGCTGGCGTTGTAGACGACGAGATCGGGTGCGGCGATCTCGCGCTCGACCTGTCCGAACAGCCGCTCGACGTCGTCGGCGTTGGTGGCATCGCAGGCAAAGGCGCGGGCGCCGGTCTCGGTGCAGAGCGCGCCAAGTTTCTCGATTTTGCGGGCGGCCAGCGCCACGCGGATTTTTTCGCGGGCAAACAGCCGCGCCAGCGATGCGCTCAATCCCTCGCCGGCGCCGACGATCAGGGCGGTTTTGTAGGTTGGCGTCGGCATGAGCGCTCTCCTGAAGATGTCTCGGGAGTAAGTATCTAGGCGCGCAATCCCGCCAGACAACCCACCGCGGCCAAAACCAGATCGAGATCCTGCTTGTCGGCGACATCGGCGTATTTCGCGCGCAGCATGCCGAGCGAGCGGGCATGGTATTTCTGCGGCTTCTGAATCCAGACCTTGCCGCCGAGCGTGACGCTGAATTCCTCCTTGCCTTCCCGCAGCGCGGTCTCGTTGGCAAGCGTCCACGGCCAGAATTGCTTTCCAACCTGTTTGGCCAGGATCGGCATCAGGGTCGGCGCCAGCGATGTCCATGCTTCGAATGCACCCTCGGCCTTCGGCCACAGCATGCGATGCACCCAGTCGAGCACGTGTGGTGCGCCGCCGCCGATCAGGGCGCCGACGGTCGGATCGGTCCACATCTCATAGAACTGGCCCCAAAGCGCGAAATCGCCATAGGCGGGACGCGCGCCGAACAAATAGGGCCGTGTTGCAAGGTGGGCGTCCAGCAGGCCGAGCATCTCCTGAAAACCGGCCTCGATCTGCGGCGCCGTCATTTCGTTGGAGCCGACGAACCAGACCCGGTCCACCATCCGCGCGCGGACCTGGCCGGCGAATTTGTCGTGCTCCTGCTCGCTGGCCGTGGGCGCGCGCATCCGCGCGATCCGGCCTGCGGAAGAAATCTGGTCGACGTCCCGCGCCCAGCGGTAGTGAAACATCCATTTGTTGCCCCACTCGTCGCCGAATTCCTCGATCAGCGCGGAAATGAATCGTGTGACGGTGTCACCGGGATGAATCGACGGTTCGGGATGGAGCTTCTCGACCTGGTCGATGATCGGCGTGGAATCCTGGATGCCAGTTCCGTCAGGCGTGACCACCAGCGGGATGATCGGCATTTTCGCATGCTTCTCATATTCCGCCTGGCTTGCCGCATTGCGCAATATCCAGTGGTGCGGAATGGCCTTGTAGCGGAAATAGGAGCGTACTTTGACGGAGTAGGGCGACATCTCGGCGCCGATGATGCGATATCCGTCTGCCATGGGGCGTTCCTCCGATTATGCGTGTTGACGGCTTGATCGCCTGCGTTATCGGTAGATGATCAAGATCGGGCGGAACGAACAAGAGATAAATATGCAGCCACGCAAGCATGATCGCAGCACGACCTCGGCGGACAGGCCGGGATTGCTCGCGCCCGGATACGTCGGGGATGAATTTCTACCGGGCCGATCCGGCGCTGACGGATCTGCTGCGGCTGCATCTGCCCGAGCCGCTGTTTCGCCACATCGAACCGCATCTCGACCGGCTCGGTGGCCTCGCCGGCGGCCATCTCGACGAATGCGCGCGGCTTGCCGACCGCCACACCCCGGTGCTGCACCAGCGCGACCGCTTCGGCCGCGATTCCCAGTACTATCGAATACCATCCGGCCTATCGCGAGCTGGAGAAGGCCGCGTTCGGCGAGTTCGGCATTCACGCGATGTCGATCCGCAAGGGCATTATGGGTTGGCCGGACAAATACCCTGTCGTCGCCAAGCACGCCTTTACGTTTCTGTTCAATCAGGCCGAGTTCGGCTTGGGCTGTCCGATCAACGTCACCGATGGTTGCGCCAAGCTCCTGAATAATTTCGGCAGCGAGGCGCTGAAAGCCCGCTATCTCGACGGCCTGACGCAAACCGACATGAGCAAGCTGACGCAGGGCGGCCAGTTCATGACCGAGAAGGAAGGTGGCTCCGACGTCGGCACGCTGACGACCACGGCAGTGCCGGAAGGCGATCACTGGCGGCTCACCGGCGAGAAGTGGTTCTGCTCCAATGCGGACGCCGAAGTGGTGATGCTGCTGGCGCGCCCCGAGGGCGCGGGGCCGGGCACGCGCGGCGTCGGCCTGTTCCTGATGCCGCGGCGGCTGGAGGATGGTTCGCAAAACCACTACCGGATCGTTCGGCTGAAGGACAAGCTCGGCACCCGCTCGATGGCGTCGGGCGAGATCAAGCTGGAAGGCGCGATTGCCTACGCGGTCGGCAAGCTCGACCGCGGCTTCGTGCAGATGGCCGAGATGGTCAATTCATCGCGGCTCTCCAACGGCGTCAAATCCACCGCGCTGATGCGCCGCGCGTACCACGACGCGATGACGGTGGCGAAAAACCGCGTGGTGTTCGGGCAGCGCATCATCGACCTGCCGCTGGCGCGGCGGCAATTGATGAAGATCATGCTGCCGACCGAGCAGGCGCTGTCGATGAGCTTCCTCACCGCCGATGCGCTCGACCGCGCAGAAGCCGGCAGCCAGGATGCGGCGGCATTGCTGCGCATCCTGACGCCGACCCTGAAATTCCGCGCCACCCGCGACGCCCGCAAGGTCTGCGGCGATGCGCTGGAGATGCGCGGCGGCATCGGCTACATCGAGGAATTCGCCACCGCGCGGCTGTTGCGCGATGCGCATCTCGGCTCGATCTGGGAAGGCACCGGCAACATCGTCGCCATCGACGCGCTGAAACGCGCCGTCGGCCGTCATGGTGCGGACGCGGCGCTGGCCGCCGATCTGCATGCGCGCCTCGACGACAGCGCCAATGTGCCGCAGGCTTGGCGTAACCGTCTGCGAGAGTTGACCGACCGCGCTATCGGCTTTGCGCGCGAGGTCGCCAGCCAATCCGACAACGAGGGCGATGCGCGCCGCGCCACCAGCCTGCTGTATCATGTCGCCAGTGCCGTGGCGCTGACCTGGGAGGGTGGGCGTATCCACGAGATGCGCGGCGACGCAAGGCGGTTGTTGCTGTCGCGGATGGTGATCGATCACCGGGTGTCGGCCAGCGATCCGTTCCGGTTGGCGGAAAATTCGACGCAACGCGCGATCACCGGGCATCTGCTCGGCGAGCGCGCGGTCGGCATGGCCGAGGTTGGCGAATTGCTTTCCGCAGCGTAGGCTGATGCCGAGGTCCAGGTTCAAGAACAACAATCAAGGGAGTATCCGATGAAGGCCGCCGTCCTGCATGAAGTCAACAAACCGCTTGTGATCGAGGATGTCAGCGTGCCGAATCCCGGTCCACGCGAGGTGCTGATCCGCACGCGGGTCGCCGGCCTCTGCCATTCCGACCTGCACTTCATGGAAGGGCTCTATCCGCATCCGCTGCCCGCCGTGCTCGGTCACGAGTTCGGCCGGCGTGGTCGAGAAGGTCGGCTCCGACGTCACCTATGTGAAGCCCGGCGATCACGTCGTGACCTGTCTGTCGGTGTTCTGCGGCACCTGCGACAACTGCACCACCGGCCGCACCGTGTTGTGCACCGACACCACCGTGAAGATGCTGCCGGGCGCAGTCCAACCGCCTGTCCTGGGCGCGCTCGGAGAAACTCAACCAGTTCCTCAATCTGTCCTCGTTCGCCGAGCAGATGCTGGTGCACGAAAACGCCATCGTCAAAATCCGCAAGGACATGCCGCTCGAACTGGCGGCGCTGATCGGCTGCGGCGTCATCACCGGTTATGGCGCTGTCGTGAACACGGCCAAAGTCACCGCCGGCGAGACAGTGGCGGTGATCGGCTGCGGCGGCGTCGGCATGGCCGCGATCAACGGCGCGGCGATCGCGGGCGCCGGCCGCATCATCGCGGTCGATACCAATCCGGTCAAGCTGCAGCTTGCCACCAAGCTCGGCGCTACCGACGTGGTCGATCCCCGCAATGGCGACGTGGTGCAGCAGGTGCGCGACCTCACCAATGGCGGCGTGCAACACTCCTTCGAGGTGCTGGGCCGCAAGGAGACCGCGGAGCAGGCCTTTGCGATGCTGGCGCCCGGCGGCACCGCGACCATCGTCGGCATGATCCCGTTCGGCCAGAAGATCGAGCTGCATGGCTTCGATTTCCTGCGCGAACGCAAGATCCAGGGCTCGTCGATGGGCTCCAACCATTTCCGCGTCGACATGCCCCGCCTGGTCGAGTTCTACATGCGCGGCAAGCTGCACCTGGAAGACTGGATTTCGGCGAAACTGAAACTGTCCGAGATCAACGATGGTTTTGCAGCGATGAAGGCCGGCAAGACCGTGCGCAGCGTCATCATGTTTGATTCCTAGTCGTCATTCCCCGATGTGCAATTGCACATCGTGGATGCGCCACTTGGCGCAGGCGCGGAATCCGATAACCACGATCGGGAGTATGGATTCTCAGATGTGCAATTGCACATCGTGGTTCGCGCTTCGCGCGCCCCGGAATGACAGCTACCGCGACACGTGCGCCGACACCGCGAGCCAGCGGCCGTTCTGTTTCGCCCAGCAATCGGTGTACCGGCCATGCGCCTGCTGGCCGTCGGACGTCGTATAGCTCGTCGCCGCGTGGATGATGGCGAAATCGCCGAGCACGCGAATCTTGACGTCTTCCGCCCTGAGATTCTTGATCGTCACCGGTATTGCCGTCTGCTTCAGAAACGCCGCGCGATCGACCAGCGATTTGTCGGGATTGGAGCAGTAGAAATCCTGCGCCAGGATCTGGTCGAAGCGTTTGACGTCGCAATTCTGCACCGAGGCGACATAGTCGCGGTTCAGCGCGGTTAGTTCTTCGATGTCGTTGCTCATGGTTTTCTCCGTCTTTCCTCAGCGCCGCAAGAGCAATAGCCGCACTGCGGCGGGGCGGCAATGCTGACTACTGCTGACAAGCGCGCCGTTTGCCGTGTAGTCTCCCGGTCAACAAAAACGAAACAAGACGGGAGAACACGATGCGATCGGGATGGGTGGCAGGTGCGGCGATCGGTTTCATCATCGGCAGCGTGACGGTTTCCGGCGCGGCCGAGATCAGGCTGGCCGAACAATTTTCGATGGGCTACCTGCAGTTCAACGTCATGAAGCGCGACAAGTTGATCGAGAAATACGCCACGCAACGCGGCTTGAAGGATTTCAAGGTATCCTGGCAGCGTTTCAACGGTCCGGTGGCGATGAACGAGGCGCTATTGTCCGGCTCCACCGACATCGTCAGCGGCGGCGTTCCCGGCCTGATCACGCTGTGGGACAAGACGCAAGGCACCTCGTTCGAGGTCAAGGGCATCTGCGCGCTGTCTTCGCAGCCGTTCCTGCTCAACACCGCCAATCCCGACATCAAATCGATCAAGGATTTTAGCGAGCGCGACCGCATCGCGGTTCCCTCGATCAAGGTGTCGGTGCAGGCGGTGCTGTTGCAGATGGCGGCGGCGGAAGCTTTCGGCGAGGCGAACTATGGCAAGCTCGATCCGCTCACCGTGTCGATGTCGCCGCCGGATGCGACCATCGCGTTGTTGAGCGGTGCCGGTGGCGTCTCCTCGGTCTTCAGCGTGCCGCCGTTCCAGTTCCAGCAACTGGAGAAGGCGAACATCCACACCGTGCTGACGTCGTTCGACGTGCTGGGGCCGCACACGTTCACGGTGGCCTGGACCTCGGCGCGGTTTCGCAAGGACAATCCCGAGCTCTACGGCGCGTTCCTCGACGCCGTGAAGGAAGCGACCGGCATCATCGCGGCCGATCCGAAAGGCACGGCGCAAAGCTGGATCAACGATTCCGGCTCCAAGCTGCCGCTCGAGATGGTGACCAGGGTCGTAACCGGCCCGGTGTCGAATGGACCATGACGCCTGCGGCGACCATGAAGTTCGCCAAATTCATGCACAAGGTCGGCACCACCAAACACGAGCCTGCGTCGTGGAAAGACTTGTTCTTTCCGGAGATCGGTGGCCTCAACGGCAGTTGAAGGCATCGCGAGGTCTGCGAAGCAACATCAAAGGGCGAGAAAGTCATGCCACCGATCGCGAGCCGGAAATTTCCCGTGTTGTCTACCAGGCGGCTGACATTGCGGGCCGCGACGCCAAGGGATGTGCCCGCGTTTCAGGCGATGTTGTCGGCTCCCGACGTAACGCGGTTCTCCAATTGGCCCGACAAGATTTCCACGGCACAGGTCGAGCGTTCGATGCGCTGGATGGCGAAGGTGCACGGCTCCGGCAAGGGCTGTGCCTGGATCATCGAGATCAGCGGTTCAAAGGCGCTGGCCGGCGCGATCCGCTTCAACAGTTTCGACAAGAAATGGCGGGGTGGCCAGATCGGCTATGAATTGCACCCGGATTATTGGGGCAAGGGCCTGATGACGGAAGCGGTCCGGGCCGTGGTGGCGTGCGGGCATGAGACCTTCAGGCTCAATCGCATCGATGCATGGACGTTGCCGGGCAATGCCGCCTCCGACCGCGTACTGGAAAAGTCAGGCTTCCAATATGAAGGCACGCTGCGGCAAAAGGCCTGGTTCAAGGGCGCATTCCATGACTTTCGCATGTTCGGCCGGATCGCAGCCGATGCCGCAGGCGCGCGCTGAGGCGCTGCCTACGCCGCGCCGATCAGAATCCCGACGCCGAGCACGATCGCGCCGCCGAGCACGATCTGGAACGCCGCCTGCAGGAACGGCGTGTCCATGTATTTCGCGCGGATGAAGGCAATCGCCCACAGTTCGAAGAACACGACGATGCCTGCAATCGCGGTCGCGATCCAGAACGCGTTGGGCCATGAATCCGGCACAAGGTAGGGCATGGTGTGGCCGAGGCCACCGAGCGCCGTCATGATGCCGCTGGCAGCACCGCGCAGCCAGGGCGAGCCGCGCCCGGTCAGCGAGCCGTCGTCCGACAGCGCCTCTGCAAAGCCCATGCTGATGCCG
Organism: uncultured Alphaproteobacteria bacterium; assembly: GCA_963742665.1. Lineage (GTDB taxonomy): Bacteria > Pseudomonadota > Alphaproteobacteria > Rhizobiales > Xanthobacteraceae > Bradyrhizobium. Next base: position 99,933 of record CAVUNH010000010.1, read on the forward strand.
GCGCCGATCGAGGCGGCAAGTCCAACCAGAAACGTCTGCCAGTTCTGATGCGTGGCAAAGGCGGCGGCGAACAACGGCGCCAGCGTCGAGACCGAGCCGTCCATCAATCCGGCCAGTCCCGGCTGGACATATTGCAGCACGAACAGGCGCCGCCGCGTCTTGTCCTCTTCGGCGCGGATGTCGGGGCTGAGAATCGCGTCGGTCAATTTGATCGCAAGTTTCTCGTGGCCTTTTTCCTCTTCGGCGAGATCGCCGAGCAGGCGGCGCACGCCGACATCCTCGGCCTGCTCGGCGGCCTTGATGTAGAACTGCTCGGCCTGCAGCTCCATGGTCTCGACTTCCTTGCGGATGGTGTCGAGCGGCAGGTTTTTCGTCAGCCAGACCGGGCGGCGCTTGAGGAATCCCTTGACGTCCTCGCGGCGGATCGGCGGCAGATGGCTCCCGAAGCGCGCCTCGTATATTTCGAGCAGGCGGTGGCGATGGCCGCGTTCCTCCTCGGCCATCTCCTGGAACAGTTTTGCGGAGTCCGGATAGCGCGCGGCGAGGTCTTCGGCGAAGGTCATGTAGATGCGGCTGTCTTCCTCTTCCGAGGAGATCGCCACCGCCAGCACTTCGCGCTCGGTCAGATCGGCGAAATTCTTCACGGGCAGCGCCCTTTTTACAATTTAGAATGATTCTAAATCGTTATAGAGCGCTGCGTTTGCCCGGTCAAATCGTTTAGCCGCGCTTCGCCTGCTGCAGGAATTGCAGCAGCAGCCGGCTGACCTCCGCCGCTTGCTCCTGCTGCACCCAATGGCCGGCGCCATCGACGAGATGGCACAGGATCATGTTGGTGCAGGCGGTGGATTGCATGGTCTCGAACACGCCGGGACGCTGATAGGTGCCCCAATCCTGCTTGCCCGAGATGAAGGCCGAGGGCACGTCGATGGTGCGGCCCGACCAGGTCTGCAATTCGCCGAGGAATGCGCCCGAAGTGCCGCAGCGGTACCACTGCAGGCCGCCCTGGAATCCGGTGCGGGCATATTCGGCGCTGTAGAACGAAAGCTCGCTGTCGGGCAGCCAGCGGTTGGCGGCGATCGCGGCCGCCGACGGCATTTCTTCGGCCACGGTTGCGGCCATGTCCCTGGCAAGGTCCATCACATAATAGGTCGGCAGTTTTGCCAACTCGCCCGCCGACCATGATTTGAGCGGATACGGCGCGTTGTCTTTCCAGTCCGCGCTCTTCTGATGGTAGTAGGCGCGCAGGAAATCATGCACGCCCTGCGGCGCGCTGACCATGTCGGCATTGGCCTCGCGCGTCGAGTAGTACCATTGGTAATGTTTGCGCGGCCGCGGCAGCGCCGCCAGTTCGCGATGCACCGGGTCTGGCTGCGCCGGTTTTGCAGGTCCATCCGCGGTGTTGAAGGGTAACCGCGGCGGGCCGGCGAACGGCGCGCTCATCAGCGCGACCGACCGGAACACGTCGGGCCGCAGCAGCGCGCACCAGGCGGCGACGGAAGAACCGAAATCATGCCCGATCACGGCGTCGACGGACTTGTAGCCGAACGCCGACACCAGCCCGAGCGCGTCGCGCACCAGATTGGTGAACCGGAACGGGGTGAGGTCGCCGTCGAAATTCGCGTCCCAACCGGTGGTGCGTCCATAGCCGCGCTGGTCCGGCGCGATCACGTGGTAGCCGGCCGCTGCCAGCTCCGGCATCACCTTGCGCCAGCTGTAGGCGAGTTCCGGAAAGCCGTGCAGCAGCAGCACGCAGGGCCGGCCTTTGGTTTCAAAGCCGGCTTCCAGCACATGCATGCGCAGACCGTTGATGTTGTCGACATAACGGGAGCGGATCGTTGCGGGGAGCGGGATGTCGGGGAGGGAGGTCATTGAAACTCTCACGATGTCGTCCCGGACAAGCGAGCGTAGCGAGCGCGATCCGGGACCCATAGCCACAAATGATTGCTGTGAGTGTAGCTGTAGCCACAGCCATTGTCACAGCTAATGCCTGTGGTTATGGGTCCCCGCTTGCCGCCTTCGCTAAAGCTGCGGCGGGCCTCATACCACAACCCCGGCGTAGCCTTGGCGAAGACGGGTCGCGGGGACGACAGCGAGATATTAAACCTTCGCCTTCGGCCAGTAGCGGTCCCGCAGATGCCGCTTCACCAGCTTGCCGGTCGGCGTGCGCGGCAGTTCGGCTTCGAAGTCGATGCTTTTCGGGCATTTGATCGGCGACAGATGTTTGCGGCAGAACAGGATCAATTGGGCCTCGAAATCCTTGCCGGCCCGGGCCATGTCGTGCGGCTGCACCACCGCCTTGACCTCTTCGCCCATTTCCTCGTTCGGCACACCGAACACCGCGACATCGGCGACGTCGGGGTGGGTGATCAGAACGTCCTCGGTCTCCTGCGGATAGATGTTCACGCCGCCGGAGATGATCATGTAGGACTTGCGGTCGGTGAGGTAGAGGAAGCCTTCCGCGTCGAGATAACCGACGTCGCCGAGCGTCGACCAGCCCCTCGCGTTGTAGGCCTTCTTCGTCTTCTCGGGATCGTTGTGATAGGCGAAGGCAGGCGCATCCGCAAAATACACCGTGCCGATCTGGCCCGTCGGCGCTTCCTGATCGCTTTCGTCGAGAATCTTCAGCTTGCCGACCACGGCGCGGCCGACGGTGCCGCGATGGGTCAGCCATTGCTGGGAGTTCGAGACGGTGACGCCGTTGCCTTCCGAGCCTGCGTAATATTCGATCAGGATCGGGCCCCACCATTCGATCATCTTCGCCTTGACGTCGACCGGGCAGGGCGCAGCGGCGTGGATCGCGCCTTTCAGCGAGGCGACGCTGTAGCGCGTGCGCACCTCTTCCGGCAGCTTCAGCATCCGCACGAACATGGTCGGTACCAGCTGCGCCTGCGTCGCCTTGTGTTTCTCGATCAGTTTCAGGAATTCCTCGGCGTCGAAGGATTCCATGATGATCGAGGTGCCGCCCAGCGAAATCGCCATCATGTTGAAGCGCAGCGGCGCTGCATGATAGAGCGGCGCCGGCGACAGATAGATGCTCTCGGACGACATCCCGCACATGTCGGCGCAGAGCACTTTCAGGAACGCGTTCGGCAGTTCGATCGCGTCACCCTCGAATTGCTTCTTGATGCCCTTGGGGCGCCCGGTGGTGCCTGACGAATACAGCATGTCGTAGCCGGCCACCTGGTCCGCAATCGGCGTCGTCGGCTGCGCGATCGCTTCCTTGTCCCAGGAGCGGAAACCTGGTTCCGGCGCGTCGACCATGAAGTACAGCGGTTCGCCGGCTTCGCCCTTGATCAGGCCCTGGACCTTTTCGGCGCATTTCGGCGTGGTGATGAAGACCTTTGCGCCACAGTCTTTGACGATGTAGGCGATCTCGTCTGCGGTGAGATAGCGGCTGATCGCGGTGTAATAGAGCCCTGCGCGCTGCGCCGCCCAGCAGATCTCCATGAACGCCAGCCGGTTTTCCATCAGGAACGCGATGTGGTCGCCGGGCTTCAGTCCGAGTGAACGAAACAGCTGCGCGCCCTGGTTCGAGAGCTCGTCGAGCTCGCGATAGGTGATCGCCTTGCCGGTGCCCGCCATCTGGTAGGCGATCTTGTTCGGCTGGGTGCGGGCGTGGATCGAGGGATGGGTCATGGGAAATTCCTCAGGCAATTGTTATTTGCGTCGTCCCCGCCTGGTGCGCAATTGCGCACGGGGGGCGGGGACCCATAACCACAAATGCCAGTGAGACGCCTCGGAGCTGACTTCGAGTCAAAGCATAACCGCCAGTGGCTATGGGTCCCGGCTCAAGGCCGGGACGACACCGTTGGTGTGGGAACGTGCTGTGCTTACAGCCGCTCGACGATCGTCACATTGGCCATGCCGCCGCCTTCGCACATGGTCTGCAGGCCGTAGCGCTTGTTGCGCTGCTTGAGCGCGTTGACCAGCGTCGTCATCAGCTTGGTGCCGGAGCCGCCCAAGGGATGGCCGAGCGCGATCGCGCCGCCATTGACGTTGAGCCGCTCGGGATCGGCGCCTGTCGTCTTCAGCCACGCCACGGGCACCGCGGCGAAGGCCTCGTTGACCTCGAACAGGTCGATGTCGTCGATCGACATGCCGGCCTTCTGCAGCGCGCGCTTGGTGGCGTGCAGCGGCGCATCCAGCATGATCACGGGGTCGCCGCCCATCATGGTGAGATGATGGATCCGCGCCATCGGCTTGAGGCCGAGCGACTTCAGGCCCTTTTCATTGACGACCATCACGCCGGAGGCGCCGTCGCAGATCTGGCTGGCGCTGGCCGCGGTGTGCTTGCCGTTCTCCGCGATCAGCTTGACGCCCTTGATGCCGTCGAGGCTGGCGTCGAAGCGGATGCCCTCGTCGATGTGATGGGTGTCGGTCGAGCCGTCGGCGCGGGTGATCTGCAGCGAAACGATTTCGTCCTTGAACTTGCCGGCCTGGGTTGCGGCAATCGCGCGCTGGTGGCTGTTGTAGGAGTAGGTGTCGAGGTCTTCCTTGGAGAGCCCGTATTTCTCCGCCATCATTTCCGCGCCGGTGAACTGGCTGAACATGATGTTCGGATAGTGCTTCTCGATGCCCGGGCTCTTGTAATGGCCAAAGCCGTTCTTGGCCGGCAGCGATGAAGCGAGGCCCATCGGCACCCGCGTCATCGATTCGACGCCGGCCGCGATCACGCAATCCATGGTGCCGGACATCACCGCCTGCGCCGCGAAATGCAGCGCCTGCTGCGAGGAGCCGCACTGGCGGTCGATCGAGGTGGCGGGCACGCTCTCGGGCAGCTTCGAGGCCATCACCGCGTTGCGGGCGACGTTGTTGGACTGTTCGCCGGTCTGCATCACGCAGCCCATGATGACGTCTTCGATCTGCGCGGGATCGGCGCCGGTGCGATCGATCAGCGAATCCAGCACGGAAGCGGCGAGGTCGGCCGGATGCCAGCCTGCGAGACGTCCTCCCTTGCGACCACCGGCGGTGCGTGCGGTGGCGACGATATAGGCCTCGGCCATGACTGATCTCCCTGAATTGTTGTTGTGGGGTTTGAATGCTGGGCCGGATTTAAGGGGTGGCTCGGGATTTAGTCAATCAATCAATTAACTCTTGAGTGCAGCCGCGGCATGCGCTTATGTGCGGCCGGATTCTTCGGCGGGCGATGATGGGATCAGAGTTGAATACCAGCGTACCTACCAGGCTTGCAGGCGGCAAAAATACCACCGCCGAGAAGCTGCTTGTCGCGGCGAGCGAACTGATGATCGAGCGCGCCTCGATCGAGGTGTCGCTCTCCGACATCGCGCAGAAATCCGGCGTCAACGCCGCGTTGGTGAAATACCATTTCGGCAACAAGGACGGGCTGTTGCTGGCGCTGCTGGCGCGCGATGCCGCGACCGAGATCGTCGCAGCTCGAATATCTGATCAGCCAGCCGATCACGCCGACCGCAAAGCTGCGTCTGCATATCGGCGGCATCATCCGCGCCTATCACCAGTTCCCCTATATGAACCGGCTGATCCATTATCTGCTGCATGAGAGCAGCGAGAAGGCCGCCGACGAAGTGTCGAAATTCTTCGTCGCGCCCTCTGCTGGACTTTCAGCGGCGGCTGCTCGCCGAGGGCATCAAGGCCGGCGAGTTCCGCAACATCGATCCGGTGATGTTCTACACCAGCCTGGTCGGCGCCTGCGATCACCTGTTTTTCGGCCGGCACGCGATGTCGCGCGCCACCGGCGTCGGTCCGGTCACCGACGAAGTCTGCCGCCAGTACATCAAGCACATGGAAGCGCTGATCTGCGGCGGCATGCTGAATGAAAAGCGACATAGCGAATGTGCGACTGGCGAATGACAGCCGCGTTCGCCTGAATTCGCTATTCGCCATTCGCAATTCGCAGTCGAAGAAACGTCCAGAGGAAACGTCCAAGGAAAGGTTGTCTAAAATGCAGTTGAATGACGTTGCCGTTCTCATCACCGGCGGTGGCTCCGGTCTCGGTGCCGCTACCGCCCGCGCCATGGCCGCCAAGGGCGCCAAGATCGGCGTGATCGACCAGAACAAGGAAAACGCCGAAAAGGTCGCCGCCGAAGTGAAGGGCGTCGCCCTTCACGCCGACGTCACCGACGAGGAAGCGATCAAGGCGGCGATTGCGAAGGCGGAAGCCGCCCACGGCATCGCGCGCGTGCTGATGAACTGCGCCGGCATCGGCGGCTCGCAGCGCACCGTCGGCAAGGACGGCGTCTATCCGCTGGCGAAATTCGTCCGCATCATCAACGTCAATCTGATCGGCACCTTCAACGTGCTGCGCCTGTTCGCCGAACGGCTCGCCACCGCGCCGCCGATCGGCGAGGAGCGTGGCGTTGCCATCAACACCGCGAGCGTGGCGGCCTATGAAGGCCAGATCGGCCAGATCGCTTACTCGGCCTCGAAGGGCGGCGTCGTCGGCCTCACGCTGCCGGCGGCCCGCGACCTCGCCAGCCTCAAGATCCGCGTCAACACCATCGCGCCCGGCCTGTTCCTGACGCCGCTGCTGATGGGCCTGAACGAAGAGGCCCGCAAGAGCCTCGGCGCGCAGGTGCCGCATCCGGCCCGGCTCGGCGATGCTTCCGAGTACGGCAATCTCGCGGTCCACATCGTCGAGAACCCGATGCTCAACGGCGAGACCATCCGCCTCGACGGCGCCATCCGCATGGCGCCGCGGTAGTTGAGCGTCGGATACCCTTCCGCGAGTCGTCCCGGCGAAAGCCGGGACCCATACTCCGCGGCGGTTCTTGTTGCAGAAGGTCTCTGCGACCGTGCCACAACGAGATGGCACGGCGTATGGGTCCGGCTCCCGGCGCATTGCGCCGGGACGACGATGAGTGGGGAACGCGCGTGACTCAACCGCTGCTGATCGAACACGATGACGGGGTCGACCGGGTGACGCTCAATCGTCCGGACAGCCTCAATGCGCTCAACCCCGACCTGATCGATGCGCTGAACGTCTATTTCCAGGGCCTGCAGCGCAACCGCACGACGCGCGTGGTGGTGCTGAAGGGCGCCGGCGCGTCGTTCTGCGCCGGGCTCGACCTCAAGCATGCGATGAAGCGCCGTGCCGGGCAGCAGGAGCCGCCCGGCGTGGCACGGAGTCGCTGGATTCGCAGCGCCGGATCGCCGACATCGTGATGCTGATGCGGCGCTGTCCGCAGCCGATCATCGCGCTGGTGCAGGGCGCGGCCGCCGGCGGCGGCTTTGCGCTGGCGCTGGCCGCGGATATTCGCATCGCGACCAAATCGGCGCGGATGAACTGCGCCTTCATCAAGCTTGGCCTCGGCGGCTGCGATATCGGCACCAGTTATTTCCTGCCGCGCCTCGTCGGCGTGTCGGTGGCCTCGGAACTGATCCTGACCGGACGCTTCATCGGCGCCGAGCGCGCGCTTGCCGTCGGCCTCGTCTCCGAAGTGGTCGAGGAAGGCGGGCTCGATGCGGCGGCTGAGCCTTACGTCGATGCGATGATGACGGCCTCGCCTGTCGGCCTGCGGCTGTCGAAGGAATGCCTCAATATGAGCGTCGATGCCGGCTCGCTCGAAGCCGTGATCGCGATGGAAGACCGCAATCAGATCCTGTGCAGCCGCTCGGAAGAATTCAGCGAAGGCATCAGGGCCTTTCTTGAGAAGCGAAAGCCTGTCTATATCAAGCGATAGAACCGACAGAGAAGAAGGATCCGAAAAGGACCGAATTCCGGGAGACGCAATATGAGTGGGAATGCAGCCGAGGTGCTGACCAAGCCCGGCTTTCGCAAGATCGAATGGCTGAAGCGCGACATCGATGTCGAGCGGCGGCCGGACGGCGTGATCGTTTTGAAATCACGGATCCCGCTGCAGGCTTACGAGAAGCATATCCCGGCGTCGCTTGGCGAAATGGGCCAGGCAAGCGCCCGAGCGCATCTGGCTGGCGCAGCGCGCCGGCACTGAGCGGCAATGGCGCAAGCTTTCCTATGGCGAAGCCAAGCGCCTGGTCGACGGGCTGACGCAGGGCCTGCTCAACCTCGGCCTCGCGCCCGGCCGTCCGGTTGCGATCCTGTCCGGCAATTCGATCGAGCATGCGCTGATGACGCAGGCCGCGATGCAGGCGCGGTTTCCGGCGGCGCCGGTGTCGCCGGCTTATTCGCTGATGAGCCAGGATCACGTCAAACTGAAATATCTGTTCGACCTGATCAAGCCTGCCGTGGTGATGGTGCAGGACGGCCCGACCTTCGAGAAGGCGCTGAAGGCGCTCGATCTCACCGGCGTCACCGTCGTGCATGTCGCGCGGCCCTGCGACGGCATCAAGAGCGTCTCCTTTGCCGATCTCGCGGCGACGCCGGTTACCGAAGGACGTCGAAGCAGTCGATCGCGAAAATCACGCCGGAGACCGTCGGCAAGTTGCTGTTCACCTCGGGCTCGACCGGCATGCCCAAGGCCGTCATCAACACCCAGGAGATGATGTGCGCCAATGCGGCGATGATGATGCAGGTGCGGCCGCGCGATCCGGACGGACCGATCTCGACCGTGCTCGACTGGATGCCGTGGAATCACACCATGGGCGGCAATGCCGCGTTCAATCCAATCCTGGTCGACGGCGGCACGCTTTATATCGACGATGGCCGGCCGATGCCGGGCCAGCTTGAAGAGACCATCCGTAACCTGCGCGAGGTGTCGCCGACCTATTACGCCAACGTGCCGGCCGGTTACGCGGCGCTGGCCGCCGCCATGGAGAAGGACGATGCGCTCTGCCGCAGCTTCTTCAAGAACCTGAGCATCATGGCCTATGGCGGCGCGCGGCTGCCGGACGATCTCTATGACCGGATGCAGGCGCTGGCGGTGCGCACCACCGGCGAGCGTATCGTGTTCTACACCGGCTGGGGCTCGACCGAGACCGCGCCGACCGCCACCGGCACCTATTGGGACACCGAGCGCGTCGGCCTGATCGGCCTGCCATTCCCGGGCGTCGAACTGAAGATGGTGCCCTGCGGTTCGAAATATGAGCTGCGGCTGCGCGGCATCAACGTCACGCCGGGCTATTTCGGCCAGCCCGAGCTGACGAAGAAGATGTTCGACGAGGAAGGCTTTTACTGCATCGGCGATGCCGGCGTCTTCGTCGACGACAAGGATCCGCTGCAGGGCATCATCTTCGCCGGCCGCGTGGTCGAGGATTTCAAGCTCACGACCGGCACCTTCGTCCATGTCGGCTCGCTGCGCACCGATGCGATCGCCGCCGCCACGCCCGCCGTGCACGACGCGCTGGTCGCCGGCCAGGATCGCCCGTTCATCGGGCTGTTGGCGTGGCCCAATCTGCACGCCTGCCGGCAGATCGTCGGCAATCCCGACGCGAGCTATGAAGACGTCGTCAGGCATCCCGCTGTCATCGCCTGCCTGAAGCAGGGCCTGCAGGCGCACAATGCTTCCACGACCGGCAGCAGCATGCGGATTGCCCGCGCCATGCTGATGGTCGAGCCGCCCTCGATCGACGGCAACGAACTCACCGACAAGGGCTACATCAACCAGCGCGCCGGCCTCGAACGCCGCGCCGCGCTGGTGGAGAAACTTTACGCCGATCATCCCGGGGAAGACGTGATTATCCTGAACTGATCGTCAGGGTGGGTAGAGCGCAGCGAAACCCACCATTCGCAACCAATGTCGTCTGTCGGTGGGTATCGCTTCGCTCCACCCACCCTACAGAGCCATCCACCACCAACGCGAGTAACAGCGCCATGAATTTCGATTTCTCCGACGAACAAAAACAGATGCGCGACGCGGCGCGGAAGTTCCTCACCGAAAAATGCCCGCCGAAAGCGGTGCGCGCGGTGCTGGACGGCAAGGCGGCCTATGACAAGGAATTGTGGAAGGGGCTCGCCGAGATGGGCTTCCTCGGGGTTGCGATCCCCGAGGAATTCGGCGGCGCGGGCGCCGGCCATCTCGAACTCTGCGTGATCGCCGAGGAAATGGGCCGCGCGATTGCGCCGGTGCCGTTCTCCTCGACGGTGTATCTCGCCGCCGAAGCGCTGCTGCTTGCGGGCAGCGATGCGCAGAAGCAGAAGTGGCTGCCGAAAATCGCGTCGGGCGAAGCGATCGGCACGCTGGCGCTGTTCGAAGGCAAGGGCAATCCGTCGCCGCAGGCGATCAAGCTTGCGGCCTCCGGCGGCACGCTCAACGGCACCAAGAAGCCGGTGCCGGATGGCGCCATCGCCGATTTCGCCGTCGTTGCCGCCCGCACCGGATCGACCGGCCGCGATGCCGACATCTCGCTGTTCCTGGTCGATCTGAAGGCCGGCGGCGTCGAGGTCAAATCGCTGACCAATGTCGATCCGACCCGGGGACAAGCCGAACTCACCTTCAAGAACTGCAAGGCCGAACCGCTCGGCGCGGCCGGTGACGGCTGGAGCATCTTCTCGCAGGTGCTCGACCGCGCCGCGGTGTTGCTGGCCTTCGAGCAGGTCGGCGGTTCCGACCGCGCGCTGGAGATGGGCCGCGACTACGCGCTCGATCGTATCGCGTTCGGCCGGCCGATCGGTTCGTTCCAGGCGGTCAAGCACATCCTCGCCGACATGTATGTCTCGGCGACGCTGGCGCGTTCGAATTGCTATTACGGCGCCTGGGCGCTTTCGACCAACGCCTCCGAATTGCCGGAAGCGGCCGCCGCCGCGCGCATCAGCGCGACGCAGGCGTTCCAGCACTGCTCCAAGAACAACATCCAGGTCCATGGCGGCATGGGTTTCACCTGGGAGTTCGACTGCCACATGTACTACCGCCGCGCCAACGCCACCGCGCTGACGCTCGGCAGTCTCTCGTATTGGGAAGACGCGCTGATCGACCGCATGCGCAAGCGGAATGCGGCGTGAATGTCATTCCGGGGCGCAGCGAAGCTGCGAACCCGGAATCTCGACATGAATAACTTCCAGATTCCGGGTCTGGTCCTGCGGACCATCCCGGAACGACGAGCAAGGATGAAACCAATGAACTTCGATGACACCCCGCAGGAGGCCGCGTTCCGCGCCGAGGCGAAAGCCTGGATCGCGGCCAATGCGCCGAAGCAGTATGAGGAAGAGCTGCGCAAATCCTCGCTCGGCCGATCCGGGCTGAAGGGCGCCGACATTCTCCAGGTCGCCAAGGCCTGGCAGAAGCGGAAGGCCGACGCCGGCTGGGCCTGCCTGCACTGGCCGAAGGAATATGGCGGCCGCGGCTCGTCGCCGATCGAGCGCGTGATCTGGCAGCAGGAAGAGGGCGCGTTCGGCAAACTCTCGGGCATCTTCATCATCGGCCACGGCATGTGCGGGCCGACCATGATGGCGTTCGCCGGCGAGGAAGAAAAACGCAAATATCTGCCGCCGCTGGCCTCGGGCGAAAAGGTCTGGTGTCAATTGTTCTCCGAACCCGCCGGCGGTTCCGACGTCGCGGGCCTGCGCACCCGCGCCGAGAAGAAAGGCGACGACTGGATCATCAACGGCCAGAAGATCTGGACCTCGGGCGCGCACTACTCTGACTACGGCATCCTGCTGACCCGCACCGATCCCAACGTCGCCAAGCACAAGGGCCTCACCATGTTCTTCCTGGACATGAAGAGCCCGGGCGTCGAGGTGCGGCCGATCAAGCAGGCCAGCGGCCATTCGGATTTCAACGAGGTCTACTTCACCGACGTGAAAATCCCGGATTCGCAGCGGCTCGGCGCCGTCAATGACGGCTGGAACGTCTCGCTGACCACGCTGATGAACGAGCGCATGTCGATCGGCGCCGGCGTCGCCACCGGCTTTCCGGAACTGTTCGAGTTCTGCAACAGCCTGATGCTGGACGATGGTCCCGCGATCGAGGATCGCAACGTGCGCTCGAAGCTGGCGAACTGGGCGGTGAAGGCGAGCGGGCTGAAATACACCTCGATGCGCGCGATCTCGGCGCTGTCGAAGGGCGATCGTCCGGGGCCGGAAAATTCCATCGGCAAGCTGGTCGCAGGCTCGATGGTGCAGGAGGTCGCGATGTACGCGCTCGACCTGCAGGGCGCCGCCGGCGCGCTGAGCGGGCCGGAGGACGCCGAAGTCGCCGGAAAATTCCAGGCGATGCTGCTGCGTGCGCCGGGCACCCGCGTCGAGGGCGGCACCGACGAGATCATGCGCAACATCATTGCCGAACGCGTGCTTGGCCTGCCCGGTGATATCCGGGTCGACAAGGACGTGCCGTTCAACAAGATTCCGACCAAGGGACGCGCGTAAAGCGCGAAAGGAGCCGCCATGAACTTCGACGATACCCCGCAGGAAGCCGAATTCCGCGCCACCGCCCGCAAATGGGTCGAGGCCAACGCGCCGAAGAAATACGAGGCGGAGCTTTCCAAATCCTCGCTCGGCCGGATCCGGCTGCAGAACGAAGAGATCGTCGACGTCGGCAAGGCCTGGCAGAAGAAGAAGGCCGAAGGCGGCTGGGCCTGCCTGCACTGGCCGAAGGAATATGGCGGCCGCGGCGCCACCCCGATCGAGAAGGTGATCTGGCAGCAGGAAGAGGGCGTCTACGGCAAGCTGACGCAGCCGTTCCAGATCGGCGAGGGCATGTGCGGCCCGACCGTGATGGCGTTCGGCAGCGAGGAGCACAAGCGTCACTATCTGCCGAAGCTTGCTTCCGGCGAGCATATCTGGTGCCAGCTGTTCTCGGAGCCGGCCGGCGGCTCCGACGTCGCGGGGCTTCGCACCCGCGCCGAAAAGAACGGCGACAACTGGATCGTCAACGGCCAGAAGATCTGGACCTCGGGCGCGCATTATTCCGACTACGGGTTGTTGATCACGCGCACCGATCCCAATGTGCCCAAGCACAAGGGGCTGACGATGTTCTTCCTCGACATGAAGAGCAAGGGCGTCGAGATCCGCCCGATCAAGCAGGCCAACGGCATGCAGGAGTTCAACGAGGTCTATTTCACCGACGTGGTGATCCCGGACAGCCAGCGCCTCGGCGCGGTCGGCGACGGCTGGAACGTGTCGCTCACCACGCTGATGAACGAGCGCATGTCGATCGGCTCGCGGCTTGCGACCGGCTTCCCCGAAATGTTCGAGCTCTGCTCCAACCTGATGACCGATGACGGGCTCGCCATCGACGATCCGGCGACGCGCTCCAAGCTGGCGAACTGGGCGGTGAAGGCGAGCGGGCTGAAATACACCAGCTACCGCGCCATCTCGTCGCTGTCGAAGGGCGAGCGGCCGGGACCGGAAAATTCCATCGGCAAGCTGGTCTCGGGCGCGATGCTGCAGGACATCGCGAGTTACGCGATGGATCTGGAAGGCGCGGCCGGCGCGCTGACCGGCGCCGACGAGGAGACCGCGCGCGGCCAGTTCCAGCAGATGCTGCTCAGTTCGCCGTCGATGCGGATCGCCGGCGGTACCGACGAAATCCTGCGCAACATCATCGCCGAGCGCGTGCTGGGCCTGCCCGGCGATATCCGCGTCGACAAGGACGTGCCGTTCAACAAGATCCCGACCAAGGGGCGATAGCGATGGCAGACGCGGCCACGAAGGCGCCGAAGGCGCGCTATGCGACCGCTGATCGCATCGGCGTGCTCGAAGAGCTGTTGAACGAGCGCTATTCGGTCCGCGCCTTCCTGCCGCGCGAGGTGCCGCGCGAGACCATCGAGCATGTTCTCACCACGGCGCAGCGCACGGCGTCATGGTGCAACAGCCAGCCCTGGCAGGTGTTGATCGCAAGCGGCGAGGCCAAGGAGCGGTTTCGCAAGGAGATCTATGCCGCGGCCGTCTCGGGCGCCGAGGACAATCATGATTTTGACGCCGCCGCGCGAATATCTCGGCGTCTATCTCGAACGCCGTCGCGAGAGCGGCTTCCAGCTCTACAACACGCTCGGCATCGCGCGCGGCGACAAGATGGCGTACGCCAAACAGGCGCAGGAGAATTACAATTTCTTCGGCGCGCCGCATGTCGCCATCATCCACACCGACGAGCCGCTCGGCATTTACGGCGCGATCGATTGCGGCGCCTATGTCGGCAATTTCATGCTGGCGGCGCAGGCGCTCGGCCTCGGCACGATTCCGCAGGCCGCACTGGCGCGGTATTCCGGATTGATCCGACGTCACTTCAAGCTGGCCGATGACCGCCGCGTGGTCTGCGGCATTTCGTTCGGCTTTGCCGACAATGCGCACAAGGTCAACAGCTACCGCACCTCGCGGGCGAGCGTGGCCGACACTGTCACTTTCATCGACGAATAGAACTCACAGGAAAAGCCCCGATCGCCAATGCGGCCGGGGCTTTTCGCTGTCAAAATTCAGGCGAGATCAGTAGGCGCAGACATTGACGGTGCGCAGGCGCATGCCGCGACGGGTCTGGACCCACTGCTGCTGCAGGCAGTCGCTGACGCCGGTGTTGATGTAGAGACCACCGAAGCCGACGCCGTAGCCGTAACCATGACCCCAACCATGGCCCCAATGGCCGTGGTGGTGGTGGAAGCCGCCGGCGGAAGCGGGCGCGGCAGCGGCAAGGGTGAGCGAGGTGGCGGCGATCAGTCCGAGGGCAATCTTGCGAAGCATTGTATTCTCCAGTTGAGTGGCGCGAAGGCCGTTGTTTCGTCCCTGCACCTCTGTCGGCGCAACCTTGCCATTCGTTCACGTTGCTGGCCGGGAATCGTGTTTCAGGACTGTTTCGTGGGAGAGGCTCTCAATGTTTCGGCGGGCGCTTTTCGGCGGACGCCTTGATGCCTTCCTTGATCTCGGCGCCGCGCATGCTTTCGCGATGGCGCAGCTCGGCGGCGGCTTCATCGAGCTTGCCGCGGGCGAATTCGTTGATGGCGCGCTTCATGCCGCGCATCGCCACCGGCGCGTTGCCGGCCAGGATGGTGGCAAGCTTGTCGACTTCCTCGTCCAGATATTCCACCGACACCATGGCGGTGAGATAGCCGATCCGCAGCATCTCGGGCGCGCTGATCTTTTGCGCCGTCAGAAACAGTTTCTTGGCGTTGTCGACGCCGAGCCGCGTCACATAGCGTTCGATGCCGCTGCTGTAATAATGCAGGCCGAGCCGCGCCGCCGGCATGAACATCTCGGCGGTGTCGACGCCGATGCGGAAATCGCAGGCCAGCGCCAGATCGGTCGAGCCGCCATAGACGCCGCCATTGAGCCGGCAGATCGTCGGCACGCCGAGATCCTCCAGCCGGTTGACGACCACTTCGAACGCCGAGCCGGCGCTCTGCTGTTCGTTGGCGCTGGTGGCGCGGTCGGCGACCGAATTGAGATCGAAGCCGGAAGAGAAGGCGCGGCCGGTGCCGGTCAGCACCAGCACCCGGATCGCGGGATCGGCCTCGATCCGGTCGAACAGTTTGACAAGCTCGCCGAGATCCTCGCTTTGCAGCCGGTTGCGGTACTGCGGCCGGTTGAGGCGGATGGTGGCGCGCGCGCCGCTGATCTCAAGTAGCGGCGGGGTTGCCGCCTCGGCAGAATCGGACATGTTGTCCTCCATTCTTGTTGTTTGATGTCGGGTTACTTGTTTTGTTATTTGTTTTCGAGCGCGCGCCGCTTGGCCTCGGCATCGATGGTCTCGGCGAGATCGGGATGCCGCGCCATCAGCAGGCGGAAGTCGACGAGGTCGAGCACCAGCAGCTTCGACAGCCGGGTGGTGGTGATGTTGGCGGAGCGCAGATTATTGCCGAGCAGCGCCATCTCGCCGAAGAACGCGCCTTCGCTGAGCTGCACCTTCTTGCCGGGCAGATCGACCTCGACTTCGCCGGCGGCGATGAAATACATGCAGTCGCCGGTCTGGCCCTTGCGGATGATCATGGTGCGCGGCGGCAGATCCATGGTGCGCAGCATGTGGGTGACGTCGGCGATGGCGGAGGGGCCAAGCGCTGCAAAGAACGGCACCTTGCTGACGGAATCCCAGGTCTTGAGGAAATTGTCGCGGCGGGTCTCGGCGGCAAAACCGGTGGCGAGAATGCCGGTCCACAGCCCGAACACGCCGAGGCCGCAGATCATCACCATCGCCGCGACCATGCGGCCGAGCACCGTGACCGGCACCACGTCGCCATAGCCCGACCGTGGTCAGGGTGACGACCGCCCACCACATGGTGGCCGGCACGCTGCCGAAGGTCGGCCGGCTGCACGTCGCGCTCCAGGAAATAGACCGCGACCGATGCCAGAAACAGCACCATCAGGAAGATCACCAGCACGCTCAACAAGCGGGCCGGATTCCTGCACCAGCACCCGGCGCAACTGACGCAGCCCGGGGATGCCCGGAACGACCTTGAGCACCCACAGCACGGCGAGCAGCCACGCCGTCTTGGGTTCAACGCCACAGATGATGGCGAGCGGGATCGCGATGGCGCCGACGGCATCCACCAGCCCGCGGCCGGAGAGCGCGTACGCCCAGCTGCGCTGCAATTGCCTGGCATGGCGCAGCCGCACCGCCCACTCAACCGCGAAATAGGCCCAGCACGCCCACAACACGCCATCGACCCAGTGATGCGCCGCCTCATAGGCGGGGGCGACCGTGAGCAGCACCATCACGGCGACGCCGATCGTCACCGCGACATAGGCCGCCGTGGTCATGTTGCGGCCGGCCGTGGCGGCGACGAATTGCGCCATGGCCTGGAGAATTTGCCGCCTGGAGATCGGGAGACCGCGCATGATCGGTGCAAAAGCCTGATGAATTCACGCTGTACGCGCGATCAATTCCGACAAAGTGCCCGCCCCCGGGGAAGCCGTCAACGACGGGGCGCAAACAGCGTTATCGCAGCGAAAAGTCCCGACCGATTGAGGTCACGGCCCAAGGCCGCCCGGGGCCGTATTTTGCCCGGGATGGGCTGAGAAACCTGACAAAACGTCGTTTTTGCCCCGTATATCAAAAACGTCCGCGGACATTACGATCGCGGGCACTGCAGCAGAATCGTGAAAAATTTCATCCCTGGAAATAGGGGTAACTTTTCAAACGCGGTGGCTACGCGCTCTGCGCGGTCTTCACGTTCACCACCTTGTCGTCCGGCGGCGGCGGGTGCCGTTTGAGGTGATCGCGGCGCATGCTGATCTCGTCGCGCACGAATTCATAGCCGAGCTTGAAGGTGTCTAGCCCGTCGCTCGATATGGTGCCGTCGCGCAGCCCTATCACCACGCCGCGGAGGATGCCTTCAAGCTCGTTCTGCAGTTCGTCGAGGGCGTCGAGGCGTCTTGGCGTATTCCACCCGTTCGCCGACATCGAGAATGGCGGTCGCCAGTTCGCCGGCCTTCTCCGGCGCGATCCGCGTGATCTTGGCGTAGATGGCGACGAAGATCGAACCGATGACGCTGAGCGCGCCGGCGCCGAGATACATCATGTCGCTGTAGCGATCCATGAACGACTTGGTGTCGTCATTGATGTATTCGGCGGCTCCCGGATGGGCGACGATGAAAGCGTCCTTGTCGGTCGCGGCCGGCTCGATCTTGGAGGCGAAGCCGTCGTCGAGCGCGAGGTCGGTCTTGTTCTCGTAGATGATGCGCGCGAGGTCGCTGACGGTCGTGCGTCGAAAGCTTGGACTGGGCGACCAGCAGCCATTGCAGCCCGATGGTGTCGGTTTCGTCGTCGGGGATCGCCGGCGAGGCGGACAGCATGCCGGTCGCGATCGTCTCTTCGGAGATCGCCGGGTATTTTCGGGCCATCGCCTTCGCCGAGTCGATCGCGTTCAGGGTGAAGGCGCCGCGCTTGGCCAATTGCTCGTAGCTCTTGTCCTTCACGATCCGCGAGGCATGGGCGATCGCGACCACGGCGCCGTAGCCCGACGCGAACAGCTTGTCGAGCGGTCGACCCCGGCGGCGCCATCTGGACGCGCGTCGCCGCGTCCGGGCTCTCGGAGAGTTCGAGAATGGTGCGGACGAAGGCGACGCTGCTTTCGCTTTCGGCCAGCACGGCGATCTTCTTTTTCTTCAGATCCGCGATGGTCTTGATCTTCTTGCCGCCGGGGCTGAGCAGCAGCATCACGTCGTGATCGAGGATGGCGACGGTGCGGGCGCGCGGGGGGATTTTCGCGTCGGTGCGCAGAATCGCCAGATTGGCGTCCCTGCGGTCGAATTGCGCGAGCGCCTTGGCGTTGTCGCCGTTGGGCACGATCTTGAGCTGCAGCCGCGAGGAATTGTTCTTCAGGACAGTGGCGAGCCGGGCGGCGAAGCGCGCCTCGAGGCCGTTGGCCTCGCCGACGGCAAAGACCAGCGTCTCGGAATTTCGCACCCAGGTCCGGCCGCCCCAAACGGTGGCGGCGGTCAGGATCAGGGTCAGGACGGAAAACAGCACGATCTGCGAGCGGTTGCTTTTGACGACCCGCAAACGCCGGCGCGGCACTTCCGGTTGCGGCGTTGAGGCTTCAGCACTCATGGCTCATACCCGGTCGAGGGAACATGCCGCCGCCAAACCGGCGCCGCGGACCGTCCGAATGAATTCGTAAATACCTAGAAAAGAACGACAATTTTGCCTGCCGGCGATGATATCCCGCCCCGGCCAGATTGCAACTCGGCCTCCGCCGGTAACCTTACCCGCACAAATCCTGCGGCATGCCGCAGTATCGCCGCTAGGTCACAGGTATCGCCGTTAGGCCACACAATTGCTTTTTCGGACCACCCACAGGTGCATTCCGGCTCGGAACGATGCCATAAATAACGACAACGTTCGTCCGGGTTCGAGAACAAAATTGCGCTGACAGCCTGTACCCCGGTTTTGCCACCTCGTCAGTCCCAGCAAAGGGCGTCAGCTTTGTTGTTTCCTTCCATGTCGTCGTCGGTCCCGGTTGGTGCGCTGGTGGGATGGATGCTGCTTCTCACGGTGAAGCACATCATTGCCGACTTCATGCTGCAGAATTCCTGGATGGCGATCGGCAAGGACCAGAAGACCGGCTGGGCGCTGCCGTTGCTGGCGCATTGCCTGGTGCATCTGGCGGTGTCGCTGCTCCTGATCATGGTCATCGCGCCGCGGTTCTGGTTCGTCGCCTTCATCGACTTCGCCATTCACATCACGGTCGACCGCCTCAAGGGGATCTGCGCATCGACATTCGGCGTGACGCTGGAGGCCGAGCATCCCTGGTTCTGGACGCTGATCGGCGTCGACCAGGCGCTGCACCACCTCACCGGTTTCGGCCTGTCGATCTTCATGGCGCAGAACTGACCCTCCCAAACCCGGTATTATCCCGGACTGGCTTGCGCGCCTCGCGTGAGACAGCATGCCCACCCATCCTGACCATCGGCCAGGCGGTGGCGGCATGGGCGAGGACGCATTCGCGCCTGGCCATGGCGGGAGATCCACGAATCACCCGTCGTTCCGATTCGGCGGCAACTGGCAAGTCCCCCGGAACACTACTGGTGCGGGTGGTTAACCTTTCATTAGAGAATTGCGCTGCATCTTCCGCACAGGGAGAATTGCAATGTTTTCAAGCCGCGACGCCTTCGAGAACGATTTCTGCCCGGTCCGGGATGAATTGCTCGGCGAAATGTACCGCGCCAACGCCAACGGCCTGCCGCTGCTGGTCGAGAGCGTCTCCTCCGAGGTGCGCGCCATGCTGGCGCTGTTCTGCTATCGCCGCAGCCATCTCCACTCGCTGGCGCTGGCCATTGCGGCCAGCTGCACCGAGCGCGAACTGATCCAGTTGGGCGGCCGCGTCGGCTCGACCCTCTATGCGCTGTCCCGTGAACCGGCCGCGCGCGCCACGCCGTCGTCGTCCTACGGCAACCGCAAGCCGATCACGCTCTCGACCAAGCCGCTCTCCACCTTCGCCCCGATCGACGACGAAATCGACGACGAAGACCTCGTCGAAGCGGTGACGGCTTGATGTCGTCCCGGCGAAGGCCGGGACCCATCACCACCAGCGGAAATTGTTTTGCACGCTGGTCGTGATCTTCCTTTTCCAACAACACGGCCGCGGCGTATGGGCCCCGGCGTTCGCCGGGGCGACGAATATTCAAACCAACACCGGCAGCCCGTGCCGCTTCCGCGCCATCGCGCATTCGGCATCGCCGGGCATGCAGGTCCGGCATACTTCGGGCCGCACCGCGTAGATCGTGCACGACGTCGCGACGCCCACCTTGCCCGACAGCGCCGAACAGCGGTCGCCGTCGCAGCGCATGCCCGACAGCCGGTCGTTGACGAACTTTTCCGGGATCAGGTCAAGCGCCTCATCGTCCTCGGTCGTGAAGCGCGGCCAGTTCTGCGAATAGCTGCAGCAGGCGCCGCAGGCCTGGCAGGGGCTTTCGCTCTCGATGGCAGATGCGGCTTTATCCATGATCGTCGTGTAGCGCGGAATGAAGCGACCGGCCAGCCGCACCTGCTGCGCCCTACGTATCCTTCGGCGCTTCCCAGACCAGGCTCCGCCGCCATTTCGCCCGCAACAGGTCGCGCCGCTCCGGATATTTCTCGTCGTGGTACACCGCATCGACGACACGGTCGGTGCGGAAGCTGCGGAAATCCTTGCGCAGCTCGCACCACGCCGCCAGGATCCGCACCGCTTCGTGATAGCCGATCGCGATCGGCCAGATCGTGCGCTGGCTGGCGCGGCCCTGTTCGTCGCGGTAGTTCAGGGTGATCTTCTTGCCTTCGTGGATCTGGGTGCGGGTCCGCACCATGTCGATGCGGTCGGGCTCCCGGTTCCAGCCGGGACGGGCGCGGCTTGCGGGTTCGAGCACGAACGGGCGCAGGCGTTCCGGCACGGTGTCGGCGATCTTTGCCATCAGATCCTGGGCGGCGCGCGCCAGCACGGGATCGGCGTGTCCCGCCACCCATTGCGCGCCGAGCACGGCCGCCTCGATCTCGTCGGGCGTGAGCATCAACGGCGGCAGGTCGAATCCCTTTTCCAGGATGTAGCCCATGCCGGCTTCGCCGCGGATCGGCACGCGCTGTTCGATCAGGGTCGCGATATCGCGGTAGATGGTCCGTTTCGAGGTTTCCAGCTCGGCCGCGATCGCGTCCGCGGTCAGCGGCTTGCGGGTGCGCCGGAGCACCTGGATGATCTGAAACAGCCGGTCGGCGCGTCTCATGGCACGTCTCTTCTCTGGTCAGCTTTTTGCGAACCCGCCTGGCCGATGCTGACAGCATGTTGGCAGCAGGGGGTGGGTATAACGGGACAACACCTCAACTGAAGGGAACTTGTCCATGACGATTTTCAGCGAATTTGGCTTCCGGGAAAGCCGCCTGCCGCTTGCTGAATACCCAGGCCTTCGCCCTGGAACAGCTGGTTTCCATCCACTGCGTCACGTCGGATCTGCGCTGGGCGATGGTCGAGCTGGCATGGCGTTCATTCACCGCAATGTGCGCCTTTGCGCAAGGGCGGTTTGTCGTGTGGACCCGCCGGCACCGTACGCCGCGGGAACAGGCAGGTCGCGGCCGGCCTTGCTGCTGCTGACACCACGGTGGCAGCAGGCCGTCGCTAGGGTCCGGCGCGCTTTCGGGAGATCAGGAGACTTGCATGATCACGCTTTATGGCTTCGGCCCGGGCTTCGGCCTGCCGGAAATCAGCCCGTTTGTGACCAAGACCGAAGTCCAGCTCAAGATGGCGGGTCTTGCCTATCGCAAGGAGAAGGCAAAACCGCCGGCTTCGCCCAAGGGGCAGTTGCCATACATCGTCGACGAGGCCGAGAGCATCGCCAACTCCACCTTCATCCGCGCCCATATCGAGGGCAAATACGGCTTCGATTTCGACGCCCCGCTGTCGCTGCAGGCGCGCGCGCAGGCCTGGGCGTTCGAGCGCATGATCGAGCACCATGTCTATTGGGCGCTGGTCGGCGCGCGCTGGGTCGATACCGAGAATTTCGCCAAGGGGCCGGCGCATTTCTTCGACGGCGTGCCGGAGCATCTGCGGGAGAAAATGCGCGAGGACGCGCAGTTTCGCGTCGCGGAGAACTATCTGTTGAGCGGCCTTGGCCGCCACGCACCCGACGAGGATGTGGATCTTGGCCGTTCGCTCGCTGTTTGCGCTGTCGGTGCAGCTTGGCGACAAGCCCTATCTGTTCGGCGAAGAGCCCTGCGGCACCGACGCCACCGCGTTCGGCGCGCTGGCCGGCATCCTGACGCCGTTCTTCGAATCGCCGCTGCGGCAGCGCGCCGAGCAGTTCGCCAATCTCACCGCCTATGTCGACCGGATGATGCCGCAATATTATCCGGAGTTCGCCTGGGCGCCGCTGCAGGAAGCCGCGTAGTATTACGCGGCGTTACGCCCTTGCGCCGTCTGGCTGCCGAGTAGCCCTGCCTCCACCAGCGCGTCGCGTATCCGCTGCAATTTCCGCGTCGGTGATCTTGACCAGCGGCGGACGCACCACCGCGCGCGGCAGTTTGCCGAGCAGCACCAGCGCTTCCTTCATGCGGTTATGCATGTCGATGAAGGGATCGGCGTAGAACACCCGCGCCGTCGGATAGATCCGGTCGTTCAGCCGGCGCGCTTCCGCGAGATCGTTGAGCTTGACGGCGCGAAAGAGCTTCGCCTGAAGATCGGCGATGACGCTGCCGCTGCCGGAAAGCAGGCCATTGCAGCCGAGCACCAGCGAACTCAAAAGCCAGGCGCTGTTGGTGGACAGCACATTGATGGGACGCGCGCGCCCCTGCAACGCGCCGAATCTGGCGCTCGTGCTGCGGCACCAGCGTGCGTCCAGTCCTTGATGGCGCGAATGGTCGGCACTTCGTCGAACAGCCGCTCCAGCGTCGCGGCGGGATAACCCTGCCCCGTGGCCAGCGGATACTGAAAAACGATCAGCGGCAGATCGGTCGCATCGCTGATGGTCTTGAAATGGGCCAGCGCCATTTCGGCCGACTGGCCGAGCGTGAAAGGCGCCGGCGGAAACACCAGCAGCGCCGAAGCCCCGCCGAGCTGCGCCTGGCGGGCGATCCGCGCGGCCTCCAGGCTGCCGTCGGCCCAGACGCCGTGAATGATCGGCAATTTGTCGCCGACCTCCTCGCCGGCAATCTCCATGACGCGACGCTGCTCATCCCGGGTGCAGGAGGCGACCTCGGTCGAATGGGCGTTGATCGTGATGGCGGACAGTCCTTGTACCGAACCGACGTCGCGCAAGTGGGCCCGGAAGCTCGCCTCGTCGATCGACAGATCATCGTGGAACGGCAGCAGCACGGCCGGAATAACGCCCTGAGGCACGAAATCGGAATGGCGGCCCATGTCCCGTCTCCTTCAATATTGCTGCCGGCAATGACACCGTTGGAACACCCCGAGCATCCGGCCCTTTGCAGTGGCCAAGACTAGCACTTTGCGACCGGCGAGCAAGAATCGGGCGGACACAAAACGCTCTATTCGATGACCTCATCGGCACGGGCGAGCAACGTGGGTGGAATGGTCAAGCCGAGTGCTCTCGCGGTTTTGAGATTGATGGCGAATACAAAGGCCGACGACTGCACAACCGGCAAGTCGGCGGGCTTGGCGCCCTTGAGAATTTGTGAAGCGTAACGTCCCATCAGCTGTCCTATCTCGTCGCGGTTTGTGTTGTAGCTCATCAAGCCGCCTGCCACGACAGCATCATTCCACTCATAACATGCCGGAATCTTGTACTGTGCGGCGAGTTCGATCAAACGGGCGCTAATGGTCTGGTAAAACAGTGTGGCGCCATAAATAATTGCGCTGACGTTTTGTTGCGCCATCGCTGCAAACGATTCCTCCGCCTCGCGTTCGGTTTCGGCGCGCAATACCAGGAGAGGCTGTCCCAGCGCCTTTGCCGCCACCTGCATTTGTTCGATCTGGAGTGGCGTGGCACTGGAGTTAGGATTGACAACGAGAGCGATCAAACCGGGTTTAGGAAGGAGTTCGCGAATGAGCTCAAGACGTTTGGGCCCCAGATTATTGTTGAAAACGTAAATGCCGGTGGCGTTGCCACCCGGATTGTTGAGGCTCGCGACCAGGCCGATCCGCACCGGATCGTCGCCAGTCGTGAAGACGATCGGAACTGTGGACGTTGATGCTTTCGCCGCCAGTGCAGCAGCACGATCGGTGGCGACCAAAATGGACACCCGACGCCGGACTAAATCGGCTGCTATCGCCGGCAACTGATCGTCGCGGCCCTCCGCGAACCGATATTCGATCATCGCATTTCTGCCGGGTACAAGACCTGCCTTCTCCAACCCTTTCAGGAACGGTTCGCGCACCGTGGCTTCGGCCACGGACGATCTACCGCTGAAATATCCAATGACCGGCAGGGTCTGCTGCGCGCGCGCCGAAGCCGACCATCCGGCCACTACACCGCCCAGAACACCGAGAAGTTCCCGCCGCCTCATGACTACCTCTAGTCCCGGAGCAGAAAATCGTACCGTGGCAAGCTAGCACTCAAGGAAGGCTACTAGGAAGGCTATCTGCGGTGTGTCGGTTCGCTCCATGCAGGCGGGCCATGTTGGCTTTGGGGTCAGACCTCGACGTCGCCTCCCGGCGGCCCGACGTCTGCCTGACCTCCAAAACGGCGACCAAGGGTAGTTTGCGCATGTCCGTCTTGTGAACAGGGAGAAATTCCGCCATCCTTCACATGCGTGTATCTTGCGCGTGCCACCTATCGGGGGCGTTCGGCGCGCAATGCTTTGAACGTCACACCGGATAAAACAGGGGCGTTTTGACGCGCAATTCAGGGAAAGAAACAATGAATAGAAACTGATCAAACTCGCTGCCGGCGCCAGCCTCTTCGCCAGTCTCGCGGTGTCCGCGCAAGCGGCGTCGGACGTGTCGCTGGCGCGCTTCGATTGCGGCACGCCGCAGGCGCCCGTAGCCGTCAACCAGCGCTTCTCGGATACTTATGCCTACGGTGATCTGAAAGTTCAGTTCGTGTTCAGTTGCTATCTCATCAAGCATGGCGACGAGTACATGCTGTGGGATACGGGCCATGCCATGACGGCGCCCAATGTTGCGCCAAAGGTGAGCCTGGTCGACTATCTGGCGAAGATCGACGTCAAGCCCGATCAGATCAAGTATGTCGGCATCAGCCATTATCACGGCGATCACACCGGACAGATCGCGTCGTTTCCAAAAGCGACCCTGCTGATCGGCGCCAGGGAATGGGACGCGATCTCCGCCCCGAAGCCGGCTGAAGGCGTCAACTTCAAGCCGTTCGAGAGCTGGATCAAGGGCGAGAGCAAGGTCGAGCCGCAGCCCATCGACAAGGACGTGTTCGGTGACGGCACGGTGATCGTGCTGCGCACGCCCGGGCACACGCCGGGGCATTCCAGCCTGCTCGTCAAGCTGGCAGGGATGGGCGCGGTCATCCTGGTCGGCGACGCCGTTCATTTCCACGAGAACTACGAATCGGATCGGTGTGCCCATGTTCAACTTCGATCGCGCCCAGTCCGTGGCTTCGATCGAGCGCATCAAGAAACTCGCAGGTACTCAGAAGGCGACGGTCATTATCCAGCACGATGCGCGCGACGTCGAAAAATTGCCGGTGTTTCCCGCGTTCGCGAAGTAGTTGCCGGCCAGCGTCGGATACCGGGCTTGATCGAGATAGCGCCGCCCCGGTTTTGGGGCGGTGCTTGGAGACGTCGTCACCTGGTTTCTTGGGTCCGAAGAGTGCCGCAATCGCACTTATGCGCTCATTGATTTGAGACCGGCCATCTCAAGCAAAAATAAAGCAAACGTCAAAGCTTTTTGGCCCCACCGTCGATAGGCAAGTGCGGTGCGCGAAGCCAGCGCAAATGTGAAGGTCTGCAACAGCGCCGTCCGTCAAGTCTACGGGGCAGGGCCGACAGCGAGTGCGCGATGTCATTGACGAGAAAAGTGCTGCAGATATTGAACGGCCCGACCGTCGCGCGCATTCGCTTCCGGTTTCCGACCCGCGGCAGCGAAGTGACGATTACGAAGCACATGTTCCAACACGTCGTACATGCGATCCGGTCGGGCCGGGTTATCGTCAGACCTCCGACGGATCTCGGACCCGGTACGGGCGCGCAGTACAACGATGTCGCGCGCCAACGCGCGGACGGCACCCCGGTTCGCGCCAACACCCTGGAAATCAACTCCGCGCGCGGGCGCATGAAAGAAGCGGCCATCGTGCATGAGAGCCTGCATGCGGCCTACGATTTGCTGCGTACCCCGATCGATGCCAACGCCGAAGAGGCCTCCGCCTACGTCTGCACCGCGCTCTACCTCCGCATGACGGGCGGCTTTCGTCCAGAATGGGGCAGCGACCAAATCTGGGGCAATTCCGGGCGGGTAGCTCAGACCCTCCTCACTCAATATCAAAAGGGCGATCCCGGGATCCCCATGGTCGGCGAGGATGAGTGGCGGACGCTTCGCGCCGGCGTAGGCCTTCGTCCACACTACGCGGAAGGGCCCGCCGGCATTTTCACCGGATGGTTCCTCGGCCAACAATATGTCCACGATGGCTAGAGCGTTTTCAAGCGAAGTGGATACCGGTTCGCATGTAGAAAACGGTCGACGGGCGTTGCCCTGGTTTCGTCCGGACGCAGCTATTTCTGGGCCTTGGAGAAAGCCGTTTCGAGCACGTCGCCGATCGGTTGCCAGCTGCGGCCGTCGAACTGAACCAGTTGCAGGTGTTTGATCGGCCGAAAGTCCCAACGTCCGGTGTTGATCTTGATTCCGGGTAGCAAAATCGAGCCCTGGTAATCCCTGAGCGCCGCTGCCTGCTTCATGACGTTGTCGCGAGACAGGTCATCCCCGCATTGTTTGAGCACCTGGGCCAGCGTCTCGGCGGCCGCGTAGCCGAACACGGCGGCGCTGTCGTCTTTGCCTCCCGCCCGATTGTATTTTTCAGTGAATGTCTGCCAGTCCTTGACGGCCTCGTCGTCCTTCCAGGCCGGATCATTCGCATCCTTCAGGAAGGTGGCCGTAATGACGCCGAGGGCGTTTTCCGCACCCGCAGGCTTAAGCGCCGTCGCAATCGACGACGACATGTAGTTCGATAGGAACACGGGGTGCCAGTTCAGGTCCGCCGCGCTCCGGATCACTTTTGCCAGGTTTGCAGGCGCGCCCGCAAACACAAGAATCTCGGCGCCCGATCGCTTCAGGACCGATACGTGCGTGCCGAGATGCTCGTCTGCGGCATCGTAGGCGATGTCGACCCTGATCATCCGGGCGATGTCCCCGAGCCCGTCCTCCAGTCCCCGGAACAGTTCGCGACCAAAATGATCGTTCTGCCAAAGCGCCACGATCCGTTTCCCGGGATAGAACGCCTGGATGTAGTTGGCGTAGATCCGTCCCTCTTCCCGAATCGAGGGCTGCCAGCCCATCGTCCAGGGGAATAGCGATGGATCGCTCAGATGATCGTCTCCGGAGGCGACAAAGAGCTGAGGGATTTGCCGGTCGTTCAGGTAGGTCCGGACGGCAAAATTCCCCGGCGTTCCGAACGAGCCGAACATCAGGAGGACGTTGTCCTTCTCGATCAGGCCGCGCGTAAGCTCCAGGGCGGTCGACGGATCGGATTTGTCGTCATAGGAGATGAAGCGCACCTTGCGGCCGTTGATCCCGCCGCGCTCGTTGATCATCTCGAAATACGCGGCTTCGGCTTTTCCGATCGCTCCGAAGACCTCCAAACTCCCGCTATAGGGCATAACGTTGCCGATGCGGATTTCAGTCTCGGTGACGCCCGGTTCGCGCACGCGCTCGGACACCGCGCCCAAAGATGTAAGCGCCACGATGATCGCAATCGGCGTTCGGGCCCAGCTTTGCATCGGATGAACTCAACGACAGAGAGAGTGCACCCGCATTTCGAGGCATATTGAAGGCGATCAACTTGATCTGGATCAAGGACCGGCACGGCAGTTTGCGGCCGTCATGGCCCGCGCGCGGTCCCGGCCGGCGTGCTCATGAATCCGCGCCCTGGTTGGCCGAAACGGGCTGGCCCTTCAACGCGGCCAGTTCCGCCTCGAGTTCGGCGATGCGCCCATCGCGCGAGGCCAGCGCCGCCGCGACGTCGGCCGCGTCGAATTTTTGCGGGATGTGCTGCGGGCAATTGGTGTCCCACGCCGAAATCCGGAACAGGATGACCTGCTCGGGCCGCGCCTTGTAGCCTTGCGGCATCAGCGCCTTGCGTCAGCGCCGGATCGTCGTCGACGACGTGCGCTTCGCCCCAGATCTTGACGCGGCGGCGATGCGCGTAATCCATCACGAAGATATGCGCCTGCGGGTTTTCCGAGAGGTTGCCTTGCGTGATGTACTGCCGGTTGCCGCTGTAGTCGGCGAACGCGATGGTGTTCTTGTCGAGGATTTTGACAAAACCCTTCGGGCCGCCGCGGTGCTGAATATAGGGATGGCCGGTGCCCGAGGCGGTGGCAAGAAAGAAGCTGTTGGTCTCGGCCAGGAAGTGCGCGAGGTTTTCATCGATCTCGGTGCGCCAGCCGCCGTTCTGCTCGACGCGGGCATAGGTATCGCGCGAGCCTTTGCGGGTCTGGACCGCCTTCACCGCCGGGGTGAACGCGACGTCGCTGGAAAAGGTTTGGCTGGAATAGGTTGGGCTGGGATCGGTGTGAACGTCTGACATCGGAGCAACTCCGTGGAAGCCGCAATGGGCGCCTGTCCGCCCGTTTTCGCATTTGAGATACTCCTCTCCACTATTTAAACAATTATCCCAATTGACACTTCACTATTGCAATATATGAAATAATGGCATGGACCGTATCGAGGCCATGCAGGCCTTTGTCACCGTAGCCGACCTGCAGGGCTTCGCCCCTGCCGCGCGGAAACTCGGGCTGTCGCCGTCGGGGGTGACGCGGCTGATCGCGGCGCTGGAGGATCGCCTCGGCGCCCGCCTGCTGCAGCGGACCACGCGGCAGGTCGACCTGACCGACGCCGGCGCGCGCTACCTGGAGCGCGCCCGCCGCATCCTCAGCGATGTCGAGGAAGCCGAGGGCGCGGCCGAGGGCGAGCGCACCAGGCCGGGCGGGCGGCTGGTGGTATCGGCCCCGAACGGCTTTGGGCGGCTTCACGTCAGCCCGGTCGTGTCGGCTTACCTCGCGCGCTATCCCGAGGTCTCGGTCGATCTCAGGCTGTCGGATCGGATGATCAACCTGGTGGAGGAGGGCGTCGACCTGGCGGTGCGGATCGGGCACCTGCCGGATTCGACGCTGGTGGCGCGCCATGTCGGCGAGATGCGGCGGATCGTGGTGGCCTCGAAGGATTATCTCAAGCGGCATGGCGAGCCCAAGACGCCGGAAGCGATCGCCTCCCACGACACCATCCAGTTCGGCGCCATGACCGCGGCGCTTGACTGGCGCTTCGCGTCGGAGGGCCGCGAGATCCGCGTCTCCGGCGCGCCGCGCTTGACCACCAACAGTTCCGACGCCGCGATCCAGTATGCCGAACAGGGCGGCGGGCTGACCCGGGTGCTGGCCTATCAGGCGGCCTGCTCGCTCAAAGCCGGGCGGCTCAAAATCGTGCTCGCCGCCTTCGAGCAGCCGGCGCTGCCGATCCACATCGTCTACCCGACCTCGCGGCTGCTGTCGGCCAAGGTGCGGACCTTCGTCGATCTCGTGAACGAGACCACCGACTGGCATTTTGGCTAGTCATAGCGTTTTCGAGCGAAGTGGATACCGGTTCGCGTGAAGAAAACGCGTCAAAAAAGAATCTCTAGTGCGCGACCGCTTCCTTCTTCGGCACCACCCGAAACGTCGCATTGGCCCGCGCGATCACGACGCCGTCGGCCTTGATCAGGCTTTGCGCGAAACAGATCGTGCTGCCGGTCCTGATCACCTCGGTCTCGATCGCAAGCCATTGCCCGACCTGCGCAGTGCCGACGAAATCGACCGCCAGCCCGATCGTCACCAGCGAGGACACGCCGCCCATCTGGTGCGCGCAGCTGTATCCCATCGCGTTGTCGGAAAGGGCGGCGATCAGCCCGCCATGGATCAGGCCGCGGCCGTTGGTGTGCGGTCTTGCGCCAGCCGCAGCCCGATGATGACGGCCTTGTCGGTCCGCTTCGCATAGAGCGGCTCCCAGGGCTCGGTGAGCGGGCTCTTGCGGGAGTGAGGCTCGAAGCCCTCGGGGATTTCGGTCGTTGTCATTCACAGCTCGCGCGTTGACGATGATGATCGTCATTGAACGCGAAGCGACGGCGCAATGCACCGCCTACAAAGTTTTAAACGGAATTTCGACGGCTGTTTGAAATGGTATCGGCGCGCCATCACGCCGGCAGTTCATATCCGACCGCGCTTTCGACCGCGATCGTGCGCTGCACCGCCGGCCGCGCCATCATCCGCGCGTAATGCGCGGTGAGATTCGGAAACGTCTCGGGCGCAGGATGAAACGAATTGGCGAGCCGCCAATAGAGCCTGAACAGGTGGATGTCGGCGATCGAATAGCGGCCGATCGCCCAGCCATTGCCCAGGCGCCGGTCGGCGATGCCATAGACCACTTTCGCGTAGTCCAGGCCGCGCTGCCGCGCCGGATGCAGCGTCGAGGCGATGAACGACATCCATGACACCGCCTGCGCCTCGGCCTCGATATCGTCAGTGCGGCAACAGGCCGGCCTCGGGAAAGCGTCTGGCGAGATAGAACAGGATCGCGGCGACCTCGGTCAGCGGACGGCCGTCGACGATGAGGGTCGGCACCTTGCCTTCCGGGTTGATGCGCGAGAAATTCGGGGCTGCGCATGTCGTTCTGCTTGAACGACATCGGCTTGCCCTCGAAGGCCACGCCGATCTCGTGCAGCGCGATATGCGGGGCAAACGAACTGGCGCCGGGCGCGAAATAGAGCGTGAGCATGAGTGACCTTAGTGCCGGCTGCTCCCGTCATCGCGAGCGAAGCGAAGCAATCCATGGCGCGGCCGCTGCGGAGAGATGGATTGCTTCGTCGCTTCGCTCCTCGCAATGACGGGACGGACTTGGTCACTAAAACGGCAACCCCACATAATTCTCCGACAGCGACGCCGACGCCGCCTTCGAACTGACGAGATATTCCAGCTCGGCCAGTTGAATGCGCGCGCCGAATTCGCCCTCGTCGGGGAATTTGTGCAGCATCGACGTCATCCACCACGAAAACCGCACCGCCTTCCAGACCCGCGCCAGCGCCTTGGCCGAGTAGCCGTCGATGCCGGCGGAGGATTTCTCGTCGTAATATTCGCGCAACGCCTGCGAGAGGTAATGCACGTCGCTGGCGGCGAGATTCAATCCCTTGGCGCCGGTCGGCGGCACGATGTGGGAGGCGTCGCCGGCCAGGAACATCCGGCCGAACCGCATCGGCTCGGCGACGAAGCTGCGCAGCGGCGCGATGCTCTTTTCGATCGACGGCCCGGTGACGAGTTCGTCGACCGCCTTCGGGTCCAGCCGCCGCTTCAATTCGTCCCAGAAGCGCTCGTCCGGCCATTGGTCGATATGGTCGTCGAGCGGACATTGCACATAGTAGCGGCTGCGGCGGGTCGAGCGCATGCGTGCACAGCGCAAATCCGCGCGCGTGGTTGGAATAGATCAGCTCGTGGCTGACCGGCGGCGTCTCCGACAGGATGCCGAGCCAGCCGAACGGATAGATCCGCTCATAGGTCTGGATCGCCGACGGTTTGACGCTGGCGCGGCTGACGCCGTGAAAGCCGTCGCAGCCGGCGATGAAGTCGCAGGCGATCTCGTGGGTGACCCCGTCCTTGACATAGGTGACGCGCGGGTGGTCGGTGTCGAAATCATGCGGCTTGACCTCGCTGGCCTCGTAGACCGTGGTCAGGCCGGCCGCCTTGCGCGCGTTCATCAGGTCGAGCGTCACCTCGGTCTGGCCGTAGATCATGACCGTCTTGCCGGTGGCGGCATGCATGTCGATGCGGTGCCGCGCGCCGCCAAAGGCGAGCTCGACGCCGTGATGGACCAGGCCCTCGCGATGGGCGCGCGCGCCGGCGCCGACCTCGTCGAGCAGCGCCACGGTGCCCTCCTCGAGCAGGCCGGCGCGGATCCGGCCGAGCACGTATTCCGGCGTCTGGCGCTCGAGAATGACGTTGTCGATGCCGTAGAGGTGAAGTAGTTGCCCAAGCAACAATCCGGCCGGCCCTGCGCCTATGATTGCGACTTTAGTCCGCAATTGCGTGCTCCCTTGGTCTAATACGGCGTGGCCTGCCGGTACCCGCGGCAGCTGTTGCAATGATAATTATATCATATAACAATTTTCGCCAAGGTTTTAGCAAGCACGGGACGTACCAGGCTGTGGATGAACGATGTCTTTCGCCGCACCGCACTGCGAGGGAGCAAGAAGCTGAACTTTCGGACTGGCTTTTCAAGTCAGCAGGCGGGCGCTGCGGCGCCATGTCCGGCTTGAAAAACCGGGTGAACTATATAACATGTTAACTAACGAGATCGGGTATCCAAAACCCGCCTTCATGCGCAAAGGGAGAGATGTCGATGAGGAAAACGTTCTTGGCGTTGCTGCTCGCCGCCAGTGTGACGCCGGCGATGGCGCAGGAAAAGAATTTCGAGCTGAAGATGTCGCACTGGGTGCCGGCCTCGCATCCGCTGCAGAAGGCGCTGGAAGACTGGGGTGCGGCGGTCGAGAAGGAAAGCGGCGGCACCATCAAGTCCAAGGTGTTTCCCGTCGCAGCAACTCGGCAAGGCGTTCGACCATTACGACATGGCGCGCGACGGCATCGCCGACGTCACCTACATCAATCCCGGCTATCAGCCCGGCCGCTTCCCGATCATCGGCGCCGGCGAACTGCCGTTCCTGATGTCGGACGCCAAGGGCGGCTCGATGGCGCTCGACGCCTGGTACCGCAAATATGCCGAGAAGGAGATGAAGGACGTCAAGTTCTGCCTCGCCTTCATCCATTCGCCGTGCTCGTTCCACTCGCGCCTGAAGAAGGTCGTGGTGCCCGACGACGTCAAGGGCATGAAGGTGCGCCCGGCGCACGCCACCATGGCGACCTTCATCACCCAGCTCGGCGGCACCAACGTGCAGTCCTCGGCGCCAGAGGTCCGCGACATCATCGAGCGCGGCGTCGCCGACGCCGTCACCTTCCCGTGGGGATCGGTGTTGCTGTTCGGCATCGACAAGGTGACGAAGTATCACATGGACGCGCCGCTCTACGTGACGACGTTCGCCTTCGTCATGAACAAGGACAAGTACAACCAGATGTCCGACCGCCAGAAGAAGGCGATCGACGACAACTGCAACACCGAAGCCGCCGGCCGCGTCGGCGAGCCCTGGGGCAAGTTCGAGGACGCCGGTATCGACAAGATCAAGGCCGAGCCAGGCCATGAAGTCTACAAGCTGACGCCGGAGCAGACGGATCAGTGGAAGAAGGCCGCCGAGCCGCTGGTCAAGAGCTGGGCCGAGGGCGTCAAGAAGACCGGCGTCGATCCGGACGCGACGATGACCGAACTTCGCGCCGCGCTGACCAAATACAACGCGCTGGCGAAATAGATACGCACACGTAGACAGGCGGCGGCGGAAACATCCGCCGTCGTACCCTTCTCGTCATTGCCAGCCGTCCGGAGCGGACATGAATCGCGCGTCTATGGATCGTTTCATCGATACGATCGAGTGGATTGCGGCCGGATTTGTCGGCATCGTCGCGCTGAACATTTTCATCGCCGTCATCCTGCGCAACACGATGAACTATGCGATCCCGGATTCCTTCGACATCGGGCGCATGCTGCTCGGCATCCTGATCTTCTGGGGCATCGCCGCCACCTCCTATCGCGGCGGCCACATCACCGTCGATCTGGTCTGGGCCAATGTCGGCCCGAAATACCAGCGCTGGATCGACGTGTTCGCAACGCTGGTGCTGCTGTTCGTGGTGAGCGTGCAGACCTGGACGCTGTTCGACAAGGTGCGCGGCACCTACTACGACAACGTCCTCACCTTCGAGATGCACATGCCGACCTGGCCGTTCTTCGCCGTCGCCTGGGCCGGCGACGTCTCGGCGGTGCTGCTGATCGCGATCCGCACCTACCGGCTGGTGTTCCATCCCGAGGATATCCACGATGCCAAAGCCAAGACGGTGGAGTAGGGCGCATGAGCACCGACGCCGTCGCCGTCCTCGGATTTGTCGCGCTGTTCGCGCTGATGCTGCTGCGCGTGCCGGTCGGCATGGCGATGGGCCTCGTCGGCGTCTGCGGCTTCGGCTATCTCACCGGCTTCACGCCGGCGCTGAAGCTGGTCGGCCAGACCTCGATGCGCACGGTGACCGACTATACGTTCGGCGTGATTCCGATGTTCCTGCTGATGGGCACCTTCGTCAGCAATTCCGGCATGAGCCGCGAACTGTTCCGCGCCGCCAACGGCTTTGTCGGCCATCTGCGCGGCGGGCTCGGCATCGCCACGGTTGCGGCCTGCGGCGGCTTTGCCGCGATCTGCGGCTCGTCGGTCGCGACGGCCGCGACGTTTTCGGCCGTCGCCTATCCGGAAATGCGCCGCTTCGGCTATCCGCAATCCTTTGCCACCGGCGTGATCGCGGCCGGCGGCACGCTGGGCGCCATGCTGCCGCCGTCGACGGTGCTGGCGGTCTACGGCATCATCACCGAGCAGGACATCGGCAAGCTGTTCATCGCCGGCATCATTCCCGGCCTGCTCGCGATGACCATGTACATGATCACCATCGCGCTGATCGGCTATTTCCGGCCCGGCTTCCTGCCGACCGGCCCGCAGACCAGCTGGCGCGAGCGCTTTGCCGGCCTGAAGAACATCTGGGCGCCGGTGCTGCTGTTCGTCTTCGTGATCGGCGGGCTTTACGGCCTGCCGTTCCTGCCGCGCTTCACGCCGACGGAAGCCGGCGGCGTCGGCGCCACCGGCGCGTTCCTGATCGGCGTTGCCACCGGGCGGCTGAACAAGGAAAAGATCCTGAATTCGCTGCTGCAGGCGACCCGCACCGCGGCCGCCGTGTTCACGGTGCTGATCGGCGCGCTGATCTTCGGCTATTTCCTCACGGTGACGCAGACCCCGCAAAAGGTCACCGAGCTGCTCACCGGCCTCGGGCTCGGCCCCTACGGCATCCTCGCGCTGATCATGGTGATGTATCTGGTGCTGGGCTGCCTGATGGACGCGATGGCGATGATCATCCTCACCGTGCCGATCATCTTCCCGGTGATCATGCATCTCGGCTTCGATCCGATCTGGTTCGGCGTCATCATCGTGATGACGGTCGAACTCGGCCTGATCCATCCGCCGGTCGGCATGAACGTCTTTGTCATCAAGAGCGTGGTCAAGGACGTGTCGTTCTCGACGATCTTCCGCGGCGTGATCCCGTTCGTCGCGACCGATCTGGTCCGGCTGGTGATCCTGATCGCGTTCCCGCTGCTGGCGACCTGGCTGCCGACGCGGATGGCGGCGGGGGTGCACTGATGACGCCGGTGCTTCAAACCAGATATGTCTTCACCCTCACCGTCCATATCGGCGACGTGACCACGGCCGGCGAGACCGGCCATGGCGTGCGGCGCATCATCCCGATCACCGGCGGCACGGTGAAGGGCGATGATATCAACGGCAAGGTCTGTCCGTTCGGCGCGGATTTTCAGGTGATCCGCCCCAACGAGCTGATCGAGCTCGAAGCCAAATACGCTTTCGAGACCGACGACGGCGCCGTGGTCTATGTCGAGAACAAGGGAATGCGCTTCGGGCCGGTCGATTTATTGCAGAAGCTGAAACGCGGCGAGCCGGTCGATCCCAAACTGATTTACTTTCGCACCGTGCCGAAATTCGAGACCGGCCACGAAAAATACCGCTGGCTGATGGAAAACCTCTTCATCGGCTCCGCCGCCCGCCACGCCGACCGCGTCGTCATCGACGTGCATCAGGTGTTGTGAGGCCCACTGTCGTCCCGGCGCACGCCGGGGGCGTAGTAAATAGCCCGGTCGGCCGCGCTCCGGCGAAATAGCCTTGGCGAAGCCGGGGCAAATCACTTCCGATTTACGGAAATGCATGTCAAGCCCCGAAATAAAAAATATTTCGCTTTATCCGAATTCCAAATCAGCGCTACATAACACCCATCCCGTCCCGACCAGAGGGGCGTATCATGATCGCCACGATCGTGGGGCGGGTCGCGGTGGACGCTGGCAGTGCCGATAGCGAACGGCATGAGAGCGTACGGCAAAGACGTGTGGTCCTGACGTCGCGGTGCTGGCGTCAATGCACCTGGAGGCAACAGCTTCTCAGGGCGCAACGGAGGCAAAAGAGCCGTTCTCCGGGGAGAGCACGTTATAAGCCGTAAAGCCATTGCGCAGGGAATGTCGGATGCTCTCCGCTGCCCTGTATGCTCATGTGCGCACTTCTTCTACCCATTGCACATGAGACCGCGGGTGCAGCGCGCACCCGGCATTCCCTGCGCCCTCTGTTTTCGAGAGGGCGGGAAGCTTCAGCAGAACTCGGGCGCAATGCGTCGCGAGATCGCGAAGGTGTATCGATTCTTCTCCGTCATTCCGGGGCGCGCGCAGCGCGAGCCCGGAATCCATCGCGCGGCAGAGTTAGTGGATCGATGGATTCCGGGCCTGCGCCAAGTGGCGCATCCCGGAATGACGAGACTGGTAATTCCATCGGCCATATTGACTCCCCCTCCAATAGTTATAAAACATAACTATTCTGGACAGGAACCAATAAGCCGATGGGAAACGCCGCCTCCGCCGCTACCGCCGCCCAATCCGGGTTGCTCGAGATCGAGAAATCCGGCGCGGTGCTGACGGTCGGCCTCAACCGCCCGGCCAAGCGCAATGCGCTGAACGACGGCATCATGCTCGCGATCCAGGACTGCTTCGCCAACCTCCCCGAGGATACCGGCGCCGTGGTGATCCATGGCATCGGCGACCATTTTTCCTCCGGCCTCGATCTCTCCGAACTGACCGAGCAGGACGCGACCGAGGGGCTGCGGCACTCGCAGATGTGGCACCGGGTGTTCGACCGCATTCAATATAGCCGGGTGCCCGTGATCGCGGCGCTGAAGGGCGCGGTGATCGGCGGCGGGCTGGAGCTTGCCTGCGCGGCGCATATCCGCGTCGCCGAGCCCTCCGCCTATTTCGCGCTGCCCGAGGGCCAGCGCGGCATCTTCGTCGGCGGCGGCGGCTCGGTGCGGCTGCCGCGGCTGATCGGGGTGGCGCGGATGACCGACATGATGCTGACCGGCCGGGTCTATTCGGCGACCGAGGGCGCGGCCTACGGCTTCTCGCAATATCTCACCGAAGCCGGCGGCGCGCTGCCGAAGGCGCTGGAACTCGCCGAACGCGTCGCCGCCAATGCGCCGCTGACCAATTTCGCGGTGCTGCAGGCGCTGCCGATGATCGCGGAGGCCAATCCGCAGACCGGCCTCTTGATGGAATCGCTGATGGCCACCGTGGCGCAGAGCGACAAGGAAGCAAAACGCCGGATTCGCGCGTTTCTCGATCGCAAGACCGCCAAGGTGAAGCCGACCTGACATGAGCGCCAAGCCCAACATGTCCCCGAGTGAAAGCGCCGGCCGCGCCGGCAGCGCGCATCCGCTTGCGCGCGATCTCGTTCGGCAATCCCGCCGTCACCATCGAGCGCCGCGACGACGGCACCATCTATCTGCGGCCGAAGGCCAAACTCGGCGACTATCCGGTGCGGCTCACCGATCGCCTGCATCATTGGGCCGAGGCCGCGCCCGACCGCGTCTTCATGGCGGAGCGCGACAAGCATGGCGGCTGGCGCCAGATCACCTACGCGCAGTTGCTGACCTCGACGCGGGCCATTGCGTCGGCGCTTGCTGGCGCGCGGCCTCTCGGCCGAGAAGCCGATCGTCATTCTGTCCGGCAATTCGATCGACCATGCGCTGATCGCGTTCGGCGCGCTCTATGCCGGCATTCCCTTCTGTCCGGTGTCGCCGGCCTATTCGCTGGTGTCGCGCGACTACGGCAAGCTCGGCTTCCTGATGAAGCTGCTGACGCCCGGCCTCGTGTTCGCCGACGACGCCTCGAAATTCGCCGACGCGCTCCTGGCCAACGTAACTCTCGGCACCGAGATCGCGGCGTCGCACGGCGCAATTCCTGGCCGCGACGTGACGTTGCTGTCCGATCTGCTGGCGACACCGGAGCATCCGCGTCTCGATGCGGCGCACGAGGCCATCGGCCCGGACACGATCGCCAAATTCCTGCTGACCTCAGGCTCGACCGGCAATCCCAAGGCCGTCATCAACACCCAGCGCATGATCTGCGCCAACCAGGTGATGCTGCGCGAGACGCTGGCGTTCCTGAAGGACGAGCCGCCCGTGATCGTCGACTGGCTGCCGTGGAATCACACCTTTGGCGGCAACCACAATATCGGGCTGACGCTGTTCAACGGCGGCTCGATGTATCTCGACGAGGGCAAGCCGATGCCCGGCGGCATCGAGGAGACCGTGCGCAATCTCCGCGAGATCTCGCCGACGGTCTATTTCAACGTGCCCAAGGGCTATGAATCGCTGCTGCCTTACTTGCGCGACGACAAGGCGCTGCGCGCCAAATTCTTCGGCCGGCTGCATGCGATGTTCTTCTCGGGGGCAGCGCTGTCGCCGTTCGTCTGGAACAGCCTCGACGAACTCGCGGTGCAGGAGACCGGCTTCCGCGTGCCGATGCTGACGGGCCTCGGCGCCACCGAAACCTCGCCGTTCTTCATGTCGGTACGTCCCGACACCAGCCGCTCCGGCCATGTCGGCCTTCCCGTGCTTGGCAATGACGCAAAGCTGCTGCCCAACAACGGCAAGCTGGAAGTGCGCGCCAGGGGGCCGAACGTCACGCCGGGTTACTGGCGTCAGCCGGAACTGACCGCGAAGGCGTTCGACGAGGAAGGCTTTTACAAATTCGGCGATGCGCTCAAGCCCGCCGATCCCGATGATTTCGACGCCGGCTTCGATTTCGACGGCCGCATCGCCGAGGATTTCAAGCTCGCCAGCGGCACCTGGGTCAGCGTCGGACCGTTGCGGGCGCGCTTCGTCGCGGCCTGCGCGCCGCTGGTGCGCGACGTCGTCATCGCCGGCATCAACCGCGACGAAATATCGGCGCTGGTCGTGCTCGATCTCGACGGCTGCCGTCTGATCAATCCGACGCTTCCGTCCGACGATCTCGCGGCTGCGGCATCCGATCCGCTGATCCGCGCCGCCTTTCGCGAACGGTTTCAAAAACTGCTGGCGAGCGCCACGGGATCATCGACGCGGATCACGCGCGCGGTGCTGCTCGATACGCCGCTGTCGATCGATCGCGGCGAAGTCACCGACAAGGGCTCGATCAACCAGCGCGCGGTGCTCGAGCATCGCAACGCGCTGATCGAGACGATTTATGCACCAGCGCCGCCGGCGCAGGTGATCACGCCTTAACAGCTCAGTTTGTCAGGGAGAATGTCATGCAGTTGAAGGACCAGGCCGCCATCGTCACCGGTGGCGCATCGGGATTGGGCGCCGCGACCGCGCGCCGGCTGGCCGCGCAGGGCGCCAAGGTCGCGGTATGCGACCTCAACGCCAAGCTCGCCGAAACCGTCGCCGCCGAGATCGGCGGTGTCGCCGTGGTCTGCGACGTTTCCGATGCGGCCTCCGCCGAAGCCGCGATCGCCGCGGCCGCCAAGGCGCATGGTCCGGCGCGCGTCCTCGTCAACTGCGCCGGCATCGGCGTCGCCAAGCGCGTGATCGGCAAGGAGGGCCCGATGGCGCTCGCCGATTTCGACCGGGTGATCAAGGTCAATCTGATCGGCTCCTTCAACATGCTGCGGCTCGCGACATCTGACGATGTCGAAGCTGGAGCCGCTGTCGACCGGCGAGCGCGGCGTCGTGATCTCGACCGCCTCGGTCGCGGCCTATGACGGCCAGATCGGTCAATCCGCCTATTCGGCCTCCAAGGGCGGCATCGTCGCGATGACGCTGCCGATCGCGCGCGAACTGGCGCAGTTCGGCATTCGCGTGCTGACGATCGCGCCGGGCCTGTTCCTGACGCCGCTATTGGCCAATTTGCCGCAGGAGGCGCAGGACTCGCTCGCCGCCTCGATTCCGTTCCCGCGCCGGCTCGGGCAGGCCGACGAATTCGCCTCGCTGGCGCTGCATATGATCGACAATCCATATCTGAACGGCGAAGTGGTGCGGCTCGATGCCGCGCTTCGCATGGCGCCGCGCTAGAGCATGATCCGGAAAAGTGTGAAGCGGTTTTCCGCGAAGATCATGCTCCAATAAAAAATGTGATATTCCATGTTCATCCATCGCCGCGACGTGCAGATCCAGTGGGGCGATTGCGACCCCGCCAACATCGTCTATTACCCGCGCTACTTCGCGATGTTCGACGATTCGACCTCGATCATGTTCGAAGCGGCCGGCTTTTCGAAGCAGGACATCATCCACAAATACGGCCTGGTCGGCATACCCATGGTGGATACGCGGGCGAAATTCCACATCGCCTCCACCCATGGCGACTGGATCACGATCGAAAGCCGGATCGAGAGTTTCAAGCGCTCGAGCTTCGAGGTGACCCACAAGGTGTTCAAGGGCGAGGCGCTGGCGATCGAGGCGTTCGAGACCCGCGTGCTGGTCGGCCGTCACCCGGACGACCCGGCGCGGCTGAAATCGGCTCCGATGCCGCAGGAGATCATCGAGCGGTTCATGCAGGGCTGACTTGGTCCCCTGCATGACCTAAAGAAGGGGCTGAATTGACCGTCGGATTTTGCTTTAAAAAGATACCTAAAGGGAGGAATGAATGAAGAAGAGTTATCTCGCTGCCGCGGCGCTCGCGGCGGCACTCGCGCTGCCGGGCTCGCCGGCGCTGGCGCAGACCAATGAAATCGTGATCGGCATTACCATCGTCACGACCGGACCCGCGGCGGCGCTCGGCATTCCCGAACGCAACTCGCTCGAATTCGTGGCGAAGGAAATCGGCGGCGTGCCGCTCAAGGTGATCGTGCTCGACGACGGCGGCGATCCGACCGCGGCGACCACCAATGCGCGGCGTTTCGTCACCGAGTCCAAGGCCGACATCATCATGGGCTCGTCGACGACGCCGCCGACCATTGCGGTTTCCACCGTCGCCAACGAGGCCGGCATTCCGCATTTCGGCCTCGCGCCGTTCCCGATCAACGAAGCGCGCATGAAGTGGTCGGTCGCCATGCCGCAGCCGATCCCGATCATGGGCAAGGTGCTGTACGAGCACATGAAGGCGCACGCCATCAAGACCGTCGGCTATATCGGCTACTCCGATTCCTACGGCGATCTCTGGGTCAACGACTTCAAGTCCCAGGCCGTGCCGATGGGCATGACCATGGTCGACGAGGAACGCTTCGCGCGCACGGATACCTCGGTCACGGGCCAGGTGCTGAAACTCGTCGCCGCCAATCCGGATGCGATCCTGGTCGGCGCTTCCGGCACCGCCGCGGGACTGCCGCAATCGGCGTTGCGCGAGCGCGGCTACAAGGGCCTGATCTACCAGACCCACGGCGCCGCCAGCATGGACTTCATCCGCATCGCGGGTGCGGCGGCGGAGGGCGTGATCATGGCGTCGGGCCCGGTGATGGATCCCGAGGATCAACCGG
This sequence comes from uncultured Alphaproteobacteria bacterium, assembly GCA_963742665.1. Classification (GTDB taxonomy): domain Bacteria; phylum Pseudomonadota; class Alphaproteobacteria; order Rhizobiales; family Xanthobacteraceae; genus Bradyrhizobium. The sequence goes on from CAVUNH010000010.1 coordinate 141,229, forward strand.
ACAGCGCGCTGACCAAGAAGCCGGGACTGGCGCTGAACAAGGCCTATGAAGCCAAGTACGGCCCCAACAGCCGCAGCCAGTTCGCCGGCCATTCCTACGACGCGTTCCTGGTGCTCGAACGCGTCATTCCGGTGGCGCTGAAGAAGGCCAAGCCCGGCACGCCGGAATTCCGCGAGGCGATCCGCCAGGCCTTGCTGACCGAGCGCGACATCGCCGCAAGCCAGGGCGTCTACAACTTCACCGAAAAGGACCGCTACGGCCTCGACGACCGCTCGCGCATCCTGCTGACGGTGAAGGACGGCAAGTACGTGCTGGCGAAGTAGGGGCGGGACGCACGCACCGTTGTCATGCCCTGCCTTCGCAGGGGGCATGACAACGCATGCGGGATGCCTAAACCGCGCTCTCGCCTTCGTGCGTAAAGCCGAGATAGCTCGCGGCGACGCGCGCGTTGGTGGCGATGTCGCTGGCCGATCCGTCGAGGATGAACTCGCCGAGCTCCATCACATAGGCGCGGTCGGCGATCTTCAGCGCGGCCTGCGCGTTCTGTTCGACCAGCAGCACCGAGACGCCGGCGGCGCGCAGTTCGCCGATGGTGCGGAAGATGTCGGCGACGATGATCGGCGCCAGACCAAGGCTCGGCTCGTCCAGCATCAAAAGCTTCGGCGCGCCCATCAGGGCGCGGCCCATCGCCAGCATCTGCTGCTCGCCGCCGGACAGCGTGCCGGCGAGTTGCTTGCGCCGCTCCTTCAGCCGCGGGAACAGCGTGTAGACCCGCTCGAAGGATCTTGCCGCAATGGCCTTGGGAATCCGGAACGCGCCGAGCAGCAGATTGTCCTCGACATTCATGGTGCCGAACAATTCGCGATGTTCGGGCACCAGGCTGAGGCCCGCCGCGACGCGGTCCTCGATGTCGAGGGAGGCCATGTCCAGGCCGGCAAAGGCCGCAGCGCCCTTCAGCGGCAGGATGCCCATGATGGCGTTCAGCAGCGTGGTCTTGCCGGCGCCGTTGGCGCCGATGATGGTGACGATCTCGTTGTCGGCGACCTCGAGCGACACCGAACGCACCGCCTCGACCTTGCCGTAGGCGACGTGCACGTCGGATGACCTTCAGGAGCGCGCTCATGTGGCTGGCTCCGAGATAGGCCTTGATCACGTCGGGGTTGGTCTTGATCGCGCTCGGCGTGCCCTCGGCGATCTTGGTGCCGAAATCGAGCACCACGACGCGGTCGGCGAGATCCATCACAAAGCCCATGTCGTGCTCGACCAGCAGCACCGACATGCCGCCGTCGCGCAATTGGCGCAGCAGCGCCGCGAGCCGCTGCTTCTCCAGATGGCGCAGGCCCGCGGCGGGCTCGTCGAGCAGCAGCAGCAGCGGATCGACGCACAGCGCGCGCGCGATCTCGACGATGCGCTGCTGGCCGAGCGACAGGCTGCCCGCCAGCTGGTCGATCTGGTCGCCGAGGCCGACGCGCTCGATCTGGCGCGCGGCTTCCGCCAGCAATCTGGCTTCGTCGGCGCGGTCGAGCCGGAACATGCTGGCGATCGCGCCGGCATGCCCGCGCAGATGCGCGCCGATCGCGACGTTCTCCAGCACGGTCATGTCGGGCACCAGCTTGACGTGCTGGAAGGTCCTGGCAGACGCCGAGCTTGACGATCTCCTGCGGCGGCGCGTTGTCGACCTTTTTGCCGAGCACCGAGATCGCGCCGCCGGTCGAGGTCAGCACGCCGGTGATCAGGTTGAAGGTCGTGCTCTTGCCGGCGCCGTTGGGGCCGATCAGGGCGACGATCTCGCGGGCCTGGACGTCGAAAGAGACGTCGTTGACGGCGATGACGCCGCCGAATTGCTTGCGCGCCTTTTCGATCTGCAGCAGCACCGAGGGCATGGTCGCCGCCCGCTCGCGCGCCGGCAAGGCAAGCGACGTATCGGGTATCTTGCGGCCCGGCTTGAACGGCAGGCGGGCCATCAGCCACGGCCAGACGCCGGTCGGCGCCAGCTGCAGCAGCACGACCAGCAGGATGCCGAACACGATGGTCTCGAGCTGGCTCTGGCCGCCGAAAATATACGGCAGATAGCTCTGCAGCACCTCCTTCAGGATCACCACGATGCCGGCGCCGAGCACCGCGCCCCAGACATAGCCGGCGCCGCCGACCACGGCGATGAACAGATATTCGATGCCGGCCTGCGCGCCGAACGGCGTCGGATTGGCGGCGCGCTGGAAATGCGCATAGAGCCAGCCGGACAGGCCGGCCAGCACCGCCGCATAGATGAACACCAGAAGCTTGGCGCGCGGCGTCTGCACGCCGAACGCTTCGCCGGCGATATGCCCGCGCCGCAGCGCGCGGATGGCGCGGCCGGTGCGGGAGTCCAGCAGGTTCATGGTCAGCAGCGCCGAGATCAGCACCGCGATCCAGATCGCGAAATAGATCGTGCCGGGGTCGAGCATCCGCAAGCTGCCGATCGTCAGCGGCGGAATGCCGGAGATGCCGTCATTGCGGCCGAGGAATTCGAGCTTGCTGAACAGATAAAACAGGCCGATGCCCCAGGCGATGGTGCCGAGCGGCAGATAGTGGCCGGACAGCCGCACCGTGACGATGCCGAGCAGCACGGCGGCGATGCCGCTGACCAGCAGCGAGAGCGGCAGCGTCAGCCATGGCGACAGGCCGTAGGCCGTGGTCAGCACCGCCGTGGTGTAGGCGCCGAAGCCGCAAAACGCCGCCTGGCCGAACGAGGTGAGGCCGCCGACGCCGGTCAGCAGCACGAGGCCCATCGCCACCAGCGCGGCGAGGCCGATATTGTCCAGCAGCACGATCCAGAACGGCGGCACGCCCGGGATGAACGGGATCGCCGCCATGACGACGGCGAAGATGATGAGAGGAAGCCGCTGCGCCATCGCGATCAATCCTTCTCTTCCTCGACCGCGGGCGCCGCGAGCGAACGCAGCACCAGCACGGGAAGGATCAGCGTGAAGACGATGACCTCCTTGAAATTGCTGGCATAGAACGAGGAGAAGGCTTCGACGCTGCCGACGATCAGCGCCGCGACCGCGGTGAGCGGATAGCTGACCAGGCCGCCGATGATGGCGGCGATAAAGCCCTTCAGGCCGATCAGGAAGCCGGTGTCGTAATAGAGCGTGGTGATCGGCACGATCAGGATGCCCGAGATCGCGCCGATCACGGAGGCCAGCAGGAAGGCGATCTGTCCCGACAGCGTGGTGCGGATGCCGACGAGGCGGGCGCCGAGGCGGTTGACGGCGGTGGCGCGCAGCGCCTTGCCCATCAGCGTGAAGCCGAAGAACAGCCACAGCGCGACGATGAAGGCGATCGGTCAGGCCATAGACCGCGATGCTCTGGCCGGTGAAGCGCAGCGGTCCGATCGTGAACGCGGCACTCGACAGCGCCGGTCCGCGCAGGCCTTCGGCGCCGAAGAACACCAGCCCGAGGCCCTGCAGCGCGAGATGGCAGCCGACCGAGGCGATCAGCAGCACCAGCACCGAGGTGTGCGCGATCGGCTGAAACGCGATGCGATAGAGGAACAGTCCGATCGCCGCGACGATCAGCAGCGACAGCGCGATGTTGACCGCAATCGGGGTCTTGGGGCCGGCCAGCCCGTAGGTCAGGGCCAGGATCGCCACCGGCAGGACGATGTTGAGCGCGGCCGCGCGCGCGACCAGCCTTGGGCGCAGCGACCGCCGTGCGGCAAACAGGTCGAGGCCGAAGGCGACGATGCCCATCGCCACCGCCAGCCGCGCCGTGCCCGGCACCTGGCCGGTCGCCAGCATGGCGTAGCTCAGCGCGCCATAGGTGACGAATTCGCCCTGCGGGATCAGGATCACGCGCGTGACGGCAAACACCAGCACCAGCGCAAGCCCGAGCAACGCATAGATCGCGCCATTGGTGATGCCGTCCTGCAGCAGGAACAGCATGATCGTCGTATTCAAGACCTGGCGCTCCCCCTCGCGTCGGGCCGGTCTCGACCTCTGGGGGTCTGCCGGCAAGTCCGATATCGGCAGTTGAAAGGTCGCCGATATTTGATATACTCTATAACAATTATCAAATATAACCTCAAGGCCCGCCCCGCTGGCGGACCTTATTATCGGGATTGCGAGCCTCGAGCGATGACAGTTTCCAAGGCGGCCGCTCGATGCCGTCAAGCCTTCCCGCCCCAACGGCAAGGAAGCGGTCGACGGGGCGGATGAGAATGCCGCGCTGCATCTGGGCGAATTGTCCGACCTGCTCGGCTATTCGCTGAAGCGCGCGCAGCTGAAGGTGTTCGAGGACTTCCTGCGCTGCGTCGCGCCGCTGCAGCTGACGCCGGCGCAATTCTCGGTGCTGCTGCTGCTCGACAGCAATCCCGGCCGCAACCAGACCGAGATCGCCAATACGCTCGGCATCCTCAGGCCGAATTTCGTGGCGATGCTCGACGCGCTGGAGAGCCGCGATCTCTGCGCGCGGATGCGTTCGACCAACGACCGCCGCTCCCACATCCTGATGCTGACCGACAAGGGCCGCGCGGTGCTGGCGCGCGCCAAGAAGCTCGTCGCCACCAAGCACGAAGCGCGCCTCAACGAATTGCTGGGTCCCGCCGGCCGCGCCGCGCTGCTCGAGATGCTGTCGAAGATCGCCAGCGAGTTTTGATCGCTCCGGGAGTCCCGTCGCGGTCAGGCCGCGACGATGCGGCCGGACGCAGCCTTGGCTTCATGCCCCAGCAGGAACAGCCGCTCGATCTCGCGGGCGGGAAGCGGACGGCTGAACAGGAAGCCCTGCATCTCCGTGCAGCCTTCGGACGCGATGCGGTCGAGCTGTTCCTTGGTTTCCACGCCTTCGGCGGTGGCCGTCATGCCCATGCCGTTGGCGAGCGCCGCGACCGCGCGCACGATGTTGAGCGAGCCTGAATTCTCGGTGATGTCCTTGACGAACGAGCGGTCGATCTTGATCTTGTCGAACGGGAAACTCTGCAGATAGGTCAGCGACGAATAGCCGGTGCCGAAATCGTCCATCGCGATCCGGATGCCGAGCTCGCGCAACTGATGCAGCACGGCCAGCGTGGCTTCCTTGTTGTGCAGCAGCACGGTCTCGGTGATTTCGATCTCCAGCCGCGTCGGGTGCAGGCCCGAGGCGGCCAGCGCGCCGACGATCACCTGCATCAGGCCCGGGTTGCGAAACTGGACCGCCGAAATGTTGACGGCGATGTGGAGGTTTTCAGGCCATTGGGCGGCCGTGGTGCAGGCCTGCCGGATCACCCACTCGCCGATCGGAACGATGAAGCCGATCTCTTCCGCCAGCGGAATGAAGGAGGCGGGCGAGATCATTCCCTTGGTCGGATGGTTCCAGCGGATCAGCGCCTCGAAGCCGCTGATCTCGTTGCTCGCGAGATTGACCACCGGCTGGTAGTGCAGCTCGAATTCGCCGGCCGGCAGCGCCTTGCGCAGGTCCTGCTCCATCAGGCGGCGGGTCTGCATCTGCAGGTCCATCACGGGCTCGAAGAAGCGGAATGTGCCGCGTCCGTCGCCCTTGGCGCGGTAGAGCGCGAGGTCCGCATTGCGCAGCAGTTTGTCCGGGCTCATGCCGTCGCCGGGACCGACCGAGATGCCGATGCTGGCGCCGATCACGGCCTGGTGGCCGTCGATGTCATAGGGCTCGCTCAACAGCTTGATCACGCGCTGCGCCAGCGATGTGGCGTCCGCGGGGTCGGCGATCGGCGCCTGCACGATGACGAATTCGTCGCCGCCCATCCGCGCGATCGTGTCGGTCTCGCGGATCAGCCCGCCCAGCCGCTCGGCGACGATCTTCAGCAGCTTGTCGCCGGCGTGATGGCCAAACGTATCGTTGACGGCCTTGAACTGATCGAGATCGAGGTGATGAACCGCGATCATTTCCGTCGCGGCCCAGCGCCTGTTCGAGCCGCTCGTTCAACAGCACCCGGTTGGCGAGTTCGGTGAGCGCATCATGGTGCGCCATGTATTCGATCTTGACCTCGGATTGCCGCTGCTCGGTGATGTCCTCGTGGGTGGCGACCCAGCCGCCGCCGGGCATCGGCCGGTGGCGGATCTTGATGGTGCGTCCGTTCTGCAGCTCGACGATGCTGTCTTTGGCTACGTTGGCGACCGCCACATTGGTGCGCCAGCGCAGATATTCATCCCGGGTCATCGCCGGAAAGCTGCCGGCCTCGAAGCGAAGATCGACGATTTCAACCAGCGGCGTGCCGGGACCGACGCGGCCGAACGGGATATCGTACATCTCGACGAAACGGTCGTTGCACACGATCAGGCGGTGGTCGGAATCGAAGAAGCACAGCCCCTGCGACATGTTGTTGATCGCGGTGTCGAACTGGAAGTTGCGGATCCGCAGCGCCTCTTCCTGCTCCCTTCCGAGCTCGTATTGCTTCTTCAGGCGGGCATGGAGTTCCTCGCGCTCGGTGATGTCCTCGTGGGTCGCCATCCCGCCGCCGCCGGGCATCGGGTGGACGGTGTAGGCGATGATCCGTCCGTCGGTGAATTCCTGGACCGTGGTGTCGAGCGCGATGTTCCGCCCGACGCGCTCGCGAACGTATTCATCGGCCGTCCCCGAGACTTTCAGGCCGAGCTTCAGCCGGTGCCGGATCAGTTCGCTGGTCGGCGTGCCCGGCTTCACCTGTTCGGGCGAGAGCCCGTACATCTCCATGTAGCGCTTGTTGCAGAAGACGACCTGCCGCTTCTCGTTGAAGACGACAATGCCGAGCGACAAATGGTTGATCGCCTCTTCAAGCCGCTCACTCAAGTGAGCCGGCTCGGGACGGATGGCACCCGCAATTGAATCCACCATTTCCGTGTTCCCCTGCCGCAATTTGCGGCACCCCGGCAATAAGGAGGGGCCCATTAAGGACCAGGCTGGTGAATTGCACCTTTGAGACGCAGCAATTGCGGCGCTATTCCTGCTGACATCCTCAACAAAGCATTAATATTTTGCCGGGACGGGGACCGACTGGGAACCAGGGGAAACCTAGACGGGCTCCACCAGGATCACCCTGACGTCGTTGACATTGGTGAGCGTCGGCCCGGTCAGCAGCAGATCGCCGGTTGCCGCAAAGAATGCGGTGGCGTCGTTGTTGTCCAGATAGGCCCTGGGATCGAGGCCGAGCGATTTCATCTTCGCAAACGTCGTGTGGTCGATCACGGCGCCCGCGGGATCGCTGGCGCTGCCGGCGCCGCCGTCGGCGCCGTCGGTATCGCCGGCGAGCGCCGAAATGCCTGGTGTCTCCTTGAGCAGGTCCGCCAGCGCCAGCGCGTATTCCTGATTGGGGCCGCCGCGGCCATTGCCGCGCACGGTCACGGTCAGTTCGCCGCCCGACAGGATCGCGATGCGCTTGCCTTCGCGGCGCGCCTTCAGCGCCAGTTGCGCGTGCGCCGCCGCGACATCGCGCGCCTCGCCTTCGAGATCGGCGCCGAGATCGATCACGGCGTAGCCCGCATCGCTCGCGAGTCTTGATCGCTGCATCGAGCGAGGCCTTTGGTCTCGCGATCAGTTCGAATTGCGCGCGGGCGAAGGCGGGATCGCCGGGCTTGCAGCTCTCGTTCTTGGGATCGTCCAGCGCGCGTCGAACCGCGTCGTCGATCGCGAGATCATATTTTGCGACCAGGGCGCGGGCGTCAGCGAGCGTGGTCGGATCCGGCACCGTCGGTCCCGAGGCGATCGCGGACGGATCGTCGTGCGGAACGTCGGAGATCGCCAGCGTCACGATCTCCGCGGCGCGGCTGCCGGCGCGCGCCAGCCGGCCGCCCTTGATGCGCGACAGATGCTTGCGCACGGTGTTGATCTCGCCGATCGGCGCGCCCGAGCGCAACAGCGCGCGCGTCACCTGCTGCTTCTGCGCGAACGAAATGCCTTCGACCGGCGCGATCCAGTTCGCCGAACCGCCGCCGGACAGCAGCACCAGCAGCAGATCGTCGGCGGTTGCTTCCGCCGCCAGGCGCAGCGTGTCGTCGGCGGCTTTCAGCCCGGCCTCGTCGGGCACGGGATGGCCGGCCTCGACCACCCGATCCGCCGCGTCGGCACGCCGTGGCCGTGACGGGTGGTGGCAATGCCGGTCAGGCGTTCGGGAGCGAGCGCCAGCGTATCGAGATAGTGCCGCTCGGCCGCCGCGGCCATCGCCGCGGCGCCCTTGCCGGCGGCAAGGCAGATCACCCGGCCCTTGGGAGCGGGCCGCAGATGCGCCGACAGCACGACATCGGGATGCGCGGCCGCAACGGCCGCATCAAAGATCGAGCGCAGGAGGGGACGTCGGTCGGTCATCGTTTCACTGAAGCTTGTGATATGACGAACGGGAGTCCCGGTTATCCATCCAATCGCCGCAAAAGAAAACCCCCGCGGACTGGCCGCGGGGGTGATGTTGGGGCGCTATGGGCCGATCGGAATTCCCGATGATTAGCCGCCGACGTCGGCGCTGATGACGTCGCCGAACAGTTCCCACTTCTCGCCCTTGAACTTCATCAGCTGAAGCTGAGGAAATCGGGGCGAAATCGGCCGGCCCGGTGTTGATCTTGATGCCGGGCAGCAGGACTTCGGTGCGGAAATCCTTCAGGCTGGCCGCCTGCTTCATGACGTTTTCGCGGGTGAGATTGTCGCCGCACTGCTTCAGCACCTGAACCAGGGTCTGCGCGACGCCGTAAGCCACCACCGTGCCGGCATCGAGCTTGTCGCCTTCCGGAAAGTCCTTGGTCAGGAAGGCATAGAATTCCTTCATGCCGGGATCATTGTCCCACTGCTTGTCGGAGGCGTCCTTCAGGTAGGCGGCCGAGATGATGTCCTGCGAGTTCTCGTAGCCGGCCGGCTTGATCACGCTGCCGACGGAGGCCGAGACGTTGTTGAGGAAGTGCAGCGGCTTCCAGCCGATCTCGGCCATCTTCTTGATCGCCTGCGCCGCGAATTTCGGCGTCGAGATGTTGATGAAGACGTCGGCGCCGGTCGATTTCAGCTTGACGATGTGGTTGTCGATCGACGGCTCGGAGGTCTCGAAGCTTTCCTCGATGACGATCATCGAGGCCGCCTTGGCGCCGAGGCCGTCCTTCAGACCCTTCAGGTAGTCCTTGCCGTAGTCGTCGTTCTGATACAGCACGGCGATCTTGGCGTTCGGGCTGTTCTTCAGGATGTACTTCGCATAGATCTGGGTTTCGCTCTGGTAGTTGGGCTGCCAGCCCATGGTCCAGGGGAAATCCTTCGGATCGTTCCACTTGGTGGCGCCGGTGGCGACGAACAGCTGCGGCACCTTCTTCGAGTTCATGTATTTCTGGATCGCGGAATTCGGCGGCGTGCCCAGCGAATTGAAGACGAACAGCACTTCGTCGCTTTCGACCAGCTTGCGCGCCTGCTCCACCGTCTTCGGCGGGCTGTAGGCGTCGTCATAGCTGATGAAGTTGATCTTGCGGCCGTTGATGCCGCCGTCGTCGTTGATCTTCTTGAAGTAGGCGGCTTCGGTCTTGCCGATCACGCCATAGGCGGAAGCGGGGCCGCTATAGGGCATGATGTTGCCGATCTTGATTTCGGTGTCGGTGGCGCCGGTGTCGTATTTCTTTTGCGCGAGCGCGCCGTTGCTCGAGGCGGCGAACACAATGAACGCGGCCGAGGCAATTGCGAGTCTGCTGGTAACAACAGGCATTCCAAGTCTCCCTTTTTGAGAAATATTTTGCATGCGTCATGTTCTCTTGTTGATTGATCGGAATTTGTTCACGACGCGGCGGGATTGAATACCATTTGCCGGTCACCATCAAGAAAAAGCCCCTGCGGCGAAGCCGCAGGGGCTGCTTCTTTAGTAGTCAGACGCTCAGCTAAGTCGGACCGTTCGCGTGAAAACGCGTCAGTCTAACCGCCGACGTCGCCGCTGATGATCTCGCCGAACAGCTCCCAGCTCTCGCCCTTGAACTTCATCAGCTGCAGCTGCGAGATCGGCGCAAAGTCGGTCGCCGACGTGTTGACCTTGACGCCCGGCAGCAGGCCGCCGAGCTCGAGGTCCTTGATGCTCGCCGCCTGCTTCATGATGTTTTCGCGGGTCAGGTTGTCGCCGCAGGCCTTCAGCACGTGCACGAGGCCCTGGGCGACGGTGTAGGCGTACATCACCGACGCATCGGCGCGGTTGGCTTCGGGGTAGTACTTGTCCAGGAACTCGTTCCAGGCCTTCATGCCCGCATCGTTCTTCCACTGCGGATCGGTCGGGTCCTTGAGGTAGTTCGACGAGATGATGTCCTGCGCATTCTCGAAGCCGGCCGGCTTCATCACGCTGCCGATCGAGGCCGAGACGTTGTTGAGGATAGTGCAGCGGCTTCCAGCCGATCTCCACGTTCTTCTTGATCGCCTGCGCGGCGAATTTCGGCGTCGTGATGTTGAAGAAGACGTCGGCGCCGGTCGACTTCAGCTTGACGATGTGGGAGTCGATGGTCGGCTCGCGAGACTTCGTAGCTTTCCTCGGTCACGATCATCGAGCCGCCTTGGCGCCGAGACCGTCCTTCAGGCCTTTCAGGTAGTCCTTGCCGTAGTCGTCGTTCTGATAGAGCACGGCGATCTTGGCGTTCGGCTTGTTCTTCAGAATGTACTTGGCGTAGATGCTGGTTTCGCTCTGGTAGTTGGGCTGCCAGCCCATGGTCCAGGGGAAGTCCTTCGGGTCGTTCCACTTGGTGGCGCCGGTGGCGACGAACAGTTGCGGCACCTTCTTCTCGTTCATGTATTTCTGGATCGCCGAGTTCGGCGGCGTGCCGAGCGAATTGAAGATCGAGCAGCACCTCGTCGCTCTCGACCAGCTTGCGCGCCTGCTCGACCGTCTTCGGCGGGCTGTAGCCGTCGTCATAGGTGATGAAGTTGATCTTGCGGCCGTTGATGCCGCCCTCGGCGTTGATCTTCTTGAAATAGGCTTCTTCGGTCTTGCCGATCACGCCGTAGGCGGACGCCGGTCCGCTGTAGGGCATGATGTTGCCGATCTTGATTTCGGTGTCGGTGGCGCCGATGTCGTATTTCTTTTGGGCAAGTGCGCCGCTGCTGGTCGCGGCAAGCAATGCGAGGGCAGCCGAAAAGGCCCCCAATCGCAAATTGATAGCAGGCATTTTGATCTCCCTGGGACCACGATGAAATGTGTCGTTTATTTTTGATCGTGCAGCACTTGGCGGCTGTTGGCGGCATTGAATACCTTTCGGCCGCGCCGGGCAACAAAAAGCCCCCCGCGACGATGTCGCGGGGGGCGTTATTTAGTCTGATGTCGCCGGGCGAACTGCCCGTGCGGCGGAATATTAATTACTGAGTTCGCCGCTGATGATGTCGCCGAACAGTTCCCACTTCTCGCCCTTGAACCGCTGCATCTGCAGCTGCTCGATCGGGGCGAAGTCGGTGGCCGAGGTGTTGATCTTGACGCCCGGCAGCAGGGTGTCGGGCGCGAAGTCCTTCAGGCTGGCGGCCTGCTTCATGACGTTCTCGCGGGTGAGATCGTCACCGCACATCTCCAGCACCTTCACCATGGTCTGCGCCACGCCGTAGCCGTAGACCACGGAGCCGTCGAGCTTGTTGGCTTCGGGATAGTACTTCTCGAGGAAGGCGTAGAACTTCTTCATGCCGGGATCGTTGTCCCACTGCGCGTCGGCGCCGTCCTTGGCGTAGGCGGCCGAGAGGATGCCTTGCGCATTCTCGAAGCCCGCCGGCTTGATCACGCTGCCGACCGAGGCCGAGACGTTGGAGACGATGTGCATCGGCTTCCAGTCGATTTCCGCGATCTTCTTGATCGCCTGGGCGGCGAATTTCGGCGTCGTGATGTTGATGAAGACGTCGGCGCCGGTGGCCTTCAGCTTGACGATGTGGTTGTCGATCGTCGGCTCCGAGGTCTCGTAGCTTTCCTCGGCAATGATCATCGACGCCTTGGCGCCGAGCCCGTCCTTCAGGCCCTTGAGGTAGTCCTTGCCGAAATCGTCGTTCTGATACAGGATCGCGATCTTGCCGTCCGGCTTTTCCTTCAGCAGGAACTTGGCGTAGATGCGCGCTTCGCTCTGGTAGCTGGGCTGCCAGCCCATGGTCCAGGGGAAGTCCTTCGGATCGTTCCACTTGGTGGCGCCGGTGGCGACGAACAGCTGCGGCACCTTCTTGGCATTCAGATATTTCTGGATCGCGCGAGTTGGACGGCGTGCCGAGCGGGTTGAACACCACCAGCACTTCGTCGCTCTCGACCAGCTTGCGGGCCTGCTCGACCGCCTTCGGCGGGCTGTAGCCGTCGTCATAGGTGACGAAGTTGATCTTGCGGCCGTTGATGCCGCCCTCGGCGTTGATCTTCTTGAAGTAGGCTTCTTCGGTCTTGCCGATCACGCCATAGGCGGAGGCCGGTCCGCTGTAGGGCATGATGTTGCCGATCTTGATTTCGGTGTCGGTCGCGCCGGTGTCGTATTTCTTCTGGGCGAGCGCGCTGCCGCTCATGGCAACGGTGGCGATGAGCGCCGTCGCGAATGCGGCGCTTCTTGTTGTTAGTCGAGAAAGCATCATTTCTCCTGGGTTCGGGTTTGAGGATCAGTTCTTCTTGAGTTTGCCGATCAGATGCTGGGCAACCATTGCGACCTGCCTTGCGCCGTGCGGCACCAGGAAGATGACAAGGAACAGCAGGACGCCGAACACGGCGCCGGAGAGGCCCTTGGAAATGCCCTCCGCGATGTTCGGCACGAAGATGATGAAGGCGGAGCCGACGATCGATCCGGGCAGCCAGCCGACGCCGCCGACCACCATGCCGAGGAACAGCGAGATCGCCAGCGTGATGGTGTAGCCGTCGGGCGCCACGAACTGCACGGCGATCGCGCCGAGGCCGCCGGCGACGCCGGTGATGCCGGCGCGAGACGCCGAACGCCAGCGTCTTGTACAGCGCGACGTCGACGCCCATCGCGGAGGCCGCGATCTCGTTGTCGCGGATCGCCATGAAGGCGCGGCCGGAGCGCGATCTCAGCAGGTTGACCGAGGCGATATAGATCGCGATCGTGATCGCCAGCGTGAAGTAATACAGCCACATGTCCTGCGACATCGGCAGGCCGAACGGCGCATCGGGCTTGGTCACGACGAGGCCCTGCACGCCGCCGGTCCAGTGCTCGAAGAAGCCGAGCTTCAGGAGCTGCGGCATCGCGGTGGCCAGCGCGAAGGTCGCCAGCGCGAGATAGACGCCGGAAAGCCGCAGCGCCGGCTGGCCGAACAGGAAGCCGAAGCGCAAAGCAGATGATGCCGGCGATCGGCAGCGTCAGCGCGTAGTTCATGTTGGCGTGTTCCATCAGGATCGCCGACGTGTAGGCGCCGACCGCGTAGAACGCGCTCTGGCCGAGCGAGAACTGGCCGCTGCCGCCGGTCAGGATGTTCAGCGCCAGCACCGCGAGGCCGTAGATCAGCAGCATCGTCATCTGGAAGATGATGAAGTTCTTGACGAACAGCGGCACGAGCGAGCAGCAGCGCCAGCATCACCAGCGAGGTGCCGAAGCCGAGCGTCATGGCCCGCTTCGGAACGGCCTCGACGGCCGGGGCTTCGGTAACGACTTCTTCAACAGCGCTCATGATCAAACTCGCTTCACGATGGGCCGGCCAAACAGACCAGCCGGTTTGACGACCAATACGGTGATGATCAGCGCCAGCGCGATCGGCAGTTTCAGCTCGTTACCGACGCCGGGAATGTAGGTCCCGGCGAGATTTTCGAAGACGCCGACCAGGAAGCCGCCGATCACGGCGCCGAGCGGGCTGGTCAGGCCGCCGAGCACGGCGGCGGCAAAGCCGTAGATCAGCACGCCGCCCATCATGTTCGGCTCGAGGAACACCACCGGCGCGATCAGCATGCCGGCGATCGAGCCGATCGCGGCCGCCATGCCCCAGCCGAGCGCGATCATCCAGGAGGTGTTGATGCCGACCAGCCGCGCCGATTCAGGCAGCGAGGCGGCCGCGCGCATCGCAAGGCCGATCCGCGTGTACTGGAAGAAGAAGAACAGCAGGATCAGCAGCAGCACGGTGACGCCGATCATGCCGGCCTGGTGGGTCGAGATCAGCTGGCTGCCGAGGAACGGCGAGGATCCGAACGGCGTCGGATACTGCTTGATGGTGAAGTCCCAGATCAGGCCGGCGACGCTGTTGATGATCGCAAACAGCGCGATGAAGCCGGCGACGTTGGTCAGGATCGGCGCCTTGGCCAGCGGCTTGAACAGCAGCCGCTCGATGACGATGCCGCCGGCGAAGGAAAGCGCCAGCGTGAGCACGAAGGCGCCCCAATAGGGCACGCCCCACTGCATCATCTGCCAGGAGATGAAGGTCGAGAACATCGCCATTTCGCCCTGGGCGAAATTCAGATGGTCGATCGCCTGGTAGATCATCACGACGGCGAGCGCCATGCAGGCATAGATCGCGCCGGTGGCGATGCCGGCCAGGACTTGGTTGGTAAACAGCTCCATGGCCGGCTCCTCAATAACCGAGATAGGATTTGCGGACGTCTTCGTTGTTCGCGATGTCCTTGGCGTTGCCCGACATCACGATGCGTCCGGTTTCGATCACATAGGCCTGGTCGGCGAGTTCCAGCGCCAGCTGCGCGTTCTGCTCGACCACCAGGATGGTGACCTTGTCCTCGCGGTTGATCTTGCCGAGGATCTTGAACAGGTCGCGCACGATCAGCGGCGCCAGGCCGAACGACGGCTCGTCCAGCAGCATCAGCCGCGGCCGCAGCATCAGCGCGCGGGCGACCGCGAGCATCTGCTGTTCGCCGCCCGAGAGCGTGCCGGCCTGCTGGGTGTGGCGCTGCTTCAGCACCGGAAAGTGCTCGTACATGCGCTCGATGTCGGAGACGACGCCGGCCTTGTCGTTGCGGGTGATGGCGCCGAGCTGCAGGTTCTCCTCCACCGTCATGGTGGTGAAGGTGCCGCGGCCCTGCGGCACATGCGCGATGCCGAGACGGACGATGTTTTCGGTCGAGCGGCCGGTGAGCGGCTTGCCCTCGAATTCGATCGCGCCGGTCGAGCGCACCATGTTGCAGATCGCGCGCAGGGTGGTGGTCTTGCCGGCGCCGTTGGCGCCGAGCAGCGTGGTCAGGCTGCCTTCGTTGAGCGCGAAGGAGAGGCCGTGAAGCGCCTGGACCTGGCCGTAATAGGCGCGCAGATCCTTGACGTTGAGCATCGCGGTCATTGGTCCTTGCTCCCCAGATAGGCCTTGATGACATCCGGGTCGGCCTGCACCTGGGCCGGCGTTCCCTCGGCGAGCTTGCGGCCGAAGTTGAGCGCGACGACGTGGTCGGCGATCGACATCACGAGACCCATGTGATGCTCGACCAGCAGCACGGTCATGTGGCGATCGTCGCGAATGCGGCGGATCAGGTCGCCGAGCACGTGGACTTCTTCGTGGTTGAGGCCGCCGGCGGGCTCGTCGAGCAGCAGGATCTTCGGATCGGCGGCCAGCGCGCGCGCCAGTTCGACGCGCTTCTGGGTGCCGAACGGCAGGCCGGACACCACGGTATGGGCGACGTCCTCGAGGTCGAGATAGGCGAGGATCTCATGGACCTTCTTGTTGACCTCGGCTTCGCCGCGGCGAACCCAGGCGAGCTTCAGCGAGTCCGAGATGATGTCGCTCGAGGTGCGGGCATGGGTGCCGACGCGAACGTTGTCGATGCACCGAGAGGTTGGGAAACAGCGCGACGTTCTGGAAGGTGCGGCCGATGCCGATCTCGGCGATCCGGTGCGGCGGGCGCGTCAGGATGCTCTCGCCCTCCATCAGGATGTCGCCGGAGGTCGGCTGATAGAGCCGGGAGAGGCAATTGAAGAGCGTGGTCTTGCCGGCGCCGTTCGGTCCGATCAGGCCGAGGATCGCGCCCTTGTGCATGTCGAAGGACACGCCATTCAGCGCGATGATGCCGCCGAACACGACGCTGACGTCGCGAACCGCGAGCAGGGGAGCATTTCCCTGCGCGAGCTGTGCCTGCGTCATCTGCGTCCCGCCCGCGTGACTCACGGAGCGGGAATGACCGCGCGAAAACCTTCGCCGGTCATGATGAAGGCTACCTGATCCCCTCGACCACACGTGCAACTTTCCCTCCTGCTTTCAACTTCTTGCTTTCTTCTTTTTTGGATTGCGGGGCTACGCCGCCCAGCGCCGCCTCGATGTTCCTTACCATCGCCACAAGGCGAGGTCCAATATCGTTGCGCAACCGATCTTCCGTGAAGCGGAATGCCGGCGCGCCACAATTGAAGGCATACGGACCGGTTCCGTCGTTCAGCTTCAGTGCGACGCCGACCGCGGCACGTCGTCCTGCCATTCGCCGGCGGAGATCGTAAAGCCGTGCCGCGCCACCGTTTCGCCGGCGCGTTCGATGCCGTCGCGCATCCGCGGCCAGCGGCTGCCGTAATGCTCGCGCAGTTCGCGCAACAAGGCGGACGCGATCGTCCGTCGGCAGCGCCCAGATATAGGCGCGGCCCATCGCGGTGGTCGCGATCGGTATTCGCGAACCGACGTCGAGCTGAACGCCGAGCGTCAGCCCGTTACGGCTCTGGCCGAAATAGATCATGCTGTGACGGTCGCGCCCGCCGACCGCGACCGCGCCGCCGGTCTCGCGCATCACCTCTTCACGGTAGGGTTCGGACAAATGCCGAACGCCGAGATTGGCCAGCGCGGCATACCCCAGCGCCATGGCTGACGGCGCCAGCTGATACTTCTCGAACCGCGGAACCGGTGTAAGATAACCGAGCTTGGTCAAGGTGTAGGTCAGCCGGGAAATGGTTGGCTTTGGCAAATTGGTACGGGCCGCGATCTCTTGATTGCCAAGAAGCCCGTCGTTGGGATGGAATGCGCGCAACACATCAAGGCCGCGGGAAAGCGCGACGACGAAGCTGCGATCTGTCGCCACTTTCTTCCCTGGACGTTTCATTGCCTGCTGCTGTGCCGAGCTCGTTGACAAGGGACGTGCTTCAAAATAACCCTCGCTGTCAAGATGTGGAATTAAATTTCGCAGTGCGAAATCAACAAAAAGTCGTAGCTACTCAACGCAAGTTCGGGCAGCAATCCAAGAACAAGGAACAAGGGAGAGTCCCGTGAACGAAGTGGTAAAACTCGAACGTCATGACGCCATCGCCATCGTCACGGTCAACAGCCCTCCGGTCAACGCGCTCTAGCGCCGCCGTGCGCGGCGGCATCTTCGAATGCATGAAGAGCGCGATCGCCGATCCCGAAGTGAAGGCGATCGTGCTGACCTGCGGCGGCCGCACCTTCATCGCCGGCGCCGACATCACCGAATTCGGCAAGCCGCCGAAGCCGCCCGGCCTGCATGAAGTGCTGGTCGCGATGGAGAACTCGCCGAAGCCGATCATTGCCGCCATTCACGGCACCGCGCTCGGCGGCGGCCTCGAAGTCGCGCTGGCCTGCCACTTCCGCGTCGCGACCAAGGAAGCCAGGCTCGGCCTGCCCGAAGTGAAGCTCGGCCTGCTGCCGGGCGCCGGCGGCACGCAGCGCCTGCCGCGCGCGGTCGGCCCCGAAATGGCGGTCAAGATGATCGTCAGCGGCGATCCGATCAGCGCCGCGGAAGCGCTGAAGAACGGCCTGATCGAGGAGATCGTCGAAGGCCCGGCCTCGGGCGGCGAAGCCTTTGCCCGCAAGGTGCTGGCCGAGAAGCGTCCGCTGCGCAAGCTGCGCGACGACGACTCCAAGCTCGCCGCGGCGAAGGCCGACCTTTCGATCTTCACCAATGCGGTCGCGGCGCTGACCAAGAAGGCGCGCGGGCTGGAAGCGCCGTTCGCCGCGGCCGACGCGGTGCGCGCCGCGATCGAGCTGCCGTTCGACGAAGGGCTGAAGAAGGAGCGCGAAGGTTTCCTCAAGCTGGTGTCGAGCGACCAGTCGAAGGCGCAGCGTTACGCCTTCTTCTCCGAGCGCGAGGCCGCCAAGGTCGCCGGCGTTCCCGATGGAACCAAGCCGCGCAATGTCGAGCGCGTCGCCATCATCGGCGCCGGCACCATGGGCGGCGGCATCGCGATGTCGTTCGCCAATGCCGGTATCCCGGTCACGCTGATCGAGACCGGCGAGGAGCAGCTCAAGCGCGGCATGGGCGTGATGCAGAAGAATTACGAGGCGACCGCCGCGCGCGGCGGTATCCCCGCCGATGCGCCGGCCAAGCGCATGGGCCTGATCACCGGCGTGGTCGGCCTCGAGAACGTCAAGGACGCTGACCTGGTGATCGAAGCCGTGTTCGAGACCATGGCGGTCAAGAAGGAAGTGTTCGCCGCGCTCGACAAGTACGCCAAGCCCGGCGCGGTGCTGGCCTCCAACACCTCCTATCTCAACATCGACGAGATCGCGAAGGTGACCAGCCGTCCGCAGGACGTGCTCGGCATGCACTTCTTCTCGCCGGCCAACGTGATGAAGCTGTGCGAGATCGTGCGCGCCGCGAAGACCGCGCCGGATGCGCTGACCACGGCGGTCTCGATCGCGCGCAAGATCGCAAAGGTGCCGGCGGTGGTCGGCGTCTGCGACGGCTTTGTCGGCAACCGCATGCTGGCGCAGCGCGGCAAGCAGTCGGAAAAGCTGTTGTTCGAAGGCGCGTTGCCGCAGCAGGTCGATGCCGTCGTGACCAAATTCGGCATGCCGATGGGCCCGTTCGCGATGGGCGATCTCGCCGGCCTCGATATCGGCTGGCGCTCGCGCAAGGATCGCGGCCTCAAGTCGGAAATCGCCGACGCGCTGTGCGAGGCCGGACGCTTCGGCCAGAAGACCGGCAAGGGCTATTACAAATATGAAGGCGGCTCGCGCTCGCCGCTGCCCGATCCGGAAGTCGAGAAGCTGATCGACGAGACCCTGCAGCGGCTCGGCCGCAAGACCCGCGTCGTCAGCGACGACGAAATCCTCGAGCGCATGATGTACCCGATGATCAACGAGGGCGCGCGCATCCTCGAAGAGGGCATCGCGGCGCGTCCGAGCGATATCGACGTGATCTGGCTCTATGGCTATGGCTGGCCGATCTATCGCGGCGGCCCGATGTTCTATGCCGACCAGGTCGGGCTCAAGCACATCGCCGACCGGCTGTCGTATTACGCCAAGGAAACCAACGATCCCTCGCTCGAGCCGGCGCCGCTGCTCAAGCGTCTCGCCGCCGAAGGCAAGACCTTCGCGTCGCTGGCGCAGTCGAAAGCGGCTTGATGGGTCATCGCTCTCTCCACGCGTCATTCCGGGATGCGCCTCTTGGCGCAGGCCCGGAATCCATAACCACGATCGGGAGTATGGATTCTCTGATGTGCAATTGCACATCAAAGCTCGCGCTTCGCGCGCCCCGGAATGACTGTTTCTTTGTAGCAACCTGCTGAAATTGACGATGACTCATCCCGGCGAGCAGTTCTATCCGCAAGGCGTTCACTGGGACGATCCGATTCGCGCGCGGCACGCTGCCCGACCTGTTGTCGGCGGCGGCCGGCGAGTTCGGCGCGCGTCCGGCGATCGAATTCCGCGACCGGCCGATCAGCTTTGCCGAGCTGGAAGCGCTGGTGGAGACCGCGGCGTCGGCCTTCCTGCGCGCCGGCTACGGCAAGGACACTTCGGTCGCGCTGTTCCTCGGCAATACGCCCGACCATCCCGTCAATTTCTTCGGCGCGCTGAAGGCCGGCGCCCGCATCGTGCATCTGCAGCCCGCTCGACGGCGAGATCGCGCTGTCGCACAAGCTCTCGGATTCCGGCGCGCGCGTGCTCGTCACCAGCAATCTGTCGGCGCTGTTGCCGACCGCGCTGAAATTCCTCGACAAGGGCCTGCTCGATCGCCTGATCGTCTGCGAGGACGATGACTGGGGCAAGGTCGGCACGCCGCAGACGGCGCTGCCGGATAATCCCAGCGATCATCACCTACAGGCAATTCGTCGACGGCGCGACCAGGCCCGCGCAATGGCCGCAGATCAGCGCCGATGACGTCGCGCTGCTGCAATATACCGGCGGCACCACGGGCCTGCCCAAGGGCGCCATGCTCAGCCACGGCAATCTGACCTCGGCGGTGTCGGTCTACGACGTCTGGGGCAAGCCGTCGCGCGCCGAGCGCAACGCGATCGAGCGCGTGATCTGCGTGCTGCCGCTGTTTCATATCTATCGCGCTGACGGTGGTGCTGCTGTCCTCGATCCGGCGCGGCAATCTGATCTCGCTGCACCAGCGCTTCGATGTCGAGGCCGTGATGCGCGACATCGAGGTCAAGCGCGCCACCGCATTTCCCGGCGTGCCGACGATGTGGATCGCGATCGCATCATTGCCCGATCTCGACAAGCGCGATCTGTCGTCGCTGGTCAGCGTCGGCTCGGGCGGCGCGCCGCTGCCGGTCGAGGTCGCGCAGGATCCTCGAGCAGCAGGGTCGGCATGAAGCTGAAGAGCGGCTGGGGCATGACCGAGACCTGCTCGCCCGGCACCGCGCATCCCAAGGAAGGGCCGGACAAGCCGGGCTCGATCGGGCTGATGCTGCCGGGCATCGAGATGGACGTGGTGTCGCTCGACGATCCGACGCAAGCTGATGCCGGTCGGCGAGGTCGGCGAGATCCGCATCCGCGGACCGAACGTCACCAAAGGCTACTGGAACCGGCCGAAGGAAACCGCGGAAGCCTTTGTCGGCGACCGCTTCCTGACCGGCGACATCGGCTACATGGACGGCGACGGCTATTTCTATCTGGTCGACCGCAAGAAGGACATGATCATCTCCGGCGGCTTCAACGTCTATCCGCAGATGATCGAGCAGGCGATCTACACCCATCCCGCCGTGCAGGAAGTGATCGTGATCGGCATACCCGACGATTACCGCGGCGAGGCGGCGAAGGCCTTCATCAAGCTGCGCGCGGATGCAAAACCGTTCACGCTGGAAGAGTTGCGCGCCTTCCTCACCGGCAAGCTCGGCAAGCACGAACTGCCGGTGGCGCTCGATTTCGTCGACGAATTGCCGCGCACGCCGGTCGGCAAGCTTTCGCGCCATGAATTGCGCCTGCAGCAACCTTCGCCGCAGGCCGCCCAACCCAAACAACGATTGGCTCAGTAGGAACATCGCTCACAGGAGGATCCGATGGATCTGGCTTTCAGCAAGGAAGAAATGGCGTTTCGTGAAGAGGTGCGGACCTTCTTCAGGGATAACGTGCCGCCGGCGACGCGGCAGAAACTGGTCGAGGGCCGCCATCTGTCGAAGGACGAGATGGTCGCCTGGTGGCGCATCCTGAACAAGAAGGGCTGGGGCTGCTCGCACTGGCCGAAGGAATATGGCGGCACCGGGTGGACCTCGGTGCAGCACTACATCTTCAACGAAGAGCTGCAGATGCACCCGGCGCCGGCGCCGCTCGCCTTCGGCGTCAGCATGGTCGGCCCGGTGATCTACACCTTCGGCAACGAGACGCAGAAGAAGCAGTATCTGCCGCGCATCGCCAATGTCGACGACTGGTGGTGCCAGGGCTTTTCGGAGCCGGGCTCGGGCTCCGACCTCGCCTCGCTGAAGACCAAGGCCGAGCGCAAGGGCGACAAATACATCATCAACGGCCAGAAGACCTGGACCACGCTGGCGCAGCACGCCGACATGATCTTCTGCCTCTGCCGCACCGACAACAACGCCAAGAAGCAGATGGGCATCTCCTTCATCGTGTTCGACATGAAGTCGAAGGGCGTCACGGTGCGCCCGATCCAGACCATCGACGGCGGCCACGAGGTCAACGAGGTGTTCTTCGACGACGTCGAGGTGCCGGTCGAGAATCTGATCGGCGAGGAGAACAAGGGCTGGGATTACGCCAAATTCCTGCTCGGCAACGAGCGCACCGGCATCGCCCGGGTCGGCGTTTCCAAGGAGCGGCTGCGCCGCATCAAGGAACTGGCCTCCAAGGTCGAATCCGACGGCAAGCCGGTGCTCGAGGACCAGGGTTTCCGCGAGAAGCTCGCCGCCTGCGAGATCGAGCTGAAGGCGCTCGAACTGACGCAGCTGCGCGTCGTCGCCGACGAAGGCAAGCACGGCAAGGGCAAGCCCAATCCGGCGTCCTCGGTGCTGAAGATCAAGGGCTCGGAAATCCAGCAGACCACCACCGAACTGCTGATGGAAGTGATCGGCCCGTTCGCCGCGCCCTATGACGAGCATGGCGACGACGGCTCCAACGAGACCATGGACTGGACCGCGCAGATCGCGCCGAGCTATTTCAACAACCGCAAGGTCTCGATCTACGGCGGCTCCAACGAGATCCAGCGCAACATCATCACCAAGGCGGTGCTGGGGCTTTGATCTGCTCCCTCGACCCGCGCTTGGCGGGGAGAGGATCTGTCGTACTCGCCGTCATTCCGGGGCGCGACAAAGTCGCGAGCCCGGAATCCATAACGCACCGTCGGGAGTATGGATTCCGGGCCTGCGCCAAGATGGCGCATCCCGGAATGACGAAGCCAAGTTAGTCCGGGTATGAGGAAAGTAAAGAACATGGATTTTGATTTGTCCGAGGAGCAGCGGCTTCTCAAGGAAAGCGTCGACGGTCTGTTGAACGATTCCTACGACTTCGACGCGCGCAAGAAATACATGGCGGAGAAGGGCGGCTGGAGCAAGGCGGTCTGGAGCAAGCTCGCCGAGCAGGGCCTGCTCGGCCTGCCGTTCTCCGAGGAAGACGGCGGCTTCGGCGCCGGCGCGGTCGAAACCATGATCGTGATGGAAGCGATGGGCAAGGCGCTGGTGCTGGAGCCATATCTGGCCACCGTGGTGATCGCCGGCGGCTTCCTGCGCCATGGCGGCTCGGCCGAGCAGAAGGCCGCGCACATTCCCGGCATCATCGACGGCAGCAAGACCTTTGCCTTCGCGCAGCTCGAGAAGAACTCGCGCTACGATCTCTCCGACGTCGCGACCTCGGCCAAGAAAAAGGGCGCGGGCTGGGTCATCGACGGCGAAAAATTCGTCGTGATCAACGGCGAGAACGCCGACACGCTGATCGTGACCGCGCGCACCACGGGCGCGCGGCGCGACAAGAGCGGCATCGGCGTGTTCCTGGTGCCGGCCAACGCCAAGGGCGTCAGCCGCAAGGGCTATCCGACCCAGGACGGCCTGCACGCCGCCGACATCACGCTGACCGGCGTCGAGGTCGGCGCCGATGCTGCGATCGGCGATCCCGAGAATGGCCTCGCGCTGATCGAGCGCGTGGTCGACGACGCCCGCACCGCGATGTGCGCGGAAGCGGTCGGCGCGATGGATGAATCGCTGAAGACCACGGTCGAGTATCTCAAGACGCGAAAGCAGTTCGGCGTGCCGATCGGCAGCTTCCAGACCCTGCAGCACCGCGCCGCCGACATGTTCGTCGCCGTCGAGCAGGCCCGCAGCATGTCGATGTTCGCGACCATGGCGGCCGATTTCGACAACGCCAAGGAACGCGCCACCGCGGTGGCGGCGGCGAAGGTGCAGATCGGCAAGTCGCTGAAATTCGTCGGCCAGCAGTCGATCCAGCTCCATGGCGGCATCGGCATGACCCAGGAGGCCAAGATCGGCCACTACTTCAAGCGGCTGACCATGATCGAGAACACCTTCGGCGACACCGACTATCACCTCCGCCGCGTCACCGACGCGGGCGGGCTGGTTTAAGGCCTATCAACGTCATTGCGAGCGAAGCGAAGCAATCCATCGCGCCGCATACCGGATAGCTGGATTGCTTCCGCTCGCTCAAGCGCTCCTGCGGCAATGACGGGTCGCAGACGAGCGAACCAGAAAGGAATGATCAACAATGAAAAACACCCCGTTCGATCTCACCGGCAAGGTCGCCGTCGTCACCGGCTCGAGCCGCGGCATCGGCCGCTCCTCGGCGGAACTGCTGGCGAAGCTCGGCGCCAAGGTGGTGATCTCCAGCCGCAAGGCGGATGCCTGCGAGGAGGTCGCCGACGGCATCAAGCAAGGCCGGCGGCGATGCCCATGTCATCCCCTGCAACATCTCGCGCCGCGAGGAAGTCGACGCGCTGATCGCGGGCACCACAAAGCATTACGGCAAGGTCGACATCCTCGTCTGCAACGCCGCGGTCAACCCGTATTACGGCCCGCTGCTCGACATCAAGGACGAGGCCTTCGACAAGATCATGGCCTCCAACGTCAAGAGCAACATCTGGCTCTGCGCGCAGGCGATCCCGCAAATGGCCGAGCGCGGCAACGGCTCGGTGGTGATCGTGTCCTCGATCGGCGGGCTTGCGCGGTTCCACCGTGATCGGCGCCTACGGCATCTCCAAGGCGGCGGATTTCGCGCTGTGCCGCAGCCTCGCCGGCGAATGGGGCCCGAAGGGCGTGCGCGTCAATTGCGTCGCGCCGGGCCTGGTCAAGACCGATTTCGCCCGCGCGTTGTGGGAAGACGAGGAGCGCCTGAAGCACCGCTGCGCCACCACGCCGCTGCGCCGGATCGGCGAGCCCGACGAAATCGCCGGCGCGGTCGCCTATCTCGCCTCCGACGCCTCGACCTTCATGACCGGCCAGACCATCGTCGTCGACGGCGGCGTGACGACGGCGTCGGCGTAGTTTTCTTCCCTCTCCCGCGCTTGCGGGGGAGGGTGCCGAGCAAAGCGAGGCGGGTGAGGGGCTCTCTCCGCGAAATCGCCGCTCGCCGCGAGAGCCCCTCACCCCGACCCTCCCCCGCAAGTGCGGGAGAGGGAGCTCACGGAGCGTGCGGCTTGCCGCCTTCATATTGACGAACCATTCCCAATCCGCTTGCCTTGGCCCAACCAAACCTTCCGGGAAGCAACGCCATGTCCTTCGTTCTGGCCATCGATCAGGGCACCACATCCTCGCGCGCCATCGTGTTTCGATCGGATATTTCGATCGCCGCCACCGCGCAGCAGGAATTTCCGCAGCATTTTCCGGCCTCGGGCTGGGTCGAGCATGAGCCGGAGGACATCTGGACCTCGACCGTCATGGTCTGCCGCGACGCGCTGGAGAAAGCGGGCCTGAAGGCCAAGGATATCGCCGCGATCGGCATCACCAACCAGCGCGAGACCACCGTGGTGTGGGACCGCGCCACGGGGCAAGCCATCCACCGCGCCATCGTCTGGCAGGACCGCCGCACCGCCGACATCTGCGCCAGACTGAAGGCCGAAGGCCACGAGCCCGCGATCTCGGCCAAGACCGGGCTGATCATCGATCCCTATTTCTCGGGCACCAAAGTCGCCTGGATCCTCGATCACGTGCCGGGCGCGCGCGAACGCGCCGGCCGCGGCGAATTGCTGTTCGGCACCGTCGATTGCTATCTGCTGTGGCGGCTCACCGGCGGCAAGGTGCACGCGACCGACGCCACCAACGCCTCGCGCACGCTGCTGTTCAACATCCACACCGGCGAATGGGACGATGAGCTCCTGAAAATCCTGCGCGTGCCGCGCTCGATGCTGCCGGAGGTGAAGGACTCCTCGCACCAATTTCGGCGACAGCGTCGCCGACCTGTTCGGCGGCGCGATCGCGATCTCCGGCATCGCCGGCGACCAGCAGGCCGCCACCATCGGGCAGGCCTGCTTCACGCCCGGCATGATCAAATCGACCTACGGCACCGGCTGCTTCGCGCTGCTCAACACCGGCACCACGCCGGTGGCCTCGAAGAACAAGCTGCTCACCACCATCGCCTATCAGCTGAACGGCAAACGCACCTACGCGCTCGAAGGCTCGATCTTCGTCGCGGGCTCGGCGGTGCAATGGCTGCGCGACGGGCTCGGCATCATCAAGCAGGCCGCCGAGACCGGCCCGCTCGCCGACAAATCCGATTCCACGCAAGAGCGTCTATCTGGTGCCGGCCTTTGTCGGCCTCGGCGCGCCCTACTGGAATCCGCGCGTGCGCGGCGCGCTGTTCGGGCTCACCCGCAACACCGGCCCCGCCGAACTGGCGCATGCCGCGCTGGAAAGCGTCTGCTACCAGACCTTCGATCTCTGGGCCGCGATGCGCGCCGACTGGCCCGAGCGAGAAGGCCGCCAACATCGTGCTCCGCGTCGACGGCGGCATGACCGCCTCCGACTGGACCATGCAGCGCCTCGCCGATCTGCTCGACGCGCCGGTCGACCGCCCGATGATCCAGGAAACCACCGCGCTGGGCGCCGCCTATCTCGCGGGGCTGCAGGCCGGCGTCTATCCCGAGCCGGCAAAATTCGCCGACAACTGGCGGCTGGAACACCGCTTCAAGCCCGCGATGAGCAAGGCCACGCGGGAGCGGAAACTTGCGGGCTGGGCGCGGGCGGTGAAGGGCGTGCTGGCGAGCGATGAGGGGGAGGGAGTGATCCTCCCCGACGGCACTTCGACGTTCCCGCCGGCAAGATCGCCACCGTCGTCACGCATCTGGAGATGACCGAACGCCCGGCGATGCCGTCCGATCCCGCGGCGCATGGACGCTGCGCCGCGTCGAGACGCCCGCGCTCGACTGGTATCGCGATCTCTTTCGCCGCGTCGGCGAGGAATGGCTGTGGATCTTCCGCGGATGCGGATGCCGGACGCCAAACTCGCCGCGATCATTCATTCGCCGCTGGTGGAAGTCTATGCGCTGGCGCATGACGGCCGCGACGAAGGCCTGCTGGAGCTGGATTTTCGCGAAGCCGGCCACTGCGAGATCGTCTTCTTCGGCGTCACCGCAAAGCTGATCGGCAGCGGCGCCGGCCGCTGGCTGATGAACCGCGCACTGGAGCTTGCCTGGTCGCGGCCGATCGCGCGGCTCTGGCTGCACACCTGCACCCACGATCATCCGAGCGCGGTCGCGTTCTATCAGCGCTGCGGGCTTTCGCGCCTTCCGGCGGCAGATCGAGATCGAGGACGATCCACGGCTCGACGGCACGGCGCCGCGCGATGCGGCGCGGCATGTGCCGATTATCGAGTAGCCTTCGCTGTCATCGTCCGCGACCTGTCCGCCGTAGCTCAGCGAGCGAAGGCGGAAAGCGGCTCGATCCAGTGATTCCAGAGACGCCGACTGATGGAATCGAGAAGCCGCGGCGTACTGGATACTCCGCTTTCGCGGAGTATGACGAGGTGTGGTTGCAGCGTCGCGCGTTACCTCTCAAAACACCTCCTGCTTCGCCCGCGACAGCGAAAAGCCGTGCTGGTCGGCATTGCGGCAGGTGATGCCGGATTGTTCCGACGTGCAGGTGAAGCCGCCGCGCTGCCAGGTTTCGCCGTAGCCCATGACCGGCAGCGATTTGTCGATCACGGTGTCGCCGTAGCAGATGCGTGCCGCGGCGCCTATCGCGCTCATCTCGAAGGCCTGGCCGTATTCGAGATCGCAACCGGGCGGACGTCGCGGCTTGTTGTCCATCACGGCGATGTCGCAGCGGAGCGTGTTCTGCTTGTCGATAGTCGAAATAGGCGCAGGCGATGTTTTTCGACGGCGACTGGAAGCCGGCCGGGCCGGTCTGGGCGTTGGCCGTGCCGATCGAGGAACAGCACCGGCAGCGCGACGATGTACGTGACGGGCGCATGTAGATTGCTCCGAGGACATGTCCGGACTTGATCCGGGCATCCATCCCACTTCATTATGACCACTTCAAAGAAGATGGATGGCCGGGAGCGTAGCACAAAAGACGCGCTTCGCGCTGATGCCCGGCCATGACAAGCGAGAATACCATGATCCTGATCGGCCAATACGACTCCCCCTTCGTGCGCCGCGTGGCGATTGCGCTGCGGCTTTATGGCATGCCGTTCGAGCACCGGCCGTGGTCGACCTTCGGCGACGGCGACAAGATCGCGCCGTACAATCCGCTGCGCCGGGTGCCGACGCTGGTGCTGGACAGCGGCGAGGCGCTGATCGAGAGCACCGCGATCCTGGATTATCTCGACGATCTCGTGGGTGCGGAAAAGGCGATGATGGCCGCGCGCGGCGATGTCCGCCGCCGGCAATTCCGGATCTGCGCGCTCGGCAGCGGATTGGCCGACAAGGGCGTGAGCCTGCTGTACGAGCGGGTGCTGCGCAAGGAGCAGCTGAAACTCTGGGTCGAGCGCTGCGAGGGGCAGATCGGCGGCGTGCTCGCGATGCTGGAAAAGGAACGCGCCGCGGTGAAATCGCCGTACTGGTTCGGCGATGCGCATCGGCCACGCCGACATCATGATCGCCTGCGCGCTGCGCTTTATCGGCGAGGCGCATTCGGCCTTGTTCGACGCGCGCTATCCGGCGCTGAAGGCGCATGCGCGAGCGTTGCGAAGCGCTGCCGCCGTTCAAGGCGTTCGTGCAGGTGCTGGCGCCGCCGAAGGGGTGAGCGCCACTATTTGCAGTCGCGGCAGATCGTCAGCTTGCGCTTGAGCTGGTCATCATCCCCGTAGTCGAGCGACGGCTGCTTCGCGACGCTGTCGGGCTCTTTTGTGGATTTCGACCGGTTGGCCGCGCGCGGCTTGGCGGGCGCTTTGGGTACGGGCTCTTCCTGGACGCCGATGGAGAAGCCGTCGTAGTCGGCAGCCGGTTTCGGCGACGGCAGGTCGTTGATGGCAACCGGAGGCGCTGCCACCGGCGGTGCCGAGCGCCTGGTGGTCACGGGCGGCGGCGCGTCGTCAGCTTCCATCGGCGGCGCGGCCCTGTTGTTGGCGGCCGGCGACGGTTTTTCTCTCGCCGTGACCGGCGGCGCTCTGCGTTTGGCGGTCGTCGCCGGAGGCGGATCGTCGTCGGCTTCCGATCGGCGGTGAAGCCCGGATGATGGCCGGAGGCGGCGCACTCTCGTCCGGCGGTGGCGCCGGCCGGGCCAGCGAAAGCGGCGGCGCGAGCGAGGTCTGGCATCGGGCGCTGTCATGCGGCCAAAAACTGGCGGACAAAAGTCCAAGGGCAAATAGCGCGGCGTTCTTCATTCGCATTCGGGTAAACCGTTTCAGTCTGAAATCGATGACAGCAGGGCCCCGGGCCACGCTTCGTAAGCACCGATCCTACATGGCGATCAAAGATGACGGAAATAGGAGCGGAATTAAGTGTCCGCGCTCACGTCTTCTTCGGCCGCATCGCCTCGGGCGTGTCGGGCTGCGCCAGCGGATGCGCGGTGGCGAATTCCGGCATCGCCATCGATGTCTCGTAGATGCGCTTCACCGTCGGCCACGGCTTCAGATCAATCTGCAGCATCGCCGCCACGCTGGCATGGCCGACGAGGCAGATGTCGGCGAGCGTTGGCGTGTCGCCATGGCAGAAGCGGCCGGTCTCCTTGTCGCGGGCGAGATGTTTCTCCAGCGCGGTCAGCGTCTCCAGGGTCCAGTGGCGGCGCCACTCGGTCTGCTGCGATTCCCGCAAATTCAGTTCGCGATCGAGATAGCGCCGGATCCGCGGCACCAGCGGCGGATGGCCCTCGCAGGCGACGATCAGCGCCAGGCCCCGCACCCGGGCGCGGCCGCGTGCATCCTTTGGCAGTAGCGGCGGGGTCGGATGGGTCTCTTCGAGATATTCGATGATGGCGAGCGACTGGAACAGTGTGGTGCCGTCATCCTCGACCAGCGCCGGCAGCGCCATCTGTGGATTGACGCTCTGGAATTCATCGGTGTGGTGCGCGTTGGTATCGAGATCGACGAACACGACCTCGGTCGGCAGTTTTTTCAGGTTGAGCGCGATCCGAACGCGAAAACTCGCCTGCGATCGCCAGAAGGAAAAGAATTTCATGGGGGGAGCCTCGGTGTTCTTCCCTCTCCCCTGTGGGAGAGGGTGGCGCGAATGAGCGAAGTCATTCGCGACGGGTGAGGGATCTATCATCTTCGGATGAGACCTCTCATCCGAAGATGGATCACCGGGTCACAGCCCGGGGAGAAGGCAAGAAAGAGACTTACGCCCCCACGGCCTTCTTCCGGTACGCCAGATGCACCGCGCAGGTGCAGCCCGGGCGGGTGCGACGTGACGTCGTTGGCGGGAACGGCCGCCATCGGCGCGGGCGCGGCCTCCCTGGCGGGCTGATCCTGCGCGGGGATGTAGTTCAGCACCGGGGCCAGCCAGCGCTCGGTCTCGGTCACGCTCATGCCCTTGCGGGCGGCGTAGTCCTCGACCTGGTCGCGCTCGATCTTGCCGACGCCGAAATAGAAGCTCTCGGCGTGGCTGAAATAAAGCCCGGACACCGACGAGCCCGGCCACATCGCAAAGCTCTCGGTGAGTTTCACGCCGGACGTCTTCTCGGCGTCGAGCAGGCGGAACAGCGTCGCCTTCTCGGTGTGGTCGGGCTGCGCGGGATAGCCGGGCGCCGGGCGGATGCCGGCATATTGCTCGAGGATCAGCTGATCGGGCGGCAGCGTCTCGTCCGGCGCGTAGCCCCAGAACTCCCGGCGCACGCGCGCGTGCATCCGCTCGGCAAAGGCTTCGGCGAGACGATCGGCCAGCGCCTTGCACAGGATCGAGGAATAATCGTCATTGGCGTTCTTGAAGCGGTCGGCGACCACGTCCTCGCCGATCCCGGCGGTGACCACGAAGGCGCCGATATAGTCGGGCACGCCGGAGGAAACAGGCGCGATGAAGTCCGACAGCGCCGCATTGAAGCGGCCTTCGCGCTTCTCCAGTTGCTGGCGCAGCGTGTGGAAGGTCGCGATCTGTTTCTTGCGGCTATCGTCGGCATACACAGCGATATCGTCGCCCACGGCATTGGCCGGCCAGAAGCCGATCGTGGCGCGCGCGGTGAACCATTTTTCCTGCGATGATGCGCTCCAGCATCTTGCGCGCGTCGTCATAGAGCGAGCGCGCGACTTCGCCGATCTTGGGATCGTCGAGGATGGCAGGATATCGCCCGGTCAGTTCCCAGGTCTGGAAGAACGGCGTCCAGTCGATGTATTCGGCCAGCTCCGCAAGATCATAGGCGTCAAAGCTCCGGATGCCGAAGAATGCCGGCTTCTTCGGCGGCGTCTTTGGCGAAGTCGATCGTGACCGCGTTGGCGCGGGCAACGTCAAGCTTCAGCCGCTTCTTGTCGGCCTGGGCGCGGAAATGCGCCGCGGAAATTTTGGCGTATTCGGTGCGGATATCGGCGGCATAGGCCTCGCGCCGGTCGGGCGACAGCAGCGACGAGGCGACGCCGACGGCGCGGCTGGCGTCGTTGACATGCACCACCGGGCCGCCCTTGTAGTTCGGGTCGATCTTGACCGCGGTATGGACCCGGCTGGTGGTCGCGCCGCCGATCAACAGCGGCATGTTCATGCCCTGCCGCTGCATTTCGCCGGCCAGGAAGCTCATTTCATCGAGCGAGGGCGTGATCAGGCCGGACAGCCCGATGATGTCGGCGCCCTCGGCCTTGGCGGTTTCGATGATCTTGGCCGCCGGCACCATGACGCCGAGGTCGATCACCTCGAAATTGTTACATTGCAGCACGATGCCGACGATGTTCTTGCCGATGTCGTGGACGTCGCCCTTGACGGTCGCGAGCACGATCTTGCCGGCGGCGTTGCGGCCGCCGGTGCTGGTGACGCCGTTGGCGAGGTTGCGCGCCTTTTCCTCTTCCATGAACGGCATCAGATAGGCCACCGCCTGCTTCATGACGCGGGCGGATTTCACCACCTGCGGCAGGAACATCTTGCCGTCGCCGAAGAGATCGCCGACGATGTTCATGCCGGCCATCAGCGGGCCTTCGATCACGTTGAGCGGACGCTCGACCGTCAGCCGCACCGCTTCGGTGTCGGCTTCGATGAATTCGGTGATGCCGTGCACCAGCGCGTGGGACAGACGCTTCTCGACCGGCCATTCGCGCCAGGCCAGATCCTGCTCCTTGGTCTGCTTCTCCTTGCCGCGGAATTTTTCCGCCAGCGCCAGCAACCGCTCGGACGCGCCCGGGTCGCGGTTGAGGATGACGTCTTCGCAGACCTGGCGCAGTTCGGGATCGATGTCGTCATAGACGATCATCTGCCCGGCATTGACGATGCCCATGTCCATGCCGGCCTTGATGGCGTGATACAGGAACACCGAATGCATGGCCTCGCGCACCGGCTCGTTGCCGCGGAACGAGAACGACAGGTTGGAGACGCCGCCGGAAATATGCGCATGCGGCAGGTTCTGGCGGATCCAGCGCGTCGCCTCGATGAAGTCGACGCCGTAATTATTGTGTTCCTCGAGCCCGGTCGCGATCGCGAAAATATTCGGGTCGAAGATGATGTCTTCGGGCGGGAAGCCGAGCTCGCCTACCAGGATATCGTAGGCGCGTTTGCAGATTTCGGTCTTGCGCGCAAACGTATCCGCCTGTCCGACCTCGTCGAACGCCATCACGACAACGGCCGCGCCATGCCGCTGGGCGATGCGGGCCTCGTGGATGAATTTCTCCACGCCTTCCTTCATCGAGATCGAGTTCACCACCGGCTTGCCCTGAACGCATTTCAGGCCGGCTTCGATCACGGTGAATTTCGAGGAGTCCACCATGACGGGAACGCGGGCGATATCGGGCTCGGCGGCGACGAGGTTGAGGAACGTCACCATCGCGGCTTCGGAATCGAGCAGACCCTCGTCCATGTTGACGTCGATGATCTGCGCGCCGTTCTCGACCTGGTCGCGCGCCACCGCCAACGCCGCGGTGTAATCGCCCGCTGTGATCAGCTTGCGGAATTTCGCCGATCCCGTGACGTTGGTGCGTTCGCCGACATTGACGAAGGGGATTGCCGGCGTCAGTTCGAACGGCTCCAGGCCGGACAGCCGCAGACGCGGTTCGATCACGGGAACGGCGCGGGGCTTGTGCGGGGCGACGGCCGCCGCAATCGCCGCGATATGGTCCGGCGTGGTGCCGCAGCAGCCGCCGACGATGTTGACGAGGCCGGCTTCGGCGAACTCGCCGATCAGGCCGCGCCATATATTCCGGGCTCTCGTCATACTGGCCGAATTCATTGGGCAGGCCGGCGTTCGGATAGGCGCACACCAGCGTATCCGCGACGCGGCCGATATCGGCGATATGGGCGCGCAAATCCTCGGCGCCGAGCGCGCAGTTGAAGCCGATGGTGACGGGCTTGGCGTGCCGCACCGAATTCCAGAACGCTTCCGGCAATTGCCCCGACAGCAGGCGGCCGGATTTGTCGGTAATCGTGCCCGAGATCATCACGGGCACGTCGATGCCGCGTTGCTCGCAGATTTCGGAGATGGCGTAGAGCGCGGCCTTGGCGTTCAGCGTATCGAAGATGGTTTCGACCAGCAGCAGATCGGCGCCGCCGTCGAGCAGGCCGTTGATCTGTTCGCCGTAGGACTTGCGCAGATCGTCGAAGGTGACGGCGCGGTAGCCGGGGTTGGACACGTCAGGCGAGATCGAGGCGGTGCGGTTGGTCGGGCCCAGCGCGCCGGCGACGAAACGCGGCTTGCCGTCCTCGGCGGTGACGCGCTCGGCGGCGGCGCGGCAGAGCCGCGCGCCATCGCGGTTGAGTTCATAGGCGAGATCCGACATGTCGTAGTCGGCCTGCGCGATCGAGGTCGAGGAAAACGTGTTGGTGGCGACGATGTCGGCGCCGGCGCGCAAATAATCGGCGTGGATGTCCTCGATCGCCTTCGGCTGGGTCAGGATCAGCAGATCGTTGTTGCCTCTGACGTCGCGATGGAAATCCTTGAAACGTTCGCCGCGGAACGCGGCCTCGTCATATTGCAGGCCCTGGATCATGGTGCCCATGGCGCCGTCGAGCACCAGGATGCGTTCGCGGGCCGCCGCGAGCAGGGCGGTTCTCTTGGGAGACACGGGCACGGTCATCGGATCAGGCGGCTTTCTGTGCGCCATTGGGACGGATGCCCAGCAAATGGCTGATCGCGAACACGAGGTCCGCGCGGTTCATGGTGTAGAAATGAAAGGTGTCGACGCCGTGCTTGGCGAGCTTCTGCACCTGGCCCGCCGCGACCGTTGCGGCCACCAGCTTGCGCGTGTCGGCGTCGTCGTCGAGCCCTTCGAACTTGTCCGCCAGCCAGGACGGCACGGTGGTGCCGGCGCGGGTCACGAAGCTGCGCGCCTGCTTGAAATTGTGCATCGGCATGATGCCGGGCACGACGGGGATGTTGATGCCGCGGGCGCGGACCCGGTCGAGGTAGCGGAAGTAGAGATCGTTATCGAAGAACACCTGGGTGATGGCGCGCGCCGCGCCGGCATCGACCTTGGCCTGCAGCGTGTCGATGTCGGCGTCGAGATCGGCGCTCTCCGGGTGCTTCTCCGGATAGGCCGAGACCGAGATCTCGAAATCCGGATAGCGCTTCTTGATGCCGGCGATCAGGTCGGGCGAAGATTGATAGCCGTCGGGATGCGGCTGGTAGGCGGTGCCGATGCCGGTGGTGGGATCGCCGCGCAGCGCCACGATGTGGCGGACGCCGATCTCGTGGTAGCGCGCGACCACGTCGTCGATCTCGCCTTTCGGCGCGCCGACGCAGGTCAGATGCGCGGCCGGCGTCAGGCGGGTCTCTTTCAGGATGCGGGCGATGGTCGAATGGGTGCGCTCGCGGGTCGATCCGCCGGCGCCATAGGTCACCGACACGAAATTGGGGGTAAGCGGCGCCAGCCGGTTGATGGTTTCCCAGAGCGAGCGCTCCATCTCCTCGGTTTTCGGCGGGAAGAACTCGAAGGAGATTTTGGGGGAATTGAGTGCGCGCGGGCCGTCGGACGCGGCGGACTTCACTTCAGTCATGGCACTCACAAAGCTCCACAGATACGAACGAACATCAGGCCTAGCGGCAGACCGCTAAAATAAGCCAAACGTGGCCGCGCAAATAGCCCATTGGAGGTGGGAATTTGCCCAATTTTTGTTAAATAGTATCGGAGTATTGGCTGTAGTTTCGAGTTTGTGGGCAGATGCGAATTGACGGCCAAATACCGTTCAAAAGTGAATATTTTACAGGAATAATTCGGCTATTATGGGTGAACGCCACCCGGATGTCATCTGAGTGGGCAAGAACCATAGTATTGTGATACTACCATATTTTGTCCCACTTTCGCGGGATGCCGGGAGGCGTCGTCCGTCCGCACCGGCGCGGGCCTGATCTGCACGCGCCGGGCCTTTGTGCCTTTCACCTGCCGCACTAGTTTAGGCCGATGATCCCGCTTTCAGTCCTCGACCTTTCCGTCGTCACCACCGGCACCAAACCCGCAGCCGCGCTGCGCAACAGCATCGATCTGGCGCGCCATGTCGATGGGCTCGGCTATGTCCGCTACTGGCTCGCCGAGCACCACAACCTCGCTTCTGTCGCGAGCCCCGCGCCCGATCTGATGATCGGGCAGATCGCGGCGGTGACGAAAAATATCCGCGTCGGCTCCGGCGGCGTGATGCTGCCCAACCACGCGCCGCTGGTGGTGGCCGAACGCTTCAAGATGCTGGAGGCGCTGTTCCCCGGCCGGATCGATCTCGGCCTCGGCCGCGCGCCGGGCACCGATGGCGCGACCGCCTACGCGCTGCGCAGCCGGCTCGATCGCCGCGAGGGCGATGATTTCCTCGAACGGCTGCATGAGCTGACGTTGTGGGAGACCCGCGATTTCCCGCCCGGCCATCCCTACAACAATGTGGTGGCGATGCCGGACGACTCACCGCTGCCGCCGATCTGGCTGCTCGGCTCCAGCGATTACTCTTCCGAACTCTCAGCCCAGGTCGGCATGGGGTTCGCGTTCGCGCATCACTTCGCCTCCTATGACGCGGTCGAGGCGCTGACGCATTACCGCGCGCGCTTCAAGCCGTCGGGCTGGCGCACGACGCCGCACGGCATTCTGGCGGTCGCAGCGGTCGCCGCCGAAACCGACGCGGAGGCCGAAAAGCTCGCCTCCTCGATGGACCTCAATCGCCTGCGCCGCGACCGCGGCCAGTTCCTGCCGCTGCCGAGCGTCGAGGAAGCGCTGGCCTATCCCTATTCGGACGCCGAGCGCGCCTCGATCGCGCGCAACCGCTCGCGCCTGTTCGTCGGCAGCCCCGCTACCGTGATGGCGAAGCTGCAGCCGATGATATCGGCCAGCCAGCCGGATGAGCTGATGATCATCACCGCCGTCTACGACCACGACGCGCGCAAGAAGTCGTATAGTCTGCTGGCCGACGCGTTCGGGCTTGACAACAAAGCGGCGGCATAGCGTCGTCCCGGCGAACGCCGGGACCCATAGCCACCGGCTTTGGTTTTGTGGAAGGTGTCGGCCAGCCTGCCCAACCGATAGATCACGCGGTATGGGTCCCGGCGTTCGCCGGGACGACAGGTTGAAACCTTTATTCCACCGTCTCGCTGAACGTCTCGCGGAACGGTTGCGCGGGGTAGACGCCGACGATGCGGAATTCGCGCGAGAAGAATTTCAGTTCCTCCAGCGCAAAGGCAAGGCCCTTGTCGTCGGGATGGCCGTCGACATCGGCGTAAAACTGCGTCGCCGAGAATTCGCCGTCGACCATGTAGCTTTCCAGCTTGGTCATGTTGACGCCGTTGGTGGCAAAGCCGCCGAGCGCCTTGTAGAGCGCGGCGGGCAGGTTGCGCACCCGGAAAACAAAAGTGGTGACCAGCGGCCCCGAACCCTGCTTCGGCCCAGTTTTGCTCGCGCGCCAGCACCACGAAGCGGGTGGTGTTGTGGGTCTCGTCCTCGACATCCTCGGCCAGGATATCGAGGCCGTAGATTTCGGCGGCCAGCCGCGAGGCGATCGAGGCGCAATGCTTGTCGCCGCGCTCGGCGACGATGCGCGCGCTGCCCGCCGTATCGCCCGACGACGATCGGCTTGATGCCGAGCTTGCGGATGATGCGGCGGCACTGGCCGAGCGCGTGGACGTGGCTCTCGACGGTCTTGATGTCGGCAAGCTTGGCGCCGCGCGGCGCCATCAGCTGGTGATGGATCGGCACGAACCATTCGCCGACGATGAACAGCCCGGACTGCGGCAGCAGATGATGGATGTCGGCGACGCGGCCGGCGACCGAATTCTCGATCGGGATCATGCCGAGATCGGCTTCGCCCGAGGAGATCGCGGCCAGCGCGTCCTCGAAGGTCGGGCAGGGCAACGGCTCGGCGTCCGGATAGGCCTCGACGATGGCGATATGGGAGTTCGCGCCGGGCTCGCCCTGGAATGCGATTTTCAGCTTTTTTGTCATGATGTCTCAGGCCTTGGCTAGTATCTGGCGCGCGGTTTCGAGATCGGCGGGCGTGTCGACGCCGCGCGGCACCGTGTCCACGATGGTGACGTCGATCCGCATCCCGGCCTCGAGCGCCCGCAGCTGTTCGAGTTTTTCCTGTTTCTCCAGCGGCGAGGGCGGCAGCTCGACGAAACGCTGCAGCGCCGCGCGGCGATAGGCATAGAGGCCGATGTGATGGTAGCGCGGCCCGTCGCCCGTTGGCGCCGTGGCGCGGGTGAAATACAGCGCGCGCAGCCGCCGCGGGCCGATCGGCGAGCCGACCGCCTTCACCACGCTCGGCGCGAGGTCTTCCTCTTCGGTATGGATCTCGGACGCCAGCGTCGAAATATCGACCGCGGGGTCGTCAAGCGGCGGCAGCACGGCGCGGATGGTGTCGGGCGTAATGGTCGGGAAATCGCCCTGCAGATTGACCACGATCTCGCATCTGCCGTCGGGATCGAGGATTTTCATGGCCTCATAAATCCGGTCCGAGCCGGAGGGGTGGTCGGGGCTGGTCATGACCGCCAGGCCGCCATGGGCCTTCACGACGGAAGCGATCTCCGGCGTGTCGGTTGCGACCGCCACCCGGCCGATTTGCGCGGCTTCCGCCCGGCGCAGCACGTGGACGATCATCGGAACCCCGGCGATGTCCAACAGCGGCTTGCCGGGCAGCCTTGTGGCTGCCATGCGGGCGGGAATCAGCACCAGAGTGCGGTTTTCGGTCATTGGGCGCGGGGTCACGAGGGTAGCGAAAACATGCCGGAAATAATGGGGATTGGCGGAAAGTCGGGGCGTTTATACGGGTTGCCAGAGCCCGGGCAAACCGATATCTCAACCCTGCTGAGGGTGCGGCGCGAAAGCCTGATTCCTGAGGCTAATCCGCGGCCGTTTTGCCGGCCTTCAAGTCGATCCTTCAAGGCCTGGAGCCTGATCCAATATGGACTCCTTCGAACTCAACAAGATTATCGGCGCCATCCTCGGCACCTGCATTCTGCTCCTGGTGACGAGCTTTGCCGCCGGCGCGATCTTCACGCCGCATAATGCCGGAAAAGCCGGGCTTCGAGATCGCCGTGAAGGAAGACGGGGCATGGCGGCGCCGGCGCGGAAGCCGCCGCGCCGTCCGAGCCGATCGAGAAACTGCTGCAGACCGCCTCCGCCGAGAAGGGCGCCGCCGCCGCCAAGAAGTGCGCGGCCTGCCACACCTTCGAAAAGGGTGGCCCCAACCGGGTCGGCCCGAACCTGTTTGGCACCGTCAATGAGAAGAAGGGCGAGGGCAAGGGCGGCTTCAATTTCTCCGCCGCCATGAAGGGCAAGGGCGGCGAATGGACGTTTGACGACCTCAACAAATTCATCGCCAACCCGAAGGGCTTTCGTTCCCGGTACCGCGATGGGCTTTGCGGGCATCCAGAAGGACAGCGAGCGCGCCGACGTGATTGCTTATCTGGCCACGCTGGCGGACAAGCCGGTCCCGCTGCCGACGGCGGCGAAATAACATTTCGACAGTCCGGCATGGACTTGCGAACCGACACGACGGCCAGGCATTGCCTGGCCGTTTGCGTATGGTGATCGCGTTGTCGTTATCGGGACGTTTCGCCGCAGCGCCGCCTTATGTCGGTTGCTATCATGAGGAAAAAGCAACGTAATTTGCCGAACCCTTGCCTTATATTGGGTCCTCAGTAGCGCTTCCTCAAGCCAACAGGAATTCTGCATTTGGCGATCACCCGACGACATCTCCTGCAAGGCTCCGCCGTTGCCGCGATGGCCCCGGCGCTGGGGCTCAACGCAGGTCTTCCCGCGATCGAAACCGCGCACGCGCAGTCCGCTCCCGACGGGCTGAAATGGCGGCACGGCGTGTCCACCTTTGGCGACGTCAAGTATCCCGCCGGCTTCAAGCGGTTCGACTACGTCAATCCGGATGCACCGAAGGGCGGCGTCGTGCGCCTGTTCGAACTCGGCACCTTTGACAACTTCAACATCGTGGTCGCCGGCGTGAAGGGATCGCTCCCGGCGCGGCATCGCGCGAATCTACGAATCGTTGATCGACCCAGGTCGCAGGATGAGCCGGACAGCTACTATGGCACGCTGGCGGAGCTCGTCAGCCTATCCCGACGATTTCTCCTACGTGATCTATCGACTGCGTCCGGCGGCGCGCTGGCACGACGGCAAGCCGGTGACCCCGGAAGACGTGATCTTCTCGTTCGATGCGTTCAAGAAGAACAGCCCGATGTACAGCTTCTATTACCAGCATATCGTCAAGGCCGAGCGGATCGGCGAGCACGACGTCAAGTTCACCTTCGACAGCCCGGGCAATCGCGAGCTTCCGCTGATCACCGGCCAGCTCAACGTGCTGCCGAAACACTGGTGGGAAGGCACCGACGCGCAGGGCCGCAAGCGCGACGTGACGGCGACCACGCTGGAGCCGCCGCTGGGGTCGGGTCCCTATCGCATCAAGGAGTTCGTCGCC
The DNA here is from genome assembly GCA_963742665.1 of uncultured Alphaproteobacteria bacterium. Classification (GTDB taxonomy): domain Bacteria; phylum Pseudomonadota; class Alphaproteobacteria; order Rhizobiales; family Xanthobacteraceae; genus Bradyrhizobium. Next base: position 180,584 of record CAVUNH010000010.1, read on the forward strand.
GGCCGCTCGCTGGTGCTGGAGCGGGTCAAGGATTATTGGGGCAAGGATCTGCCGTCGAGCGTCGGCCAGAATAATTTCGACGAGCTGCGCTATGAGTTCTTCCGCGACGACATCGTCGGCCGCGAGGCCTTCAAGGCCGACCAGTTCGACTGGTATGCCGAGCGCAGCGCCAAGGAATGGTCGGTGGCCTACGACTTCCCGGCGGTGCACGACAAGCGGGTGATCAAGGAAAAGTTCCCGGTCCGCAGTTCGGGACGGATGCAGGGTTGGGCCTTCAACCTGCGCCGGCCGCTGTTCACGGATGTCCGGTTGCGCCGCGCCTTCAACTTCGCCTTCGATTTCGAGGAGATGAACCGGACGCTGTCGACCGGCGAGTACCATCGCGACAGCAGCTATTTCGACGGCATCCCCGACTTCATGGCCACCGGACTGCCCGAGGGCCTCGAACTGCAAATGCTGGAGACGGTGCGCGACAAGGTGCCGCCGGAGGTTTTCACGACGCCGTACAAGGATCCGGTCGGCGGCAGTCCCGAAGCTGTCCGCAACAATCTGCGCGAAGCGACGCGGCTGCTGAAGGAGGCCGGCTTCGAAATCCGCGACCGCAAACTGGTCGATCCCGCGGGACAGCCGGTCAGCGTCGAGATCCTGTGCTCCGACGAGGGCAACGAGCGGATATCGCTGTTCTACAAGCCCTCTCTGGAGCGGCTCGGCGTCACCGTGAACATCCGCACGGTCGACGACGTCCAGTACCAGAACCGCACGCGCAGATTTCGACTTCGACATGACGACGGTCGTTTGGGGACAGTCGCTGTCGCCCGGCAACGAGCAGCGCGACTGGTTCGGCTCGCAAGCGGCGGACAGGCCCGGTTCGCGCAACATGCGCGGCATCAAGAATCCCGCGGTCGACGCGCTGATCGAGCGCATCATCTTCGCCAAGGACCGGACCGAACAGATCGCGGCCTGCAAGGCGATGGACCGGGTGCTGCTCTGGAACTTCTACTGCGTCCCGCAATTCAACTACGGATTCCAGCGCTATGCGCGCTGGGATCGCTTCAGCCATCCCGAGCCGTTGCCCAAATACGGCGTTTCCGGATTTCCGGACGTGTGGTGGTATGACGCCGACAAGGCAGCCAGGATCGGAAAGCGCAGTTGAAGGACAGCGCGCATGGCGCATCTCAATCGCCGGCACGTGCTGGGCCTCGGCCTCGGCGCGCTGAGCGCGGCCGGCTTCACTCCGGCCGCCGCCTCCGAGACCGGCACCGAGACGCACGGGCTGTCGGTGTTCGGCGACCTGAAATACCCGGCCGACTTCCACCATTTCGACTATGCCAACGTGGCCGCGCCGAAGGGCGGGCTGTTTTCGACCATCCCGACGTTGCGCCTCTAACAACCAGTCCTTCTTTACGTTCAATTCGCTCAACGCCTTCATCCTGAAAGGCGAGGGCGCGTGCGGCATGGAGTTGACCTTTGCGACGCTGATGGCGCGGGCGGGCGACGAGCCGGACGCGGTGTACGGCCAGGTCGCGAAATCCGTGCAGATTTCGCCGGACAAGCTGACCTACCGTTTCACGCTGCGGCCGGAAGCGCGCTTTCACGACGGCACGAAGCTGACCGCGCATGACGCCGCGTTCTCGCTCACGACATTGAAGGAGAAGGGCCATCCGCTGGTCCTGTTGCAGATGCGCGACATGCTGAAGGCCGAGGCGGTCGACGACGCGACGCTGGTCGTCACCTTTGCCGAAAAGCGCGCGCGCGACGTGCCGCTCTATGTCGCGACGCTGCCGATCTTCTCGAAGGCCTATTACGCGACACGGCCGTTCGACGAAACGACGCTCGAGATCCCGCTGGGATCGGGGCCGTACAAGGTCGGCAAGTTCGAGGCCAACCGCTACATCGAATACGACCGGGTCAAGGACTGGTGGGGCGCCGATCTTGCCGGTCAGCCGCGGCCATTTCAATTTCGACGTCGTGCGTTTCGAGTTCTACCGCGACCGCGACGTCGCCTTCGAAGGATTTTCCGGCAGGAACTATCTGTACCGCGAGGAGTTCACCTCGCGGATCTGGGCGACGCGCTACGACTTCCCCGCCGTCAAGGACGGCCGCGTCAAGCTCGAGACGCTGCCCGACGAGTCGCCGGCGGGCGCGCAGGGCTGGTTCATGAACACCCGCCGCAAGCAGTTCAGGGATCCGCGCGTCCGCGAGGCGCTGATCTGTGCGTTCGATTTCGAATGGACCAACAAGACCGTGATGTACGGCGCCTACGCGCGCACGGTTTCGCCGTTCCAGAACTCGGACATGGTGGCGAAGGGCCCGCCGTCGCCGGAAGAACTCAAGCTGCTCGAGCCGTTCCGCGGCAAGGTGCCGGACGAAGTGTTCGGCGAGCCCTTCGTGCCGCCGGTGTCCGACGGATCGGGGCAGGACCGCACGCCTGCTGCGCAAGGCCTCGCAGTTGCTCACCGATGCCGGCTGCGTCGTCAAGGACCGCAAGCGGCTGCTGCCGGACGGCGATGTCTTCAAAATCGAATTCCTGCTCGACGAGCCGTCGCTTCTGCCGCACCACGCGCCGTTCCTGAAGAATCTCGGCACGCTCGGCATCGAGGCGACGCCGCGGATGGTCGATGCCGTGCAATTCCGCGCCCGTGTCGAGGATTTCGACTTCGACGTCACCATCGAGCGTCTCAGTATGTCGGCAACGCCGGGCGACTCGATGCGCCCGACCTTCTCCTCGCAGGCCGCCGCAACCAAAGGCTCCTACAATCTGGCCGGGATCGCCGACCCCGTCATCGATGCGCTGATCGAGAAGATCCTGGCCGCCGATACCCGCGCCGAACTGACGACCGCCTGCCGTGCCTTCGACCGGGTGTTCCGCGCCGGGCGCTATTGGGTGCCGCACTGGTACCGCGCCACCCATCCGCTGGCCTATTGGGATGTGTTCGACCATCCCAAGACGCTGCCGCGCTATCAGATCGAAAATTATGCGACCAACGTCGGGGAGCGCATTCTGTGGTGGTACGACGCCGCCAAGGCCGCGAAACTCGAGCAGGCGAAATAATTCATGGCCAATTATATCGCCCGCCGCATTTTGCTGATGCTGCCGACGCTGTTGGGAATCCTGCTGGTGTCGTTCGTGGTCGTGCAGTTCGCGCCGGGCGGTCCGGTCGAGCGCGTGCTCGCGCAGCTCACCGGCGCCGATACCGGCGGCACCTCCAGGATATCGGGCGGCGGCGGCGATTTCGGCGCCCGCGGCCAGACCGGCGCCCACGCGGACGCCGCCGTCAGTTCGAAATACCGCGGCGCGCAGGGGCTCGATCCGGAATTCATCAAGAAGCTGGAAGTCCAGTTCGGCTTCGACAAGCCGGCGCCGGAACGTTTTGCGCTGATGGTGTGGAATTTCGCGCGCTTCGATTTCGGCAAGAGCTATTTCCGCGACGTCAGCGTGATCCAGCTGATCAAGGAGAAGCTGCCGGTCTCGATGTCGCTCGGGATCTGGATGACGCTGCTGACCTATCTGATCTCGATCCCGCTCGGCATCCGCAAGGCGGTGCATGGACGGGTCGCGGTTCGACACCTGGACCTCGGCCGTCATCATCGTCGGCTTTGCGATTCCAGGTTTTCTGTTTGCGATCCTCCTGATCATCCTGTTCGCCGGCGGCTCGTTCTTCAACATCTTCCCGCTGCGCGGCCTGACCTCGGACGGCTGGGCGCAATTCCCCTGGTACTGGAAGATCATCGATTATTTCTGGCACCTCACGCTGCCGCTGATCGCGATGGCGCTCGGCGCCTTCGCCACCATGACGCTGCTGACCAAGAACTCGTTCCTCGACGAGATCCGCAAGCAATATGTCATGACCGCGCGCGCCAAGGGCTGCAGCGAGCGGCAGGTGCTGTACAATCACATCTTCCGCAACGCGATGCTGATCGTGATCGCGGGTTTTCCGGGCGCGTTCATCCACGCCTTCTTCTCCGGCTCGCTGCTTGATCGAGACCATCTTCTCGCTCGACGGGCTCGGCCTGCTCGGCTTCGAGAGCGTGCTGAACCGCGATTATCCCGTGGTGTTCGGGACGCTGTTCATCTTTTCGCTGGTCGGCCTCGTGGTCAATCTGATCTCCGACCTCGCCTATATGTGGATCGACCCGCGGATCGATTTCGAGGCGCGTGAGGTCTGATGACGATCACCGCGCCCCAGCCGGTCGAGACCTCGACGCAGTCGCCGCTCGGCGAGGCCGTGCCGATCACGCGTCACCGGTTCGCGCCGTCGCCGCTCAACCGCCGCCGCTGGCAGAATTTCAAGGCCAACCGCCGCGGCTACTGGTCGTTCTGGATCTTCCTGATCCTGTTCGTGGTCTCGCTGTTTGCCGAACTGATCGCCAACGACCGGCCGTTCCTGATCAAATATGACGGCCATCTCTATTGGCCGGCCTTCTTCAGCTATTCCGAAACCACCTTCGGCGGCGACTTCGAAACCGCCGCCGACTACCGCGATCCCTATTTGCAGAAGCAGATCGCCGACAAGGGCGGCACCATCGTCTGGCCGCTGATCCGTTATTCCTACGACACCCACAATCTCGATCTGCCGACGCCGGCGCCGTCGAAGCCGACCTGGATGCTGACCGAACAGCAGTGCAGCGAGGTGGTGCAGAAGAAGCATCTCAGCGGCTGCCGCGACCTCGAATACAACTGGCTCGGCACCGACGACCAGGGCCGCGACGTGGTGGCGCGCCTGATCTACGGCTTCCGCATCTCGGTGTTGTTCGGCCTGACGCTGACGATCGTGTCCTCGATCATCGGCATCGCCGCCGGCGGCGTGCAGGGCTATTTCGGCGGCTGGATCGATTTGCTGTTTCAGCGCTTCATCGAGGTCTGGAACGCGATCCCCTCGCTGTATCTGCTCCTGATCATATCGGCGGTGCTGCCGCCGGGCTTCTTCATCCTGCTCGGCATCCTGCCTGCTGTTTTCATGGGTGTCGCTGGTCGGGCTGGTGCGCGCCGAATTCCTGCGCGGCCGCAATTTCGAATACATCATGGCGGCGCGCGCGCTCGGCGTCTCCAACGCCGTGATCATGTTCCGCCATCTGTTGCCGAACGCGATGGTGGCGACCATGACGTTCCTGCCGTTCATCGTGTCGTCGTCGGTGATGACGCTGACGGCGCTGGATTTCCTCGGCTTCGGCCTGCCGCCGGGCTCGCCGTCGCTCGGCGAATTGCTGTCGCAAGCAAAAGCCAACGTGCAGGCGCCGTGGCTCGGCCTCGCCGGCTTCTTCTCGGTCGCGATCATGCTGTCGCTGCTGATCTTCATCGGCGAAGCCGCGCGCGACGCCTTCGATCCGCGCAAGACGTTCAGGTAGGAGGCAGATCGCATGGACGCCATCAACCAGCCTCTGCTCGATGTCCGCGACCTCTCGGTGGCGTTCGGCGACACGCTCGCGGTCGACCAGATCTCGTTTTCGATCAAGCGCGGCGAGTGCGTGGCGCTGGTCGGCGAATCCGGCTCCGGAAAATCCGTCAGCGCGTTGTCGATCCTGAAGCTGTTGCCCTATCCGAGCGGCCTCGCATCCCTCCGGCAGCATCCGTTTCCGCGGCCGCGATCTGTTGCAGGCGGCCGAGAACGAGATGCGCGAAATCCGCGGCAACGACATCTCGATCATCTTCCAGGAGCCGATGACCTCGCTCAATCCGCTCCATACGATCGAGGCGCAGATCGGCGAGATATTGCTTCTGCACAATGGCATCCGCGGCGCGATGGCGCGGGCGCGCACGCTCGAGCTGTTGACCCAGGTCGGCATTCCCGATCCGCACACCAGGCTGCAGAGCTATCCGCACCAATTGTCCGGCGGCCAGCGCCAGCGCGTCATGATCGCGATGGCGCTCGCCAACGAACCGGATCTGTTGATCGCGGACGAGCCGACCACCGCGCTCGACGTCACGGTGCAGGCCCAGATCCTGTCGCTGCTGGCCGAGATCCGCGCGCGGCTCGGCATGAGCCTGCTGTTCATCACCCATGATCTCGGCATCGTTCGCCGCATCGCCGACGTCGTCTGCGTCATGAACAGCGGCAAGATCGTCGAGCAGGGGCCGGTCGAGCAGGTCTTTACGGCGCCGAAGCATGCCTACACCCGCGACCTGCTGGCGGCCGAACCGAAACCCGACCCGGCGCCGCCGCGCCCCAATGCGCCGGTGGTGATGTCGGCGGATAATCTGAAGGTCTGGTTTCCGGTCAAGCGCGGCCTGTTGCGCCGGACGGTCGACCATATCAGGGCGGTCGACGGCGTCAGCCTTGCGGTGCGCAAGGGCGAGACGCTCGGCGTGGTCGGCGAATCCGGCTCCGGCAAGACCACGCTGGGGCTGGCGCTGCTGCGGCTGATTTCGTCGGACGGGCCGATCGTGTTTCTCGGCAACAACATCCAGGGCCTGCGCTTCAAGGCGATGCTGCCGTTCCGCCGCGACATGCAGATCGTGTTTCAGGATCCGTTCGGCGCGCTCACACCGCGGATGTCGGTCGGCGACATCGTCGCCGAGGGCCTGAGCGTGCATCAGCCCAAGCTGTCGTATGAGGAGCGCGATACGCGCGTGGTCAAGGCGCTGAAGGACGTCGGCCTCGACCCCAAAACCCGGTTCCGCTATCCGCATGAATTCTCCGGCGGCCAGCGCCAGCGCATCTCGATTGCGCGCGCGGTGGTGCTGGAGCCGAATTTCGTCGTGCTGGACGAGCCGACCAGCGCGCTCGACATGCTGTTCCAGGCGCAGATGGTCGATCTGTTGCGCGAGCTGCAGCGCAAGCGCGACCTGACCTACATGTTCATCTCCCACGATTTGCGCGTGGTCGCTTCGCTCGCCAGCCATCTGATCGTGATGCGTCGCGGCAAGGTGGTCGAGGAAGGGCCGGCCGCCGAACTGTTCAAGAATCCGAAGAGCGAATACACCCGCGCGCTGTTTGCGGCCGCGTTCCGGATCGAGGCGGTGCCCGGGGTTTAGCGAAGCGGGCTGCCTGCATCAATCCAGCTGCAGTCCTCCTGATTTGATTGGGTTCTCCCAGCGCGCGATCTCGTCGGCGACAAACTTGGCGAGGTACTCCGGGCTTCTCCGCTCGGACGCGATACCCGTCACCCCGATGTCGTGCATACGGGCTTTAATCGCCGGTGTTTCCATGGCCTCGTGCGTGACTTTGTTAAGCTTGTCTACAACAGGGCCGGGTGCGCCTTTGGGCAGGAAGAAGGCAGTCCAGGTGGTGATGTCCATTCCTTCCAATCCTTGTTCCTCGGCAGTACGAAGCTCAGGCATGAGGGGCGTGCGATCATGCGACAGCACGGCCAGGACCTTTTCTTGCTTGCTGGCGATACGACCTATCGCAGCACCAAGATTGCCGCATAGGTAATCGATTTGGCCGCTGATCAGGTCGTTCGCCGCGGGCGCAGATCCCCGGTAGGGTACATGCGTGATATCGACGCCGATCCTGGAATTGAGCAGCGCGCAGGCGAGATGTGTGGTCGTTCCGGCGCCGGCGGAACCGAACTGCATCTTGGAGCCGTTGGATTTCAATAGCGCGATGAACTCGCGAAGATCATTGGCCGGCAAATCCTTGCGCGCTTCGAGCACCATCGGTTGTTCCGAAAATAAAGTGACTGGCGTGAAGTCATTGACCGCGTCGTAGCGGCGCTTTTTGTAGATCCACTGATTGTATGCATGCGTGCCGACGGTGCCGAACAGCAGCGTATAGCCATCGGACGCCGCGTTGATCACACGGGTGACGTCAACAATGCCACCGCCTCCGGTGACGTTCTCGACAATAACGGACTGGCCGAGAATCTCTGCCATCCGGGCCGCAATGATACGGCCGACCACATCGAAAGTGCCGCCTGCGGCAAAGGGCACCACCATTGTAACGGGGCGCGAGGGATAAGTTTGCGCGTACGCTGCCGCGGACCAAATGCTCGCTGCTGCAGCCAGGATCTTGATGAAAACGCGACAGTGCATGTCTTCCTCACTAAGTGAACGCTAGGTACCGGTTAATCCTTCACGCGCGGACTTTAACCCACGCGTTCAGTGGCGGATCGGCGACTTTCAACAACTGCTTGGCGAAGTTTTGACCTGTGAACAGGCGAACAATGGTAGACGTTCTCCAGGCCTGTGGCCACGTCTTCCTTCTGTTTAGGCGCTGTAGGGCGGGTTCTCTTTAACCCGCCATCTCACGTGAAGCACTATATCCAAGATGGCGGATTACGCCTTCGGCTCCAATCCGCCTGCGATCTGTTGCGCGAGCTGCAGCGCAAGCGCGACCTGACCTACATGTTCATCTCCCACGATTTGCGCGTGGTCGCCTCGCTGGCGAGCCATCTGATCGTATGCGCGCGGCAATGGTGAGAGGGCCGGCCGCCGAACTGTTCAAGAATCCGAAGAGCGAATACACCCGCGCGCTGTTTGCGGCCGCGTTCCGGATCGAGGCTGTGCCGGGGTTTAGGATAAGTGGATCGGGATCGCGAGATCGGTCGCTTTTTCTCATGCGACTACACCAGATCTAGCGTTTTCGGATCGGCACAAAGTCTATATCTACTGTGCATGGGGTTGTTTTCGTATTTTTTTGAACGCCCGGTCCGCAGGCGCCTTCACGTCCAGCCGCTTGATCGCCGTGACTTCGCTGCCCGCGGCCTTGATGCGGGCGATGGCCTCGTCGTCGGCTCGATCACGGTTGCCATGTGATGGGCATTGGCGTGGACGATGGTGTCGGCGTCGCGCACGATCGCGACATGGCCCTTCCAGAAGATCAGATCGCCGCGCTGTAGTTTTTTGGCTTCCGCCGGCGCTCAAGGCGCGGCCGAGCCCATCCTGCTGCATGTCGCTGTCGCGCGGGCAGCCGGTGCCGGCGGCGTTCAGTGAGATCTGCACCAGGCCGGAGCAATCGATGCCGAGGCTGCTCTTGCCGCCCCACAGATAGGGCGTGCCGACAAAGCGTTCGGCGACCGCGACGAAATCCTTCTCCATCGCCTCGAGGCTGCCGACATGCCGGCGCGGCAGGTACCAGCCTTCGCGCGTCACGGCGAACGCGCCGTCTTCGCGCGCGACCGCAACCAGCGCGCCCATCGGCAGCGTGTCGATCGGCGGCAGTTTGATCGACGGGCCCGGAAACGCAAACGTCCGCAACGCCGTGATCTTGTGCGTCGGCGCAGCCGCAGGCTTGCCGAGCGCGGCGTCGGGAATCCAGCCGACATAGCCGTCGCCGTTCAACTGGCCCCAGGCAAAGCCTTCGCCGTTGCGGTCGTAGACCGTGACGCGTTCGCCCTTCAGCGCCTGCGTCACCAGCGGGGCGTCGGAGGAGGGCGCTTCGCGCAGCGGCGCGATGGCGCTGCGATCACGCAAAATTCCTCGCCTTCGACAAAGCGCGCCGCCTTGACCTTGCCTTCGAGATATTTGGCGGCGAGGTCGCCGCGTGCCGGCGTCAGGCGCGGATCATCCATAGCGTTCGCTCAGCAATTTGTAGATCGCGCGCGCGGCCTGGCATTCGCCGCCTTCGGGACGCGCCGGCTTGGCGGACGGCGTCCAGCCGTAGATATCGACATGCAGCCAGCTTTTGGCGTCGGTGACGAAGCGCTGCAGGAACAGCGCGCAGATGACCGAGCCGGCAAAGCCGCCCGACGGCGCGTTGTTGATGTCGGCGACCTTCGAATCCAGCCAGGAATCGTAAGGCGGCCACAGCGGCATGCGCCACAACGGATCGTTCTCCTGCTTCGCACTGCGTGCGACGTCTGCGGCCAGCGTCTCATCATTGGTGTAAAAGGGCGGTAAATCCGGTCCAAGTGCGACCCGCGCCGCACCGGTCAGCGTGCCGAGATCGACCAGCAGATCGGGCTTCTCCTCGTCCGCCAGCGCCAGCGCGTCGGCCAGCACCAGCCGGCCCTCGGCGTCGGTGTTGCCGATCTCGACCGTCGGTCCCTTGCGCGACTTGAAGATGTCGAGCGGACGGAAGGCGTTGCCGGCGACCGCGTTCTCGACCGCGGGGATCAGCACCCGCAGGCGGACTTTCAGCTTGGCGTCCATCACCATCTGGGCCAGCGCCAGCACGTTGGCGGCGCCGCCCATGTCCTTCTTCATGATCAGCATGCCGCTGGAAGGTTTCAGGTCGAGGCCGCCGGTGTCGAAGCAGACGCCCTTGCCGACCAGCGTCACCTTGGGATGAGCCGGGTCGCCCCAGGTGATGATCGATCAGCCGCGGCGCGCGCGGCGAGGCCATGCCGACGGCGTAAATCAGCGGAAAATTCTGTCGCACCAGCTCGTCGCCGACGATGGCGTTGTAGCTGGCGCCGTAGCGTGTCGCCGAGCGCCTGCGCGGCCAGCGCCAGTTCCTCCGGGCCCATGTCGTTCGACGGCGTATTGATGAGGTCGCGCGCCAGCGCGGCCGCTTCCGCCATCCGCGCGATGTCGGCGACGTCGATCCCGTCAGGCGGCACCAGCCGCACGTCGGGTTGCGTCCGCCTTGCGATAGCGGCCGAAGCGATAGCTGCCGAGCGCAAACGCCAGCGCCGCGAGGCGCGTGTCGTGCGGCGCATTGGCAAAGCGATAGACGCCGGGCGGCAGCAGGCCCGGCAGCGCGCCGGGCCGGAACAGGTCGCGGGATTTGCTGCCCTCGTCCTCGAGGCCGAAGATGACCTGCGCAATCTTCCCCTCGGGCGAGGGGAGTATCAGAAGCTTGCCGGGCTTGGCGGTAAAGTCGTTGGCAAGCGCGAACTGCCGGGCCTGCGCCGGAAGCCCCTCCCTGATCCCAGCCCATGTCGCCTTGGTGGCGAAGGTGATCGGAATGGCGGAAGCGGCGGGCGCGGTCTCGAACGGGGATTGCATGTCGGTCTCGCGGATAGCGGAGCGGTCAGCCGAGGTTGCAGGATATTCGTGCGACTTCAATGGCGAAGCTGCAAAATTCGTCCGGAAAAGCGCCCGGCCCGGCGGCACTCCCGGCTGCCCGACCCCGCCAATTAACCAACCATTAGGGTTAACAGTCTATTGCTGGCGCGTTCGGCTCCCTTCGCCCGAAATCGTGAGTTGAAGTGCCATGCGTCGACAGTCCAGCCTTGTTCGACCCGGATTTGCCCGGCTTCTCGCATCCGCGGCCGTGACGGCGATTCTGGCCGCGAGCCTTGGCGGCTGCCAGACCATGGCGGACGTGACCGGTGCGATGACGTCGAAGGCCGAAGCCGCTCCCGTCGATCCGCGCCGCGCCGTCGAGGTTTACGGCGACCGCTATCGCGCCAATCCCAAGGATGCCGACGCCGCTCTGGCCTATGGCCAGGCGCTCCGCGCCTCCGGCCAGCGCGCGCAAGCCGCCGCCGTGCTCGAACAGGCGACGATCGCCCATCCCGGCAACAAGGCGCTGCTCGCCGGCTACGGCCGTGCGCTCGCCGACAACGGCAATTCGCAGGCCGCCTTCGACGTGCTCAGCCGCGCCCATTCGCCCGACAATCCGGACTGGCGCATTCTGTCGGTGCAGGGCACCGCGCTCGACAAGCTCGGCAAGCACGAGGAAGCGCGCAACTACTACAACACCGCCTTGAAGATCGTGCCCGACGAGCCGTCGGTGCTGTCCAATCTCGGCCTCTCCTACATGCTGACGCGGGACCTGCCCAACGCCGAGCAGACGCTGCGGCGCGCCTATGGCAACCCGCGGGCGGACGTACGCGTCCGGCAGAATCTGGCGCTGGTCGTGGGCCTGCAGGGCCGCTTTGCGGAAGCCGAGACCATCGCCAAGGGCGACCTGCCGGCCGAGGAGGCCACGGCGAACGTGGCCTATTTGCGGGAAATGCTGAGCCGCAAGGACAATCCGCGCGGCGGCAAGACCGTCCCGGTCGCCGCGCTCAACCGCCCCGACTGATCGATCCAATCCCGGGCTCGAAGCGCCATGCCGGGATGCGCAGACGCCAATGGCCAACAGCGACTATCCACGCCGATTGGGTCTGCAGGAATACGGTTCCAGCCCCCGCTATCCCGTGCGTAAAAAGCCAAACGGAAGGTGCTGTTTAGACCTTCTTAATCCTACGGCCCGTTCAAGTTGCAGTTTGGCATTCAGCGTTTTTGTTTTTTAGTTTTTTCTGAACACAATGTGCCGAAAAAGTGCCTGAGAAGAGGACACGATGCTCAACCTTGCGGTCGTCAAAGCTCTGGTCACTGACCTCGTCTCTCGTGCCACCAATGACGTTTCAGTTCCTGAGTCAGGAACACTAGCGCGCAACAGCCGGGTCATTTGGGTCGTGATCGCGGCGATGGCGGTTACGACGATCATTGGCTACTGGTCCGCGGGCCTGTTATTCGCTTGGGTCACTTTCAAAACGATAGCCCTCTGCGCGCTGCCTTGCCTTGCGGTCTCCTGGTACTATCAGCGGCTGCGACCCGACCCCTATATCGGCTTCGCTACGGAGGTTTTCGCGCAGCTGTTGCTCGCGTTGACCCTGGGCGCCGCATTGTCTTATCCGCTGGCGACCACCGGATTTCCTTATTGCGATGCGCTGTTGGACAGCGCGGACAAATGGATGGGGCTGGACTGGCGCGCCTATCTGCATTTCATCAATGACACCCCGCTTTTGAGCACCATTACGCACCTCGCCTATAACTCGATGCTGTTCCAGCTCGTGGTGTTGTTCATTGTTCTCGTGCCCACGTCACGGTTTGTGCGGCTGCAGCAATTCGTACTCGCCAATGCCCTGGGGCTGTGCATTGCGCTTGCGGTATTCACCTTCGTGCCGGCGGGCGGGATCTATGGCTTTCTGCAAATTGCGCACAGCGAATATCTCAACGTGTCGCCGATCATGACGACGGATCAGAAGATCTATCTCGATGCGTTGCGTTCGGGCGAGCATATGCTGATCGACGAGATGTCGGGCCTCATCACGTTTCCGAGCTTCCATACGGCGTGGGCGATCTTTTTCGCGTGGGCATTTTATCCGGTCAAGCGGTTGCGGGCCGCCGCAATTCTGTTGAATCTCGTCGTGCTGGCGGCAACCCCCATTCAAGGCGCGCACTATTTCATCGATCTCGTCGGTGGAGCGATCGTTGCGGCGATATCGATCTATGGTGCCGTCAGGCTCACGCGTGCTGCGCATCGAACACGCCCCGTTGTCGCGCAGCCTTGCCCGCAAGACGACGCCGTCAACGGCACGCTGATCGCGTAGTTCGAATGACCGCGCGGCCTCCGGCCGATCTCCATGGTCAAGGAGACCAGCTGTTGGCAATGGCGGCCGCGCTCAGGCTGCCGGTCAAGTTACGGCATCAACGCGTGAACTTCCGGGTCAGAGGATCGGCGTCACCTGCAGCTTGATGTAGGTCGGCCCGAGAATGACGACGAACAGGCACGGCAGGAAGAACAGGATCATCGGCACGGTGAGCTTGGCCGGCAGCGAGGCCGCCTTCTTCTCGGCCTCCTTCATGCGCATTTCGCGGTTTTCCTGCGCCGTCACGCGCAGGCCTGGCCCATCGGCGTGCCGTAGCGTTCGGCCTGGATCAGCGCCAGACGACCGCCTTGACGCCTCGAGGCCGCAGCGCTTGGCGAGATTTTCAAAGGCCACCTGCGGTCCGGCAGATAGGACAGTTCGGCCGTGGTCAGCGCGAGTTCCTCGGCCAGCTCGACCGATTGCGTACCGATTTCGACGGAGACCTTGCGGAAGGCGACTTCGATCGACATGCCGGACTCGACGCAGATCAGCAGCAGGTCGAGCGCGTCGGGAAAGGCGCGCATGATCGAGAGCTGGCGCTTGCTGATCGCGTTGTTGAGGAAGATCATCGGCGCCTGCAGCCGAGATAGGCGGCGCCGACGCAGATGCCGATCTTGACCGGCAGCGACTTGTCCATGTGGGTGATCACGAAGAGATAGAGGACCGCGCCGACGAAAAGCACGATCGGCATCACGAAGCGGAAGAACAGGAAGGTGACGTAGGGCGCCTGGCCGCGATAGCCGGCCATGACCAGCTTGTCGCGCGCGGCTTCCTGCGCCAGCCATTTGGTCAGGTTGAAGTGGTCCACCACCCTGGAAACGAGCTGCTTCGGGCGTCTGGCGCAGCGACACCTTCTCGCGTTTTGGCGAGCCGGTCGCGCTCGCGCTGCCGGATCCCTCGCGCTCGCTGGCGACCGCTTTCAGGCGCTTGCCGAGGCCTTCGCCGGCAAACAGCGGCAGCCCCAGCGTGTAGGCGGTCACGCTCGCGGCGATCGCGGCCAGGAACATGGTCATGAACCTGGCGTCGAAGCATGTTGGTGATGAGGAAATCAATCATGCTGCACCGTCAGAAGTTGAAGTTGATCATTTTCTTCATCACCAGGATGCCGATCGCCATCCAGCACGGCGCAGCCCACCAGCATCAGACTGGCCCATCGGCGCGGTGAACAGCAGCGAGATGTAGTCGGGCGTCGTGAGCTAGACCAGCCCATCACGCCCGGCGGCAGCGAGCCGATGATCACGGCCGAGGCCTTGGCTTCCGACGACATCGCCTGGATCTTCTCCTGCCAGCCTCTTGCGGTCGCGCAGCACCCGCGACAGGTTGCCGAGCGCTTCGGACAGATTGCCGCCCGACTTCTGCTGGATCGTCATCACGATGCCGAAGAAGTTCACTTCCGGCGTCGGCATGCGCTCGTACATGCGCCGCAGGCCTCGCCGAGCGTGACGCCGACCTTCAGGCTTTCGACGATGGCGAGGAACTCGCTCTCCACCGGCTCCGGCGCTTCGGCGGCGACCACCTTGAGCGCTTCGATCAGCGGCAGGCCGGACTTGACGCCGCGCACGATGACGTCGATGGCGTCGGCGAATTCGCTGCGTGAACGTCTTTTCGCGGCGCTTCTTCAGGAAGCCCAGCACCCAGCGCGGCAGGCCGAAGCCGGCGCGCAAACGCCAGCCGACGCCGCACCAGCAGTCCGCCGCCCGTCCAGAACGCAATGACGAACGCCGGCGACCACGCCGAGAATGCCCGACGACGATCCAGAAGTTCTGCGGTCGTCCAGGTCAAGCCCGGCCTGCTCGAGGCGGCGGCGCAGCGGAACGGACTTTTTCCTTCGGCCGGCTGCGCTTCGAGCTCCTTGAGCGATCGCCTGCGACCTGTTCGCGGCGCGAGCGCTGGTTCTGCGTCGGCCTGACGCGCGCGCCGCGGGCTCGGGCCGCGCGATCGTGGCGACGGCGGCGACTCCGCCTTTTGTCTCTCCCGAGAGCGCCGGATAGACGAAGACCCACGCCAGCCCGCCGATGGCGGCGAAGGCGAGAAACGCCAGTGCTAGCGCATGGATGATCATCGATTGGCTCCATGGCTCGTCCTTGGCCTGCGCGGCGTCGAGCGCCGTCGGCGAGCTCGCGTCTCTTCGACCGAAATAGCGGGCGCGCTCCCAGAAACGCGGCCGCACGATGCCGGTGCCGAGCGATGCCTGCCGTTGATGCGGCCGTTCTCGTCTTCGCCGATCGATCTCGTAGAGGAACAGGTCCTGGGTGATGACGACATCGCCTTCGGTGCCGATCACTTCGGTGATCTTGGTGATGCGGCGCGAACCGTCGCGCAGGCGCTCGGCCTGGATGATGACGTCGATCGAGCCGACGATCATTTCGCGGATGGTCTTCGACGGCAGCGAGAAGCCGCCCATGGTGATCATCGATTCCAGCGCGACATGGCTTCGCGCGGGACTGTTGGCGTGCAGCGTGCCCATCGAGCCGTCATGGCCGGTGTTCATGGCCTGCAGCAGGTCGAACGCTTCGGGTCCGCGCACTTCGCCGACGATGATGCGTTCGGGACGCATACGCAGGCAGTTCCTGACCAGGTCGCGCATGGTGATCTGGCCCTGGCCCTCCAGGTTGGGCGGGCGGGTTTCCAGGCGCACCACATGCGGCTGCTGCAGCTGCAGTTCGGCGGCGTCTTCGCAGGTGATGACGCGCTCGTCGGCGTCGATGATAGGCGGTCAGGCAGTTGAGCAGCGTGGTCTTGCCCGAACCGGTACCGCCGGAGATCAGGATGTTGCAGCGGACGCGGCCGATGACCTGCAGGACTCGCGCGCCTTCCGGCGTGATCGAGCCGAACTTGACCAGATCGTCGAGCGTCAGCTTGTCCTTCTTGAACTTACGGATGGTGAGCGTCGGGCCCATCGAGCGACAGCGGCGGCGCGATGACGTTGACGCGGGAGCCGTCGGCAGGCGCGCGTCGCAGATCGGCGAGGATTCGTCGACGCGGCGGCCGACCTGGCTGACGATGCGCTGGCAGATGTTCATCAGCTGCGCGTTGTCGCGGAAGCGGATATTGGTGAGCTGCACCTTGCCGCCGACTTCGATGAAGACGCGGCTGGCGCCGTTGACCATGATGTCGGCGATGTCGTCGCGCGCCAGCAGCGGCTCGAGCGGGCCGTAGCCCAGCACGTCGTTGCAGATGTCCTGGAGCAGATGTTCCTGCTCGGCGATCGACATCACCACGTTCTTGATCGAGATGATCTCGTTGACGATGTCGCGGATTTCCTCGCGCGCCGAATCGCGGTCGAGCTGGGCCAGCTGCGCCAGATCGATGGTGTCGATCAGGGCGTTGAAGATCGTCGACTTGATCTGGTAATAGTCGTCGGAGCGCCGCGCTTCCATCGGGGGCGCCGGCGGCGGTGGCTTGGAGGGAACCATCGGCGGCGAAGCGACGACAGGCGCGGCGCTCTCGCGCGCAACGACGGCTGCGCCGGAAGCTGAGCTCCGGCGCCTGAATGGCGGGCTTCGGCGCCCGCGTGTCGTTTTCTCCGCTACGCTTACCAAACACGCTCGTACTCCACGCGGGCGGCCTACTTCTTGGCCCGCAACTTGTCGAACAGGGGCGACAGGAACGACCCCTTCGGCTTCTTGGTCTCGCCGCGGCCTGTCAACCGCTGCGCAATCTGCAGGAACATCTCGGTGGTGCGATGCTTGGCGGCGATTTCCGCGATCATCTGGCCGTTGTTGGCGGCCGAGCCGAACATCTGCGGATCGAACGGAATCGTTGCGATCGGCGGGCTTCGATCGCCTTGGCGAATTCGCTGGCGGGGATCTCGGGCCGCTTCGGTATGCCGACCTGGTTGAGGCAGTAGAGCGGCGCGCGGTCGTTCGGCCGCGAGGTCTTGAGCAGGTCGAAAATGTTCTTGGCGTTGCGCAGATTGGCGAGATCGGGGGCGGCGACGATCAGGATGTCGTCGGCCGCGATCAGCGCGCGCTTGGTCCATCCCGACCATTGATGGGGGACGTCGAGCACGATGCAGGGCATCGTGGTGCGCAGCGTGTCGAAGATCGAATCGAAGGCATCCGCGCCGAAATCGTAGACCTGGTCGAGCGTCGCCGGCGCGGCCAGCAGGCTGAGATGGTCGGTGCATTTCGACAGCAGGCGGTCGATGAAGGCGGTATCGACCCGGTCCGGCGAGAATACCGCGTCGGCGATGCCCTGCGGCGGATCCTGGTTGTAGTCGAGGCCGGCGGTGCCGAAGGCGAGGTCGAGGTCGGCGACCACCGAATCCAGCGCCAGGTCGCGCGCGATCGCCCAGGCGACGTTATGGGCGACGGTCGAGGCGCCGACGCCGCCCTTGGCGCCGACGATGGCGATGATGCGGCCGACCGCCTTGGCTTCCGGCGTCGAGAACAGGTTGCAGACCGAACGCACCACGTCGATGGCGCCGACCGGGGCGATCATGTAGTCGCTGACGCCGCGGCGCACCAGCTCGCGGTAGAGCGTGACGTCGTTGATGCGGCCGATCACGATCACCCGGGTGCCGGCGTCGCACACCGTGGCCAGCTGATCGAGGCCGAGCAGGATGTCGTTGCGGCCTTCGGTCTCCAGGATGATCACGTTCGGCGTCGGCGCCGAACGATAGGCTTCGATGGCGGCGGCCATGCCGCCCATCTGGATCTTGAGATGAGCCTTGCCGAGGCGGCGGTCCTCGCCGGCCGATTGCACGGCGGCGGCGGTTTCCACCGTCTCGCAAAATGCCTGCACCGACACCCGCGGCGCCGGCGCGATATGCTCTTCCGTCGGCGGCGGTGTGCCGTCCGGCTGCTGCTCGGGGTTCTGGCGCGCGTAGCTGATCATTTGCCTGTGTCGCTGAGTTTGGCCTTGTCGGCCTCGGGATAGGTGGTCGCGGTCGTGGTGCCCTTGCGATACTTGTCGAAGGCGATGTTGCGCCGCTTCGTGTAGGCGGGCGTCTCCGCGCGCGGCTGCACGAGGTCGGACGGATTGTCGATCATGGCCGCCATATTGCGCTGGTTGGCGCAGCCGAAATTGTAATAGGACTTGTTGTCGAAATAGCCCTTGTTGTTGATGGACGGTCCGAGGTCATCGGGCCACAGGCCGCAGGGACCGGCGGTGGCCGAGATCTTCGGATAGTTCGAGCCGGATCGCCGCCATGTGCCGCGGGTCTTCGGGTTGATACTGGCGGACGGTGACCGCGCGCGGCGGCACGCCGGCGGCAGCCAGCGTCGCCTGGATTTCCCGCAGTGATTCCGCGGCGGCCCGCGCGTTCGGCGTATTGACCGGCATATCGATGCTGATGCCGCCGGTGCCTTCCTTGAGCCAGGTCTGCGCCATTCCCATCACGTCGTCGCGCTGGGGCGCGGAAATGCCGCCGCGCCCGCGGCCGACGAAAACGATGATCGAACGGTCGGCTTCCTGGACCGCGATCGGGTGACGAAGGCGGTAATCGTCGGGAACGCTGGCCGCCACCACCTCGTCGGGGACGTGCTTGCAGGCGCCCAGCACCACGGCAAGACCGATCAGCGCTCCCGCGAGGCGGAGAGCGCGTTTGCGATCAGCGGATGTTCCGGATGTCCTATGTGGTGTCATCGTCCCGCCTCAGTCCGTAATAAAGCCGTAGGTGCCGCGATAATTCCGTGCCGGCTCGTTGCGGCCCGGAACGCCGTAGATCCGGTTGATGCTGCCCAGGAGGTCGGTCTGCGGGTCGGATGCGCTGGCAAAGCCGTCATCCGGACGCGACAGGTCCTTCTGCGCGACCGCGCGAACCACGTAAGGCGTCACCAGGACCATCAACTCGGTCTGGTTGTTGACGAAGTCGCGGCTGCGGAACAGCGTGCCAAGCAGCGGCACTTGCGACAGACCCGGAAAGCCGTTGATGGCCTGCTTGGTCTGCTCCTGGATCAGGCCCGCCATCGCCATCGAGCCGCCCGAGGGAATTTCCAGCGTCGTCTCCGCACGCCGGGTCTTGATCGAGGGAATGGTCAGGGAGTTGACCTGGGTGGCGGAAATCGCCTGCGCGAGCGTGATCGAGTTGTCGTTCGACACTTCGGACACTTCCGTCATGACGCGCAGGCTGATGCGGCCTTCGGTCAGCACGACAGGGGTGAAGTTGAGCGAGATGCCGAACTTCTTGAAGCTGATCTGGGTCGAGCAGGCCCGCGTGACCGGGTCGCAGGAATAGCCTGCGGGAATCGGAAACTCGCCGCCGGCGATGAAGGTGGCGGACTCGCCGGATATCGCGGTCAGATTGGGCTCGGCCAGCGTCCGCACCACGCCGGCGCTTTCCATGGCGCGGAGCGTCGCCGTCACCGACGGGATGCTGCCGGTGCCGCCGAACGTGCCCGACGCCACGTTGCTCGCGACCAGCGGACGGCCCAAGGCAGTAAACGGGTTGGTGTTGTCTGAATTTCACGACCGCCGTGCCGTAGGTCAGGCTGGCGGTGAGGTCGATGCCCATCTGCTTGATGATGGTGCGCGCGACTTCGGCTACCGTCACTTTCAGCATCACCTGGTCGCGGCCACGGACCGCGATCGAGTTGACGACCTTGTCCGCGCCGCCGGCGAGGCGCGCGGCGAGGTCGTTGGCCTGCTGCGCGTCGATCGGGCTGGCCGCCGTGCCGGTCAGCACCACGCCGTCGCCGACGCCTTCGATATGGATGTCCGAATTGGGCAGCGATTGCTTCAGCGCGGTGCGCACGCCGTTGAGGTCGCGGGTGACCGCGATGTCATAGGCCGCGATCTGCTGGCCCGACGAATCGAAGAATACGATGCTGGTCTGGCCCACCGCCGCGCCGATAATATAGGCGCGCTGGGCGGAGCGAACGACGGCGTTGGCGATCTTGGGGTCTGCGACCAGCACATCCTTGATGTCGCGCGGCAGGTCGATCACGATGGATTTGCCGATCCCGAGCGAAAGCGGGCGCGCGTTCATCTGGCCCGTCCGTCGCGGCAGCGGGCGCGGTAGTGCGATAGTCGCCCGCCACCACCGGGGTCAGGGCCGGATTGAGCGTCAGCGCCGCGACGGCCGAAAACGACAGGGCGCGGACGATGAATGTCCGCATCATCGGCTGATTTCCCCCGCACTTCATATCGTCTGTCCTCTCGGTCGCGTCTGCATCGCCTGCGCTCCGGCGGCGCCGTAGCGTACGGCGCGGATGCCTTCGACGGCGCAGGTTGATGAAATGGCTATGGGCCGTATCGGCCGGCCGGCTCTTCGGCTGCATGGCGTGAGGCGGCGCAACCGGCGCGCCTGGCGCGGCAAATCGGCTGGCGAGGAATGCGGCAATGCCGCCAGCGCCGTTGGCGATGGTCAAGTCGACAATGCGAGCGGTATTCATACGCTTCACTTTCCACATTACGCCGCGACGCTGCCGCCGCCGTGATGGGAGTTGACCAGCTATTCGTCAAAGCATGGTTAATGAGGCGTGAGGAAATTGCCTTAACGGAGCGTTACCGCACCCAATCAGCATCAGCGCATGGCGAGGTGGGTGAGGTCGACCGCCTTGATCCATTCGGTCTCCGGATAGATCATCAGCGCCCCGATCGCGAGTGCGATGCCGTAGGGGATCCCGCTCTGCTTGTCGTGCAGGCGAAGCAGCCAGGCCTGGCCGTTGAGCGGGTAGGGCAGGGGCCATTGCCGGAACTGGAGCAGCAGCAGGGTCAGCGCGCCGCCGAACAGCGACGCGTAGAGCAGATAGTCCAGAAGGTGGTCGAAACCGAACCAGAGCGCCACCCCGGCCGCCACCTTGGCGTCGCCGCCGCCGACCCAGCCCATCGCAAAGCAGGCAAAGGCCGTCACCAGGACCGCGGCACCGGCGCCGAGATGCATGAGCGAAGTCGTGCAGGCCCATGCCGCCGAGCAGCGCCAGCGCCAGAAAGCCGGCGACCAGCGCCAGCGACACCCGGTTCGAAATCGTCATGGTGAAAAGATCGCTCGCGGCCGCGAATGCCATCAGGGCCGGAAACAGCAGGAGGCGGGCGATATCGAGGATCATGAATTCACACAGCCCAGGCTGCCAACGCGAGGTTCAAGCATCCGGCGACCCTATCGACGAGAAATGAACAATCGGAAAACGGCCGCCTGCGCCGCCGGCAACCGACCTGCGGGAACCCGAGGCTTCCGCAAACGACAAGGGCCCCGGTTGACCGGGGCCCTCGAAGCAGATTGCGACGGTCGCTTATTTCAGCGAGGTCGAGATCGTGCCGAAGTTCGGGGAGAGCTTGGTGCCGACGCCCTGGACGGCGGTAATGATCGCAATGGCGATGCCGGCGGCAATGAGGCCGTATTCGATGGCAGTCGCGCCGGACTCATCCTTGACGAAACGCGAAACGAGATTCTTCATAATAGATAACTCCTGTGTACACGTGGCTGGTCGAACTACTGTTTGGTCTCGCCGGCGTTCTCAGCACCGTGACCATGCCGTCACCCTAAGACCCGACCATTGCGGCGCAGTTAATTCGATCGCGCAAAAGCGCCGGGAACCCACTGTTCTCACTCAGAGTAAACGCGCAATTAAGCCAATTCATAAAATGCAAAAGAGCCGCGTGCGCAGGGCGGGCGCAGCGGTAATGCGGGCGGCGGGCCGCTCCTGATGATATGATTCACAGCTCCTTAAGCGCAAGCGGATACCCCTGATGTGTCCGATCGAACGAGGCCGTGATGTCGAATTTGCCGATGGAAGTCATCGAGATGGTCGGCCAGACCATGGCCAAGGTGGTGCCGGTCACGATCGGCCTCGCCGTCGTGTTCTCGGTGCTCGCGCATTTCTGGGCCTGCAACCCCGGCAAGCCGTGGTGGCGCAAAAGCGAACTGATCACCGACATCTGCTACTGGTTCTTCGTGCCGGTATTCGCCCGGGTGGCTCGCATCGGGCTATTGGTGCTCGGCGCCGGCGTCGTCTTCAATATTCATGAAGTCGATGATCTGATCGCCTTCTATGACAACGGCCACGGTCCGCTGTCGCAGCTTCCGCTCTGGGTGCAGGCGCTGCTGTTTCTCGTCGCGTCCGACTTCATGCTGTACTGGCTGCACCGCATGTTTCATGGTGGCGGCTTCTGGAAGTACCACGCGATCCATCACTCTTCCGAAGAGCTCGAGTGGATTTCCGCGGCGCGCTTTCATCCGGTCAATCTGTTCATCGGAACGATCATGGTCGACGTCATCCTGCTGATGGCCGGGATCTCGCCGAACATCATGCTCTGGGTCGGACCGTTCACGACCTTCCACTCGGCCTTCGTCCACGCCAATCTGAACTGGACGCTGGGTCCGTTCAAATACGTGCTCGCCACGCCGGTATTCCACCGCTGGCATCACACCGCGCTGGATGTGGGCGGCAACACCAATTTCGCCGGCACCTTTCCGCTCTGGGACATCATGTTCGGGACGTTCCGGATGCCGGAAAACCAGCTGCCCGATCATTACGGCGTCGACGACCAGGCGATCCCGACCGAGATCGGCGGACAACTGGCCTATCCGTTCCGCCACTAGCATTCCCGGCGCGCGCCTGCGGACGAAGGCGCGACCGCGCGCGTCCGCAAGACCAATTGACCGCCCAATCCGATCGCGGCACGCTGGCGGCTTCGGCCTCGCGGAAATCAGGCTCAGCGGGGCGCCGATCGCTTGAGAGGCGGCATTGTCCCTGGGGTTGGAAATCGTCGGGATGCTCGGCCAGACCATGGCCAAGGTGCTGCCGGTGACGATCGCGCTGGCGCTGCTATTCTCGGTGCTCGCGCATTTCTGGGCCTGCAATCCCGGCAGGCCGTGGTGGCGCAAGCGCGAGCTCGTGACCGATCTCTGCTACTGGTTCCTGGTGCCGATGTTTGCCCGCGTCTTCCGGATCGGGCTGTTGGTGCTCGGCGCCGGTTTCTGTTTCGGATTCATGACGCCGACGAACTGATCGCCTTCTACGACAACGGCCACGGGCCGCTGGCGGCGCTGCCATTGTGGCTGCAGGCGGTGCTGTTCCTGGTGCTCGCCGATTTCATGATGTACTGGCTGCACCGCATGTTCCATGGCGCGGGCTTGTGGAGATACCACGCCATCCATCATTCCTCGGAAGACGTCGACTGGATTTCGGCGGCGCGCTTCCACCCCGTGAACCTGCTGCTCGGCACCATCGGGGTCGACGTCGTGCTGTTGATGGCGGGCATTTCACCGAATGTGATGCTGTGGCTCGGACCGTTCAATATCTTCCATTCGGCCTTCGTCCACGCCAATTTGAACTGGACGCTGGGTCCGTTCAGATACGTGATCGCGACGCCGGTGTTCCACCGCTGGCATCACACCTCGCCGCGGCGAGGGCGGCAACACCAATTTCGCCGGCACCTTTCCGCTCTGGGACCTGCTGTTCGGAACCTTCCGGCTGCCCGAAAATCGCCTGCCGGACAATTACGGTATCGACGACCAGTCGTCGTTCCCGCGCGAGATTGCCGGGCAACTGGCCTATCCGTTCCGGAAATAAACTCCGGAAATGGCCTTCCGGAAAAGACCTGGCTTCGGCCGTTGGCGCGATTGCGACCAGCCCCCTTAACCTTGCCTTGACCTATCTCTGGCTAGTCTCGGAGCAGCGCCCGTTGTGCCGCTAGTGTCATGTATGAGTAAAAGCGTATGAACACCGCCCGAATTGTCGTGCTGGCTATAGCCATTGGTGCCGGCGGCGTGGCCGCCTATCTTGCAAGCGGTTCCGACAAGGAAGCTGCCGCACCGGCAGCCGCCGTACAGCAAATACCGACGATGGATGTCCTCATCGCCAAGGACGACATCAATCTCGGCCAGACCGTCGCCGCCGAAAACCTGCAGTGGCAGACCTGGACCGAATCCAGTTCGAGCGGCAGCTTTATTCGCAAAAAGGACCGGCCCGAGGCCATCAAGGAAATCGTCGGCTCGCATTGCGCGCGCCCCGTTCATCGCCGGCGAACCGATCCGCGAGCAGAAGCTGGTGAAAGCCAACGGCTCGGGGTTCATGGCCGCCATCCTGCCGTCCGGCATGCGGGCGGTTTCGACCGAAATCTCGGCGGAAACCGGCGCAGGCGGCTTTATCCTGCCCAACGACCGCGTCGACGTCGTTCTGTCCAAGCGCGAGAAGCAGCCGGTTCCCGATGGCCCACCGGTCGAAATCGTCTCCTCGCAGCTCGTCGTCAACAATGTGCGGGTGCTCGCCATCGACCAGGCGCCGAAGGAAAAAGAGGGGCAAAACGCCGTGCTGGGCAAGACGGCGACGCTGGAACTGGCGCCCGATGACGTCGAGGTGCTGGCGAAGGCCCGCCTGAGCGGAACGCTGTCGCTGGCGCTGCGCAGCATCGCCGACAGCAAGACCACGACCGTTGCCGCCAGCTCCGACAGCAAGCTGATCACGGTCTACCGCGGGTCAACGGCAGCCGAAGTGCTCAACTGCACGCCGTACTGCGCCCGCCGCTAGACGCCCCGCCTTTGTATTTTCCGGACCGCTGCCGCGCAGGGCGCAGCGGGACCGCGCCGCGTTCGTGCAGGCCGCGCCAGGCGCGGAACAGCGTGCACCCACAATATGGTTAACATCGGCTTAACCGGACAGGCCGTTCTGTCCGGATCACGCGAAACACTTCCACAATCAGTTTCAGGTAATTCTTGGCCGCAATTCCCTCGGGCCTGAGGTCGTTTCGATGCCGTCGCATATCCGCTCCGTCCGCAACGTGCTGAACCGGTTTCGCCGTAACCGCAGGGGGTCGACCGTCGTCGAGTTTGCACTGGTCGCGCCGATGTTCTTTGCGCTGCTGTTTGCAATCATCGAGACGGCCTTCATGTTCTTTGCCAGCCAGGTGCTCGAGACCGCCGTGCAGGATTCGGCGCGGCTGATCCAGACCGGCCAGGCGCAGAACGGGTCCTACACCGCGGCGCAGTTCAAGACCGACGTCTGCAGCCGCGTCACCACGATGTTCAATTGCGTCGGCGGCCTCACCGTCGACGTGCAGAGTTATCCTTCGTTCGGCGCCGTCAACGTCGCCAACCCGATCGACGCCAGCAAGAACTTCACCAATCCCAACAATTACAAACCCGGCGGCCCCGGCGACATCGTCGTGGTGCGGCTGTTTTACCAATGGCCGATCATCGTCACCAAATTCCACTACGACATCTCGAATTTGAGCGGCAGCAAGCGGCTTCTGAGCGCGACGGCCTCTTTCCAGAACGAACCTTACTAGGGTGATGCGATGAAACCCGAGCGAACAAATCCGCAAAGGCGCCGAAACCGATGACTGGAATGTGGCATCGCATGCGGCGCTCGGTGCGCGACCTGTCCGGCGACAACAGCGGTCTTGCGGCAGTCGAATTCGCGATGATCGTCCCGCTGATGCTGGTGCTGTTTTTCGGCACGGTCGAATTCTCCTCGGACTTGCGATCGACCGCAAGGTGACGGTGATGGCGCGAACGCTGTCCGACCTGACCTCGCAGAACATCTCGGTCACCGACACCCAGCTGACCAACTTCCGCAACGCCGGCGCCGGCATCATGACGCCTTACGATGCGACGCCGATCAAATCCACGATTACCGAGCTGTTTGTCGATCCCACGACCAAGGTTGCGCGGGTGCAATGGAGCAAGGGCGACGCGCCGCGCGGGGCCGGATCGACGGTCGCGATCCCGGCCGCGCTGCAGGTCGGCGGCACCTATCTGATCTACAGCGAAGTCAGCTACAAATACGTTCCGAGCATCGGTTACGTGATGACGAAGGCCGGGATCAATATGAGCGATTTCAACTACACCCGCCCGCGTCAGTCGTGTGCGTGATGTACAACACCGCCGTCTGCACCACGACCTGATTTCAACGCGAAGAACTTGCCGCGAGCGCAAAATGAAAAAGGCCGCACCATGGGTGCGGCCTTTCGTTATTTCGAGGCAACTTTTCAGGGCGCGCCGTGTGCCCTGAAAAATCGCCTATCCGGCGGCGCGAAGATTGTCGGCCGAAGATTTGCCAGAGCGGCGATCGGCCACGATTTCGTAGGAGATCTTCTGGCCTTCACGCAACGTTCCGAGCCCGGCACGTTCAACAGCGCTGATGTGCACGAACACGTCATTGCCGCCGTCATCCGGCTGGATGAAGCCATAGCCCTTGGTTGCGTTAAACCACTTCACGGTTCCCATGCTCACGGGGGTAGTCCCTTCTCAGATATACAAGTCGTAACCCACCTCGCGGTGGGCTGGTGAGATCGAATTTTTGGAAGGGTCGTCAGCGTCTAAACCGGCTGTACCGGTGGATAGCTAATGTCGTCCGGCCGAAAATCGATGGCTAATATTATTCCATAGCAGGGTCCAAAACAATCCTGACGTGCACGATTTTTTGAACGCGCAAGGCCGGCCTGCCGCCATCGCGCGGGCGACGTGAGGCTGTCGGCGCGATGGCGTGGTTGTGGGCAGGCCTCTTACCGCCGGCGGAACTGGCCGCCGCGCGGCGGTGCCCCGCGCGGGGCACCGGTCGAGGGACGTTCATCCTTGTGACGGAAGATCAGCCGGCCTTTTTCCAGATCGTAGGGCGACATTTCGATCGTGACCCGATCGCCTGCCAGCGTCTTGATCCGGTTCTTCTTCATCTTGCCGGCGGTGTAGGCAACAATCTCGTGCCCGGCGTCGAGCTGCACGCGGTAGCGCGCGTCGGGGAGGATTTCGGTCACCAGTCCTTCGAACTGGATCAGCTCTTCTTTAGCCATATTTGTCTCCAGATCGATCGAGGCTAGCGCTGCGGCCGATGGGTACGGTTGGGTTGGGTATTCGGGCGGCTCTCGCGATGCAAGAAGGCGACGCCTTGAATGCCCTCGCTGTTGCCACCCTGCGCCGGACGCGGCGACTCATGCCGGGTCGGCTGCGGCGCCGCATTATTACCACCACCACGGCGGGGGCGGCGAGGGCCTTTTGATCCCGGCGCGGCTTCATGGGACCGGCCGCCATGCCCATGGCCGTGGGAATGGCCGCGCGGCGCGGAGCGCGCGCCCCGGTTCTGGGACGGTGCAGGCGCGGCATCGCGCGTGCCGGGGGTGCGGCGGTCTTCGCGGGGCAGCGCCACGCGGATCAGCCGTTCGATGTCGCGCAGATAGCCCATTTCCTCGGCGCCCGCGATCAGCGAGATCGCGACCCCGTCGGCGCCGGCGCGCGCGGTGCGGCCGATGCGGTGGACGTAGGTTTCCGGCACGTTCGGGAGGTCGAAATTCACCACATGGCTGATGCCGTCGACGTCGATGCCGCGGGCGGCGATGTCGGTGGCGACCAGGGTGCGGATCTCGCCGGTACGGAACGCCGCCAGCGCGCGCTCGCGGTGGTTCTGCGACTTGTTGCCGTGGATGGCCTCGGCGTCGATGCCGGCCTTGGCAAGCGCTTTCACGACCTTGTCGGCGCCGTGCTTGGTGCGGGTGAAGATCAGCGCGCGGTCGACCGGTTCCTGCTTCAGCAGCTGGGCCAGCACGCCCTGCTTGGCCGCGAAATCGACCTGGATGATGCGCTGGATCGATGCGCTCGACGGTGGTGGCCTGCGGCGTCACCGCGACCCGGGCCGGATCGCGCAGCATGGCTTCGGCGAGCTCGGCGATGTCCTTCGGCATGGTGGCCGAGAAGAACAGCGTCTGCCGCTTGATCGGCAATTTGCCGACGATTTTGCGGATGTCGTTGATGAAGCCCATGTCGAGCATGCGGTCGGCTTCGTCGAGCACCAGGAACTCGACCTGGCCGAGCTTCAGCCCGTTGCTCTGCACGAGGTCGAGCAGGCGGCCGGGGGTGGCGACGAGGACTTCGACGCCGGGCATGATGGAGCGGACCTGGCGGCCCATCGGCACGCCGCCGATCGCCAGCGCCGAGGTGAGGCGGATGTGGCGGCCATAGGCGTTGAAGCTGTCGAGGATCTGGCCCGACAATTCGCGGGTCGGCGACAGCACCAGCACGCGGCAGGTCTTGGGCTGCGGCTTGATACGGTTCGCCAGAGATGCGGTGCAGGATCGGCAGCGCGAAGGCTGCGGTCTTGCCGGTGCCGGTCTGGGCGATGCCGACGACGTCGCGGCCGGTCAGTGCGAGTGGGATGGTCTGGGCCTGGATGGGCGTGGGGGTGAGGTAATTTTCTTCCTTGAGGGCACGCGAAATGGGATCGGCAAGGCCGAAATCCTGAAAGGAGGTCAAAAGATGGGTTCTTTCCATTAAAAAGGCAGGCGCCCGGCTGATGCAGCCAGGAGCGCGCGAGGGGGTGTCAGAGACACCCGCGTGTTTGGGGCGTCGGTTTTGCTAGGCTGAAGGGGCAAGCCAGAAACCGTTGAACGGGCTCAGAACACGCGGCTCGCAAGGACCTGATGATTCTCAAGGTCACGGGCCTCATATGGAACACGAACGCGGCGCTTTCAAGGTAATTCGCCGGATATGGCCCGGCGGGGTTAAGAAATGGCCGTAAATCCGCGGGTTCCACGAGCTGGCGGGATGCCCCACCGCCACCGCAACGCCAAGATGTCCTGCCGGAAAATTAGCCAAACTGTCATATTTGCCTAAAAAATAGACTGTATTGCCGTAAAAGAATACATTTTCTTGGGCGAAAAAATAGGCAGTTTTCCGTCTGTTTTGCCGAGCAATCGCCGATCTTATAATGATTACATAGGCTTAGCGTGTTTTCAGACCGTGGCATGGTTCTTGCGATTCCGTTAACGCAGGCGGCCGTGGGGCCGTTTCGCAAGCGTTTCACGCCTGCGTCAGGGAGATGACATTTCATGCTTACACAACTTACTCACGATATGGCGACGCTGAGCCGCCGCCGCTGGCTTGCGGCGACCGCTGGCCTGGTTTTGGGCCTCGCTGCGTTCACCAACGCCAAGGCGGCCGACGACACCATCAAGGTCGGCGTGCTGCACTCGCTTTCCGGCACCATGGCCATCAGCGAAACCACGCTGAAGGACACCGTCCTCTTCCTGATCGACGAGCAGAACAAGAAGGGCGGCGTGCTCGGCAAGAAGCTCGAGGCGGTCGTGGTCGATCCGGCGTCGAACTGGCCGCTGTTTGCGGAAAAGGCCCGCGAGCTGATCACCAAGGACAAGGTCGCCGTCGTATTCGGCTGCTGGACCTCGGTGTCGCGCAAGTCCGTGCTGCCGGTGTTCAAGGAGCTGAACAACATCCTGTTCTACCCCGTGCAGTACGAGGGTGAAGAGAGCGAGCGCAACGTGTTCTACACGGGTGCCGCGCCGAACCAGCAGGCGATCCCCGCGGTCGACTATCTGATGAAGGACGAAAAGGTGAAGCGCTGGGTGCTGGCCGGCACCGACTACGTCTATCCGCGCACCACCAACAAGATCCTCGAAGCCTACTTGAAGTCGAAGGGCGTCAAGCAGGAAGACATCATGATCAACTACACGCCGTTCGGTCATTCCGACTGGCAGACGATCGTGGCCGACATCAAGAAGTTCGGCTCGGCCGGCAAGAAGACGGCGGTGGTCTCCACCATCAACGGCGACGCCAACGTTCCCTTCTACAAGGAGCTCGGCAACCAGGGCATCAAGGCGACCGACATTCCGGTTGTCGCGTTCTCGGTCGGTGAAGAAGAACTCGCCGGCATCGACACCAAGCCGCTGCTCGGCCATCTCGCCGCCTGGAATTACTTCCAGTCGATCAAGGATCCGGCCAACGAGAAGTTCATCAAGGCGTGGCAGACCTACACCAAGAACCCGAAGCGCGTGACCAACGATCCGATGGAAGCACACGTCATCGGCTTCGACATGTGGATCAAGGCGGTCGAGAAGGTGAAGTCGACCGACGCCGACAAGGTGATCGACGCGCTGCCCGGCATCGAAGCCAAGAACCTGACCGGCGGCACCTCCAAGATGCTTCCGAACCATCACATCACCAAGCCGGTGTTCATTGGCGAAATCAAAGCCAACGGCCAGTTCGACGTGGTGTGGAAGACCCCGGGCCTGGTGGCCGGCGATGCATGGTCGAAGGAGCTCGACGGCTCCAAGGACCTGATCGGCGACTGGGTTGGCAAGAAGTGCGGCAACTACAACACCAAGACCAACAAGTGCGGCGGTCAGGGCTCCTGATCACCTGTTGACGGCCAACAAGAAACTTCCAAGAAGCTGTAAAGAGAAACTACAAGAGACCCGGAAGGCGGCGGTATCGCCGCCTTCCACCACTCCTGCCGGGGTCGTTAAATTGTTCGCCAATGTATTTTGACCGTTTTCGCGCGCTTGCTCTCTCCGTCCTGCTGATCGCCGCCTTCGCGCTGCCGGCGCTGGCGGGGCCGTTCGAGGATGCTGTCGCCAAATTCGCCAATGACGAATTCTCCGACACCGACGAAGCCATCGGCGCGGTCGCGATTTCGGGCAACCCGCTGGCCTTTCCGATCATCAGCGCGCTCCAGGACGGCCGGCTGTCGGCCGATCCGGAAACCAAGAAAGTTTTCGTCACCGGGCCCGACGGCAAGATCATCGATGCCGCAACCGGGGCCGCGGTTGCCAGCCTGCCGGACGGCGCGGCGGCCGTCCGCCTCAACAACCGCCTGCGCCGCACCGTGGAGGCCGCGCTCGGCGGCCTGACGCTGCTGTCGCCCGATCCCGCCAAGCGGATCGCGGCCGCGCAGTCGGTATTCAAGACCCATGACGAGAGCCGCACTTGCCGGTGATCGACGGCGCGCTGGCGAAGGAGACCAACAAGGCCGCGAAGGCCGCCTTTACCGAGGCCCGCGCCGCCATCCTGCTCTACAAATCCGACGCCAGCGACGTCGAAAAGCTCGAAGCGGTCGCCGTCCTCAAGGCGCGCGGCGATCAGGAAGCGATGGCGCTCCTGACCGGGCTCGGCAGCGACGCGCCGCCGCTGGTGGCGCAGGCCGCGGCCGGCGCGATCGCGTCCATTCAAAGCAATCTCGCGCTGTGGTCGATGGTGCAGAACGCCTGGTACGGCCTGTCGCTCGGCTCGGTGCTGCTGCTCGCCGCGATCGGCCTTGCGATCACCTTCGGCGTGATGGGCGTCATCAACATGGCCCATGGCGAGATGGTGATGCTCGGGGCCTACACCACCTTCGTGGTGCAGGAAACCATCCGCACGCGCTATCCCGGCCTGTTCGACTATTCGCTGCTGATCGCGGCACCGCTGGCCTTCCTGGTCGCCGGCGCCATCGGCGTCCTGATCGAACGCAGCATCATCCGCTTCCTCTACGGCCGCCCGCTGGAAACGCTGCTCGCGACCTGGGGCCTCTCGCTGGTGCTGCAGCAGGCGGTGCGCACCATGTTCGGCCCCACCAACCGCGAGGTCGGCAATCCCTCCTGGATGAGCGGCGCGTTCGAACTCGGGCAGATCACCATCACCTATAACCGGCTCTGGATCCTCTGCTTCACGCTCGCCGTGTTCGCCGTTCTGCTCGCCATGCTGCGCTATACCGCGCTCGGGCTCGAAATGCGCGCCGTGACGCAGAACCGCCGCATGGCGGCGTCGATGGGGATCGCCACCTCGCGCGTCGACGCGCTGACCTTCGGCCTCGGCTCGGGGATCGCCGGGATCGCCGGCGTGGCGCTGTCGCAGATCGACAATGTCAGCCCCAACCTCGGCCAGAGCTACATCATCGATTCCTTCATGGTGGTGGTGTTCGGCGGCGTCGGTAATCTCTGGGGCACGCTGGTCGGCGCCTTCACGCTCGGCATCGCCAACAAGTTCCTCGAGCCGGTCGCGGGCGCCGTGCTCGGCAAGATCGCGATCCTGGTGCTGATCATCCTGTTCATCCAGAAGCGGCCGCGTGGCTTGTTCGCGCTCAAGGGGCGGGCGATAGAAGCATGACGCCGCACGCACTCACCCGCTCGCTGGACCGCAGCGCCACCGTCTTCCTGCTGATCGTCGCCACCCTCGGCGTGCTGATCCCGCTGTCGAACCTGCTGCTGCCCACCGGCTCGATGTTCCAGGTGCCGACCTATCTGGTGGCGCTGTTCGGCAAATATGTCTGCTACGCCGTCCTCGCGCTTTCGATCGACCTGATCTGGGGCTATTGCGGCATCCTCTCGCTCGGCCACGGCGCCTTCTTCGCGCTCGGCGGCTACGCGATGGGCATGTATCTGATGCGCCAGATCGGCAATCGCGGCGTCTACGGCAATCCGATTTTGCCCGACTTCATGGTGTTCCTGAACTATCCGAAGCTGCCGTGGTACTGGCACGGCTTCGACATGTTCTGGTTCGCGGCGCTGATGGTCATCGTGGTGCCGGGCCTGCTCGCCTTCTGCTTCGGCTGGCTCGCGTTCCGCTCCCGCGTCACCGGCGTCTATCTCTCGATCATCACCCAGGCGATGACCTATGCGCTGCTGCTGGCGTTCTTCCGCAACGATTTCGGCTTCGGCGGCAATAACGGCCTGACCGATTTCAAGGACATTCTCGGCTTCAACGTCCAGGCCGACGGCACCCGCGCCGCGCTGTTCGTGCTGAGCTGCCTGGCGCTGATCATCGCCTTCGTGATCTGCCGCGCGGTGGTGACCTCGAAACTCGGCAAGGTGCTGATCGCGGTGCGCGACGCCGAATCGCGCACGCGCTTCCTCGGCTACCGCGTCGAATCCTACAAGCTGTTCGTGTTCACGCTGTCGGCCTGCATGGCCGGCGTCGCCGGCGCGCTGTATGTGCCGCAGGTCGGCATCATCAATCCCGGCGAGTTCGCGCCGGGCAATTCGATCGAGGCGGTGATCTGGGTCGCCGTCGGCGGCCGCGGCACGCTGATCGGCGCGGCGCTCGGCGCCATCGTGGTCAATTACGCCAAGACCGTGTTCACGTCGGGTCCGCTGGCGCCGTACTGGCTGTTCATGCTGGGCGCGCTGTTCATCCTGGTGACGCTGCTGCTGCCGAAGGGGATCATCGGCACCTTCAATACGTGGTGGGAGCCGTGGAAGACGCAGCGCATCTCGGACGCGGCCGAGAGTGCGCTGCGCGAAGACGGCGTCAGCGAACCGAAACCGGCGGAGTGAGCGCATGAACGTCATGGATACCCGCACCACCTCCGCGATGCTCTATCTCGACGGCGTGCACGTCTCGTTCGACGGCTTCCACGCCATCAACAATCTGTCGCTGACGCTCGAGCCCGGCGAGATGCGCGCCATCATCGGCCCGAACGGCGCCGGCAAGACCACGATGATGGACATCATCACCGGCAAGACCAGGCCGGACGAGGGCGTGGTGCTGTTCGACGGCGTCACCGATCTGACGCGCCTCGACGAGACCCGCATTGCCGAACTCGGCATCGGCCGCAAGTTCCAGAAGCCGACGGTGTTCGAGAGCCAGACCATCGAGGACAATCTGTTGCTGGCGCTCAATGTCGACCACAGCGTCAGGGGCACGCTGTTCTGGCGCGAGAGCAAGGCGGAGACCGAGCGCATCGAGCGCGTGCTGGAAACCATTCGCCTGAAGGACGCGCGCAATCGCCTGGCCGGAAGCCTGTCGCACGGCCAGAAGCAGTGGCTCGAGATCGGCATGCTGCTGGCGCAGGATCCAAAACTCCTGCTGGTCG
Organism: uncultured Alphaproteobacteria bacterium; assembly: GCA_963742665.1. Lineage (GTDB taxonomy): Bacteria > Pseudomonadota > Alphaproteobacteria > Rhizobiales > Xanthobacteraceae > Bradyrhizobium. The sequence continues at coordinate 214,228 of CAVUNH010000010.1, forward strand.
ACGAGCCGGTTGCCGGGATGACCGACGTCGAGACCCATCAGACCGCGGAGCTGTTGAAGGAAATCAACAAGGAAAAGACGGTCATGGTCGTCGAGCACGACATGACCTTCGTGCGCGAACTCGGCGTCAAGGTCACCTGCCTGCATGAAGGCACGGTGCTGGCCGAAGGGACCATCGATCAGGTCTCGTCGAACGAGCGGGTGATCGAAGTGTATCTGGGGCGCTGATCCATGCTGAACGTCGACAACATCAGCCTCTACTACGGCGCGGCGCAGGCGCTGCGCGGCGTCTCGCTCAAGGCCGAGCCCGGCAAGGTGACCTGCGTGCTCGGCCGCAACGGCGTCGGCAAGACCTCGCTGCTGCGCGCGATGGTCGGCCAGTATCCGATCGCCGGCGGATCGATCACGCTTGAGGGCGACGACATCACGGGCCTGAAGCCCTATGAGCGCGCGCGCAGGGGCATCGGCTTCGTGCCGCAGGGCCGCGAGATTTTCCCGCTGCTGACGGTGGAAGAAAATCTCAAGACCGGCTTCGGCCCGCTGAAGCGCGACGACCGCAACATCCCCGACGACGTGTTCTCGCTGTTTCCGGTGCTGGGCACCATGCTCGGGCGGCGCGGCGGCGACCTCTCCGGCGGCCAGCAGCAGCAGCTCGCGATCGGCCGCGCGCTGGTGATGCGGCCGAAACTGCTGCTGCTCGACGAGCCGACCGAGGGCATCCAGCCGTCGATCATCAAGGACATCGGCCGCGCCATCTCCTATCTTGCGCAGCCTCGGCAACATGGCGATCGTGCTGGTCGAACAATATCTCGACTTTGCCTGCGAGCTCGGCGACAATTTCGCGGTCATGGACCGGGGCGCGGTGAAGTATGCCTGCGACCGCTCGAACCTCGATCCCGCGGAGATCAGCCGCCAGATGGCGCTGTAGCTGCTGTAGGTACAGCAAGGTCCTGTTACGCGTTGGGGGGACGGATGCGGACCGATACCGCGCGCGCGAGTGCCACGACCTTCGCGGCCAACCGGGCCCAGGGCGCGGTCAAATTCGACGTCAAGCTCGAGGACGGCGTCACCCGCCGCGGGGTCCTGCATGAATCCGGCTCGCTGCGCGTGCGGTTTCCCTCGCCCGAGGCCGAGGGGCTTTCCGGCGTGTTCGTCAACACGGCCGGCGGCATCGCCGGCGGCGACCGCTTCGACATCGATATCAGGGCCGGCGAGGGCACACGCCTGACGCTGACGACGGCGGCGGCCGAGAAGGTCTATCGCGCGCCCGGACCGGCCGCCCAGCTCAATATCGCGCTGAAGGTCGAGGCCGGTGCGCATCTCGCCTGGCTGCCGCAGGAGACCATCCTGTTCGACCGGGCGCGGATCTCGCGGCGCATCGATATCGATCTGGCGGAAGACGCCAGGCTTCTGCTCTGCGAAATCGTGGTGTTCGGCCGTGCGGCGATGGGCGAGCGGATGCTGCACGGCGAATTCGTCGACCGCTGGCGGCTGCGCCGCGCGGGCAAACTGGTGTTCGCGGAAACCGTCCGGCTCGACGGCGATATCGGCGCAAAGCTCGCGCAGCCCGCCATCGCCAAGGGCGGCGTCGCCATCGGCACCGCGCTGATCGTGCCGGGCGACGAGGCCGTGGTGGAGCGGATCCGTGAAGTCTCGGAGACGTTCGGCGGCGAGGTCGGTATCTCCGCCTGGAATGGATTTGCAATGGCGCGTTTCTGTGCCCAAGATGCGGCCCGGCTCCGCGCCGACATGATGTCCGTGCTCGGCCGCGCCTCAGGCGTGCCGCTGCCAAGACTCTGGTTAAACTAAGGTCTCTGGCTCAACTAGACTGGTCGAATAGACAAGAGTGCTCGCATGAACCTGTCTCCCCGCGAAAAAGACAAGCTCCTGATCTCGATGGCCGCGATGGTGGCGCGCCGCAGGCTGGAGCGCGGCGTCAAGCTCAACCATCCCGAGGCGATCGCGATCATTTCCGACTTCATCGTCGAGGGCGCGCGCGACGGCCGCACGGTGGCCGATCTGATGCAGGCCGGCGCGCAGGTGATTACCCGCGCGCAGTGCATGCCGGGCATCCCCGAGATGATCCACGACATCCAGGTCGAGGCGACGTTTCCGGACGGCACAAAGCTCGTCACCGTGCACGAGCCGATCAGATAGGAGCGCGACATGATCCCCGGCGAACTCTTCATCAAGGACGGCGAGATCGAACTCAATGCCGGCCGCAAGACGGTGACGCTCTCGGTCGCCAATACCGGCGACCGTCCGATCCAGGTCGGCTCGCACTACCATTTCTTCGAGACCAACCCGGCGCTGAAATTCGACCGCAAAAAAGCCCGCGGCATGCGCCTCGACATCGCCGCCGGCACCGCGGTCCGCTTCGAGCCCGGCCAGACCCGCGACGTGCAACTGGTCGCACTTGCAGGAAAACGCGTGATCTACGGTTTCCGCGGCGACGTGCAGGGCAAGCTGTGATCAACGTTCGTAGCACTGGTCGCCACGAACACCAGCGTCATCCTGAGGTGCGCGCTCACTTGAGCGCGCCTCGAAGGATGGGCCACTTGGACAAACCCTGTCATCCTTCGAGGCTCGCCCGAACGGGCTCGCACCTCAGGATGACGACCTGTTTCTTGGAGCGAATTGCATGTCCGTAAAAATCAAACGTTCCGTCTATGCCGACATGTTCGGGCCCACCACCGGCGACCGGGTGCGGCTGGCCGATACCGATCTCATCATCGAGGTCGAGAAGGATTTCACCACCTATGGCGAGGAGGTGAAGTTCGGCGGCGGCAAGGTGATCCGCGACGGCATGGGCCAGTCGCAGGTCACCAACAAGCAGGGCGCGGCCGATACCGTCATCACCAACGCGCTGATCGTCGATCACTGGGGCATCGTCAAGGCCGACGTCGCGATCAAGGAAGGCATGATCGCGGGCATCGGCAAGGCCGGCAATCCCGACATCCAGCCCGGCGTCACCATCGTGATCGGGCCCGGCACCGATATCATCGCGGGCGAGGGCAAAATCCTCACCGCCGGCGGTTTCGACAGCCACATCCATTTCATCTGCCCGCAGCAGATCGAGCACGCGCTGATGAGCGGCGTCACCTCGATGCTGGGCGGCGGCACCGGTCCCTCGCACGGCACCTTTGCGACCACCTGCACGCCGGGGCCGTGGCACATGGCGCGGATGATCCAGTCGTTCGACGCGTTCCCGGTCAATCTCGGCATATCCGGCAAGGGCAACGCCTCGCGTCCGGCGGCGCTGGTGGAGATGATCAAGGCCGGCGCCTGTGCGCTCAAGCTGCATGAGGATTGGGGCACCACGCCGTCGGCGATCGACAACTGTCTTTCGGTGGCGGACGATTACGACGTCCAGGTGATGCTGCATTCCGACACGCTGAACGAATCAGGCTTTGTCGAGGACACGATCAAGGCCTTCAAGGGCCGCACCATCCATGCCTTCCACACCGAAGGCGCCGGCGGCGGCCATGCGCCTGATATCATCAAGATTGCCGGCTTGAAGAACGTGCTGCCGTCCTCGACCAACCCGACGCGGCCGTTCACCCGCAACACCATCGACGAGCATCTGGACATGCTGATGGTGTGCCACCATCTCGATCCGTCGATTGCCGAGGATCTGGCGTTCGCCGAAAGCCGCATCCGGAAGGAAACCATCGCGGCGGAAGATATTCTGCACGATCTCGGCGCGCTCTCGATGATGTCGTCGGATTCGCAGGCGATGGGCCGGCTCGGCGAAGTCATCATCCGGACCTGGCAGACCGCCGACAAGATGAAGAAGCAGCGCGGTTCGCTGCCCGAGGACAAGGGCAACAACGACAATTTCCGCGTCAAGCGCTACATCGCCAAATACACCATCAACCCCGCGATCGCGCACGGCGTCTCGAAACTGATCGGCTCGGTGGAGAAGGGCAAGCTCGCCGATCTCGTGCTGTGGTCGCCGGCCTTCTTCGGCGTCAAGCCGGAATGCATCATCAAGGGCGGCTCGATCGTGGCCGCTCCGATGGGCGATCCCAACGCGTCCATTCCCGACGCCGCAGCCCGTGCATTACCAGCCGATGTTCGCGGCGTTCGGCAAGTCGCTGACCGCGTCCTCGGTGGTGTTCACTTCGAGGGCCGCGGCATCCAGCGGGCTGGCGCGCAAGCTCGGCATCGGCAAGAAGCTCTATCCGGTCAAGAATACCCGCGACGGCATCTCCAAGAAGAGCATGATCCATAACGGCGCCACCCCCAAAATCGAGGTCGATGCCGAGACCTATGAGGTGCGCGCCGACGGCGAACTCCTGACCTGCGCGCCGGCCGAGGTGCTGCCCATGGCGCAGCGCTATTTCATGTACTAGGGTCGCTCCCTGAAAAGTCAGAACAATCGTCCGGGAGGATTGAAGTGATCTACGTCGTTGCCACACTGATGGTGAAACCCGAAACGCGCGCCGAATTCATCGCGGCGGCCACTGCCTGCATCAAGGAAACCCGCAAGGAACCCGGCAACATCGCCTACGATCTGCACGAAAGCGTCACCGACCACTCCAAGATGGTGTTCGTCGAGCAGTGGGAAAACGCCGAGGCGCTGGGGCCGCACCGGGCCGCGGAGCACTCGAAGGCCTTTGGCCGCGTCGTCGTGAAATGCCTCGCCGCGCCGCCGAAGATCGAAGTCATTACGCCCGAGAAAGTCGACGTCCGCTAATCAAGAAACAAACGGGAGAAAAATCCATGATCTACGTCATCGCCACCACGCCGATGAAGCCGGAAAACAAGGACGACTTCATCAAGGGGCACAAGGCCTGCATCGCCGAAACGCTCAAGGAGAAGGGCTGCATCTCCTATGAAGGCCATGTCAGCGTGAACAATCCCAATCTGTATGTGGTGGTGGAGCGCTGGGAGACCCGCGACGACCTCACCGCGCATTCCAAGGCGCCGCACATGAAGGTGTGGCGGGAATATTCCGCGCAGATGAAGACCGGACCGACGGTGATCGAGATCATCAGCGACGGCAAGGTGGAGAAGTTTTAACTCATGATGCGCGCAACACGCGTTCTGGGCCAGCATCGCTGGACGCAAGCCGCCGCCGATACCGTGGTGCTCGATTTCGACGATCGGCACCGGCGGCGGATGGCGATGACCGGCACGCGCGGGCTCGAATTCCTGCTCGACCTGGAAAACGCGATCGCGCTGCGCGGCGGCGATGCGCTGGTGCTGGAAGACGGCCGCCTGATCGAGGTGGTCGCCGCCGCCGAGCCGCTGCTGGAAATCCGCGGCACCGATCCGCTGCATCTGGTGCGAGTCGCCTGGCATCTCGGCAACCGCCATCTGCCGACGCAGATCATGCCGAAGGGCCTGCGCATCCGCCGCGACCATGTCATCGAGGCGATGGTGAAGGGGTTGGGCGCGCGCATCATCGAGATCGAGGCGCCGTTCGATCCCGAAGGCGGCGCCTATGCCGGTCACGCCCACGCGCCCGAAGCCGCGCCTGCGCATACCGGGCATGATCACGCGTCGCACGATCATGCCGCGCATGACCATGGCCATCACCACCATGATGACCACGGCCACCACCATCATCATGACGAGCATTGCGATCACGATCATCACCACCACGATCACTCCCATGCTCATGACCACAAGTGAGCCGGTCCCGCCGGACGCGCGGCGCGGGATGACGGACGACGAGGCGGCGGCGCTGTACCGGCTGATGACCTGGCTGTCGCCGGCCTTTCCGGTCGGCGCGTTCTCCTATTCCAGCGGCATCGAATGGGCGGTGGAGGCCGGCGACATCACGGATGCCGCCTCGTTGCGCGACTGGCTGGCGGCGATGCTGGCGGACGGTTCCGGCTTTTGCGACGGCGTGTTTCTGGCGCAGACGCATCGCGCGGCATCTTCGAATGACAATGCGGCGCTTGCGCGAGATCGCCGAGCTGGCGGCGGCCTTCGTGCCGTCGCGCGAGCGGCAGCTCGAAACCTCGACGCAGGGCCGCGCCTTCATCGAGATCGCGCGCGCGGCCTGGGCGCATGACGGCATGGATGCGCTGATTGCGGCCTGCGGCGGCGCAATCGTCTATCCCGTCGCCGTCGGCCTCGTCAGCGCCGCGCACAGAATTCCGCTGGCGCCGGCCATGCATGCGTTCCTGCATGCGCTGGTCTCGAACTGGATTTCCGCAGGCAGCCGGCTGGTGCCGCTCGGGCAGACCGACAGCCAGCGCATTCTGGCGGCCCTCGAGCCGGTGGTGGTGGCGACCGCCAAGCGCGCGCTGCAAGCCTCGCTCGACGATCTCGGCAGCGCGACGTTTCGCGCCGATCTCGCCAGCCTCCGCCACGAGACGCAGTACACGCGGCTGTTCCGGTCATGATGGATTCTCCGAACGCTCCAGCCGTCGTCCGGGCGTTCGCCGGGACGACAATCGAGAGGAAATTCTAGATGGCGAATTCCCACGGCCCGCTGCGGATCGGCATCGGCGGTCCCGTCGGCTCCGGCAAGACCGCGCTGATGGACCTGCTCTGCAAGTCGATGCGCGAGCGCTACGACATCGCCGCGATCACCAACGACATCTACACCAAATGGGATGCCGAATTCCTGGTGCGCTCGGGCTCGCTGACGCCGGACCGCATCGCCGGCGTCGAGACCGGCGGCTGCCCGCACACCGCGATCCGCGAGGACGCCTCGATGAATCTCGCCGCGGTCGCCGACATGCGCGCGAAATTTCCCGACCTCGACCTGGTGTTGATCGAATCCGGCGGCGACAACCTGGCCGCGACCTTCTCGCCCGAACTCGCCGATCTCACCATCTACGTCATCGACGTCGCCGCCGGCGACAAGATCCCGTCCAAGGGCGGGCCGGGCATCACCCGGTCGGATCTGCTGGTCATCAACAAGATCGACCTCGCGCCGCATGTCGGCGCGTCGCTGGAGAAGATGGATACCGATGCCAGGCGGATGCGCGGCGAGCGGCCGTTCGTGATGACCAATCTGAAGAAGAGCGAGGGGCTGGACCGCATCATCGCCTTCATCGAGAGCCAAGGGCGGCTTGCGGCCGGCGACGAAGGCCAAGGCGGGCTAGACGGCGCCAGCGGTGTCGCATCCGTTAATCTTTGTGGCACGTGCGCACGTGCCTTGCATTAGAATCATTCGAACCGGCGGGAACCAAATCGGCGCTGGCCGATTAGCATCTCTCTGGCCCCGCCAAATCAGCGTTAACGGTGGCCGCGTTGCCCGCTGCCAAACCCGTTAGTTGCGTGCTGATGATCGCTCCTCCATATTCGCCGCGACTGGCCGTCGTCCGGTCTCTCATTGTTGCTGCCCCGGCAGACCCAAAATGCATTCTTTACGTCTTCGCCAACACTTCATTCCCGAGTAAGCGAGTGGTTCGGCTGGGTTTCATTATCGGCTTTATCGCGCTGATCGGAGTTCTGCTCTCCGGTCTCGCGGCCTATCGCGTCCACGATCAGGAACTGACGCTCGACGGCATCGCGCTGGCGCGCGCGATCGACGTGCATGCGAGCCTGGTGCAGGACCGCCTGACCGAGCGCGAGCTGCTGGCGCGCGTCGCGTCCGGCCTGTTTCGCGCGCCCTCGGTGGTCAAGGCCAACATGCTGCAGCCGCTGCGCTCGTCGATCTACGCCTTCAAGACCGATTTCGTGGTCGCCACCTGGATCGCGCGGCTCAAGCCGGGCGAACTGGCGGCCGCGCAGCGCGGTGCTGAAGAGCTCCGGCTTCACCAATCCGACGATCCGCGATTTCGACGACCAGCCGCTCGACATCAAGGCGATCGACAAGCCGATCAACGTGCTGATGGACCTCGAGCCGCGCAGTCCGGATACGATGGGTGTTCCCGGCCGCGCCTACGACCGGCACTCGATCGTCGGGCCGATGCTGGCGCAGGCGATGGCGGACGGCAAGCCGGTGGCGTCGGATCCGATCCCGCTGCTGCGCAAGGACGGACCGGTCGGCCTCGTGCTCGCAGCGCCCGTGCTGCAGGAAGGCTCGAACGAGGCCGCGGGCTTCGTCACCTTTTCCTACGAGCTGGCGCCGCTGATGCTGACCAATGACGACCGCTCGCTGTTTTCGGTGGTGCTGAAGGACCCGCGCGACGCCAATGACGAGTTCGTCGCCAACGACCAGGGCGTCGTCACCCTGCACCCGGTCAAGCTCGACGGCCCGGCGCCGTCGATGGTGCGAACCGTGACCTTCGGCGGCCGCGACTGGTCGCTCGGCTATTACGCCAAGACCAGCGCGGTGGTGCGCGCGCAGCAGACCGCGGTCATCGTGGCGGCGATCGGGCTGGCGCTGACCGGCATCATCTGCGGCCTGTTCGGCTATGTCGCCTACAACAATTTGCGGCTCAGCCGCGAGATCCAGGTGCGCATCGGCTTCGAGCGGCGGCTCACCGCCGTGATCGACGAGCTCAACCACCGGGTCAAGAACATCCTGGCCGTGATCCAGTCGATCGTGACGCGCACGCTGCGCCACGGCTCCGACATCGACGTCGCGCGCGAACTCTTGATCGGCCGCATCCACGCGATGTCCAACGTCGTCACGCTGCTCAGCGAGAGCCAGTGGCAGGGCGTCAAGCTGAGGGGCCTGTTCGAGTCGCGCGCGATCCCGCATGCCGACCGCATCGCGGTCAACGGCCCGGATATCGCCGTCAGCGCCCGCGCCGCGCAGTCGCTGTCGCTGTTGTTCTTCGAACTGGCCTCGCATTCCGACGAGGGCCTGTCGCTGGTCGGCAAGCATCCGCATATCGTCGCGAACTGGGAAATATCGGGCGAGGAGCCGGATGCGATTTTCCATTTCCGCTGGGAGGAGTTCAACACCAGCGCGGCGACGCGGCGGGAGGACAGCGATTTCGGCCTGATCCTGCTCGATCGCGTCGCGCCGGAAGCGCTCGGCGGCACCGCCAAGCGCTACTTCACCGATGTCAGCTACGTCTACGAACTCACCGCGCCGATGGTCACCGTCGTCGACATGACCGAACGCGACCGCACCGAACAATTCTCGGCGCCGGTCCGGCCGGTGCAGTAGGCGCGTTAGTCGCGGTGCCTACTCCGTCATCGCGAGCGCAGCGAAGCAATCCATGAGCCGCGAAGCAAGGATGGATTGCTTCGTCGCAGCGCTCCTCGCAATGACGGTGGTGAACGCGAAGCCTGGAACCTGCACGCTCTCCCACGCATTTATCCGCATCACCCAATGATGAGAGGAGACATATCATGGGACGTTATCTGCTGTTGTGGCTGCTCGGCGTGCCGATTCCGATTCTGGTGCTGATCTACGCCTTCGGCGGCTTGCACTGAACTCGAAAAATCGCACCAACAAAAAAGGCGGCCCGACGCGGCCGCCTTTTTCGTTTCATTGCCGCGAGCTCAATCACCCGCCATTGCCGCCGATCACCGCGCGCACGGTGTTGTCGGGGCCGAAATCCTCGGCGCCGTCGACATAGAGCAGCGCCGACAGTTTCGAGCGCGCGCGGTTGACGCGGCTCTTGATGGTGCCGACGGCGCAGCCGCAGATCGCGGCGGCGTCCTCGTAGGAGAAGCCGGAGGCGCCGACCAGGATCAACGCTTCGCGCTGGTCCTGCGGCAGCTTGTCGAGCGCGACGCGAAACTCCTCGAACTCCAGATGCGCGTTCTGCGCCGGCTGGGTCTTCAGGGTTTTGGCGTAATTGCCCTCGGCGTCCTCGACCTCGCGCCGCCGCTTGCGATAGTCGGAGCGGAACAGGTTGCGCAGGATCGTGAACAGCCACGCCGGCAGGTTCGAGCCGACCTGGAACGAGTCGATATTGGCGATCGCGCGCAGCAAGGTTTCCTGCACCAGATCGTCGGCACGGTCGCCGTTACCGCTGAGCGAGATCGCGAACGCGCGCAGGGACGGCACCGACGCCAGGATGTCGTCGCGAAGCGAATTTGTGAGAGGCATTAGTCCCTCCCGTTGTTTTTGGCAGCTGATCGGCCTGGACCGCGGCTTCCGGCCCGTCGAGCTTCCGGATCAGCTCCGCAAAGCGGTCCGGCACCCCCTGACGCACCACGTCGTCATACATGGCGCGGAGTTGATGGCCGATTCTGGACTGGATTTCGGCGTTGAGACCGCCCTGCTTCTTTACTTCCTTCATGATGTCATCCACGCTTCCCCGAGTGTTAAGTCCCTGAATTTCAAGTCTTTTCCTCGAAATCAAGCCTTGGCCGCCGCCCCTGTACGTCAGAGCCTAATGCGAAGGGTGGCGGAAAGTTCCGAAATAGGGGAACCTTTTTGAAGGAACTTTTCCGCCGCTGGGGCGTAAAGGGGATGACAGGGGAACCGGGTCACCCCGTATTCACGATAGGCCGGACAAGGGCATCAGAGAGTTTCGACCCACGATGTGGCCCGACAGGGCCTCAGACAAGGATGGAATGGGGATGTCCCGATCACAGCTCGTTGCTGAACATTTGCCGCTGTTGCGGCGCTATGCCCGTGCGCTGACCGGAAACCAGGCCTCGGGCGACGCCTATGTCGGGGCCATGCTGGAGGCCCTGCTGCAGGATGGCTCGCTGCTCGACGAACGGCACGGTCCGCGCGCCGGACTGTTCCGCCTGTTCACCCAGATCTGGAATTCGGTCTCGGTCAACGACAACCCCGACGTGGCGACGCTGGCGCTGCCGTCGGAGCGGCGGCTGTCGAACATCACGCCGCTGCCGCGGCAGGCCTTCCTGCTGCTGTCGCTGGAAGGTTTTTCCGAGGAGGAAGTGGCCTTCATCCTCGGCACCGATATTCGCCGAGACCCGCAGGCTTGCCGATGCCGCCGGCCGCGAGATGGCCGCCGAAATCGCCACCGACGTGCTGATCATCGAGGACGAGACCTTCATCGCGATGGACCTCGAGAGCCTCGTGAAGAATCTCGGCCACAACGTCATCGGCGTCGCCCGCACCCACGCGGACGCGGTGGCGCTGGCCAAGAACAAGAAGCCCGGCCTGATCCTCGCCGACATCCAGCTGGCCGACGGCTCGTCCGGCCTCGATGCGGTCAACGAACTGTTGAAGGTGTTCGAGGTGCCGGTGGTGTTCATCACCGCCTACCCCGAGCGCTTCCTCACCGGCGAGCGCCCGGAGCCGGCGTTCCTGATCTCAAAGCCGTTCCAGCCCGCGATGGTCTCGGCGGTCGCCAGCCAGGCGCTGTTCTTCCAGCGCAACTCGCGCAACCGCGCGCCGCGGGCGGCGACGGGTTAGAGGCTGTATTGTTGCGTTGAATTGAAAACGGCGCGCCCCACGGCGCGCCGTTTTTGCTTTGGCTCAAGGCCGGGACCCATACTCCGCGGCCGTTGGCGTTGGAAAAGAGCAGATAACACTCAGCGCGCAAACTAATTGCCGCCGGTGGCTATGGGTCCCGGCCCGCCGTACGCAATTACGCACTAGGCCGGGACGACATCAAGCTCACCCCTTCGCCGCACTCACCTCCCTGATATCCCGCGCCAGCGCATCCACCCGCGCCGCATCCGAATCCCACGCGAACATGAAGCGGGCGCCGCCGCCGATGAAGGTGTAAAACTGCCAGCCGCGCTGGCGCAACGCCTCCAGCCGGTCGGCGGAGGCGCGCAGGAAAACCGCGTTCGCTTCCACCGGAAACATCAGCTCGAACTCCCTGACATCGGCAACAGCGGCCGCCAGCCGCGCCGCGCAGGCGTTGGCGTGCCGCGCGTTGCGCAGCCACGCGCCGTCGTCCAGCAGGCCGACCCAGGGCGCGGCGAGGAAGCGCATTTTCGACGCCAGCTGGCCGGCCTGCTTGCAGCGATAGTCAAAATCCTCGGCCAGACGCGGGTCGAAGAACAAAATCGCCTCGCCGACCGCCATGCCGTTCTTGGTGCCGCCGAAGCAAAGCAGATCGACGCCGGCCTTCCAGGTCATGTCCGCCGGCGAACAATCGAGCTTCGCGCAGGCATTGGCAAAACGCGCGCCGTCCATGTGCAGCCGCAGGCCGAGCTCGCGGCAGGTCGCCGACAGCGCGCGGATCTCGTCCAGCGAATACACCTGGCCGGTTTCGGTCGGCTTGCGTGATCGTCACCACGCGCGGCTTCGGGAAATGAATGTCGGAGCGGCTGGTGGCAAGCCCGCGCACCAGCTCGGGCGTCAGCTTGCCGTCCTCATTGGCGGCGATCAGAAGCTTCGAGCCGTTGGAAAAGAATTCCGGCGCGCCGCATTCGTCGGTCTCGACATGCGCCGACGGAGGCGCAGATCACGCTGTGATAGGACTGGCACAGCGATGCCAGCGCCAGCGAGTTGGCGGCGGTGCCGTTGAAGACGAAGAACACTTCCGCGTCCGCCTTCTCGAACAATTCCCGGAACGCATCCGAGGCGCGCTGCGTCCAGGGATCGTCGCCATAGGCGGTCGCGTGGCCATGATTGGCCTCCGCCATCGCCGCCCACGCCTCGGGGCAAATGCCGGCGTAATTGTCGCTCGCGAACTGCTGGGGGTCGGGGGTCATCGCTCACTTGGCCTTTGCTGGAAGCATCTCTTGCCCCGTCCATAGCATTCATTTTTGCAAAGCCGTTTGCGGGGTGGACTCCCTGGCCCATATTTTACCCGGATGTTATTGACACTGCTGGCGGCGTTGAGCCAGCCCTCGAGAAGCCCCCATGCCCCGCACAACCTTTGCGCGGATCGGCATCGCCGAGCGCGGGCGATGGCTGCGCCGGACCCTGAAAGCTGAGCATGCGTCATGCGCGGCGCGGACAAAGAGAATCGCGCGGCGGCAGCAGATCACGAGGGTCTTCGCTATGTCGGTCCAGGCGGAAAAGATGGACTGAGACGTCATGATGACGGTCTTGTAGTGACCGCGCTGCGAAATTCGAGCGGCGAAGTAATGGTGGTAATGGTTCGCGTGCCTTCGCCGACGCCCTGAATAGTGAGGTCGCCGTAGTCCATCAGGCGGCCAAGAATGCTCTGATTGACATCGACGCTCTCGACTTTATCGAGGCTCATTTCAAAGGTCTGCCGCTTGATGAAGCCAGTCTTGTGAACGACCCGCATGTTGGTGACATCGGTCTCGGTGGTCCAACGGTGAAACCAGGCCGTCGCCGTCAAGTACAAGGCCGCAAGCCCAGTTATCGTTGCCAAGGCCAGGCAAACGAACATCAGCACGTCGGCGGTGACGATGTGCCACAGCACCAGAAAAGCGACCACCGCGGCCCACGCCGCGATTGCCGGGAGAAAGTACATCCAGTGTTCGTTGGTCGAATACAGCACCTTCTCGCCGGGCTGCAAGATCTCCTCGATATAGCGTCCCATGGGCAAGCCCGATCTTCTCACCATCCCGTGTGACTGTGACGTTCCGGCTCAGTCGTCCTGGTGACGTTGATCTATCGCAAGCCTTCGAGCGATCAGTCCGGAAGGCTTCGGCGGGCCAGGCGTTGATGCAGATCAACGAGCAGCTATCCATCGGACATAACGTGATCGGGCATCGAGCGCCGTTTGGAGGAGATCAGCGATGGGAGAAGCTGGAGTAGGCTGGATCACAGCGATCATCGTCGGAGGCATCGCAGGTTGGCTGGCAGAGCAGTTCATGAAGAGTAACATGGGGCTGATCATGAACATCGTGCTCGGCATTGTCGGCGCGGCGATTGCCAGCGCCATTTTGAGTGCCATCGGCATCAACTTGGGTGGATGGGTCGGCTACCTGATTTCCGGCTTCATCGGAGCGGTCCTACTGATCTGGATCGTCCGTGCTGTACGGCCAGCCTGAAGCCATCAATTCCGTATCAACGCTATGCTGGTTGCCGACGGCGTCTTCAGCTTGTTCGTCGCTTGCCGCGTGGTGGGGCGGTTGGTGGGCGGAGCCAAGCAATTCCTTGAAATCCACGCAAAAAAAAGCAGGGCGCGACCGGCATCACCACGGTCGCGCCCTACATCGCCGGTCAATGGGGCAGGGGGAATAACCGGCTGTTTTGATGACTCCGAAGCCCCGAAGTCGTTCCAGCCGGTGCAAAACTTTTTTGTACACGGTTAAGTGATCGGACCTGTCCCGAACCGGGAGGGTTCCGAGCGGTTTGTCTCTCGTGATCGCCAGGGGGCGATGGACAAACCAACATGTCACAAATTCATAAGGGAATTTTCGGCGCGCTCGCGATCTCCGTGATGTTCGGCGCGGTCCAGCTCGCTTTCGCCCATGACCTCATTGGCGGCAAAATTGCCGCACGCGCGGTTCCGGAAACCGGCGTCAACCGCGCCGCCAAGGCCGATCGCGCGACGGTTCCAGCCTCCGCTGGCCAAAGCCAGACCATTTCGCTCCGGCCCGACGGCCTTGCCGACACCTCGGTGCTGGTCCGGGTTCCCGTTGCCAGGGAAGCGCGGAATGAAACGCGTGATCGCCCGGCGCCGTCGTCGGTGCCGAAATCCGGCACGCGCAAGACCGCGGTCGCCTGCGAGCCTGTCGTCAGCGTTCTTACCGAAGTCGCGAAACTGCTCGAGCCCGGCCGCTGCGTGACGTGAGCGGCTCGTTCTGAATTGCCTTCCGCCGTCATTGCGAGGCGCGCAAAGCGCAAGCGAATCCAGCTGGCCGCCATAGCCGAGGAATGGATTGCTTCGTCGCTTCGCTCCTCGCAATGACGGTAGCAATAACCCAGCACAATCAACAAAACTGCCCGACGGGCAAATCACTTCCGATTATCGGAAATCATGTCAAGCCCGCGAAATAAAAAATATTTCGCTTTATCCGAATTCAAATCACCGCTACATAACACCCATCCCGTCCCGGCCAGAGGGGCGTATCATGATCGCCACGATCGTGGGGCGGGTCGCGGTGGACGCTGGCAGTGCCGATAGCGAACGGCATGAGAGCGTACGGCAAAGACGTGTGGTCCTGACGTCGCGGTGCTGGCGTCAATGCACCTGGAGGCAACTGCTTCTCAGGGCGCAACGGAGGCAAAAGAGCCGTTCTCCGGGGAGAGCACGTTATAAGCCGTAAAGCCATTGCGCAGGGAATGTCGGATGCTCTCCGCTGCCCTGTATGCTCATGTGCGCACTTCTTCTACCCATTGCACATGAGACCGCGGGTGCAGCGCGCACCCGGCATTCCCTGCGCCCTCTGATTGGAGAGGGCGAGAGATTCCCTGCAAACCTCGGGCGAAACGCGCCGCGAGAATGCGAATCTATTTCCACGTCATTGCGAGCGAAGCGAAGCAATCCATGTCGCCGCACCAAGAAAGAATGGATTGCTTCGCTGCGCTCGCAATGACGAGCGTGAGTGAAGGGGCCTGTTTGAAAGCCGAATCCGAGAATCATCTTCGTCGTCCCGGCGTTCCCCGGGACGACAGCCGGGCTACTCCGCCGGCGCTTCGACGCCCGCATGGCTTTGGCCGCGGCTCGCCAGGAATCCCAGCGCCAGCCCGCCGACGGCGAGGATCGGGATCAGCTTCTTGATGCCGATCGCGCGCACCACCTGGATTCCGGCGGCGACCAGCATCGGGTCGGCCAGCATGGTTTGCGCGGCGGATTTCGCGGTCTGTTCGACCCGTTTCTCGATCTGGTTCTTGCGCACCATGTAGCAAATCGCCGCGATCATCGTGACCACGAAGAAGATCGCGGCACCGGTCAGGCAGGCCTGCACCGGCCCGTATTTTTGCAGCACGAAGATGAAGGCGGCCGCGCACAGGAACGACGTGGTGACGAACAACGCGACCGCCGCGGCGGCGGCGAGCGAGGTCAGCCGCAGCGCGGTGCCGGTCGAATCCTTGAAGTCATCGATCAGTCGCTGAAACATGAGCCCGCCTCGATTTGAAAAGCGCGTCAACAAAATACACGACCGCGCGCCAGCGCCGCCATCGCGTGATGAAATCCGGTTTTCTGACGCGTGCCATGGCGGTCACCACCGACCTACCGGCGCCACGTCACGCCGATCAGGAAGCCGAGGCCGAGCGCGAGGCCAACGGTCGCCAGCGGCCGCTGCGTGATGACGTCTTCCAGCGATTCCTCGATCGAGGAGGCGGCGTCCTGCGCCGCGTCCATCATGGCGCCGCCGCGCTCCGACATGTCGTCGACGGTCTGCTCGGCATTGGCGCGGGCCTGCTTGTAGCCGCGGCGCGCCTGCTTGGTGGCGGTGCCGGCAAAACTGTTGAGCGCGTCGGTGATCTGGTCGGTGAGGGCTGCGATATCGTTTTTCACGGCGGTTACATCCTTTTCCAGGCGTTCATAGGTCGCTTTATCCGTCAGGTTTTTCACTGCGGCTTCGCCATCGCTGATCGACATCAAAAGCTCCCGGATACTGAAATTGCTCTCGGGACAAACGTTTCGCCGTCGTGGAAGTTCCGGCTGCGAACCGCTCAATCCTAGGGAAGCTGCGGCGAATTGACCGGCATCAGATGCTCCTTGACGATCAGCGCGACGATCAGGAGCGGCGACGACAGGAAGGCGCCCATCGGGCCCCACAGCCAGGTCCAGAACGCCAGCGCGATGAACACCGCGAGCGCGTTCAGCTCCAGCCTGCGGCCGACGATCGTCGGCGTGATGAAATGGCCTTCGAGGAAGGTCATGGCGGCAAAGGCCGGCGGCGCCAGCAGCCCGGCGCCGATCGTCGGAAAGGCGACGATGCCGACCACGACCAGAATCACGAACATCGCGACCGGGCCGATGATCGGAATGAAGTTCAAGGTCGCGGCCAGCGCGCCGAGGCCGGCCGGATTGGGCATGCCCGTGACCGCGCAGATGATGCCGGTGGCGATGCCGACGCCGACATTGATCATGGTCACCGTCAGCAGATAGCTGCCGAGATGCTCCTCGATCTCGTTGAGGATCCGCAGCGTCCGCAGCCGCGCCGGCCGGTCGCCGAAATTCATGACCAGAGCGCGGCGCAGATCCTTCCAGCTCGCGATGAACAGGATCAGGGTGGCGACGAACAGCAGGAATTCGGCGAAGGTCGGCGACAGGAATTCCAGCGTCGGCTGCACCCATTCGAATTTCGGCATCTGGAAGCTCGCCAGCGCACTCGGACCCGCCGAGCATGCTCTGCAGCTCCTGCCACAGCGCCAGCGGCCGGTCGAACACATGCAGTTTTTCCTTCAAGCAGCGCGCCCAGTTCCGGCAGCTTGTTGCTCCATTCCATCGCGGGCGAGGCGATCAGGCCGACCATGAAGGTCGCGCCGGCGCCGACCGCGGTCACGATCAGGACGGCCGCCACGGCGCGGGGAATCCGGTAGCGTTCGAGAAGGCTCGCCGCCGGCGACAGCATGGTGCCGACGATGAACGCCATCACGATCGGGAGGAAGAACGCCTTGGCGGCATAGAGCACGGCGACGACGCAGATGATCAGCAGCGACACCAGCGCGAAGGCGACGACCTCGGCGCGGCGGATGACCGGCGGCAGTTCGGCCTTGCTGTCGGGCACCGGCGTGCCTTCGCTTCGGCGCGTTGGACTTTTGACGTTCGCCGGGTGTTGCCTTGCGCTCAGAGGCTTTGCGTTCATCCGCCGCCTTGCGTTGCTCGGGCGAGCGTTGTTCGGGCGACGCCCTGCGCTCTTCAGGCACAGGCTTGGTGGACGAACGCTCTCCGGGCAGCACGCGCACAATGGTTCTCCCCCGCGCCAGACGGCGATGACATGGCAGCCGCGACGTCGTCCGCGAACCGAACTCTCATAACGGGGCAGGAACAGCAAAGTTCCATCGCGGAAGCGTGAGCGACGTCGGGGTTGACAGCAGGTGTATCGACTTCGGTCGAAGGGAACTGCGAAGCCCCGGCCTCGTTGTCGGTGCAGAGCATCACCTGATGCGCATCCAACGGGGCAGTCCCATGACACAATCCTGCACATCGCCGGCCTTCGTCGCGCGCAGCCAGCGCGCTTGTCTTCGTCAGCGCCCTGCTGCTGGCGCCATCGGTATTTTCGAGCGCGGCGAGCGCGCAGGTGCTCGGCTACGCTTCCACCCAGCCCAATGCGTTTCCCTCCGACGAGGTGATGGTCGAGCCGCGAAGGCGTCGTGCCGGAGCGGCTGCGCCGCGCGGTCGTCGCCTTCAACACCACGGAGGCGCCCGGCACCATCGTGATCGATACCGGCAACACCGCGCTCTATTATGTGCTCGGCCAGGGCCGCGCGATCCGCTACGGCGTCGGCGTCGGCCGCGAAGGCTTTACCTGGTCCGGCGTGCAGACCATCAGCCGCAAGGCGGAATGGCCGGATTGGCATCCGCCGGCCGAGATGATCGCGCGCCAGCCCTATCTGCCGCGCTTCATGGCCGGCGGCCCCGGCAATCCGCTCGGCGCGCGCGCGATGTATCTCGGCATCCAGCCAGTACCGCATTCACGGCACCAACGATCCCTCGACGATCGGCAAGTTCGTCTCGTCGCGGCTGCATCCGCCTGACCAATGAGGACGTCAGCGATCTCTTCAGCCGCGTCGATGTCGGCACCAAGGTCGTGGTGCTGCCGAAGAACGCGCCGCATATCGAGACGCGCACCATCATCGGCGTGCGCGCGCCGGCGATGGCGGTGCGTCCGGCCGCGACGCTGCCTTCGGGCCGGCAGGCGATGAATCTGACGGCCGTCGCAGCTCAATTGAGCCGGCGGCGACGGGATCAGGAGACGAGCATGGGCGTGAGACGGATGGCGATATTGGGGGCGGCGGCGCTGGCCTGCGCTTCCGCGCTGGCGCCCGGCCGCGCAGGCCCAGGATTTCTTCTCGGCGCTGTTCGGCGGCTTGAGCCGCGGGCGCGCGCCCCATGTGTCGATGCCGTTTGCCAATGAGGACGGCTCGATGCCCGCGCCGCGCGGCGAGATGCGGCCGCGCTATGGCGGCGGCCAGGCGTTTTGCGTGCGCACCTGCGACGGCCGCTATTTCCCGATTGCCGGCGTCCGACAATGCCAGCCGTGCGGCGTCCTGCAACAGCTTCTGCCCGGCAAGCGAGACCAAGCTGGTCTATGGCAGCAATATCGACAATGCCGCGACCGAGACCGGCAAACCCTATTCGGAGCTGCCGAACGCGTTCCGCTATCGCAACGAGATGGTGGCGGGCTGCACCTGCAACGGCAAGGACCAGATCGGGCTCGCGCCGGTCAAGATCGAGGACGATCCGACCTTGCGCAAGGGCGACATCGTCGCCGGCTGAAAACGGTCTGCTGGTGGTCGGCCGCAGCGACAAACGCGGCGCCTCGCTGAATTTCTCACCGGCGTCGGACAAGATCCGCGCCAAGTACGAACGCGTGCCGGTGGTGGCGCAGGAGTGAAGTCTATTGCGTCATCCGAGGTCGAGCGTCAACGAGCCTCGAAGGCTGCGTGGCACAGCCGCGCCGTCGTCCTTGAGACGCGGTCGAACGGCCGGCTCCCAGGATGACGGATTGTTGAGGCGGCGACTACGCCGCGCGGATCTTGCCGAGGAACTCGGTGACCTGGCTGCCGAGTTGCTGGCTCTGCGTTTCCAGCGTCTCGGAGGCCTGCTTGACGTTGTCGGCGGCGGCGGCCGCAGCGTCGGCGTCGGCCTTCACGCCCGAGATGTTCTCGGAGACGTTCTTGGTGCCCTGGGCCGCGAATTGCGTGCTGCGCGTGATCTCCTGGGTCGCTGCGCCCTGTTCCTGCACGGCGGCGGCGATCGCGGTGGCGACCTCGTTGACCTCGCCGATGATGCCGCCGATGCCCTTGATGGCGTCGATGGCCTCGTTCGCGACCTTCTGGATTTCGGAGATCTGCTCGGAGATTTCCTCGGTCGCCTTCGCGGTCTGGCTCGCCAGCGATTTGACTTCGGAGGCGACCACCGCAAAGCCGCGGCCGGCTTCACCGGCGCGGGCGGCCTCGATGGTCGCGTTCAGCGCCAGCAGGTTGGTCTGGGCCGCGATCGAATTGATCAGGCCGACGACTTCGCCGATCCGGCCTGCCGATTTGGCGAGGCCCTGCACGGTGCCGTCGGTCTCGCGCGCCTGGCTGACGGCGCGGCTGGCAATGCCGGCGGCATGCGCGGCCTGCTGGCTGATGTCGTTGATCGAGGCGGAGAGCTCTTCCGCCGCGGCCGCCACCGTCTCGACGCTCATCGAGGCCTCGCCGGACGCCTTTTCGGCAACCTCGACCCGCGCGTTGGTCTGGCGCGAAACCGTCGACAGCCCGTCGGAGGTGGTGCGCATTTGACCGGAAGCATCGCCCAGCTGGTCGAGCGATCCGCGCACCATGGTCTCGAACTCGCCGACATAGCTTTCGATCGCCTTCTGGCGCGCCATCGCGCCGGCATTGCGCTCGCGCTCCTGCGCCTCGATCCGGACCTTTTCCTCGGCCTGCTGCTTGAAGGTTTCCAGCGCGCCGGCAAGCGCGCCGATCTCGTCCTGGCGCTGGGCGTAGCCGGTATCGACGGCGAGATCGCCGGCGGCGACCTTGAGCATGGCGTCGCGCATGTTGTGCAGCGGCTTGATGACGCGGCGGGTGACGAGCATCATTGCGCCGAACGTCAATGCAAGGGCGGCTGCGACCAGCACCAGCTGCAGCACCAGCGAGCGCATCGCCGCGGAATACTGCGTAACGGTGTGTTCGCGGGCGGCGTCGAGCGCAGCTTCGGCGACGTTGACGGCGGCGGAGAGGCGTCCGACCGTGATCGGGCTCCACGCGTTCGCGGTCAATTCGGGCTTCTCGCCGGTGATCAGCGCCGTCAGCAGCCGATCGCGCAAGGCGAGGTATTCCGGTTCGAAATAGGCTTTCTTGTTGGCGGCCATCGCGCTCGAAAGCGCCGGCGGCAATTGCATTCCGGCGGCGGTCAGTTCCAGCGCATTCCACGCGACATCGGTGCCGCCGACATATTTGGTGTAGGCGAGGCGGGTTTCCGGCGAGAGCCTTGCCGGCGCCGAGCCCGTTCGACACCAGCAGCGATGCTTCGCCCGCGGTGTTACGCAACAGCCAGGCGATCTGCTTGATCGCAGAGCAACTGGTCGATCACGGCGTCCTGATGGTTGACGTTGGCGGCCAGCATGCCCGACAGCTTGTCGAGCGTGGTGAGCAGCCCCTGCGTCGTCGTCCATATACTCCTTGGCCAGCGTCGGGCGACGCGTCGCCCGTGGGTTGGGCCATGGCCTCCCAGAATTCCTTCTGCTGCGCCGTCAGCGCCTTGAACAGGCGGTCGAATTCGGGGACCAGCGTAGCCTGCTGCGCGAACTCGATTTTGCCGAGCAGAACGAGCGCATTGCTCATCGCCGGCATTTCGGTGTCGCGGAGATTTCGCAGATATTTCTCGATCTCGCTGTCCAGCGGCGCCGCGCCGTTCAACAACCGGTTGGTGGTGGAGCGGTCGGTGCGCAGACTGTGCATCGCCTTGAACATGTTGGCCGAGGCGTCGGTGATCACCGAGATGCGGCCGGTGATCTGCAAGCGTCCCCAGGCTTCCCAGGCGTTGAGCGAAAATCCAACCACGACGCAGAAGGCGGTGGTCAGGATGACGGTTTTCAACAGCGTGGATACGGTCAGACGATTCAACATGATGCTCCCCCAAAAACTGCCGGCCATTGGGGGGTAAAATGGTAAATAGTTAGACAGTGCGGCCGCCGTAAAACTACGGAGCGCATTGAAATGATGGAGGTTTTTTATGTTTCCGTGCAGGTTCCCGACGCGGAACCCGGCGTGCCCTGCCACGTTAACAAAACACTAACAGCGCTTTCACGCCGAGGGGGCCCGCATGCTTGTCAGCGTACTCGTCACGTTTCTGGTCGTTATCCTCGTCCTCTATCTCATCAACATGCTGCCGCTCGACGGCCGCGCCAAGCAGATCGCCCGCGTCGTCGTCATCATTCTCGGCGTGATCTCGCTGCTGAAATACATTTCGGTGGTTTAGCGGGCGTTCGGAACCACCTCTCCGTCATTGCGAGGAGCGAAGCGACGAAGCAATCCACAAAGCCGCGAGGAAGATGGATTGCGTCGCTTCGCTGGCAATGACGGTAGGCAACCTACCCGGCCGCCTTGGCTTCGCGGCGGCGGGCGGTGAGGATGTATTCGGTGTAGCCGTTCGGCTGCTCGCGGCCCTTGAAGATCAGGTCGCAGGCCGCCTTGAAGGCGATGCCGTCGAAGCCGGGCGCCATCGGCCGGTAGAGCGAATCGCCCTTGTTCTGGCCGTCGACCACGACCGCCATGCGCTTCAGCGATTCCATCACCTGATCCTTGGTGATGACGCCCTGATGCAGCCAGTTCGCCAGATGCTGGCTGGAGATGCGCAGCGTGGCGCGGTCTTCCATCAGGCCGACGTCGTGAATGTCAGGCACCTTGGAGCAGCCGACGCCCTGGTCGATCCAGCGCACGACATAGCCCAGGATGCCCTGGCAGTTGTTGTCGATCTCCTGCTTGACGTCGTCGGGCGCCCAGTTCGATTGCGACACCGGAATGGTGAGGATGTCGGAGAGTTTCGCGCGCGGGCCGCCCTTGGCGAGTTCCTGCTGGCGGGCCTGCACGTTGACCTGGTGATAATGCAGCGCGTGCAGCGTCGCGGCGGTCGGCGACGGCACCCAGGCGGTGGTGGCGCCGGCCTGCGGATGGCCGAGCTTCTGCGTCAGCATGTCCGCCATCTTGTCGGGTGCGGCCCACATGCCCTTGCCGATCTGGGCGTGGCCGGGCAGGCCGTCGATCAGGCCCATGTCGACGTTCCAGTCTTCATAGGCCTTGATCCAGGGCTGCGCCTTCATGTCGTTCTTGCGGATCATCGGCCCCGCTTCCATCGAGGTATGGATCTCGTCGCCGGTGCGGTCGAGGAAGCCGGTATTGATGAAGCAGATGCGCTTCGAGGCGTTCTGGATGCAGGCCTTGAGGTTGACCGTGGTGCGGCGCTCCTCGTCCATGATGCCGACCTTCATGGTGTTTTCCGGCAGCGCCAGCATCTTCTCGACTTCGGCGAATAGTTCGCAGGTCAGCGCCACTTCGTCGGGGCCGTGCATCTTCGGCTTGACGATGTAGACCGAGCCGGTGCGGCTGTTCTTCGTCTTCGACGAGCCCTTGAGATCGTGGATCGCGAGCAGGCCGGCGACCGCGGCATCCAGCAGGCCTTCCGGAATTTCCTCGCCCTTGGCGTCGAGCACGGCGTCGGTGAACATGTGATGGCCGACATTGCGCATCAGCAACAGGCTGCGGCCGTGCAGCGTGAGCTGCTTGCCGTCGGGCGTCTTGTAGACGCGGTCGGGATTGAGCGAACGCTTCAGCGTCTTGCCGCCCTTGTCGAAATCGGCCGACAGCGTGCCGTCCATCAGGCCGAGCGTGTTGCGATAGACCAGCACCTTGTCTTCGGCATCGACGGCGGCGACGGAGTCTTCCATGTCGAGGATGGTCGAGACCGCCAATTCCAGGATCATGTCGGCAACGCCGGCCGGATCGTCCTTGCCGATGATGCTGCTGCGATCGATCTTGACCTCGACATGCATGCCGTTGTTGACCAGCAGGATCGCGGAAGGCTGGGCGGCATCGCCGAGATAGCCGGCGAACTGTTCGGCCGACTTCAGCGCGGTGGCGTTGCCGCTCTTCAGTTTGACCGCGAGCTGGCCGGCGATCACGCTGTAGGAGGTCACGTCGGTGTGGCTGCCGGTGGCGAGCGGAACGGCGGCGTCGAGGAAGGCCTTGGCCTTGGCGATCACCTTGTCGCCGCGCGCCTTGTTGTAGCCCTTGCCGCCTTCGCTCGGATCGTGCGGGATCGCGTCGGTGCCGTAGAAAGCATCATACAGGCTGCCCCAGCGCGCATTCGCCGCGTTCAGCGCGTAGCGGGCGTTGGTCAGGGGAACGACGAGCTGCGGTCCGCAGATCTTGCCGATCTCCTCGTCGACGTCCGCGGTCTCGACCTTGTGGGTCGCCGGCTCCGGCTGCAGATAGCCGATCTCCTTGAGGAACGCCGTGTAGGCGTTCATGTCGAACGGCTTGCCCTTGTTGGCGCGGTGCCAGCCGTCGATCTTGGCCTGCAGCGCGTCGCGGACCGCGAGCAGCTCGCGGTTCTTCGGTCCCAGTTTCGCGATGATGGCGGCAAGCCCGGCCCAGAATGCATCGGGCGAAATCCCGGTTTTGGGGGTCGCCTCCTTGGCGATGAAATCGAACAGTTCGGGGGCGATCTTCAATCCGTGGGCATCGACACGATTCATGATGGGCTTTCTCGAGTAGAAACGGCGTTTACAGACGGTTTTCAGGGTGAAATCAGCAAAAAACGCGCCAAAGGGCAGTTTTCAACGGCCTTTTAGCCCTAAAGCCGGGTCGATGAGAAGGGCCCCAAAAGGCTAGATATTGGCCGCGAGATCGACCAGTTCGTCGAACAGGATGCCGGTCTCCGCCAGCATCCGCTCGATCTCGTCGGTCGCATCCGCGACCGTTCGGGTCGAGGTGTCGATCCGCAGCTCGCATTGCGTCGGCGGCTGGTAGTCGTTGCCGATGCCGGTGAACGACTGCAGCGTGCCGGCGCGCGCCTTGGCGTAATGGCCCTTGGGGTCGCGGCTCTCGCACACTTCGGCCGGTGTCGCGACATAGATCTCGCGGAACGCGGTGTCGGCGATGCGGCGCGCCGCGGCGCGATCATCGGCCGACGGGCGAGACCGCGGCGACGATGGCGATGTGGCCGTTGCGCGCCAGATGGGTGGCGACTTCGGCAAGCCGGCGGATGTTTTCGGTGCGGTCCTGTGCCGAAAAGCCGAGATCGCCGTTGAGGCCGGCGCGCAGCGTGTCGCCGTCGAGCAGGATCGGCGAGCCGCCATTGCCGAACAGCCGCCGCTCCAGCGCGCGCGCCAGCGTCGATTTTCCCGAACCGGGCAATCCCGTCAGCCAGATCACCGCGCCGTTGTGGCGGTAGCGCGCCGAGCGCTCCTCGGGACGCAGCGCGGATTCGACCGGGACGATGTCGATCGGGACGGCGCGTTGTCCGGCATCGACCGACAGCACGAGGCCGCCGCCGGCAATGCGGCCGTTGACCTCGATCACCAGCCGTCCGGTGCGCGGATTGTCGGTATAGGGATCGGCCGCGACCGGCTGCGCCAGCGAGATGTCGATTTCGCCGACATGATTGCGCGCGATCGACTTCGTCTCGGCGTTGGAGAGTTCGCCGGGATCGACCGCCTTCTCGATCGCGACCACGTGGGCGCGGCTCTCGCGGGTGCCGAGGCGGATCAGGATCTGGTCGCCCTTGGCGAGCGGCTTGTCGTGCAGCCAGAAAATCCGCGCGCGAATCCGCCGTGTGTCGCGCGGGGTTGCGCCGGCATGGGCGATGACGTCGCCGCGCTCGATGAACAATTCGCGGTCGAGCGTGATGCCGACCGACCGGCCGGCGCCGTGGCTGCCGCCAAGCGGCGTCACCGGCCAGCTCTCGACCGATTTGATCTTCGCGATCTTGCCGGCGGGCATGATGACGATTTCGTCGCCGGCGCCGAGGTGGCCGGATTCGATGCGGCCGGCGACGATGCGGCGGTCGTCGAATTTGTAGATCGCCTGCACCGGCAGCCGCAGCGCCAGTTGCTCCAGCGGCCGGGCCGGTTCGAGCGCATCGAGCGCCTCGACGACGGTCGGCCCCTGGTACCAGCCGATCCGCGGCGTGCGTTCGGCGACGCCGTCGCCGTCGCGCGCCGAAATCGGAATCACCGCCGACGGCGTCACGCCGAGGCCGATCAGATGCGCCGAAATCTCGTCGCTGATCTCCTTGAAGCGGGCGGCGCTGAAATCGACCCGGTCCATCTTGTTGACGACGATGGCGACCTGCTTGATCCCCAAGCAGATGCAGCAGATAGCCGTGCCGCCGGGTCTGGTCGCGCACGCCTTCCAGCGCGTCGATGATCAGCACCGCGCCGTCGGCCTGCGAGGCGCCGGTGATCATGTTGCGCAGAAATTCGGCGTGGCCGGGCGCGTCGATCAGCACCACGTCGCGCGAACGGGTGCGGAAGCGGATCTGCGTGGTGTCGATGGTGATGCCCTGGTCGCGCTCGGTCTGCAGCGCGTCGAGCAGGAACGACCATTCGAACGGCATGCCGCGCCGCGCGCTGACGGCTTTCAGCATTTCCAGCTTGCCCTCGGGCAGGCTGCCGGTTTCGTGCAGCAGGCGGCCGACGAGGGTGGATTTGCCATGATCGACATGGCCGACGATGACGATGCGGACCTGCGGGCGCGTGGTGCCGTTGGGGGTCGCCGAAACGCTCTGGGGGAGGATCATGTTCATCGCAGCGCCTAACTTGATAGTCGTCAGAGATAGCCGGCGACACGCAGCCGCTCGAACGCATCTTCGGTTTCGTGATCGAGCGCACGGCCGGCACGCTCCGGCACCTTGGTGCCGTCGAGTTCGGTCAGGATTTCATCGATGTTGGAGGCGGTCGACGCCACCGGATTGGTGATGTCCTGATCGCCCAGCGAGCGATAGCGCTTGCCGTCCTTCGCCAGATAGAGCGGGATGATCGGAATGTTTTCGCGCTTGGTGTAGGCCCAGATGTCGGCCTCGGTCCAATGCAGGATCGGATGGATGCGCAAATGCGCGCCGGGCGGCGGCGAGGCGTTGAACTGGTCCCAGAATTCCGGCGGCTGATCGCGCACGTCCCAGCCGCCTTCGAGGCCGCGCGGCGAGAACACGCGCTCCTTGGCGCGGGTGGCTTCTTCGTCGCGGCGAATGCCGGCGATCAAGCCGTCAAAGCCGTATTTGGTCAGCGCCAGCTTCAGCCCTTCGGTCTTGCGCGCGGCGGATCGCGCGGCCGGCGGCAAGGTCGGATCGACGCTGTCGATCGGCGGGCAGGGCTCGACCTTGAGATCGAGCTCCCATTCCTTGCCGAAGCGATCGCGGAACGCGTACATCTCCGGAAATTTCTTGCCGGTGTCGACATGCAGGGCCGGGAACGGCACGCGGCCGAAGAAGGCCTTGCGCGCCAGCCAGATCATGACGTTGGAATCCTTGCCGAGCGACCACAGCAGCGCCAGCTTCTTCAGCCGCGCGAACGCTTCGCGCAAAATGTAGATGCTCTGCGCCTCGAGCTCGTCGAGATGGTCCATCGAGGGCGGCGGCAGCAGCGACTGGCCAGCGAAGATTTTCGGCACGGATGATGCTTCGTTGAACGCTGCGGCGCTGCAACCCGCCTCCGCCGGATTCGCTGTTGAGAAGATGCATCTCTGCGCCTTGGCCTTGGGAGGCGAAAATTCTATAGTTGCACTGCAATAGAGAAGAAATAATTTTCTCTTTGCAGGCTTGATCGAGACATAAATAGAAAATAATTCCAGTCAACCCCGGAGTTGGGGAAGCGAGTATCTGATGCGCTTTCTGCCTGTGTTTCTCGATCTGCAAAGCGGCACGGTGCTGCTCGTCGGCGCCGGCGATCTCGCGCGCGCCAAATTGCGGCTGCTGGCGGCTGCCGGTGCGCAGGTCCGCTGGTTTGCGACCGACGGCAATCATGACCTCTCGGGCTTGGCGATGACGAGGTCGCGCGGATCGAGTTCGCACAGGGCGATCCGCTCGCCGCCGATCTCGGCGGCGTCATCGCGATCCTCTGCGCGGGTGCCGGCGATATCGGCGTTGCGATGTCGGCGCGGGCGAAGGCGGTCGGCCTGCCCGTCAATGTGATGGACGACCTCGCGCATTCGACTTTCATCTTTCCCGCCATCGTCGATCGCGGCGATGTCGTGGTCGCGGTCGGCACCGGCGGCACCTCGCCGGTGGTGGCGCGCCGCGTGCGCGAGCGCATCGAGGCGATGCTGCCGGCGCGGATCGGCGATCTCGCCGGTTTCATCGGCGGCTTCCGCAAAGCGATGCATGCGCGCATTCCCGAATTTTCGCTGCGCCGCCGCTTCTGGGAGCGCGTGATCGACGGTCCGATCGGCGCGCTGGTGCTCGCCGGGCGCAAGGACGAAGCCGCAAGGCGCTGCAAGCGATCGCCGATCCTTCCGCCTTCGCCGGCGCGAATGAGCAGGGCAAGGCCGAGGGCCGCGTGACGCTGGTCGGCGCCGGACCCGGCGATCCGGATCTGCTCACCGTCAAGGCGCTGCGCGCGCTGCAGGACGCCGACATCGTGTTCTACGACGAACTGGTGTCGCCGGAAATTCTCGATCGCGCGCGCCGCGATGCCGCGCGCATTCCGGTCGGCCGCCGCGTCGGCAAGCCCGGCATCGGCCAGGATGCCATCAACAAGCTGCTGATCGATGCGGCCAAATCAGGCCAGCGCGCGGTGCGGCTCAAGGGCGGCGATCCCTTCATCTTCGGCCGCGGCGGCGAGGAAATCGAAGCGTTGCGCGAGGCCGGCGTCGCCTATTCGGTGGTGCCCGGCATTACCGCAGGCCTCGGCGCCGCGGCGCAATTCGAAGCGCCGCTGACCTACCGCCACGAGGCGCTGCGCATCACCTTCCTGACCGCGCACAAGGCGAGGGACGCCGAGACCGTCGACTGGTCGGTGCTGACCGACAAGAAGATGACCGTCGTCGTCTACATGGGCATGACCGCGGCGCCGTCGATCCGCGCCGGCCTGCTCGCCGCCGGACGCTCGCCGCAAACGCCGGTCGGCGTGTTCGCGCGGGTGACGCGGCCGGATGCGCAGGCCGTGGTCGGCACGCTCGAACAACTGCCCGCGCTGGTCGACAAGATCGATGGCGGTCCCGCCATCCTCATCATCGGCGACGTGGTCGCGCATTCCGCGCCGTGGCGCGGGTCCGATCTCAACCAAGTGATCTCCCAACTGCTGGAAGCTGCCGAATGACCTCTCCGCTCGAACAAAAGAAAATCAAAATCACCGGGCCCTCGATGGTGACCGCCAACCGCACCTGGGATGGCGTCGTGATCTATCGCACCGCGCAGCAGGGCTGGTCGGCGAATCTCGCGGATGCCGCGATCGTGCGCACCTCCGATGAAGCGCGCACACTGCTCGCCGAAGCCATCGCCGATGACGTCGGCGCGATCGGCGCCTATATCGCGCCGGTCGAGGTCAAGGACGGCGGCACGATCAAGCCCGGCAATCTGCGCGAACATATCCGGTCCGAAGGCCTCACCATCGACCTTCCGGTTCCGGCGTAAGGCTGATCCATCATGTACGCATATGACGAACTCGATCGCACGCTGATCAACGAACGCGTCTCGGAATTCCGCGACCAGGTGAAGCGCCGTCTCTCCGGCGAACTCACCGAGGACGAATTCAAGATGCTGCGGCTGCAGAACGGCGTCTATCTGCAACTGCACGCCTACATGTTCCGCGTCGCCATTCCCTACGGCACGCTGTCGTCGAAGCAGTTGCGGGCGCTGGCGCATGTCGCGCGCCGCTACGACCGCGGCTACGGCCATTTCACCACGCGGCAGAACATCCAGTTCAACTGGATCAAGCTCGCCGAACTGCCGGATGCGCTGGCCGATCTCGCCGAGGTCGGCATCCACGCCATGCAGACCTCGGGCAACAACACCCGCAACGTCACCTCCGACCAGTGGGCCGGCGTCGCGCCCGGCGAGGTCGAGGATCCCCGCATCTGGTCGGAACTGCTGCGGCAGTACACCACGCTGCATCCGGAATTCTCGTTCCTGCCGCGCAAGTTCAAGTTCGCGATCACCGCCTCCGAGCACGACCGCGCCGCGATCAAGATCCACGACATCGGCTTGCGGCTGCACAAGAACGCCGAGGGCGAGACCGGCTTCGAGGTGCTGGTCGGCGGCGGTCTCGGCCGCACGCCGTTCATCGGCAAGACCATCAAGCCGTTCGTGCACGGCCGCGATCTCCTGAGCTATGTCGAGGCGATCCTGCGCGTCTACAACCAGTACGGCCGCCGCGACAACATCTACAAGGCGCGCATCAAGATCCTGGTGCACGAACTCGGCATCGAGAAGTTCGCCAGGGAAGTCGAGGAGGAATGGCAGCAGATGCGCGACAGCGCGCTGACGCTGGATCACGCCGTCATCGAGGAAATCCGTTCGCGCTTCAGCTATCCGGCCTACGAAAAGCTGCCGCATATGCCGGACGAGCTGAAGAAGGCGGCGCACGATCCGCAGTTCGAAGCCTGGCGCAAGAATTCGGTGTTTCCGCACAAGGTGCAGGGCTATTCGATCGTGACGCTGTCGCTGAAGCCGGTCGGCGGACCGCCCGGCGATGCCACCGCCGAGCAGATGGATGCGATCGCCGATCTCGCCGACAAATATTCCTTCGGCGAAATCCGCGTCGGCCACGAGCAGAATCTGGCCTGCCGCATGTCGCCAAGCGCGATCTGCCGGCGCTGTGGAAGGCGCTCGACAAGATCGGCCTCGCGACGCCGAACGTCAATCTGGTCACCGACATCATCGCCTGCCCGGGGCTGGATTACTGCTCGCTGGCCAATGCGCGCTCGATCCCGATCGCGCAGGAACTGACGCGGCGCTTCGCCAACCACGACACCGCCAACCTGATCGGCCGGCTGCACATCAACATTTCCGGCTGCATCAATGCCTGCGGCCATCACCATGTCGGCCATATCGGCATTCTCGGCGTCGAGAAGAACGGCGAGGAATTCTACCAGATCACGATCGGCGGCCGCGCCGACGAGAACGCCGAGATGGGCACGCTGATCGGCCCCGCGGTGCCCTATGGCGAAGTCGCCGACGTGATCGAGGACATCGTCGAAGCCTATCTGGCGCTGCGCGACCGTCCCGACGAGCTGTTCGTCGACACGGTGAAGCGGCTCGGCGTCGAACCATTCAAGGAGCGCGTCTATGCCACTCGTTAAGAGACGGAAAAATCACCAGCGATCTGTTCGTCCATGTCGCCGATGGCGCGGAACTGCCGGGCGATGGCGCGATCCTGATTTCGGCGGCGCGGTTTCTCGAGGATCCGGAAGCGCTTTTGCGGCGCGCCGGGAAGGTCGGCGTGATCTGGCCGAACAACCGCGACGTCGACGATCTCGTGCCCTATCTCGACCGGCTGGCCGCGGTCGCGCTGGTGTTTCCGACGTTCCGCGACGGCCGCGCCTATAGCCAGGCGCGGCTGCTGCGCGAGCGCCACGGCTATGACGGCGAGTTGCGCGCCACCGGCCAGGTGCTGCGCGACCAGTTCGTGTTCATGCTGCGCGCCGGCTTCGACACCTTCGAGGTGAAGAAGGACAGCGACGCGGAGGCGTTTGCCGCGACCGCCGAGCGCTATTCGGTGTTCTACCAGCCGACCGGCGATGGCCGCGTCACCGCGCTGCACCGGCGGATGCAGCTGCGTCATTCGGAGAGTGCCGGCCAGTGAACGCACGCGCGCACCAGGCGTTGACGGCGAAGACGGCGGACATTTCGCCGGCGCAGGCGCTCGACCGCGCGCTGCGCACCGCTTCGCCGGCCGAAATCATCGCGGCGGCGCTGAAGACCGTCGGCCGCGAGAGGCTCGCGCTGGTGTCGTCGTTCGGCACGGAATCGGCGGCGCTGCTCAAGGTGATGGCGGATGTCGATCCGGCGATTCCCGTGGTCTTCCTCGACACCGGCTGGCTGTTCGAGGAGACGCTGGCCTATCGCGACACGCTGATCGCAACGCTCGGCCTGCGCGACGTCCGCTCGATCAAGCCGCTCGAGGAAACGCTGTCGCGCGAGGATCCGGACCGCGAATTGTGGTTCTCCGATCCCGATGCCTGCTGCCGCATCCGCAAGGTCGAGCCGCTGGCGCGCGCGCTGAAGCCGTTTGCGGCCTGGATCAACGGGCGCAAGCGCTTCCAGGGCGGCCTGCGCGCCGAATTCGCCGTCGTCGAGGACGATGGCGCGAGGCTGAAATTCAATCCGTTCGCCAATGTCTCGCGCGAGGAGATCGAGGCGATCTACCGGCGCGCCAATCTGCCGCCGCATCCGCTGGTGGCGTCGGGTTATCTCTCGGTCGGCTGCATGCCCTGCACCAGCCGGACCGCGCCCGGCGAAGATGCGCGCGCCGGCCGCTGGCGCGGCCGCGCCAAGACAGAATGCGGCATCCACACGACCAAAACTTCTAGAACCGACTTCGTAGCACAATGACGCTGCGCCACCGCAAACAATGAAATGCGGTTTCGTTGACTTAAGGCCCCTTCGTCGCGAGTTATGTTCCAGCGTGCGCCGATGACAACAGTCGTCGGGCCGAATGGAGATCGAGATGGTCCGTCGTATTCTGCCGCTGGTCGCGCGACTGCTCTGGGCGAGCTCGGCGTTCGCCGCCGACGTCACGCTGCTCAACGTGTCCTACGATCCGACGCGCGAGCTCTATGCCGATTTCAACAAGGCGTTCGCGGCCGCCTACCAGAAGGACACCGGCAAGAGCGTCGAGATCAAGCAGTCGCATGGCGGTTCCGGCTCGCAGGCGCGCGCCGTGATCGACGGCCTGCAGGCCGATGTCGTCACGCTGGCGCTGGCCTATGACATCGACGCCATCGCCGCCAAGGGCCTGCTCGCGCCCGACTGGCAGAAGCGCCTGCCGCTCAATGCCTCGCCCTACACCTCGACCATCGTGTTCCTGGTGCGCAAGGGCAATCCCAAGGGCATCAAGGATTGGGACGATCTGATCAAACCCGGCGTCAGCGTCATCACGCCGAACCCGAAGACCTCGGGCGGCGCGCGCTGGAATTATCTCGCCGCCTGGGGTTATGCCGAGAAGAAATTCGGCTCCGCCGACAAGGCCAAGCAATTCGTCGGCGATCTCTACAAGAACGTGCCGGTGCTGGATACCGGCGCGCGCGGCTCGACCGTGACCTTCGTCGAGCGCGGCGTCGGCGACGTGCTGCTGGCCTGGGAGAACGAGGCGTTCCTGGCGCAGCGCGAATTCGGCAAGGACAAGTTCGAGATCGTCTCGCCGCCGCTGTCGATCCTCGCCGAGCCGCCGGTCGCCGTCGTCGACAAGGTTGCCGACAAAAAGGGCACCCGCGCCGTCGCCGAGGCCTATCTGAAGTATTGGTATACCAAGGAAGGTCAGGAAATTGCCGCACGCAACTCCTATCGTCCGCGCGATCCGGAGATCGCCAAGGAGTACGAAAAATCCTTCGCCAAGGTCGAACTGTTCACCATCGACGACGTTTTCGGTGGCTGGACCAAGGCGCAGAAGGACCATTTCGGCGAAGGCGGCATTTTCGACCAGATCTACAAGAACTGATCTGGCGAGACCGATTTGCCGAGTAAACAGGGGGACTTGTGAGCATCGCGGTTGCACGGCGCAGCACCTTGCCGGGGTTTGGTCTCACCATGGGACTGACCCTGACATGGCTCTCCGTCATCATCCTGATCCCGCTCGCCGGCCTGTTCCTCAAGACGTTCGAACTCAGCCTCGACCAGTTCTGGGGCATCGTCACCAGCCGCCGCACGCTCAATGCGCTGAAGATTTCGTTCGGCCTTTCCTTTGCCGCCGCCCTCGTCAATCTGGTGATGGGAACGATCATCGTCTGGGCGCTGGTGCGCTATCGCTTTCCCGGCCGGCGGCTGTTCGACGCCATCGTCGACATTCCCTTTGCGCTGCCGACCGCGGTGGCCGGCGTCGCGCTGACGCCGCTGTTCGCGCAAAAGGGCTGGCTCGGCGCGCCGCTCGCCGAACTCGGCATCAAGGTCGCGTTCACGCCGATCGGCATCTTCATCGCGATGATCTTCATCGGCATTCCCTTCGTGGTGCGGACGGTGCAGCCGGTGCTGATCGATCTCGACGTCGAGATCGAGGAGGCCGCCGCGAGCCTCGGCGCCAACCGCTGGCACACCGTCTCCCGGGTGATCCTGCCGAGCCTGATCCCGGCGCTGCTGACCGGCTTTGCGCTGGCGTTCGCGCGCGCGGTCGGCGAATACGGCTCGGTGATCTTCATCGCCGGCAATCTGCCGAACGTCTCGGAGATCGCGCCGCTGCTGATCGTGATCCGGCTGTCCGAATTCCGCTATGCCGACGCCACCGCGATCGCGGTCGTCATGCTGGTGGCGTCGTTCCTGATCATCTTCGCGGTCAATCGCCTGCAGCGCTGGGCGCAAACCCGCATCCCGGCGCATTGAGGACGGCGATGTCGATGCAATCGAATGTGGCGAGCGCTGCGACCGGGCTGCGGGCCTATGCCCCGACGGCGGATCTCACGATTTCGCCGCTGCCTTCCCGCGGCGAGCGCGCCCGGCCGCTGGCGGGATCTTCGCGGACAATCTCCGCACCGAGCCGGGCCCGGTCCGCTTCGTCATCATCGCGCTCGCGGTCACCTTCCTCTCCGTCTTCGTGGTGCTGCCGCTGGTCGTGGTGTTCGCGCAGGCCTTTTCCAAGGGCGTCGGCGCCTATTTCGCCGCGCTGGCCGAGCCGGAGGCGCTGTCGGCGATCCGGCTGACGCTGCTGGTCGCGGCGATTTCGGTCAGCCTCAATCTGGTGTTCGGCGTGATCGCGGCCTGGGCGATCGCCAAGTTCGATTTCACCGGCAAGACCTTCCTGATCACGCTGATCGACCTGCCGTTCTCGGTCAGCCCGGTGATCTCGGGCCTCGTCTTCGTGCTGCTGTTCGGCGCGCAGGGCTATTTCGGCCCGTGGCTGCAGGCGCATGACATCCACGTGCTGTTCGCGGTGCCCGGCATTGCGCTGGCGACCATCTTCGTGACGTTTCCGTTCGTGGCGCGCGCGCTGATCCCGCTGATGCAGGAGCAGGGCACGCAGGAGGAGGAGGCCGCGATCTCGCTCGGCGCGTCCGGCCTGCAGACCTTCTTCCGCGTCACGCTGCCCAATATCAAATGGGGCCTGCTGTATGGCGTGCTGCTGTGCAACGCGCGCGCGATGGGCGAGTTCGGCGCGGTGTCGGTGGTGTCGGGCCATATCCGCGGCGAGACCAACACCATGCCGCTGCTGGTCGAGATTCTCTACAACGAATATCAATTCGTAGCGTCGTTCGCGATCGCCTCGCTGCTGGCGATGCTGGCGCTGATCACGCTGGTCGCGAAGACCGTTCTCGAACGGCGTCTGGACGAAGGACAAGAACCACGTGACCATTGAAGTCAAAAACATCGTCAAGAAGTTCGGCGCCTTCGCCGCGCTCGACAATGTCGACCTCAAGGTCGCCAACGGCGAGTTGCTGGCGCTGCTCGGCCCGTCCGGCTCGGGCAAGACCACGCTGCTGCGGATCATCGCCGGCCTCGACTGGCCGGATGCCGGCGAGGTGTCGTTCGACGGCGAGAACGCGCTGGCGCGCGGCGCCAGCGAGCGCCATGTCGGCTTCGTGTTCCAGCATTACGCGCTGTTCCGCCACATGACGGTGTTCGAGAACGTCGCCTTCGGCCTGCGGGTGCAGCCGCGCGCCATCCGCAAGGACGAGGCCACGATCCGCGCCCGCGTCAAGGAATTGCTCGATCTGGTGCAGCTCGACTGGCTGGCCAACCGCTATCCGAGCCAGTTGTCCGGCGGCCAGCGCCAGCGCATCGCGCTGGCGCGCGCGCTCGCGATCGAGCCGCGCATCCTGCTGCTCGACGAGCCGTTCGGCGCGCTCGATGCCAAGGTGCGCAAGGAACTGCGGCAATGGCTGCGCTCGCTGCATTCCGAAATCCACGTCACCTCGATCTTCGTCACCCACGACCAGGAAGAGGCGCTCGAAGTCGCCAACCGCGTCGTGGTGATGGACAAGGGCCGCATCGAGCAGATCGGCACGCCCGGCGAGGTCTATGACAATCCGGCGACCGCCTTCGTGCACGGCTTCATCGGCGAATCGATCGTGCTGCCGGTCGAGGTCAGCGACGGCTCGGTGCGGCTCGACGGCAAGCCGCTCAATATCGCCGCCAATGGCGCGGCCTCCGGCGCCTCGAAACTGTTCGTCCGCCGCCACGACATGCAGATCGGGCCGGCCGGCACCGGCGCGCTGGAGGGCGCGGTGCGCCATGTCCGCACCTTCGGCCCGATCCAGCGCGCCGAGGTCGCGCTGTCCGGCGGCGAGGGCAAGACCGTGATCGAGATCGATGCGCCCCGCGACCGGGAACTGCAGGCCGGCGATATCGTCGGCCTGCAGCCCCGCCGCTACCGGATTTTTGCCGCCTAGGATTAGGTCACCAGACGGGGCATGCAAAATGGCGCCAAGCCTCTCCGTTCACCATTCAGCCACGGTTGGTATGCAACAACGGCAGACCAATCCGGGGGAATCATGCGGGCGCGTCGTCGCCATCATCGGGCTTTTGGTGCTGGGCGGCTGCATGGCCGACACCCAGGCGCCCGAGCAGCCGACCATGTATCTCAGCATGGCCAATGGCGGCGCCACGCTCGATCCGCAGGCCGCGGCCTCGATGATCTCGCTGTACCGGCAGAACAACGGCCTCGGCGCCGTGGTGGTCGATCCCGATCTGATGAAGCTTGCCGAAGCACAGTCGCAGGCGATGGCCAGCCGCAACAAGCTCGACCACGACGTCAAGGGCCCGCTGGCCAAGCGGCTGGGCGCCTCCGGCTATCCGGCCAAGCTCGCGGTCGAAAACGTCTCGGCCGGCTATCACACGCTGGCGGAAGCCTTTTCCGGCTGGCGCGACTCGCCGCCGCACAAGGCCAATATGCTCAAGAACGGTGTCACAAAATTGGGCATCGCGGCGATTTATGCTCCAAACACCAAATACAAGGTGTTCTGGACGCTCATTCTTGCATCAACTTGAACCGATAAACTCGGCGTGAACTAACGTGGTATCTCGCTGATTGACGCCGTCGCGAACTGCCGCCACGGTACTGATGTTATTGCCCACTAGAGCGTTTTCAAGCGAAGTGGATACCGGTTCGCGTGAAGAAAACGCGTCAAAACAAAAAGATAGAGCCCCGTTCCGATACAGTCAAAACGGAAAAGGCTCTGGTTGACGGTCACGATGGATAATTCCACCTCCGCGCCCGCAACGACACCCGCCAATGCGCAGCGCGTGCTGGTCCTGCAAGGCGGCGGTGCGCTCGGCTCCTACCAGGCCGGCGCCTTTCAGGCGCTGTGCGCGTCGGACTTCGAGCCGGAATGGGTCGCCGGCATCTCGATCGGCGCCATCAATGCCGCGATCATCGCCGGCAACGCGCCCAACAAACGCGTCGATCGGCTGAAGGAATTCTGGGACATGGTGTCGTCACCGGTGTCCTGGAATCCGATCACGCCGGGCGACCGCGCGCGTTCGCTGTTCAACGAAACCAGCGCCGCCCTGATCGCGACCTTCGGCGTGCCCGGCTTCTTCACGCCGCGGATTCCGCCGGCGCCGCTGTGGCCGCCGGGCAGCCCGCAGTCGCAGAGCTATTACGACACCGCGCCGCTGAAGAAGACGCTGGAACGGCTGGTCGACTTCGACCGCATCAACGATCTGAAGACGCGGCTCAGCGTCGGCGCGGTCGGCGTCACCTCGGGCAATTTCAAGTATTTCGACAATTTCGAGTTCAAGAAGCTCGGCAAGAAAATCGGCCCCGAGCACATCATGGCCTCCGGCGCGCTGCCGCCGGGCTTTCCCTCCGTCGTCATCGAGGGCGAGCATTACTGGGACGGCGGCATCGCCTCCAACACGCCGCTCGATTTCGTGCTGGATGAGGAGGTCGACCGCGATCTCCTGATCTTCCAGGTCGACCTGTTCTCAGCGCGCGGCGAGTTGCCGATGTCGCTGCTGGAGGCCGCCGAGCGCGAAAAGGACATCCGCTTTTCCAGCCGCACCCGCATGAACACCGACAAGAACAAGCAGATCCACAACGCCCGCATGGCGGTGCGCGACCTGATCGGCAAACTGCCGGACTATCTCAAGAACGATCCGTCGGTCGAACTGCTGCGCAAGGCTTCCAAGGAAAACACCGTCACGGTGGTGCACCTGATCTACCGCAGCAAGAACTACGAATCCTCGTCGAAGGATTACGACTTTTCGCATGTCGGCGTGGTCGAGCACTGGAACGCGGGCGCCCGCGACGTTCATCTGTCGATGCGTCACAAGGAATGGCTGGAACGGCCGCAGTCCGGCGAGACCATGGTGACTTACGATCTCACGGGGGAGGAATCCAAGACCCCCGCAGCTAGGAAGCAGGAGTGAATGAAATGGGTACATTGACAGGCAAGACCGCGGTGGTGACCGGCTCGACCAGCGGCATCGGACTGGCCTACGCGCGCGCCTTCGCCGGCGCCGGCGCCAATATCGTCCTCAACGGCATGGGCGCGCCGGCCGATATCGAGAAGGAGCGCTCCGGCATCGAGACCGACTTCAAGGTCAAGGCGGTGCATTCGCCCGCCGACATGACCAAGCCGGCCGAGATCGCCGACATGATCGCGCTCGGCGAGAAGACCTTCGGCTCGGTCGATATCCTCGTCAACAATGCCGGCATCCAGTTCGTCTCGCCGATCGAGGAGTTTCCGCTCGAGAAGTGGGAAGCCATCATCGCGATCAATCTGTCGTCGGCGTTCTACGGCATCCGCGCCGCGGTGCCCGGCATGAAGAAGCGCGGCTGGGGCCGCATCATCAACACCGCGTCGGCGCATTCGCTGGTGGCCTCGCCCTTCAAGTCGGCCTATGTGTCGGCCAAGCACGGCATCGCCGGCCTCACCAAGACCGTGGCGCTGGAACTCGCGACCTTCAAGATCACCTGCAACTGCATCTCGCCCGGCTATGTCTGGACGCCGCTGGTCGAGCATCAGATCCCCGACACCATGAAGGCGCGCAACCTGACCAAGGAGCAGGTCATCCACGACGTGCTGCTGGAAGCGCAGCCGACCAAGGAGTTCGTCACCTCCGAACAGGTCGCGGCGCTGGCGCTGTTCCTGTGCGGCGACGATGCCGCCCAGATCACCGGCGCCAATCTGTCGATCGACGGCGGCTGGACCGCGGAGTAATCGCGTCATGCCCCGCGAAAGCGGGGCATCCAGTACGCTGGGACCCATCGATTGAAAAGCTGACTTCTCTGGAATACTGGATCCCCCGCTTTTGCGGGGGATGACAGTCGTGTGCTACTTCCCGAACGCCAGCACGTGCAGCCCGAGCCGCTGCCGCACGATCCAGAACAGCAGCACGGTCTCGAACGCGAGCGAGATCGAGGTCGCGGCCGCGGCGCCATGGCCGCCGAAGCGCGGCACCAGCGCGACGCACAGCACCACGTTCATGACGAAGGCCAGCGCATAGGCCAGCGCGCAGATGTGCTGGTGGCCGAGCATGTTGAGCAGCCGCTCGACCGGGCCGATCGCCGAGCGCACCACGAGCCCGATCGCGGCGATGAACATGATGTCGTAGCCGACCACGAATTGCGGCCCGAACAGCCACAGCAGCGGCTTGCCCAGCGCCAGCAGCACGATGGTGGCGGCGAGCGAGGGCCAGAACGTCCATTGGATCGCATGCGTCACATAGGCCGACAGCCGCTCCTTGTCGCCGAGCGCGTGATATTCGGCAAAGCGATGCGCGGTGGTCGCCGACATCGCGTAGTGAATGAAGGAGACCAGCGCCAGCGTCTTCACGACCGCGAAATAGACGCCGACCTCTTCGGACGGGCGGAATTGCTGCAGCACCAGCACGTCGGTGTAGGACAGCAGCAGATAGAAGCTTTCGACCAGCAGGATCGGCAGCGAGACCGCGAGCCAGCCGCGGAAATCATAGGCCTTCGCGCCGGGCTCGATATGGCGGCCGAGCCTGCGGTTCAGCACGATCATCTGTCCGATCATGGCGAGCCAGACCGCGGCGGCGCTGGCCAGCATCGCGACGATGGCGCCGAGATGGAAGCCGAGCGCGAAGGCGCCGGCGGTGAAGCCGATGATCAGCGACTGGCGCACGATGAATTGCGGCATCAGGCCGAGCCGCATCCAGTCATGCGAGCGCGCGATGCCGTCCTGGGTGTTGGCGACCACGAAGGCCGGCAGCGTGAGGCAGCCGATATAGAGCGGCACGATCGCATTGGGCTCGATCCACGGCGACAGCGTCTTCACCACACCGGCGAGCAAGAGCGAGACCACGGAGGACACCGCAAACGTCATCCAGCGGCTGCCGGACAGGAAGCCGCGCAGCAGCGCATGCTCGCCGCTGGCGCGGTATTCCGGAATGATCTTTTGCGCGGAGGCCGAGATGCCGAAATCCATCATGCTGCCGAGCAGCAGCACCCAGGTCCAGACATAGACATAGACGCCGTAATCCGAGCCGCCCATCCAGCGCGCCAGCAGGATCTGCGAGAGATAGGCGAGGGCGGCGCTGACGACGCGGATGATGAAGATCGTGCCGGCCAGCCGCTTGGTGAGCGAGGCTTCGCTGGAGCCGCCAAGCAGGCTGCGGAGCAGCGATCGCAGGCGCGCGATCGGACGGGCAGGCGAAGCGGTTGCGGATTCGGTGTCCATCACGGCCACAGCGGAACATCCTCGAAACGCGCCGCGAGGCGGCGGCGATGATCCGGGTTATCAACTATTCGTTAAGATTCGGTTGGGCGGGCGCTAGGGCATGCGGACTCTGAGCGTCGTCCCGGCGAACGCCGGGACCCATAACCACAGGATCTTGTTGTCTAAAGAACGTGTCTACCGACAGGTGCTTCAAAGCATCCGCCGCGGCGACGGGTCAATTCAGATTGACATTGAACTCGTAGGCCTGGTCGCCGCCGACCAGCGTCAGCTTGAGCGCGGCGCCGTCGGGGCTCGCGCCCGGCGGCAGGCCGTCGAGTTCGAAGGCGAAGCGCTTCACGCCGGGCGGGCTGGATTCGACCAGTTTCGGAACCGGCAGCGCCCAGTCCGGCGTCGGGCCTTCGACGAACAGGCTGACGTCCTTGCCGTCGGGCGCGGTGACGTCGACCAGCACGTTGGTCTTGCCGTCGCGCTTGACGTCGCGGATGGTGAGCGGATTGGGATCGCCGACATTGGCGGGCTTCGGCACGGTGTCGAGCGCTGCGGACAAATTGCCGTCCTCGGTGCTTGCCACGCTGGCAAAGGCGAGCTCGGCCTTGGCGTCGACGGGAATGCAGAGCTTTTCGCAGACCGCGTAGTTGATATCGGCGCGCAGCGTCACCGGCTTGTCGGCATTCTTGGCCACGATCCGCAGCGGCAGCAACGATCTGGCTTCTTGTAGCCGAGCGAGGTGCCGCCCGCGCCGTCGTCGAATTTCATCGGCGCCGGCCACAGCACCGTCACCGCTTCGACATTGTCGGATTTGGAGAAGTCGAAGCGCGGCGGAACGCCGGAATCGCCGGGCGTCCGCCAATAGGTCTTCCATCCCGGCTGCAGCTGGATGGCGATGCCGCCGAGCAGCACCGCGCCGCTGCGCGATCCCGCCAGCAGCCGGACCGCGGAATGCGCGTCGCGCTGCCAGGGCGAGGAATCCTCGGCGCGAACCTCGATCGCCGCACATGCGACAGACAATGTGGCGGCAAAGCCGAGCGCGGCGCGCATGGGAACTATGACGATCATGAGACGTCTTTACAGGCAAGTTTCAGCGCAAACCATTGAATTGCTTGTGATCCAGATCAATTCAGCTGCGAATACAACGGCGAATGCGGCCCCGGCTTGATTGACAGAACCGCCACCCAATATCAGGATATGAATCAGCATGAGAGGCCTTTGCGGATGAGCCCTGAAGGCAAGACACCGAAGCGCGTTCGCCGCAAAGCTGCCGGCATTGGCGACAATTCGTCCAAGGACGGCTATCTCGACGGCCAGCTGCTGATCGCGATGCCGGTCATGGGCGATCCGCGCTTCGAGCGTTCGGTGATCTACATGTGCGCGCATTCGTCCGAAGGCGCGATGGGCATCATCGTCAACCGCCCGGCCGGCAGCATCGATTTTCCCGACCTGCTGGTGCAGCTCGACATCATCAAGACGGCCGACCAGATCAAGCTGCCGGAAAACGCCGAGAGCATGAAGGTGCTGAAGGGCGGTCCGGTCGATACCGGCCGCGGCTTCGTGCTGCATTCCAGCGATTTCTTCATCAAGGACGCGACGCTGAATATCGACGACGACATCTGCCTGACCGCGACCGTCGATATCCTGAAGGCGATCGCCAAAGGGGCGGGACCGAAGCACGCGATCCTGGCGCTGGGCTATGCCGGCTGGGCGCCGGGGCAGCTCGAGAACGAAATCCAGCACAATGGCTGGCTGCATTGCGACGCCGATCCCGACCTGATCTTCGGCGACGACGTCGAGGAAAAATACCAGCGCGCGCTGCGCAAGATCGGGATCGATCCCGGCATGCTGTCGAACGAAGCCGGGCACGCGTGAGCGTCATGCGCCGCGACGGCCCAAATCGCAGGGTGGTCAAGGCGAAGCGTGCCCACCACTCTATCAACGGTTTGGATTGATGGTTGGGCACGGCGTATGGGCGCCTGTGCCCACGCTACGACTGCGTCCGGGACGACGGAGTCTACTCCGCCGCCTGCTGCGCCACCGTCGGCTGGGTGCCGGCCACCGTGGCGCGGCGCATGTCGCGCGGCTGCGACTGGTCGTAGCGGCGCACGCGGTGCATGGTCTGGCGGTTGTCCCACATCACGAGGTCATGCAGCGTCCATTTGTGGACGTAGACGAATTCGGGCTGGGTGGCGTGCTCGGTGAGGTCGCGCAGCAACAGCCGCGCCTCCGGCACGCTCATGCCCTGGATGGCGCCGGCATGCGACGACAGATACAGCGACTTGCGGCCGTGCACCGGATGGGTGCGCACCAGCCGCTGCAGCACCGGCTTGAACATCTGCTTTTCTTCGTCGGTGTAATCGAGGAAGCCGAGCGAGCCGCGCGAATACATCAGCGAATGCTCGCAGATCATGTCCTCGATCTCGGCCTTGGTCTCGTCGTCGAGCGCGTCATAGGCCGCGCGCATGTCGGCGAATTCGGTGTTGCCGCCCTTCGGGTTCACCACCCGCGCCGACAGCAGCGAGAATTTCGCCGGGATCGGCCGGAACGAACTGTCGGAATGCCACAGGCAGTTGCCGAGATTGAACAGATGGGTGCGGTGTCGCGCGGCAGCGGCTTGCCGTCCTTGCCGAGGTTGGAGACGTCGTTCAGGCCGGA
Source organism: uncultured Alphaproteobacteria bacterium (assembly GCA_963742665.1). Classification (GTDB taxonomy): domain Bacteria; phylum Pseudomonadota; class Alphaproteobacteria; order Rhizobiales; family Xanthobacteraceae; genus Bradyrhizobium. Next base: position 256,936 of record CAVUNH010000010.1, read on the forward strand.
CGTCAGCCGGTAGTCTTCCTTCTTGATGACGGTGCCGCCGCGCGCATTTTCGCGCTCGCCGAAATTCAGCGCGAACGCCAGTTGCTGCTCGTCGGTGATGTCCTGGTCGCGGAACAGCAGCACGGCGTATTTGTCCATGCCGGCTTCGATGTCGGCCGCTTCCTGCGGCGTCAGCGGCTTGCGCAAATCGACGCCCGAAACCTCGCCGAAAAAATGCGGGTGAAGCTGCCGGATCGTGACCGTCATGGCGTTTCTCCTGAAAGCGGCGGGCGGTTGTCCCGCTCGATTTGCCTAAAAAACTACTCCCTGACGGGGCGATGTCAACGTTGAGTCAACGATTAGGCTGCATGCCCGCTACGCGTTCCGCGCCATCAGGCCGCCGTCCACCGGGATGACCGCGCCGGTCAGGAACGAGGCCGCCGGCAGGCACAGGCTCAGCGTCATGTGGGCGACCTCCTCGGGATCGCCGTAGCGGCCGAGCGCGGTGCGGCGCTTGGCATAGATCGTCTTGTGCTCCTCCGAAATCCGCTCCGTGATCGCGGTGCGGATCGGGCCCGGGCAGATGCAGTTCACGGTGATGCCTTCGCGGCCGAGTTCGACCGCGAGCGAGCGCGTCAGGCCGGCGACGCCGGCCTTCGCCGCGGAATAGGGACTGTGCAGCGCGGTGGCGCCGAGCGCCTCGGTGGAGGCGATGTTGACGATCCGCGGGCTTTTCGATTTGCGCAAATGCGGCAGCGCGGCGCGGATGATGCGCGGATGCGCGGTCAGCATCACCGCCAGTCCCTTGGCCCAGGCCTCCTCGTAGCCTTCATCGTCGATCGCGGCGCGCACCGAGATGCCGGCATTGTTGACGATGATATCGAGCCCGCCGAAATGCGCGGCGATGTCGCCGACGACCCTGGTGATGGCGTCGCGGTTGGCGACGTCGAGCGTCCAGGCCTTTGCCGTGCCGCCGCTTGCCGCGATCTCGGCGGCAACCGCCTCCGTCGCCTCGGCGTTGATGTCGGTGACGGCGACGTTGGCGCCCTCGGCGGCGAACACCAGCGCGGTGGCGCGGCCCATGCCGCTGGCGGCGCCGGTGACGAGAACGGTCAGGCCCTTGACCGAGCGGCTGAGCTCTTTGAAATCTGACATGGAATGACTCGCGGTAATGGCTGATCGCGTTGCAGGATTGACAAGGCTGGCACCGATCCGCAGACAGGTCAAACCAGCCAGCAAACAGGGGTGCAACGGTGGCCGATATTTCCGCTCTGCAAATACAGTCGCCTGGAGACGTCGGATGCCGCCATTTACATGGCTCTCCGGCTGGAGGCGCTGCAACGAAATCCCGAGGCTTTCGGCAGTACGTTCGAGTGGGAAAGCGCGCAACCGCTATCCTGGTTCGAAGCTTCTCTTGGCCGCGCGGCGATCTTCGGCGCCTTCCTTGACGGAACACTGGCGGGAATGGCGGGATTTGCCGCGCAGGAGAGTGCGAAGCGCGCGCACAAGGCGCTGCTGTGGGGCATGTATGTTCGCGCCGCCGCGCGCAACGCGGGTGTCGGGAAAAGACTTGTCGCCGCCGTGCTCGATCATGCGCGCGGGCGCGTGGAGATGGTGCAACTGACCGTGGTGAGCGAAAATGAAGCGGCGCGCCGGCTTTATCGCGCCATGGGCTTTGTCGAATACGGCTATGAAAAGCGCGCCCTCAAGCAGGATGGCAAATATTACGACGACGTTCTCATGGTCAAGTTCCTCGAGGAAGGCTTGAGCTAGAGCGTTTTCAAGCGAAGTGGATACCGGTTCGCGTGAAGAAAACGCGTCAGAACAAAAAGATAGAGCCCCGTTCCGATTCAATCGGAACGGAAAAGGGCTCTAGAACACCAACAAAAAGGATGCAGGCGATGAACGAACTCGATTTCAGCGGCAAGCAGGTGCTGGTGGTCGGCGGCTCCAGCGGCATCGGCAACGGCATCGCGCAGGCGTTCCGCGCCAAGGGCGCGCGCGTCGCGGTCTGCGGCACCCGCGCAAATCCTGCCGATTATTCGCCGGCGAAGGATCGGATCTCGAGGGCCTCGACTACTCGCAGCTCGACGTCGCCAGTCCGCAGGCGATCGAGCAATTTGCGCCGTCGTTCGACAGGCTCGACGTGCTGGTGCTGGCGCAGGGCGCGGTGATCTACCGGCGCGGCGAGTTCGAGATGGACGGCTTTCGCAAGGTGCTGGAAGTCAATCTGATGAGCCTGATGGCCTGCGCGACCAAATTCCACGCGATGCTCTCAGCGCAAGCAAGGGCTCGCTGATCATCGTCAGTTCGACCGCGGCCTATCATTCGACCATGGGCAATCCCGCCTACAACGCCTCGAAGACCGGCGCGATCGGATTGACGCGCACGCTCGGCGAGGCGTGGGCCGAGAACGGCATCCGCGTCAACGGCATCGCGCCGGGCCTGGTCGACACCAAGATGACCAAGGTGACGACGGCCAATCCGAAGCGGCTCGAAGGCGCGCTGGAGCGAATTCCGTTGAAGCGGCTCGGCACGCCCGCCGACATGGCCGGCGCCGCGCTGTTTCTGGCCTCGCCGCTGTCGTCCTACATCATCGGCCAGACCATCGTGGTCGATGGCGGGCTGATTCTCTAGACCGTCGGAACCTGCGCGCCGTCTCATCGGTTACTTCCTCTGAAACAGGAGTGATCGACGATGGACAAGGATCGGATTGCCGGTTCGGCCAAGGATTTCGCCGGCAAGGTCGAAGGCGCCGTCGGCGGCCTGACCGGGCGATGCCAAGACGCAGGCCGCGGGCCGCGCGCGCGAGGCGGCCGGCACGGTGCAGAATCTGTACGGCCAGGCCAAGGATGCCGCGCGCGACGCCGCCGATGCCGCGGTCAACTACGCCAAGGACGCCTATGACAACAGCGGCGACACCTTCCGCGACGGCCAGCAGGCGGTGGCGAAAACGGTGCAGGACAATCCGCTCGGCGCGCTGCTGGTCGCCGGCGGCATTGGATTTGCGCTGGCGCTGCTGATGACGCGTCCGCCGCGCCGCCCGCCGCCGCGCTGGCGCTATTACGGCTAGCCGCGCAGACGCGCGTCGGCGCGCGCACTCGCCATGAGCATCAGGATTATCGCGTGAATGCGCCTGCCGGCACTTCCGCCGCTCGCCCGACGTTACCCGGCGGACGCGGCACGCCAGGTGCTGCCGGTCCGGGCGCGCGCGGCGGCGGCGGTGCGGTCTGGCGCGGCGTGGTGCCGAAGCCGCCGAAGAAATCGCGCATCGTCGGCTGAGGCTGAGCCGGTCTGAGTTGGCTGACCGGTCTGAGCGGGGCGGAATTGCTTCTTCGCCGCTTTCGGCGGTGCGGCGGGCGCTGCCGCCGGCACCGTTCCATCGGGCGCGGTGGAGGCGACCGGCGTTTCGCCCTTGGCCTGTTCGCGGCCGATTTCGCGGCGCGGCCAGGCGAAATCGTCGGCGCGGCCGGCGGGCGGCGCCAGCGGCTCGCCCTTCACCAGCGTTCGCGCGGCGAGCGCATCGACGGCGGCCGGACGCGAGCCGGGGCCGCCGAGCAACTGATCGGTGCCGACGGAAGATGCCACCAGCGGCAGGATCGGTCCGGCCAGCGGACGCGGCGCGGGCTGGCCCGGCACGGCATTGGCGTCGGGCGTCGCCGGTTCGGTCGGCAGCGCGATCGGCCCGGAGCGCGCGGCCAGCAGGCGCGTGATTTCGCGCTCGACATAATGCGCGAGCTTGCGCGCGCCGGGCTTGGTGAAATACACGCCGTCATAGGAACGCAGCTGGCGGATCTGGCCTTCGAAGTCGGGGCCCTTCTGCAGGAAGCGGCCGGCTTCGTCGACAAAGCCGTCCCAGACATCGACATAGGTGATGCCGGCCTTGCCGGCGGCGTCGCGATACAGCGCATCCAGGAACAGCATGTCCGCCGTTCCCTTGCTGCCGCGCATCGCGGGCAGGCCGACCCACAGCACCGGCACGCCCTTGGATTTCAGGACGCCGATCATCTCTTCGATCTTCTTGGTGTAGAGCTCGACCCAGCGTTCTTCGCGAAATTCGATAGAGGCCGTTCGGCGAGCGCGCGCTCTTTTCCGGCGCGATGACCGGCGGCGTGTCGTTGTCGGCGGCGTCGTCCGGCGACAATTCGGTATCGACCGGCTTGTCGTCGGGCTTGGCGGCGGCGTCCGCCGCGCCATCCGGCTTTGTCGCCGGGTTTGGCGTCGCCCGGCTTGGCGCGCGCGTCCTTCTTGTCGTCTTTCTTGTCGCCCTTCTTGTCGGCCGATTTGTCGACGGCCGGCTCGCGCATCGCGACGCGGTCGTTGAGGCCGAGCATGACGACGATGGCGTCCGGCTTCTCGGTGGCGAGGATGCCCTTGGCGGCGGCGGCCCAGTCGGCCGGCTCGCCCTTGGGCTGATACTTGATCAGGCCGGAGACGGTCTTGTGCTTGCGGATCACGCCCATGTCGGGCTGTTCGGCGTAGGCATCTTCGAGGCCGTAGGCGAGCCAGTCGGCCATGGCGTCGCCGAGCACCAGCACGTTGCGCTCCGGCACGGTGTCGCGCTTGTCCGGCGCCGGCGCCTTGGAGAAATCCTCGCGCGGCGCTTGCGGCGCCTGCTGCTGGAACGGCGCAAAGAAGTCGCCGCCGAACCAGCCGCCGCCATTGCTGCGCGGCGCCGGCCGCTGCTGCTGCGGTGGACGCCGAACCGCCGAAATTGAAGAACTGCGCGGATGCCGGGCCGGCGATCCCGACCAGAAGCGCGATCGCCACCGCCAGCGCGATCAGCGGGCCGGTCTCGGTGAACACGCGGAAAAAGGACTTTGGCTTCTGCATCCGGCTCGGTCGCAATGGCTCGTGAAGTCGCCAGCTATAATAGCGGAATCAGGCCGCAAGCGGGCAGTTTTCGAGGCCATAAACCGGGCCGGCCGCCACCGTCAAGGGTGACGCGGAAATGTGCGGTTCAGGGTTACTTTTGCGGGGAAAACCGCCGTTTCAGCGCCCCCGCAGCCGTTCCAGCACGTCGGAGGAGGCAAATCCGTCCGCGGGCGCCCCGATCGAGGCCTGGAAGCCGCGCAGCGCCTCCCGGGTCTGGCCGCCGAACTGGCCGTCCGGGGTGCCCCTGTAGAAGCCGCGCTGGGCCAGCAGCTGCTGCAGTTCCAGCCGCTCGGCCCGCGACAGCACCCGTTCCTGCCGCGGCCAGGGCTGCACGAACGGCGGCCCGCCGCGCAGGCGGTCGGCGAAATGCCCGATCGCCAGCGCATAGGCCTCCGCCGGGTTGTATTTCATGATCACCCGGAAATTCTGCAGCATCAGGAAGCCCGGCCCCTCGGCGCCGGCCGGCGCCAGCAGATAGGCCTTGTCGGTCGGGTTGCGGAACGGCTTGCCGCCGGCGCGCTTGAGGCCCTGCTGCTCCCACTGCGCGATCGTCATCGCCTTGGCGCGGTCCGCCAGCATGAAGTTGAAGCCCTTCGGCACCACGACCTCGTAGCCCCAGGTCTGGCCGGTCTGCCAGCCGTCCTTCTTGAGGTTGTTGGCGGTCGAGGCGATCAGGTCGGACGGGTTGTCGACGACGTCGCGGCGGCCGTCGCCGTCGGCGTCGACGGCGTAGCGCTTGAACGCGGTCGGCATGAACTGCGTCGGCCCGAACGCGCCGGCCCAGGAGCCGCGCATCTGCTCGGGCCGCAGATCGCCGCGGTGCAGGATTTCCAGCGCGGAGAGGAATTCGTCCTTGAAATAGGCCTGGCGGCGGCCGACGCAGGCCAGCGTCGCGGTGGAATTGAGCACGCTGCGATCGCCCATCTGGGTCGAGTAGTTGGATTCGATGCCCCAGATCGCCGCGATCGATGTAGCGGTCGACGCCATAGGCTTTTTCCACCGCGTCGAATTGCGGCTTGTATTTGGCGAGGATCTCGCGGCCCTTGGCGAGGCGGTTGTCGTTCACGAGGATGTCGAGATAGTCCCAGATCGCCTTGGTGAATTCCGGCTGCGAATCCATCAGGTCCATGATGCGCAGATCGGGCGCGAGCCCTGCGGTGAAGCGCTCGAAATTCGCCTGCGTGATGTTGCGCCGTGCGGCATCGGGCCACATCGCGGCGACGCAATTTCGAAATTCGCCGCCGCCTCGCGGATCGCGCTCGCGGTCATCAGGGGATGGCCGGAGGCGCCGTCCTCGCCGCTCCAGGGCGGCGGCGCGCCGTCCGGGCCGGGCGTCGCCTGCGCCTGCGGCGCGCTGCCGGATTTTTGCCCCGAGAAGATGTTGCCGAGGAAATTCGAGACGCCGTTCCCGCCTGAGGATTGGGCAAACGCGGGAGCTGCAAACCAGCGCCTGCCCGGAACACAGCAGCATCGCCGCAACCGCGATCGCGCCGGTCCGTCTGGTGATCGCGCTTGCCGTCCAACGCATGTCGTGTCCGCCCGCAAACATCCCGTTTCAGAAGGCCTTGTCACGGTTTCCAATAGCTTAACAAAGGCGAGATTTTGTTGCTTCCATCCGTGCTGCGCAAGGGGCGGGGGAGGCGGCCGGCACCACACATCCGCCTTTGTTCCCGGCTGCAAACCGGCTACCAAGGTGCGATCAAGCGCATATTGCTTTACGCCGGCCATTTCCTCATCGCTCAAGGGCTTCCGACCTTCCCCATGAAAATCCGCAAAGCCGTCTTCCCGGTCGCCGGTCTCGGCACCCGCGTCCTGCCCGCCACCAAGGCGATGCCGAAGGAAATGCTGACCATCGTCGACAAGCCGCTGATCCAGTACGTGTTCGACGAGGCCAGGGAAGCCGGCATCGAGCATTTCATCTTCGTCACCGGCCGCAACAAGGGCGTGATCGAGGATCATTTCGACCGGATGTTCGAACTCGACACCACGCTGGCCGCGCGCGGCAACAAGAAGGCCGAGCAGGACATTCTGGCGCGCGACCAGCCCGAGGCCGGCGCCACCAGTTTCACCCGCCAGCAGGCGCCGCTCGGCCTCGGCCACGCGGTGTGGTGCGCGCGCGACATCGTCGGCGACGAGCCGTTCGCGGTGGTGCTGCCGGACGAACTGGTGCTGAACACGCCGGGCTGCCTCGCGCAGATGATCGAGGCCGCCGGCAAGCTCGGCGAGAAATCCAACCTGATCGCGGTCGAGGCGGTGCCCGATCATCTCACCCATCAATACGGCATCTGCGGCGTCGGCAAGCGCATGGGCAAGATGTTCGAGGTCGACGGCATGGTGGAGAAGCCGCCGCAAGGCACCGCGCCGTCGAATCTGTCGATCACCGGGCGCTACATCCTGCAGCCGGAAATCTTCAAGATCCTGGAAACCCAGGAGCGCGGCGCCGGCGGCGAGATCCAGCTCACCGACGCGATGATCGGGCTTGCCAAAACGCAGAAGATTCTACGGCGTCGAGTTCGAGGGCGAGCGGCACGATTGCGGCTCGAAGCCCGGCTTCCTGCGCGCCAACATCGCCTTCGGCATGGCGCGCGCCGATCTGCGCGACGGCCTGCGCGCGGAGATGAAGAAGTATCTGGAGAAGTGACGCATTGGCGTTTGGGCACGCCTGTCATCATCCGCGAAGGCGCGATGATCCAGTATTCCGCGGTGCCGGTGATTGAGCCGAAAGAGCACGGCGTACTGGATGCCCGCCTTCGCGGGCATGACGACCAGTGACTGATCAGCCCGCTCAAGCCACCAGCGACAGTTGCGGGATGCTCGCGAGCACCGACTGGTTGCGGCCGTTGGCCTTGGCCGCGTAGAGCGCCTTGTCGGCGGCTTCGACGAGATGCGACCAGTCAAGGCCTGCGACGGGCGTCATGCTCGCGACGCCGATGCTGACGGTCGTGTCACCGTGGGATCCTCCGACCATTGCTCGACCTTGCGGCGGATGGTTTCGGCGACGCCGAGCGCGTCGACCGCCGAGATGCCCGGCAACAGCACCGCGAATTCCTCGCCGCCGTACCGCGCCGCGCAATCGCCGGCGCGCCGCACCGAATCGGAAATGCAGATCGCGATGCCGACCAGCACCTGGTCGCCGGCCTGATGGCCGTAGGTGTCGTTGTAGGTCTTGAAATGGTCGGCATCGATCATCAACAGCGCGACCGGCGTCTTGTTGCGCGCCGCGCGCCGCCACTCCGCGTCGATCTCGGTATCGAACTTGCGGCGGTTCTTCAGGCCGGTGAGCGCGTCGGTGGTCGCCAGCTCCTCGAGCTTGTCCTCGGCCTGCGCGCGGCGGCCGATTTCGCGCGCGAGGAACAGCGTCGTGCCGAGCACGAACAGGATCAGCGCGACCATGATGGCGCCGATCCGGGTCACCTCCCGCTGCCAAAGGCGAAAGATCGCGTCGAGCGGCTTTCCGACCACGACATAGAGCGGACCGGTGCTGGCGCGCCGGACGAACAGCCGGGGTATCGCGTCGACCGGGCCTTGTCCGGCATATGATCCGCTGGCCTTCAGATTGTTCGGGTTCCAGGTTCGCACGGTCGCCAGGTTCTTGCCGATGACGTCGAGGTCGAACGGCTTGCGCATGATGATGGTGCGGTCGCGGCGCAGCACGGTGATGGTATCGTCGGCATCGAGGTTCAGCCGGTCGAACAATTCGTGGAAATAGCTGAAGCGGATCGAGCCCGCGACCACGCCGAGAAAGCGGCCGTCCGCGTCGGTGATGCGCCGGCTCAGCACGATCGAATAGGCGCCGCGATGCAGCATCGGGCGGCTGATGAACAGGCCCTCGATCGGGATTGTCGCGATGGACCTGGAAGTATTCCTCGTCGCTGCGATTCTCCGGCCGCGGATCGAGCGAGGAGGCGTCGATCGTCAATTGCCCGAGGCGTCGAACACCTGGATCGCGCCGAAATGCTTGGCGGTCGCGGCATGGTCGAACAGGATCAGATGCAGGATCGGCTTGCTGACGTCCTTGATCTCCGGCATCACCAGGTTGCTGGCGACCGCGCGCAGCGACAGGTCGTAGAGCTCGATGTTGCGGCCGATGTCGGCGTCGATGCCGGCGGCGAGGTTTTCGAGCATCTGGCGCGCCAGCTCTTCCTCGCCGCGGCGCATGTCGAGCATGACGTTGGCGCAGATCGCGGAAAAGCCGATCACGGTCGCCACGGAGGAGGCGATCAGCAACTTCGCCGACAGCCGCCAGGGCCGGCGGATCGCGGCTTTGGTCGAATCTCCTCGCCGTCCGAACAGCATCGTCCGCTCCAAACCTCCTGCATGCGCCCGGAATCGTTGCCGCGGCCTTAAATGGCGACAACGATGCGCCAATGGGTTAACGCTTGGTTGCCGGCGACCGGCGGTTTTGCGCAAATTCGGGGATAACGGTGAACGATTACGACCTGCTGCGGGATTATCTGAAGAAGCAGAAGCTTCCCGAATTCGTGCTGACCTTCGAGCAGATCGAGGAGATCATCGACGCCGCGCTGCCGCGCGCGGCGCACCGGGCGTCGTGGTGGGAGACCTTGCGCAGCCCGCAGGAGAAGATGCCGCAGCGCGAGGCCTGCCTCGAGGCCGGCTACATCGCGACACGGCAGGCGGACGGCAAGAGCGTGAAGTTCAAGAAGATGAAGGCGGTCCGCGGTCACACGCGGGCCTGACCCGCGCAACCATCAGATCGCCCGCGCGCTGCGGACAACGACCGTCAGGTTGGTGATCACCTTGCCTTGCTCGTCAACGAAAATGAGGTTTGTGGTTCCGGAGTTCAGCGGCTCGAGCCGGACGGAACGGTCGCTCCGCGTCTGAACATCGACGATATCGGGGTTTCCGATCAGCACGGTCCTGAAGGGTCGCTCGAGCATGAAGGTGGATCCGGCGCCGACCTCGAGCGTGACGCTGGGGCGCGCCGCCTCGATGCTTGCCCCGGCGCGGGCAGGGGATATCGCAAGTCAGGCCGCGACGATGACGGCACTCATTGAAAAACGTTTCATGATAACGCGCCGTAGTGACCCGGCGGTGGGGGCTTCTGCGTAGTCATTCTTCTTCTGCATGGAGAGGTTGTTCGGGGTCGGCGGGGGTGGCGATATCGCATGCGATCTTGTATCGTTCCAATCGATTGGAGTGATGATGACTATCAGTGAAAGTGATTTCAGGAAGCTCGACCTGAACCTGCTCAGGGCCTTCCAGGCGCTGGTGCGGGAGAAAAGCGTTTCGCGGGCGGCCGAACGCCTGTTCCTCGGGCAGCCGGCGATGAGCGGGGCGCTGGCCCGGCTACGGGATATCTTCCACGATGAGATCCTGGTGCGGACCGGGCGCGGCATGGAGCCGACGACAAAGGCGCTCGCGCTCTATTCGCAGCTGACGCCGGCCATGGATGCGATCCGGTCGACGCTGCTTGAGCAGCCGGTGTTCGATCCCGCCACCCAATCGCGGATGTTTCATCTCGGCATGCGCGACTGGGTGGAGAGCTGGCTGATGCCCGAACTGATGGCGCGGGTCCAACGGGTTGCGCCGTGGGTGCGGATCGCGGTTCGCGCCAGCGATGCCCGACTGGGTCCCGGCATGCTGGAGAACGAGGAAATGGATCTCGGCGTCTCGGTGTTTGCCGACGGTCCGCCATGGCAACGCCGGGAGCAACTCGCCGTGATGGGCTACCGATGTGTCTATGACGGCAAGCGCCTGTGCATCGGTTCGCCACTGACGCTCGAGCAGTATCTTGCCCATCCGCACCTCGTGACGCCGACGCAAATCGATTTTGGCGGCGCGGTCGATGATGTACTTGTCGGACACAGCAAACGGCGAAAAGTCATCTATGCGACGTCGCGCTTCGCCGCGCTGCCGTTAATCTTGCGGCGCGCGGACGTCATCGCCACCGTACCCGAGCAGTCGGCCCGGCAATGGACCGAAATGTTCGGCCTGACATCCAGCCCCGTGCCGCTGCGCATTGCACCTTCGGCGATTTCCATGATCTGGCACGCCAAGCGCGAAGGCGACGCCGGCCTGCAATGGCTGCGCGGAATTGTTCGCGACGTCGTGGCAAGGGAACTGGGCGCAATGTCCGAACCTGCGAAGCAACGCCGCCGGCGCGCGCCAGGATAGACGGTTGGCAACGCGGTCAAGGCGGCGCCGTGGCTGCTGCTGGTCAGACCGACTGGCAAAGTCTGGATATTGATGGCGGCCTGCCTGCTCGCCATTCCATCTGGCGTCTGGCTTGGGTGGCGGCTCAACGGAAGGCTGGACCAGCGCCAGATCGATCGGGCCTGCTACGCATTGCTGGTCGTGACCGCGTTGAAATTATTGTGGGACGGCGTCGCCGGCTATCTCGGATAAACTGGGATCGCGAGTTGCGTCGCGTCGCGCGTAACAACGGTCTGGATGTAGCGGGTGCGACAAAGTAACCCGACGGGCAAATCGATTCCGATTTTCGGAAATCATGTCAAGCCCCGAAATAAAAAATATTTCGCTTTATCCGAAGGCCAAATCAGGGGCATATCTATCGCCATCCCGTCCCGACCAGAGGGGCGTCGGCCATCGTCACGAACGTGGGACGGGGATGCGGTGGACGCGGAAGCTGCGACTGACGAGCGCGGCTGAAGCGTACGGCAAAGACGTGTGGTCCTGACGTCGCGGTGCTGGCGTCAACGCACCTGGAGGCAACTGCTTCTCAGGGCGCAACGGAGGCAAAAGAGCCGTTCTCCGGGGAGAGCACGTTATAAGCCGTAAAGCCATTGCGCAGGGAAGGCCGGATGCTCTCCGCTGGACCTGTATGCTCGTGTGCGCACTCTTTGTGCACATTGCACACGAGACCGCGGGTGCAGCGCGCACCCGGTCTTCCCTGCGCCCTCTGACCATCGAGGGCGAAGAGTTTCCAGCAAACCTCGGGCGCAACGCGCGGCGAGAATGCCAAGTCATGTCCAGGCGTCATTGCGAGGAGCGAAGCGACGAAGCAATCCATACCTCCGCATCGCGCGATGAGCTTCGCGATGCCGTCATCGGGCGCCATTCGCGCGAGCCGTTGCTCGCAATGCGTGGATGGCGGCGGCGTACGCCGCACCGCGGCTGTAGCGGGTCACTGGCGTTCGCGGGGACGCCGAACTAACTCGCCGCCTCGAGCCGCTCTTCGGTCAGCAGCCGCATCGCGGCGTCGGCGTCCATCGGCTCGCCGAAGGCAAAGCCTTGCGCGTATTCGCAGCCCAGTTGATAGAGCTCGACCGCGTCCGAATCGGTCTCGGCGCCTTCGGCGACCACGTCCATGCCGAGGTCGTGGGCGAGCGCGATGATCGATTTCAGGATCACCGGGCGGGTGCCGCGGCTGGTGGTGCGCACGAACGACTGGTCGATCTTGATGGTGTCGAACGGGAAGCGCTGCAGATAGGCCAGCGAGGAATGGCCGGTGCCGAAATCGTCCAGCGACAGTCCGGTGCCGAGTTCGCGGATCCGCGTCAGCATCTGCGCCGCGTGCTCCGGGTTCTCCATCACCAGCGATTCCGTCAGTTCCAGCTTCAGCGTGCCGCGCGCCACCGACGAGCGCGACAGCACGGTGCGGATGTCGTGGATCAGATCGTGGCGCAGCAATTGCCGCGAGGAGACGTTGACGCTGGCGAAGATCGGCTCGCGCGAGCGCATCGCGCGCTGCCAGATCGCGAGCTGCCGCGCGGTCTGGTCCATCACGAACATGCCGAGATCGACGATCAGGCCGATCTCTTCGGCGATCGAGATGAATTCCGACGGCGACATCCGCCCGAGCTTGGGATGATCCCAGCGCGCCAGCGCCTCGAAGCCGGCGATCGAGCGATCCTCCAGCCGCACGATCGGCTGGTACAGGATGGTGATTTCCTGGCGCTCGATGGCGCGGCGCAATTCGCTTTCCAGCGTCAGGCGGTCGGTCTTGCGCGCGCGCATCGCCGGCTTGTAGACGTCGATGCGGTCGCCGCCGATGCGCTTGGAATGATACATCGCCAGCTCGGCGTCCTTGATGATCTCGTCGGACAGCTGCGTCTGCGGATCGGACAGCGCGAGCCCGATCGAGGCGGTGAGGAAGATCTCGCGGTCGTTGAAGGCGATCGGCGCGCGGATGGTCTTGCGGATGGTTTCGGCGAAGGCGGTGATGCGCGCCGGATCCTGTTCCGACATCAGGATCAGGCCGAACTGGTCGCCGGCGAGCCGCGCCAGCGTGTCCTGCGGTTTCAGGATGCGGGTCAGCCGCCGCGCCAGCGTCAGCAGGATCGAATCGCCGACCGCGATGCCGACGGAATCGTTGACCTGCTTGAAGCGGTCGAGGTCGATCACCATCAGCGTCGGCCGCAGGTTCGGCATGGTCTTGGCGAAATTCGCGACCGCGCCGAGGCGGTCGATGAACAGTTTGCGGTTCGGCAGGCCGGTGAGGTTGTCATGCACGCAGTCGTGCAGCATGCGCTCTTCGGCGTTCTTGCTCTCGGTGACGTCGGTCAGCGTGCCGACCACGCGCGAGACCTCGCCGTCGGAGCCGACCACCGGGCGCGCCTTCAGCGCGAACCACATGAAGTGGCCGTCGGGCGTGCGCAGGCGGAAATCCTGCACCAGGCGGCCGCGGCGCTGGTCGAGCACGCTGTCGAGCGCGGCGCGGAAACGGTCCTGGTCGAGCGGATGCAGCACCTCGAGCCATTTCGCGGCCGGGCCTTCCAGCGTGCCGCGCTTCAGGCCGAGCAGGCTTTCGGTCTCGGGGCTGGTGAACACCTTGTCGGCGGAGACGTCCCAGTCCCAGATCAGGTCGCCGGAGCCGGTCAGCGCCAGCGCGCGGCGCTCGACGTCGGAGACCACGCCGGTGGTGGCGCCGCCGCCGGCGAAGGCGTGCTGCATGACCGTAAAGCCGATCAGCATCACGATCAGCACGAGGCCGCCGAGCAGCGCCGGGCCGACGATGTCGTTGGTGACGGAGCCGCCGACCGTCATGCCGGCCGCGATCACCCAGACCACCAGCAGGAACCAGGTCGGGATCAGCAGCACCGCGCGGTCGAAGCCGTGGGTCGAGAGATAGACGATCAGCGCAAAGCCGGCGAAGGCGATCAGCACCAGCGACATCCGCGCGATGCCGGAGGCGACCGCCGGATCGAACAGCGCCAGCGCCACCAGCGAGCCGAGGAAGGTCAGCCAGCCGACGGTGATGTGGGAATAGCGCACATGCCAGCGGCTGAGATTGAGATAGGCGAACAGGAACACCAGCAGCGTCGCCGCCAGGATCGCTTCGCCCGCCGCGCGCCAGACGCGCTCGGCGTTGTTCGACATGTCGAGCACCTTGCCCCAGAAGCCGAAATCGACGCCGATATAGACCAGCACCGCCCAGGCCAGCGCGGCGGCGGCCGGGAACATGATGCTGCCCTTGACCACGAACAGGATGGTCAGCACCAGCGCCAGCAGGCCGGAAATGCCGATCACGATGCCCTGGTAGAGCGTGAACGAGTTGACCTTGTCCTTGTAGGCGTCGGGCTCCCACAGATAGAGCTGCGGCAGTTTGTCGGTGCGCAGTTCCGCGACGAAGGTGATGACGGCGCCGGGATCGAGCGTGATGCGGAAGATGTCGGCGGTGGCGCTCTCCTGCCGCTCGGGGCGGTCGCCGGTCGACGGCGTGATGGTGGCGATGCGCGACAGGCCGAGATCGGGCCACAGCAGGCCCGACGACACGATGCGGTAATGCGGCGCGACGATCAGGCGGTCGAGCTGGTCGTCGGTGTTGTTGGCGAGCGCGAACACCACCCAGTTCTGGCCGCCTTCGCGGGCGCGCACCTCGATGCGGCGGACGATGCCGTCGGTGCCGGGCGCGGTCGAAACCTGGATGCGGTCGGTGTCGCTGCGCTGATGATCGAGCACGGCGGTGAGGTCGATCGCGGGCGCGTCACTGCGGACGCTGACGGCGTCGATCGCGCGCGCCGGCGGCGCGGCCGCAACAATCATGAGGCCCAGCGCAAGCGGCGCAAGGCACCTGATCAGACGCAATGTCAGTTCTCCGCGATCAACGAACTCTGGCGGCGCGAACGGCCCGACGTTGCGCGCGATAAATGACATGAAAGCGAAGGAAATCAAAGGGTTTCCGCCTTCGCTTCGGTCGCAAGCGTTAAACCACCAACACAATTTTGCCAATATGTTCGCTGGTCTCCATCCGCCGGTGCGCGTCGGCGGCCTTTTCCAGCGGGAATGTGCTGTCCATCAGGGGTTTTACGCGCCCTTCGCGCAGCAGCGGCATCACCTTGGCCTCGATCGCCGCGACCATCGCCGCCTTGTCCGCATTAGTACGGGGACGCAGCGTCGAGCCGGTGTGGTGCAGCCGCTTCACCATCAGCTTGGCGAAGTTGACGGTGGCCTTGGCGCCGCCGAGCGTCGCGATCTGCACGATGCGGCCGTCGACCGCGGCGGCGTCGTAGTTGCGGTCGATGTAGTCGCCGCCGACCATGTCGAGGATGACATTGGCGCCCGCGCCACCGGTCGCCGTCTTGACCTCGGCGACGAAGTCCTCGGTCTTGTAGTTGATGGCGCGATCGGCGCCGAGCTTGAGGCAGGCGTCGGCCTTGTCCTGCGCGCCGACGGTGACGATCACCTTGGAGCCGAACGCCTTGGCGAGCTGGATCGCCATGGTGCCGATGCCGGACGAGCCGCCATGGATCAGCAGCGTCTCGCCGGGCTTCAGCGCGCCGCGCTCGAACACATTGTGCCAGACCGTCATCAGCGTTTCCGGGATGGCGCCGGCTTCCTGCATCGACAGCGCCGGCGGCACCGTCATCGCCTGCGCGTCCTGCGCGATGCAATATTGCGCGTAGCCGCCGCCGGCCACCAGCGACATCACCTTGTCGCCGAGCTTGTGCTTGCTTGCGCCGCGCCGAGCGCGACCACTTCGCCGGCGATTTCGAGGCCGGGCAGGTCGCTGGCGCCGGGCGGCGGCGGATAGGCGCCGGAGCGCTGCGCGACGTCGGGACGGTTGACGCCGGCGGCCGCCACCTTGACCAGGATTTCGCCGGGGCCGGGCAGGGGAACGGCGCGGGTTTCCGGCAACAGCACCTCCGGGCCGCCGGGCTTGCTGATGCCGATGACGGTCATTTGCGCGGGCAGCTTTTCCATGATTTGTCCTTGCGAAATGCTGCGAAGGTTTTGAGGCGGCCCCTGATTAGCCAGCCGCCATGCGGCTGGCAACCGCCTCAAGGGATCGTCGAGCACGGAGGAAACGCATGGCCATCGAGGACGACGACAAGCCGAGGAAGAAGATCACCCACGAGATCGGGCAGGATCTGTCGCTGCTGTCGGTCGAGGAACTGACCGAGCGCATCGCGCTGATGACGTCGGAGATCGAGCGGCTGCAAGCGGCGATGGCCAAGAAGCGCGCGTCGAAGGATGCGGCGAACAGTTTCTTCAAGTCGTAGCTCGTCGTCCGTCGCAAACGCCGGCCACGCGCGTATGGGCCCCGGCGCTTCGCCAGGGCGACGGCGGCGTCAACCCGCAGCCGAACTCGGCCAATGGCCGACATGGCAAACAAAGCCTGAAGAAAATCGTTCGTTTACGATCAATTAAGCTTTCTCGTTTATGACTGGGATTGTCCTCGTTTGGACACCGAGTGGCTCCTGTCCACTCTGTTTGACGCCTCCCTGTTATCAACTTCAAAAGCCGCCGGAAACGGCGGCTCTTTTTTTGCCGCCGCATGCGCTGGAAACCATAAATCCGGTTGCGGCTGGACTCTCGCCCTCGCCCGCGCAATGATTTGTTCATCATAAGCCGGCGGCTTCGAAGCCGGCAGCGTATCAGTGGCGTGAGGGCGTTAACCATGGCGGACCGTTCGCAGGGCGAAACCGCGCTCGTTCAATTCAGCGAGCGGCTGACCAATTCCGCGGCATTCGGAACCCTGTTCCGGGAAGGCATGGATCTGGTCGAGGAGACCGCCGCCTATCTCGACGGCGACGGCCGCACCGAGGCCAAGGCGCTCGAACGCTCCGTCAGCCTGACCTACGCGACCGAAAGCATGCGGCTGACCACGCGCCTGATGCAGCTCGCGTCCTGGCTGTTGCTGCATCGCGCGGTCAAGGAAGGCGAGATGACGCTGACCCAGGCCAACCGCGAAAAGACCAAGGTCAAGCTCTCCGCCGCCGATCCCGGCCCGGACGACATGATCGAAAAACTGCCGCAGCAATTGCAGGACCTGATCGCGCGCTCGATGAACCTGCAGGGCAGGGTCGCCGCCTCGACACCACCATCCACACGCCGCCACCGAACGCGCGCCGATCGGCAATCCGCTGGTGCCGCAGCTCAACCGCCTGAAGGCGGCGTTCGAGCAGTAATTCCCGCTTTTCCGAGCGAAGTGCGCGAACTCCATTCGCGGGCAGGACTTCGCGCTCGCAATGACGAATGGAACAAAAAACGCCCCGGCAAACCGGGGCGTTTTGCATTTCTGAGCCGAACGGAGGAGGTCCGAAACCCTCACTCCTTCTTGAGGAAGCCCGAAAACTTCTTCTGGAAGCGCGAGACGCGGCCGCCGCGATCGAGCAGCTGCTGGGAGCCGCCGGTCCAGGCCGGGTGCGACTTGGAGTCGATGTCGAGGTTCAGCTTGTCGCCTTCCTTGCCCCAGGTGGAGCGGGTCTGGTACTCGGTGCCGTCGGTCATGACGACCGTAATCGTATGATAATTCGGGTGAATTTCGGCTTTCATGGCATATCCTTCGGCGCGCCGGCGCCCGTCTCAAAATGTCTGGGGTACGGATTTGGGCGGCTCTATAACGCAAGCCAGCCGCCAAAACAAGCCGCTGATATCACCTGATTATCGATCTGCCCGGATTTGCCAGCGCCGCCTGCGGGGCCTATCTGGGGGCGGCAAAACGGGTCCGATCTCATGAGCGCAGCGGAACGGCTTGAAGACGTCAGCGGCGCCACGCCGCCGCGGCGCGATGCGCTGCTCGCGGCAGAGGCCTTCATCGAGGCCCAGCTGACGCAGTCGCCGGCCAGGACCGGCGCCAAGCTGCGCCCGCTGCTGGCGCTGGCGCCCTATGTCGCGCGCTACCGCGGCCGCGCGTTGCTCGCCTTCATCTCGCTGACGATCGCGGCGATCACGACGCTGGTGGTGCCGGTCGCGGTGCGGCGGATGATCGACTTCGGCTTCACCCCCGAAGGCATCGCCATGATCAACAGCTATTTCAGCGTGATGATCGCGGTGGTCGCGGTGCTCGCCGGCGCCAGCGCGTCGCGGTTCTATCTGGTGATGACCATCGGCGAGCGCATCGTCGCCGATCTCCGGCGCGACGTGTTCGCGCATCTGATCTCGCTGTCGCCGGCGTTCTTCGATTCCGCGCGCAGCGGCGAACTGATGTCGCGGCTGACCGCCGATACCACCCAGATCAAGTCCGCGGTCGGCGCCTCGGTGTCGATCGCGCTGCGCAATCTGATGCTGTTCATCGGCGCCACCACCATGATGGTGATCACGAGCCCGAGGCTGTCCGGCTTCGTGCTGCTGGCGATCCCGGTGATCGTGATTCCGCTGGTGGCGTTCGGGCGCTGGGTGCGGCGGCTGTCGCGCAACGCCCAGGATACGCTGGCCGACGCCACCGCCTATGCCTCCGAACTGGTCGGCGCGATCCGGACCGTGCAGGCCTATACCAGCGAGCGGCTGGCCAATGCGCGCTTCGGCGGCGAGGTCGAGCAGGCCTATGAGGCGGCGCGCAGCTCGACCCGGGCGCGCGCGGTGCTGACCGCGATCATCATCTTCATCGTCTTCTCCAGCGTGGTGCTGATCCTCTGGGTCGGCTCGCACGACGTGCTGACCGGCTCGATCAGCCCGGGCCGGCTCGGCCAGTTCGTGCTGTACGCGGCGTTCGCCGCGACCGGGCTCGGCCAGCTCAGCGAGGTCTGGGGCGAAGTCTCGGCCGCCTCCGGCGCCGCCGAGCGGCTGTTCGAGATCCTGCGCGTCAAATCGGAGATCACGGCGCCGCCATCGCCGCTCGCGCTGCCGGTGCCGGCGCGCGGCGATGTCGGTTTCGACAATGTCAGCTTCGCCTATCCGACGCGGCCGGATGCTCATGGCGATCGACGGCGTCTCGCTGTCGGTGCGGCCGGCGAGAAGGTCGCGATCGTCGGCCCCTCCGGCGCCGGCAAGAGCACGCTGTTTCATCTGCTGCTGCGCTTCTACGATCCCGCCGGCGGCACGATCTCGTTCGACGGCGTGCCGATCAAGATCGGCCGATCCGCGCGAGCTGCGCACGCGCATCGCGCTGGTGCCGCAGGACTCGGTGGTGTTCGCGGCGAGCGCGCGCGAAAACATCCGCTTCGGCCGGCCCGACGCCAGCGATGCCGAGGTCGAGCGCGCCGCCGATCTCGCGCACGCCACCGAATTCATCCGCCGCCTGCCGGACGGCTTCGAGGCGCAGCTCGGCGAGCGCGGCGTGACGCTGTCGGGCGGCCAGCGCCAGCGCATCGCGATCGCGCGCGCGATCCTGCGCGACGCGCCGCTGTTGCTGCTCGATGAGGCGACCTCGTCGCTCGATGCCGAAAGCGAGACGCTGGTGCAGACCGCGCTGGAAGAATTGATGCGTCACCGCACCACGCTGGTGATCGCGCATCGGCTCGCCACCGTGCTGTCCTGCGACCGCATCCTGGTGATGGACCAGGGCCGCATCGTCGAGCAGGGCACCCACGCCTCGCTGGTCGCCGCCAACGGGCTCTATGCGCGGCTGGCGCGGCTGCAGTTCGAGGGGATTTGAGGCTCGTCAAGCGCGCACAACACTCCGTCATTGCGAGCGTAGCGAAGCAATCCATCTCACCGCGGAAGAAAGAATGGATTGCTTCGTCGCTGCGCTCCCGTGGGCAAACGCTTTGCGTTTGTCGCAGGCAATGACGGGATTGACTACCCCTTCCACTCCATCTTCAGCACCGGCCGGCCCGAGGTCGGATTGACGTCCTCGCCGGCATGCACAAAGCCGTTGCGCTCGTAGAAGCGGATGGCGCGGGCATTGTCCGTGTTGACCAGCAGCGTGACGCCGCCGGGCGACAGCCGCTTGGCTTCGTCGACCAGCGCGTTGGCAAGCTCCGAGCCCCAGTGATCCGGGCTGACCACGAGCTGGTCGAGATAGCCTGTTGCCGTCGATGGTGACGAAGCCGATCAGCGCACTCGCCTGTTCGGCGACGATGATCTGCGGCGTTCGGCACCAGCTCGTTGCGCCAGCGCTCGCGCCACCACGCCACCCGCGCGGCGAAATCGATCGCGGGATAGGCCTGCTGCCAGGTCTGCCGCCACAGCGCGATCGCGGCGTCTTCGTCTTCGGCGCGATAGGGGCGAAGCTGAAACGCCGCTGCCACTTACCGTTCCGTCAGCTTCAGCTCGATGCGGCGGTTGCGCTTGTAGGCCTCTTCGGTCGGCGCGGTGTCGAGCGGCTGGAATTCGGCAAAGCCGGCCGCGACCAGCCGCTGCGCCGGCACGCCGAGCGAGACCAGATATTGCACCACCGAGATCGCGCGCGCCGACGACAATTCCCAGTTCGACTTGAACACCGGGCTGTTAGATCGGCCGCACGTCGGTGTGGCCGTCGACCCGCAGCACCCAGGCGATTTCGGCCGGGATCTGCTTGTCGAGATCGATCAGCGCGGTCGCGAGCTTGTCGAGTTCGGCGCGGCCTTCGGGCAGCAGCAGCGCCTGTCCGGTGTCGAAGAACACTTCCGACTGGAACACGAAGCGGTCGCCGACGATGCGGATGTCCGGCCGGTTGCCGAGAATGGCGCGCAGGCGGCCGAAGAATTCCGAACGGTAGCGCGACAATTCCTGCACCCGCTGCGCCAGCGCCACGTTCAGCCGCTGGCCGAGATCGGCGATGCGGCCCTGCGATTCCTTGTCGCGCTTCTCGGAGGCGTCGAGCGCCTCTTCGAGCGCGGCGAGCTGGCGGCGCAGCGCGCTGATCTGCTGGTTCAGCACCTCGATCTGCGCCAGCGCGCGCGCGGTGACCGCTTTCTCGGAATCCAGCGCCTTGTTGAGTTCGGTGGCGCGGCCCTGCGGCGTCGCTGCCGGCGCCGGCGAGGCCGTCATAGAGGCCCTTGATGCGATCGCGCTCGGCTTCGGCCGAGGCCAGGCCGGCGCGCACCTGCGAGAGCTGGTCGTCGAGATTGAGCTTGCCGAGCTTTTCCAGCGACAGCAGATCGTTCAGCTGCGCGATCTTGGCGTTGAGCTGCTCCAGCGCCTTGTCCTTGCCGGTGACTTCCTGCGACAGGAAGAACTGCACCACCAGGAACACCGACAGCAGGAACACGATCGAGAGCACCAGCGTCGACAGCGCGTCGACGAAGCCCGGCCAGTAGTTGAATCCGGATTCGCTGCGGCGTGCACGGGCGAGGGCCATTGATTCTCCGCTTCGGTCCGACCGGTGCAGCTCTTCAGTCGCGACGACCGTGCAGCGCACTTGTGCGCGCGCGCGTTCCAACTCTTCTCGGGCTGGCGCGCGATGCGCTCGAGCAGTTTCTTGATCTCGCGGTTCTGCTCGCCCTGGCCGTCGGCCCATTCGCGGATCATCTGCTGCTCGGTGCGCATATGCGCGACCAGGCCCTGAATGGCTTCGGCGAGATTGGCCATCGCCGCCGTGGTGCCGCGGTTGCGGCTGGCGCCGCCTTCCTCGACCACCGCGCGCAGCCGCTCGATCGCGTGCTGCAGCTCGCCGCGCGCCGCCGGCGCCTTCGCCGGCATATTCGCGCACGGTGGAGGCGAGCCAGTCTTCGAGGTCGGTATAGAAGCGGTTCTGCGCCTGGCTCGATTGCAGGTCGAGGAAGCCGAGGATCAGCGATCCGGCGAGGCCGAACAGCGAGGACGAGAACGAAATGCCCATGCCGCCGAGCGGCGCGGCCAGGCCTTCCTTCAGCGTGTCGAACAGCGCGCCGGCGTCGCCGCCGACCTTCAGCCCGTCGATCACCTTGCCGACCGAGCCGACGGTTTCGATCAGGCCCCAGAAGGTGCCGAGCAGGCCGAGGAACACCAGCAGGCCGGTCATGTAGCGGGAGATGTCGCGGGCCTCGTCGAGCCGGGTGGCGATCGAATCCAGCAGATGCCGCATGGTCTGCTGCGAGATCGTCATCCGCCCGGTGCGCTCGCCGCCGAGGATCGCCGCCATCGGCGCCAGCAGCGTCGGGTGCCGCTCGATCGCAAGGCCGGGATCGGCGATGCGGAAATTGTTGACCCAGGCGACTTCCGGATAGAGCCGGATCACCTGCCGGAACGACAGGATGATGCCGATCAGCAGCACCGCGCCGATCAGCGCGTTGAGGCCGGGATTGGCGAAGAAGGCGATGATGATCTGCTTGTAGAGCACGACCATGACCAGCGCGCACAGCACCAGGAACACCAGCATCCGCACCAGGAAGATCCGGGGCGAGGACAGTTTGGTCAGTTCGATCTCCATCGCGGAGCGGGAGGAGGGGCCTGAGGGCATTGCGGGTGTCATCCGTTGCGAGAAAGCCGCGTTTCGGGCGCCAATATGGCACAGCGGGGCCGGGAAAAAAGATCGGATAAGCCCTGCTTTGAGACCGACTAAAGGGGAACTTCGCGCTGAAACCGGGCTTTGACTTGAGCGTATTTCGCAAATGTTCGTTGTCCAGCCGGGATATCGGATTTGCATGACGCTTCCGTATCTCGAGGCGCTGGCCGCGATCGCCGTGTCGCTCTCGATCCTGATGGCGGGCGCCTGGGTGGTGCAGCAGCGCACCGGCAATTCCGGCTGGGTCGATACCATCTGGACCTTTTCGCTCGGCCTGGTCGGCGCCGGCAGCGCGCTGTGGCCGGTCGCGGGCGCTGCGCCGAATGCCGGCAATGGCTGGTCGCGGCGCTGGTGGCGATCTGGTCGCTGCGGCTCGGCTCGCATATCGCGTCCGCACCGCCGGGATCACCGACGACCCGCGCTATGCCGCCTTTGCCAAGGAATGGGGCGTCAATTCGCCGCGGCGGATGTTCATCTTCCTGCAGAACCAGGCGCTCGGCTCGATCCCGCTGGTGTTTGCGATCTTCGTCGCGGCGCGGTTTCCCGCCGACGCGCTGCGGCTGCAGGACTATCTCGGCGCGCTGATCCTGCTGGTCGGCATCGCCGGCGAGGCGCTGGCCGACGCGCAGCTGAAGCGCTTCCGCGACAATCCCGCCAACAAGGGCCGGGTCTGCGACGCCGGGCTGTGGCGCTGGTCGCGGCATCCGAATTACTTCTTCGAATGGTTCGGCTGGCTGGCCTATCCCGTGATCGCGCTGTCGCCGGATTATCCCTGGGGCTGGGCGACGCTGCTGGCGCCGGTCTTCATGTACTGGATCCTGGTCCACGTCACCGGCATCCCGCCGCTGGAGGCGCAGATGCTGCGCTCGCGCGGCGAGCGCTATCGCGACTATCAGTCGCGCACCAGCATGTTCTTTCCGCTGCCGCCGCAAGAGCGATGATCAAGAAGGGAGTGGTCACATGAGCTTCGTCTCCACGATCATCGGCACCGCCGAGCGGGTGCCGCTGCCCGACGTCATCATCCGCGCCGCGATCCAGCGGCTGTGCTCGCGCACCGCGACGCGGCTCGCCAGCGGCAACGCCGAAAGCGATGCGTCGTTCGCCGACGAGATGGCCGCGCGCGCCATCGCCGAATACACCGACGCGGCCAACGCCCAGCATTACGAGGTGCCGGCGGCGTTCTTCGCCCATGTGCTCGGCCCGAACCGCAAATATTCCTCGTGCTTCTACAAGGAGCCGGCCTCGACGCTGCAGGAGGCCGAGGAGGAGGCGCTGCGCCAGACCGTCGAGCATGCCGATCTCGCCGACGGCCAGTCGATCCTCGAACTCGGCTGCGGCTGGGGTTCGCTGTCGCTGTGGATGGCGCGGCAGTTTCCGCATGCGCAAATCACCGCGGTGTCGAATTCGCACTTCGCAGCGCGAATACATCGAGAGCGAGGCCGCGACGCGCGGCTTGAACAATCTGCGCGTCATCACCGCGGACATGAACGTGTTCGACCCGGAGCAGCAGTTCGACCGCATCGTCTCGGTCGAAATGTTCGAGCACATGATGAACTGGCGCGAATTGATGACGCGGGTGCGCTCATGGCTGAAGCCGGACGGCCGCTTCTTCATGCACATCTTCACCCATCGCTCCGGCGCCTATCTGTTCGACCGCGCCGACGGCGAGGACTGGATCGCGCAGCATTTCTTCACCGGCGGCGTGATGCCGAGCCATCATCTGATCCGGCAATATGCCGATCTGTTCGAGGTCGAGAAGGAATGGCGCTGGAGCGGCACGCATTACCAGCGCACCGCGCTCGACTGGCTCGCCAATTTCGATCCGCACCGCGACGAGATCGAAGAGCGTGCTGCGCCACGTCTATGGCGACGACACCGGCTTGTGGATGCGGCGCTGGCGCTGGTTCTTCCTCGCCACCGCAGGCCTGTTCGGCTACGCCGACGGCAGCGAATGGGGCGTCAGCCATTACCGGATGAAGGCGGCGTAGTTCGATCGCCGTCGCCGAACCGTGCTCGATCGTGCTCGCATTGCTGCGCACGCGAGCATGCAATGCCTGTTCGCTGTCATCGGAGTCGAGTTCCGATCTCGTGCATCTGCAATGACGCCCGCTCACAATCCGGTGAGTCGACAAAAGCCTCGCTAATTCAGTGCGATAGCGTCGTGTGACATTGAGCCGCCGCGAAACGTATTGCGTCGCAGCAAGCTGACCTTATCCTCAGCTCATATCGACAACGCGGCGTCATCGCGCCATCGCGCGCGAATTTTTGCATTTCGCGCTTCAACTCGATCAGGGGCGACCTTTTCAATGTCTGGATTTCGCGCGCAATCGGCATGCATCGCATTGATGCTCGCTGCGCTGGCGCCGCTGCTCGCCGGATGCGACGAACCGACCGCCGCAACGGCCGCCGCGCAACCGTCCGAGCCGGACGTCAGCATCGTCACCGTCAGGCCGCAGGCGCGCGCGATGGTGCGCGAATTGCCGGGCCGCATCGCGCCGACGCGCGTTTCCGAAGTGCGCCCGCGCGTGTCCGGCATCGTCGTCGAGCGCCTGTTCAACCAGGGCAGCGAGGTCAAGGCCGGCGATCCGCTCTACCGGATCGATCCGCGGCCGTTCGAGGTCGAGGTGCAGTCGACCGAGGCGGCGCTGGCGCAGCGCCAAGGCCGCGCTCGAGCAGGCCACGTCAGCAGGCCCGCCGCATCGCGACGCTGACCAGCCAGCGCGCCGCGCCCGAAGCCGAGAACGAAAAGGCCATCTCGGCGCGAGCGCCAGGCGGAGGCCGACGTCGAGGGCCGCAAGGCCGACGTCGCGCGCGCCAGGCTCAATCTCGACTACGCCACCATCCGCGCGCCGATCGACGGCATCGTCGGCGCGGCGCTGGTCAGCGAAGGCGCGCTGGTCGTGCAGAACGAGACCGCGAGCCTTGCGACCATCCAGCAGCTCGATCCGATCTATGCCGACTTCACCCAGTCGGTGACCGAGCTCAACCAGCTGCGCCGCGCGCTTCGAGAGCGGCGATCTCGACCGCATCGCGCCCGACGCGGCGAAGGTCCGCCTGGTGCTCGACGACGGCACGCTCTATCCGCTCGCCGGCAAGCTGCTGTTCTCGGAGGCCAAGGTCGATGCCCATACCGGGCAGGTGACGTTGCGCGGCGAGTTTCCCAATCCGAAGCGCGAATTGCTGCCGGGCATGTATGTCCGCGTGCAGATCGAGCAGGGCATCGACAGCGATGCCATCGCGGTGCCGCAGCAGGCGATCCAGCGCAACGGCGGCGGCGGCAGCGAAGTGTTCGTGGTCAAGGACGACAACCGCGTCGCGGTCCAGCCGGTGCGCACCGGCTCGGTGCAGGACGGCCACTGGTTCGTCACCGACGGCCTGAAGGCCGGCGACAAGGTCGTGGTCGAAGGCTTCCAGAAATTCGCCGCCGGCGACAAGGTCAGGCCGCAGCTCCTGACCGAAGCCGATGCAGCCGCCGATTTCGCTCCCGGGCCAGGCCGACCGCGCAAGCGCACCGGTAGACGCCGATGCCGAGCTTCTTCATCGACAGGCCGATCTTCGCCTGGGTCGTCGCGCTGTTCATCTGCCTGATCGGCGCGATCTGCGATTCCGCTGCTGGCGGTCGCGCAGTATCCGATCATCGCGCCGCCCTCGATCTCGATCTCGACCAGCTATCCCGGCGCGTCGCCGGAAAACCTCTACAACAGCGTGACGCGGCTGATCGAGGAGGAGCTCAACGGCGCCTCCGGCATCCTGAATTTCGAATCGACCAGCGACTCGCTGGGCCAGGTCGAGATCATCGCCAATTTCGTGCCGGGCACCGACACCGGCGCGGCGTCGGTCGAGGTGCAGAACCGCATCAAGCGCGTCGAGGCGCGGCTGCCGCGCGCGGTGATCCAGCAGGGCATCCTGATCGAGGAAGCCTCCAGCGCGGTGCTGCAGATCATCACGCTGCGCTCGACCGACGGCAGCCTCGACGAGGTCGGCCTCGGCGATTTCATGATCCGCAACGTGCTCGGCGAAATCCGGCGCATTCCCGGCGTCGGCCGCGCCACGCTCTATTCGACCGAGCGTTCGCTGCGGATCTGGATCGATCCCGCCAAGCTGGTCGGCTACGGCCTGACCGCCGACGACGTCAACAAGGCGATCACCGCGCAGAACGCGCAGGTCGCCTCCGGCAGCATCGGCGCCGAGCCGAGCACGCCGGACCAGAAGATTTCGGCGCTGGTGCTGGTCAAGGGCCAGCTCTCCTCGCCGGACGAATTCGGCGCCATCATCCTGCGCGCCAATGCCGACGGCTCGACGGTGCGGCTGCGCGACGTCGCCCGCATCGAGATCGGCGGCCTGAGCTATCAGTTCAACACCCGGCTCAACGGCAAGCCGACCGCGGGCCTCTCGGTGCTGCTGTCGCCGACCGGCAATGCGCTGGCGACCGCGAGCGCGGTCGAAGCCAAGATGAAGGAGCTGTCGCGCTTCTTCCCGGCCAACATCGCCTACGACATTCCCTACAACATCACGCCGGTGGTGAAGGCCTCGATCGAGAAGGTGCTGTCGACGCTGGTCGAGGCGGTGGTGCTGGTGTTCGTCGTGATGTTCCTGTTCCTGCAGAACATCCGCTACACCATCATTCCGACCATCGTGGTGCCGGTGGCGCTGCTCGGCACCTGCGCGACGCTGCTGCTCGCCGGCTATTCCATCAACATGCTGACCATGTTCGGCATGGTGCTGGCGGTCGGCATTCTCGTCGACGACGCCATCGTCGTGGTCGAGAACGTCGAGCGCATCATGGCCGAGGAGGGCCTGCCGCCGAAGGAAGCGACCCGCAAGGCGATGTCGCAGATCACCGGCGCCATCATCGGCATCACGCTGGTGCTGATCGCGGTGTTCGTGCCGATGGCGTTCTTCCCGGGATCGGTCGGCATCATCTACCGCCAGTTCTCCGTCACCATGGTCGCGGCGATCGCCTTCTCCGCGCTGCTGGCGCTGTCGCTGACGCCGGCGCTGTGCGCGACGCTGCTGAAGCCGGTCGACGGCCGGCCACGGCCATGCCCGCAAGGGCGTGTTCGGCTGGTTCAACCGCGGGCTCGACGGCACCAGGGACCGCTATTCGCGCGCCGTCGGCGCTCGCTGAAGCGCACCGGCCGGCTGATGCTGATCTATGCCGCGCTGCTGATCGGGCTGACCTGGGCCTTCGTCCGCCTGCCCGGCGGCTTCCTGCCGGTCGACGACCAGGGCTTCATCACCACCGACGTGCAGACGCCGTCCGACTCCTCCTATGCCCGCACCGAGGCCGCGGTCGAGAAGGTCGAGAAATATCTGGCGCAGCGCGCCGGCGTCGAGAACGTCACCTTCCTCACCGGCTTCAGCTTCCTCGGCCAGGGCATCAACACCGCGCAGGCCTTCATCACGCTGAAGGACTGGTCGGAACGCGGCCGAAGGATTCCGCGGCCGCCATCGTCGACCGACATCAACCGCGATCTGTCGTCGATCCGCGACGCCAAGATTTCCGCGCTGCAGCCGCCGCCGATCGACAATCTCGGCAATTCCTCCGGCTTCCGCTTCCGCCTGCAGGATCGCGGCCAGAAGGGCTATCCGGCGCTGATGGCCGCCGCCGACCGGCTGATCGCGGAGGCCAATGCCAGCCCGGTCCTGCAGAAGGTCTATATCGAGGGCCTGCCGCCGGCGCCGCAGGTCAATCTGATGATCGACCGCGAGAAGGCCGGCGCCTTCGGCGTCACCTTCGAGGACATCAACAACACGATCTCGACCAATCTCGGCTCGAACTACATCAACGACTTCCCGAACCGCGGCCGCATGCAGCGCGTGATCGTGCAGGCCGACAGCGGCAGCCGCATGAACGCCGACGACATCCTCAACTACAACGTCAAGAACAGCCGCGGCCAGCTGGTGCCGTTCTCCTCCTTCGCCACGATCGAGTGGTCGAAGGGGCCGACGCAGATCGCCGGCTTCAACTACTATCCGGCGGTGCGCATCAGCGGCGAGGCCAGGCCCGGCTACACCTCCGGCGACGCCATCGCCGAGATGGAGCGGCTCGCCGGCAAGCTGCCGCGCGGCTTCGGCTATGAATGGACCGGGCAGTCGCTGCAGGAAAAGCTGTCGGGCTCGCAGGCGCCGTTCCTGCTCGGCGCTGTCGGCGCTGGTGGTGTTCCTGTGTCTCGCCGCGCTCTACGAAAGCTGGACCATTCCGCTCGCGGTGCTGCTGACGGTGCCGCTCGGCATCTGCGGCGCGGTGCTGGCGGCGACGCTGCGCGGCCTGCCCAACGACGTCTATTTCACCGTCGGCCTGATCACCATCATCGGGCTTGCCGCCAAGGACGCCATCCTGATCATCGAATTCGCCAAGGATCTGCGCGCGCAGGGCAAGCCGCTGATCGAGGCGACGATCGAGGCCTGCTCGCTTGCGCTTCCGCCCGATCCTGATGACCGGCCTCGCCTTCGTCTGCGGCGTGCTGCCGATGGTGATCGCGCACGGCGCCGGCGGCGCCAGCCAGCAGGCGCTCGGCACCAGCGTGATGGGCGGCATGATCGCGGTGGTGATCCTGGCGCTGCTGATGGTGCCGGTGTTCTTTGTCACCGTGCAGCGGGTGCTGGCGGGGGATCGGGAGAAGGCAGCGAAGGCCGAGGCTGCGCGAGGGGCGCACGCGCCGGCGGAATAGCGGCGGCCTTGCGCGCCGTTACAGCGGCTTCAGAATCTTCACCAGCTCGGCGTGCACGAATTCATTGCCGCAGATCACATGGCCGGTCTTCAGCGGATCGTCGTCGCCATCGATGCCGGAGACGATGCCGCCGGCTTCGCGCACCATGATCTGGCCGGCCGCGATGTCCCAGGGCTGCAGGTTGCGCTCCCAATAGCCGTCGAGGCGGCCGGCGGCGACGAAGGCCATGTCGAGCGAGGCGGCGCCGAAGCGGCGCAGGCCCGCGACCTTGTTCTGGATCTCGGTCATCTCCCGCCGCGACAGCTCATGATCGCCGCGGCCGATATGCGGCAGGCCGCAGGCGATCACGCATTCGTTGAGCTTGCGGCGGCCGGCGACGCGCAGCCGCTGGTCGTTGAGGAAGGCGCCCTTGCCGCGCTCGGCGATGTAGAGCTCGTCATTGGCGGGATTGTAGATCACGCCGGCGATGATGGTGCCCTCGCGCT
The DNA here is from genome assembly GCA_963742665.1 of uncultured Alphaproteobacteria bacterium. Classification (GTDB taxonomy): domain Bacteria; phylum Pseudomonadota; class Alphaproteobacteria; order Rhizobiales; family Xanthobacteraceae; genus Bradyrhizobium. Next base: position 286,440 of record CAVUNH010000010.1, read on the forward strand.
GCAGGCCGATCGAGATCGCGAATTGCGGAATGCCGTGCAGGAAATTGGTGGTGCCGTCGAGCGGATCGACGATCCAGGTGTGGCTCTTGTCGGCGCCTTCGCGCGTGCCGCCTTCCTCGCCGATGAAGCCGTAGCCCGGCCGCGCCTTGGTGAGGTCGGCGTAGAGCATCTCCTCGGCGCGCTTGTCGGCCATGGTGACGAAATTGGCCGGTCCCTTCAGCGACACCTGCAGATGCTCGATCTCGCCGAGGTCGCGCTTGAGGCTGCGGCCGGCGCGGCGCGCGGCTTTGACCATGACGTTGATGAGGGCGGAATGCAGCATGATGCGCGGCTTATGGAGTTGAGGGAGGAAAACGGCGCGGATGCCGTCAGGGCTGAGGCTGACGCGGACTGGGTGCCCTGCCGCTGTGTCGCCGTCAAGGCGGTCATTTCTTGTCGTGCCGAGCCATTTGCGCGCGGCCTCCTCGGCCTTGGCGCGATCCTCGGGGCTGAGGCTCGCCAGCGCCTCGTCGAGCACCGGGTCGCCCTTGCCGGCGGTTTTGGCGACAATGTGCCATTTCAGGCCTTCGACCTTGTCCATCGGCGCGCCCTGGCCGGTGACCAGCACGCGGGCGAGGCGGTTTTGCGCGATCGGGCTGTTTTGCCTGGCGGCCTTGCGCAGCAGCGCCACGGCGGCGGCCTCGTTCTTCGGCGTGCCGGTGCCGTTGTAGAGCGCGATGGCGTATTCGACCTCGGCGTCGACATTGTCGGCGAGCGAGGCCGCCTGCAGCAGCCGCACCGCCTTGTCGATGTCCTTCGGGACGCCGGTGCCTTCCTTGTAGAAGGTCGCGAGCGCGTATTGCGCTTCCGGATTGCCGGCGTCGGCGGCGACGCGCAGCAGTTCGGCGGCGCGCTTGAGGTCCTGCGGCAGCGTCTGTCCGTCGAGATAGAGCAGCGCGAGATTATAGGCCGCCTTGGGGTTGCCGAGCTTGGCCGAGGAGGCCAGCAGCTTGACGGCTTCCTCGCGGTTGACCGGGCCGCCGCGGCCGGCAGAGCCGCATCATCGCCAGCGCGAACATGCCCTCGCGGTCGCCGGCGTCGGCGGCGCGCTTGTACCATTCGGCGGCCTTGGCATAGTCGCGCTTGACGCCCATCGCGTTGGCGTAGAGTTCGCCGAGCATCGTCATCGCCTTGGGGTCGCCGGTGTTTGCGCGCGCGTGGTCGCGAGATCGAACGCGGTCTTGTACTGGCCGCGCTGATAGGCGCCGTAGACCAGATCGACATTGGGATCGTCGAAGGCGCGGCGTCGGCGAGGGTGCCGGCACCGGCGTCGCGGCCGGCTTGGCGTGGCGCGGCGGGCTTCTTGGCGGCGCCGGCGCTTTTGGCTTCTCCTTCGGCGTCTCCTTCTTGGCGGCCGGCTTGCTCGCCGGCGCTGCGCGCCGGGCGGCGTCAGCGAGATTTGCGCCGCCGCGCCGGCCGCCATCATCAGGCAGCCCGCGAGGATCGATATCGGACGCAGGATCTTCATTTCCGGCGCTATCCCTGCTCGTCGCTTTGGCTTTCCCGATCGCCGCCGCGTGCGCCTGCCGGATCGCCTGCTCGACATCGGTCAGCGCCGCCGCGGCGCCGCGCGGATCGGCCCAGATGAAATCGCCGACCAGCACGAAATCCGCGCCGGCCGCGGCGAATTCGGAGGCCTCCTCGCGCGAGGCCGCAAAGCCGACGCAGGGCGGCTCGAACAGTTCGGCCCACCATTGCAGGCGCTCGGCGATCGCCTCGATCGAGGGCCGCTGGCCCTTCGCATCGGGCTCGCCGAACAGCACGTAGTCGGCGCCGGCCTCGCCCGCGGCCATCGAATCGTGCCGCGTCGCCAGGCCGCCGACGCCGGCGATGCGGTCGGGCTTCAGCGACGGCAGCGCCTCTTCCAGGGCCGCGATGCCGGTCAGATGCGCGCCATCGGCGCCGGCGCGCGCGACCAGTTCGACATGACCGTCGAGCAGCAGCGCCGCGCCGCCGTTCTGGATCGCGGGCGCCAGCGCCTTGACGCGCGAGATCATGGTGCGCTGGTCGGTCTCGCGCAGCCGCAGCAGCACGGCGGCGACATCGGCGGCGGCGAGCAAGCCGGGCAGGCTTGCCGCCAGCTGCGACGGATCGTCCACGACGGGCGTCGCGAGATAGAGGCGCGGCACCGGGCGCGGCGGAACAGGTTTAGCGGCCAAGTCTATGCCACCTTCTTTTCCAGACCGGCCTCCCACTCGCCCTTGCTCGCGAGCGCATTCATCCGCGCGCGATGGGTGAAGGCGCGCTGGCCGGCCGCGACGTTCTCGGACTTGCCCGACCACGCCTTCTGCGGCGCCGCCTGCAGCGCGCGGCCGTAGGAGAAGGTCAGCCGCCACGGCAGGCCGCCGATCCGGTTCATGGCGTCGAGATGCGCGGTGGCCTCCTCGTCGGACTGTCCGCCGGAAAGGAAGGCGATGCCGGGCACCGCTGCGGGCACGCAGCTCTTCAGCAGCCGGACGGTTTTCTCCGCGACCTCTTCGACGGAGGCCTGCTTCGGGCTCTTCTTGCCCGCGATCGCCATGTTGGGCTTCAGGATCATGCCTTCCAGCGCGACGCGCTGGACCCGCAATTCCTGGAACGTCTTGTTGAGCACGCGCTGGGTCACCTCGTAGCAGCGGTCGATGTCGTGATCGCCGTCCATCAGCACTTCCGGCTCGACGATCGGCACGATCTGCGCGGCCTGGCACAGCGCGGCGTAACGCGCCAGCGCATGCGCGTTGACGTGGATCGCGGTCATGGTCGGGATATTCCTCGCCGATATCGATCACCGCGCGCCATTTCGCGAACCGCGCGCCGCGCTCGTAATATTTCTTCAGGCGCTCGGCGAGCTTGTCGAGCCCGACGGTGACCAGTTCGCCGGGGCAGTTCGGCAAGCCTTGCGTTCCCTCGTCGACCTTGATGCCGGGGATCGCGCCGGACTGCTTCGATCAGCTTGACCAGCGGCGTGCCGTCCTTGGCGTTCTGCCAGATGGTCTCGTCATAGAGGATGACGCCGGAGATGTACTTGCTCATCGCCTCCTCGGAGCGGAACAGCATTTCGCGGTAGTCGCGGCGCGTGTCCTCGGTCGATTCGACCTTGATGGCGTCGAAGCGCTTCTTGATCGTGCCGGAGGATTCGTCGGCGGCGAGGATGCCCTTGCCCGGCGTGACCATGGCGAGGGCGACCTTGTTGAGATCGGCAAGATTCATCGCACGTTCTCCAGAACACCATGCCCTTGCAAGCCAAAATAGACGGTTCTCGGGCAATTGCCGAGAAAACGTTCGCCGCGGCCGGCCGTCCCCCGCGGCGCGAAAAGCGCGGGGTCAGGCGACCTTCGGATCGAGCTCGCCCTTGGCGTAGCGCTTGGCCATTTCGGCCGTGGTCAGCACCTTCTTGATCTTGCTGGCCTGGCCCGCGGTGTTGAATTCCTGCAGCCGCTGCTTGCACAGCTTGGTCATCGCTTCCATCGCGGGCTTGAGATATTTGCGCGGATCGAACTCTTCCGGATTGTCCTTCAGCACTTTGCGGATCTGGCCGGTCATCGCCATGCGGTTGTCGGTGTCGATGTTGATCTTGCGCACGCCGTTCTTGATGCCGCGCTGGATTTCGGACACCGGCACGCCCCAGGTCGGCTTCATCTTGCCGCCATTGGCGTTGATGATGTCCTGCAGGTCCTGCGGCACCGAGGACGAGCCGTGCATCACCAGATGCGTGTTCGGCAGCTTGCGGTGGATTTCCTCGATCACGTTCATGGCGAGGATGTCGCCGTCCGGCTTGCGGGTGAACTTGTAGGCGCCGTGCGAGGTGCCCATCGCGATCGCCAGCGCGTCGACCTTGGTCTCCTTGACGAACTTCACGGCCTCGTCGGGATTGGTCAGCAGCTGGTCGTGCGAGAGCTTGCCTTCGGCGCCGTGGCCGTCTTCCTTGTCGCCCATGCCGGTCTCGAGCGAGCCGAGCACGCCGAGTTCGCCTTCGACCGAAATGCCGCCGAGATGGGCCATGTCGGTGACGGTCTTGGTGACGCCGACATTGTAGTCCCAGTCGGCCGGGGTCTTGCCGTCGGCCTTCAGCGAGCCGTCCATCATCACCGAGGTGAAGCCGGCCTGGATCGCGGTCATGCAGGTGTCGGGCCCGTTGCCGTGGTCGAGATGCACGCAGACCGGGATCTGCGGATAGATTTCGGTGACCGCATCCATCATGTGCTTGAGCATGATGTCGTTGGCGTAGGAGCGCGCGCCGCGCGAGGCCTGGATGATGACGGGCGCATCGAGGCTGGAGGCGGCGTCCATGATCGCCAGCGCCTGCTCCATGTTGTTGATGTTGAAGGCCGGCACGCCGTAGTCGTGTTCCGCCGCGTGGTCGAGCAATTGACGCAACGTGATACGAGCCATCCCTGTTCTCCCTGTGTTGACGGCGCCCCAGGCGCCCGATTTGGCTTGATCTATCGTAGCTTTCAGAACCTCGACACCGGGCAGCGGTTTGCCTTCCATCCATTCAAGAAACGCGCCGCCCGCGGTCGAAACATAGGAAAAATCGCCGGCCACGCCGGCCTGGTTCAGCGCCGCGACGGTGTCGCCGCCGCCGGCGACCGAGATCAGCTTTTTGGCCTTGGTCCGCTCGGCGGCGTGCCTGGCCGCCACCATGGTGCCGCGGTCGAACGGCGTCATCTCGAAGGCGCCGAGCGGGCCGTTCCAGACCAGCGTCGCGGCATCGTCGATCGCGGCATGAATCCGCGCGATCGATTGCGGGCCGACGTCGAGGATCATGCCGTCGGCCGGAATCGCATCGAGGCCATAGGCATGCGACGGCGCATTGGCCGCGAAATGATAGGCGACCACGGCATCGACGGGCAGGATGATGGCGCAGTTGGCGGCTTCGGCCTTTTCCATGATCCGCAGCGCGGTCGCCGCCAGATCCTTTTCCGCCAGCGACTTGCCGACGCCGACGCCCTGCGCGTGCAGGAAGGTGTTGGCCATGCCGCCGCCGATCACCAGCGCGTCGACCTTGCTGACGAGGTTTTCCAGCAGGTCGATCTTGGTCGAGACCTTGGCGCCGCCGATGATGGCGATCACCGGCTTGGTCGGCGCTTCCAGCGCCTTGCCGAGCGCGTCGAGTTCGGCCTGCATGGTGCGGCCGGCATAGGCCGGCAGCTTGTGGCCGAGGCCTTCGGTCGAGGCGTGCGCGCGGTGCGCGGCCGAGAAGGCGTCGTTGACCCAGATGTCGCCGAGCTTTGCCAGCTCGGCGACGAAGGCCGGATCGTTCTTTTCTTCTTCCTTGTGGAAGCGGGTGTTTTCCAGGCAGAGGATGTCGCCATCCTTCATCGCGGCGACGGCCTTGGCGGCGGCTTCGCCGATGCAGTCATCGGCAAAGGCGACCGGCTTCTTGATCACCTGCGACAGCGCGGCCGCGACCGGCTTCAGCGATTCCTTGGCGTCGCGTCCCTTCGGCCGGCCGAAATGCGCGAGCAGGATGACCTTGCCGCCCTTGCCGGAGATCTCGGTGATGGTCGGCGCGACGCGCTCGAGCCGCGTGGCGTCGGTGACGCGGCCGTTCTCCATGGGCACGTTGAGGTCGACGCGCAGCAGCACGCGCTTGCCCTTCACGTCGACGTCATCGAGGGTGCGGAATGTTTTGGTCATGGTGATCTCTCGTCCGGGCGGTGCAGCCCAAGGTGCGAGCGGCTTTAGCCGCGAGCCTGATGTCGCGCCGCCATCCGTCGAGGCGCGCGTGCCAAGGGCGCGCGACCTCCCGAGTGAGCCCGACTGCACGCGTCCGGGCATGACGACGAGATGACTTACAGCAGCTTCCCCATCGCCACGGCGGTGTCGGCCATGCGGTTGGAGAAACCCCATTCATTGTCGTACCAGGACATCACCCGCACCAGCGTGCCGTTCTGCACCTTGGTCTGGTCCATGTGGAAGGTGGACGAGTGCGGATCGTGGTTGAAGTCGATCGAGACGTTCGGCGCGGTGGTGTAGCCGAGGATGCCCTTGAGCTGCTGCTCGGAGGCGCGCTTCATCGCCTCGTTGATTTCCTTCGGCTCGGTGGCGCGCTTGGCGACGATCTTGAGGTCGATCACCGAGACGTTCGGGGTCGGCACGCGGATCGCGACGCCGTCGAGCTTGCCCTTCAGTTCCGGCAGCACCAGGCCGATCGCCTTGGCCGCACCGGTCGAGGTCGGGATCATCGACATCGCCGCCGCGCGGCCGCGATAGAGATCCTTGTGCAGGGTGTCGAGCGTCGGCTGGTCGCCGGTATAGGCGTGGATCGTGGTCATGAAGCCGGTCTCGATGCCGACGGTGTCGTTCAGCACCTTGGCGACCGGCGCGAGGCAGTTGGTGGTGCAGGAGCCGTTGGAGACGACCAGATGATCCTTGGTCAGCGTGTCGTGGTTGACGCCGTAGACGATGGTCGCGTCGGCGTTGTCGGCGGGCGCCGAGACCAGCACGCGCTTGGCGCCGGCGGTCAGATGCGCGGAGGCCTTGTCCTTGGCGGTGAAGATGCCGGTGCATTCCAGCGCGATGTCGACGCCGAGTTCCTTCCACGGCAGCTTCGACGGATCGCGCTCGGCGGAAACCTTGATCTTGCCGTTGCCGAGGCTGATCGAGTCGCCGTCGACGGTCACGGTGCCGGGGAAGCGGCCATGCACGGAATCGAAGCGCAGCAGATGGGCGTTGGTCTCGACCGGGCCGAGATCGTTGATGCCGACCACTTCGATGTCCTTGCGGCCGGACTCGGCGATGGCCCGCAGCACGTTGCGGCCGATGCGGCCAAATCCGTTGATCGCGACCCGGATTGCCATGCTCGTTTCTCCTTTAATAGCTGGCGTCACCCCCGCGGACAGGTTCCACGGCGGTGCTTACGGCGGATCGCCCGGTTCGGCCGGGCGAGAACGGTCAAGATGACGGTTTAGGTAGTCCTTTTTCCTGGATATCTCAACCGTCAGCCCAAGCGCTTCAGGGCAGCGTTAACCGCAGCCTCGGCGGTAATGCCGAAGTGCTTGAAAAGGTCCTTGGCCGGGCGCGCTGGCGCCGAAACCGTGCATGCCGACGAATTCGCCATCCTGGCCGATCACGGCGTCCCAGCCCCAGCGCACCGCGGCCTCGATCGCGATCTTGACCGGCGCGTTGCCGATGATGGCCTTCTGCCGGTCCGCCGGCTGCGCCAGCAGCAATTCGAGCGAGGGCACCGAGACCACCCGCGACGCGATGCCGCGCTCGGCGAGCTGCTTCTGGGCGGCGACCGCGATCTCGACCTCGGAGCCGGAGGCGAACAGCGACACTTTTGCCTCGCCCTGGGCTGCGACCAGTTCATAGGCGCCGTGGCTGCAGGGATTGTCGTTCGGCGCCGAGGTGCGCAATTGCGGCAGGTTCTGGCGGGTCAGCGCCAGCACGGTCGGGCCGTCGATGCGGTTGAGCGCCAGCTCCCAGCACTCGGCGACCTCGACCGCGTCGCAGGGCCGGAACACGCGCATGTTGGGAATGGCGCGCAGCGCCGCGAGATGCTCGACCGGCTGATGGGTCGGGCCGTCTTCGCCGAGCCCGATCGAATCATGGGTCATGACATAGACGACGCCGGTGCCCATCAGCGCCGCGAGCCGCATCGCCGGCCGCGCATAGTCGGTGAACACCAGGAAGGTCGCGCCGTTCGGCGCGAAGCCGCCATGCAGGAAGATGCCGTTCATGGCCGCCGCCATGCCGTGCTCGCGGATGCCGTAATGGATGAAGCGGCCCTTCGGCGTCTTGGCGGAGAACGCCACCGCCGACTTCGCCTTGTTGTTGTTGGAGCCGGTGAGGTCGGCCGAGCCCGCGACGAATTCCATCGGCATCGCGGCGACGATCGCCTCGATCGCCGCTTCCGAGGATTTGCGGGTGGCGACATTCTGCGGCGTCTCCAGCAGCTTCTTCTTGTGATCGCGCAGCGCCTTGGCGAGCGCGGCCGGCCGCTCATGCCGCAGCCGGCGCTCGAATTCGGCGCGCTTGCGCGGACCCAGTTCGCCAAACCGCGCCTCCCATTCCTTGCGCGCGGCGGCGCCGCGGCGCCGGCCTCGCGCCAGGCCTTCAGCACGTCGTCGGGCACCGAGAACGGCTCCAGCGAAATGCCGAGCTTTTCCTTGGCGCCCTTCAGTTCGTCGGCGCCGAGCGCCTCGCCATGGGCCTTCGCGGTGCCGGCCCTGGTCGGCGCGCCGTAGCCGATCGTGGTCTTGCAGGCGATCAGCGACGGCTTGTTGGATTTCTGCGCGCGCGTGATCGCGGCCGCGATCGCCTTCTGGTCCTGGCCGTCGATCAGTTCGGCCGCCCAGCCGGCCGACTTGAAGCGCTTCACCTGGTCGACCGAATCGGCGATCGAGGTCGGGCCGTCGATCGAAATGCCGTTGTCGTCGTACAGCACGATCAGCTTGTTGAGCTTCCAGTGCCCGGCCATCGCGATCGCTTCCTGCGAGACGCCCTCCATCAGGTCGCCGTCGGAGGCGAGCACATAGGTGTGATGGTCGACGATCTTCTTGCCGAATTCGGCGGCCGAGCATCTTCTCCGCCAGCGCCATGCCGACCGCGGTCGCAATGCCCTGGCCGAGCGGGCCGGTCGTGGTCTCGATGCCCTTGGTGTGGAAATTCTCGGGATGACCCGGCGTCAGCGATCCCAGCTGGCGGAAGTGCTTGATCTGGTCGAGCGTCATGTCCTTGTTGCCGGTGAGATACAGCAGCGCATAGAGCAGCATCGAGCCGTGGCCGGCCGACAGCACGAAGCGGTCGCGGTCCGGCCAGTTCGGCTCGGCGGCGTCGAATTTCAGGAACTGCGTGAACAGCACGGTGGCGATGTCGGCGGCGCCCATCGGCAGGCCGGGATGGCCGGATTTCGCCTTCTCGACGGCATCCATGGCGAGGCCACGGATCGCATTGGCCATACGGGTATGATCGACCTGCGTCATGATGAAAATCCGCCTGAAATGAGGTGCTTGGTTGCGATGAGCGTACCGCGCGGAAGGCCGCAATACGAGCGTTTTGGCTACGGGAGTAAGGCGCTGGATAGCACCTCAATCCCGGAGTCCAAGGCAAGGAAACGCGCGTCCAATGCGAAAAGTTGCCTGAAGCCGATCCCCAAAAAGCTGACGTGTTGATCTACGGTGCATAGCTTCGCGGCGGCGTTGCGCTGGCCTCGCTTGCCACGTAAATTTCTCGCTCTAAACGCTTGCCGAACTGCGGATTTTGCTGTGCGGCCGGCCTGTCCGAAAGGTGCGCATAGTCTGATGAACGATCGTCCCGCCAACGGTTCCGGCAACCCCGAGCCAGGCTTCGCCGATATCGACGCCGCGACGCGGCGGCTGATGGCGGCGCTCGACGCGCTGGAAGCGCGGTCGAGCGGCGGCGCGAGGCCGACCGCGACGAGAATGAGCTGGCGAGCCGGATCCAGGCGCTCGGCGCCGACCGCTCGCGGCTGGCCGACGAACTCGACGGTTCGCTGGTGAAGACGCGGCGGCTGGAGCGCACCAATCGCGAGATCGCCGAAAAGCTCGATGCCGCGATCGGCACCATCCGCGCCGTGCTCGACGCCGGAGAAGGCTCATGAACCACATCAACGTCACCATCAACGGCCGGCAATACCGCATGGCCTGCGAGGAAGGGCAGGAGGTGCGGCTGCTCAAGCTCGCCGAGAGCCTGGAAGCGCGCGTCGAATCGCTGCGCGGCAAGTTCGGCGAGATCGGCGATGCGCGCCTCACCGTGATGGCGGCGCTGACGGTGTGCGACGAACTGCTCGACGCCAACGGCAAGATCCGCGCGCTCGAGGAAGAACTCGACGCGCTGCGCAACGTCCGCATCGCGGCCGCCGACCGCGCCCGCGCGACGCAGACCGCGGTCGCCAACGCGCTCAACGCCGCCGCCGACCGCATCGAGAAGACCACGCAGGTGCTGAACCGCACCATCGGCGGCGGCGTCGCGATCGGTTGACGTGAGGGATTGCACGCTTGTTTGGGTGAGCAGACGCAGTTAAGGGGCGGGGGCATGAATTACACGCGTTTCCTTGCAGCCGTTATCGCTGCCTCCATGCTTTGCGCCCCCGCGCAGGCGATGGAAACTTGTGCGCGATCCAGGACGTGTGACGTGGCGGTGCAGAACTGCCTTGCCTTTCGAACCTCGCGGCAAATTTCTGCCGCCGAACTCCCATGCGAGGCCTCGTTGGCGAGGTGCCGTTCGACCGGGATATGGAGCGGCAAGTACACGCGGGGAACGCCGGAGGTTCGCGCCTGCAAGATGCCGTGATGGTGTTCGGTTCACGGAAAGCCGAACCCCGCTTGTCCCACGGTGCTTTCGCATCCGCCCGCCTTACCGCTGGCGGATTGGACCTTTAGCCCCTACATTGGCCGGGCGAAGCTGCGTTGCGCGTCAGGAGCCATTATCCCCGGGGCCTTATCGATCCTTCAGGGAACTGTCCCTGGCCGGGTCCGTGGATCCGGTCATATGGTGCCCACCTACTTTCGTAGGGAACTCCGGGATCGAGCGCTTCAACGGCCTCTGCGGCTTCGCACTTTTGTTTGTGTTGATTTCTGCGTCGCGTTTTACCCTGACCGGCTTCGCCTCCTCGACTACGAACGATCTTGATACGAACGGCCCTGCAACTTTCGCTTCGCCCGTCGTATCGCGGGCGATGTTCGGCGGAACAGAACGCTGCATGACGGCAAGTGCTTCGAAAGCAGATCTTCGCGCTGCCGCTCTGGCAAAGCGCGATGCGTTGAGCGACGAGCAGCGCGCCGACGCCGCGCAGGCGCTCGCCAAGCGAAAGCTGCCGTTCGAGATCGCTCCGGGAACGATCGTCTCCGGCTATTCGCCGATCCGCAACGAGATCGATCCGGTGCCATTGATGCGAAAGCTTGCCGAAGCGGGCGCGAAGCTGGCGCTGCCGGCGGTGCTGGCGCGCGGCAAGTCGCTGGCGTTCCGCGCCTGGTCGCCCGACGACCGGCTGATGCTCGGGCCGCTCGGCATTCTCGAACCGTCGCCGGCCGCGGCCGAACTCGTTCCCGACATCATGCTGGTGCCGCTGGCGGCGTTCGACGCGGCCGGCCACCGCATCGGCTATGGCGCCGGACATTACGACTATACGCTGGCGCATTTGCGCAAGACGAAGGCGATTACGGCCATCGGCGTCGCCTTTGCCGTGCAGGAAATAAAGGCCGTTCCGGCGCTGCCGCACGACGTGGCGCTGGATTTTGTGCTAACGGAAAAGAAAGTGTTCGATTTCCGGAGCTAGAATCTTGCGTATTCTCTTCATCGGTGACGTCGTCGGCAAGACCGGCCGCACCGCCATCTCCGAACATCTGCCCGGCATGGTCCGCGACTGGTCGCTCGATCTCGTCATCGTCAATGGCGAGAATTCCGCCGGCGGCTTCGGCATCACCGAGGCGATCTACCAGGAATTCCTCGATGCCGGCGCCGACGCGATCACGCTCGGCAACCACGCCTGGAACCAGAAGGAGGCGCTGGTGTTCATCGAGCGCGCGCCGCGCCTGATCCGCCCGCTGAACTTTCCGCGACATACGCCGGGCCGCGGCGCGGCCCTGATCGACACCAAGAACGGCAAGCGCGCGCTGGTCATCAACGCCATGGGCCGCGTCTTCATGGAGCCGCTCAACGATCCCTTCAACGCGGTCGGCCGCGAGCTCGACGCCTGTCCGCTGCGCGAGGCGGCCGACGCCATCGTGGTCGATTTCCACGGCGAGGCGACCAGCGAGAAGCAGGGCATGGGTTTTTTCTGCGACGGCCGCGTCAGCCTCGTGGTCGGCACCCACACCCATGTGCCGACCGCCGATCACCAGGTGCTGGCCGGCGGCACCGCCTATATGAGCGATGCCGGCATGACCGGCGATTATGATTCGATCATCGGCATGCAGAAGGAAGAGCCGCTGCACCGCTTCCTGACCGGCATCCCCTCCGGCCGCTTCGAGCCGGCGCTCGGCGTCGCGACGCTGAGCGGCGTCGCGGTCGAGACCGACGATGCGACCGGGCTGGCGCTCCGAATCGCGCCGGTGCGGGCCGGCGGCCGGCTGGAGCCGGCGGTGCCGGGATTTTGGGTGCGCTAGCCTGTGACACCCTGTCATGCTTTGATGCGCCGAGCCCCGGGGCCGGCCTACTTTGCATGGGGTTGTTTTGCGGATTTTTTGTTTGGGCTCAGGACTGCCTGAAACCCATCGCGGAAGGCGCCCCAATGGCGGCCGCGCACGTGGATGGGCGAGGAGACGTCCTTCATCAACACGAAATTGCCGCCGCCCATGTCGCGACGGTAGGTCTGCAGCAGGTCACAGCCTGTAGGCCGTGCGGAAGCCGCCCCAGTGGCGGCCATTGACGCGGACCGGCACGTCGATCTCGCGCATCATCACCATCTTGCCGTTGCCCATGTCGCGGGCGTAGCTCTGCACCAGGTAGGTGCGCTGGTTACGGCCGGCGGCAAGCCCCGCGGTATCGTTGAAGATGCGGCGGTTGCGGCTGTTGGCCGTATTCCATGCGACGTCGCCGGGCTTCTGCGGGTGCGAATAGATCTTGTTATGAACCGGCAGATAGCCGTTGCGGTCGATCATCACGCAGAACGCCATGCGCGGGTCCCTGGCGAGGAAGGCTTCCTGGAACGGCGGCAGCGCGCGATCGGCCCAGTCGAGGATTTTGCTGCGGTACTGAACCGGGTTGCTGCCCGGAATTTCCACATAATCAGTGTCGAACATGTCCTCGATCGAGATCGCGCCGCTGGCGACGCCGTTCTCGAAAATTTTGGTCAGCGCCGTGCCTGCTTCCATGGCGCGGGTCACGGCTTCGGCGTTTTCGTCGTGGATCGCCCATAATTTGTCTTCGATGGCTTCGCGCAACGCCGGATCAAGCCGCTCGAACCGGGCCTGCGCGCCGGCCTTGGAATGCTCGACGACGCGAAGCCTGCAGGCGCCGACATCTTGCAGCGTGACGTCGAAACTCTGGTTCTGCGCCAGCTTTTCGGCATCCGGGCCGCTGATCAGGATGCCTTCGATCGAAATTTCATAAACCGGCGCCGTGATCGGGCCGCGCGGGGTCTTTATTTCGACCTTGAGGCTGCAGGGCAGCTTCTGCGACTTGCGGCGCCCCTGGCTCTCGCCTTGCCGCAGCAGCACGGCGCAGCGCGATTTGAGTTTCTGCGCAAATGTCGTGACGGCGCGGCCGGCTTGGGCGACGCTTTCGCCGTGCGCCTCGGCTTGCCTGGTCGCAGTGTCGATCTCGGCCGTGCTCTCGCCGACCGAGACGATGAAATTCGAGGCGGAAGCGGCATTGTCGGACATTTCGCCGGTGGTCTGGCCTTGCTCGGCCACCGCGCCGTTGACGTTTTCGAAGACGGGGCGGATCAACTCGATCGCCTGCGAGATGCGGTGCACGGCGTCGACCGAGCCGGCGGCGTCGCGCTGCAGCGCCTCGATCTTCTTGCTGATCTCCTCGGTGGCGTTCTGGGTCTGCACCGCGAGCGCCTTCACTTCGGTGGCGACCACGGCGAAACCGCGCCCGGCCTCGCCGGCGCGTGCGGCCTCGATGGTGGAATTGAGCGCCAGCAGCGTGGTCTGCCGCGCGATCTGCGCGATCAGATTGACGACATTGCCGATCGCTGCCGAAGACTTGCGCAACCGGTCGACATTGGCGCTGGCTTCGCGGGCGGCGTCGCCGGCCTGGTCGGCGAGCTTGCCGGCGTCGCGCACCTGTTCGCCGATGCCCTGGGCTGAATGGGTGAACTTGTCGGCGGCCTGCGAGAAGGTGGTCGCCGTGGATTGCGCAGCGCTGGTGCGGCCGGTCAGGGCATCGGTGCGCTGGCGGATGGTGTTAAGCGTCGCGGCGGTCGCCTCGGCGCCGCCGGCAACCGAATTGGCGGCGCGCTCGAGCTGGCGGATCATGCCGCCGAGTTCGAGTTCGAGGAGTTCGAGGATTTCCTTGGCCGAATCGGCTTCCGAGCCGACAGCCTCGGGCGCCGCTGCGGGAACCTTGGGTTCGACGGCAGGCGCAGCCGGTTCCGGCAGTCGCTTTCGAAACAAACCGAACGCCATGGGGGCTCTTACGAGTGATGAATGTGGCGGCCATCGTCGCATCCCGGCATGAAATCATGGTTAACAACTGCCTGATATTCCGGCAGGCGGGTACTACCTTTGTACCGAAACGGCCGCAAATCTTTGATTTTGGCCGGTCACCGGCCTATAAGGCCGCGCTTTCACCCGAAATCTCCACCCCGGACGAATCCAAGAGACCCCGCATGGCCGGCCATTCCCAATTCAAGAACATCATGCACCGCAAGGGCCGGCAGGATGCCCAGAAGTCGAAACTGTTCGGCAAGCTGGCGCGGGAAATCACGGTCGCGGCCAAGATGGGCCAGCCCGATCCGGCGATGAATGCGCGGCTGCGCGCGGCGATCATTTCCGCCCGCCAGGAAAACATGTCGAAGGACTTCGATCGAGCGCGCCATCAAGAAGGCGAGCGGCGGCGAGGGCGAGAACTACGACGAGATCCGTTACGAGGGCTATGGCCCCGGCGGCGTCGCCGTGATCGTCGAGGCGCTGACCGATAACCGCAACCGCGCCGCCTCCGACATCCGCTCCTACTTCACCAAGTCCGGCGGCAATCTCGGCGAAACCGGATCGGTCGCCTTCATGTTCGATCGCACCGGCATCATCGAATATGACGCCAAGGTCGCCTCCGACGATGCGATGCTGGATGCGGCGAATCGAAGCCGGCGCCGACGACGTCATCTCGAGCGAAAGCGGCCACGAGATCTACGCCTCGCAGGAAACCTTTCGCGAGGTCGCCAGGGCGCTGGAGGCGAAATTCGGCGAAGCCCGCAAGGCGGCGCTGACCTGGAAGCCGCAGAACACGGTTCCGGTCGACGACGAGACCGGCGAGAAGCTGTTGAAGCTGATCGACCTGTTGAACGAGCATGACGACGTGCAGAACGTCTACGCCAATTTCGAGGTCTCCGACGCCCTGATGGCCAGGATGGGCGGGTAGGGCGCGCCCGCTTTGGCGGGGATGACTGCTTTGTTTATGTTTCGTTCACCCGGCTCTGGCGTTATCACTACGCCATGACTTCTCCCCCGATTCGCCAACCCGTCCGGATCATCGGCATCGACCCCGGCCTGCGCCGCACCGGCTGGGGCGTGATCGAGACCGAGGGCAACCGGCTTGTGTTCATCGGCTGCGGTTCGGTGGAACCGCCGGACGATCTGCCGCTGGCGAGCCGGCTGCTCGCGATCCATGAGGGGCTGGCCGCCGTGCTCGGCGATTTCAGGCCGATGGAGGCCGCGGTCGAAGCGACTTTTGTGAACAAGGACGGCGTCGCGACGCTAAAGCTCGGCCAGGCCCGCGGCGTCGCCATGCTGGCGCCCGCGATGTTCGGTATTGAGGTCGCCGAATACGCGCCCAACCAGGTCAAGAAGACCGTGGTCGGCGCCGGCCATGCCGACAAGAACCAGATCGCGGTGATGCTGAAAATCCTGCTGCCGAAGGCCGAGCCGAAATCCGCCGATGCCGCCGACGCGCTGGCGATCGCGATCACGCATGCGCATCACCGCCAGGGCGCGGCGCTGCGGCTGAAAGTGGCGGGCTTATGAGCTGTCGCCGCCGTCCCGCTGAGCCCTACATTGCAAACCCGTTAACCCGAGACCGCCCCATGGACCTGACCGCTCTTCTGATTTTCACCGGCGCGTTGCTGATCGCCGCAGCTTCCCCCGGCCCCGGCATTATCGCGCTGGTCGCCCGCGTCATCGGCGCCGGGCTTGCCGGCGTTACACCATTTTTGGTCGGGCTCATTCTCGGCGATCTGCTCTGGCTGGCCGCGGCCGTGCTCGGGCTTGCAGTGGTCGCGCATACGTTCCACGACGCCTTCGTCGTGATCAAATTCGCCGGCGCCGCCTATTTGCTCTATCTGGCCTACCGGATGTGGACGGCTCCGGCCAAGGCCATGGCGGTCGCTGGATCGTCTCGCCGTGAGAGCAACTCGAGCCTGTTCCTGGCGGGTTTGTCGGTCACGCTCGGCAATCCGAAGGTCGCCGGATTTTACCTGGCGTTGCTGCCGAACCTGATCGATCTCAGCCAGGTCAACCTGCTCGGCTACGCGGAATTGGCCGGCGCCTGCATTGCGGTTCTGACGGTCGTGCTGGGTGGCTACGCGCTGGTGGCCGCACGGGCCCGCGTCCTGTTCTCTAGTCCGACGCGCCGCCCGTCTGTTCAACCGGACCGGCGGCACCTTGATGGCCGGCGCGGCAATTGCCGTTGCGAGCAAATAGGTTCGTCATCGATGATCGGCAAACTGAAAGGCCTGATCGACTCCTACGGCGAGGATTACGTGATCCTCGACGTCGGCGGCGTCGGCTATCAGGTGCACTGCTCGTCGCGCACGCTGCAGGCGCTGCCCGCGCCCGGCGAAGCCGCGGTGCTGTCGATCGAGACTTACGTGCGCGAGGACCAGATCAAACTGTTCGGCTTCCGCAGCGACGTCGAGCGCGAATGGTTCCGCCTGCTGCAGACCGTGCAGGGCGTCGGCGCCAAGGTGGCGCTGGCGGTGCTCTCGACGCTGCCGCCGGCAGAGCTTGCGAATGCGATCGCGCTGCGCGACAAGGCCGCGGTGACGCGCACGCCCGGCGTCGGGCCGAAAGTCGCCGAACGCATCGTCACTGAATTAAAGGACAAGGTGCCGGCATTTGCGAACGTCGATCCGGCGTTGGTGCATCTGTCCGGCGCGATCGACGATCACCGCGCGCCGCGCCCGGTCACCGACGCGATCTCCGCGCTGGTCAATCTCGGCTACGGCCAGCCGCAGGCGGCTGCCGCGATCGCGGCTGCCTCGCGCAGCGCCGGCGAGAAGGCCGAGACCGCGCAGCTCATCCGGCTGGGGCTGAAGGAACTGGCTAAGTGAACACGCCCTCCCGCATCGTTACTCCCGAGCGCCGTTCCGACGATGTCGGCGACACCGCGCTGCGGCCGCAATTGCTGACGCGAATTCGTCGGCCAGGCGCAGGCGCGCAAGAATCTGTCGATCTTCATCGAGGCGGCGCGCAAGCGTAACGAGGCGCTCGATCACGTGCTGTTCGTCGGCCCCCCCGGCCTCGGCAAGACCACGCTGGCGCAGATCGTGGCGCGCGAACTCGGCGTCGGCTTTCGCGCCACCTCCGGGCCTGTGATCGCCAAGGCCGGCGACCTCGCCGCGTTGCTGACCAATCTCGAAGAGCGCGACGTTTTGTTTATCGACGAAATCCATCGCCTCAGCCCGGCGGTGGAGGAAGTGCTCTATCCCGCGATGGAGGATTTTCAGCTCGATCTCATCATCGGCGAGGGCCCGGCGGCGCGCTCGGTCAAGATCGAGCTGGCGAAATTCACCTTGGTCGGCGCCACCACGCGCGCGGGACTGCTCACCAATCCGCTGCGCGACCGCTTCGGCATTCCGGTGCGGCTGAATTTCTACACCGAGGAAGAGCTGGAGAAGATCGTCACCCGCGGCGCCCGCGTGCTCAACATCGGCATGACAGAGGACGGCGCCAACGAGATCGCGCGCCGCGCCCGCGGCACGCCGCGCATCGCCGGCCGGCTGCTGCGCCGGGTGCGCGATTTTGCTTCCGCTGCGGACGCAAGCTCGATCGACCGCGCCATCGCCGACCACGCGCTGAGCGCGCTCGAAGTCGACGCCGCCGGGCTCGATGCGATGGACCGGCGCTATCTCTCGACCATCGCGCTGAACTATGGCGGCGGTCCGGTCGGCGTCGAGACCATGGCGGCGGCGCTGTCGGAGCCGCGCGATGCGATCGAGGACATCATCGAGCCGTTTCTGATCCAGTGCGGCTATCTGCAGCGCACCCCGCGCGGGCGGCTGCTCACCTCGCACGCCTTCAGGCATCTCGGCCTCGCCGAGCCCGCGCGCGATCCGGCGCAGTTCGGATTGTTCGGCGGCCAGGAAGACGAAGACTGATCGTTTCGAACCGGATCGTCCTACCGACACACTAACGGCAAAACGCTGCATGCTGGCGCGCGATCTGCGCGGCCGGCAGTTTTGCCTTGCTGTTTTTTCTCGGAGTGCCAGATGGGATCGACCAGAGATGCCGAGGTGCTGGCCCTGATCGCGGCGGCGCCCGAACTCGGTACGCCCGACGAGACCGACCATTTCCTCAACGCCATGCCAATTCCCGACCTCGCGTCGCTGTGGTGCGTGCTGCAGCGCCTGAGCCGGCGCGACCAGACGTCTGGCGCCTGGGCGGCCATGCTCTATTTCGATCATCTGCCGCACCGGAAGTCCGCCCGCGCGCTCGACCTCGCGCTCGAGGTGCTGCGCTCTGAATCCGACAAGGCAACCGTCATGCAGCTCAACGACAAGTTCATGATGGCGCTGATCTATGCGCATGGCGGTGACGTAATCGACCGGATCGAACGCGAGGCGGAAGACAATGCGCGGCTGCGCTGGCTGCTCGGCGGCATTCATTTCGGTCCCGACGAGCCGTTGCGCGACCGCATCGAGGCGATCGCCGATTCGCCCCGCTGGCGACGCGACGCGGTCGCGCGGCGGACGCCGAAGCAGCCGCTCGATTGCGAGACCATGTCGGTCGCGGAACTGGCGTGCGCCTGGGTCGCGCAATATTCGAAATCCGATCGCGACCGCGACGACAATTTCTTCGCGATGATGGATTACGAGGGCGAGCTGCGCGAAGAAGACCCCGACAAGGCGATCGACCTGATCGTCGCGATCCTGAAGATCGAAACCAATCCGGCGCTGCTGTCGCTGCTTGCCGCCGGCCCGCTCGAAGACGTCATCAGCATGGAGACGATCGACCGGATCGAGCGCGAGGCGCACGCCGACAAGCGCTTTCACGATCTGCTCGGCGGCGTCTGGTATTACCGCGCGTCCGATGAACTGAAGGCGCGGCTCGACGCCCTGGTCGGTGATGTCAGGTGGTAACCTTAATGCGATCTGCAGACGATCTGCACAAACGCACCCCAATTCCGCTCTATTCCCCGCCCATGTTTGCAATGCATCACGATTGAACCTCCATGATTTCGCGTCGACATTTTTTTAAGGCACTGGGTGGATTGGGCGCACTTGGCGTCTCGACCACGGCATACGGGTTCGGCGAACCCGTGCTGCAGCTTCGCGTCACGCGCTACAATCTTTCGCCGCCGCAATGGCCCGCCGATTTCAAGCTCAACATCGCCGTGATCGCCGACCTTCACGCCTGCGATCCCTGGATGTCGCTGGAGCGGATTCACGAGATCGTCGAACGAACCAATGCGCTCAAAGCCGATGTCATCGTCATGCTCGGCGACTACGTGGCCGGCCATCGCAAGGTGACGCGCTTCATTCCGGCCAGCGAATGGGCGCCGGTGCTCGCCGGCCTCAAGGCGCCGCTCGGCGTGCACGCCATTCTCGGCAATCATGACTGGTGGGAAGACAAGGAGGTGCAGCGCGAAGGCAAGGGCACCACCATCGCCCGCCGCGCGCTGGAGGCATCCGGCATTCCGGTTTACGAAAACGACGCCAAACGCCTGAGCAAGGGCGGGCGCCCGTTCTGGCTCGCCGGCCTCGGCGATCAACTGGCTTACGTTCCGGCGCGCCACTTCCGTCCCGTGCGGCGCATCGGCGTCGACGATCTCGGCGCGACGCTGGCAAAGGTCACCGACGACGCGCCGGTGATTCTGCTGGCGCATGAGCCCGACGTGGCCAAGCGCGTGCCGTCGCGGGTGGCGCTGCAGCTCTCCGGCCATACCCATGGCGGCCAGGTGCGGCTGTTCGGCTGGTCGCCGGTGTCGCCCTCGGGGCCGCTTCTTGCCTATGGCCACATCCGCATGAACTGCGACGTCGTCATCTCCGGCGGCCTCGGCTGCAGCATCATGCCGTTCCGTCTCGGCGTCCCGCCCGAGATCGTGCTGGTGAGTTTGGGCGGGCAGGCTCCGGCCGTCGCGTAATTCGCTCGCGCTTGCGCGCCACGCGGATTTTGCGCAAAACAATCGCCTTCCAGACGATCGAGGGCCGCAGGTGACATTACCCCATATCGACGGCGAGATCCGCGACGGTCGTCATCACATGCAGATCCGCGTCTATTACGAGGACACCGATTTTTCCGGCATCGTCTATCACGCCAATTATCTGCGCTTCATGGAGCGCGGGCGCACCAATCATCTGCGGCTGATGGGCGCCGACCAGCATGCGCTGTTCGAAGCAGGCGCAGGCCGAGACGCCGGGCTTCGCCTTCGTGGTCCGCTCGATGGAAATCGATTTCCTGCGCCCGGCGCGGATGGACGATCTGCTCGACGTGGTGACCTGGCCGGTCGCGGTGAAGGGCGCCTCGATCACGCTGGCGCAGGAGGTGCGGCGCGGCGAGGACGTGCTGGTGAAGCGCAAAGGTGCGCGTCGCCTTCATCTGCGAGGGCCGGGCGAAGCCAATCCCGAAATCGCTGCGGCTGTTGATGAAGGCCGATCTGGTTTAGCTATCGGCCGATAGGCAAACGGCCCTCGACTCCAGAAAACACCGCGCTAGACTTGGCGGGCTCATCAAATGCCGAGGCCATCATGTCGCGACCGCCGCTGCCGCCGTTCACCAAAGAGACCGCCGCGCAAAAGGCGCGCATGGCGGAAGACGCCTGGAATTCACGCGACCCCGTGCGCGTGTCGCTGGCCTATACCGAGGACAGCCGCTGGCGTAACCGCTCGGAAGTTTTTGAGGGCCGGCCCGCGATCGTCGCCTTCCTCACCCGCAAATGGGCGAAGGAGCATGAATACCGCCTGATCAAGGATCTCTGGGCGTTCGACGGCAACCGCATCGCGGTGCGCTTTCAATATGAGTGGCATGACGATGCCGGGCAGTGGCATCGCTCCTACGGCAACGAGCAGTGGGAGTTCGACGAAGCCGGCCTGATGCGCCGGCGCGAAGCCAGCATCAACGACATCGCGATCGCGGAGAAGGATCGGCGTTTTCATTGGGCAGCACCGGGACCACGGCCGGCGGACGTGCCGGGACTGGGGGAGAGCCCGTTTTGAATACCGGTGTCGTCCCGGCCAAGCGAAGCGCGAGCCGGGACCCATAACCACACGCGAGCGGTTTTGCGAAAGGCATCCACCAAACTGCCTCAGTGATAGATTCCGCGGTATGGGTCCCGGCCTCCGCCGGGACGACTGCGCTGCTTACGCCGCCGCCTTGTGGCGCGCGATTTCGGCCTTGTACAGCTCGAACTCTTCCGCCAGCGCCTTGGCGATGCTCGGCCGCTTGCGCATCCGCTCGAGATAATCCTTCACCGCCGGATATTTGCTGAAGTCGATCATCGGCGTTGCGATGCTCCAGTTCAGCACGGTGGTGAGATAGGCGTCGGCCACGCTGAAATGGTCGAGCACGAATTCGCGTCCCGTGAGATATTTGTCGAGGTAGTCGAGCCGCGAGAGATATTTCTCCAGCGTGTAGGCCTTCACCTCGGCCGGCACCGTCTTGCCGAGCAGCGGCGTGAACAGGCCCTTGTGCAGTTCGGTGCCGATGAAGCACAGCCATTGCTGCAGCCTGGTGCGTTCGATGCCGGGCTTGGCGCCGATGTCGGAATCGGCGAGCCGCTCGGCGACGTGCTGCAGGATCGCGGCGTTCTCGGTCAGGATCACGCCGTCATCGGTGCGCACCACCGGCACGAGGCCGAGCGGATTGACCGCGTAGAAGTCCGAATCGTCCTTCAGCACCCTCTTGGTCTTCGGGATCGACCTCGATGAAGTTGGCCTGGTGGCCGGCCTCATACAGCGCGATCCGGGTTGCCATCGAGCAGGCGAGCGGCGAGAAATAGAGGTCCATGTTCGAATCTCCCTTGGGTCTCACGGGTGGTTTCGAGTCAGGTCGTCACGAGCGCGCTTGATTTATGTACCGTTCCGCATAAATTAGGCGGCGTCAAGGATTATTTTGCGATATGGTACAAAAAAGAAATCCGCCGGCGCCGCGCAGTCCGAAGCCGCGGCGAAAAAAGCCGCCGGTGCCAGCTGCGGCCGCGCCGGCCGGCCGCGCCGAAGCGCCGCGGCCGGCCGCGCGCCTATGAGCCCGAAGTGGCGCTGGCGCGCGCGCTCGACGTGTTCTGGAAGGAGGGATTTGCCGGCGACCTCGCTCGACGATCTCAGCGCCGCCACCGGCATGAACCGGCCGAGCCTCTATGGCGCGTTCGGCGACAAGCGCGAGCTCTACATCAAGAGCTATGAGAGCTATCGCGATCGCGCGCGCGTCGCGGATGGGCGAAGTGTTCGCGCACGACCTGCCGCTGCGGCCGATGCTGGAGCGGATCTATGCGCATCGCGCTCGACATGTATCTGTCGGGCAAGGACGGCCCGCGCGGCTGCTTCACGGTGATGACGGCGACGTCGGAAGCGGTGTTCGATCCCGAGATCCGCGCCCTGGTGGTCACCGGTCTCGTCGAGATGGATCGCTTCTTCGCCCGCCTGTTCAGCGATCGCGCAGGAGCGCGGCGAACTTGCCGGCTTCCGCCGATCCGCAGGTGCTGGCGCAACTGGCGTCGGCGACGATCCACACCATCGCGATCCGCGCCCGCGCCCAGGTCCCGCGGGCGGAGCTCGAAGCGATCGTCAACGGCGCGATCGACGTGATGTTGCGATAGCTGGGGAGTTAATACCCCCGCTTGCGGTCGACCACATTCTCCAGTGCGCCGCCGGCTTCAAAGCGTTCGATCTGGCGCGCGACGTATTTCGATATCTCGTCCGGATCGGTGTCGGCCGCGTTGTGCGGGGTCAGCACCACCTTCTGGTGGGTCCAGAACGGGCTGTCCGACGGCAGCGGTTCGGTGGCGTAGACGTCGAGCGAGGCGGCGCCGAGCGTGCCGTCGTCGAGGCATTGCAGGATATCCGCCTCGTTCTGCAAGCCGCCGCGGCCGGCATTGATCAGAACCGGCGCGCCCATCGGGCTGTTGCGGTTGAGTTTTTCGAACACGCCGCGGTTGAGGATATGCCGCGTGTCCGCCGTCAGCGGCAGCAGGCAGACCAGGATGTCGGTCTGTCGCAGGAAAGCGTCGAACTCTTGCTCGCCCTGGAAGCATTGGATGCCGGCGATCGCTTTTGCGCTCCGGCTCCAGCCGGAAACGCGAAAGCCGAGATGCGGTGAGGACATCGGCCGCATGCGCCCCGAGCGTACCCAGCCCCATGATGCCGACCGAGATCGCGTTCGCCGCCCATTGCGATTTCGGCGCCCAGCGTTTCTCGCGCTGCGAGCTCGCGCAAATAGAGTTCCTGCCGGTGATGCATCAGCACGTGGAGCACGACATATTCCGTCATCCGCTCGGTGAGGTCGGCGACCGCGACGCGCACCAGCGGCACGTCGGGCAGGGAAGAATCCGCCATCAGCGCATCGACGCCGGCGCCGAGATTGAAGATGACGCGCAGGTTCGGGAATGCGGCGAGTTCGCCCGGGCGCGGCTTCCAGACCGCGGCATAGTGGACCTCAGCCGGATCGAACGCGGCATCCGGCAGCAGCAACACGCGGCGGCCCGCGCAGACGTCGTCGAACCGGCTCTTCCATCGCACCGGCGACCAGTTTTCGGTCCCGCCATGCACCAGCAAAGCGAGCGCACCCTTGTTCATTCGCCATTCCTCGTGCTGTCACTCAACGTGATCCTTATCACATAGCGGATCGAAGTCTTCCACCCTCTTCCTCAGGGGCACCAGCCGCAGCAGAGCGATCAGCCGCGGGGCGCCGGCTTGCAACGGGATGCGCCGTCCACGGCTGATCGGAAGTTTCTCGATCGTGGCCGTGGAGCTCTGACTGGCGCTCGCCCATCAAAACAGCCATCGCGTCTTGCGGACGGAACTCGCTCGAAAATTTCCTTCGCACCCCTGTCGGCTGCGGGCATACTCGTTCGTTCTTGATACAGAACGGAGATGCGCCTCGCATGCTGTACGCCATCCTTTGCTATCACGACGAAGACACGACGGGTTCCTGGTCCAAGGAACAGGACGCCGCGGTCATGAAGAAGCTCGCCGTCGTGCAGGAGAAGCTCACCAAGCAGGGCCGGCTCGGCCCGGTCGCGCGGCTGCTGCCGACCACGGCGGCGACCACGCTGCGCAAGGACGATCCGCCGCTCGTGCTCGACGGTCCCTTTGCCGAGACCAAGGAGCAGTTGCTCGGCTTCTACGTCGTCGACTGCAAGAATCTCGACGAGGCGCTCGACGTCGCCCGCGATCTCGGCAAGGCCAATCCCGGCGGCGCCTATGAGATCCGCCCGTCGGCATGTTCACGCCGGGGAGCATTCCGACGTGACCGACACCGCCTGGATCGATAACGCGCTGACCTCGGCGCGTCCCCAGGCGGTCGGTGCGCTGCTGCGCTATTTCCGCAATCTCGATACCGCCGAGGAGGCCTTCCAGAACGCCTGCCTGCGCGCGCTGAAGAGCTGGCCGCAGAACGGCCCGCCGCGCGATCCCGCGGCGTGGCTGATCATGGTCGGGCGCAACGTCGCGATCGACGATATCAGGCGCGGCCGCAAGCAGGACGCCGCTGCCCGAGGACGAGGCGATCTCCGATCTCGACGACGCCGAGGAGCAGCTCGCCGAGCGGCTCGACGGCTCGCACTACCGCGACGACATCCTGCGGCTGCTGTTCATCTGCTGCCATCCCGATCTGCCGGCGACGCAGCAGATCGCGCTGGCGCTGCGCATCGTCTCCGGCCTCACCGTCAAGCAGATCGCGCGCGCCTTCCTGGTCTCGGAAGCCGCGATGGAGCAGCGCATCACCCGCGCCAAGGCCCGCGTCGCCGACGCCGACGTGCCCTTCGAGACGCCGGGCGCGGTCGAGCGCACCGAGCGGCTCGCCGCGGTCGCCGCCATGATCTATCTGATCTTCAACGAGGGCTATTCGGCGAGCGGCGACACCGCCGAGATCCGCAAGCCGCTGTGCGAGGAGGCGATCCGGCTGGCGCGGCTGCTGCTGCGGCTGTTCCAGAGCGAGCCCGAGATCATGGGGCTGACGGCGCTGCTGCTGCTGCAGCACGCGCGCGCAGCGGCGCGCTTCGATGCGGATGGCGCGGTGATCCTGCTCGACGACCAGGACCGCACGCTGTGGAACCAGAAGATGATCGCCGAGGGCCTGGCGCTGATCGACAAGGCGATGCGCCATCGCCGCAGCGGGCCCTACCAGGTGCAGGCGGCGATCGCCGCGCTGCATGCCCGCGCCGAGAAGCCTGAGGACACCGACTGGACCCAGATCGATCTGCTCTATGGCGCGCTCGAGGTGATGCAGCCGTCGCCGGTGGTGACGCTCAACCGCGCGGTGGCGGTGTCCAAGGTGCGCGGGCCGCAGGCCGCGCTCGACATGATCGAGCCGCTGGCGGCGCGGCTGTCGAACTATTTCCATTACTTCGGCGTGCGCGGCGCCTTCCTGATGCAGCTCGGCCGCAACGACGAGGCCCGCGTCGCCTTCGACCGCGCCATCGCGCTCGCCAACACGTCGGCCGAAGCCGCCCACATCCGCATGCATCTCGACCGCCTGATGCGCGACAGCGAGCCGCGCGGCGCGAAGGCGGGGAAGTAAATAGCGAGTCCTGTTACCCTCCTGTCATGGCCGGGCTTGATCCGGCCATCCATCAATCCTCGAGAGAATTTCGCGCAGTGGATGGATTGCCGGGTCAAGCCCGGCAATGACAGTACAAAAAAATCGCATCCCTGTCGGATTCCACCTCCTCGTTCGTCCTGGAATTGCAGTCATTCAAGACAACACGACGGAGCCAGCCATGACGACAACGATCGCCGAGACCGCGCCGGTCTCCAAACCCGCCCGCTGGACCGGCCGCGTGCTCAGCGGTCTGGTCATCGTGTTCCTGCTGTTCGACGGCGCCATCAAGCTGGTGCCGTGGCCGGTCGTCACGGAAACGATGGACAAGATGGGCTATGGTTCCAGCGAAACGCTGGCGCGCAGCCTCGGCATCATCACCATCGTCTGCACCGTGCTCTATTCGGTGCCGCCGACCTCGATCCTCGGCGCGATCCTGCTCACCGGCTATCTCGGCGGCGCGATCGCATCCCATGTGCGGATCGACAGCCCGCTGTTCACCCACACGCTGTTCGGGCTTTATCTCGGCCTGATGGTGTGGGGCGGGCTGTGGCTGCGCGATCCGGCCTTGCGCTAATCTGATTCCCTTCCGCCGCTGACTTGCCTTCAACCTCAATCCTCCACCATGCCTGATACGGAGCCAGACATGTTCGAGATCATTGCCATCATCGCCGTCGTCCTCGCGATCGCCATCGCCGTCGTGCTCATCCTCGCCGCGACCAAGCCGAATACGTTCCGCGTCGCAGCGCGCGACCAGCATCAAGGCGCCGGCGGACAGGATCTTTCCGCTGATCAACGACTTTCACCAATGGCGCGACCTGGTCGCCCTGGGAGAACAAGGATCCCGCGACTGAAGCGCACCTATAGCGGCGCCGAGCAGCGGCAAGGGCGCGGTCTATGCCTGGGACGGCAACAAGAATGTCGGTTCCGGCCGCATGGAAATCCTGGAAGCGCAGGTGCCGTCGAAGATCGTCATCAAGCTCGATTTCTTCAAGCCGTTCGAAGGCCACAACACCGCCGAGTTCACAATGCTGCCGCAGGGCGATGCCACCAATCTGACCTGGATGATGCACTGGGCCCGCCGTCTTCATGTCGAAGGTGATGCAGGTGTTCATGAACTTCGACAAGCATGATCGGCAAGGATTTCGAGGCCGGCCTCGCCAATCTGAAGAAGCTCACCGAGAAATAAGCGCCCAACCGCAAACCGATTACCGAAGGAGCCAACGATGCAGGTCAATCCCTATCTGTTCTTCGACGGCAATTGCGAAGCAGCGCTGAAGTACTATCAGAAGGTGCTCGGCGCCAAGATCGAGGCGATGCTGCCCTATGAAAGCGGCCCGCCCGACATGCCGACGCCGCCGGACTACAAGAAGAAGATCATGCACGCCGGCTCACGATCGACGGCGAGGTGCTGATGGCCTCCGACGCGCCGCCCGGCCATTTCCAGAAGCCGCAGGGCTTTTCGGTCTCGCTGCAGGTCGAGGATCCCGCCGACGCCGAGCGCAAGCTTCAAGGCGCTCGCCGACGGCGGCAGCGTCAACATGCCGTTCGGCAAGACCTTCTTCTCCAAGGGCTTTGGCATGTGCGTCGACCAGTTCGGCATTCCCTGGATGGTGAACTGCCCGCGGAGTTGCGCGAGGAGGTGGGTGAGCGCGCACATGGTCGACGTATGCCTGACACGCCTCACCGGCACGACGGATAGATCGCGCGAGTTCGCGTCCGCGCAGCAACAGCAGCCGCGACGTCAGTCCGCCGCGGCGGCTGATCCAGTTGCGCACCGGCGCGGGATAGGCCTCCAGCACCGCCTGCGAGGCTTCCGGTTCGGCATACATCCGCCCGCGCCGGTCGATCGAGCGCGCGGCGTGAAAGCCGAGCACGGCGCGCCGCGTCACGCAGATGCGCTCGTTCGGCACCGTGCTCAGCACCAGCGTGCAGGCCGACAGGCACGGCCCGTCGATCACGACGCGTTCGCCGGATCTCGCGCACGCGATCGAACAGGTCGAGGAACGGACCGACCTGTCCGCCGGGGCTGGCGAGGATGCGCACTTCGGCGCGCGCCGGTGCGATCGCCGCGCACAACGCCGCCATGACAACAGCAAGCCTGATGACCGCCATGCGCATGCGCGGCTCCTTCGTCTCCGGACGCCTCTGAGTTAATCAACGCCGGCAGCGACGGCAAGGTGGTCAGTCCCCGTGTCGGAAACCCCGGCCTCGGCGAAGGTCGCCATCCCAGTGTGGCAGGCCAGTGCCGCGCGCAGCAGCAGGATCGCAACGCCGGCGCCGGAGGCTTCGCCGAGCCGCATGTCGAGATCGAGCAGCGGATCGAGGCTGAGTTCGCGCAGCAGCTCGCGATGGCCGGCCTCGGCCGAGACGTGCCCGGCGCGGCAGTGATCGAGCGCTGCCGGATGCGAGCCGCGCCAGCGGCAGCACGGCGGATGTCGCGACAAAGCCGTCGAGCAGCACCGGAATATGCCGTGCTGCCGCGCCGCCAGCACGGCGCCTGCAATCGCTGCCAGTTCGCGGCCGCCGAGCGCCGCCGCCACGGCAAGCGGATCGCCGAGAATGCCGCGATGAAATTCAAGCGCGGCCTCGATCGCCGCGCGCTTGCGCGCCAGCCCCTCATCGTCGACGCCGGTGCCGCGGCCGGCCCAGCGCGCCGCGCCGCCGCCGAGCAGCGCCGCGCACAGCGTCGCGGCCGTCGTGGTGTTGGCAATGCCCATCTCGCCGACCGCCAGCAGGTCGCAATCCTCGGGCACCGCGCGATAGCCGATGTCGACCGCGTGCAGGAATTCATCGGCGTCCATCGCGGCCGCTACGGTGAAATCGCGCGTCGGCCGGTCGAGCTCGATCGGCATCACGCGCAGTTCGGCGCCGGCGAGTTTCGCGATCTGGTTGATGGCGGCGCCGCCGGCGGCAAAATTCGCCACCATCTGCGCGGTGACCTCGGGCGGATAGGCCGAGACGCCGCGCGCGGCAACGCCGTGATTGCCGGCGAATACCGCGATGGTGACGCGATCGAGCCGCGGCGATTCGCGGCCCTGCCAGTGCGCCAGCCAGATCGCGAGCTCTTCGAGCCGGCCGAGACTTCCCGGCGGCTTTGTCAAGATGTTGCTGCCGCGTCGCGGCCGATTCGGCGGCGCGCGCATCGCCCGCGGGCAGGTCGCGACAGAAGGCGCGGATGTCGTCTAGACTGTCGAACTGCATGCGATTCCCCGGAACATTTCGAGCGGATCGCAGGCTAAAGCGATTCCCAGGGCGGCCACCATGAATGAATGGCTCGACGATTTCAAAACGGCGGTCGCGTTCCTGACGCGGCTGCCGATGCCGCATCCGCATGGCGCCATGCCGCAAAATTTCGTGCGCGCGCACCGGATGTTTCCGGTCGTCGGCGCGCTTGATCGGCGCGGCGGTGGGCATTGATCTGCCTCGGCTGCTGCGCTATCTCGGTGTGCCCGATCTGGCGGCGGCCGCGCTTGCGCTCGGCGCCAGCGCGCTCCTGACCGGCGCGCTGCACGAGGATGGGCTCGCCGATGTCGCCGACGGCTTTGGCGGCGGCCGCGATCGCGCCGCCAAGCTCGAGATCATGCGCGACAGCCGGCTCGGCACCTATGGCGCGCTGATCCTGCTGGTGAGCTTTGCCGCGAAACTTGTCCGCGCTGGCGGCGATCCCGGATGGCACGTCGTGCCAGGCCTGATCGCCGCGCATGCGCTGGCGCGCGGCATCCTGCCGTTCATGTCGCTGAACCTGCCCTATGCGCGCAACGACGGCCTTGCCCGCAATGCCGGCCAGCCGGATGCTGTCGACTGGCGGGCGTTGCCATCATCTTCGCGCTGCTGCTGGCGCTGTTGTCGCTGTCGTGGAGCAATGCACTGCTGTCGGCGCTCGCGGCTGCGCTTGAGTGCGTCTCGGCATCGCCTGGCTGGCGAAGCGGCAGATCGGCGGCCAGACCGGCGACGTGCTGGGCGGCGCCGAGCAGGTCGGCGAGACCGCGATCCTGGTGCTGCTCGCGGCGACGGCTCGCATGAGCATCGAAGCCAATCTCTGGCTGATCCGGCACGCGCCGGTCGATGGGCCGCGCGGCGTCATTCATGGCCCCGATGCGCCGGCCGACCTCAGCGATAGCAGCGCCTTCGCGGCGCTCAAAGCCCGGCTGCCGCCGCAGGCGCGTGCCGTGTGCAGCCCGGCGCGGCGAACGCGCGAGACCGCGCTCACGCTCGGGCTCGATCCGGTCGAGGAGCCCAGGTTTCGCGAACAGGATTTTGGCGCCTGGACCGGGCGGCGTCACAACGATCTCACGATCGAGTTCGGCGACGCCTATCAGGCGTTCTGGAAATCGCCCGCCGGCAACCGGCCGCCCGGCGGCGAGAGTTTCGTCGATCAGATCGATCGTGCGCGCGATGGGCTGGCGCGGCTGCCCGCAGGCGACGCCGTGCTGGTCGTGCACTCCGGCACCATCCGCGCCGTGCTTGCCATTGCGCTGGATCTTACGCCCGACAGCGCGCTGCGCTTCGTGATCGATCCGCTGTCGCTGACCAGGATCGACCGCCTCGATGGCGGCTGGCGCGTGGTCGCGGTCAATCAGCGATGCGCTTCTTCTTAACCTCGCCCCGCTGACCGGCGATATCGGACAGTGGAAAGCGGTGGGCGAACGCTATCCCCAAAAACGTCCGGCACCGCATCGCTTGCGCGAATACGGTGCCGGTTACGTTGGCCCTCAGGCAAGTCGAAGGCCGGTCGGTCCGATACGGAGGGGCTGATCCCGTATCAGGCCAGTTCGGCCGAGGCGCGCTGCATGTTGGAGGACATGTCCGACGTCACGATGCTCTGCTCTTCCACGGCTGCGGCGGTCGAGGCGATGAATTCGTTGACGCTGGCGATTGCGGCCTTGATGGCGGTAAGCGAGCCCGACGACGTCGCTGGCGACGCCGTTGAGCTGCTCGATTTCCTTCGAGATGGTGTCGGTGGCGTGCTTGGCCTGATTGGCCAGGTTCTTGACCTCGGACGCGACGACCGCAAAGCCGCGGCCGGCTTCGCCCGCACGCGCCGACTCGATCGTGGCGTTCAGCGCCAGCAGGTTGATCTGCCCGGTGATGTTGCCGATCAGTTCGACGATCCCGCTCATGGCCTGCGAGGCCGCGCTGAGCTTTTGTGCCTGCTGGTCCGCGGCTTCGACCCGCGCGGTCGCCTCTACCGCATTCTCCTTGGATTTGGTCATGGTCTCGGAGATTTCGCGGATCGAGGCGCTCATCTCCTCGCTGCCGGCAGCGACCGTCTCGATCAGGCCGCGGGCGTTCTCGGCCTTCTTGCGCGCGATCGCCTGCGCGGTGATGTCGGTGGCGTATTTCACCACCTTGAACGGCTTGCCGTTGAGGTCGAGGATCGGGTTGTAGGACGCCTGGATCCAGATTTCGCGGCCGCCCTTGGCGATCCGCCTGTATTCCGCGGCCTGGTACTGGCCGCGATTGAGGTTATCCCAGAATTCGCGATATCCCGGCGCGTTGCGCTCGGACGGATCGACGAACATGCCGTGATGCTTGCCCTGGATTTCCGGCAAGCGTGTAGCCGAGCGCGTCGAGGAAATTCTGGTTGGCGTTGCGGATGGTGCCGTCCATGTTGAATTCGATCACGGCCTGCGACTTCCCGATCGCCTCGATCTGGCCGTCATTGTCGGCGGCCTTCAGCTTCTGCTCGGTGACGTCGGTTGCGAACTTGACGACCTTGAACGGCTTGCCGGCCTCGTCGAGGATCGGGTTGTAGGAGGCGAGGATCCAGATTTCCTTGGCCGCCTTTGCCGATCCGCTTGTATTCGGCGGCCTGGTATTCGCCGCGGTTCAGCCTGGCCCAGAACTCGCGATAGGCGGCGCTGTCGCGGTCTTCCGGCACCACGAACATGCTGTGGTGCTTGCCCTTGATCTCGTCGAGCGAATAGCCCATCGCGCCGAGGAAATTCTCGTTGGCGGTGACGATGGTGCCGTCCATGTTGAATTCGATCACCGCCTGCGCCCGGCCGATCGCCGCGATCTTGCCGGCGTCTTCCATGCTCTTGATCTTCTGCGCGGTGATGTCGGTGGCGAACTTGATCACGCCGGCCGGCTTTCCCGCCGAATCGAGGATCGGATTGTAGGACGCCTGGATCCAGATCTCCTTAGCCGCCCTTGCCGAAGCGCTTGTACTGCGCGGCCTCGAACTCGCCGCGGTTCAGCCTGGCCCAGAACTCGCGATAGCCCGCGCTCTCGCGTTCGCCGGGCGCAACGAACATGCTGTGATGCTTGCCCTGGATTTCCGCCAGCGTGTAGCCGAGAGCGTCCAGGAAGTTCTGGTTCGCCGTGACGATGGTGCCGTCGAGCTTGAACTCGATCACGGCCTGCGACTTGCTGATGGCGGCGGCCTGTGCCAACGCGCTTTGGATCTTTGCTTTGCTTTGCAGATTGAACACGCCGGGCTCCGTGATGATTCGGATGGATGGGACGGGGATTATTGCAACTCGAACGCACTACCGAGAAAGTTGCAGACGGCGGTTTAGCAACGGTAAACCATGCGCGCGGCGCGGCACGTCGTGCGATGGCATCCGGTCCGGCGTTTTCGTTGACGCGTCGATTCCTATGTCATTCAATTAATGCGACAATTTTTTCATATGCACGCCAACATTCAGAGTCATGCGCACGTATCGCCGCCGTGATAACCGTATTCATACGGACGAGAATTCCTGAATTATTTTCGCGTCGCGCGAAGCGGGCCAGGGACGGACCGGGTTCATCATTTTCGCAGGCGACCCGACCAGGCGTATCGACGTCTATTTCGGTGCGACCTGTCAGGACGGGGTGTTCGTCCGGCAGCAGGGGTTAGGGCCGCGCGGCGGTCCCCAGATACGATGCAGCGTGCAGGTCGGCAGCGCACCAGGGAGGGAGCTTCCTGCGCCGCGCCCGGGGCCCCCAAAATAATTCCACGGGACATGTCGGTGCCGCAAAAGGCGGATCGTCTTGTTGATGAGCGATGGTTCGGCTGTGCAACCAGCCGGCCGGAACCCGCAAACGGAGCGTGACGATGCGATTCATGGTGATTGTGAAGGCGAGCAAGGACACGGAAGCCGGCGTCATGCCGAGCACGGAACTCTTGACCGCGATGGGCAGGTTCAACGAGGAACTGGTCAAGGCCGGCATGATGGAGGCGGGCGAGGGCCTGCATCCGTCCTCAAAGGGCGCGCGGATCAAATATGCGGGCGGCGAGGGCCGTGCGACCCGCGGACCGTTCCCGCTGACGGGCGACCTGGTTGCCGGCTTCTGGCTGATCAAGGCCAAGTCGCTCGACGAGGCCATCGACTGGATGAAGCGCGCGCCGTTCGACGGCGGCGCCGAGATCGAAATCCGCCAGGTGTTTTCGGCCGAGGATTTTGGCGAAGCCCTGACCCCCGAACTGCGCGAGCAGGAAGAGCGCCTGCGGGCGCAGGCGAAGAATCGCTCTCGTCATTCCGGTGGCAACGCGAGCCCGAAGACAGAGAAACAGGAACCACCATGCGATTCATGATGCTGATGATCCCCCTCGGCTATGAGACCGCGCCGCCGGACGTGCAGCTCGATCCCGAGCGCGTCAAGGCGATGATGAAATACAACGAGGCGCTGCAGCAGGCCGGCGTCCTGATCACGCTCGACGGGCTGCATCCGCCGTCGATGGGCGCGCGGGTCTCGTTTGCGTCGGGCAAGCCGGTCGTGACCGACGGTCCCTTCACCGAGTCCAAGGAAGTGCTCGGCGGCTACTGGATGATCGACGTCAAGTCGCGCGAGGAGGCGATCGCCTGGGCCAGCCAGTGCCCGGCTTCCGAAAACGAGATCATCGAAATCCGCCAGGTGCAGGAAATGGCCGACTTCTCGCGAAGAAGTGCGGGAGGCGGCGGCCGGATTGACGGAAATGCAGGGCAGCACCGCGCGCCGTTAAGCTTCGCCAACCGTCAACCGAATGGGAGAAGTAAACCTATGAGCACCAACGACACGTTCCTCGCCGTCTTCCTCGGCAGCAAGACCAGCGCGAAAATGGCGGCCTGGAACGCGCTGCCGGAGGCTGAGCGGCGCGCCAGGGAGCAGCAGGGGATCGCGGCGTGGAAGGCCTGGGTCGAAAAGCACCAGGCCGCGCTGGTCGAACTGGGCGGCCCGCTCGGCAAGACCAAGCGGGTCGATTCGAGCGGTATGACCGACATCAGCAACGAGATGGGGGCCTTCACGGTGGTGCGCGCCGCTTCCCACGAGGCCGCAGCGAAACTGTTCGAGAACCACCCGCATTTTACGATCTTCCCCGGCGAGCGCGTCGAGATCATGCCGGTGCTTCCGATCCCGGGTGGTTAGCGGGTCTTCCGGGCCCTGCCGGCATCGCACCGTCAGACCACTGGCGACTTGCGACCAACTCATGTAAAAGCCTTTCACATGAGTTGGCGCAAGGAACAGCGCCGCGCCGAGCGCGGCTATCATCACGGCAATCTGAAGGAGGCGCTGCTGCAGGCAGCGCTCGGCCTGATCGCCGAAAAGGGCGCGGCCGGTTTCACCTTTGCCGACGCCGCGCGGATGGCCGGCGTCAGCCCGGCGGCACCCTACCGGCATTTTCGCGACCGCGATGAATTGCTGTCCTCGATCGCGCAGCGCGGCTTCGAGCAGTTCGAGGCGTTGCTGACGCAGGCCTGGGACGACGGCCGCCCCGACACCGTCACCGCGTTCGAGCGGCTCGGCAAGGCCTATCTCGCTTTCGCCCGCAATGAGCCGGCGTTCTATTCGGCGATGTTCGAATCCGGCCTTCCGGTCGATCTTAGTCCTGCATTGCAGGCGGCGAGCGAACGCGCCTTCGCCGTGATCAGGGCTGCCGCCGAACGACTCGCCGCGCTGGTGCCGGCGGGCATGCCGCGGCCGCCGGCGATGATGATGGCGCTGCACATCTGGTCGATGTCGCACGGCGTGGCGTCGCTGTTCGCGCGCGGCGATGCGGCGCGCCGCAAGCTGCCGATGTCGGCGGAGGATCTCCTGGAAGCCGAAGTGCTGATCTATCTGCGCGGGCTCGGCTTCCCGACCGATCGCCGGCCTGACGGCAAGGATCCGGCCGCAAAACCGTCCGGTCCGCCGCCCGTTCCCCCGGCCGGTCCCTGGGGCACCCCGAAATAATTCTCTGCGCTGCGACTTGCCGCCCGCTTGACAAAAAACGTGGATGGTTTAGGTATGTAAATGTTATTTACATTCACAACGGCGTGATCGCCGTCATGGAGAGGGAAATGGCCTACACCGCAGATGTCAATCGATGGCGCGGCCCCACCGAAGAATCCTATCGGCCCCCGCATATGCTGGATACGCCCTGGCATCCCGGCTGGATCGCCGTGACCATCCTCGGCTTCATCATCTGGTGGCCGATCGGGCTTGCCCTTCTCTTTTTCACACTAGGGAGCAGAAAAATGGGTTGCTGGAGTCACCAGGATCGCTGGCAGAACAAGATGGAGCGGATGCAGTACAAGATGGAGCGGATGCGCGGCCGCATGGAGCGCCGCGGCTTCGGCTTCGGCGGTTTCGGTCCGCCCTCGAGCGGCAACCGCGCCTTCGACGAATACCGCACCGAAACGCTGCGGCGTCTCGAGGAGGAGCAGGTCGAATTCCGCGACTTCCTCGATCGCCTGCGCCACGCCAAGGACAAGGAAGAGTTCGACGCCTTCATGGCGCAGCACAAGACGCGTCCGACCCCGCCGAACGATGCGCCGCAAAGCTGAGCATCGGTTCCTGAGCTAAAGCCTCAGGCGATGTGCCCCCATAGCGTCTGACGGCAATGAGCCGCCCGTTTGCGAAAGCAGACGGGCGGTTTGCTTTATGCGCCGGCGGAAGTGCTGCGACCTGCTGCGTCGCTTTAAGCTCGAACGCGATCGATTTTGGATGAAACGATAACCACCGGCGCTGTGTTTGTGGGAAGGTGTCGAATCATGCGGTATGGGTCCCGGCCTTCGCCGGGACGAAACGGGGAGCGCGCGCGGCCGCTCTACTCGGACGATTTCTCACACCGGATATCCCGGCGTCTTCCGCGCCATGCCGTCGAACGCGTCGAGCAGCCGCTCGCGCCAGGCATAGACCGGGT
Organism: uncultured Alphaproteobacteria bacterium; assembly: GCA_963742665.1. GTDB lineage: Bacteria > Pseudomonadota > Alphaproteobacteria > Rhizobiales > Xanthobacteraceae > Bradyrhizobium. Next base: position 322,092 of record CAVUNH010000010.1, read on the forward strand.
CGTCCGCGGCCAGGAGCTTGAACGGGCTGACCAGGCGCGCCAACTGGAACGGGCCGAACACGATGTAGTCGGCATAGTTCGGCTGTTCGCCGCCGAGATAGGCCTGCGTCTTCAGCGTCAGCCGCAGCGGTTCGAGCGATTTGCGAAAGCCCTCGACCGTCTTGTCGCGGCCCGCCGCCACCTCTTCCAGCGACTTGCCGAGGCGCGCTTCACGTGACTTGCGGAAGTAAGCGGCGCCCGCCGGTTTCAGATGCGAGAAAATGTCGACGACGATGATCGGAAACAGGCCGGCCATCACGGTGACATCGCCCCACCAGTTCAGCATGCAACCCACGGCGCGGCCGCCTTCACCGCCGAACAGCGACGGCCGGTCCGGATAGGTGTCTTCGAGATAGTTCGCGATCGTCCAGGAATCGACCACCGCGATGTCACCGTCGAGCAGCACCGGCACCTTTTCGGCCTGATGCGGCGCGATCGCCTCCTTCTCGGTGAGGCACCACGGGATGGTTTCCGCCGACAGCCCCTTATGCGCCAGCGCCATCCGCGTCCGCCAACAGAACGGACTGAACGGGCGGGCTTCGTCGGTGCCGACGAGTTCGAAGAGTTTGAGGGTCATGCGTCGGCACCGTAAGGGCGAGCTGCGCCTGGACGAATGATCGACCAGCCGAATCCCCGGACCGTTCGTCCAAATCTGGCGCGATCAATACGGCGTCGGAGACCGGTTTGATCACGACTGCCGCCGTAGGGGTTTGGCCGGCAACGCTGCGACCTCACCGCCTCTGGCCGCGGCGTTATCCACCGGCCGCTGGTCGCGCCAAAGCGCCGGTGACAGCCCGAATTCCCGCTTGAACGCCCGGCTGAACGCTTCGCCGGATCCGTAACCCACCTCCTGGGCGAGTTGTTCAATCGTCTTGCGGGTTTCTCGCAGGCCGAGCTTGGCCGCCTGCAGCCGCCAGATGGTCAGATACCGGATCGGCGGCATGCCGACCAGCGTCGTGAAGCGGTCGACGAAGGCGCTGCGCGACATCGAGACTTCCCGCGCGAGCGAATCCGACGACCAGGCTTGACCGACGTTGTGATGGATCGCGGCCAGCGCGCGGCCGATCTGCGGATCCGCGACGCCCTTCAGCCAACCGGCATCGTGATCCCTGAACGTTACCGAATATTGGCGCATCGCCTCGACGAACAGCAATTCGGAGAGCCGCGACATCAGGCTTGAGGAGGCAAACCGGCCGGCCGTCAGTTCGCTGGCGGCATAACGCACCGAGGCCTCGACCCAGTCGCGCGACACGCCCTCGCACACGTCAAGCTTCAGCACCCTTGGCAGGGTCGCGATCAGCGGGTTGTAGGATTCCTCGCTGCCGAGAAAGCCGCACACGATATGGGCCGTCTCACCGCCTCCGCCATGTGAGATTTTCGCCAGTCCGCCGTCCGTCGGACGGCTGGATCAGATGACGCGCGCTAGTGGGCTTCAGACCGGACGCGCTGGCCAGCGTGTGAATGTCGTTCCTCGGCAACAGCACGATCTCGCCGGCCCGCACCTCGACAGGGGGCTCGCCTTCGGTGCTGAGCAGGAATTTTCCCGAGATCACGAAGTGGTAGGCGATCAACAGCGGCGGCCTGACCGGGAAGGCCCCGCAGTCCTCGGCGAGGATCTGCGTGTGCACGCACCACGGCGCCGAAAAGCGCGCATCGAGGAAAATGCCGCCCGTCAGGCGAACCGACCGCAGCACTTCCGAAAGCGGGTCAATCATGGTGGCCAATCTCAAAATTTGGACGAAGGGTCTGGTGATCAGGCCGGTCGATCATTCGTCCAGGCACGGCTCGCCCTTATACGGTGCTCAGGGGTGAAGTGCCAACCAACCGCCTGCTTCCCGTCGCTCCACACTTGAGCGAACGTTTAGGCAGGCTCTTGGGCGGCCTCGTGGCAACAACTTTGGAAGACGAGCAATCTTGATCATGAGCACCGCGCAGGCAATCGAAACCAACAACCCTTACATTGATTTCTGGAACGCCGTCCTGGTTCCAAAATTCAACACCTGGCGGCACATCCTCGCCGGCGGCCTGCATCTGCATAGCGCAAAGGTGTTTCCCGCGCTGCCGCTCCATGAAGGCGACCGCGTGCTGGATGTCGGATGCGGCTGGGGCGACACCGCGATCGAACTCGCGCGGCGCGTCGGGCCGGCCGGTTCGGTCGTTGGCCTTGATTGCTGTGGCGCCTTCCTCGACGCCGGCCGCGCGGATGCGAAGGCCGCCGGATTGACCAATCTGACGTTCCTCGAAGCGGATGTTCAGACCTATCCGTTCAAGCCGGTGCACGATTTCTGCTTTTCCCGTTTCGGAACGCAGTTCTTCGAAAATCCGGTGGCCGGCTTGCGCAACATGCGCACGGCGCTGAAGCCGGACGGATTGATGACGATGATCGTGTGGCGCGCGCGGGCGGACAATCCGTGGCTCACATTGTCGAAGGAGGTTCTGCTGCGTTACTTGCCCCCGGTGAAAGAGGACGCCGCGACCTGCGGGCCCGGGCCTTTCTCCATGACCGATACCGAGGCCGTGACGCAACAGTTGCAGATCGCCGGCTACGTCGACGCCCGGTTCGAGCGGATCGATGCCGAGGTCCTGGTCGGTCGAGACCTCGACGAGGCCGTCGCGTTCCAGCTCGCGATCGGGCCCGCCGGTGAGGTCTATCGCGAGGCCGGCGAGAAGGCGGTGCGCCTGCATGACACCCTGGTGGCGGCGCTGAAGGATGAGCTGAGACAATTCGTCCGCCCCGAAGGCGTGATGATGAATTCGAGTTCCTGGATGGTGACCGCGCGAAATCCCGGCTGATTGCTCGCGCCGTTTCGTCACCACCATCGCCGACGCCGGCGGGTACGCCCGCTCGCGCGGCAAACAACAATCATTCGAAAATCAGGAGAAGGTTCATGGCAGGTCTCGTTGCAGTCCTGTACGGCGTCGTCGCTTACGGCATCACGCTCGTCGCACTGCTCTATCTCATCGGCTTCACCGGCAATCTCATCGTTCCGAAGTCGATCAATTCAGGAACCGCAGGCCCGCTGCTCCAGAGCGTGATCGTCGACACACTGCTGATCGCACTGTTTGCGATCCAGCACAGCGTGATGGCGCGCCCGGGTTTCAAGCGCTGGTGGACGCGGGGAGTGCCGCCTTCGGTCGAGCGCAGCACCTACGTGCTGTTTGCCAGTTTCGCGCTGCTGCTCCTGTACTGGCAGTGGCAGCCGATCCCCGCGCCGGTCTGGACCGTGCAGAACCCGGCCGCCGCGGCGGTGCTTGAGGGCATCTTCTGGCTCGGCTGGGTCGTGCTGGTGGCCAGCACCTTTCTGATCAATCATTTCGAACTGTTCGGGCTCAGCCAGGTGTTCGCGCGCCTGTTCGGCAAACAGCTGTCGGACGCGAAATTCCGCACGCCGTTGCTCTACCGGCGTGTCCGCCACCCGATCTATCTCGGCGTCCTGCTCGCGGTCTGGGCCACGCCTGCGATGACCGTCGGTCATCTGCTGTTTGCGGTGGTGCTCACCGGCTACATCCTGATCGGCATCCAGCTGGAAGAGCACGATCTGATCCAGCAGTTCGGCGACCAGTATCGCCGCTACCGCCAGCACGCGGCCATGCTGATCCCGCTTCCGGGCCGCAGGTTCGCCGATCCGAAAGACACCGACCTCTAGCGCAAGGCGTGTGTCGCAGCAGATCAATGAGCCAGCAGAAACGGGGAATGGATATGAAAACGCCAGGCACGAACCATTTCTTGCTGCGGCTACCGCATCGGCACCGCCAAAGGAGGCGTCTGCGTCGCGTTCTGACCAGTCGAAGCGGATTTTGCGGAACAGGCGCGCGACGGCGTGAAGATCTTTGTAGCGGCGGGAGAAGTGATCCGTCCGACTGAAAAGGATTGCACATGCATTGGCGCGGAAAATCAGCCGCCGTCGGTTCTTTCAAGCCAACTCGGCTATTTCGAATCCGTTCAGGCCGGCCCTGCACATCCGGATCTGGTCCAGGCTATGGCGGGCTCTTCATGAATTGCGAAGCAAGGAGGCGGCTCAAGTGGTTTGGCGGCACCGGGAGTTCGTTCAAAATTTTGCAGACATTCAGCTTTCCGGTCGCGGCGACAGTTCCAGGCCGGAAAGACATCCATCATCCCAACGGAGTAATACACCGTGATTTAGCGCGTTTTGTTTATGGTTGTGGTGGCAGCAGGTGCTGGTTCGACTACAGCTACGATCGTAGTCGCTGGTGATTAGAGCGACAGCCGTTTGACCCATGAAGTTCTGCGCCGGCAGCGGCGATGACAAGAAGCTCGCAAACCCAGGCGGCAGCAATAGCTCGCGCAGCAAGTTGCGTAAGAAGAAGCAAGCCCTCGTCGGCGTTCTTCGTATTGAGCTCGCGCTGAACTGAGGACGGGATGAAGCAGAAGCTGGTGATCGTTGGCAATGGAATGGCGCCAGGCCGGGCGCTCGACCTGCTGTTCGAAACAGCGCCCGAGGCCTACGAGGTCACGATCTTCAACGCCGAGCCGCGGGTCAACTACGACCGCATCATGTTGTCACCGGTCCTGTCGGGCGAAAAGTCGTTCGAGGAAATCGTGATCCATGGCGACGGCTGGTACATCAAGCACGGCGTCACACTCTACAAAGGCGCCAAGGTGACCGGTATCGACCGGGCAGCCAAGTCGGTGACGGCCGAGTTTTCTCCTTCGGCCACCGGTCTGGCTCCACGCGAGCCAGCGATCACCGTGGCTTACGATCGGCTCATCATCGCCACCGGATCTAACGCCATCATCATTCCGGTACCCGGCCATAAACTTCCCGGCGTGCTCACCTACCGTGATCTCGACGACGTGCAGGCGATGTTGCTCGCCGCCAAGTCGCGCGGCAATGCGGTGGTCATCGGTGGCGGGCTCCTCGGGCTGGAGGCCGCCGCGGGCCTCAAGGAACAGGGCATGGACGTCACGGTCGTGCATTTGATGCCGACCTTGATGGAACGCCAGCTCGATCCTGCCGCGGGCCATCTCCTTCAGCGCGCTATCGAGGCGCGCGGCATTCGCGTCATCACCAGGGCCAACACCAAGGCAATTCACGGCGCCAGGAAGGTGGAAGCCGTCGAACTCGACAATGGCACCATGCTGCCGGCGGATATCCTGGTGATGGCGGTTGGCATAAGGCCCAGCATCGAGGTCGCCAAAAACACCGGCCTGACCGTCAACCGCGGCATCGTCGTCGACGCGACCATGCATACGTCCGATCCGGACATCTTCGCGGTGGGCGAATGCGTCGAGGCCGAGGGCCAGGTTTTCGGCCTCGTCGCGCCGCTCTACGACATGGCCCGCGTCGTGGCCGCCCAGCTCGCCGGCGATGCCGCCGCGAGCTTCAAGGCGACCGCCACCGCCACCAGGCTGAAAGTGACCGGCATCCAGCTCTACTCGGCCGGCGACTTTGCCGAAGCCAAAGACCGCGAGGAGATCGTGCTGCGCGATGCCGCACGCGGCCTCTATCGCCGCGTCGTGCTGAAGGACAATCGCATCATCGGCGTGGTCATGTATGGCGACACCACGGACGGCCCATGGTTTTTCGACCATTTAAAGCGGCAGACTGATGTCGCCGACAAGCGCGAGACGTTGATCTTCGGCCAGAGCTACCAGGTCGGCATTCCGCTCGACCCGGCGGCCGCGGTCGCCGTCCTTCCTGACGATGCCGAAATCTGCGGCTGCAACGGCGTCTGCAAGGGCCGCATTACCGGAGCGATCGCCGGGCTTGGGCTCAAGACGCTCGATGATGTGCGCTCCCACACCAAGGCATCCGCGTCCTGCGGCTCCTGCACCGGCCTTGTCGAGCAGTTGCTGCAGGCCCAGCTCGGAGATGCTTACAATCCAGCCGCCGTACAGCCGATGTGCGCCTGCACGGCCCTGGGCCACGACGACGTGCGTCGTTTGATTGTCGCCAGGAGCCTGAAGACAATTCCGCAACTGATGCAGGAGCTCGAGTGGACAACCTCGTGCGGCTGCGCCAAATGCCGCCCCGCTCTCAACTATTACCTGCTGAGCACCTGGCCCGGCGAATACGTCGACGATAGCCAGTCGCGCTACATCAACGAGCGCGTCCACGCCAACATCCAGAAAGACGGCACCTACTCGGTCGTTCCCCGCATGTGGGGCGGCCAGACGTCGGCCAGCGAGCTGCGCGCCATCGCAGATGTGGTCGACAAATTCAAAATCCCGACCGTGAAGGTCACCGGCGGCCAGCGCATCGACATGCTGGGCGTCAAGAAAGAGGATCTGCCTGCCGTTTGGTCCGATCTCAACGACGCCGGCCTGGTCTCGGGCCACGCCTACGCCAAGGGTCTGCGAACCGTAAAGACCTGCGTGGGCACCGACTGGTGCCGGTTCGGGACCCAGGATTCGACCGGGCTCGGCGTCAAGATCGAGAAGTTCATGTGGGGATCCTGGACGCCCGCCAAGGTCAAGATGGCCGTCTCGGGCTGCCCCCGCAATTGCTCCGAAGCGACCTGCAAGGACGTCGGCGTCATCTGCGTGGACTCTGGATACGACATTCACTTCGCAGGCGCCGCCGGCCTCGACATCAAGGGCACGGAAGTGCTGGGGCATGTCGAGACCGAGGCCGAGGTCATCGAGGCAATCGCGGCCCTGACTCAGCTCTACCGCGAACAAGGGCGCTACCTTGAGCGCATTTATAAATGGGCCAAGCGGGTCGGACTGGAGACGATCCGCCAGCAAATCATGAACGAGCCCGACCGCCGTCGCGCGCTCTACGATCGCTTCGTGTTCTCGCAAACATTCGCTCAGCAGGACCCCTGGGCCGAGCGGGTCGCCGGCAAGGATGCGCATGAGTTCATGCCGCTGGCCGATTTCAGGCTGTACGAGGCCGCACAATGATGCCGGTCACGAAGACCTGGATCAGGGTCTGTCAACTCGAGGATATTCCCGTGCGCGGTGCGCGCGTTATTCGTACCGAGAGCGGATGCATCGCGCTGTTTCGCACAGCCGAACAGGAAGTGTTCGCGCTCGACGACAAATGTCCGCACAAGAGCGGTCCGCTGAGCCAGGGCATCGTGCACGGCCATTCCGTCACCTGCCCGTTGCACAACTGGTTGATCAGCCTCGAGACCGGCAAGGCACTCGGCGCCGACCAAGGCCAGGTGCGGACAATTCCGCTCAAGGTCGAGAACGGTACAATCTCGGTCAGCTCAGAGGCCGTGCAAAGCGCGAACATTGGACGCGTCGCATGACCGACATCAAATAACATGAGCGCCGTGGCCCCAGCCACGAATACGAACAGCCTTTCCACTCTGCCAAGAAAACAAGGGAAACTATAATGGCCTATCTAGCGCCTTCAGAATTCGTCACCAGGATGATCGACGCCGGGGAATCCAAAGTCTTCATGTCGACCCGGGACACCATCGTCCGCGCCTATATGGCCGGCGCCATCCTGGCCTTGGCTGCATGGTTCGCAGTGACGATTAACGTACAGACCGGCCAACCGCTTGCTGGAGCGATTCTGTTTCCGGTCGGATTTTGTATACTGTATCTTTTTGGCTTCGATTTGTTGACGGGCGTCTTCGTCCTCTGCCCGCTCGCCTGGCTCGACAAGCGGCGTGGCGTGACCATCGGCGGAGTCCTGAGAAACTGGGGTCTGGTCTTTATCGGTAACTTTGGCGGCGCGTTCACAGTCGCCTTTATGATGGCGTACGTGACCACTTTTGGTTTTACGGAACCTCCGGACAAAGTTGGCACTGTGATCGGAAACGTCGGTGAGGCCAGAACGCTCGGCTATGCGGCGCACGGTGCGGCCGGCATGGCGACGTTGTTCATTCGCGGCATGCTGTGCAACTGGATGGTCTCGGCCGGCGTCGTCGGCGCCATAGTGTCGACCACAGTCAGTGGCAAAGTCATCGCCATGTGGATGCCGATCATGTTGTTCTTCTACATGGTGTTTGAGCATTCCATCGTAAACATGTTCCTGTTCCCGTCGGGGCTGATGCTGCATGCGAAATTCTCGATCATGGACTACTTGATCTGGAACGAGATTCCGACAGTGCTCGGCAACCTCGTGGGCGGCCTCGCCTTCACCGGTCTGACCTTGTACGCCACGCACGTACGGACGGCGCCGAAGCGTGCGGCGGCGCCGGAGGGCTTTCCGTCGACCTGAACTCGCAGACCGTGAACACCGATTACGTGTTCGCTGGCGCCTACGCCGCTTCGAATGGGCGTCGGATTTTTCGACTTCACCCTGCTGGGCGGCAACGCCTCCAACAAGTCGAGACGGCTGGTGCTAAACAATCTTGCGGCCGCCGACATGGAGAGCAGATTGTGCTGTTTTCCGGAGTTGGTGATTTCGATCGTTGGTCGAGGCGTTCCAGCGCCGAGGCGTCAGCGTCACCGTTGTCACTAAAATATAGAGCCTGCCTCCCGATGATCGCAGACGAACTGCGCCGCGAGGCGATACCTTCATCGAGGTCGCAGAGCTGCAATCCAGGCACGGCCGAGATCCGGCCCGTGCGCTCGTCTTATGCACCTGTCGCTGCAGCTCGCATGGACCGCGATAAATGGGCGGAGATGCTGGCTTGCGTTCGAGCGAGGCGGACTCTTGCGGATTTCATCTCGCGAGAGGACCGGGCGGGGATGATTGAGGAGGTAATGTCGTTAGTGGTGAGCACGTGGGCTAGCTGCGCAGCCTCGCGGCGTATCGGACACACATTCCGTTGTTACCCTCGAATTCGTACTTGTTGATAACTGGCCCGGCCATCATCACTCTGATCTTGCATTTGCAGCTGGGTCCCCTCGAGGGTGTTGGATCGAATGCCTTCGACGATCTGTAGCGCCTTGGATGCGTGCGCGGGGAGCGCTTGGTTCCCATGCTTGAGCGCGATTTGCTCAACCAGGTTGGCGCGTCATCTAAGCCTGCGCTCAGTGCTGCCTTGATCTCTGGCGATAAGGCGGCCAACCTCGGGAGAACACCGAACAAAACCGCTTGGAGGGCTAGCGTCTCGCCAGCCAGCGCGTGAACCTCATAGAGTGGATCCATCATTGGGTTTTTCTCGGCCATCACGATGATCTCCTTTGCCGCCGTTGATCCAATGCATCTCGTAGGATTGCCGAAACTTTGCGGTCAATGGCTTCTGTGCCCTCTTGATTGGAATAGCTTTGCTCGCGAAGTGTTTGAAGTTCTCGCGGAGGACGGTACGCACGGTTTCTGAAACGATTGTAGTGACCATGTGGTACGCCGCCGGTTCACGCTGGCGGGTTGTTAAAATTGGCATTATTTTCTTGGCACCACGTTTATTCGTCGCCACGGCAATCGCAACCGGGTGGCGGTGATATCAGCGCTCTACCTTAACCGGAGAGTGTGAGCCCCGAGTGATCTTGGCTTTCCCGCCACCCACCTTCATCCCGCCTGCAGTCTCATCGGTCCCGCTTCAGCCTCCGCTTTCCCCAATGATGCTCTTTGGCATCAGGATTGAACTCTTGGACCTCATGGCGGTGCAGCGCCTTCATGACGTCGATGCGCGCCAGAAACATGCAGGCAAACCGCCGTGACCTCGGACACAGATGGCCGGTGCAGGCGCGCGAACCTCAAGAGCGCGAGATGAGGAATAGTCCTCACCGAAAAACCCACAGGCTAATGTAGATGACCAACTACAAGAATGAAATCTGCGAACTGAACATCGACGATCTCGATACCGTGTCCGGCGGCATGCCTTTCTACGGCACCGGCTGTTCGGTGAACCAGAACAACGGGATTGGGAGGGTCGTAGAATCCCTGGGCGGCGGCGGCAGCGTCCTTGGAGGAATTGCCGCCTACCTCGGAAGACTGTACTGCCTCAACTAACAGCTAGCGCGACGGCGAGACGAAAGAGGCCGCCCGGTTGGCGGCCTCTTTCACTCAGCCGCTGGGACAATCAGCCTTTGCCAGCCTTTTGTTTAAGCTTTATGCCAACGCTGACGATGGCGTTGATGGCTGGCAATAGTTCTCGGCCCAAATCAGCCAACTCATACTCAGCAGATGGCGGCGAGCTTGGTATTACACGACGCAGGATGACACCCTGACTTACCAGTTCGTGCAGACGGGCGCTGAGGACCTTGGCCGATATCGGTGGAATGTCTGCCCGGAGCTCGCCGAAGCGGCGCGGGCCGCTGCTCAAATACCAGATCACATTCGGCGTCCAGGCGCCGCCCAGCAGCGACATGCATTCGGTAAGCGGACACACCGGCGGAGGCGGTGGGGTTCGGTTCTTCCGTAAGCGAAGCGACATCGTGACGATCCTCCCGGTTACCGTGAGGTAACCACAAAGCACCAGTAACCGCAAGAAACGTAATGCACATTGGTAACTGCAACTCTATGCTCAGCTTCGTCAGGTTGACGGCAGCCTGGAATGAGCGCGGAGGAGTTGCCCCGCGCATCGCACGTGCGCCCATCGAAGCTGAGCCAATCAGGATCGAGACTTGCCGCCGCACAACAACCCAACCGGATCAGTCTGAATTCAACATCACTGGAGCATTGCAATGTCACCTGAAAACAAGACACTCGTGAAATCCACCTGGGCGATGGTGGTCCCGATCGCCGATGTCGCGGCCACCCTGTTCTATGACCGGCTGTTCACGCTCGATGCCTCGTTGCAGCCGCTGTTCGGCAACACCGAGATGGTCGAGCAGCGCCGCAAGCTAATGCAGGCGCTGGCGGCCGTCGTCAACGGCCTCGACAATCTCGAATCGCTGATCCCGGTGCTCGAAACGCTCGGCAGAAACCATGTTCGATACGGCGTCATCGACCGGCATTACGACACCGTCGGCGCTGCCTTGCTGTGGACGCTCGAGCAGGGCCTGAAGGATGCCTGGACGCCCTCGGTCAAATCCGCATGGACCATCGCCTATGGCACGGTCGCGGGCGTGATGCGCAGCGCTGCTGCGTCGAACTCACCAGCCCTCGCCTAACCCGACAGAAGCCGGTGGCACTCCCGGTTTTGCCCGTTTGGTCAGGGCGAATAACCTTTGTCGCCGCCGGACCAGAATTGATTAGCTATTTGGTCCGCAAAGGCGCTGAGTGCTGAGCACCGTGGTCGATCCTCTTGATTTCAAGTTCGCGAGCACCCTATGCCTGCCGTGTTCCCGGTGCGGCAGACGTTGTCGAACTCGATGGTGCGCTCGGTGCAATCGCTGATTGGACCATGCAGTTTCCTCTCGGGGTCATGCAGTCACGTGGCCAAACCTGCTCTTCGCCGGACTTCCTGATTTTTCTGTGAGGGGCCCCACACACGTTGGGGGCCAGGCGGGGTATAGGTGCTGGTCACCCGGCTTGACCCGGCCATCCACGTCTTTCTTACCTCAGCAGCGAAGGACATGGATGTAAGGCACATAGGCGAGCGGAAGCGACGCCGTCCTTCAGACGGCTACGACCGGGCATGACGACGTCAGGAATACGATGCTTAGAACAAACGGGGAATACGATTGTGCAGTTCCAGTTTTCCAACCACGTCCTCGACGCCGGCTTGCGTGAATTGACCCGCGGCGGTGAGGCGATAGCCGTCGAGCCGCAGGTGTTCGATCTGCTGATCTACTTGGTCGAGAACCGCGACCGCGTCGTCTCCAAAGACGATCTGATCGAGAGCATCTGGAACGGCCGCATCGTCTCCGAATTGACGCTGACTTCCCGCATCAACGCCGCGCGCACCGCGGTCGGCGACAGCGGCAAGGGCCAGGCCGTGATCCGCACTATCGCGCGCAAGGGCTTTCGCTTCGTCGGCCAACTCCGCGACGCGCCCGCGTCGCGCAGCACGCCTCGTGACGCGCTGATGTCGCAACCCGTGACCAGCCCTTCGCAAGTCAAGCCCGCCGAGCTCCCGCAGTTCGACATCTCGCCGTCTGCGATCCCGGCCTCGCTGCCGCCGCTCGATCGCCCCGCCATCGCCGTGCTGCCCTTTGTCAACATTTCAGACGAAGGCGAGCAGGTACATTTTTCCGAAGGCATCAGCGAGGACATCATCACCGCATTGTCGAAGCTGCGCTGGTTCTATGTCGTCGCCCGCAACTCGTCGTTCTCCTACAAGGGCAAGGCGGTGCATTTAAGGCAGATCGGCGAGGAGCTCGGCGTCGGCTATGTCGTCGAAGGCTCGGTGCGCAAGGACGGCGACCAGGTCCGCATCACCGCCCAGCTCAACGACGTCGTCACCGGCTCTCATCTCTGGGCCGAGCGCTACGACCGCAGTCTGGCCGACGTGTTCGCGGTGCAGGACGAGATTACGCAAGCCGTGGTGGCCGCGATCGAGCCGCAGCTCTATGCCGCGGAAAATTTCCGCGCCCGCCGCAAGACGCCGGACAACATGGCCGCCTGGGATCTGGTGATGCGCGCGTTGCAGCACTACTGGCGCGTGACCCGGCAGGACAATCTGGCGGCGCAGGCGCTGCTGGAGCAGGCCATCGCGATCGATCCCGGCTACGGCCGGGCGCTCTCCCTGCTCGCCGCCTGCCACATCTTCGCGGCCCATATGGGCTGGGAGGAGTTGGCGAAGGCCGTTCCCGTTGGCGAACGATCAGCCCTTGCGGCGATCCGCGCTGACAGTGAGGATGCGTGGGCGCATTTTGCGCTGGCTAGCGTCTTTCTGTTCAAGCGCCGCTTTGAGGATTCGGTCGCCGAATTCGAACTGGCGCTGCGTCTCAATCCGAATTTCTCGCCGGCGCGCGGCATCTATGGCGTGGCGCTGTCCTATCGCGGGCGCTGGCAGGAAGGCCTTGCCGCGGCACAGCAGGCGCTGCGTTTCTCCCCGCGCGATCCCTTTGCCGCGATCTATTGCGGCGTCGCCGCCTATTGCCAGTATATCGGCCGCAACTACGACGAGGCGATCCGCCTCTCCCGCGAGGCGCTGCGCCATCGCAGCGATTTCTCCGGCGCCCACCGCGTACGGACGGCGTCGCTCGGCATGGCCGGCGAAACCGAGGCGGCGAAGGCCGCGCTTGAGGGGCTGCGGCGAGTGCAGCCGAGCATTTCGCTGGCTTGGCTATCGAGGGAAATGCCGTTCGAGCGGGGAGAGGACCGGGTGCATTATTTAGAGGGGTTTGGACGGGCGGGGCTCGGTTAATTTTGAAATAACGAAACACCCTTATAGGTAATTAATACCAACGATCGTAATTATTCACTGTTGCCCATATTCGGGTGGTGATCGACGCAATGCGGTTTGGATCTTGCTTAAAGAAGTTCTGCTGCGAGATCATATTGGACACGCGCGCCGAGGGGCATCAGGGAAATTCTTGTTTGGCGGTAGCGTAAAGTTTTCACATAAAATCGAAGGACGCCCTGTGTGGTTTGAGCTGGATCATCTCTAAATCATCGGTCGCATCCAGCAAACCAAGAAGTATAGGTACAGGGTAAGGTCAAACTCTCGGTGCCTGCCAGAAAATTGAGTTATGTCAGTAGTTTAGTTGTTTTCCACACGAGACCGCGGGTGCAGCGCGCATCCGGCGTTCCCTGCGCCCTCTGTTTGCAGAGGGCGGGAAGTTACTGGCAAAGCTCGGGCGCAACGTGCCGCGAGATGCGAAGGTGTGGCTGGAATTGTGATCCGTCATCCTGAGGTGCTCGCCGGCTGCAGCGAGCCTCGAAGGATAAATCGGCCACAGACGGGCCGTCGTGCTTCGAGGCGCGCAAGAGCGCGCACCTCAGGATGACGGATTGGGGAGCGAGCGTATCTCAGAGACCTCAATGATAGAACCGAGTAACCGCGGCGTACTCGATTCTCCGCGTGCGCGGAGGATGACGAGCTTTGGTGACGCAGCACGAAACCTAAGGAACCTCTGAGCAACGTCACTTTTCACAGTGGGTTGATGGCGGTGCCGGGTTTCCGTCGTTTTTCCAGATTCCTGCGGAGTGACGACCTTCCGCAGGGAGGCGTTCGGCCCCGTATTCGTCATGCGGACGCGAGTGTCCTGCGGGCAAGTAATAGAGCGAGCGCGAGCAGCGCGAAGATCTGCGCGCCGTTCTTGGCGATGCCACGATAGCGAACCTTGCGATAGCCGAATTGGCATTTCATCACCCGGAACACGTGCTCGACCTTGGCGCGGATTTTCCCGAACCGACGGTTGCCGTTGCGCTATCGACAGTAGGCGCCCGGGCTTCGCTTTCGCCTTTACGACCCACAGAACGCCCGCCGCTTCCGCCGCTGCTTCTTCCGGTCGATGGCATAACCCTTGTCGCCGTACACCGGATGAGATTGCCCATCACCTTGGCGTCATGCACGCTGCCCGTGGTCACGGCCACCGTATGTACGAGCCCGCTCCTGGCATCAACGCCGATGTGGGCCTTCATGCCAAAGTGCCACTGGTTGCCCTTCTTTCGGACCAGCCTTGGGATAATGGGGCTCGATCATAGCTTGAGCGCGACCCAAGGCACACGGCGGCCATTTCAGCGAGGAACACATCACGCTTGATACGCTTCTTCTTGGCCGCATAGTCGAGCGTCGCAAAACCCAGCTGGTCCGTTCGAGCACTCCCCGAATCAATGATCAAGTGTGCAACGATCGTTAGGTTGTTCAGCGATTCCATAAGTACGACCGCATATGCGCGAGATTACATTCCG
>CAVUNH010000011.1:0-93357 GCA_963742665.1 uncultured Alphaproteobacteria bacterium
AGGCCTATTCTCCTTCGCCTCACGCTGCAATTGCTTAATTCTTCGTTGATCGTCTGTCTGCTCTGCGGGCAACAGCCAGTTGTCAGAAGGCTTGTATGCTTCAATCCCAGCGATACGCGCGCGAATGAGCGGACCGGTATCGTGCGAAAACACAGCTGCTCCGTTACCAAAAGACAACGTCTCCGCAACAAGCTGGTGATCCGGATTATTAGGATCGAGATTTGGATATGCCGACCAGTCAACGCGACTATTGTTGAAGATCACTAGACGCACGCGTACCGGCTTATCTTTCAGAAGAAGCGCGAACTCGGGCGCTAGAGACGCCTCGTCAATAAGTGCCAGCGCTAGCCGAGCGCGACCTCGTCGTCTTTCGTTTGTACTTGTTTTGTGTTCGTCTAATTCCTTAGTCACTGCGTCAGCGACCATTAGATCGACTGCTGTCACGTTTGGAAAGAGGTCGCGCCAAGGAATGTCCTTGAGATCCTTCACCTGAATGAACGCATTTGTATCGACAAATAGTATTTTAGTATTGCTGGGCATGAAGGCCCCCTTATCTGTGGGCTCGCTGTGACTTTCAAGCCAGCGTTTCTAACGTTCAGCAGATGGAATGGGCAAAAGCCCAATTCTTGGACTTGGCGCCTGAATACAAATCGATGCTTGCGGAGCTGCACTCATGCAAAGGTACATGCTCTCGAAACCGAACAGGAAGCGGATTTATTGGGTGTGACTAGGGAAAAAGCCGATTCTTAGAGGTTGCGATCACAGCAGGAATCATCGACCGTTCTTTACTCAAATCATAAACGGACCCAACGGTGAAGCCGGCAGCCGCCTATCTCGAAACCCTCAATCCCGAGCAGCGGCGTGCGGTCGAGCACGGGGCGGCAGGAGGATTACCGGCGCCGCCGCTACTGGTCATTGCAGGAGCGGGTTCCGGAAAGACCAACACCCTCGCCCACCGGGTCGCCCATCTGATCGTTCAGGGGGCTGACCCCCGTCGGATCCTGTTGATGACGTTTTCACGTCGGGCCGCGTCGGAAATGACCAAGCGGGTCGAACGGATCGCCGGGAAGGTGTTGGGCGACAATGCCGGGGTAATGACAGACGCGCTGACTTGGGCCGGCTCCTACCACGAGATCGGCATCCGGCTGCTACGCGAGTGCCGAACAGAACTAGACCCGACCGCGAAGACACACGGCCGACGCACGATGTTATCGACGGCATACGCCGGGCCGTTAGTTCACGCCCGATTGGCATGATGGTGGGTGGTCAGGGTCAACTGGCTGTCGGTCCACGAAGTAACAAAGTCGGTCTGTCGGGTACCGAATGGACCATGAGCGCGGTTTACGGTATTCCTATGAGAACCTACCTCGATTCGCCTCCGCCATGCCACGCCAGTACTCAACATCCCTGCACGATCAGAGCGTAACTGATGCGCAAACCGAATTTAGAATCGGCGAACGCATCAAAATGAGTCCGCTTGGCGCCGTACGTTGCCCACGGCTTTGCACGTAAGACCGGGAAAGTCTTCGGCTTTACCAGGTATCAGAGCAGCATCACTGTTATTTTCGATGGTAACAAATCTTCCACTTCCATTCACATCGATTATATCGAGCCAATCAATAGATCGCGGTCAGTCGGCGATCCCTAAAAGGCGGAAGGCTCAGACAAGCCGGTTTCGGGTTGAGCGCTAAGGGTAAGCGCTTTGATCGCGGCGTCGGCCTCGGCCTTCAGCGACTGCAGCTCATCGAGCCACGACAGATCGGGGTCGCAGCTCAGACTCCAACCGATCCAGTCCGCGGCGGTACTCGAGCCAGTCCTTAATCGGCGCCAGAGCTCCGGGCAGTTCCGTGAACGCCGGCACGTCCGATGCGTCTTTCTTTTTTGCCATCGAATTCAAGCCTCCAGTATTCACTAACCTCCAGAAGAACCACAGCCAGTTGGACTTGTTTCACGTGTTCCTATGGGCTCTCTCCTCCCCACCCGGCGCCGAATGGCTCATCGCCCAAAAGCCGATTCCGAAATTTTTAATAAATTCGTACCAGCCTCCTCCGGGAAACAGGAGGTTTATGACATGCGCATGTCCGAAGAATTCATCGAGTGGGCAACCTGCGTTGTGCTGTTGGGATCAAGCTTGCTCATCGTCGCGTTTAGTTAGCCGAGCGGATTCGGCGTCAGACGCGGGATTTTATGCTTTCACTGCAGAGTGGAATCACCGACTGTGCGTTTCTGATGCGGCTGGAAGCAGGCCAGTGATCGACAAGGGTTATCTCGTTCGCCATGCGGCAACGCTCCTGAAGCTTGCCAGGTCAACATCTGACCCTGCGCTGGCAACAGCCCTGATCGACAAAGCAGCCGAACTAAAAGACAGAATTGATGACTATCCTGACGTGACACTGATCGCGCCAGACGTTGAGCCGCCGCCCGCGTCGCAGGCAGTCTCGCCGGAAGCCCTCCGTCGCAAATGAAAAAACCCGCCGGGCAATGCGCCTCCGGCGGGTTTCTTTACGCATCAGTCTCGCGGGGAGCTTGTGGGTCTTTCCACGATTGCACCCAGTGTATCGGGTAAGGGTTAAGGATCTCTACCAATGCCGGGCGTGAACCGGCGGCCCTGTGGCACATCAATTGCTAGTCATAACTGGCTGGGGATTGCAGGGCCCAGTGCATTTCAAACCCGGCGGCGTATCTTTTGACACTCGCAGATTGCATGCCTCAGTCGGTCGCCGGACCCTGACTGCCAGCTCCTCCCGCCTGTTCCCTGCGTAACAGCGTAGTTCGCGCGGTTCGGTCATTTTCCGCCCCGGAACAGCAAACAGGAAGCACGCAATCATGTGGCTTATCAATCTGATCTATCGCCAGTATTGCAAAAATGTTTTGGCTGCGGCTCGAAGGACGGAAGTGAAGAATTCTTGGCAGAATTTAAGTGCCATCCACGCGAACAGAAAATAAACCTCGGGGAAATGCGATCTCCGGCCCGCCCGCGCCGGCTGCTGGGCGTCGAGGTACGGAGAATCCAGATTGCGGCCCCGAAGCTATTTTAACGGACGAACTTGATGCCGACGGACTTGCCGCGGCGCCAGACCACTTCGCAGTTTCGCCCGGTGCTGGCGTCGCGCGAAAACGCCAGCGTCAATTTGGCCGGCAGCGCGTTGGGATCGTCGATCGTGACCTTGGCGCCGGTCGCGGACATATCTTGCACCACGCACTGACGCGCCGCGAAGCCGCCCTGCAACGTGATCCATCCGGATTGATGCAGCGATTTGCGACTTGCGCGCTTTTTGGTGTCGGTGCTTAAGGCCATGGCAGAAGTCCCCTGGCACGAGTCCTACGCCATCCGGCTTTATAAACCGTTGCGAAATACCTGATGTTTGGCCCGGCCCCGCCTAATGGCGGCCCGCCGGAAATCTGCCGCAAGCCCAGGGCGGCCCTAGCATCGCCCCGAAGGCAGGGGCCGTTTCTTTGGTGCGTCGGCTCGCTCGACCTACCTTCACTGCCTGTTTACCTCACACCACCTACTGTCCCGACTGCGCCTGCTTACTCTGGGCGCATCTGTAAGTGCAATAAACTAAACCCCGCCCGAGCCAGCCAGCCAGGGCGGGGTTCTTTTCGTCGCCGGGTGTCCAGTTACAGCGCGCAGGTACTGGCATCTTCGCACCTCTAGCCTCCCCGTGAAGGGAGCGCCCCGTAGTTCTCCGGCCGCGAACAGATTGGCACGAACTGCACAGTCTCGGTAGTTCTCCTACCCAGAACATTGTTTTTCCCAGCGTTGGGCGCGCCGAACCAAAAAAACCGCCAACCGGGCGGGGCTAAGTCTTGGTAGGTTTTGAGATGGATCCGTTTCAGGATCGCAGCGTATCAGGGCCGGTCAGCGGCTCGCAACAGGAAAGCCCGCCTGGGGTGTGCCGGACGGGCTTTCCTTACGCTTCACTCTCGCGGAGCTTTGGGGGCAGGACCGCGATTGTGCAGGATCTCGTCTCTCGCCTTCTTTGCATTGCATGCCGCCAGCGTTTAAACGAGACGAACAAAGTCTCCTTTCTGGGCGGTGCCGGCTCGCCCACGCCAACTCTATCTGGAGATTTAAATGAAGGTTTTACTGCTAACCGCATTGATTTTCGTCGGCTGCCAAGGCGCAGTCGCACAAACTTCTGAATGCTCAATTGCCGAAGGCTAGCGATCGATTAGCCTGTTATGACAGGGCCACGCCGCCGACCGCGGCGAAAAAGCCCGCAGCGTCCAGAACTTCTGCACCACCGAACCAACCTGCTGCTGATAGTCAGAGCCAGGCCCCGCTCGCCGATCTGCTCGCCGTCGAAAACGCAAAATTGGACGCGAAGATAAAGAATATTTGCCGAGGATGCTGAAGGCCAGCCGCCGGCTGGTCGAGATCGGGGTGAAGGCGAAGAAGTAAAATGGAAAACAATAACGACCCGCTTGCCCAGTTCGTTCGCCAATATCTGAACCGCACCCGGTGAATGTTGGCGCACAGTCGATCTGAGACGACGGCTTTTACCTTATCGGCACTCGTGTCCTAAAGGCAGTTCGACCCGCTTCAGTGATGCGGAAGAGATGGCCGCTCTTGTCGTCGGAGCTCCGCTCAATCCAGCCCGTCTGTTCAAGGGTGCTCAGCAATCTTTCACCGATGGGAATCAGCCTTAAGAGCGGCATCCAATTTCCTGACATCAGGATCTGCAGGACTTCTCGCTGACGGTAGGTCGGATATGGCTTCATAAGTCCTAGCTAAGATCGCGGGAGCTGATAGCGGACACTCATCCCAGCACCACTGTCTTTGTCCCGAACCACAATATCGCTTGGTCGAAGTTCTTGTTGCATGGCTTCACAGCAGGCATCCAGGAAAGCAGTGCCGCTGCGAATAGATTTGCACAATTCGCGTGAGGTAATCAGAATATTCGTCGCGCCTTGGGCAGCCGCAGCACGCAATTGCGATCGTAATTCGTCAGCGAAATGATCGGTTGAAACCATAGGTGAGCCCCAAGCGGAAACTCTATGACAATTCTGCATCGAATTCGGGAAAAAGTGGTAGTTCCCAGGGAACGAGCGGCAAAGTTTTCCAGTTGGGGTTTGCGGTAGCCGACCTATCGCGCGTAGACGGATGGGACCGTGAGCTAGATCACAACGGCCGTCAGTCGGCCCGCCGGGCCTGAACAGGCGCGCGGAAGCAAACCTCGGCTGTCGAGGCCAGAAAAAAGATAGCCCCGTTCGGTGCACCTTGGGGGTTGAGCCGAGACGGGGATAAGGGCGCGATCCGCTGCCCTCATGGTCTGTCA
The DNA here is from genome assembly GCA_963742665.1 of uncultured Alphaproteobacteria bacterium. Taxonomy (GTDB): domain Bacteria; phylum Pseudomonadota; class Alphaproteobacteria; order Rhizobiales; family Xanthobacteraceae; genus Bradyrhizobium. The sequence continues at coordinate 5,283 of CAVUNH010000011.1, forward strand.
ACTATGAGAGGCGCGGTTTCGATCTAATAAGCCCAATTTGGATGTAGTCCCGACCCGCTCTGGACACCCGCTCTCACAAAATAGGACAGATTGTGCCCGGATGTTTAGGTGCGTCCGGTCTCCAAGCCCCCAGCCTTCGGTCGGGCGCTTTTGAAAGAACTGCCTCAGAGCAGCCCGCCTGCACTGGGGCCGTTTCTTTTGATTGGCCCCGTCCGGTTGCTGCCAGGCGGCAACAAGCCCCAACGTGCGTGATAGTCAAGATCCGCCACTCCGACGTATCGAAGAAATAAGCCGCCTTCGTTTCGGCGGCCGTAGCATCCGGTGCTTGAAGCGCCGTGTGGAATTTTCGTGATCCATCGCTCAGCGTGAGTCTGAATACCTGCATTTTTTGAGAGCAGGTAGCGTTAATTTTCCGACCGATTTGCGCGGTGAGCTTCAATCAAGGACTTGATGGCCAGCGTTCGTAATAACTGGAACGTCATCCCTCATCTCGACCAGACCGAGTTCGATCAGTTCTCGCAAGTGATCTGGGTCGACAGGAAACACCGTGCGCTTCGCCTTGATATCTCGAAGCGTCCATTTGAGGTCTATCGCCCGTAGAGGGTCGACCCCTGATACGCCGCCCGTTATCACAATGCATTGCTTGAAATTATCGGAGCGGACTATCGACGGAATTAACCCACGATAAGCGTCAGCGTCACGTCACCTTGGTGAGACGCAGCGTCCATGAATACATTTTTAGTTTATTAGCGTGTCCGTTGTTGAGCCGAGCCAAAGGGTACTCGTGGCATGCATCGCGGATCGCGGTTTGCGATGGATGCAACGGGCGATCGGAGCCATTAATTGGGCGAGCAAATAATCGCCAAAACTTACATAGGGAGGGAAGCTGAGGCTACGATCAACTTCCAAGCCGACGCAGCGTTGATGGCGGCTCAAGGCTATTCCCCAGTGTTTCAGAGTTGGGCACCGGGCCAGTGGCAATCCCGAACTTTCATTGCCGTACTTCTGCTCTGTTTCCTGATTGTTGGCATTCCTGCACTGGTCTACATGCTGATCGTGACGCCAGACGGCGCATTGACCGTTACCTATATGAGTTCAACAGGTGATCCGACGCCAGAAGGCGCGTTAAGGCCCCAGCTTATGCCGAGCGACAATTAATCGAACCGGAGACCGCATCGGCGCGCGCTTGAGCTTCTACTGTTCGGAACCCATCAATATCATCCATCGGCGAGGTGTAGTCGCTCTGCAATCAGCCGAACCAACGATCTGCCATTGCGAGCATGCCTACGTTGGTTTCCTGCCAACACATTCGCTGTCCACCTGTTCGGAAACGTTATTGATCCAGCGGACGGCTTCGGCTTCGCTCGGGTAGCCGCCCAATACTTCGGTTCGGGCATCAGGCCACGTCACATGAATTTGCCAGCCCCCGTTGCATGGAACCGGACGAAAGTTTGGTTTTGCGTTCATCACAGCACCCTCGAAAGTAGAGAACTTTAGACTGAGGCTGATTTTGTAAAATTCGACTTAGCCAACTGCGTCTAAATTTAACAATTGGTGCAGCCCGTCAGCGGTGCGAGCCTCTTTTTCGCTTTTGATCCCTCCGATTGATGCCGTTTCGCAGCGCGTACTTCATCACCAAGTTAGCCTTGAAGCCAAATATCTTACCAATCTCACGATAGGTAGCCTGCGACGAACGGCAGAGCGTCAAAAGCTGCTTCCGCTGGTCCTCTGTAAGATCGGACCACCTAGCGCGGTTTGACCAATAAGGCGTCTTGATCCCCATCGCTTTCGCGCGCTTGAATATGGAGGTGTAGCTCACGCCCAACTTACGAGCCAAGGCAAGGAACGAAAGGTTTTGGTTGTTTAGAATTGCATCCCGCAACTCTTGGTCTCGTTTGGCGGAGAAGAGAAAAGGTCGACGGCTCACCCCATACCGCTTCGCGATATAGGTGACGGTCCTTTCATGGATCAGCCATCGCTCTGCAATTTCGGAGTAAGGGAGCCGAGTGGTTTGAATTTCGTCAACGACCGCCTTTAACTGATCGGCTGTTAACCAGTCCCTCGCCGCAGCCAAGTGTTCGCGGTGTGTCGCGCTCCATTTGTAATCCTTCGGAAAGCCCCTTGGCATTGGCTATGTCGCTCGCCGCCGCAAACGGATGCGATTGCCGTTTGAGCCACTTAAGCGCGAGAGATCAGTGCGCTTCATCGAGTTACACGCTGACGGACGTCAAGCCATCTTTCGATAACGACGCCAATATCGTTCCGATCCCTCCACGTGAGGCGGCATTTTCCAACTGTAAGAAAGTCATCGAACGTGACGTAGAACTGCATCGGAAGAACGCCCAGCCCATCTGAATGCACTACGGCGCTAGTTTGGCTTACGTCGTAAGCCACAACGGGCATATCGCGTCCGTCACCAAAGAACAGCAGGCCATCTGTGGAATGTTTGATCATGTGCAGTCCAATCCGGAGTACGTGGCCGCGCTGGTTTTGGTACATTCGGGAACAGCATGTTTAATCGGCGCTAAGCGCCGCCCGGCTCAAGTGCGATCCGTGCTCCCAATCCTGATGTGCGCCCAGCACAAATCGCATTCTCTCGGCGCTCTCTTTGCGGACAACAAACCCGATAGCGCACGTCGTGCAACGAGCAACGATGACGCCGTTCTGATTCCGGGTGAACCGGAAGCCCGGCACATCGGCGGCCGGGATCGGATCGCAGAAGACTTCGTGATTTCTCAGCATGACTGGTCCCCGGTGAATTTACCGGAACCGCACAACGAAACGATGACCGAGATGGCCGTCCACAGGCAGCGAGAGCCAGATGAGTGCGGTGGTGCGGGTCATCGGTGCAGCGAAAGGCCATAGCTCTGTCGGGTGATTGATCTGGATCAGTTGTCGCAATTTTCCCAGCAATTGAATTAAATCGCGCTAAGGTTCGCTAGGGAGGACGGAGACCGCACGCCAAACCCCGATAGCAGCCATGACAGCAGTAACAGGGGCAACACCGATAACAGCGTCGGTTCGATGCGGACGGATACGCCCTATCGCAGCGGCCCGTCCAAGATGTGGCTCAAGAAAACCCGGAGAGCGCGGCGGTGCGCCGGGAAAGCGATGAGGAGTGGCGCTAGTCCTTAAGCGCACCCCGCCCTTCATGGTTCTGCCCACGGCGCGGATCGAGATCGAGGCGGCGCGCGGGCGATGCAGTGAGTTACAATTTTTCGTGCGCTGCGCCGTTGCGACCTCGTTTTGTGTCCCGGCGAGCTTGTACTTCAGGTCAGGTTGACGACGCGATCGAACCCTGTGGAGAGTGCTAGGGCTCGCCGCTGGCCACGCGTCCTGATTCGGCCCCAGAATTGCCCCCAGCTCACTGGGATCGTTCTTGAGGGCTTGCGGCGGGCACCCAGACCGGGCGACCACACTGCAACGCCGCCTGGACGCGGTGGCTCGCTTTCCGCCGATTGCCGGTAGGAAACGGCCTCAGCCCCATCCCCCGCCGCTTCTCTATGCTGCTCTTCGCCTTGCTAAACTTGGCGGCCTGTAGACAGCCCGTCCGGGCAGAACTACATTTCACAGGGTCTCCAGTTGCGGCGTGGAGTTGTGCGTGTCTCTTCAGATCGCCATCCTGAAAGTGCTGGTCAGCCACCCTGAGGGGCGGGCGACAATTGCTGCGCTGAATACCGACCTTAGCATTCTCAATACCAGCGGCCGAGATTGGACCAACCGGCTGAAGCGGCTAGCCGCCCGCGCCCCAGATCTCGACATATTTGTTCAAGGGTTGATCCTGCGCGACAGCTCAGGCTGGCAGATCACACCGGAAGGCAGGGCATTTCTTGATTGGCTCGAAAGCGGTGCTGCATCCGCGAATGTGCCCGTGACCGAGCCTTCGCCGCCCCCACCCGAGCAACCTCCATTGCTGCTGGTCGGTGTACCGCGACGGCAACGACTGATGAGAGGTGGACGGTTCCGCCCGAGACGGCGTTCCGCCTAAGGCTGGGTGCTCGTGACATTGCGGCGCGCGGTCCGTCTATTCAGCTGCTGGCCCTCCAATGGAGGGCCAGCATTGACACTCGCGTACCCGCCATGGGTCAGAAGTGCGGCACCACGGTGTGCAGGGGCGCAAACGGACCAAATTCGAAGGGGTGGCTTGCCTGGTAGATCGCTGACAGTCGCTCCCCAGCCTTCTGTGCTTTGGACTTGACCGGCGTGAGGAGGCTGGCTCCGCCACTCACGAGTTCGAGCCTGACGCTTGGCCTGACCCCAACTCGGCCCGGATGGGGACGGGAACTTCCCTGAGTGCCGTCCCTGAAGCCGATTGCTCCCGCATGGGGCTGGCGTCAGCTTGAGCCCGAGGGGCCTACGACGGACATCAACCGCGACGTGGGGGTGAACTCGGCAGCATCGACGTGATGGGGCTCGATCACGTTCGGGCCAGTCGTGTAAGCCGCCAAGGTATTTCGGATTATGCGGTGATCCGCACTCCGACGCAGCATTCAGGGCGAAGCTAACAGGAGGATTGGCAGGAACATCGCGGCGGTCAACAGCGTCGAAAGTAGAAGAGAAAGTGCACCCAGCTTAAACCACTCAACCACGGCTGCCCCCACACCAACAGGACGGGCATCATTGAATGGATACAACCTTAACGCAAGAACATTCGGTTTGCACGTTAGTGAAATGCAATATGCCAGCTCAGTGCCCTGAGCATGCGCCCCTCCCTACGGGGTTCTTGCTGAACGGCGCAGCAAAATTGTTCCATGTGGAAAAGTTGGGATCACCTAAGTCACGGCACCAATCGGGTGGCACGTTACGTGAACTGGGGGCCTCCATGACCGAGGCCGCAATGTCCCGTTGGACCGACGAGGAGCTTCGCGAACTCATCACCTTGTGGCCCACGCATTCGGTGTCGCAAATAGTCAAACGGTTGCACCGCCCGCGCTGGGCCATACGCAGCAAAGCAAAGAGGCTACGCCTTGATGGACTGTCGCCGCACAATCCTTCCGAGGATGTCCAGGCAGACAACCCGCCGAAGCGGCGGCCGCCGCAAAGCAAGATGCTGCCGCGCTCGCCGAGGGCCGATCCCTGAGCTTCGACGACCATCCCAAAACGCGCGCCCGCGTTAAATCGATATTGCAACAAGGTGACACAATTTAAGGTAGATCGGTCTTCAGCCTTTGGTACTGTCCTTGGATAGTGGGAGGCCCGCTTTCCGCCGATTGCGCGCCCGGTAGGAAACGGCCTCAGCCCCATCCCCCGCTGAGGCCGTTTCTCCAACGTTGCGCCTTACTGCGGACACTGGCGCGGAGTGGATCGACCGAAAGCAAGGCAACCAGAAAGGGGATGCCCATGCCTGAGCGTACACCTCGTCGCAATTTAAAAGTCCGCGTGGAATGCTGGCATGTCGTTTCCGTCGGCGTCCGCATGATCGCGCTCCGACCATCACCAAATGCGCGGCTCCCTAAAGCAGCAAACGACAACGGTCTGGCTTGGCCACTCATTTCGTTTCCCGAGGGTTGGTCCGCCGCCTGCTAAACGTGGTGCCCTCCTTTACCGGCTCCACTACCGTTACGGATGTCACCGACGCGAAGCGGCGAGCCGCAAGGCTGTCCACGCACGGGCTTGGAACATAGGCGGCGCACCATGTGGCGCATGTCGAATGCTCAGGCGCTGATCTTCGTCGCGGCGATTGTCATCGCGGTCGCGATGCTAGTGCTGCTGGCCTAATCGTTGACCGGCAGCGGAGCGGCGCGCCGCTCCATTGGAGCGTCTGAACGCTCTAGCGACCGTGCAGATTTGTCACACACGCTGGAAATGTGCGGTTGCTCGCTCTGTCTTCGGTAGACAGTCATAATTATGGCACTCACGGAGACCTACGATTTTCGGTTCGGGGGCGAAGTTGGGGATCGTGGAAGTGCCGAAATCAGAAGCAGAAGTGTCAGCCGATCTGCGGGACGAAGCTGACAGGATAGACGATCTTGCGCATGCGCTGGCGGATCTCTTCGGTCGCAAGGTCGTGGTGGTGTGGCCAGACGACAAGGAAGTAGTGGTTGAGCCCCGCCCTGAGCTAAGGCTAGACGGCTAAAGGCCGCCGCCACGCTCCGACCGCAGCGAGCGCACAGTAGCAGCCACCATGGTCTCGCCGCGCGGCGGCGTCCTTCCGGCTTCATCGAACCGTGCCAGCCGTCGGATACGCGGGAGTGCTACGCCAACCCCGTCGCCGCCCTATGCAGCGGCTCCATCAACGACTTCGCCGAGAATGGCTTTGTCAGATAGGCGAGGCACCCGGATTGATGCGCAGCCCTGCGAACGGCTGGGCTGTCGTTCCCGGTGATGTAGATGACCGGCACGGAATTGTTTGCTTCTTTAAGACGGCGTCTTACCTCGATACCCGAAACATCGCCCAAGTCGATGTCGAGAAGGACGCAAATCACCCCGTCGAAATCGCTGTGATTTGCGAAGGCTTCCGCCGAGGGAAACAGCACGCTTGCGTAGCCCAACTGCCGCAGCAGTCGCGCTACGCTCTTCAACATCATGGCGTCGTCATCGACGACAAGAACAACGTTCTGCTCGGGCAAGCAGGCCACCTCGATGTTGGAAACCCGTCTTCGGTCAAATGCAATGCGCCATCGTTGACGGCAGTCGGACGATGGCCTTGATCCAGGTCAAGGAAGGCGGCAATGGTCCCATTTGGAACGTGACCGCCCGTTAGCGGCCTGTTCTGCGCGATTTCTTGCCCTGCTGCTTGTCTGCCAGGGCCGGTGGGCGGCAGGCTATCCACCGCAACCTGTAGCGGCTTGCCTGTCCATCGCGGCGCGGCGTTCAGGTATGCGAGGCACGGCCGAACCCACGACATGGGGTTAGGCCCCGCTGGAACTGGTCTCGCTGGCCGAGGCACGCGACACAGCCCTACGCCAACAACCGCAGGCCACCCAGCCCTATGGCAGGCACGAAGCCGCGTCACAACGGCGGCATCTGATGGACGTGCTATTCTGGTAGGCCTGCGCTGGTGCGCTGAGAGATCATGCGGCGCTCCTGCTCGGCGAGCGCGGCGTAGATGTGCAGCGTGGACGGATCGACGTTGCCCAGCGCGACGACAATGAACGGCACCCCGTGAACCATCAAACCGTAAAAAAAATGTACGTCGCGCGCTAGGCGGTCCAGCTTGGCGACGATGATCGGTGCGTTGTCAGCGTCATCAGCTGGCGGGCCGTAGCGCCCATTCCAGATCGTTACGTTTTCTCACAAGGATCAGGATTGCGCGTCATTCGTCCTTAGGAAAAGACGAGCTACCAGGCCGGTTGCCACCAGCGGCGTCGGCGGCGGCGGAGTGGCTCCGCTACCGGTGTCGGGGGCGGCAGGGCTAACCGTTCGGCCCTTTGCCGCCAGCGGTCGCACTCCATGCGGGTGTCTGTCAGTTGCGCCCGCAACAGTTCGGAGACGGCGCGCAAGGCGGCTATCTGCGCTTCCAGGACCGGGGTGAGGTCCGGGGTTTGCAGTTCGGCGGCTTCAAACTTGTAACCGCCGGTGCCCTTTGTGCTGGCAGACAACCGGTCACTTAACAGGCGGCGACTGGCTTCGCGCAGCGTCAATTTGGTCATGGTTCAACCCCAAGTATCAGTGAGGTCGTAGTGCCCGCCACCGGCACGGTTAGCGCCCTCAGCGTATCCAAGCTGACAAAGGGATCCCTCGTCACATGGCATCGGGAGCACCAAGCCCGATCGAACATCCAGGCCGGAATCTCCGGGAAGCGGTCTGTCTCCGTACCGTCAAGAGTGCAGCGGAAAAACACGCCATCGGCCTTCTCGATGACCGCGTGAACCCACACCTCGTGCGCAAACCAGGGATGATGTGCGTACAGAACCTCACGCCGGACGGTCTTGTGGGTGTTCTCAAACCTTGTTGTACAACGAGGTCCGGCCACATAGCGCGATCGGCAACAAGGCGCCGATATCGCTGTTGAATGGCTCATCGGCGCCCCCGCCGGCATGAGCTAAAACCCGGAAAATTCCAGCGCCCGCTGGCCTAGTTTTGGGGAGCACTTCATCTCCCCCGGTACGACCTGGCGAGTTCGGTGACACCCGCGGAGGCGGCGGTCGCCGCATCACCTCCAGAAGTCCTTGAACCTGCCTGGCGACAACTCGGTGTATCGTACCGTGTGCTGAATGTTGCGGTAGCCGTCACCGTCGAAGCCCGAAGCTGAAGTGGCGGCGGCGCTGGCTCTATCACAGCTCAGTGGCCAAGCCTGGCGACCCTCCTGGCGCGCCGCCATCGCGCCTCCAGTGCCTCGATCGACAGTTCGATCATCAGCGGGATCTTGATCGACCCGTCACCATAGCGTTTAGAGGTCGACTTGTTGACACCAAGCGCTTTTCCAGCCGCCTCGTGCGTTAGCTGGTGCCGCTCCAGCCAGACTTTGTATTCGGTTGATTTCATCCGCGCGCCTCCAGCGTGGCGACGAGCATCCGGCTAAGCCGCGATCCGTGCCGCTTTGATAATCAACTCCGTCTTGGATCAAATACCATGCGCCATCGTCGGCAGCAGTTGAGCGATGGCTTTGATTTACGTCAAGCGATTGGCGCGGTTGAACCGCGAGGCCATTGCTCTATCCTCCGGCCATGGTCTTGCGCCGCCCCACCGGTTTCGTCGAACCCTGCCAGCTCCCCAAGGCAAACCGGCCGCCCACCGACCCGCTCTGGGTTCACGAAATCAAGCATGACGGCTACCGGCTGATGGTGCGCCGGGATGGCTTGCGCATCCGCTGCTTCACCAGCAACGGCAATGACTGGGCCGACCGCTTCCCTTCCATCGTCGAGGCCGCGCTCAACAAAGGCCAATTCGTTCCTGATCGACGGCGAGGCCATCATCCTCGGCGACGATGGTGTTTCTGACTTCAATACTGCGCAGCCGGAGCCGCGGTGGCGAGGTGATACTTGTAGCGTTCGACCTTATTGAACACGACGGAGACGACCTGCGCGAGCGGCCGCTGGTCTCACGCAAGCGAAGGCTCGCCAAACTGATCGGCAAGACCACGACATGGCGCGCGATCCAGTACGGCGATCACCTGTTCGGCGACGGCCCGACGATCTTCGATCACGTCTGCCAGTTGGGGCTGGAGGGCATTGTGTCGAAGCACGTTAGTTTCTATCACAGCGGGCCATCGAAGATGTGGCCCAAGTCAAAGAACCCGGAGAGCGCGACGGGGGACAGCGAAAGCGATGAGGACTGGCGCTAAGCCTCGGCGAACCCGGCTTCATATTCCTACCGAAATGGCATACGCGACGTAGGCGAGTACAACCACGCTGAGAACAATAACCGCAATCGCGGGCCATTTCGATAATGGAAGACCGTCTTTGATCAAAAGCCATCCGCATTGTTTGGCGGCAGTCCACGACAGCGGTGGTTTAGACCATGTGGTTTGAGGCGGTGCGCCGGGATGGCTCACAAGCCCGCTTCACCCGCACGGGCCATGACTGGATCGAGCGCGTCCTCGCTGTTATCGAGGCTAAACGCTGCGCCGCTGCTCAAGTGCGATTTGTGAACCCAATCATGATGCGCGCCCATCACAGATCGCGCGCTCGCGGCGTCCTTTTCGAAAATAACAAACCCGATGCGGCACGTCATGCAACGAGCAACGATGACACCGTTCTGATTTCGGGTGAACCTGAAGCCGGGGACATCGGCGGCCGGGATCGGATTGCAGAAGAATTCGAGATTTCTCACCAACATGGGGTCCGACGGGTTTACTGGAACAGCACAACGAAAGCGCCCGTCAGGATGGCCAAGATGGCCGTCCACATCGTCGGCAGCCAGATGAGTAAGACGCTGCTGCGGGTCACCGAGGCAGCGAAAGGTCGTAGGGCCATCATGGCGATTTAACCTCGGTTTACGGCTCACACTACGAGCTTTGAAACTATGGGTAAAAACCTAAGGCCGTCTAACCGCCTAAGCGTCACTTTTCGTAATTTGCGAACCTAGTTTTATTCAAGTTTGAGCTTCTCCCCTTTTCTCGTGGTTCCCCCAATCGCCTCCACGCCACTACAACCGCGCAAAGTTTCGCGGTCGACGATGAAGCCGCCGCTAAGCTTATTGTCGATAGGTATGTGACGAGCAAATACGCGGAGGTGAGGAAAAACAGGGACTTCGGATCGAGGCCGACGATTTATTTTCATGGTTACAAATGGATGCCAAATCTAATCATGCCAGGCCTAACCCCCCATCCAACTGGAATGGAGATCGGTCCCGTTGAGGATCAGGTTGATATCGCAAAACCGCACTCCGATTGGGTCGTAAAGATCGATGACAACGATCACCTCGGATTCACCGTGCAGACGTTGAAGCGGGAGTTCTGGGATTTTGACGATGACACTCTCGTCAAGGCTGGCACCACAATTGCCTCCTTTTTATTGCCTCCTCGTATGGCCACTGCTGCCCTCCGCTTGGATGATCCGGTGGAAATCAACCGGATGCATTTCCTGGCGGGACGGCGGTCCTGGCGCCTTCACGACGGCAAGAATTTCGAGGTCGATGGCGGCGTCCTGGTTCTTGGGACCTGCGCCATCGAGCGCGTTTCGCACCGGGCATACCAACTAGCAGATCGCCCACTTGGATTGGAGGCAGCCCTTATCCCTGTCTGGACGAGCATGCTCAAGAATTTCGTGAAAATGAAGGCGCTTGTTAAGTTTCCTCAACGTCTCCGGCCGGGATGGGAGAGGGAGGACCACATCTATTGGTACACCAAGAGCTTCGACAGTTTGGAAGCGTTGACAAGGGATCGCGAATTCGCGCAACAAAAGCGGATGAATTTATACAAAACGCTTTTGCCGGAACAGTGAAAACGGCCTTGTAGAGCTGGGGCCATCGCTAACGCTGACCGGCAACACCACGACCGTCTATGGACGCGGGCGGCTTGCGTTGAACTGGATCAGCTGTTGCGAAGACCCTCGGCTGAGCCTTTCCACTGCTCCACGTTGTCCGCGATCATGCGTGTAGATTTCATCGCGGCCTGGCTGAGCTGCGCATAGCCCGAGATTTCGCGCTGAACGCGCTCGCCTTCGGCATGCAGCAGGTCGCGCAGGCTTTCGAGTTCTGAAATCAAGTCCTCGATGTCCCGAATTGAAGCGCCGGCGACACGTTGGATCAACGAATTGACGTTATTGACGCTGACCTCAGGGCGCTGCTCGGTTACTGGATCAATGTTTCCCGGCGGACCCGAAGCAGGTCCGCGCAGATTGGCAACATCATTGCGAACGAAGTCGCGGATGCCGTCCTCTACATCCGATACCACTGCTAACTTGCTCTGCTCTTCAGTCAGATCAGTTTTTTCTGCACCCGTGGTAGCGTTCATCGGATATCCCCATGTTGCGGGTTGAGCGAGCGCGAATAATTCCTCTCGTCAGAAGCTCCTATATAACAGTGAGAGCAGGTTATTAATGCGGGGTTACTTTCGCTCACAGGTGGGTCGTTTCTCGATTGCCGGCCGAACTTCGCCAACCGACCGGTCAGCTGTTTCATTTCGGCGGAGGCCGTGACGAGGCAGCATCGTGTGTCTGCGCGGCGCCATCGACAAAGGATGCTCCCGGCAGCGTCTCGATGGCGGGAGAAAAAGCTAAAGCTGCCTCTCACCTCGGCCTTGCGGCAGAAGCAAACCCAATTCGAGAGCTCGTCGTCTAACGGAGGCGATGTGACGTCCAAGCTCTCTCGCCATCGCGGGCACTCTTTCCTTCCGCTGCGCGAGTTCGATCAGCAGCTTGGTCTCCTCTTCGGTCCATTTGCGAGGTTTTGCAGGCTCCACGTCTACACGGCTAATTTTCTGGTTCATCTGCGACGTAATATCCCCACTTAACGTTATATCCCCACATAAACAGCGCAGCTTCGATTTCTCTCGGGCTCGCTTGGCATTCTTTCGCGACTTGCCAGATTAGCTGCGATGCCCATCGCACCATCGAGGCATGGCAGCGATCTCTGGACAAGCCGAACAAGGCCGGAAAATGAATGCGGTTCGTCTCGGGTCTCCGTTTGGCCTCTCGGTCCACGGCGAAAAGCAATTGTTCAGCAAGATCGTATTGGTGAATTTCTCGTTCTTCCGCAAATCTGGCAACGAAGTAGCCGAGCGCACCACCGACCCGACCGTCGTAGATCACAAGCCTCTGTTCGGGGTCGGCGAGGCTTACGATCTTCGTCATCGTCGAGTTCATTGTCAGATTTACACCGTCAAACGACTTCTAGCGAGGCGTGCTCGTCCTTAATCAGATCGACGGCGTTCGAAAGCTTGGCAGAAATCTCATCCGCGTTTCGTTCGATCCACTCAAAGGTCCGCTTCTGTCGAAATTTATTATCTACACCGCCCCAATGCATTATCGCCCGCAAGATGGCGCAAACATCGCTATTGGAACCACGTTGAATAGCGGACTGTAGATCGGCCGCTAATCGATCTAACTCGGCCTTGTTCTCAGCAAAGTTTTTTCCCCGCCATGCGTATTTCGATACCGCATCCGCCAGACCAACTGCCGACCATTTACCGTCAACCGTACGGGACCATCCCCGCGATTTTCCTCTGGAAGGAACGGCATAGGAATGCTGACGGTTGCCTTCCCACTCATGGGCAAGGAACTGGCAAAATTCGTGTATTTGCTCGTGGTTACGAGTCGCGCGTTTCTCCCGCTGCCCATACGGGGTTAGTGTAGATAGGTACGGCCGCGAGGGCACGGCGCATGCGCCCGCCAATACTGGAAACGGGTCTGCCATGATACTGCAACTGCGTTGTCTTGCGTGAACGACGTTTTTGCGGATGAGGTCCGATAGCTGAACCAACAAGTCCTCAAAGCCGCGCATTCTCCTCGAGCAGCGAGTAACGTCTTCGGTGTGTTCGCCATCCCAAAGTGAGGGTTCATCCCCTCGAAGGGCATTCTCAAGTAGCGCGAGAGAGTCGTCGGCAGGTTCGGCAACCCAAAGCGACGGTTTAGCGAGGTGAGCTTGCTTGTCGCGCGGCGGATGATTTGTTCCCATGACTGATACTCCAAATCAAATAACCATTGCAGCCCCAGTCGCCCTATCCAAAGTCGCTTGAGTCGGGAGGCAAATTTGAGTCCAAAAATTGAAGGGCTTGGGGCACGTTGCAATGACGCCGCGTTAGCGCGCCGGGAAATCTCATAGGACATCGATGTTGTCCTTTAAGCCCGGCACAACCGCAACACAGCGGGGAACCACACTGGGCCAATGCGAGGGCTATGTGCGGCTATCGGTTCTGGAACCCTAATTTGTCTCCATAAGCTTGCGGGTATCGCGGCGCAGATGCCGGGCCTTCTGTTTGAACCAACTCGGATGGATCGGCTTGGATAGAGAAACGGCCCCAGGGCAGGCGGCTGCTCTGAGGCCGTTCTTTTAAAGCGCCCGACCGAGAGACTTGAAGATCGGAACGCACCTAATCATCCGCGCGCAATCTGTCCTAATTTGTGAAAATGGGTGTCCAGAGCGTGTCGTGGTTGCATCTTAAATTTAGCTTTCCGCAGGTTTGGGTTCCATTGTTAGACCGTGTCCAATTCGGACCCGTGTTGGGCGCTCCCCTAGGCTCATTCGAACCGGGGAATTTGCCGAATGACTAAGCGTGCGGCTGATCTTGGACCGCAGCTCGACCAGATCGGTGAAGACGTCGGCCTCGCGCCGCAATTCATCGGCGACCATCGGCGGCTGGCTTGAAATCGTCGAGACCACGGTGACGCGGACACCGCGCCGCTGCAACGCTTCCACCAGTGAGCGAAAATCGCCGTCACCGGAGAACAGGACGATCTGATCGACATGCTCGGCGAGTTCCAAAGCATCGACCGCAAGTTCGATGTCCATATTGCCTTTCACCTTGCGGCGGCCGCTGGCGTCGGTGAATTCCTTGGTCGCCTTGGTGACGACGGTGTAGCCGTTGTAGTCGAGCCAGTCGATCAGCGGACGGATCGTCGAATATTCCTGATCCTCGATAATCGTCGTGTAGTAGAAAGCGCGAAGCAGCGTCCCGCGGCTCTGGAATTCCGTGAGAAGGCGCTTGTAGTCGATGTCGAAGCCGAGCAGCTTGGCAGCCGCATGCAGATTCGGTCCATCGATTAGCAGTGCAAGCTTGTTCGCGCGGCTCGTCATTGTTGCTTTTTGCAAAATTCGAAAGCAGCCGACTATCCAATCGCGGCTACCCGCATCCAAAAACATTTCGGTCAGACAAGCTGACGGTATTGGATAGAGGATGGTCGGGCATTGCTTCCAAAATAAGACGTACCGGGGCTGGGTTGCGTTCTCGAATTACGAAGTTTGAGCCCGATGGCGCTGGATATTTCCGGCGGCCTTTTTTGCGATCTGATCGCCAACAGGATAACGGCGGTCGGTGCCGTAGCCACCGTCAGTCCGTGTCGTCCTCTGATTTCAACTCTTCCCAGTCGAAGCCCGCTGGTCCTGGGTCCGCTCCACTGGATAGGACCGAATGCGTTTTTTGCCCCATCTTCTGCGATATTTTCGAAGCAATTTCGGCGGGTGTAGAGGGGCTCAGGCGGAATTGAACGACCTTAGTATCGCGTGAATTTTTCTGAACTGAAGGCCGACGACGCTGCGGCATCTCGAAACCCTCCATCAAAAAGTCACTTGTTCCACAATCCGAACGCCCAACCAAATTATTCGGCTGGTGCGCATTGTGTATTCCAGGGACGCCGTCTCGCTGGCGGGACACACGGATAAGCCCGCTCCCTGGCCGGGGCTGTCTTGATCTGGTCGGGTAGGATCGAGGCGCGGATCGGGCTTCGAATGATGCCGACGTTTCCTCGATCCCCCCTATCATTCCGTACGGCGAGTTTTCCCCAGTACGGCTGGAAGGCTGGCTTTCCAAGCGGTGCCTTCCTGGGTGATCGGCGGCTTAAGCCTGCTCCCGGCATCCGCCGTCCGCCATCCAGTTTGCATCCACCCTTCGTGCATTTCGTGGTCGCTACAGTGGTCCGCTCTGAGTCGGGCCTGAGGACTCGATCATGCACCGCCATGCGGTGGAATACTCCACCTACCCCAGGGGCCCTCGCTCGGGTCCGGGTTGTAGTGTCCCGGTCCGTCATCACTTAATCGGCCCCATCCGCCCCACTCGCGGGCACATCGCGATTTCACCGCATAGCGGCTTATACGCGATGCCTTCGCTGTGCGGGAGCGCCTAGGCGACCCGCGAGTGGTTCCGAGCTTTCACTGCACATTCCTTCCTGGCATGCCGTCCTCTCCGACCCCGGGGAGTCCAACATCGATATGTTCCAGAACTTCGATGCCGACATGGCCTTCGCCGTTTGACCACCGGCTCGGCACTCCCGACACTCCCGCAATCCGTTCCACGCGGGCTTCCGATTTCGTGGCTTCACTGGTTCGCTTCCGCTACGGCCTGCCAGGTTGCTCGCCCCCCTGTACGGATCGGACTGGATCGCCCAGCCTTCGGGGACTTTTACTTCCAGGCTTTCAACGGATCAGTCTCCCTCTCCGTTGCTGGATATAACTACAACAGTGGCTGGATCTCCTTCTGTTGGCGGGACTTGCACCCGCTGGAATGGCAGCTAGCTTCGCTGCACGGTCAATTGGGAAGTCGATGCGAATAACGAAACGGCCCCAGCACGGGGCGTGAGCTGAGGCCGTCGGTTCGCGGTGTCGCACCTGGCGGCGACCAAAGGTGCATTGGGCAAGCTGAACCTAGAGTTGTGACAGTTCAAATTAATTCGATTCCGCGACGCAGCGGGAACCCATCTTTGATTCGCCAGTCCCGTGTCCTCACTGCAACATCCTGCTTGTTCCCTTGACGGAACCTCATTTTGGATTTCCCGCCCCGACTCTCATCCATGTATGTTTGGTAGGGCCGGGGCGGGCTACATTCAGTAAACAATCAATTTTGAGGAACCCGGCGGATTGAGCGCCGCAGAGCGCGAATGCTCTGCGGCTCTTTGTTGGCGGTCCTTCGTCCCGGCGCCGATCAGCTCACCCATCCACCAGCGTGCGGGCCAGTCACCTCCGATTCTGCGGTCGTTCGCCTTCAGCGGCCGCAGCTGATGCTAAGACCTTTAGCTCTTCTTCAGGCGCACCCATGGTTCGGGCAATCATGTTGCGCGGCCGCGTTTCCAAATCCAGGGGCAAGCCGGGTTCAAGCAGCAAGGCGGCGATGTTGGATGGAAAGCGGCATGACGGCGAGGACAGCCCCGATTAGGCACGTCCGATGCGCAGATGATGGAGGCAATAGCGGCGGCCCGGCGCCGCGTTCCCGCCGCAGAATTGCACCGCGACTTCGTGCAGTTTGCCAAGCGGCCAGTGGCAGCGGGTGGCGTCGAGTTCGAGGATCGAACACACCCGCATCTCGAGGCTGTCGTCGATTCGTGGCGGCGGTTTCGGCGGCAAGTTCCGGATTTGCGGCGGTCGGCCGCGCCGCTGTAGCGGCGTTCGCGGATTTACGTCGAGATGGCGCATGCGCGCCGTTCGGCAACACGCCCTCGCGGCGCAATCGCATTACCTTACCGCATATGGCCGAACGCGGACGGCACAGGCGAGCGCCGATTTGCGAGGCTGAACTAGCCGGCCACAGGCTAATGAGGGTGTGGATTTCCTCCTCGGTCCAGGCGCTCATGTCGACCCTCTCGCTCATGGGGCCCCAGCGCCCGGTACCATGCCGGCTGTTCGCGGCGTCATTTTGGCGAGTTGGGCCTTTCCATGGAGCTTGCGTCTGGCTCGCGTCGATCGGATTGCTCGCGATAAATGCCGAACGGCCGAGTTCTGTCCGCCTATCGCGAAAGTCGAAATAACGGAAATTAAGGTCGCTGCCCCGTCCGGGTTTTACCGCCATGGACGGCGTTTATTGCCGCGCTCCCCTCACGACAGCCGCCATTGACCTTTGTCGAACGCGTTCCGGCCTCTCGGCGTGAACGACTAGTTTTTTCTTCGGAGAAAAACGGGAGCAAACCGTAGCCCTCCATGTCGACAGCGTATCTGAAGCTGTCGTCAACTGTTGGAACGGCAACGGGCTTGGCGCAGCATGTGAGGACGGGCCGCAAAGCCTAGCTTGGCCTCGGCAGCAGCGCGCTCCACCATGCGCGCAAAGCCTGCCGTCGTGAACGGCGGCTCCCGCTCGCTGGTGAACACGAACGGCGATTTGGGTTCCCGCTGCAACTTGCGCAGGGCCCGCATTTCATCGCCGACAATAGGATGGGTAGCAGGCGTGCCTCTCTCGGCCCTGCGCACGTGCAGGACGGCGTGGGTGAAATCGATTTGATCCCAACGCAGGTCTACAAGGCTTGGACGACCGCAGACCATGGCGGAAGGCGACGAGGATCATGGTAGCAGGCATCCCTGTGACCCCAGCGATCGGCTTCTCGGACAGCGGCGCGTCGTCGGCGGGCGGGCGCGGTCAAGACGCTCCGACCGCATCCGATGCGGCTAGCCGACGGTGTCGTGGGCCGTGGCCCGGGGGCCTCCCACGCCGGCCTCGGCCGACTTCCGGACAACCGAAAATACGGCTAAATCTCGTTTCGGCCATATGCCATATAAAGGGACCACCCAAGATATGTTGGAGGACCCCCGACCAAAATGATGAGACGACTATTCCCCCATTTTACCCCCTCAAAGGAAGCGTTATGAAGAAATATCGGACAGGATTGCTGCTGGCGGCCATGCTCGGCTTTTTTACTTCAGTTGGCCTCGTAACGCCGAGCCGCGCTGAAACCGGCGCGGTAAGCGTCGTCTTTACCAAGGGTGGTTTCATCGTCGGCGTCGGCGGCGGGAGGGGTGTATTGACCTTCCGCGGCAGACATTATCCCTTCACGGTGTCGGGGATGAGTGTCGGCTTTACCATCGGCGCGTCCACGACCAGGTTCGTGGGCAGGGCGCTGAACCTGCGCAGCCCGGGCGATTTGGCCGGTAGCTATGCCGCCGGCGGAGCTGGTGGCGCGCTCGCAGCCGGAGCCGGCGGCGTGCAGTTGCAGAATGCCAACGGTGTCATTCTGCAGCTCAGCGGTCCCAAGGTGGGCCTTGAAGCCTCAGCCGCGGTGGGAGGCGTCACCATCTCTATGCAGTGATTAGCAGCTGGAGCCGCCTCGCGCGGCTCCGGCTCTCAAGCGACTTGGCGGTCTTGAGGTTGATGTACAAGTGAACAACCTTACCTGTGCAAATTCGCGTCGCCGTGCCTCGCGATCTGCAAGGTAGCCCACATTCCGCAGGGCGAATACGCGCCGTTTGTGCTATGTTATTCGCGTGATTGTCGCCGCGCCGGATGCGGGCCCGAGATGCCCACGCCGAACAGGAGGGGTAGATCAACCCCGTAAGCCCCGAAAGAAGATCGCTGCCGATTTGAGGTCACTGGCGCGAGGACATACCGACCTTTGCGTCAAGGTCTTCGCCGGAATCTTTAGCCAGGAGGCAGCCTGGCGGCGGCTCGTGTGGCGGCGGCCAGCGCCCGCCGGCTATAGAACCGCACCAGCCTACATGCTCGAGCGCGAGAACATGGGCCAATAACCGGTACCGGTAGCCGGTGCGAAATAATCCCGACATACCGCCCCCGCGGTTCCCATCCCGCAGCAATCCTGATCCGGCGCGGTCGAGCAAATGAACGATCTCGAGGTGGCGATCCGGCGGACGGTCAGGACATGAGGCCTATTGCCTGTTCACAAGATCAGTCGGACTTGTCGCCAGTGCAGCCGCTTTCACTTTCAGGGCTTTCGCGGGGGAACTTTTCCGCTGGTATCGACGACATACCCGTGATCGGTGGCAGTGGCCCAAACCAGTAGACCGGGGCCCTTGGTGACCATCGCACCTGCTGGAATGCCCATAACTAGACTTCCTCCAGAGGCGCACGCGAGTTCTCGATCTGAAAGTTCATCAAACTTCGACATACCCATCTCCTTCCGGTTGACGACGCGACCTCGCGTCGAGAGCATTGCGGGACCATAGACAGGCGCAAAAAAATGTTCTGTGAGAGAAGTCACGCATGGTTTGGAACGGCCTCCAAGGTCGAAAAATGTCCGGGAAAGGTGCTTCCCATTGGTGGCGTTGATGCTGCGAATCGGCCGACGGGGTGTTCGGTTCGGGCTTAGTATTTCAAGCCATGTGAGCCGATCCGCTCGGTTCGTCGCGCGGCTCCCAACTCCGTCGCAGCTTTCAACCCTGGCGGCGGTCGCAGGCGGTGAGCCTACTGTGCCTTTGTTGTAGAACAGGGACCGTTCTGATTTACATGGTCCCCGAGAACCTCCATGCCCCAGCGCGAGAATATGGGGCAATAACCGGTACCGGTACCCGGTGCGTTTCAATCCCGACATACCGCCCCCGGGGTCTCCCCACCCCTCGCCGCACGCGCGCCCCCCACAGGAGGCCTGTGGCGCGTCGCCGACATTCCGCTGGTCCAACGCGGGCCAGCAAAAATAACGCACAGGCGGCTCGCGCTGAGTCAACCAGACGACGGTCAAAGCGGCACGGAGACTGGCGACGAGGTCTCCGAGCTTTCCGGTGCTTCGATCGGCGACTTTCAAAAAGTGTAGTTTGCGGAAGATTTCGATTGCCCTTGTGCCAACGCAGCTTTTAGATTCCAAAACTCACGCTTTCAAAATTGGGGCACTTTATGAAATTCGGTTACGCCAGGGTCAGTTCGAACACTCAGGACCACGCTGCCCAGGTCGAGGCGCTAAAGGCCGCCGGCTGTGAGCGGATCTACAGAGAGAAAGCCTCGGGCAAGTCGACCAACGGAAGGCCCGAGTTCGCCAGGCTGATGAAAGCCCTCAAGCAGGGTGACGTCGTGACCGTCGTTAAGTTGGACCGCCTGGCGCGGTCGAGCCGCGACCTGCAGAATATCCTGCACGAACTGCACGAAATCGGCTGCGGCTTTGTCTCGCTCGGTGAAAGCTGGTGCGATACCACGACCGACGTCGGCCGACTGGTTATGACGATCATGGGCGGCATTGCCGAGTTCGAGCGCAACCTGATCCGCAAACGGTGTGAGGAAGGGATCCGGCGGGCAAAGCGAAAGGGCACGAAGTTCGGACGGCCAACTGCGCTCGACCACGGTCAGCGCAGGCGTATCGCCGAACGTTACACTGCCGGCGAGACAATGGCTGAGTTAGCCCGCGAGTACGAGTGCGGCGAAGCGACGATCTGGCGGGCGCTGCAATAGAGCGTGCTTATTTTGCGGCCAGCCGCTTTACCGTGAACTGATCTGGACCTACTCGATCCGCGTCGCACGATTCGCCGTGAGGCGTGGTGATGTCGGCAATTGTCCGGATAACGACGACGAGATCGCCACCGTCCTCGCTCGTGTGCGCCTGCGGTGTTTTTCCGTCTAGGCGATCGGCGAGTTCCCGGATGGCCCCGAGATCGCCATCCTTCGGCCTTTTTGGCCAATTTCTCCGCAATCCGGCGAAGCCGAAGTGGATCGCCCCGGAGAGCAATCCGAAGAGCATCGTTGAAGGGCTTTTCTCTGTTCACACTGCCGATCGGCCGTCCCATGACGCTTTCCGTATCTGCTTCATTATCGATATGAGCCTACTCCTAATTCATCGATGGAACTAGTCGGCAGGCTTTACCCGTTGCCATCGCTCGGCCATTGTCTCGACGCGAGGCTTTTCCGTCATGATCCATGCTCCTTTCCCCGATCAGAAATAGCTTCCTTCCAGTCATCCGGTTCGCGTCGTCGCATCAGCACCGAGTATTCTCCGTGGTGTGTGCCGTGTAGCGCAGGCAACGACTCCCAGCCTTCCGCCGTGAACTTTGGAACGTCAGCATGCTGGACATAGCGGAACAATTCCGATGGCGGGGCTGTTACGGTAGGCGTTACGCTAAGCGCCGTTACGCTAGGCGTTACGATAAGCCTCTTGCGGTAAGCCTGTTGCTTGCATGCTGGCGAACAGAACCGTGAACTGGATCGCTGCCACTGCGCGTAAGTCTTGCCGCATTGCTCGCAGACGCGCCGCTTCAAAGTTTGCATCAAACCGTCTGTGCCCTGAACGCGCCCGTGAAACACGGGGCCGGCCTTATGCTTTGCATCGAACCGGTACCAGCCGGCATTGTCCTTGCCGGTATATTTGGAGCCCTCGATCCATTTTACGCGGCCAATCGCCACGATGTCGGAGCATGCGGCAAGAAATGGCGCAGCCTGTTTGGCCTGGGCCCAATCGGAATCCAGCAATAGCCAGGTCGGCGCGATGTTCTGAAAGTGCGTGATCAGCTGGTGCAGCACGTCGCGCGACCAAGGCGGGTTTGTGACGATCGCGTCGGCACCGCCATAGGCGTCGACCGCAAGCGCATCCTGACCGTTGCGAATGTCGTCGCTGTAGACGCAACGGAAGCCGAAAGATACCAGATGCCGGACCAGCGCGCCGTCACCTGCGCAGGGCTCGGCAAAGGTCCGGATCCCGCGAAGATACGGGATCAACGGCAGCACCGCCGCTCGCGGTGTCGGGTAGAAGTCAGCCTCGCGGCGCTCGAAGTTAGATCGCTTGCCCATCCCAACGTCCTATCGCGTCAATCCTTCGGCCTTAGCTTTTGCAGCCTTCAGAACTCGGCCAACCTCGGTATCGAGTGCAGTGTCCGGCACCTCGTTGGCCAGCGTTTCGCGTAATTCCTTTCGGTGTTCCTCAGCCAAGGTCGGACTTAATTCGCCCAGCAACTGCCTCATCCGCTTGCGCCACCACTTGGCCAGCTGCTCGATTCGGGTGTATAGAGTTGCGACCTTCCCTCTCTTTCCTTCTGTGGCAAGGTAACCCCGTCGCCATGTCTTGCGGCGATCGCCGTCACCTAGTATTCATCGGCGTGCTACAGCGCAAAGACCGCGTCTTTCACGCGGCCAACTTCAATCTTGAGAAACTCCGGGAACACGCCGTACTCGGCCAGCGCCCGGTACAGCCAGGCGTCCGCCTCGTCCTCGTCCCGCAGGACTCATAGAACAGTTCCCGGTACCGGCTGGCCAAGTGCCCAACGGTGTTGTTATCCAGCCCCTTGTCCTGACCGTTGGCGGGCCGATCCGGCTCCCCCTGCCTAGGCCCTCCTCCCACTCGCAACCTCTCTACCTCTCGTAGAGCCGGTCGCTATTGGGTTTTTTGCATTTTCCGACCTCTCTTTCAGTTTCAGGGTTGAGAGATTGCGAAATGCGAGAAGAGTCCATTTCATCGACTTTTGAGAGGTTGAGAGGTTGCGATCCCCCCTCGTCCGACAGATAGCGTTCGAAGGCCTCTTCGAACCGTGCTCGCTTGTATCCCCCGATACGCCTTGGCCCGATCAACTCTGGGAAGATGGTGAGCGGCTTCAATAGCCGCGCCAGCTTGTTCTGGGACAACTGCTTGCCCCCTCCTTACCGTCCTTACCCGGCATTCGGCCCACGGCCGCCCCGGTGTCTCGATCAGTTTTTGCACTAAGATAGCGGACGGGATTTCGTCGTCAGCGCTGTACTCGATCTCACTGTCGTCATCGATGACATGAATGAACTCGACACCCCTAATGTCTGTCAACAACTGCACAAGCAACTCATCGTCTCCAGTACTCTCCGCCGCCGCGCGCGCGGCAGCATCGACGAAATCCGGCCAGGACCCGCCGGCTACCATGGCGATCTGTTTCAGCACACGCCAATTATCCGCCGCGCGATTAATGATCTCCGGCGGTAACGATGCTTCCGCGCTGCCTATTTCAATCGCATGATCTTGCGCCCAGCGAGAAGCCATGCGCGCTAGCGTTTTGAGCGGCTCGACACGATCGAGGCGGAACGATTTCGCTTTTTCACCGGGACGCTTCCGTTTCAATTCAACAATGACCGATCGATCGACCACTGTCGGCGGCGGCAATCCAATCAGCGCAATGGCGCAGGCACCGAAAGTCGCGAACAATCGCGGCTCTAAATCTTCACCGACAACGCGCAACACGCCTGAACCCTTCCGGTGGCCGGAATTGAGAACGCCACGCAACTCGTCGCTGAGATCAACGAAGGTGTCCGCCTCATCGATCAACATGCAAGGCTTGAATTTTTCAATCGACCGGAACAGCGCGGCGGCACTGACATTGGATGTCAACAGCGGCCGCAACACCATGTTCAAAATAATGTCGAGCAACGTAGTCTTGCCACAGCCCTTCGTCGGGCTGGTAATGCACAAGCGCGGCGAAAACTGAAACACGTCCACGAGATACGTGAACACGATCCAGAGTGCGACGACACGTGGCGCATGATCATTATCGAAGATCACGTATTCTTTGATGACCAACACCATTGCATCGAGCAACGCGGCGCCGTCTTCTACCGCTTCATCCCATGGCTTCGGCTCCATCAGCCTAACCGCCTTGCCCTGCAGCTTGCCATCATCGTCACCACTGGCGCGCCTTTTCCTGTCGCGCTCAGTCTGCACCAGGCGGTCAAGGATCACAGTGCGAACGCCTATTCGTTTGGCCGCATCTGCACGCTGCCGCTCATATTCAATATTGGACAAGGCGGCGAGCGCCGCGATCTCGGCACCGTCAAGATCGGGACAGCCGTCAGCAGAGACGCCGCCAGCTTCTGCACGCGCCCTTGCAATTGTGCGCATGATGTAGTCGCGCGGCTTTTCCGGCTTGCTCAGGCAATGCGCTGCAATCCCGTTATTTATGTCGCTGAAGATTGCAACGATGTCGTCGTCGGTCCTACCGAGCCTGATCAGTTCGTTGACGACATAGTATTCGCCGCGGCTGCGGTCATTTTCCCATAATTCGAAGCACCCCTTTTTGATGACGGTCTCCAGCGACGGTCGCTCTTTCTTTCTGCCGTCACCGCCATCGAACTTCAACTTCTCCTGCTTGGCCTTGGCTTCCTGTTTCGCAGCCTCAAGCTCGGCCAGAACCTCGTCGGCAAGCGCGTTCAGGTCCGCGAGCGTATCCGGCGCGTCGTTATAGCGCCGGCCGGTGATGGTGATGAAACGTTTGGCGCCGCCGCGATAAATCTCGACGGATACGCCATCAGCAATCGCGAACTTCCTGTGGATGGTGCGATCCACCGCCTCGCCCGATCACGCGCAGTGCCTTGTTTGACGGCGTGAGTTCAACGTAGGTGTTACCGCTGCGCGCCAGCAATTGCCGTGCGAATTCGTGCAGTTCAGCGTTTACGATGCAATCGTCAATGTCGAAGACGGTCAGCGGCAGATCCCGCAATGCCAGCATAATGCCATCGAAGTGACCGGTCGAGCGCTCATAGACCTGTAGCGCCAGATGCGAGCTTGCCCACGTCGTCGGATCGCTGTGGCTTGCGCCGCGTGATGGCTCAGCCGCGCAATACGGCACCTTGGTCGGCTTCTTATCGGGGTTGGGCCTCTCAAACCGCCATACCGCCCAATACGATCCGTCGACCCAATCAGATAAACATTCCGGGATGATAATTTTTGCGGACATGATACAAAACGCGCGTTGGTTGGTTTGCGAAAAGGCCGAGGGCGTGTGTGGCCGCCCTCGGTAGGCTCAGCGATCAAACGGGATGTCGTCGGGCAGGTTGGGGTCGGTTGGCGGTTGTGACCGTTTCGCCGATTTCTTCGGCGGCATCCGCAGGCGCACACCGCCCCGGCTGCCGTTGTAGATGACCGCGTTGTCGACATAGACGGCAACCTTGTTGCCGACCCATTGGGTGGCATCCTTGCCGAACATCTCGCCCAGAAAGCTCTTGTTTGTCGCATTTAGAATCAAGGGCTTGTCGAAGGCGTCGAATGTGACGACGTATTTTTCTTTCGTCGTGCCATCCTTTTCGCGGATCGGCTCGATGACGACACCGGTCACGACGGCGATAACTTCGTCGTCACCAACGTCACTCTTAGAGAGCCATTTCGACCCGTTGATCCGGTCGAAATCGTCTGCAGTTGGTTTACGGGACATGATGTCCTCCTATCGGTTCAGTTTCGGATTGGTGGTCGCGGGCCGTAGT
Source organism: uncultured Alphaproteobacteria bacterium (assembly GCA_963742665.1). Classification (GTDB taxonomy): domain Bacteria; phylum Pseudomonadota; class Alphaproteobacteria; order Rhizobiales; family Xanthobacteraceae; genus Bradyrhizobium. The sequence goes on from CAVUNH010000011.1 coordinate 30,163, forward strand.
CCGCGACCGGGTGTTCGCGCCGGTGCCTAGGCCTGCATGCCGAAGAAGCGATTGAACAAGTAGTCTTCGCCGAGGATGTCCCGGGCGTTCAGGATTTCATCCCGGTCGGCTCTGGCAATTGCCCGGGCGAGTGTGAAGCTCTTGCGCTTCGGACGAGAAACCCCATCGCTCGGGGTTGAATCCGGCGCTGAGACCGGATAGTCAGTCGTATTGCTCATTTCACGTTGCCCCTCCCGGGGGGCGCTCCGATCCGCATTAGATTGGTGGGGATCGGGTTCACCAACTTGCAGCGCGGGTATCTGATTTGCCTTGGAGGCCCGCCTGCAAACCGTCATTCATTTTCCGTCGGCGATCTGCGATCCATGCCCGGCCGTCTTCCGGGGTGACCCGTATGACGCGGCCGAAATAGGTTTCGCGAGCGCCCCGGCCTCCCCGCTTCTCCTTTTCGTAGTATGACCGCGAGCAGTTTGCCGCGGCGCATAGTTCGTCGATCGTCCAGGCGAGTTGCGGGATTGTTGGATGCTTTTCCCGGTTGACAGCGCGGGAATGCGCCATTTGCCGTCACCTCCTTTGCCTATTGCGCGACGCCTTGCGGCGCCTCTTCACGCAATATGCAGCGGAAATCGGTTTCGACGACAGAAGAGACCAGAAGAAATCAGAAGAGTTAGCCGAGCAGCCGTTGTAGCTCTCTCAGCAGCTTGTTTATCGCGGTTTCGGCGGGCTGATAGCCCAACTCCTCGTGACAGAGTTGAGCAAGTTCGCCTGCTGTCGGCAATTGTTTGTCTGAGTTTTTCAGCGTGGAAACTTTCATGGCGACAAACCATTGCCATTCAGCTTTCGCTCGTGGCCCCGGCTTGCGGCGAAATAGCTCGCTGGTATCAGCCTCCCGCGCAGCGACCGCTTGCGGTGCCAAAGCTGGCCACACTTTCACGCAGTCCGGTTCCCAAAGAAAGAAGACTGATTTTCTTGCCCAAGTGAGGATCCAGGGTCCCTTATGGTCAGGCGGACGAGGGGTAACGCTTATTTCTTCGTTCGAGTTTGTACGGATGCGCATTCGCGCCGGTGTCTCCGCATGCCACTCGATCTCGGCGCGAGCATCTACAATAAGATTTTGATATGCTTCATTTGAGTACGTAAAGCGATATTCGGTCCAAAGCGACGCGGGTATAAGTTCGCTATGGCCGGGCATATTGGGCAACAATATTGCCTCCCTCGCCAGCCCTTTAACGTACTCCTCCACGGTGGTGATGCCGTCGGCAAGATCTCAACGGCGTCCTCTCCCATCGCGTCAATGACCAGCTGTGGCTTGATTATCCCGTGCGATGCCCGAACCCTGGCGATAGTCTCAGCAATCTTACGATGCAGCGGTACAGAAAACTGCTGAGCGGTGAGCATAACTTCGGAAGAACGGTTCAAAAGTGCTTTGCCCAGAACTCTGTTGCTCAAGATCGATGGAGCGCCGTACCGCGTCGTCGGCGGGGCCGATCGCGACACTACGCATGCAGTGTATTTTTTCACTCGCCACCGCTTCTGTCATAATGTGAGCGATAAGGCTTCTGTCGCCGAAGTGGGGAAAAAGTCGTCTGCCAATTTCGGCAGCTCACCTCCATCGAATATCGTCAAGCGGCAATTCCCTTGATTGCTTGGCCTTCTTGGCCTTCGACTTCTTGGCCTTCGCCATGATCAGCGTCCGATGTGAATCACCTTGGCCCTCGCGGGCGGCTCGTCGTGCAACAATGCGGCCCGGGCGATCTCGTCGGTGTACTCGATGACAAATTTTCCGTAGTGCTGTCTGATCATCTGTTCACTAGTATCGTGCAGATCGGCGACCAACTTGGTGTGCAGGCCGCGCAATAGGCCGCGCACGATGGATGAATGCCGAAACAGGTAGGCGGTTGAATCCGCTGGTAACCCCACGGCTCGCACGATCTCGATGAAGTCTCTACGATAATTTCTGTGTGGATCGTATTCGTTCCACGGCGCGCCATCGGCCTTCAACAACAGCGGCGCATGATCGGGGCGACCCTTAGCTGCGGCGTTCAGGTTCGTGCAAAGCGCTGGTGTGATCGGGACCGGAAAACGCTGTAACTTTTTCTCGGCGCGGTTTCTGCCCCCGCCCTTCGCGGCCTTGGACACCATCAAGCGCGGTCTGTCGCCCACGGTTAAATCCTCGACGCGTAGCCGTTGCGCTTGGATCGCTCGCATGCCGGTCGCTGCGAGCACGTCGCATAACAGGCCGAATGCGGAATTCTTTATGTAGGCTTCGGCGACCAGCGAGCGGATCACGTCGTCAGGAAAGATCGCCCTCCGCGCTCGCGTTGAATTGGGCAACCGCTCAAGGCCCTCCTTCCAAATGTGCGAACGGCTCGGCGCGAATAATTCCAGCGCAGCGCGAAAAACATTGCGAATGCGATTAACGCTCGACGGTTGAAGGCCCTTGGCAAGGACTCGATCACGCCAGGCCTTCAGCTCGGCGGCGGTGATTAGGGCAAGCGGCTTGCTCAGCAAGGTCGGCGTGAGATGGTGACGAACGAGCCGCGCGTTGAAGGTAAGCGCAGATCGGGCCGCGAGATCCGCCTCGTACAGCTTCAGCGCCTCGTCGAGCGTCAGCGGCTTGCTCGGATCATGCTCGGTGTCGCTTTTGCCGCGATACAGCCTACGGGCCTCGGCGACGGCCTGCTCGTAGTTGAGCACGTCTTTGCTGTTCGCGGTTTCGTAGTCATCGGCGGTGCCGATCCGCTTGAGCCATTCGCCGCCAGCGCCGTCAGCGGCGCGGATCGACCACGATCCGGCGTGATCGTTGCGACGGTAGCCAAGAGACAGGCCGGGACCGAGCCTTTCCCAATACGGTTTCTTGTTTTCCTTGATCGGCAGCTTCAGTCGAGCGGATGCGGTTTCGAATGACGAGCGAGCCTTGCGGGGCATGGTGATCTCGAATAACCGGACAATGTCAGGAACAGGTGCAAAAGGCGCCAAACGGCGTCATAAGGCAATATAGGGAAATTAAGAGAGAGCGCAATCAGTTAGGACAACTCGCCTCGCCTTGTTTCACCTTGTCAGACCGTACGGTGATCCCTTGTAGGGCACATGCAGCAGCTTGATGCCGGTTTCGCTGGCAAACAGTAACCCGGACAGATGCGACGCCGCACCAACGCCGGAAGAGCCGAACGTCAGGCCATCCGGCTTCTCCTTCGCATACCGGATCAGTTCAGCCGTCGTCTTCACCGGCAGCGTGGGGCTCGCGACCAACAGATACGGTGGCGCCGCCCCGATCACGATCGGCGTGAGGACCTTGTTGACGTCGAACGGCCCGCCGCCATCGGCGCCGGTGGACACCGCCATCAGCGCGCCGGTGGAGGCCATCAGCAGCGTGTAGCCGTCGGGCGTCGCTTTCATCACCGCGCGGGTGCCGATTCCGCCCGAGGCGCCAGGTTGATTCTCGACGACCACCGGCTGGCCCCATTTGCTGTTGAGGTTTTGGGCGATGATACGCGCCAGCACGTCGGTGCCGCCGCCGGCCGCGAAGGGTACGACCATCTTGATGGCATGGTCAGGATAGTCGGCGGCCCTGACCGGCAGCGCGAGCGCGCAAACCGACAACGCCAGTGCGGCGATCCGAATAGACATTCCGGGCTTCTCCCAGTTCACGTCGGTTGTCCCGATCATTTATAGCGGCTGCGATTGTCCGCGGCTGCGTGTTATCGGCCAGCACGCGCCAGCGGAACAGCGGCGTGTCCGGCGCGGGCGCAAGGTCCGGCGTCCAGCCGGTCAGTTTCTCCAGCGCATACGTATCCATCACGATCCCGCGCCAGGCCCGCTCCACCCGCTCGAGCGGCTCTCGCTTTGCGGTGGTGAGATCCCACACCGGCGAACGATTCTCCGGCTCACGCGCGACATAGAGGCCGGTATGGTCCCGGATCAGATTCCATGCCGGGATCGCGAAAGCCCTGATACCGCCCGCGCTCGTTGATCTGGACGACGGGCACGCGGCCGTTGAAGTACCAGCGCATCATGGCATAGGTGCGATAGTCCGATGTCGCGATCCAGGTCGCGCCGGTCTTCTGCAACTGCACTTGCGCGCGCGCCACGACCTGTTCATAGCCGGCCTCGCCGCCGACCGGATCGGTGCGGCCGATCAGATTCCAGGGCGCGGCGACATAGTAGAAGAACACGCCGACGACGAAGGCGATGCCTGTCACGACGGCCACCCTCGCCCATTTCACCGTCGACTGGATCATCCACTCCGGCCAGCCCTCGCGCGGGAGCATCGTGAGGTTGATGGCGGTGGCCGCGAACCCGGCTGGCCAGAGGAACATCGGCCAGGTATCGCCGACGCGCAGCGTGAGCGATTTCCAGAAGAAATAGCCGAACGGCACGATCACGGCGGTCGACAGCAGGATCGCGACCGGCTCGCGGGTGCGGTAGCCGCGCCACGCCGTCAGCGTCACGCCCGACAGCACCACGGGCAGCATCACGAAGCCGACGAGACCGAACTGTATCGCCAGGAATTCGCCGACCGTGCGCAGCGACCACCCGTGGGTCGCGACCGCGCGGACGAACTGAAAGCGGAACGACGCCCAGTCGTGCTGACTGTTCCAGATCAACACCGGCGCGAACACCGTGACCGCGATCAGCGCGGCCACCCAAGGCCAGGGGCTGAGCAGCCAGCGCCGCCGCCAGTCCGGCACCAGCGCAAACGCCAGCACCGCGGGCAGCAGCATGATCACGGTGAGTTTCGACAACGCCGCAAGCCCCGCGAACAGGCCGGCGGCGAGCCACCAGCGCGGGTTGCCGCTCTCATGAAGCCGGACCAGCGACCACAGCATCGCGACCGCGAACGGGATCATCGCCGTATCCGGCGCGACCTTGGCCATCAGCAGCCCGTAATAGAGCGCGGCTTCCGGCATCAACAGCGCGAAGGCGATCGCGCGAAAATCATGGGTGACGCGGCGGACGATGTCGGCGAGCAGCAGCTGCGTCACCAGCATCGCCACGATCCCGGAAAACCGCACGCCGAGATTGGTGTCGCCGAAGATCGCGGTGCCGAACCGGATCGACCAGGCAATGCCGGGCGGATGGTCGAGGAACGACAGCACGCTCTCCTTCGACCAGGTCCAGTAATAGGCTTCATCGGTGCGCAGTTCGATCACGCCGGCATAGATCAGCCGCATCGCCGTCAGCACGGCGATCAATGCCGCCACGGCAAGCCATGGCGCCGGACGGTCCGCTTTAACGCGGTTGTTATCGGGAGTGATCGTCACGGCACTTTTTCTTCGACTCCCAGGGGGGTGTCAACGTGCCGGGAGCGAAAAGGTGACGCCGGGACGGCGGTGCAGGGTGTTCACTGGAGGAATTAGGCAATATTGTCGCCGATACTGTATTAGATGGACCGCATGGCCGCCCTGTCCCCCGAACAACTGACAATTTTGATCCGCGGCATCAGCCTGCGGCAGATCCGGCTCGCCAGCGGCGCGGTGCTGTTCGCCTATCTGGTCAGCCATTTCCTCAACCATGCGCTCGGCAATATCTCGATGGAGGCGCTGACAGGCGGCGTCTATCTGCATACGCTGTTCTGGCAGTCGCTTCCGGTCACGGTCGTATTCTATACCGCCTGCTTCGTTCACACCGGGCTCGGCGTCTGGGCGCTGTACGAACGCCGGCAATTCCGCTGGAAGGCGATCGAGCCGCTGCAGCTGGTGCTGGGCCTCAGTATTCCGGCGCTGATCATCACCCACATCGTCGGCGTGCGGCTCGGGCATACGCTGTTCGGACACGAAAAGCTCTATCCGCAGGTGTTCTTCGCGTACTGGATCGCGTGGCCGGCGTCGAAAGTATGGATGATGTTTGCAGTTCTGGTGATCGCCTGGGTGCACGGCTGCATCGGGCTGTATTTCTGGCTGCGGATGAAGGCGGTGTTCAAGACCGCCGCGCCGTTCCTGCTGGCCGCCGCGGTGCTGATTCCGACGCTCGCCATGCTCGGCCTCTATCAGGGCGGCCGCGGCGTGGTCGACAGCGACGACGCCGAATGGCGGAAAGAGAACCTCACGGCGGCCAAGGTCGGCACCAATGCCCAGCAAGCCATATTGAGCGACATCGAGAACTATTTCCTGATCGGCTATTTCGGCCTGCTGGCCCTTACGCTGCTCGCCAAGGGCGCGCGCGCCATCCATGAGCGCCGCGGCGGCATGGTCAGCCTCTCCTATGGCAACGGCCGGACGGTCCGGGTGCCGAAGGGGCTGAGCGTGCTCGAGGCCTCCTTACGCAACAACGTGCCTCATGCCAGCGTGTGCGGCGGCCGTGCGCGCTGCTCTACCTGCCGCATCCGCATCATCGGCGACTGCAGCGAGCTGCCCGAACCCTCGCAACGCGAGGCCTTCGTGCTCGGCCGCGTCGGCGCTACCGATCCATCGATCCGCCTGGCCTGCCAGCTGCGCCCGACCGGCGACCTGTCGTTCTTCCAGTTGTTCCTGCCGCATACGGTGTCAGCCGGGTCGCACGCGTCGAACCCGACGCGGATCGGCCAGGAGCGCTATCTCGTCAGCATGTTCGTGGATATGCGCGGCTCGACCAAGCTTGCGGAGAAACGGCTTCCGTTCGACACGGTTTTCATCGTCAACCGCTTTCTCGGCGCGGTGTCGCAGGCGGTGATGGAAAGCGGCGGCCTCCCGAACCAGTTCGTCGGCGATGGCATGCTGGCGCTGTTCGGACTGACCGCGAGCCGTCAGGACGCCTGCCGTCAGGCGCTGAAGGCGGCGGCCATGATCGCCGCCAATGTCGACGAGCTGAACCGGTTTCTCGAGCATGATCTGCGCGAACCGATCCGCTTCGGTATCGGCATACATGGCGGTGAGGTGATCGTCGGCGACATCGGCTATCGCGACCACATGGTGTTCACCGCGCTCGGCGACCCCGTCAATGTCGCGGCGCGGCTGCAGGACATGACCAAGGCGCTCGCCTGCGAGGTGGTGATCTCGGACGAGGTTCGCGCCGCCGCCGGCGTCGCCGCCGATGCATTGCCGCAGCAGGAAGTCGCGATCCGCGGCCGCAACGAGCCGATGATCGTCCGCACCGCGACCGATGCGCGGACGCTGTCGGCGGTGGCGGGCGAGTTGGATGTCGTCGCGGCGTGATCGTGATGACGGCGTTGCATGATTGACGCGAATCCGCGGTCTCGCGACGCCATGCGCCCGAGTTGTTGATTTATCTCACGCCCTCGAAATGAGGAGGGCGCAGGGAATGCCGGATGCGCGCTGCACCCGAGGTCTCATGCGCAATGTGTAGAAGAGTGCGCGCATGAGCATACAGGGCAGCGGAGAACATCCGACATCCCCTGCGCAATGGCTTTACAGCTTATAACGCGCTCTCCCCGGTGAGCCCATGCTCTGTTGCCACCGTCGCTTGCGGGCCTTACCGCTCACTTGACGCCAGCACCGGGGCGTCAGGACCACACGTCTTCGCCGTACGCGTCAGTGCCGTTCGTCAGGGCACCTCCACGTCCACCGCTACCCGCCCCTCGTCGTGACGACGGCCGACGCCCCTCTGAGTGGGACGGGATGCATCGGATGTAGCGCTGATTTGGGGTTCGGAAAAAGAGAAATATTTTTTATTTTGGGGCTTGACACATTTTCCGTAAATCAGAACTGATTTGCCCGTCGGGTTGCTTTGTCGCACCCACCACATCCAGATTTAGTTGCGAGCGAGGCGACTCGGTCTGTAGCGCGGGTTCTCTTTAAACCGCCCTCTCGCATGAGGGGCGCGGATCAATTGAGTGCGCCGTCACCTTAATCCCATGCTTTATGACGGCCGCGTAATAGGTAGCACCTTGCGCATATACGTGGCGAGCTCGGCGCAGAAATTCTGGGCATAGCTAGGCATGGGACGGCGCTTGTCCCATTGGATGACATAACGGTCTCGCAGCGGTTTTCGCCGGTGGCTGACCCGGGCGATCTTCAACCCGTATCGATCGGTCCGCAGGACGGAGGGAATAATGGCCACGCCTTGCCCCGCTTCGGCGAGCGCGAGCAACGTGTGCGGCGCGCGGCTTTCGAGCAGAATGTTGGGCTCGACGTCCGCAACACGGCAGGCCGCATCGAACAACCGGCGAACGGAGTAACCAGAGTCCAGCAGCAGCAAGGGATAGGGTGCGAGTGCAACGATATCTATCATGCTGTCGCGGCCGAGTGGGAGAGACGGGCGGCACGCCGCCAGGACATCATCGGATGGCAGTGCGACGCTCTCCAACCATGGGTTCACGCCCTGATCGTGCCTGATCCCGATATGAATCTCGCCGCGTTCCAGCAGCGGCACCTGGTCGATGCCAAGCGCTTCGGTCAGCTTCACACGCACGTTGGGGAAGCGTTCGGCATATCGCGGCAGAAATCCCGACAGGACGCTCTCGATCGTCTGCGGCGGCGCGGCCAACTTTAACACGCCGGAGTCCCCACGCTTGAGCAGCTTGATGCGTTCGCCGAGCGACCCCATCTGGCCCAGCACGGCGCGGCAATCGCCGAGCAACTGCTCGCCTCTGGTGGTCAGGAAAAGGCGGCGGCCGACACGGTCGAAAAGCTTGAACCCGCATTCGTATTCGAGGTCGCCGATTTGCCGCGACAGGGCAGACTGGCTAATGCGCAAACTCAGCGCCGCCTTCGAAACCGTGCCGAGGTCAGCGACGGCGACGAATGTCCGCAGGCGCTTCAGATCCATTTTGCTTATCTCCAAATTGCATAAGCAATAGCTCAATTATGTATTGGACGCCACGTCACGCGTCCCAATAGAGTGACATTGATGGTCTTTCTTGCGGGGTTTAACCGGCGAATACTCCGGGCCTGGATCGGGCATTCGTCCTGCTCACCTCATTGCCGAGGAGGAACCTATGAAAATTCGGCTGCTGATTTTGCTCAGCGCGCTCCTCGTTTTGCTGCTCGAAATGACATCGGGCCTGCGGGCGCAGCAGCAGCAGACAGACCCGGCTGCACGGCGAGTCATCGTTTTCGTGTGGGACGGGCTGCGGACGGACGACCTCACCCCTGACATCACGCCGAATTATTTCGCGCTGGCCAGATCGGGCGTCGTCTTTGCGGATCACCACGCCGTCTACCCAACCTTCACGATGATGAATTCCGCCTCCATCGCGACCGGCACCTATCCGGGTGTGCATGGGTTCTACGGCAACGTCGTGTATGCGCCGTCCGCCAGGGGAAAGAACGCGAAGGGGGCCGATATTGATTTTTCCGCGCCGGCATTCATCGAGGATTTCGGCGTGGTGGAAGCCGTGCGCGACTCCTACCAGGGCAAGCTCACGCTCGTTTCGACCCTGCTGCAGGCCGCGCAAGCCAAAGGACTGACGACGGCGGCCGTCGGCAAGTTCGGAGCAGCCTTCATCCAGGACTACAAGCGCGGCGGGATCATCTTGGATGAAGACGCGGCGATGCCGCTCGCTTTCGCTAAGGAACTGCAGCAGGCCGGTTATCCGCTTCCGCGCAACAGCGGTAACGCCTACGAGGCGGGCGCCTTGACACTCGCGAAGGGCAACGGCGACCCGACCGCTCCGTTACCCATTGGACGGCTCAAGGACGGACAGACCGGCAATCCGCTCGATCGCAGCGGGGCACTATCCCGGCGCGGCTTCTCCTATCTGACCGAAGTGTTCGTGAATTACATCCTGCCAAACAAGAAACCTGACCTGACGATCTTCTGGTCGAAGGAGCCAGACGCCACCAGTCATGCGTACGGGCCCGGCACGTATAACTCGATCGACGCGACCAGGATGAACGACGAGATCCTGGGTCGGGTCGTCGAGAAGCTTCGCCAGCTTGGCTGGGCGGAGTCCACTGACATCATCATCACTCAGGATCACAATCACAGCACGGTATCCGGCGATGTTGCGCGTTATCCATTGCGCGCGATCGTCGATCGGGACGTCGGGGCGCGTGATCCGCACGGCTACTCGGTTTCAGGCTTCGTGCGCACCGCTGAACTGCTGACCCGCGACGGATTGAAGGCATATGACGGAGCGGCGTGCCGAGACATCCCGATCCTGTCCGGCATCACGGCCGACGGCACACATCTTTACCCCAGCCAGGACGATGAGCACGGAAACATCTGCGGCCGGGCGCAGAAATATACCTCGCCGAGCTATGTGGTGCCGAAGCCGATTCCCGTGGGCGCCGTCGTGGTCGCCGCGAACGCAGGCAGCGACTATCTGTTCGTGCCTGACGGGAACATCAACACCGTCAAGGCCGCCGTGACGAGCTTGCAGAGCCGACTGCAGTTCGGCGCGATCTTCGTGAGCGACAGGCACGGCCAGATCGCAGGGGCGCTGCCCATGAGCCTTATCAAAACCGAAACCAGCGGAAGCGGCCGAGCGCCGGACATCATCGTCAGCTTCAGCTTCGATGAAAATGTCTCCGTGGCGGGCAAGTCCGGCGTCAGCTACGCCAGTTCGATCAACCGCAGGGGCGATCACGGCAGCTTCTCACCGACCGACACACATATTTCGCTGATGGCCAGCGGACCGGACTTCAAATCCGGCCTTCACGATCCGCTTCCGACGGCGAATGTGGACATCGCGCCCACGGTCGCGCGCATCCTGAAGTTCGACATGCCGGCCGTTCAGGGACGCGTGCTCGAGGAAGCGCTGCAGGGCGGACCGCCGGCCGTCGAGTACGCCGTTGCGAACAAGACGCACCGATCGACGATGAGAACCGGATTGGCCGTGAAACTGCCAACCGACCTCGACGGCCGGGCGGTCGATCCCACCCTTACCAGCTATACGGTTGAGCTAAGGACCAAAACCCTCACCCGCGGCGGAGCGAGCTACACCTACTTCGATCAGGCGATAGCCGTCCGCGAATGAATTCTCGTTGCGCAGTGCGTTTCATCATTCAGCAGAACCTTGCGTTAACGATGCGCGGCGGGGCATTTGGCTGCGACATTTCGCGCTGTGTGATGTTTTTCACACCTGAACAGGCATTCAGAAAATTGTACCGGATCGAACCGCAATTTTCTCGAACCCGCTTTCTCGCATCCACGACTGATGGGCGATGGGTAACACTGAAACTGAAACGATCAACCCGCGCCAGGACAAAACGTCGACCGCGCATCACATCAGGAGAAAGACCATGTTTCGCAAAGTAACTCTCGCTATCGCTACCGCCGCCACCCTCGGCGCGATGGCGCTGGCTCCCACCGCCGCTTCGGCGAAGCCGGTCAATTGGCCGAACTTCCCGCATCACCACCACCACCACGGGCATTGGGGCCATGGCTTCGGCTTCAACGTCGGCTACGTCGGCGGCGGCTATGACGGCTGCTACCAGACCCGCCGGGTGTTCACCCCGTACGGCGTCGTGTTCCGCACCGTCAACGTCTGCGCCTACTGATTTCATTCGCAGCACGTTCGGCACAGAAGCCCCGGTCGCCAGCGCGGCCGGGGCTTTCTGTTGTTGCTGCTCACCGGGCAGGTCAGCAAACCCGCCGTCATTGCGAGGAGCGAATGCGACGAAGCAATCCATTCTTCCGTTGCGCGGCGAGATGGATTGCTTCGCTTCGCTCGCAATGACGACAGTGCATCACTGCGCGACCTTCTTCACACCTGAATATCCGTTCAGAAAATTGTACCCGATCGAAAAGCAATTTTATCGAACCCGCTTTCCCGGACGCACGACTGACGAGTGATGGGTAAAACTGAAACTGCAAACTGAAACAGAGACGATCAACCCGCGCCAGGACAAAATGTCGAACGCGCATCACACAAGGAGAAAGACCATGCTTCGTAAAGTTACTCTCGCTCTCGTCGCCGCCGCCTCCCTCAGCGTTATGGCGCTGGCTCCCTCTGCTGCTTCCGCCAAGCCGTGGGGCGGCGGGTGGGGTGGGGGATGGCATCACCACCACCACCATGGCTTCGGCTTTGGCGTCGGCTACATCGGTGGCGGCTACGACGGCTGCTACCAGACCCGCCGCGTGCTCACCCCGTACGGCGTGACATTCCGCACCGTCAACGTCTGCGCCTACTGATCTTCAACGCAGTTCGTTCAAGTCAGAAGCCCCGGTCGCCCAGCGCGACCGGGGCTTTCTGATTCTGTTGCAATGCAAATGCCGGTGACCGCTGCGAAAGCATCAATTGACTTTGACTCTTCCAATGCGACATTTACACGCACATGAGTTTGGTGATGACCGGCTCGACAAAAAAAGCTTCGGAGGAACGATGCTCGATCGACGGGAATGGATGAAACGTGCCGGTATGGCGGCGCTGGCCACGGGATTGACGTCCCAACGGGCGTTCGCGCTCGATCATGTGACGCTGCCGTTCGACAATGGCGAACGACCGTTGGTGAAATACCCGCAAAAGCGCCCGATGATCGGCCTGACGGAGCGCCCGCCGCAACTCGAAACCCCGTTCTCGATCTTCAACGACGGCGCGATCACGCCGAACAACGCGTTCTTCGTCCGCTATCATTTGTCCGACGTGCCCTACAACATCGATCCGGACAAGTTCACACTGGAGGTCAAGGGCAAGGTCGATCGACCGTTGAAACTGTCGCTGAAGGACATCAGGAAGCTGAAGGCGGTCGAACTCGTCGCCGTCAACCAGTGCTCCGGCAACAGCCGCGGCTTCTCCACCCCGCGCGTCGCCGGCGGGCAACTGGGCAACGGCGCGATGGGCAATGCACGCTGGCGCGGCGTGCCGCTCAAGGCCGTGCTCGACATGGCCGGCGTCCAGTCGGGCGCCAGGCAGGTCACCTTCAACGGCATGGACGGACCGGTCAGCGACAAGACGCCGGATTTCGTCAAGGCGCTCGACATCGATCACGCAAGCGACGGCGAGGTGATGCTGGCCTATGGCATGAACGGCGACGACCTGCCGGTTCTCAACGGTTTTCCGCTGCGGCTCGTGGTGCCCGGCTATTACGGCACCTATTGGGTCAAACATCTCAACGAGATCACGGTCATCGATAACGTCTTCGAGGGCTTCTGGATGAAGAGCGCCTACCGGATTCCGGATACGCCGAACAACAGCATCGAGCCGGGCACGGCGCCGAAGGCGACGATCCCTATCAACCGTTTCACGGTGCGCTCGTTCATCACCAATGTCAGCGACGGCGCCAGGCTCAAACCGGGCGGCACCACGTTGAAGGGCATCGCCTTCGACGGCGGCAAGGGCATCAAGGAAGTCGCCGTCTCCACCGACGGCGGCAAGACCTGGACGCCTGCAAAACTCGGTCGCGATCTCGGCAAATATTCGTTCCGCGAATGGCAATTGCCGGTGAAGCTCGCAGCCGGCACCCATGAACTCAGGGCGCGCGCCACCAGCAATGGCGGCGAGGTACAGCCGATGACGCCGCTGTGGAATCCGGCCGGTTACTTACGCAACGTCGTCGAGACCGTTCGCGTCACCGCGGCCTGAGGGGAATGATCATGCACAAGCGAATTCTCCTTGCCCTCGCAGCGGTTACGGCCCTCAGTGCCGCGAGCCTCGGCCTCGCGACGGTGCAGGCCGCGCCGGTCTCCTACAAGCTTCCGGATGAAACCGCCGCCTTCAAGCCGGGCGCAAATCTGGACACGGTGCAGAACAACTGCACCGCCTGTCACTCCGCCGACTACGTCAAGACGCAGCCGCGCGGCGAAAAATTCAGGAAGGATTTCTGGGCGGCGGAAGTGACCAAGATGATCAAGGTCTACGGCGCGCCGATCGAAGATGCGGACGTCGGAAAGATCGTGGACTATCTGACCGCGAACTACTGAATCGTGCGTCGAGCGTCCGGCGGCGTGCGTCGGAGCGGGAAATTCGTCCATTCGGCGCGCGCCTATCGCGGAAATATCGCCATTCGCCTTCGCCCTTTGGGCGTCGGCGGACAGGTCGCACCTCTCCCCCGCCAGCCGGAGCGGGGGTCCATCCGCGGTGAATTCTCCAATCGCCAGAACTGGAACCGGCCCTGATTTTGCCGCGTCAAATACGCGCAAAACGGGCAAAAAGGCGGAAATGCGGTATGATATGGCGTATTTTTGCCGAAACTCCCGTACCGTTTGCGCTACCCAGTCCGCCCCAACCCGCGTATCCTGATGGCTCGGGCGTGCCGGTATGTGCGGGGACCGGCGGCTCGAATTCTTTTTTTGATTCCGCGGAGACGACGTGAATGGCTAAAGGTACGGTGAAGTGGTTCAACCCGACCAAGGGTTATGGATTCATCCAGCCCAGCAACGGTGGCAAGGACGTTTTCGTTCACATTTCGGCAGTTGAGAAAGCTGGTCTTTCGACGCTCAATGAAGGGCAGACCGTCGAGTACGAAGAGATTGCCAACCGCGGCAAGACCTCGGCCGAGAACCTCAAGGTTTAGCGCGACCGCGCGATCGGCAAAGGCGCTCTCGGACGCAATCCGGGAGCGGGGCTAGAAGAAAATTTTCAAAAAACTGTGAGCGTTCGGCGGAGCGGGCACTGTAGTTGCTCGCTCTTTCTTTTTGAGCGTTTTCGTGGGGAAACGCATCGAGCAAGATCCGCCGGATGCTCAGTCTTCCGTGACCCACTTCTCGACCGTCATGACATCCGGCGGCTGCAGATAGCCCCGCGGCCAGAGATCGACCACCCACTCGACCTTGGTCGCGCGATCGACCAGCACCGCGGTGTTGTGCGGCGTCTGCAGCACCAGCGTGTTGCCGCGATAGCGCGGATCGCCCACCACATGGTGTTTCAAAAAGCCCCACTGCTGCAACACCAGCAACAGGCTGGTGGTGTTGCGGGTGGTGTCCCAGCAATCGTAATTGTGCTTGTCGTCGAAGTAGCGGAAATCCGCTTTGGCAACACGCTTGTCGGTGCCGATGACCGGCCCCATGCGGCGGTCGAACCATACCACCGCCTTCTGTACGGCCGCGCGTTCCGCCACCGCCGAAGCGCGGCCTGCGGACATGATCTGCGTCAATGCCTTGCGATCAGCCTCTGTGAAATCAAGGGTCTCGCGGCGCCGGCAAACGAAGCCGTAGCAGACCGTCATGGATGTGGCCGACGGCGGATAGATCGAGACCGAGCTATAGAGATACTCAACCGCCGAACTTATCGGGGCCGCGCGTACCGGCGCAGCCGACAGGACCACGCCGACAACGCCAAGCACGGCCGCGAGCCTTTCCCGCATCGCGCTTCTCCGTATCGGCTGACCGGCGTCTTCCATGATCCCTGCTATCCCGGCGACGGTGCGGCAAGAGAGTTAGCCGCTGTATTGCACGCTGCCAAGTTGCAAGAGCGCCACTGGTGGAGCGCTGCACGGCAATTTTTGGGCTGATGCGTTTTCGCCACGCTCCGGTTAGCCGACCGGCAGTGGCGCATCGCGCTTGACCTCTTCCATGACCGCGTAAGTCCGTGTCTCGCGTACCCCCGGCAGCGCCAGCAGGCTCTCGCCAAGGAAGCGCCGGTAGGCCGTCATGTCGGCAAGGCGGGCCTTCACCAAATAATCGAAGCCACCGGCCACCATGTGACACTCCAGCACTTCCGGCGCTGATTGCACCGCTTTGGCGAAGCGCTCGAAGACGTCGGGCGTGGTCTTGTCGAGCATTATCTCGACGAACACCAGCAAGCCGAGGCCCAGCAGGTGCGGATTGAGCCGGGCGCCATAGCCCTCGACAAAGCCGTCGCGCTGCAGCCGCTTCAACCGCTCGCCGACCGAGGTCGGCGATAGCCCGATCCGCTCGGCGAGTTCGACATTGGCGATGCGGCCATCCCCTTGAAGGATTGAGAGGATCTTGCGGTCTATCTTGTCAATTTCGGTCATTTATCCGGCAACTCGCGTAATATTCCACAATTTCTAAGGCAAATATCCGAATTTGTCTATCGAACTACGGATAGAGCGGCAGTAAATTGGCTGAGTCTCGGGAATCCTCGATGCCGATCCGTCAGCCCCCGCTTCCGCCTTTCAGCGCGCCCTACGCGCCCGATGACCGCGCGATCGCCGCCCGGCTGTTGCCTGCGTCGCGGCTGGACGCAGGGCGCGAGGCGCGCATCGACCGTACGGCAACGCGGCTGATCGAGGCGATCAGGGCCAATGACGACCCGCTCGGCGGCGTCGAGGACATGCTGCGCGAATTCGCACTGTCGACGAAAGAAGGCCTCGCGCTGATGGTGCTGGCGGAAGCGCTGCTGCGTGTTCCGGACGCCCGCACCGCCGACCAGTTCATCGAAGACAAGCTCGGCCAGGGCGACTTCGTGCACCACGAGACCAAATCCAGCGCCTTCCTGGTCAACGCCTCGGCGTGGGCGCTCGGCATGTCGGCGCGCGTGATCCAGCCCGGCGAGACGCCGCAGGGCACCATCGGCCGGCTGACCAAGCGGCTGGGCGCGCCCGCTGTGCGCGCCGCGACGCGGCAGGCGATGCGGCTGATGGGCAACCATTTCGTGCTCGGCGAGACCATCGAAGCGGCCCTCGAACGGGCACGGCCGCATTCCGCGCAGCCTACACGCTATTCCTTCGACATGCTCGGCGAGGGCGCGCGCACGGCAGACGATGCCACGCGCTATTTCAATTCCTATTCATACGCGATCGAGGCGATCGGCCGCGCGGCCGATCAGCGTGCCCTGCCCGACCGGCCCGGCATTTCGGTCAAGCTCTCGGCGCTGCATCCGCGCTTCGAAGCGGTCAGCCATTCACGCGTAATAACGGAGCTTGTTCCGCGCCTGATCGATCTGGCGCGGCAGGCAAAGACGCATGATCTGAATTTCACCGTCGATGCCGAGGAAGCCGACCGGCTGGAATTGTCGCTCGACGTGATCGCCACCGCGTTCGGCGATCCATCGCTGGCCGGTTGGGACGGATTTGGGCTCGCGATTCAGGCCTATCAGAAGCGCGCTCATGACGTGATCGGCCACGTCCATGAACTCGCGCACGGCCTGAACCGGCGGATGATGGTGCGGCTGGTGAAGGGCGCCTATTGGGACACCGAGATCAAGCGCGCGCAGGAGCGCGGCCTCGACGGCTATCCGGTGTTCACCCGCAAGGCGATGACGGACTTGAATTACGTCGCCTGCGCGCAGCAATTGCTGGGCTTGCGGCCGCGGATATTTCCGCAATTCGCCACCCACAATGCGCTGACGGTCGCGACCCTGCTCGAATTGGCTGCCGAAAAAAAGGGGACGGGTGAAAGCGGCTTCGAGTTCCAGCGCCTGCATGGCATGGGAGAAGCGCTCTACACCCAGCTCGGCGAGACTCATCCAGAGATCGCCTGCCGCACCTATGCGCCGGTCGGCAGCCATCGCGATCTGCTGGCCTATCTCGTGCGGCGGTTGCTCGAGAACGGCGCCAACTCGTCATTTGTCGCACTCGCCGCCGACGAGACCGTCCCGGTGTCGGCGCTGCTAAAGCGTCCAGCGGATATCATCGGCAGCGCCGACAACGCCCGGCATCCAAACATTCCGACGCCGGGCGATCTCTACCGGCCACAGCGGCAAAACTCGCGAGGGCTCGAATTCGGCGAGCGTGCGGCGCTGAACAGTCTCATCGCTGACGTGAGCGCGGAAATCGTGCCAGCGACTGGCAGCATCGCCGACGCAACGCCGGCGGAAGCGAAGGCGGCGATCTCAGCCGCGCGCGAGGGATTCAGGGGTTGGAGCCGCACGCCTGCCGCGACACGCGCGCGCATATTGGAAAATGCCGCCGATCTGCTGGAGCAGCGCTCAGCGCATTTCATCGCGCTGCTGCAACGCGAGGGCGGCAAGACGCTGGACGACGCCCTCTCGGAGGTCCGCGAAGCCGTCGACTTCTGCCGTTATTATGCCGCCGAGGGTCGCGAACAATTCGGCGACGGCAAGGCGATGCCGGGACCGACCGGCGAGAGCAACTTGCTCTACCTGCGCGGCCGCGGCGTCTTCGTCGCGATCTCGCCGTGGAATTTTCCGCTGGCGATCTTTCTGGGCCAGGTCACGGCGGCGCTGATGGCGGGCAATGCCGTGATTGCAAAACCTGCCGAACAGACGCCGCTGGTCGCCCGCGAGGCGGTGCGGCTGTTGCACCTGGCCGGCGTGGACACTGCCGCGCTGCACCTGGTGCAGGGTGACGGCAAGATCGGCGCAGCGCTGGTGGCGCATCCCGATATCGCCGGCGTCGTCTTCACCGGCTCGACCGAGGTGGCGCGATCGATCAACCGCACACTGGCCGCCAGGGACGGCCCGATCGTGCCGCTGATCGCGGAAACCGGCGGCATCAACGCCATGATCGTCGATGCCACCGCGCTGCCCGAACAAGTGGCCGACGATGTCGTCACCTCGGCGTTCCGGTCCGCCGGCCAGCGCTGCTCCGCGCTGCGGCTGTTGTTCCTGCAAGACGACGTCGCCGACCGCATGATCGAGATGATCGCGGGCGCCGCGCGCGAACTCAGGATCGGCGATCCGTCCGACCCGGCCACCCATATCGGTCCGGTGATCGATGTCGAGGCCAAACAACGCCTGGACGCGCATATTGCACGAATGAAGCGCGAAGCGCGGGTACATTTCGCCGGGAGCGCGCCCGAGGGAAACTACGTCGCACCGCATATTTTCGAACTGGCCGATCCCGGGCAGCTGACCGAGGAAGTGTTCGGCCCGGTGCTGCATGTGGTGCGCTTCCGCGCCGAGCGCCTCGCTCACGTGCTGCGATCGATTGAAGGCTCGGGCTACGGGCTGACGCTCGGCATTCACTCCCGGATCGACGATACGGTGGAGGACATCATCGACGCGGTCCAGGTCGGCAATATCTATGTCAACCGCAACATGATCGGCGCCGTCGTCGGCGTGCAGCCGTTCGGCGGGCATGGCCTCTCCGGCACGGGCCCCAAGGCCGGGGGGCCGCATTATCTGGCGCGGTTCGCCACCGAACAGACGGTCACCGTCAATACCGCTGCCGCCGGCGGCAATGCAGCCCTGCTGTCGGGCGGGGAGTAGTTGCTCTCACCCTCCCATCGCGATAAGCAAAACCAACAAACGTCACGGGAGCGGCACCATCATGGAAAAAGGCATTTTTGACGGCCTCAAGGTTCTGGACTGCGCGAGTTTCATCGCAGCACCCGCGGCCGCCACCGTGCTTTCCGATTTCGGCGCCGACGTGATCAAGATTGAACCGCCCGGCGCCGGCGATCCTTACCGCAACCTGCCGAACCTGCCGGGCTATCCCCAGAGCGAACATAATTTCGCGTGGATGCTGGAGGCGCGCAACAAGCGCAGCCTCGCGCTTGATCTTTCGAAGACGGAGGGACAGGCGGTGCTGCACAAGCTCGCCGGCGAAGCCGACGTCTTCATTACCAACTATCCGCCACAAGTGCGGGCGC
Source organism: uncultured Alphaproteobacteria bacterium (assembly GCA_963742665.1). Lineage (GTDB taxonomy): Bacteria > Pseudomonadota > Alphaproteobacteria > Rhizobiales > Xanthobacteraceae > Bradyrhizobium. The sequence goes on from CAVUNH010000011.1 coordinate 49,438, forward strand.
GGCTCGGCATCACCTATGACCATCTGGCGCCGAACAACGACCGGCTGATCTACGCTTCCTTCACCGGCTATGGCGAAAAGGGCGAGGAAGCCAACAAGCCCGGCTTCGACAGCAACGCCTATTGGGCGCGTTCCGGCCTGATGGATCTGGTGCGCGCCGATCAACACACGACGCCGGCGCGGTCGATCGCCGGCATGGGCGACCACCCCTGCGCGATGGCGTTTTATGGCGCGATCGTTACCGCGCTCTACAAGCGCGAACGGACCGGCAAGGGCTCGCATGTCAGTTCCAACCTGATGGCCAACGGGGTCTGGGCGGCCTCGGTGCTGGCGCAGGCAAAACTCGTCGGCGCCAAGTTCAGCGAGCGGCGTCCGCGCGAGCACGCGCTGAACGCGGTGACCAACCACTACCAGTGCAAGGATGGCCGCTGGCTGATCCTGTCGCTCCTCAACGAGGACCGGCAATGGCCGACGCTGGCGCGTTGCCTCGGCCGCGAGGAATTCGTCACCGATCCACGTTTTGCCACCAGGAAGGACCGCCACGCGCGGTCGCTGGAACTGATCAAGATTTTTGACGGCATCTTCGCCACCAAGGATCTTGCCGAATGGCGAAAAATCCTCGACGGCAACGGGTTGGTGTTCGGCGTCGTCGGCATCCTCGACGACATTCCGAACGACAAGCAGATGATCGAGAACGAGGTGCTGGTGCCGTTCGAGAACGACACCATGCTGACCATCAACAGCCCGATCTGGGTCGACGGCAGCCGAAAAGTCCAGCCGCGCAAGCCGCCCGGCATCGGCGAACACAGCGACGAAATCCTCCGCAACGCCGGCTATGACGAGGCCGCGATCCGGGCGCTGCGTGCGTCCGGCACGGTGGCGTAATAGCTACGGTTTGATCCGCCATCTCTGGTCGGCGGCAGTCGTCTTCCTCTTCCTTGGAGAGAGGGATGGGGTGAGAGGTCACGGCCTATCGATCGGCCGCAGCCCTCAACCGGACGCTCAGCGCTGGAACCACGCCCAGACGATACCAAACACGACCACGCCGATAATGATCGTGACCACGATCGCCCAGCTGCTGACGCGGACGTTGCTCACAATCTCGCGTTTGGCTTCGTTCTCTGCGATCTCGCGATTGCGCTGCTTGTTTTCCTGGTCGGAAGAGCTCATCGCCGGTCCCCGGTCAGTTGGTGGCTGCGGCCACCTTAGCATCAATTGATGAGGGCGCAGCGGCGCCCTTGCTGCCGCTCATGCCGGCCAACCGGCTCAGCGAGAAGGCCGCCAGCGCCGCGCAAAAGGCCGCCGTGGCGGCTGCCATGAACACCGATCCGGTGCTCCATTTCGCCGTCAAAAGCGCGCCGCCGACCAGCGGGCCGATGATCGAGCCGATCCGGCCGATGCCAAGCGCCCAGCCGACGCCGGTCGACCTGACCGAGGTTGGATAAAATCCCGCGGTCAGGGCGTTGGCGGCGATCTGGCCGCCAACGATGCAGAAGCCTGCAGCGAAGATCGCCATGGTGACAAGGGCGACGGAATGGCCGAGCTGGCCAATCGCGCCGACCGCGAACACCGCGGCAAAATACACCAACGCCAGCGCGCGGAACGAGAAGCGGTCGATCACGCTGCCGAGCGCAAAGGTGCCGACCACACCACCCACCTGCAGCATCGACCCGATCACGGCGGCCGAGGAAACCGAAGCGCCGAGGTCGTTGAGCACGGTCGGCAACCAGTTCGACAGGAAATAGAGGTCGAGCAGGCTCATGAAGAACACGACCCAGAGCAACAGCGTGGGCAGCGTTCGCCCCTCCTTGAACAGATGCAGCACCGGCATGCCGGCCAGCCCCGGCTCATGCACCACGAACTGCGTCGCGGGCGCAAACGCCGCCTTCGGATTGATCGATGCGAGCAATTCGGCTACGCGCGCATTGGCCTGTCCGGTCAGCGCGAGGAAGCGTACCGATTCCGGCAATCGCAATGCGAGGATCGGCACCAGCAACAGCGGCGCGACACCGCCGACAATAAACACCGAGCGCCAGCCGAATTGCGGGATCAGGGCGGCGGCGAGCAAACCGCCAAGGGCAGCCCCGATCGAGAAACCGCAGAACATGATCATCACCATGGTGGCTCGGCGGCGGTGCGGACTGAACTCGGACGTCATCGCTACCGCATTCGGCATCGCACCGCCGAGGCCGAGCCCGGTGAGAAAACGGACCAACAGCAGCGTGTTGACGTCGTTGATGAAGGCGGTAGCAAGTGTGCCGATGCCGAAAGCCAGCGTCGAGAGGATGATGATCTTCTTGCGCCCGATCCGGTCCGCGAGCGGCCCGAACACCAGCGCGCCGATCATGAGGCCGAACAGGCCCGCGCTGAACACCGGGCCCAATGCGGCTTTGGTCAGCCCCCATTCCTTGGCGAGCGCCGGCGCCACATAGCCGATGGCCTGGGTGTCGAAGCCGTCGAGGAAGAGCACGGCGGCGCAGGTCAACAGCAGCTTGATCTGAAAGCCGCCGACCGGTTGCTGGTCGATATATCCGGCGACATCGACGGGCGACGTGCCTGCTTGTGAAATCCGTCATGATCGTCCCTCTCCTGATACGCCGCGTTTCTTCGAACGCTTCGCCCTAACCTGGCGCGAATTCAACGGTTACAGCAAAATTTCCGTCTCACCTGCGCAGCGCTTCCTTCGAATAGCCCGCAATCTGCTTGTAGCTTTCCGTCAGGCCGACCAGCTCCTCACGACTGATGACGTCCTCGATCGCCTTGAACGGCCTGTCTTTGGTGCGCTGAAACACCTCGCGCAGGATCGCATCCGGCGGATTGGTGCGGTTGGTCAGCACAATGCGCGTGGTCGCTTCCAGCCGCTGCGTTTCGTAGGCCGCAAGGGCGGCGACCGGATCGGCATTCGCGCGCAGCGCCGCGGTGAGCGCGCGCGCATCCAGAATGGCCTGGCCGGCGCCGTTGGAGCCGCGCGGCACCATCGGATGCGCGGCGTCACCGAGCAGCGTGATCCGGTCAAAACTCCAGCGCGGCAGCGGGTCCTGGTCGACCATCGGAAATTCCAGCACGCTGTCGGCGGCACGGATGAAGGCCGGCACGTCGAGCCAGTCGAAATGCCAGTCGGCGAAAGCCGGGATGAAATCATCGAGCGAGCCGGACCGGTTCCAGTCGCGTTTGCGATGGTTGGGCGTCTCGATTTCGGCGACCCAGTTGACGAGTTGCAGCCCGTCCTCGCCTGCGGGGCGGATCGGATAGATCACCATCTTGCCATGCGCGAGCCAGCCGGCACGCACCATGCTGGCGCCCGACAGCATCGGCTTCCAGCGCGTCACGCCGCGCCACATATTGACGCCGGAATAGCGCGGCTCGCCCTCATCCGGAAAGAACTGCTTGCGGATGGCGGAATTGATGCCGTCGCAGGCGATCGCCACGCAACCGCGCGCGGTGGAACGAGTAGCGCCGCCCGGTCCATCCGAAAACGCCACGGTGACACCGGCGTGATCCTGTTCGGCGCCGACACAATGATGTCCGGTCAGCAACCGGTCACGGCCGGCGCGCGTGAGGAAAGCATCCAGCAACACCCGTTGCAGGTCGCCGCGATGAATCGAGAATTGCGGATGATCGTAGCCGGCGGCGCGGCCGAGCGGCTCCTGATAGATCAGTTGGCCGAAGCGATTGAAGAAGGTCGCATCCGTGGTCGCGATCGCAACCTTGGCCAGCGCCGCTTCGAGGCCGAGTGTTGCCAGCTCCTTTGTGGCATGCGGCAGCAGATTGATGCCGACGCCGACCGCCTTGATTTCGGCAGCGGATTCGAAAATGCGGCAGGGAATTCCGGCCTCGTGCAGCGCAAGCCCGAGCGTCAGCCCGCCGATCCCGGCGCCAACGATGATGACGTCGTCCATGCTTCCTTCCCGAAAAGCCAATTGCCGGGATGAGACATGATTAGTAAGCCTACTGTCAATCTCGCCGCTACCGGCATGGCGGTTTTTCTAGCGGGTTTTGACGAAACACATGCCCATGCGCGAGGCCTTGCCGGCCATCTGGCAGGCGAGCCCCTCGGCGCAGGTCCAGCTACGGAAACTCGCGTCGTTATCGGCGGCCGGTTTGCCCGGGGCATAACAATGCGCGCCCCAGCCGTCGCTATATTCGGTTCCCGCGAGTTCGGCGCTGCTGCGCTGTTGCGGGCGGCTGGAAAATCCCCGCGAATAATCCGGGCCGATACCCCACTTTACCGAGTTGAGAATATCGCGACGGCGGATCTGGTCGCCGAAAAAATGCGGCGATGCCGGCACCACCGTCGAATTCGATGGCTTGGCCGCCATCCAGTCGACGCCCGGGAAATGAAAGCCACCGATGCCGCGCGTCTGGTGGCAGCCTGAACAGGTCACATCGTTCAGTCGTCGCTCAAAGCCCCCAACCGAGCGGATGTTTTGCAGCTTCACGCCATTGGCCGCAGCCTTCTTCAATGCGGCAACGACGTCGCTCTCGGCAAATACAGGGTTTGCACCCTCGCCCTGCATCAGGCCGAATTCAGGCTGCAGGGTGGATGCATCAAATCCGACCGGGGTCGCGGCGATCGCGCCATTGGCAAGAAACTTTTCCGGGATCAGGGCCATGCCGCGATCGAACTCGGCCAGATGTTTGGGATCGAGCAGCCATGCCTTGAACTCATGCCGGAGACCGTTGTCGGCGAGAATGCGATCGCGGTCGATCTGGTTTTCCATCGGCGCTTCCTGGAATTCGCGCGCCTCGGCGTTATAGCGAAACACCTTCAACAGATAGTCGGTGCGAAAGTCACGGATCGCCGACTTGGGTGCGTGCGCGATTTGAAGATTTGTCTCAATGCGATCAATGTCCACCGGCTCGATCAACTCAAGCGGTCCACCTGCCGACGTCAGTTTGATTGCGAGGTCAACTCCGGTCTGTGGCCAATCCGCGGTAGCGAGCCAACGGTTGGCGATATCCTTGCAGGTAATGGCGATGCCGCCCGGAGCCAGCGCTTTCTCGCCCTTTGCCCGCAGCACCACATTCAACGTCATTGGCAAGCGGGGGGAAGTCGCGTTCTCACCTACAGGCGCGGTGTCCAAACGCGTAAGTCGATAGATCAGCCGGATTTCACCGCACGCCTCCGGTGCCAAATAAGCTCGATCCATGCGGTTGACGATTCCCGCCAATACAAAACGTGAGCGAGGAGAGTAGAGTAGGTCGCGATCGAACATCTGCCAGCCAAAGGATTCGCCGACGCCAATCGTTTCGCCGGGCAGTTCACCGCGACGGCGGGCTACATAACGGTCGACCTCAGCATCCAGCGCCCCACGGACCGGCGCCATCGAGTGTAGCGAAAACAGTTCATCACCGAGAATGGGGGCGTTGGCCGACGGTGCAGTCGGGATGAATGCACGCAGGCCAAATCCCGCCCGGTCGAGTCCACTTGTTCGATGCTCCCCAAGGTCGAGTTCGCGCAGCGCGAGCGGATCGGTAATCGCAGCACCACGCTCCAGCGTCGCGGCCTGGACAGCACGCTGCGGCAGAATGGCGCTCAGCAGGATGAAAGCAGTTAAGAGAAGACGCACGCGCCGCTATGTCCTGATGAGTGCTGCCGGGTCGGCAGCGTGTTGCGTTCAGGAAATTAGCGAAAAGCGCCCCTTGTGTCTCGCGACATCGGGGGCGCTGTTCACGTCACAGTGAAGGAATAATCAGCGGGCGACGATCAGGCCCTTGCTGGTGACGACCACCCACTTGCCGTCCTGCTTGCGGATGGCATCGACGCGGCCGAGACCGGGGACGGGATCGCCGGCATAGACTTCAAACATGCCCTGGCGGCCTTCGATCAGCGCGCCGCCATTGCCGACGTCGCGGATCACCCAGCCTTCCACGGTCGGCAGCCGCGCGATTTCAGGTTTTGGCGCGGGCAACGGAACCGGCGCGGCCGCTGCGGCCGTGGCGGGCGGCGCGATCGAGCCGGTGACTTCCTTGGGCACAACCGGCGCAGCCGCAACCACGGCGGGCGCAGGCTGGGCGCGGAGCTTTTCCACGGCCTCGCTCAGCCTGGCGAGCCTGGCGGCGGGCTCGACCTGCGCCTTCTCGACCTTGTCGAGGCGGTCGCTGGTCTTGTTGAACTGGCTCATTCCCATCTTGGAGGTGTGCTCGACACCGGCCTTCAGCGCGACGACATCGGCATCGATCCGCGCCACCTGGGATTCGAGCGCGCCGTTACTCGCAACCGTGGAGTTTCCAGCCATCAGATATCCAAGGCCCGTGGTTGCCAGCGCGCCACCGACCGCACCGGCGACGGTGGCCAGCGCCACAACGGCGGCCATCGCCGACATCCGGCGCTTGCCGGATGATGCTTCGCCTGCCGCTTCCGCCTTCGCGCCGGCCTCTTCGCCGTTCCAGGCGCGCTCGCCGGGCGACATCACCAGCAGCTTGCCGGGGATCGGCGGCGGCTCCGTCCTGGTCGCTTCAACCCTGGTCGTTTCCACCTTGGGCAGTTCAACGTTCGTTACTTCCACCTTGGGCGCGTCGGGCTTGGGAGAGGTTACTTCCTGGTCCGGCGCCAGCCCAGGCGAACTCGACCCCGACTGAGGCCGCCGCCGTCACGGGCTCCTTCGGCTGGGACATGTCGGGAGCGGCCGGCCCGGTGCCGAGGGAACCGGTTTCACCGCTGGTGGGCTCGGACTGCTGTTCGCTCACGTTCAATTCTCCAGGATGGGTTGACCTTTTGGTAACTTTTATTGCTTGCGAAATCGTTACCGGGCGAGGCCTTACCGAAATTTTAGGAAGTCATCCGGGCCGGTTTTGCGGCGGCAATGCGACCGCGGCGCGGCCAAAGATGCTTCGCTTCGCTCGCAATGACGTGGAAGGTGCGGAGCTCTAAATCACCACCGGCGCGTCGGGCAGCTCGTTCGGCTCGCCGGCATAGGGCGGGAAATGTTTCGCCAGTTCGCGCGATACCGCCTCGATGCCGTTGATCACGCCGCGCTCGAAACTCCCCGCCTTGAAATCCTTTTCCATCCCGGCACAGATATTTTCCCAGCCGGCGGCGCCGACTTTTGTGTCGATGCCGCGGTCGGCGATGATCTCGACATTATGGTCGGCGAGCAGCAGATAGATCAGCACGCCGTTGTTGTGGGCGGTGTCCCAGATCCGCAATTGCGAGAATATGTCGAGCGCGCGCTCCCGCGCCGGCTGGTTCTTGAACAGCGGCCGGCCGTCCAGCGCGCCTTCCACGACGAAGCGGACCTGGCCGGAATGCGTGGCCTCGCCTGCCTTGGTCGCCGCCTCGATCGCGGCCAGCACGTTCGGCGGAAAATAGCGCCGCACCCACCAATGGTGATGCAGGAGATGCTTGGCGATGCGTCCGATGCCCATATCTCAATCTCTCTACCAGCTTCCCGACGCGCCGCCGCCACCAAAACTGCCGCCGCCGCCGCCACTGTCGCTCGAACTGCTGCTGGAGCTGCTGCTTCCGCTGCTCCACGAGCCGCCGGAAGACGAACTGCTGTCGCCCCATCCGCTTCGGCCGCGACGCCCTTTGGCCGAACCCTGATTGGCCGCCGCCAGGATCTCGGCCACCAACGCCATCATGAACACCATGACGGTTGCCAGAAGGGCTGCCCCAACCGATCCGGAGATGAACCAGGCAAGCACGCCGACGACACCACCGGTGACCGTGGCGCCGAGCAATGCACCGAGCACGTTGCGCATGATCGCGCCGAAACCAAACAGGACGAACAGTGCAAAAACCGGATCGATGTGGCTGAGCAGGCTCGGAGCCTGCCAATGCTGCGGCTCCACGCCCGGCAACTTCTCGCCGTCGATCACCCGGATGATCCGATTGACACCTGCGGAAACACCGCCGGCAAAATCGCCGGACTTGAATTTCGGCGTGATGATCTCGTCGATGATCCGCTTGGAGGTGACGTCGGTCAGCGCGCCCTCAAGGCCGTAACCGACCTCGATGCGGAGATGGCGGTCGTTCTTGGCAACGACGATCAACGCACCGTCATCGATCTTCTTGCGGCCGATCTTCCAGGTTTCGGCCACCCGCAGCGAGAATTGCTCGATCGCCTCGCCATCCGTGGTCGGAACGATCAATACCGCGATCTGGCTGCCCTTCCTGGCCTCGAAATTCCGCAAGGTCTGGTTCAGCGTGGCGACGTCGCCGCTGCTGAGCGTGCCGGTCTGGTCGACGACGCGCCCCACCAGCGGCGGTACCGCGACATTGGCCAAAGCCGGAGCAAGGCTTGCCGTCAAGGCCGGGAAAACCCAGCCCAGCAACAGCGCAAGCAGAATGGCTTTGGCGGCTTTCATGGCGGTCAAATCTTGATGCTCGAATATTTGTTGCCGGCTATTTCGACGGGGCCGCCGGCGTCGGGTTGAAATCGACCTTCGGCGCCGTCGAGATCGCCTTCTCGTTCTCGACCGAGAAGTTCGGCTTTTCCTTGTAGCCGAACATCATCGCCGTCAGATTGTTCGGAAAGGTGCGGATGCCGACATTGTAGTCCTGCACCGCCTTGATGTAGCGGTTGCGCGCCACGGTGATGCGGTTTTCGGTACCTTCGAGTTGCGACATCAGGTCCTTGAACAGCGCGTCCGATTTCAGCTGCGGATAGTTCTCGGTCACGACCAATAGTCGCGACAGCGCGCTGGACAGTTCACCCTGGGCCGCGGTGAATTTCTGGAACGCGGCCGGATCGTTCAGCACCTCGGGCGTCGCCTGGATGCTGCCGACCTTGGCGCGCGCGTTGGTGACGCCGATCAGCACGTCCTTTTCCTGCTGCGCAAAGCCCTTCACCGAATTGACGAGGTTGGGCACCAGGTCGGCGCGCCGCTGGTACTGGTTGACGACTTCCGACCAGTTCGCCTTGACCTGTTCGTCGGTGGTCTGGATCGCGTTATAGCCGCAATTGGTCAGGCTCAGCGTCGCCAGCGCCGCCAGCACGGTCCAAAATCTGCGCATTGAACTTCTCCTGTTGCGGTATTTCGCACGTCCGAAAACGGTCTCGCCCGGTCGTCGGACGAGAGGCCATCACGCTATCCATTTTTGCGGCTGATAGCTCTTGCCTATCAGTCACCGAACTAGTCATCATGGTTCATCCAGGTTCCGGGAGGATCCATGAAAACGAGCGAAAAAGCCTTTGAAACCATCGTGGTGGAGCGGCCGGAACCACGCATCGCGCGGATCGTGATGAACCGGCCCGAGGCGCGCAACGCCCAGAACCTGCAAATGACCTACGACCTCAACACAGCCTTCGACCAGGCGGTGCAGGACGACGACGTCAAGGTCATCATTCTCGCAGGCTCTGGCCCGCATTTTTCGGCCGGACACGATTTGCGCCCGGGCGGCAAAAATACCGCCGGCGTCGATTTTCCGCCGGTCGGAAATTGGGGCGGCTTTGCCGAACCCAACGCCCATGGCCGTTTCGCCCGCGAGCAGGAAATCTATCTGCAGATCACGCGGCGCTGGCGCAACCTGGCGAAGCCCACGATTGCGGAAGTGCACGGCAAGTGTATCGCCGGCGGACTGATGCTGGCGTGGGCCTGCGATCTGATCGTCGCAAGTCATGATGCGGAGTTTTGCGATCCCGTGGTCACGATGGGCGTCTGCGGCGTCGAATGGTTCGTGCATCCCTGGGAGCTCGGCCCGCGCAAGGCCAAGGAATTGCTGTTCACGGCGGACGCCTGGAGCGCGGACGAGGCGCACCGGCTCGGCATGGTCAATCACGTCGTGCCGCGCGATCAGCTTTCTGCGTTCGTGATGGCGCTGGCGCAGAAGATCGCGGCCAAGCCTGCGTTCGCGCTGAAGCTGACGAAGGAGGCGGTCAACCGCTCGGTCGACGTGATGGGACAGCCGGCGGCGATCGAACAGGCGTTCGCGCTGCACCAGTTGTGCCACGCGCATAACCTTCAGGAATTCGGAATGGTGGTCGACCCCGCGGGGCTCCATCCCTCCGTCAGGAAACCGGCAGCAGCGAAGTAAAACAAAATGGACCTTACCCTGAGCGACGAGCAGCGGCTGCTGCGCGAAAGTGCCGAGCGCTTTGTCGGCGAGACCTACAATGCCGAGCACCGCCGCCGGCTGGCGAACGATCCGCTCGGCTTCAGCGCCGGGATCTGGAAGCAATTCGCCGAACTCGGCTGGCTGGCGCTGCCGATTCCGGAGGCCTATGACGGGCTCGGCGGCGGCGCGGTCGAGATCGGCATCCTGATGGAAGCGTTCGGGCGCGGACTGGTGTCCGAACCGTATCTCTCCACCGTCGTGATCGGTGCCGCGCTGATCGCCGAATGCGGCAGCGAGGCGCAGAAGCAGGCGCTGTTGCCGAAAATTGCCGACGGCTCGCTCTATCTCGCGTTCGCCCATTCGGAGCGCGCGGCGCGGTTCGATCTGGCCGAGGTCGCGACTTCCGCGAGGAAGACGGCCGATGGATGGATTCTCAATGGAAACAAGGTCGCGGTGCTCGACGGCAACGCCGCCGGACAGATCATCGTCTCCGCGCGTATCGGCGCCGACAATGGCGCGGGCGGAAAATTGTGCCTGTTCCTGGTGCCGGCGGATGCGCAAGGTCTCGTCAAGCGCGACTTTCCGCGGCTTGGCGGCGGCCGCGCCTGCAACCTCGAACTCAGGGATGTGCGTCTCGCTGCCGATGCCCTGCTCGGCGATGGCACGGACGCGCTGCCCGCAGTCGAGGCGGTGGTCGACCGCGCGATGGCGGCGCTCGGCGCGGAAGCCGTCGGCATCATGCAGACGCTGCTGGACCAGACGCTCGAATACACCAAAATCCGAAAGCAGTTCGGGCAACCGTTGTCGGCCAACCAGGTGATCCGCCACCGGCTTGCCGATATGGCGATGAACTGCGACGAAGCGCGATCGATGGCGTTGCGCGCGGCGCTGATGGCCGACGCCGAACCGGTGGCGCGCAGCCGCGCTGCCTCCGGCGCCAAGGCCAAGATCGGCAAATGCGCCCGCTTTGTCGCGGAGCAATCCGTGCAGCTGCATGGCGCGATGGGCGTCACCGAAGAGCTCGATATCGGCTCCTACTTCAAGCGGCTGCTCGCCTTCGACACGTTGTTCGGCGGCAGCGCCTATCATTATCGCCGTCATGCCGCCCTCGGCGGCAAAGCCAGTTCAAACCTAGAAGGAGCGCAACATGGATCTCACCTTCAGCGCCGAAGAGCGCGCCTTCGAGCAGGAAGTTCGCGACTTCATCGCGCAGAATCTCACCGCGGAAGTGAAGCATGCGCAGTCGCTGACGCCTTCGGTGTTTTCCGATCCCCCCATCGGCATCGCCTGGCAGAAGGCGCTGCACAAAAAGGGCTGGGGCGCGCCGGGATGGCCGGTCGAACATGGCGGGCCGGACTGGACCCCGGCGCAGCGCTGGATCTTCGAGGCCGAAAGCGCGCGCGCCGGCGCGCCGAACGTCAATGTGATGGGCGTCAAGATGGTCGGCCCCGTCATCATCGGCTTCGGCTCGCAGGCGCAGAAGGATTTTTATCTGCCGCGGATCCGCTCCGGTGAGGACTATTGGTGCCAGGGCTATTCCGAGCCCGGCTCCGGCTCCGACCTCGCCTCGCTGAAAACCCGCGCGGTGCGCGACGGCGACGACTACATCATCAACGGCACCAAGATCTGGACCACGCACGCCCATCACGCCAACCGCATGTTCGCGCTGGTGCGCACCAGCGACGGCGAACGGAAGCAGGACGGCATCTCCTTCATCCTGATCGACATGAAGAGCCCGGGCATCACCACACGGCCGATCCTCACCATCGGCGGCGACCACGAGGTCAACCAGGTGTTCTTCGACGATGTGCGGGTGCCCGTCGCCAACCGGGTCGGCGAGGAAGGCAAGGGCTGGACCTACGGCAAGTACCTGCTCGAGTTCGAGCGCGGCTCCGGCATCGCCTCCGCCAAACTGCGCGACGCCTTGAAGACGGTTTCCGACCTCGCCGAATCCGACGCGACGGGGCGCGCCATCGACGATCCCGATATCTCCTTGCGCATGTCCGAGATCGAGGTCGATATCGACACGCTCGAGATGACCGAACTGCGCGTGCTGTCGGCGCTGCAGACCGGGCAAAACCCCGGCGCGGTGTCCTCGCTGCTCAAACTCCGCGTCAGCGAAATCCGCCAGGCCGTGACGCGGCTGGGCGCCGAGGTGATCGGCCATGACGGCCTCTATGTCGAGCCGATGCGGCCGTTCTACAAGCTCAACGAGGAACCGGGCATCCCCGAGGAAATGCTGCCGGTGATGCCGGAATATCTCAACAGCCGGGCGTACACGATCTTCGGCGGCTCGTCGGAGATCCAGCGCGAGATCGTCGCGAAGATGGTGCTGGGGCTGTGAGGCTCGCTGTCATTCCGGGAGTGCGCCCATGGCGCAGGCCGGAATCCATTGATCCACGTATTACGAGCGCAGCGAGCGATCCATTCTCTCATGCGCGAGTGCGCATCGGAGTTCGCGTTCGCTGCGCTCGCAATGACGGAAAAGATACACTTCGCGTTCTCGCGGCGCGATGCGCCCGAGGTTTGCAAGATCTCTCGCCCTCTCAAACAGAGGGCGCAGGGAATACCGGGTGCGCGCTGCACCCGCGGTCTCGTGTGCATGGGTAGAAGAAATGCGCACACGAGCATACAGGTCAGCGGAGAGCATCCGACATTCCCTGCGCAATGGCTTTACGGCTTATAACGTGATCTCCCCGGAGGACCGGCTCTTTTGTCTCCGTGCGCCGGCGGAATTGCTTCCACCAACTTGACGCCAGCTCGGGACGTCAGGACCACACGTCTTTGCCGTACGCTCTCATGCCGTTCGCTATCGGCACTGCCAGCGTCCACCGCGACCCGCCCCACGATCGTGGCGATCATGATACGCCCCTCTGGTCGGGACGGGATGGGTGTTAGATGTAGCGCTGATTTGGATTCTGAAAAACAGAAATATTTTCGGTTCACGCAGGTTTTTCGCTTGACATGAATTCCGGAAAACAGAAGTGTTGGCCCGTCGGGCAGTTTTGTTGATTATCCTGGGAGTTTTTCTTTCGTCATTCCGGGGGCCCGGACCTTGATGTCGTCTTAATTGTAGTTACAATAATTCAATGAAGATCACGTTCGATCCGGCAAAGCGGGCGAGCACGCTCAGGGACCGAAGTCTCGATTTCGCCGACGCTGCCGAGGTGTTCGCCGGCAAGGCCCTGAATATTCCGGACGAACGCCGCGACTATGGCGAGGTGCGTATCGTCACTGTTGGATCGCTGCGCGGGAGAATGGTGATCGTGGTTTGGACGCCGCGCGGCAGCGCCCGGCACGTAATTTCGATGAGGAAAGCCAATGACCGGGAAAAAACGCGTTTTGGGAAGCGACTTGAAGAAAGTTGATCGCCACGTCATTCAGCCGCACGAATATGAAGAGGTGCCGGAACTGACCGACGAAATGTTCGAGCGTGGCGATCTCTACCAGGGCGGCAAGCTGATCCGTCGCGGCCGTCCGAAATCCGACGATCCCAAGCAGCAGATCACCTTGCGGCTGGATGCGGCTGTGCTGCGCTGGTTCCAGCAGAGCGGCCCTGGCTATCAGTCTCGCATCGGCGCGGCCCTGAAATCACATATGACGCGCCAGCAGGCCGCGGTGAAGGCTCCACGGGGAAAGACCGTGCGCAAGAGGAAGGCGGGGTGAGAGTTTGGCGCGGGTTGAGCCGTGACGCCTTCGATCGCGCATGACGAGGCCGTGATTACCCCACATCTCTCAACGCCGCCTCCACCACCTTGCGCTGCTCGGCCGTCAGCGCTGCCTGCGGCGGCACCGGGTCGCCGACATCGTAGCCCTGGATTTGCAGCCCGGCCTTGATGCAGGCGGCGAGGTTGAAGCGGGCGAAGGCTTCGTTGATGCGCCACAGCCTGCGTTGCAGCGCCATCGCCTCGTCCCAGCGTTTGGCCCGGCAGAGGTTGTAGAGTTCGACGCTCTGGCGCGGAATGATGCAGGCGGGGCCCGCCATCCAGCCAAGCCCGCCGATCAGCATCACGGCGGCCGGAATATGGGCCGAGGCCGAGAACACTTTGATGCTGTCGCCGCAGCGGTTCATGATCGACAGCAGCCGCCCGGTATTGGTCGAGGCGTCCTTGATGTAGCCGATGCGCGGGTGGGCGGCGAGCCGCTCGATCACGTCCAGCGTGAGATCGGAGCGCTGGAATTGCGGATTGGTGTAGATCACGACGGGAATATCGACCGCGTCGGCAATGGCGCGGAACCAGGATTCCACCTGCGCATCGGCGAGCGGGAAATACGCCTCGAGGATCGCGAGTATGCCGTCGGCGCCGAGTTGCTGATAGTCCTTCGCCTGCGCCACCGCGTCCGCCACGGAGGTCGAGGCGACACCGGCGATGACGGGCACTCGCCCCTTGGCGGCCTCGATCGTTGTCTGCACGACGGCCGTACGCTGCACCTGGTTAAGATAGGCGAACTCCCCGGTCGAGCCGAGCGGCGTCAGCCCGTGCACGCCGGCCTTGATGAGGTCGTCGCACAACCGGCCCAGCACCTCGGTGCGGATGCGCCCTTGCGCGTCGATCGGGGAAACCAGATAGGGAAAGACGCCGTGGAGATCAGCCATGACAGGAGACGCGCCTCGAAGCGAAAAACTCCGCCATGGCTACAAGGATTGCCCTGATCTGGCAATCTCAGGTATTGTCGCTGCCGCTCAGGGCGGCGGCGATGCGCGCGCCACCCATGTTCAGATCCTCGGCCACGGCCGCCCGCACGGCCTCGGCATTGCGCGCCTGCAACGCGGCGATGATCTTCTCATGGGCCTCGGCGCCTTCGGAGACGAAGTCCACCGGGATATTGCTGAACACCGGCCCGATCTGCAGCCACAACTGCTCGATCATCGAAAACAGCAACGGGCTTTTGGCGGCCTGGTAGATCGCGAAGTGAAACTCGCGATTGAGCGCGAAGAATTCATGCTGCTCGCCGGTCGATGGTGTCGTGATTTTCTTCTGCAGCGCCTTCAGCGTCGCCACCAGGTCGGGCGTCGCGTGCCGCGCCGCCAGCGCCGCCGCCTCGCCTTCCAGCACCACCCGCACCTGGCGCACTTCGATCAACCGCTCCAGCGACAGCTCGGGAACGATGACCTGCCGGTTCGGCAGCATGTCGAGCGCACGCTCCACCACCAGCCGTCCGATGGCATCGCGCACCGGCATCAGACTGACATGCAGCTCCTTCGCCAGTTCGCGCAGTTTCAGTTCCTTGCCCGGGCGCACGCGGCCGGACATGATCATGGTGCGCAGTTGCTGGTAGACACGGTCGTTCAGCGTCTCGCGCTGGATGGCGCCGAGGCCGAACGGGGACGCGGCGCTCTTGACCGGCTTTTTCATCAGAATAAGGCCTACCAGATTCGCTTCCACCAGAAAGCGAAGTCGAGCACCCGGCGGGTCACCGCGTCAATATCCGGCGGATGCTTTTTGGAAGGCAAATTAGCCGCCCGCCCGGCATGAACCCGGATCGGCCCGGCGACAGGTTCGAGTTACCTAATGGCATCCAGCTTGTAGGACGCCTGGAGAAAGCCGCCGTAACGTTCGGTTCGGACCGGGAGCGTCTGACAGGGGCAGTCCGTGCCGAAAATGTTGGTGGAGGCGCCAGGGGCCCACATCGCCCAATAGCGGCCGCCGGCGCCGACGCTGAAGGATTTCCCGATCGCATAAGACAGGATCGCCTCGAGCTGCACGCCGTGGCCGGCGCCCTGCTCCGGGGAAACGGTGTTGCTGACGTCGGTTCGCAACAGATGATTGTCGGTGCCGCTGAAATTCACGAACGGCAGGTAGGCGGCCTCGGCGGAAAGCGTCAACCGGTCCCAGACCTTGACCGCGCCGTTGACGCCGACCCTGAACGAATTCCATTTGTTGTTCTCGGTGATGCCGAGCGTGGAATTCGGAATCGAGGGAACGCAATCGGAGAAGCGGTTGGCGATCTGGACGCAACCATAGGCCGACTTGTCTTCCCTGTAGTAATTGTAGCCGACGAAGCCGCCGACATTGGCGCTGGGTCCGCGAA
Source organism: uncultured Alphaproteobacteria bacterium (assembly GCA_963742665.1). Taxonomy (GTDB): domain Bacteria; phylum Pseudomonadota; class Alphaproteobacteria; order Rhizobiales; family Xanthobacteraceae; genus Bradyrhizobium. Next base: position 65,470 of record CAVUNH010000011.1, read on the forward strand.
AGAAGGAATAGCCGAGGTCAATCGTGGCGTAGCCGATGTCGCCGGACACGGTCGAGAGCGTGTTCGAATAGGGGACCGTTGCACCGAAGATGAGCCAATCCTCGTCGTGCATGTTGCCCGACAGGATTTTTCCGCCGCCGACAAAGCCCTTGAGGAAGACGTTCTGCGATGTGTCGATGCGGCCAAAGACCTCGCCGGATGCTGCCGTGGTGTCGTAGGTAAGCCTCGAGACCAGCACGTTCTGCTGAGCCTGATTGGAGGTCGCACCGAGATCCTTCTGGAAGCGGCCGGAGCTGTACCAAATGCGGCCGCCGATTTCGATCTCGATGCCGGGGACGACGGGCGCATCGGTCGTGCCTCTCAGGCGATAATCGGATGCGGCCGGCTCGAATTTCGCATCGCCGTCAACACCGATCTTGTAGTTCAGGCCCACCTTGACGGTTTGCAGGTTCTGGCTGACCGAGGTGACGCCGCCCGCCGTTTGAAGATAGCCGTTGGCAAGCGGCGGCAGAACCTGGATGAAGCTTTCCGGCGTCGCGACGTTGATGGCGCCGAAATTCGCGTAGTCGTATTCCAGCTTGAACGACCAGGCCGGCGTGATCGCCCGCTCCACGCCGCCACCGACGGTCCATCCCCATCGCGTGCCGTCAAAGCCGGTCGAGGGAAAAATCAGCGGATTGGACGTGATGTCGATCCGCTCCTGCAGGAAGGCGCCGCCGCCCTTGGCATAGAGCAAGGTGCGGCCCTGCGCGCCGGCGGCCCAGCCGACACGGCCGGTCAGGCTGCCGCCCAACCCCTGATGAACGCGGCAATTGGCGGAGATAAAGAAGCCGGATGACGCGAGACAGGTTGCGCTGCCATCGGAGATCGATCCGGAAATATCAGCCTCGACACCCAGAACAAGATTCGAGTTTGGAATTTGCCAGTTGTAACCGCCCTGCCCGCCGCCGAGAAACGCAGGGCTTCGAACCGTGCCGCCGTAAATCGCAGGTCCTCTGGCATCCGAAAACTGCGTATTGGCGAAGCCACCGCCGAGATGCGCGCCGAAATAAAATCCGGTCCAGGACCATGACGGCGCTGAGAGCGGGAATCACATCCGGCATGTCTGCCGCACTGGCGGGATTGGCACCCGGGAAACTGGAACCCAGCAGCAGACCGAGAACCGCAACCGAAACTTTTTTCATCGACTCAACCCAAAACTGTCAACCGCCGAAGCTGCCAGTCAGAGTGAGTTCGAAACCTTAAATAAAGGCTAAGCGTTGACGATTGGGTAACCCTAATTTTTGGTTAAGTCTCAAACGGCGGCGTTGGCCGACGGCGCGCCGGCCATCGAGAACATCGGCGCGCGTTGCAGCGAGTCAGAACGCCTTCGCGATCGCCGCCCTGGCGTCCTGCTGGATCAGCTTCAGATGATCTTCCCCACGAAAACTTTCGGCGTAGATCTTGTAGACGTCCTCGGTCCCCGATGGCCTTGCCGCGAACCAGCCCTGCTCGGTCTCGACCTTGATGCCGCCAAAGGATTGATCGTTGCCGGGCGCTTTGGTCCGGATCGCCTGCACCGGATCGCCGGCGAGATCCTTGAGGCCGAGTTGTTCGGGGGCGAGCGCCTTCAGCGCGTTCTTCTGCTGCGGCGTCGCCGGCACGTCGATCCGCTCATAGAAGGGCGTACCGAGCTCGGCGGTCAATCCGGCGAACAGCTGGCTCGGATCGCGTCCGGTTTTGGCGAGGATTTCGGCGGCCAACAGCCCCATCACGACGCCGTCCTTGTCGGTGGTCCACACCGAGCCGTCCCGCTTGAGGAATGACGCGCCGGCGCTCTCCTCGCCGGCGAAGCCGAAGGCGCCGCTCCCGAGCCCGTCGACGAACCATTTGAAGCCCACCGGGGTCTCGACCAGCCTGCGGCCTATTTTCTTCGCGACGCGGTTGATGATCGAACTGGAGACGATGGTCTTTCCGATCGCAGCATCCCTGCCCCATTGCGGCCGGTGCTCGAACAGATAGGCGATCGCGGCGCTGAGGAAATGGTTCGGGTTCATCAGGCCGCCGCTGCGCGTCACGATGCCGTGGCGGTCGGCATCGGTGTCGTTGGCAAAGGCGACGTCGAATTTGTCGCGCATCCCGATCAGGCTCGCCATCGCGTAAGGCGAGGAGCAATCCATCCGGATCTTGCCGTCCCAGTCCGCGGTCATGAACCGAAAGGTCGGATCGACGACGTCGTTCACGATGGCAGCGTTGATGCCGTAATGCTCGATGATCGGCTGCCAATAGTGCACGGCGGCGCCGCCGAGCGGATCGATGCCGATCTTCACGCCGGATGATTTGACCAGCGCCAGATCGACTGAGTTGCCGAGGTCGGCGACATAGGGGCGGATATAGTCGTGGCGATGCGTCGTTGCGGCTTTGAGGGCGCGTTCGTACACCAGCCGCTTGACGCCCTTCATGCCGGCTTCCAGATAGGCGTTGGCGGCCTTTTCGACCTTGCCGGTCACATCGGTATCGGCCGGGCCGCCATGCGGCGGGTTATATTTGTAGCCGCCGTCCTCCGGCGGATTATGCGACGGCGAGATGACGACGCCATCGGCAAGGCCGGACGTTCTGCCCTTGTTGTAGCTCAGGATCGCGTGCGAAATCACAGGCGTCGGCGTGTAGCCGCCGTGCTCGTCGATCATGATGTCGACGCCGTTGGCGGCGAACACCTCGATCGTGCTCGCGAGCGCCGCTTCCGCCAGCGCGTGGGTATCGATGCCGACGAACAGCGGACCGGTCAGGCCGGTTTCGCGGCGGTGATCGCAGATCGCCTGCGTCGTCGCCAGGATATGGTTTTCGTTGAACGAGTTTTTCAGCGACGTGCCGCGATGACCCGAGGTGCCGAAGGCGACGCGCTGGGTGGCGTCGGCCGGATCGGGTTTTCCGGCGAAATAGGCCGTCACCAGGCGCGGAACATTGACGAGATCGGCGGCAGCGACCGGTTTGCCCGCGGCGGGATTGGATGCAGTCACATGACCTCGCTTGGGAAGGGGACGTGTCCGGTCGAACATATGCGAAAGCACGCTTCCCGGCAAAAGCGCTTCAGCGGCGCCAGATAATGTCTTCGGCCCATCCGAGTTCCCTGAACTCGGCGGCGCGGAGCGGCGCCTCGCCTTCGGAAAAGAACTCGTCGAGTTGCGGCGGCCGGATATTGGTGGCGCTCAGCATCGCATGCGCCTGGCCGCGATGATGAATCTGGTGCTGGAACAGATGCAGCAGCAGCCGGTCCATCCGCTCGTGCTGAATGCGATCGCCGCGATGGACGTTGACGACACGATCGAGATCGGCGTTGTCGAGGCGCTCGACCACCGCAATCAATCGACGGTCCATCTCGCCTTGCGCATCGCGAAGCAGGATCACGGTTTCGCAAGGCTCCTGATTGGCCCAGGCCGCCGGTCCCAGCGTGCCGCCCTCCATGGCGTCGACGTAGAAGCGGTCGATGATCAGGATGTGATTGAGCGTGGCGCGCAGGCTCGGGAAGAAACCGGTGCGCGGCGCGGTGAATTCGGCCTGCGATAGCTGCTCGCAGGCGGTGAGCAGGCGATGGTTGGCCCAGCCATTGTTGTAGGCCATGGCGCGGTAAGGCAGGACGGCATCCATCGGCACCTCCGGATTGATGTTTTGACGCGTTTTCTTCACGCGAACCGGCATCCACTTCGCTTGAAAACGCTTTGGTTCAGACCTTGATCAGTCGCACCCGCGTGCCCCAGGGGTCGGCGGCCTCGATCCCGTTCGCCACCGTCGCGACCTCGACGCCGGCCTGACGCAGCCGCTCTTCCTGCGCCGCGAACAGATCCGGCTTCTCGATCTCCAGCGAGAACCAGGCAAGGCCGGTGGCCGTCTCGTCGCGGCGGCCGGCGCCGGCGCTTTGCCAGACGTTGAGCCCGAGATGGTGATGATAGCGGCCGGAGGACAGGAACGCGGCGCCGTTGCGCTGCGCGCGTCGGATCGAAGCCGAGCGTGTCGCGGTAGAAGCCGTCGGCCTGCGCGAGATCGCCGACGCGCAGATGCATGTGGCCGATGCGCAAGCCGTCGGGCGCCTGCGCATAGTCGCTGACGCGGGTGTTGGTGAGCGAGACGAGATCGTCGATGTCGAGCTGGTCGGTCGCCATCGTCACCGTGCCGTCGCTCCATTGCCACAGCGAGGGATCGCGATCGGCATAGACCTCGATGCCGTTGCCTTCGGGGTCGTCGAGATAGACGGATTCGCTGACGCGGTGATCGGCAAAGCCCGACAGCGGCACGCGATGGATCGCCGCATGGACCAGCCAGCGCGCCAGATCCTTGCGCGTCGGCATCAGGAACGCGGTGTGATAGAGGCCGGCCGCGTTGCGGGCTTCGCTCGCGGCATCGCGGGCGCGCTTCGAGCACCAGGAGCTTGACCCCGCCCGCGCCGAGCACGGCGCCGGTGGCCGAGCGCTCCATCACGGTGAGGCCGAGCACGTCGCGATAGTAAGTCCGCCATGGGATCGAGCTTGCGGACCCGGATCGTCACCATGCCGATCCGCATCGGCGTGCGGTTGGCGAAGGTCGGCCCGCCGCCGCCGCCGCCCTCCTCGGCGCGCGCCGCCGCCGGCGGCAGCCGCCGCGAGTGAGGAGGCGCCGGCGAGATGCAGCAGGGTGCGTCGGGTCAGGTCGAGGTTCATCGCGGGCTTTGCCTGGGTTCGGATGATTGGCGTCTATCATGTTTTCGATGGCGCGCCAGCTTGCGCGTTGTCGATCACATGTTCGTCGGTCTCGGCCGATTTTCAGGCCGGCCTGAGCGCGTGATAAATCCCGCGCTCGAATTGCCGATAGGCGACAAGCGCCTGTTTGTCGACGAAGGGCAGGATCTGCATCATGATCACGCCGGCGATCCGCGTCGCCGGGTCGATCCAGTAATAGGTGTTGAACAGGCCGGCCCAGGTCAGGCTGCCGGCCCTGCGGCCGTCCGTCACCGGGTCGACATTGATCATGTGGCCGAGCCCCCAGCGCAGCCGGACGCCCGGGAAAAAATCCACGTCGTTCGAAAGCGCCGGATTGGTCGTCTCGCATGATGCCGACCTCGATGATTGCCGATCTGGTTGGTCGACATCAGCGCAACGGTCTCCGGCCGCAGGATGCTGGCGCCGCGAAGGCTGCCGCCATTGAGCAGCGCCTGCAGCAGGGTCAGATAATCCGGCGCGGTGGAATAGATGCCGCCGCCGCCGGAAAACGACGTCGGCGCCGTCGAGCTTTTCGAACGGCTTTGCGACCAGCTTTCCGTCCGCGTCGCGCACATGCAGGCAGGCCTGACGCGCGCGCTGCTTTTCGGTGATCGCAAAGCCGGTGTCGTTCATGCCGAGCGGGCCGGTGATGTGATCGCGAAAATAGCGATCGAGGCTTTGCCCGCTGGCGATTTCGACCAGCCGGCCGACATTGTCGAGGCTGCCGCCATAGGCCCATTTGCTACCCGGCTCGAACATCAGCGGCCGGCGCGGCAAATGCGGTTTGCCGCGCGCGGCCTTGAGGTAGCGCACGACGTTCGGGTCCCACAGCGGATAGCTGAAGCCGGATGTGTGCGTCAGCAGGTTGCGCAGCGTGAGCGGCTTGTGCGCCGGTCGCAGCTGCGGAACGCCCTTGGCATCGAAGCCGGCAAGCAGCTGCGGCGAGGCCAGCGTCGGATCGATGTTGGCCGCCGGCTCGTCCAGCTTCAGTTTGCCCTGCTCGACCAGTTGCAGGGCCGCCACCGACGTCAGCAGTTTGACCATCGAGGCGATGCGGAAGACCGTGTCCGTCGACATCGGCGTCGGCAGCCGCCATGCTGCGCAGGCCGAACGCGCCCTGATAGACGACCGACGTCTCGTTCGCGGCCATCGCGACCACGCCGGGTATTTCCCGGGCGGCGACCTTCGCCTGCAAGGCGGCGTCGATTTCCTCGGCCTGGACCGGCTTGCGGATGGTTGCGGCGCGGCCTGGCAATGCGGCGGCCGGAACAAGGCTTGCCGCCGCAAGCCCTGCGGTCCGTAGCATTGCATCACGCCGACTGAGCAACCCTGTCATTCGTGGTCTCGAACGCTGCGTGGAGTTCGGGCTATTCTACACGCTTCGGAAGCGGCTGGCGCCAGTACGGGGCGGCTGAAAAGCGTCAGACCATCGCAGGGGCCGCCAATGCGTCCAGCTTCGCCTTGTAGGCGGCGCCGTCGGAACCCGGGCGCAGCGGCGGACGCACGCGCAGCCATCCGGCATCGCCGGTTTGCGCGGCGAGAATGGCCTTCATGGTCGGCACCAGCGACGGTCCGCTCATCAGAACATCGACGGCGGCCTGCATGCGCGCTTCCCCGCCGGGGCCGTCGATCATGGCCTTGACCAGCTCGGGCACGATGTTGGCCATGCCGCAGATAGTGCCCGCGCCGCCTTCGGCGATCGCGCGCGCGATATCGGTTTCGTTGCCGACCGTGATCGCAAGTTCGGGCGCGGCGGCGCGGAACGCCTGGAACTGACGGAAATCGCCGCTGGAATCCTTCAGGCCTGCAACCAGCGCGCCATAACGCTTGCGCAGATTTTCGCGGCCACCTGCGCCGGCACGGCGACGCCGGAGACCTGCGGGATGTGATAGAGGGTCGCCCGCAGCCGGTCGTCCGCGACGGCATCGAAGATCGCGGCAAAGGCGTGCTCGATTCCATCCGGCGTGACGCTGCGGTCGAAATAGGGCGGCAGGAGCAGCACGTGGTTCACGCCGAGGCTGAGCGCCGACCGCGTCAGCGCGATGCTGTCGGTGATGGCGGGAAAGCCACCGCCCAGTCCGATGCGCGGCGCGGCGACGCCGGCCGTGAGCAGCGCCTCGACGGTCGCGATGCGTTCGGCGACATTGAACGAGGTGCCTTCGCCCGTGGTGCCGAACAGCACGACGCCGTCCAGCCCTCGCTTGAACAGGCCGAGTGCGTGGCCGGCCAGTTTCGCGTTATCCACGCTCCCGTCGGCCGTCAGCGGCGTGGCCACGGCTGCCCAGAATCCGCGAATTGCTCCCGACATAACCTCTCCCATTGCCTTTGGACGCTACCCGGGCGCCTTCCTGCCCGCCCTTGTACCTGACGCGCAGGATTGAGGTAGCCGTCAAAGGGTGGAGGTGACCGTCGGCTGGCGCACAGGTAGCGCGCCTGCCCCTACCGCCGCACCTATTTCCACTTCGACAGATAGAAGCGCGGCAGGATGCGAGCGAATCCAGTTTCGCCTTGAAGGCTGCCCGCGCTACACAACGGCAGGCCCTTCGATGCACTTTTCCATGATCGCGTCGATTTCGGCGATCGACAGAACCCCGATTTCGGCAATGAATACGATCCGTGTCCGCGGCACCCCGGCGGCACGCGCCCCGCCCGGCGCCAAGGTCGCGCGCCCGCCGGCGAGTTGAAACACCGTCAATCGCCCGGGCTGATCTACCGTCTCGAACAACCCCTTCGCCCGCGCCAATTTCGGCGCCAGCCGACCGATCGCTTGCTGTAACCGGGGGAGTGACACCGGTCGTTCCGATGTCCAGCTCAGCGTCTCGAACCGGTCAATCGCCGGCCGTCGCGGCGCTACCTCCCGCGGCGCCCGCGCGCGGTCGACGTCCACGGGGAATAGCAGCGCTGCGGGCACTTCACCATGCAGCGCATCGACCATCACCGCCGCCGGACTCAGATTGCGGACGATGTCACGCAGCTTCGCGCAATCCGCCGCGTCCACCAGGTCCACCTTGCTCAGCGCCACCACGTCGGCCGACCGCAGTTGCGATCGCAGCAACGCGTCGTTCAAGGCCGCCGTCTTCGTCGTCGCGTCCACCACGCACAGCACGGTTTCCAATGGCGCCTCACGCCAGATCATCGGGTCCATCAGGTTGCGTACGATATCCGAGGGGTCGGCGACGCCGCTGGTTTCGATGACGATGAACTCCGGCTGTGGATCGCGCCGCAGCAAGGCCGCGAGCGTGCGCAGGAGATCGCCTTCCAGCGAGCAACAGATGCAGCCGTTGCTCAGGCTGACCACGCCATCGCTGGCGCCCTCGATCAGCTCTGCATCGATGTTGATCGCGCCGAAATCGTTGACCACGGCGGCGATTCGTCGCCCTTCCGCATGCGCCAGCAGGTGGTTCACGACACTGGTCTTGCCCGCGCCGAGGAACCCCGTCACCAGCAGGATCGGGACCGGCACAGTCAGCTCTCGACAACAGGCCGGCGCACCGGCCGACCCGGCCTCGCCGCCACGTCGAGCACGCCATCGGCGATCAGCGGCTGCCCGCTGACCACGAGATGCCGCACGCCTTCTGACGGGCGGTTCATCGCCGTGAAAGTGGCCCGGTCACTCAGGGTCTCGAAATCGAACACGACGATGTCGGCATCCGCGCCCGGCTGCAATCTTCCTTTGGCGCGCATGGCAGGCGTGCTGTGGGCAAGGATTTCGGCCGGGATCAGCGCGCATTTGCGCATTCCTTCCAGCAGCGACACCGCCCGGCGTTCGCGCACCCATTCGCGGATGAAACGCGTGAAGCAACCTGCCGAGCGCGGATGCGAGGTGGCATCCTTCGGCAGCGGCCAGGCGTCGCCGGTGTAAGCCTTTCCGTCCGGTAGCGTCCAGGGCATCGCGTCGGACGCGATCGCACCACCGGGATACAGCACCGCCATGTCGAGGAGATCGCGGTGGTGCGAATTATTCTCGATATCCAGGACATGCCACAGCACCAGCGAGGTGGGCTCGACGGCCTGTGCCGCCAGCAATTCCTCGCGGCTGCCGAAGCGATGCCCGTCCGTCACCCGCTGCACCGAGTCGTAGCCCAAGCCATTGCGCGTCTCGAATTCGGGATCGCTGAAAAACGCGGCCGCAAGCACCGTCGAACCGGTTCCGTAGGGATAGGATTCGACCGTGATCGGCAGGCCCTGTGCCTGCGCTTTCGCAATCAGCTTCACGCAACGCGCGATGTCGGTCTTGCTGGAAGAGTTGAAGTGGCAGATGTGCATATGCGCGCCGGTGGCGCCGGCATAGCCGATCAGGCGGATGTAGGCCTCGGCGGCGCTTTCCGGATCGATGCGGGACATGTAGGCGACGTGGGTGAAGGTCGGCACATCATGCGCCACCGCCAGCTGGCACACCGCGGTCAGCTCCTGCACGCCGGCGCCCGGGGCATAGGCGTTGAGGATGCCGATGCCGATGCCACCCTCGTTCAGTCCGTTTGCAAGACGGTCGAGGACGCCGGCCAGCTCGGTCTCGCTGGCTACGTTCTCGACCCAACGGCGATCGCGCATGGCATTTCCGAACGCCTCCAGCGAGCTTTCCGCATTGGAGCCGGTCATTGCGCCTATGCGTGCGAAGGCCCAGTTGGCGGCGGCGCCGTAGTTCAGCACGCGTCCCTCGGCGGCCTGGCGTCGATACCAGGATGCGACCGGCAATACGCCCGCCTCAAGATCGAGCGTCGTCGTCACCCCGTCGAACGCCTGCATGCGGTCGGCCGGGATCGACTGGCCGTGCGCGTGCAGGTCGATGAAGCCGGGAGCGACCACCAGCCCGGTCGCGTCGATGACCCGCTCGGCGTCGCCAAGCCCGGTGCCGACAGCGGAGATCCGGCCGTCCAGCACCGCGACATCGCCAATCGCGTCCATCCCGCTGGCCGGATCCACCACCCGGCCGCCACGGATCACCAACCCACCCATATCGTCACTCCGCGAAGCACATGGATCGGCCACGTGTGGGCCGTCCTCGCTCCAATAAAGGCAGATTTTCGGGCCGGCGACCACATCCACCGATGCTGGCGCATCGTGCGTATGCTGGGCGCAAAATCACGAAAACAACCCCATGCAAAGTAGAGCGGCCCCCGCTAGACTGCCGCGAGGGAGTTTGTGCATGTCTGCAGAGATGCCGAACCTACGCCAGGTGCAGGGTTATTGCAGTCTGTGCATCGCTCGCTGCGGTACCGTCGCGACGGTGACAGATGGCAGATTTACACGTCTGGACCCTGATCCGACCCACCCCACCGGTGCCGCAATCTGTGCCAAGGGCCGAGCGGCTCCTGAACTCGTCTATCACAAGGACCGGCTGAAGCGACCGCTGCGCCGGACGCGGCCAAAAGGCGACGCCGATCCCGGATGGGAGGAAATTTCGTGGGATGCGGCACTCGATCAGATCGCCGGCGCCATGCGGCGCATCGCCGGGCAGCATGGACCCGAGGCGGTGGCGTTCAGTCAATCGTCCCCTTCGACATCAGCGATTGCGGATTCCGTCGTCTTCGTCAACAGGCTGATGAATGCGTTCGGAACGCCGAACATTGTGTCGTCGCTCGAATTGTGCGGCTGGGGACGCGGCTTCGCGACACGCTACGTCTTCGGCGTCGGCAGCGTTGCGACCGGAAGCGCCGGCGGCGCGATGGCGGACATCGCAGAATCGGGCTGCCTGATCCTGTGGGGCTACAATCCATCGTTTACACGCATTACGCATGCGACCGCGACGGTCGCAGGCCTGAAACGCGGAATGAAGTTGATCGTGATCGATCCGCGTAACGCTGGACTCGCCAACAAGGCGGATGTCTGGCTGCGGGTGCGCCCCGGAACCGACGGTGCGCTCGCGCTGGGCCTGGCCAACATCATGATCGAGCGCGGATGGTACGACGACGCGTTCGTCCGCACCTGGAGCAACGGACCTCTTCTGGTGCGCTCCGATACCGACAGGTTGCTCAGAGCCGAGGACCTCCCTTCGGGCGGCGGCTCCGGACAATTTGTCGCCTGGGATTCAGGATCCAACCGCGCCGTCGGCTATGATCCGTCGGCTGGCCGCTACGAGGCGCCCACCGCGCAACTTGCGTTGCGAGGCGAATACAGTGTCGCAACCAGAGACGGTCCGATCTCCTGCCGGCCTGTCTTCGATCGCTATGCAGCGCTATGCAGCAGATATTCGCCCGCAATGATCGAAGCGACTTGCTGGATTCCTGCCGGCCAGTTGGAGGAAGCGGCCCGCACGATCTGGCACGCCCGGCCTGTCTCCTATTATGCCTGGAGCGGACATGAGCATCACGCCAACAGCACGGAGACGGCGCGGGCGATGGCCATGCTCTATGCCCTGACCGGCAGCTTCGATGCGGCCGGTGGCAATGTGCTGCTCCCCGCAGTGCCGGCTGGGTCGATCAGTGGAGAGGACTTGCCTGCGGCGAAGCGGCTTGCTCCCGCGATCGGGACGGCCGAACGTCCGCTCGGACCTGCGCGCTGGAAGCACATCTCCCCTCGGGACTTTTACCGAGCTGTCCTGGAAGATATCCCCCATCCCGTCCGCGGACTCATCGGGTTCGGCTCAAATCTGCTGCTCGCTCACGGCGATCCGGTTCGCGGACGCGCTGCGCTGGCCGCGCTGGATTTCTATGCACACGCCGATCTTTTCATGAATCCGACGGCGGCGCTTGCGGATATCGTGCTGCCCGTGGCGTCATGTTTCGAAAGTCAATCCCTCAAGATCGGATTCGAAATCAGCGCCGATGCGCAATCGCACGTTCAGCTAAGGCAGGCCATCGTCGCCCCGCCCGGGGAAGCACGGTCCGATATCGATATCGTCCTCGGCCTTGCCGCGCGTCTCGGCCTCGGCGAGTATTTCTGGAACGGGGATGTCGATGCCGCCTACCGGCAGCAGCTTGGTCCGAGCGGTATCACGCTGGAACAGCTTCGGGCGCAACCCGCCGGATTGCGGAAGCCGCTAACGACGCAGCACGCCAAGCACGCAGTGCACGACGACAAGGGAAATCCGCGCGGGTTCCCAACGCCATCGCGGAAGGTCGAATTCTGGTCAGAGACCTTCCTTGATCACGGCTATTCGGCCATGCCGGATTTTGTCGAACCATCCATCGGCCCGGTCGCCCGCCCGGACCTGGCCGCGTCCTTCCCTTTGATCCTGACGTGTGCGAAGCCCAGCCTGTTTTGTCAGACCCAGCATCGTGCGCTGCCCGGCCTGCGCAAGCGCGCACTGGATCCGGAGATCGAACTGAACCCCGCGACGGCCTCGGCACGCGGCATCGGAAATGGAGACTGGGTCGATGTGCGCACCCCGGCCGGCGGAATGCGGGCGCGGGCGCGCTTCAGTGACCAGCTCGATCCGCGCGTCGTCGTAGGCGAGCACGGCTGGTGGCAGGGCTGCGATGAACTGGGCGTTGGCGCTCGCGATCCGTTCAGTCCTGATGGCACGAATTTCAACCTGACAGTCGACGCCAGTATCCGCGATCCCGTCAGCGGCACGCCCTCCCATCGTGCCAACCTTTGCGAAGTCCGGCCAGTGCGGGAATCGCGCGCGGAAGAGCGTTAGAGCCTGATCCGGAAAAGTGTGAAGCGGTTTTCCCTCGCGACAAACGCGAAGCGTTTGCGCGGAGATCATGCTCAAACAAAGAGCTAAAGCGCGATGACGATTCAACCCAATCTCATCGCGCCATAGGCCGGCGCGGAACGACCGCGCCGGCGAGCGCCCGTCCGCCTATTTCCACTTCGACAGATAGAAGCGCGGCAGCTCATCCGCATACGGCGTGAACTCGATCTGCCTGGAATAGCCGTAGGTGGTGACATAGGTGTGCAGCGGCAGGAAATAGGCCTGCTGGGTGATCCGCTGGATCGCCGCCGAATAGGCCTTGTTGCGCGCCTCCGGGTCGTTGGAGGATCCACCCTCGACAAGCCATTTCTGCACGTCGGGATCGCGGGCATAGTCGTCGGCGCCGCCGTCAAAGAAGTTCGGCATGATGGCCGACACGTCGTTGATCGAATAGCTGCCCCAGCTGCCGAGATAGGACCGCAGCTCGCCGGCCTTCGCCCGCTGGATCAGCGCCGCCACCTGCAACTGGTTGAGCTTGGCGCGGATGCCGACCGCAAGCAGATAGTTCTGAACCGCCGAACCCCATTGCGGCAGCACGTAGCTCGTCAGTTCGAGATCGAAGCCATCAGGATAGCCGGCTTCCGCTGAGAAGCTGCTTGGCCTTGGCGGGATTGTAGTCGTAAAGCGTCGCGGCCTCGCCGTTGCAGCCGAATTGCGACGGGAAGCACGGCGCACCCGGGACACGGCTGCCGCCGGTGACGAGCTTGTCGGCAATCGCCTGCCGGTCGATCGCGTGCCAGATCGCCTGGCGCACCTTGAGTTTGGTGATCGGGTTGTCCGCACCGGTGCGGCCGGCGGCGTCGAGGTAGAGATAGCCGATCCGCATCGATTCCTTGCGCACCGCTGTGAGGTTCGGGAGCTTGCCCACGCTGTCGAACTGGTCCGGGTTCAGATTCCAGATCCAGTCAGCGCGACCGGAGAGCAGTTCGGTCATTTCGGTCGCCGCATCCGGCACGTAGCGCACGCTCATCTTCTTGATGAAGGCCTTGCCCTTGGGGCTGCCGGCCCAATAATCCTCGAACCGTTCGAACTCGGCGGAGACGCCCGGCTCGACCTTGGTTATCTTGTAGGGGCCGGCGCCAATCGGCGCCTTTGAATAGGCATCGGCACCGACTTTCTCGCGATAGGTCTTGGGATAGATCGGGGTCACAAGCGCGAAATAGTCCAGCGCCGCGGGCGTCGGCCGCTTCAGCTTGACGCGCACCGACAATTCGCCGGTCTTCTCCGCCTTGTCGATCCAGTTGTAATTCGCGGGCGTCGACACCTTGCTCGCGGGATCGGATACGAGATTGAGCGTGTAGACGACGTCATCGGCGGTGAACGGGCTGCCGTCGTGGAATTTCACGCCCGGCCGCAGCGTGAAATCGATCGTGGTCGTATCCGGCATCTTCCACTCGGTGGCGAGCAACGGCTCGATCTTGAACGAGTCGGGATTGCGGTAGACCAGCGCGTCCCACGCCTGGTGGTGCATCACCACGCCGGTGCGCTGGTTGTTATAGTAGGGATCGATGTTCGACAGCCCGTCGCGCATCGTGATCCGCAACGTGTCGGCGGATTTCTGCGCCGTCGCGGGCGAAGCGCCCGCACCAAGCAAAGCGGCTGCCAGAATCGCCGCACCAAACCTCAATTGCACGCCCATGCCGTCCTCCTCTGGTTCCGACCGATCTCAAGACCGAAGTGAAGCACACCTCATGCCAGATGGCACTCTACCATTCCCAGGGGACCGCGGACCATGGGAATTGGCGCCACACTGCGGCAGCGTTCGACGGCGATGCCGCAGCGCGGGTTGAACCGGCAGCCGGCGGGAATATTGGCCGGGTCCGGCATGGCGTCGCCGAGGCCGATGTCCGGCACGCCCTTCCCCGGTTCCGGCGTCAGCACGCTTTGCAGCAGCGCCTGGGTATAGGGATGTCGCGGCTCGCGAAACAGCGCGTCGGTTTCGTTGCGCTCGACGAAGCGGCCGAGATACATCACCGCGACCTCGCTCGCGACATGCTCGACGACCGCGAGATTGTGGCTGATGAAGAGGTAGGTCAACCCGAGATCGCGGCGCAGATCGGCCAGCAGATTGAGGATTTGCGCCTGCACCGAAACGTCGAGCGCGCTGGTCGGCTCGTCGCAGATCACGATCCGCGGCTCCAGCACCAGCGCGCGCGCAATCGCCGCGCGCTGGCGCTGCCCGCCGGAAAGCTGCGACGGCATGCGCTCGCCCATCGCGGCCGACAGCCCGACGCGCTCGAGAATCCCGGCGACCCGGCGCTCGATTTCCGCAGCAGAGAAGGCGCCCTGGGCGGTCAATGGCAGCGCCACGATATCCTTGATGCGGTGGCGCGGATTGAGCGAGGCGAACGGATCCTGGAACACCGGCTGGATCAGCCGGGCGCGCGCCTTGCGGTCGAGGTCGAACAGGCGCTTGCCGTCGACCAGTACGGTCCCCGCCGTCGGCGTCAGCAGCCCGAGGATCAGGCGCGCCAGCGTGGATTTGCCGCAGCCGAACTCGCCGACGATGCCGAGCACGCTGCCGGCCGGCACGCTGAACGTGACGTCGTCGACCGCGATCACGCGCTTTTCCGCCTTCAGGATCCCGTCATGCACACGGAATTCGCACCTGAGATTGCTGACTTCGATCGCGGCGCTCATGCGGGTTGCGGCTCCGCAATCCGAGGCGCGAGCCGGCACAGATAGTCGTGCGCGGCGCCGGCCGGCCGCCGCGGAATCTCGCGCGTGCAGGTCTCGTCGGCGTGGGCACAGCGCGAGCGAAACGCGCAGCCGGCAAAGCCGGGCGAAATCGCCGGCACCACGCCCGGGATCGAGCCGAGCGGCCGGTCGCGTTGCGCCCGGCCCGGCACCGGCACGCAGGACAACAAGCCCCGCGTATAGGGGTGCTGCGGCGAGCGGAATAATTCCGCGGTCGGCGCGCGCTCGACCACCTCGCCGGCATACATGACGGACACGCGGTCGGCGACGCGGGCGACGATGCCGAGGTCATGGGTGATCAGCAGGATGGCGAGGCCGAGTTCGCGCTTCAGGGTGGCGAGCAGCCGCAGGATCTGCGCCTGCACGGTGACGTCGAGCGCGGTGGTCGGCTCGTCGGCGACCAGCAGTTCGGGATCGCACATCAGCGCCATCGCGATCATGACGCGCTGGCGCAATCCGCCCGACAGCTGATGCGGGAACTGGCCGAGCCGCATCTCCGGCGCGGTGATGCCGACGCGGCCCATCAGTTCGACCGAGCGCTCCAGCGCGGCGGCGCGCGAGCCACCCTTGTGGCGCGTCAGCACCTCCGCCATCTGCGAGCCGATCGTGAACGCCGGGTTGAGGCTCGTCATCGGCTCCTGGAAGATCATCGAGATGCGGTTGCCGCGAAGGCGCGCCATCTCGCGGTCCGACAGCGACAATAAATCCGTGCCGGCAAAGCTCATTCGTTTCGCCGAGCGCTCGCCGCCGCGGGCGAGCAGGTTCATGATCGCGAGCGCGGTGACCGACTTGCCGCAGCCGGATTCGCCGACGAGGCAATGGGTCTCGCCCTTCTCGACCTGAAACGAGGCGCCGCGCACCGCCGCCGACCGGCCGCCGAAGGTCACGGCGAGATCCTCGATCTCCAGCAGCGCGCTCATCGCAGCCGCTCCGCGCCGAGCAGATTGCGCAGTCCGTCGCCGACCAGATTGATGCCGAGCACGAGAACAAACAGCGCGGCGCCGGGCACCATGATCACCCAGGGCGAGAAGAACATGTAGTCCTTGCCCTCGGCGATCATCAGGCCCCATGACGGCAGCGGCGGCGGCACGCCGAGGCCGAGGAACGACAACGCGGCCTCGAGCAGGATCGCGAGCGCCATCTCCAGCGTCGCCACCACCGCAAGGTGGCTGGCGATGTTCGGCAGTATCTCCTTGATCAGCAGATGCGGCGTCGAGGCGCCGGCGCAGCGGGCGGCGTTGACGTAGTCGAGGTTGCGGATCTGCATGGTGGTCGCCCGCGCCACCACGGCGAAGCGATCCCACAACAGAAGCCCAAGCGTCGCCACGACGAGCCCAAGCCCCGACCCCATCAGGCCGACCACCGCGAGCGCGACCAGCACCACCGGGATCGACAACCGCGTCGTGATGGCAAACATCACGGCATCGTCGATGCGGCCGCCGAAGAAGCCGCCGAACACGCCGAGCGTGATGCCGATCAGACCCGACGTGATCACCGTCATGATGCCGATCAGGAGCGAGATGCGCGCGCCATAGGCCAACCGCGCCAGATAGTCGCGGCCGAGCTGATCGGTGCCGAGCAAATGTTCGCCCTGGGTGCCTTCCATCCAGAACGGCGGCTTGAGGCGGTTGCCGAGATCCTGGACGAACGGGTCGTGCGGCACCAAATAATTGCCGACCAGCGCGACCACGACCACGAGCCCGACGATCGCAATTCCGATCACAAACCCCGCCATCCCGACGCGCGAGGTCAGCGGCGCATGAATGGCAATCGGCTCGCTCATCCGGCCCGAAGCCTCGGATCGAGCAGCGCATTGAGGATGTCGGCCAGCAGCGTCAGGCCGATATAGATCGCGGCCAGCACCAGCACCACCGCCTGCACGACCGGGAAGTCATTCTTGCCGATGCTCTCCCAGCCGAGATAGCCGACGCCATGCAGCGCGAACACCGTTTCGATGACGATGGAGCCGCCGAGCATGAAGCCGAGCTGGACCGCGGCGATCGAGACCACCGGGATCGCGGCGTTGCGCAGCGCGTGCTTCAGCACGATGCGCGCGCGCGACAGGCCCTTGGCGCGGGCGGTGCGGATATAGTCGGAGGCCATCGCCTCGATCATGCCGGAGCGCGTCAGCCGCGTCAGCGCCGGGATCGCGGTAAAGGCGAGCACGATGCCCGGCATCACGAAGTGCTGCCAGGTGCCGGTCCCCGAGATCGGCAGGATGCCGAGATTAAGGCCAAGCACGATCATCAGGATCAGGGCGAGCCAGAAGCTCGGGATCGCCTGCCCCACCATCGTGAACATGGTGACGCCGCGGTCGATCCAGCTGTTCTCGCGCAGCGCCGCCAGGATGCCGAGCGGAATCGAGATGATCAGCGCAAGGCTCAGCCCCACCAGGCCGAGGGTCAGCGTGATCGGCAGCCGCCGCCCGATCAGGTTGGCGACGCTGTCCTTGAAGAAGTAGCTCTGGCCGAAATCGCCGATCATGGCGCGGCCGACCCAGCTGAAGAACTGGATGTAGAGCGGACGGTCGAGGCCGTAGGCCTTGCGGATGATTTCGACGTCGGCCTGGCTCGCCTGCGGGCCGGCGATCGAAATCGCAAGGTCGCCCGACAGCCGCGTCAGCATGAAGGCAAGCGTCATCACGGTGAACGCGACCAAGAGGCCGAGAGCGAGACGCCGGGCAATCAGATTCAGCATCCTGGAATTCCGGTAACGAAGCGCAGCGAGGGCAGCTCGCGCAGCTGGCCGCAACGGTGTCATCAACGACCACTTCCATGCAAGAGCCGGGCCTGCGCGATGAAAGCGCAGGTCCCGTCTCAGGCGATCGGCGGACGCGCCGACGCCCATGGGCGCGCCGCCTCGAACGCGGCCGACATCTGCAGCACGCCGAGATCGTCGAAGCGCCGGCCGACGATCTGCAGCCCAACCGGCAGGCCGGCGGCGGTGAATCCGCAGGGAATTGACGCTGCCGGAACCTGCGACAGGTTGAACGGGTAGGAGAATTCCGCCCACGACATCCAGTCCCACGGATGCTGCGGCCAGTGGTCGGGCTGCAGCTTCTCGGCGGGGAAGGCAGCGACGGACACCGAAGGCGTCAGCAGGAAATCCCAGTTCTCGAAGAAATGGTGGATCTCCGCGCAATAGGCGTATTTCACCAGCCGCATCTTTTGATAGTCGGCCATCGTGATATCAGCCCCGGCCTCGATGCAGGCGACAAAGCCCGGGTCCATCCGGTCGCGAAATTCGGCGACGCGGTCGGCGTGACGGGTGAAATGCGCCGGCCAGAAGAAGCGCACCAGTTCCGGGCCCTTCGGCCCCCACGGCGTTGCGGCCTGTTCGACGCGCCAGCCGAGCTCGGTCTCGAACACCTCCGACGGCCTTGCGCACCAGCGCGGCCACTTCGGGATCGACGCGGGCATGGCCAAGGTCCGGACTGAAGGCGATCCGCGGCGCGCGCGGCCGGCTCGCCAGCAGGCCGGGATAGTCGGCCGGCGGCGCTTCTAGGCTCGATTGATCGTCGGGATGCGGGCCGGCCATCACCTTGAGCATCAGCGCCGCATCGGCGACGGTGCGCGTCAGCGGGCCGAGATGCACGGTGTAATCGCTCGGCGCCGATCGGCGATTGCGGCACGCGTCCATAGGTCGGCTTCAATCCGTAGACGCCGCAGAAATGCGCGGGCATGCGGATCGAGCCCGCGCCGTCGCTGCCCTGATGCAGCGGACCGTAGCCCGCCGCCGCGCCGACGCCGGCGCCGGCGGAAGACGCGCCGGCATTGAGGCCGAGCTTCCACGGATTGTGCGTAATGCCGGTCAGCGGGCTGTGGCTGACGCCGTTCCAGCCGAATTCGGGCGTGGTGGTCTTGCCGAGGATGATGGCGCCGGCCTTGCGCAGCCGCGAGACCATGGCGTTGTCGGCGGCTGCGACGTCGCCGCGGCGCAGATGCGTGCCGTATTCGAACGGCATGCCGCGCACGGCTTCGATGGTCCTTGATGGTCACGGGAATGCCGTGCAGCGGGCCGATGCAAGTCTCCCTTGGCAAACGCGCGGTCGGCCTTTGCCGCGGCCTCCATCGCCTCCTCCGCCGCCAGATGCGCAAACGCGTTCAGCTTCGGCTCGAGCGCGGCGATGCGCTCCAGCACCGTCGATGTGATTTCGACGGCGGATAATTTTTTGGCGCGGATCGCGCCCGCAAGCTCCGTTGCCGGCGTGAAACAGAGCTCGGTCTTGTCCATGGCTCAGCCTTCGCGCTTGGCGGCCGCACCCGGCTTGGAAACAACCGGCGGATCGTAGGCCTGGATCGGCGGCAGATTGCCGTTGAAACGCTCGACCTCGACCGTCGTCAGTTGCCCGGTGCAGCCCTGCGCCAGCGCAGACGTGCCGACGTCGCGCGTCAGCACGTTCGGATTGCCGTGCACGCAGAGCGGGGCTTCCTCCTCGGGATCGGCGGGGTCGTACCAGGCGCCGGTCGGAAGCTGGATGACGCCGGGCCGGATGCCGTCGGTGACGCGCACGCCGGCCAGGCACGCGCCGCGCGCATTGAAGAGGCGAATGATGTCGCCGTCGGCGATGCCGCGCGCCGCGGCGTCGTCCGGATGCATGCGCGCGACCTCGCGTCCGCGATGCTTCGCGGCCGCACTGTGGCCGCCGAAATCGAGCTGGCTGTGCAGCCGCGTCGCGCGGCTGATTGGCGACAAGCATCAGCGGCGTCGACGGCGCCGGCGCCTGCACCGGCGCAAGCCAGGCCGGATGACCGGGACAGTCCGCCTCGCCGAAGCTTGCGATGGTCTCCGAGAAAATCTCGATCTTGCCGCTCGGCGTCGGCAGCTTCGCGCCATCGGGATCGTCGCGGAAACGCACGAAGCTGCCCGCCATCGTCGGGCGCTTGCGGCAGGATCAGGCCATCGCTGCGCCCAGAACTCGTCGAAGCTCGGCGCCGGCAAGTTGCTGTCCGCCAGCGCCTTCCGCGTCGGCTCGTAGAGATGCTCCAGCCATTGGCGGACGGTGCGGCCTTCGGTGAAGGCCTCGCGGGCGCCGAGGCGCTCGGCCAGATCGGCGAAGATCGCGTAGTCGTCCCGCGCCTCGCCATAAGGCGGCGCAATCCGCTGCATCGGCACCAGCAGGGGATCGTTGGCGTTGCCGCCGATATCCTCGCGCTCCAGCGTCATGGTGCAGGGCAGAACGAAATCGGCGTGCCGCGCGGTCGCGGTCCAGCCCAGTTCGTGCACCACCAGCGTATCGACTCTGCGCAAAGGCGCGCCGCAGGCGGTTGAGATCCTGATGATGATGGAACGGATTGCCGCCGGCCCAGTAGACCAGGCGGATGTCGGGATAGGTCCGGGTCTTGCCGTTGTAGCGATAGGTGCCGCCGGGATTGAGCAGCATGTCGGCGATGCGGGCGACCGGGATGAAGTCGGAGACGCCGTTGCGGCCCTGCGGAAGCGTCGGTATCGGCACCGCGTTGTAGCGGCGTCCGTAATAGGCGATCGCGCCGAGCGCATAGGCGTAGCCGCCGCCGGGCAGGCCGATCTGCCCGAGCGCGGCGGCAAGCACCGCGCCCATCCAGACCGGCTGCTCGCCATGTTCGGCGCGCTGCAGGGAGTGCGGCGACCACGATCAGCGCGCGGCGGCCGTGCAGCCGGCGCGCCAGCGCCACGATGGTGTCGGCCGCGACGCCGGATGATGGCGGCGGCCCATGCCGCGTCCTTGGGCTGGCCGTCGGTCTCGCCCAGCAGGTAGCGCTCGAACACCGGCCAGCCGACCGTGTAGCGGTCGAGGAATTCGCGATCGTGCAGCCCTTCGACCACCAGCGTGTGCACCAGCGCCATCATCAGCGCGGTGTCGGTGCCGGGGATGTTGCTGATCCACTCGGCGCGGGCCTCCTCGGGCAGATCGCCGCGCAGCGGACTGACAAGGACAAACTGGCAGCCGCGCGCGGCTGCGCGCGCCATGGCGCCGCGCTCGACATGCTTGCTGATGCTGCCGCCGGCCACCATGCTGTTCTTCAGCGCCATGCCGCCGAAGGCGAGCACGATCTCGCTGTGCGCGACGATCTGTTCCCAGGACACGTTGCGCTTCGTCAGCTGCTCGTAGTCGCCGATGATGTGCGGCACAGCACGACGGAGGCAGCGCCGGAACTATAGCTGTTGACGGACTTGACGTAGCCGCCCATCGCGATGTTCAGGAAACGGTGGACCTGGCTTTGCGCGTGGTGAAAGCGGCCGGCGCTCGACCAGCCATAGGATCCGCCGAACACCGCGCCCGGACCGTGACGGTCGCGCACGCGCGCCGAGTTCGGCGCCGAGCAGGTCCGACGCCGCCTCCCAGGACAGCGGCACGAACTCGTCGCGTCCGCGGCGATCGTCGGGCCCCGGTCCGTTCTCGAGCCAGCCGCGGCGCACCATCGGCTGCGCGACGCGCGCGCGATGGCGCAAGGCGCCGGGAAAATTCTCGATGATGCGGTTCGGATCGGGATCGTCCGGATGCGGACGAACTTCGAGTTCATCGCCCTGCCAGCGCGCCGAAAACACGCCCCAGTGGGAGGTGTGCGGACGGAAGGGTGCGTCGGTTGCGGGAGCGGAATCGGAAGAGGGTTCTCGGTTACGTCAGTCATTCGGAATCTTTCAGGCGCGCGCCAGTGCGAGCTCGCGTATTGTCTGCACGACAGTATGGCGCGACGTTCACGGCAAAACTAGGCGCTCATACATGATTGAAATTGCCGCGTAATTCGAGCGCGTGCCGGTGCGGATCGGCCGCTGAAGACCCCCGGCAAATATCCCCAACGTATCGGCCTTCATTTTTTGCACGCGGGGGTAGTGACATTGTTCTTGTTTCGTTCTAGGCTCCAGTCTTCAGACAGTTTAGTCAGGGGTGATTTTCAAATGAGTGATGGGCAGGTCGAAACCAGCTACCGCGAAATCATTTTTCATGACGACGATGAATACACCGCCGCCCTTCGTGATCGAACTTCTGCACTCGGTATTCAGGAAGCAACTCGCCGATGCCTACCGATTTACCGAACAGATTGCGCGAAGATGGAGAGGCAAGTTGCGGCAGCTATTCCGGCGACGTTGCGGACGGATTGCTGGAAGCCGCGCGACGACGCGTCGACGATTCCGGTCATCCGCTGCGGATCACGAGCAGAAAAGTCGCAGGCGACAGGGACCTGCTCGATCGCAAGGTGCACATTCTGCGGCGAACTCTTCGGCGAGAATCGCTTTTCGTTGAAGGGAAATACGACGATCGTCTGCGATGACTGTATGAGCGAGATCAGGAGAAAACTTCCCGATGTCGCCAGCAAGGAGATTCAAGCTTACCTTCCATGCGCTTGCCATGCATTTCCTCGGCACTCGCGGCGGACGAGCTGGTTTCGACCTCGCGGACGTTCCCGGGCCACATGCGCGCGGACGTTCAGGTCGGCGTCGACAAACTGTTCTCGGACTCTCCGTTGCGATTTTTCGGCATCTACGAAGAGCACCGCTACGAGACGCTGAACTTCGCGGCACTGACCCGGGGCGGCCGGAATGCTCACGCCATCGCGCCGGCGCAGTATCACGACGTGGATATCGGCGATGAGCGCGCCGGTGAAATGTCTCGACAATGGCCTCTGGCTTTGCGAGGCCGGTGACCTTCGTTACGCCGTCGTGCTGTCTCCGGATCGGGAATATGGCCGCGAATCCGGAACCCGGATCGAGATCGCCGTGCCCATCGGCGAAGATGGCGCGAATTCGTGCAACGGTGCTTCGCCGAGCTGGAGCACGCGGTCAATGACGCGCGCTGTTACCGCGGCAAGGTGCTGTCGCTCGAAGGCGACGGCGACTATTCCGGCCGCTCGCGCGGCATCATGGTGCACAAATTGCCGCCGGTCCGGCGCGAGGACGTCATCCTGCCCGAGGCGACACTGAAATTGCTCGATCGCAACGTACTGAACTTCGTGGACGAGCCGTCCGCGTCTGCGCGAGCTCGGGCAATCGACACGCAAGGGCATCCTGCTCTACGGCCCGCCCGGCACCGGCAAGACCCATACCATCCGTTATCTGGCGAGCAACCTGCCCGGCCACACCACCCTGATCATCACCGCGGCGCAGGTCGCACTGCTTGCGGAGTACATGAGCCTTGCCCGCCTGCTGCAGCCCGCGATGGTCGTGATCGAGGATGTCGACCTCATTGCTCGCGATCGCGAGGAGATGGGGCCATGCGACGAGTCGATGCTCAACGAGCTTCTCAACCAGATGGACGGGCTGAAGCAGGATGCGGATATCCTGTTCATTCTCACGACCAACCGGCCGGAGCAGCTTGAGGGCGCGCTGGCAGGCCGTCCCGGCCGTATCGATCAGGCGATCGAGGTGCCGCTTCCGGATGACATCGGCCGCAGGAAGCTGGTCCAGCTCTATGGCAAGGGCCTGCCGCTCGGCGACGCCGTCGTGCGCGAGGCCGCGCAGCGGACCGAGGGCGTCAGCGCCGCCTTCATCAAGGAATTGATGCGGCGCGTGGCGCAGGCGAGCATCGCGCGCGATGGCGGCAAGACGGTCGAGTCGGGCGATATCAGCGAAGCGCTGGACGACATGCTGTTCACGGGCGGCAAGCTCAACGTCAAACTGCTGGGCGGTGTCGGGAGATGGCCGGCGCATAGCGGGCGAATGCTGGACGCGACTTGGCAGGACCCAACCAACAATGCGCGCGGACTCAGTGCCGTCCGCCGCGATGGCTTTGTTTGGAAAATGGCGCTCCCTCGGAACGGCGAGAATCCAATAAATCAAAGGGGTTGCCACTTTCCAGAGGCAAAATAGACGCATTGAGACACAACGTTTATTTCGGCTACCGGCAAACTCCCTCCTCTGCTCACCCATAGGAAAAGGCCGGTGGACACCGCCGCACGTTCAATTCAGCCGGCTCACGTTGGCTGTCGCCAGATTCTCTTCGATCTCCCGGTGCACACATCGTGCACACGACGCCTTCTAACTAATTGAAAAAATTGAACTCTCGCTCCAATCCATCATGGGGAAGGTTGAGCTAGGTCCAGCCAGTAAAAGCAAGCTGAGGGAAATTTTCGCACTCCTCAACCGCGGCTTAGCGCCAGAAGGCGTCACAAAAACACGCAAGCCGTCCGCTGGCTTCAGACCGTTGGCTGCGGCGTCAGTCCCCTTATTATCCCGGTATCTTCCGCGCCCATCGGCTTGAAATCGACGCACATGTCGGCGCCCGGGATCGCGGCCGCACCGGCTCGGGCGACAGCGAGATCCTGCGTGCCGGACCCTGAGCCCGCCGATACTGCGCCGACATCCTGCCGCCGATGATGGTGCAGGCTTCGCTCAACAAGGGATGGGCGATCCTAGGCGAGCAAAGACGCAGGCTTCGCTGCCGGTTAAGACGACCGCAGCAGCCCGCCGCTACACCGTGCCGCGATCAGATGCCCTCGACGAGTTGGTTCGGTGACATGCTCCCTTGTTGTCTGCTTAGCTCAGTGGACAGTGGGGACAAGATGGACCGATCGATTGCAATTTTTCCGTCCTACGGTCGGGGGTGCACGCCCGTCGGTATTGACCGATGCTGGAGTTCCGACATGCTTGTTCGTCCGCGTGATTTGGCAGACCGGATGTCTGACGAGCAGACGCTGACATTTACACTGCCGCTCGAGGCCGCCCGCAACAAAGCGCGCCAAATTATCGATCAGCCCTCACAGCGCGGCTTCATCCCAGTCATCGAGAAGTGGCGGCAACTCCCGGACGGTCAGATTGAATTTGCGATACGGCATTTTCCAATTGCGGACTAACGCGAAGATGTCCCGGGCGCCGCAGCTGACGCGCCCCAAGCGGCTTGCCAATGCCGGGCTGGCGGCGGCGCTTTCTTCCGGTATAGGCGGGCACGGTACTTGCACGAGATCCCCCCGCGCGCGTCCCCGGGATAAGGCGATCTCATCACCCCAAAATCGTGACCCTTGTCAGCCACCCCCTGGTTCAGCACAAGCTCTCGCTGACGCGCGACAAGGGGCGCTCCGCCAAGGGCTTTCGCGAGCTTCTAAACGAGATCGGCATGCTCCTCTGCTATGAGGTCACTCGGGACTTGCCTTTGGAGACGGTCGACATCGATACACCGGTCGCTGCGGTGGAAAGAGCGCTAAAAATCGCGGGCAAGAAACTCACACTCGCTCCGATATTGCGTGCCGGTGCCGGATTTCTCGATGGCATGCTGGCGCTCATTCCATCAGCGCGCGTCGCGCATATCGGCCTCTACCGAGATCCGGGAAACGCTTGAGACCGTAAACTATTTTTTTAAAGCCCCACAGGATCTGTCGGACCGCATCGTGATTCTGCTGGATCCGATGCTTGCGACAGGAAATTCAGCTTGCGCCAGCGGTCAGCCTGCTCAAATCGCGAGGTGCCCGAGACATTCGCTTTTGTCCTGCCTGCTCGCGGCCCCCGAAGGGATCGACCGATTTCACAATGAGTATCCCGATGTCCCGATCTGGACTGCCGCCATCGACGAGAGGCTGAACGATCACGGCTATATCGTGCCGGGCCTGGGCGATGCCGGAGACAGAATGTTCGGCACCAAGTAGGCGCCTGTGACGTTGCGTTCAGTCCGAATTATCTGATAGCCGGGCAATTACCGCTACCGGCCCGCCGCCGGGCGGACCCTGATGCTCAGCTCCGCCAGAAACATAGACGGCGCCGGTTCCCAGCAAACCACCGATCAATCCGCCGACGGCAGCGCGGGCGTGCCGGGTTGAACTGATATCGGTATCTTCGAGCATGATGTGACGATATCCGCGGATACTGCCGCTAGGCGAGGCTTCCGCCTTGGCGAAGATGTTGACAAGTTCGCGGCCCGCCATCCGTGGTGCCGAGCCGTCCTCGAAGTGCAGTCCCACGCTTTTCAACGCGCTGATCACGGCGGTGAGCATCGATGGCGTCTCGCATCACAGCGTGACCGATCTCGAACTGGGCGGCCGATGATGGCGAATTGCCGAGCACAATGACCACATTATGCATCAGCTCGATACCGGCCGACGTGGACGCCACCGACGAAAACAGATGCAACCGGCGAAGAACGTGTTCGTCGCCAATCTCGGTTTCAATCTCCCCAAGCGCCACGGCTACGCCGAGCGCCGATGCGCCACGCGAATACGCCATCGAGCCGTAGGCGCTGTTGGTTACCGTCTCACTGCCACGGGCTGTCGCCGCCTCAATGCGGTCGCTGGTTAAAAGCGGGCACTTGATCTGCACAAAATGGACATCCTGGGGATCGGCGATGGCGGCATCAGCCATGGCGGCGGTCACCGCCTTTGCCGTTTCCCTGATCTGCGCTCGACGCCCTAGTTCTTCGGGCAGAAAGTCCCGCGTGTGCGCCATCCCAATGCTGAGGCGCTTTCCAGAAATGGCTTCGGAACCGCGATGGGACATCCGTTACGCGTGAAGACGGTGAGATGCGGGCTGAGCACACCTTCGGAGCCGCCCGACATCACGAACGCGATGCGCTGCTCCACGCGGTGCGGCGGCAGATCGAGATAAGGTGCCAAGGCAGCACTGAGAGCAAAAACAGCTAATTCCCGCGTAAAATCATTGACGCCGCCATTACCTTCGGTTTTGCCCAGTATCGCCACGATCGAGTTGGATCGATTTTTCCTTGTTCGATCAGGCTCAACAGGCCGGAGATATCGCCGGGGCCCGTGGTGGCAATGCGAACGACGTTCACCGTTATTGTGCGCATATCTTCCCTCGGGCTGCCTGTCGATCGACGGAATGGGTAGGCCAACGCGGCCTTCGAGCGCAGAAATGCAATTTTGCCGCCACTTTCCCCCGCCGCGGTGCCGGTAGCGGGGATCACCTTCACGAACATTCCCGGTTGCCCACTTTTGTCTCATCTGTCGCAATTTTTGGCACATCTGTTGCATCTTAATTTCGGACAGCGTCCCGGCCACCAAGGGTGTCCGAGATGATCGGCAAGACAATGGGAATGGTGCGGATGACGACCACGGCGGCACTCGAGTTGGTGCAATTGACCAAGAAATTCGGCGCGGTCACCGCCGTTGACGCCATCAACCTCAAAATTCCCGCCGGCTCCTATTGTTGCCTGCTTGGACCGTCGAGTTCAGGCAAGACATCCACATTGCGAATGGTGGCCGGCCATAAATCGGCGACCTCAGGTGACATTCTTGTCGGGCCGAAAAATGTGACCGACCTGCCGCCGGCCGAACGGAACACGGCGATGATGTTCCAATCCTACGCGCTGTTCCCGCATTTCCGTGATCGACAATGTTCTTCGCCTTGAAAATGAGGGGCATTTCCAAAGCCGAGCGCCATGCCGACGCGAAAAAACTGCTGGAGCTTGTCGATATGCAAGCCTATGCGGCGAGGCTGCCTGCACAGCTTTCCGGAGGCCAGCAGCAGCGCGTGGCCCTCGCGCGCGCCCTGATCACCTCTCCTCAGATCCTGCTTCTGGACGAGCCTCTTCGGCGCTTGATCCATTTCTGCGGCTCCGGATGAGAACCAGTTGAAAAAGCTCCAGCGCGAACTTGGGATTTCCTTCATTCATGTGACGCATGGTCAGGACGAAGCAATGGCGCTGGCCGATATCGTGGTCCTGATGAATGGCGGGCCAGAGATCGAACAGCAGGGCTCGCCGCGCGAAATCTTCAACCACCCCCAGACGGAGTTCACGGCTAAATTCATCGGCGGCCACAACGTCATAGGCGTGGGCGACAAAACCTTCGCCGTTCGCGTTGACAAGCTGATGCTGAAACGACCGGGCCAGACCATCGTGGGTCCTTCGGTCGAGGGCACCGTCAACGAGGTTGAATACCAGGGGACCTATGTCCGCGTCGCAGTAACCATCCACGGCGG
>CAVUNH010000012.1:0-431453 GCA_963742665.1 uncultured Alphaproteobacteria bacterium
ACGACGGCCCTTGGCCGCTCAACACGCCCTCGGTGCTCAAGACGCTGGCGGAAGAGTGCACGACCGGCATTTTCTTTCCAATTGGCAAGCACTCGACCTACCATCCGGAAATCCTGAAGCAGGTTGCCGCGGCTGGTCATACCATAGGATCGCATACTTGGTCGCACGCGGCCCTCACCAACAAGAAACTAACCGAAGATCAGCGCAAGGAAGAGATCGAAAAGGGGTTCAGCGCGGTGAAGTGGGCTTTGGGCACTTCGCCCTCACCGTTCTTCCAATCCCCCGCCCTGCAGCACCCCCAGAAATGGTGACTTATCTCGGCACCAGAAATATCGCGATGTTCTCCTGCGACCTTGACTCCTTCGATTTCAAGGCACGCAACGCGCAGCAGGTGATCGACGTTACGATGAAGAAGCTCCACAAGCTCGGCAAAGGCATCATCCTAATGCATGATTTCCACAAGCACACGGCGGAGGCCCTGCCCGAATTGCTGCACAGGCTGAGGGCCGATGGCTACAAGGTTGTCAAAATGATTGCCAAAGGCCCGGTGCAGACCATCGCGCAATATGACAAAGAAATTCTCAAGGACGCCAAACTGCCAACCGTCAGTTCACGGCCGGTCTCCAGCGTGGTGCAGACGATCTCCGAATAAAAGCCCTCTCCGGAGACGGAAGGAAAATAGGAGTATGCTTCGTCGCGAGACCACAAGGATTTTAGGACCGCCCTTCCCCCCTCCTTCTGCGAACTCGAATCATGGCAGTTCCGCAAGGCAACGCAATCGGAGACAAAGTGTTCAAGTGAACATTGGGGCTCTGTTCATCCGGTCCGGTTATTTCGTAAAAAAATTCTTGAGGGGGCGCGACCCGCCGACTTGCCCGTCGAACAGCCCACACGTGTCGAGCTGTCGATCAACGTCAAGACCGCAAAAGCACTTAACCTGGTGCTTTCTCCTGCAGTACTCGCCCAAGCTGATGAAGTAGTGGAATAAACGCAATGAGCACATTTCGAAAGTGGCCGCTCTAACACGCAATGTGGTCCGTTTCTGGGGTGCCGGGGAAGACCGGAAGTGGCGGGCCGACCATCAAACAGACGCGATTGATGTTGTGGACGACGACCGCTCGCGACATCATTATTGCCTCGAATTCGGCCGCGGCTCGTGCTGTGCAGCAAGCCACCACCACGATTCCCATCGTCGTACCGGTATGGGGAATCCAGTTGAGGACGGGCGCTGGTAGCTTCCCTGGCGCGGGCGATCAGTCGAATTCGCATCGACCAGTGCAACGGCACTATCAGGGTAACATTCGCAGATGCGGCAATACGGGGGTCAAATTGAACGCCGATTGACAGTCATTGCTGTGGAACATTATTGACATGGCGGGTTATCCTTGAAGCAGCAATTGCATTCTGCGGTCGACCGTTCAAACTCGCACCTCTAGGACTTTACGTGAAGAGCATCAGTAAGATCGGCAATCTTCGTCGTCGCTACTGCTTACTTCATAGTAGATGCTGTCTTCCTAACAATCGCCACCCCTTTAGCGAGATGGATTGCAAGAAAGCAAATCTTCATTCGTCTACGAAAGTGGATTGGTTCCTTGAGGCCATATCCATCACTCGCACTATTTGCGGTACCTGTGATTCTGCTAGAGCCGGTAAAGCCTGTCGCAACGTATCTTATGGCGACTGGCAGCGTTTCAGCAGGAATGACTGTGCTTAATCGCAGGCGAGTTGCTCAAACTCGTTATCATCGAGCGTCTTTTTAAACTATGCCGCTTTAAGCTGCTGAAGATACCGATATTTGCATGGGGGTACAGGCACTGGCGTAATGGAATTAACTGGATGGCTTCCTTGAGGGCATGGCGAGCGGCCCGACGTTGGATACTGCTTACCAAAGGACAAATTCGAAACCATTTCCTCAAGATCAAAATGAGCGTCATAGGTCATTTGAGCAATAAGCAAGTTAGGCAGCGCTAAGAGATATTCTTGAGCGACGCTTCGCGATATTCAACGCTAAAAAGACACGAGATTGGCAACGTTCCCGTATGTGCCGAGCCATCGTCCGACAATCGGAGGGACCGCTAGGTTGGCGATTTCAGTTGAACTGCTCTGACGGGCTTACCGCATTTAGCAAATTAGCAATGGCACTCACAGCTGCGCTGAGCAAATGGCTTGGTCAACAGAACGCTATGGGGACGCCCTTAAAAGCCCAGTCCTCGCTTTGGGGTGCCAGTCAAATACATGACGGACATCCCCGGATCGATCTGTCCGGCGCGCGCTTTACCTTCGAGTTTCCCGACAAGATTGACGCCGTTACCACCGCCCCATATTTGTCGCCTTGGAACAACGTGACTGCTTCTTCGCCGGAGGCTGTAATCGCTGATCCAAAACCTCCGTCTGAAAGCGCCTCTTCGACCATAGCCTGAATGAGCTGGTCGTCCTAATCACGTCAACCAATTCACTTTCTGCCCTTAGCTGCCTCGTTCCAGCCCCGGTGGAAGTAATGGAAGTAAGCTGGAACGGTTCGCCGCAGAAAGGTTCAAAATAGTCAACTAACCAAACGAGGGAGTCGAGGATTTTGGAAACACCAGGATGAATTCAACGCCCGGGGCGTGACGACAAATCTCCAGATTGCCGCCAAGCTGTGCGGCGAATGCGTTTATCAGTCTCATTCCCAGCCCTTTCCGAGATGCGGCTTCGAAATCAGACGGCAATCCTATCCCTTGATCTCGTACTGAAATTGAGATTTTTGAATCAGATTGCGTCACGCCAATCCAAGCCTCGCACTTGGAATTCGGGTGAGCGTATTTTGCTGAGTTCGTGATCAGTTCGTTCACAAAGAGGGCGGCTGGGATCGCTTGATCGAGGGGAATTTCAATTCCCCCCGCGACACTTATGTGGAGAGCGCAATCAGGCAGGGATTCCCCAAAGCTTCGACAGATGTCTTCCAAGTAGGGACCGAGATCAATCTTTTCGAACATCTCGGTTTGATAAAGTCGTTGGTGAGCCCGGGCGATGGCCGCGATCCGACTGGAGGCTTCATCAAGATGCAATTTGACTTCATCGCTCACCGTTGAAGATTTCAAGTGAAGCATACTGGCCACTAGCGCCAAGCTATTATTTACACGATGGTTTACTTCTTTCAGAAGAAGCTGATTGCGCTCTACCGCCGCTCGTAGACTTTGCTCTATGCGCTGACGCTCGATTGCCATTCCTAAAAGGTTAGCGGCCCCTTGTAAAAACGAAATGTCCCTGACTGAAAACTCTCCTTCGGAGCGGCTATCAACTTCTAAAAAAAAAAAAAAAAAATGAAAAAAAAAAAAAAATAAATTAAAAAATAAAAATTAATATGAAAAAAAAAATAAATAAGATTTAATATAAATATTAAATTGAGATGATAATTATAATAAATGAGTAATTAAGAGTAATTAAAAAAAAGAAGGATTTAAATGAAATTGGAATAGAGTATGAAATGAGTAATAATTGAAAGAAAAATTGATATAAAGGATTGTAAATAAAATGAAAATATAGGATTGAAAATGCATGAACTTTATGATGAAATTAAGATAATGAAGAAATTGATATAAGAGAAAATAAATAGAGAAAGAAAAAGATGATAAGGGAAAGAAATAAAAGTGAATGTGGTGAAGGAATAATGAAGGGAGGGAAGAAATGAGAGGGAAGGGGAGGAAGAATCAGACACCGTAAGGCGACCCGTCCCCCTGAAGAATGACGTTCATTGCACGCCGGATACCGTGCCTTACTAACAGTTCAGGTGTTCGGAACCGCTCTTCGTTTTCGAGGTGGTTTGAAATGACGGGCTTACCCGTTCTTAAGGCGTAGCCCGCTGGTGACTCTAGGTCAGCGCCTACCGTTGCGACGCCAACCACGTCGGGTCCCCAACCAACGCCCGCCGTGACGAGGAAGCGTCCCTCTTCATGTCGAAATTCAAGAATTTTGCAGAATTCAGCTTCGAGACCTTCTGCGGTCAAAGCTGCAGTCTCAGTCAGCAATTGGGGAAACGGCGTGCCTTGAAGGGCCAGGACGCCTAGCTCCGCAAGAATTTCCTGCTGACGAAGGCGGAGGTCGGTATGGACCCCGGCTGCGACTTGACCGTCTGGAACAGCCTCGACGACAGGATTGGGTTTCTCGGGGTCCATTGGGTCCATGGTGCTGAATATGCGGCAGAACCCGGATTATGCCTTTAACAGTGGATTGTCTAACGAATAGAGTTGCTTTGACGCAATTCCCCGTACGGACAGGAACGGTTTCTCCTTTTGGGTGTTGTCCATAGTGCCCCAATGGAGGGCGGTCGTTCCAAATAGTCAGTTTTAAAATGGCCGTAGCGAGCTTCGGCACGCTGGCGAATTTAACATCCTCATTTTGCACATTAATCCCTCAGCTACTTTGGGGGCCGGAATGAGCGACAACACGGTTCCTATTATCCTGGTCGTTGAGGATGATTGGCTCATGAGGTCGGTCGCCGTCGAGCTTGCAGTAGATGCGGGGTTTGTTGCCATGGAGGCGGCTAATGCGGATGAGGCCCTCCTAATACTGGAACGTCGAGCAGATATCGCCGTGATGTTTACTGACATCGATATGCCGGGAACTATGGATGGGCTGAAACTCGCTCATGCCGTCCGGCATCGATGGCCACCCATCAAAATCATAATTGTCTCCGGCAAAACCCATTTGAATGATGCGGATTTGCCGTCTGAAACACAATTCTTTTCGAAGCCCTATTCTGTGCCTCACATGATCAGCGAACTGCGGTCGCTTGTTGCTCCTCCCTAAATAGCGCCCAGAACGTTCGCCTATCCACCGCCGATTGAATTTTCTTTTGGCACAAACGTCCATTTTCCTAACCGAGGAGCGTCCCTTGATCTTCAAACTAGCTTTGGCAGCTTTCTTGAGCGCGGCGTCCATCGCCCAGTGCAAGGCTGACTGCCAGATCGCCGACGCCGGTCTTGAGGAAGCCGTACTGCACAATCCGCGACTTCGTGGTCCAGCAAACAGTCAATCAGTTCGCGATCTTCGGAGCCTCAGAGACGCTGCGTTTACGCTTCGGTCATACGGGCGCCACGATGATTGCGAGCGCCTACTGGCAAACATTCGCGAATTGATCGCCGGTCCTCCCATGGGGTCTCTTGGAGATAACGATGAGGACGAAGCAGATAAACAGACCAGTGCTCGCGAACCTAAGATCCAGCGCGGAGCTGCTATAGGAACTCGCGGAAGAAAGGACGCAAAACCTTTGATAGAAATTAGTAACATCGCTCCGAACTTGAGGTCTGACGAAATCGTAGGCGCTGAAGTTCGAAGCTCGGACGACCAAATCGTGGGTGAGGTCAGGAATATTGTGTTCGGCACCAAGGATGGTCTGGACTACGTGATCGTCGCTTCAGGCGGCTTTTTCACAGCGGGGAAAGAAAGCGTAGTTGTCCCACTCAAATTGCTGAAGGTCTCACAGGACCGGTCGAGCTTTTATCTCTTAGTCACGAAGGAAGCCGTGAAGGCCGTACCTGTCATGCCCGACCAAGACTACAACTGGCTTAAGGATGAAAAGTGGCGAGCCCATAATGATCAATTGTTCGAACAGAAATGATCGGCCGCGACATTTTTCAGAGTAGGACGGAACGATCTTTGCCCGGATTGCTTAGTTCTACACGACCGGCTGCAACGTTCCCCCCACATTGCACCCGATGAAGATGATGGCCCCAGTCGCTGCCCCGCCGCTGGGGCCGTTATTTCGTTCAAGTTCGTCGCCAACAGCTGCGACCTTTCCGGCAGTTCTAAATTGCCGGTTCGGCGGCTTTCTCGGTATCCAGGCTGCTGAGGCAAAGGGAAAATGACTAGCAGTTCCGACACAGTTCATCATCGATGGACGCCCGAGGGAGATGCACGCCTTCTCAAACTAGCCAAGGAAGGACGTTCCGTTAAAACGATCTCCGAGAGACTTAAAAGATCTCTCTCCGTTTCCCTGGCGGATACCAATTCTTTGCATATCGCTAAGGCAATCGGACAGTGAAGAAATGAAGCAGACCAAGCCTACGCAACGGGCCGCGCCCCCATCGAATAAAGGATTCTTCATTTTCATGGCGTGTTGCGCACTTGGCGCGATTGTTATGGTCGCTCTTCTTGTTGGAGGCGAAATTGAGAGACCGAGAGTCGGTCCCGATATTGTGCAAAAGGCGAGATAGACCTTTGAAGCCCTAGCAAAGAGTACGCACTGCTCATGGGATGAGCTAAGCAGGAACACGGCGGTCACTGGGTCGGAAGTTGCAGG
Source organism: uncultured Alphaproteobacteria bacterium (assembly GCA_963742665.1). GTDB lineage: Bacteria > Pseudomonadota > Alphaproteobacteria > Rhizobiales > Xanthobacteraceae > Bradyrhizobium. The sequence continues at coordinate 6,281 of CAVUNH010000012.1, forward strand.
ATGGTCGAGAGCCGTCTGGCCACTCGCTGCCTACGCCCAGGAGCATGGCAAGGTTCATCAAATCCATTCCGAAGGAAACTGGTTTCTATAAGAGCGGCGGGCGACTTTACTTCGGTCGATCCAGCGGATCACAAAGCGTTCGCCGCTCCACAGGCTCCGCCAGACGATTGGTGATCACATCGTCTATTATGAGCCCCGAAGATCCAGCGCTGAATTATTAGTTTCGTTCGGATAGCGGAAATCGTCAGGCGGCGATATGACCCGAAACTGTCCGACGTGCTGGGAATAGGCTGGGCCTGCGAGAGCCACTCCGAAAAGGCTTGGTCACAATTCGGATGCAAGCGTGGTGCGGCATGCCATGCCTGTAATCGGAAGCTTCCCATTACTTCTGGCACGCCTGCGCTCATCGGTTTAAGCCAACTTATACCAACGGCCCTAATTATTGACTGTTGCCCATGTTCGGGTGGTGATTGACGCGATGCGCTTTGGATCTTGTTCGAAGAAGTTCCATGCGTCGCAGGCTTTATCAACGATGTCGTCGTAGTCGTCGAAGACGGTGATCGCGAGTTTGTTGCCGCGCAGATATTCCCAGACGTTTTCGATCGGATTGAGTTCGGGAGCGTAGGGTGGCAGACGGACAAGGGTGACGTTTTCGGGGATCGTGAGCGCGGCAGCAATGTGATAGCCGGCGCCATCGAGGACGAGAGCGGCGTGGCTACCTGCCGCCACCTTGCGGCCGATAGCAGTGAGATGCAGCGACATGGCCTCGGCGTTCGCCGCCGGCATGACCAGGCCTGCTGCGACGCGACGTTGCGGACAGGCCGCGCCGAACAGGTAGGCCCAGTCGTAGCGTCGGTCGTGCGGCGCGCGGGGCCTCGTTCCACGCTTGGCCCAGACGCGGGTCAGCGTGCCCTGCTGACCGATCCGGGCTTCATCCTGGAACCAGATTTCGATCGGCTTGCCTTTGGCGCGGTCGGGGAGTTGCGCCGTGACTGTCGCGGCGAAGTTTTTTTAAACGTCTCCTGGGCTTCTTCGTCAGCCTGTGGGTGGCGGGGCCTTACCGACAGTTTACGGTAGCCGAGCTTGGCCAGAACCTTCCCGACCGAACGCTCGTGTAGCGCGACACCGAAGCGCCGCTGCAATTCGTCGCGCAGATCGACCCGCCGCCAACGCACGACCCCGTGCACCGCAGGGTCGGGGCCAGCCTCGACAAGCTCGGCCAATTCGGCCTGCTGCCGCGCCGTGAGTTTCGATCCGGGACCCGGCGATTTGAGATTGCGAAGCCCGGCCAGTCCCGCGGCGTTGTAACGGTGCACCCAGTCCCGCAAGGTCTGACGGTCCATGCCGCAGGTTTCGGCCGCCGTCTTGCGGTCCACGCCATCGAGCACCAGCGCAAGCGCAAGTATCCGACGCGCCGCTGCACTATCCTTCTCCCCGCTCGCCGCCTTGCGAAGCTCCGAAGCCGTCAGGTCAAGTCGGGTGATCGATACCGCCGCTCCCATCGATGCCGCTCCTCTCAAAAGCCAGCATCGAGTCAGAGTTTCACTGATTTGGGAATCCCTAATGAGTCACAGTTTCGGGCCGTTGGTATTAGTCGGCTTGGGCGGGTGCATCGTCTTTGGATGATTGTCGTGAAGGATCACCGCCATGTCAGTGCGGCCTGGCCCCTCAAGTGGCGCGGCGGCTTCGAACAATAATTCCTGAACGTCGCGGGGCAGTTCGGACCATCGCTGGAACACTGCTTTACCTAATAGGCGTTGAACTTCCAGCGCGGTCATTTCTCTTTTCTAACCCCTTTGAACTTCTTTGCGCTTTTTTTGACGGCCATGAACTGGCCGCCGACCTTATTGCGCTTGGTCGAAGTCTTGGTGAGCGGATTCTCAGCTGGGTGCGCTTCTTTACCGCGCCTTTACGGGCGTTGTCGCCGGTTGGTTTATTTACTGCCATCGTCGCCTCCTGTTCGCGTGACAATGCGCGAATCAGAATTTTTGTTCCTCGTTTAGAACCACAAGCGTGACCTCACGTTTATTCGGACGATGACAGTCAGTGCTCGTCGCGCATTGCACTGCCGGCCGGGGTTCAGGCCACGTTGTCTAGGAGCGAGGGGATGGAGAGCCGCGCAGCTGGACACTGACCGGCAGTCACCTGCAAAGGTCAAACGGATGCGGTTGACACTGGCATGGTTCCTGACACAAGACTTATTCTTCATTCGGTAGCTCTCTGATACAATAGGCGCTACCCATAAATCGCTCTCTTTGACGGCTGGGTAATTTATGAAACGGCGCGTGTTTATTGCGGGATTGTGGGCTGTCGCTTCTGCGGGCCCGACGGCGGCTATCGCTCAGCGCGGTTTCCGCACGGTCAGCATATGGTGGAGTCCGCTCCAGGTACGCGAGATACTGCCGCGCTACAAGGCACGACTTGCGGAACTTGGTTGGATGGAAGGTCGAAACGTACAGTTTCAGGTTCGCGCATGGGACGGCGATACCGCGAACATGCGATTGCAGGCAAGTGAATTAATTGCCCCGCACCCTGATGTGATAGTGGCGTTAAGTAACCCCGCAGTTGCCATCCTAAAGCCAGTCAGCGGCGATGTGCCCATCGTATTTGGAATGGTCGCCGATCCGGCCGGAAGCGGATTCATCGAAAATTTGGCACGGCCCGGCGGTAACATAACCGGCTTTACCAATTTTGATGCGTCGATGGGTGGCAAATGGCTTGAGCTGCTCAGGGAAGCTGCGCCGACCACTACTCGTGTGTTGGTCTTGATGCATCCGGAAACGAGCGCACATAAGGAATTTTTTCGGGCGATAGAAAGTTTGGCTGGCCCCCTTAAAGTTGAAGTAAGCGCCAGCGGCATTCACAACAGCACTGAGGTAGAGCGCGCGTTAGACGAGTTCGCCGCGAACGGAAGCGGCGGGGGCGTCATCGCGTTGCCGCACGCTATAACTGAGGTTAATCGCGATCTCATTATTCAACAGGCGACTAAGCATCTGATGCCATCAATATTTGCATTCGAGGCCCACGCCTACGCTGGCGCGCTTGCAACATATGGCATTGATCGCAGCGACACCATCTTGCAAACGGCAGATTATGTTGACCGCATTCTTCGCGGTACCAAGCCTGAAGACCTACCGGTTCAAGCAGCACAAAAATTTGAGCTAGTAGTCAATCTCAAGACCGCGAAATCGCTGGGTCTTACCATATCGCCAACATTGCTCGGCCGTGCCGATAAGGTGATCGAATGAAGCGGCGAAAGTTCATCGGACTGATCGGGGCCGACCGCGCTCCAGTTTACCGCGACTGGGGTACGCCCAGACCAACACCGGCTTACCCCTGATTGCGGTTTTGATGCCGTTCAAGCAGGACGATGACTATAGGATTGCCGCGCTCCGCAAAGGCTTACAGGAAACTGGTTTCATCGAAGGGACGAACTATTCCATGGCCGTGCGGTATGGCGAAGGAGATTATAGTCGCATGCCCCAGCTAGCGATGGAATTGGCTGCACTCAATCCGCGTGTCTTCGTCACATTAGGTTTTGGGGCTGGCCCTAATCGAGTTTCTCCAGAGATACCGCTGGTTTTTTCCGGCGTTGCCGTGGACCCTGTCGCGTTGGGTTGGGTGCAAAGCTATGTGCATCCCGGTGGGATGATCACCGGAAACGTGATGAACGCAGTCGGTGGCGAGGAGACCTTAACTCAAAAGCGTATTGGACTTTTCGAGCGGCTTCTCCCCGGCCTAACACGGCTCGGCATGATAGCTTCCGTTCCTGCTCAAAATCGACCCGCGACGTTGGTGATGAAGGAGAAAGAAGCACTACAAAAGGTGGCCGCCCAGTTGGGCTATGAGTTTGTCTTTTACGGGTTCAATACCCTTGACGATCTGGAAAGCGCCTTTGCAGCAGGCCTTCGAGATGACGTGAGCGCGTTTTACATCTCAGGCGAGCCGCTGCTTAGCGCCAATATATCGCGGGTGATACCTTTGGCTGCAGCGTCGGGAAAGCCGACCGTCGGACCATATCCGATATGGGGACGTAGCGGCCTTCTGATGTCTTATTCAACTGACCCGGTAGATGGTTTTCGCCGCGCAGGGGCATACGTCTCAAGGATTTTGAGGGGCGAGAAGCCCGGCGATCTTCCCATCGAGCAGGCAAGCAAATTCACTATGGTGGTTAACCAGAAAACCGCAAAGGCGCTCGGCATCGTCGTGCCCCCGACCTTGCTGGCGCTCGCCGACGAGGTGATTGAATAAGTTCAGCCAACTTCTGAATCTGGCACTAGGTCTGACGGGTGATGTTCGTTCCTGGGGGCAAAGCGGGCCTGCCGGTTGAGCGGTTTGGACTTCTCAGTTTGACCCCACCCGGACATCCGCTGAGCCGATAGGATGCCGTGAGCTTGGGGGCGGGCATGCAGCGACGTGAGTTCATCGGATTGTTAGACGCGACCGCGTTGAGTATTCCGCGACTGGGGTTGCTGGGCGATGTAATCCGATTGACCAAGGCCCCTTCCAAGAAGAGAAACTCGGTCTTTAGTGTAGCAACCGACTGTCTGGGCTTGCCGCGGGCGGCCACAGTTTTAAATCGTTGGAACCTTTGTAAGATTGCAACATTTGCAGCTTCATTGATATGAGCCAAGAGGAGCCTTCGATGGCAGCCCAAATCGTCATGAACCATAGCGGCGATACCCGGCATGTTTTTGATGCCACCGACGCGGATGCGCTACTGGAAGCAGAGAGGCGCTTTAAGGAGCTGACGGGCTCTGGCTTCACAGCGGCAATTCGGACCGCCTCGGGTGAACCAATCGTGATACATAAGTTCGATCCCCATGCGGACCCGACGTTGTTTTTCCCGCGTTTGGTGGGCGGCTGAGTTCTATGTTCGAGAAATTGCCGCTTCATCCCGATAATCGGGCACTTCTGGATGGGTATCGGTCGTCGCACTCGACTGATGCGCGAACGGTGTCGAGATGCGGGCTATACTAACTGCGAGGTGCGCGGGGTAAACTTGCTGAGGGAGTGGTTGTCGCCGCAACAGCGTGCTCAATTTAATCGGCACGGGTATTTCGATGTCACCGGTTCTCACACCGGAAGAATATATCGGATTCGCTACGGGCGAGCGTCAAACATCTGGGAACTTGACTTATACGGTCATATCAAAACTGGCTGGTGTGTTGTACCCAATGAAGAACTGGTTCCGGGCGATGTCATGCTTGCACAAAAGATTGCTTTAGAGACCGACGAATTGGCGGTGCTGGCGGTGGCTCGGCGTTTCAGACTGGTTGGCATTGAGCTCCTGGGTGCTCGACTCACCCTTCTGCCGCTCGTTCTGCGGCAACTAGTGAGGACCTATTGCAGCCCGCACGTTGGCCATGGTGCTGAGTAGTATTCTTCTCGCTCTTGTTTAAACTCATCTCGGGTGCCTCAACATCTCCACCCGTTTCCGCATGTCCGCCCGTGCAAGGCCAATCGTTCTTCCGCTGTGACCTCTTGGCGTTGATTCCTGCCCACCCGGGCCGGGGGCTGCTGTCGCGATTGCTGCTCCACTTCAATTTGATTTGGTTCAACGCCGAAACCGTCTTGACCATCGATAACGTCTCGGCAACCACCGCAACCGTTTGGTGCTCCTTGCTCTCATTTGAGATGTTTCGTTGCGCTACGGGCGGTGTCCGGGTGCCGGTGGTATTTCGGGCACTGGGGTCTCGGAAATAACGATGGTCACCATCGACAGTGTCTCGTGGATCGCCAACTCTTGTTGCTCTTGAGCGGGCAGCACGGCTCGCATTGTGCGGGTGGTCATGACCTATCGACAGGACGGCCTCGTCTATCAACACGTCTTGGTCATTTGTGGGTGTCATAAGTGTGAGACCGTTCTGTTGGGTATCCCGAAAAGCCGCAGCCTGTCCCCAATTGTTCCGGACCTTTGCGGCTTCCAGGTCCCGTACGCGATCCTGCTTGCGACCGCGCGATGTTTTTTTGCTTCCTTTACCATCCTGATCCTCCTGGTTCGGGGGTAGGGAACACTCTACATACCTTCGGAGTCCCAGATTGGTATCCGGAGCTGTGTATGGATTTGGTGGTCACATTGGATCAACTTCGCGAGGTCCGCCAGTTCGTCATCGACGGCGGACAGTGCATCGCTGGTCAGCGTCAGATTATCGAATGGTTGAGCGCAAAACCTACGACACACTCGATGCCATCCTGTTCCTTGAATACCTTGAAGAGATGCAGGATGAGTACGTGGCTCATCGGGACCGGTTGGAGCATCAGGTCTTGTGTTTCGTTCGACCCGAATAGGGGTATGAACAGTTATGGAGGTGCTTGTCAGCGAATCCGGGCGGCAAAGAAGATTTGCGTTAGGAACAAGCGGGAAATGCTTCGGCGTCGCGCGACAAGCCGAAACGGCTTGTCACATGAGCGAATGGCTGCGGGCACCGCGATCGGTCCCCACCCAAGAACAGGTGTCGCGCCCCGCGCGCGATCCTGTCGCGCGAGGTTTTTTATTCCTTTTACCGTCCTGGTCCTCCTGGTTTCCCCTCTGTCGCATACTCAGCGCTTCCACTGGCGAGAATGGGTCTGTACTGGTTATGCATCTCAACTCGTTGCTGCTCGAACAAGTTCCCCACGAGCCCGGCCCCGAGGTCCAACCTGCCCTTCACCCGTAATAACCTACCCTTTGGTGCCAGAAGCGGTCGCATGGCGCAATTGCTGCGCTATTTACGGCTTTCCAGGCCTCGGTGTTTGTCAGCCACGTCTTGGCTTCGCGGAATTTTGTGTATGCCCAAGCAAACGCGGGAATTTTCATCAGCTTGTCCCGCGTAAGGCTAAAAGGCGCTCGACCAGGACGAGCTTTAGAAGCTCGCCGACAATCAATGTAACAACGCTGCTCACCATCTGACCGGTAGCAGCCGGATAAGCCGCAACCGGTTTGACCGGTTCAAGGGTAATCCAGGTTGGCGGCGGCGCGACCTCGTCAGCGAGATTTTGCGACATATTAAGCAAGGCTGTCCGCGAATATCTTATCCAGATGAAGAAATCCGCTGTAGTGGCGTTTCGCCAGTCTTGATAGGCCCCGGTGGACAACGGCGACATTACCGACGCGCGATTAGCACGCCGAGCAAAAATGCAATTGCCAGTGATTGAAGCGGTGCCTCGCGTGTCGCCGCCAAGAAATACAGGACGGCCATAAGTAACCGGTTTTAGAATTCGCTTCACACTAACTCTCCTGCGAATCAGAAACACGAGGGAGTTGGAAAGGTTCCCTGCCAGCGCGACGGGGAGGTCCTGATTTGACGGACAGGTCAGCTCCCGTGACCCACGTCGAACGCGGGCGGAAGGAAATTGGGATAACAGCTAATAGCGTCATTAAACCGGTCGTCGTCCAAGGACAGTTCGCGACCTAACACGAACGTTGGTGATCCGTTGCTAGTTGGTTTCAACGCTGCATGCCACTGGAGATCATCCACGCTTCAGGAATTTCGCCCGATAAACGCTGATGCCTCGAGCGACCAATTGTGGCCGCAGCGGATTAAGTCGATTTCGTACTTCATACCCAATCCAAATCACTCCACATCCTCAGACCGATCACCGGTACCGAAAACAGCGCCAACGACGGGTGGGGCCGCAAGGATCGGATCCAGGCGCGCAATCGCCTCAGCACCAAATGCCTGGCAAGCCAGGTCCGATATTGGCTTTGCGATGGCCATGAGCTGTGGTGCTACGAGCAGCTCACAAAGCTCGATCTGTCGAACGTCCCTAGCCTTGCGCGGCTCGATTGCTATGAGAACCAACTCGCCGAGCTCGACCTCTCGAAGGTCCCAAATCTTGTCAGGCTGTGGTGCTTTCAGAAATCAACTCACCGAGCTCGACCTCTCGAACGTCCCCGAGCTTTCCTACGCTCAGTTGCGGTCGTAATCAGCTCACCGAGCTCGACCTCTCGAAGGTGCCGGAGCTTCACGGGCTCTATTGCAGTGGGAACCAACTCACCGAGCTCGACCTCTCGAACGTCCCAGAGCTTTACGAGCTCTATTGCCGTGAAGAATCAGCTCACCGAGCTCGATCTCTCGAATCTCCCGGAGTTAACGGAGCTCTATTGCAGCGACAATCAGCTCACCGAGCTCGACGTCCGACAAAACCAGAAATTAAAAGTCCTCGAATGCGACCCCTCAGTTTCCATCAAGAAGCTCCCAAACCAAGTGTTTCAAAATGAAAAATAGCGATTGGGTAATCGTCGACACGGAGACAACTGGATTAACGGCACCAATTGTGGTTGTTGACCTTGCTGCGCAGCGCATGCGGGGTTGGGACCGTCACGGGGCACCGTTTCGTCGATTGCTCAATCAGAATGCTGATATTTCTCCCGAAGCGTCCCGCGTGCACGGTTATACGCGCCGCGCAGCGTTAAGATTTAAGCGGCCTTCGGCGCAGCAAATCGCGGGCTTGTCCTGCGCCCAAATGAAGTCCGCCAATATGCGCCCTAAACCCCTAAACGCGCGCCGCGACCCCAACCAACTCGCCAAGTCGATTATCGATATAGCGACGGGCAGAAGCTCGACAGGGGTGATCTGCAAAATCTTTCGCACATTTGATCATGCAACGGCTTCGGTTTCAGATATCTGCTGTTGATAGAGTGGCCGCATATTCATGTAGCATTTGGCCGACCACGTTGTTCCGGCGATGTGCCGTAATCGCGCGGCCGCCAGATTGAGACAGGACTGACCGTCCGGGAAGGCGCCGACCACGCGGGTTCTGCGCCGGATCTCTTTCATGATCCGCTCCAGCGGATTGTTGGTTCTGATCTTCTGCCAGTGAATGTCCGGGAAGCCATAGTAGGTCAGGGTCTCGTGGACGGCCTGCTCGACCAGGTCGGCTGCCTTGCTCATCTTGCTTGCCCGCAGATCGTCGACGATCGCCTTTGCCTTGGTGTCAGCGGCCTCGCGGCTCTCCTGGGCATGAATGGCCTTGAGCATGTGGCTGACCTCGCGGACCCTGGTTGAGGGGACGTGGCTGAAGACGTTGCGATAGAAATGCACCATGCAGCGTTGGTAGCGCGCTTCCGGCAGGAAATCCGCGACGCTCTCGAGAAGGCCTCTGCAGGCGTCAGAAATGACCAACTGCACGCCTTTGAGGCCGCGGTCGACCAGATGACGCAGAAATGCCGACCAGCCGGATTTGTCCTCCTTGGCGCCCTCGCAGATCCCCAGGATCTCGCGAAACCCTTCTGAATTGACGGCCGAGGCCACCAGCAACGAAACATTGCGAACCTCCCCGGCCCAGCTGCGCTTCATCACGATCCCGTCGAGATAAAGATACGGATGCTCGCCCTCGATCCGTCGGTTCCGCCAGGCCTCGATCTTGGCGTAGATCTTCTTGTTCAGGTTCGACACCGTGCTCGGGCTGACACGGGTGCCCCACAGCGCCTCCGTGATGTCCTCGACCCGGCGGACCGAAATCCCCGCCAGATACATCTCGATCAGCGCTTCCTCGACCGAGCTCTCCCGCCGGCGGTAGCGCTCGATGATCGCGGTCTCGAAGGTCTGGCGCCGTAGCTTCGGAACCCTGAGGTTCACTTCCCCGGCGACGGTGTGCAGCGAGCGTTCGTAGCTGCCGGCCCGGGTATCCTGCCGGCCCTGGCTGCGTTCGTAACGCCCTGCACCGCAAAGCCTGTCCGCCTCAGCATCCAGCAATGCATTGAGGGTCTCTTCTACCGTTCCACGCACCATCTCGCCGAGATGATCCCGGATCCGGGCTTCATCAATCTGGATGACTTGGCCCATCGCCTTCAATCCATCGTCTTCACTCATGGCTTCGATCCTTCCTCAGTTTAGAGGAAGCCGGCAATCCCGAAAGTGCGAAAGATTCTGTACGTTATCGCCGACCGCGATCCTACGCCAGAAGAAGAGGGGCAAAGACCCCGCTGCGGCGGCGGGACTGGGGGAGAAGGGCGGGAAGGTGCGGGGTGACACTATGACGCCGGAACGTTGGGCTAAGATTGCAAAGGCCGCTGCAGTGAAGACGTGGAAGTGTCCGTAGACTTCTCTATCACGTTCAAATCCCACAAACTTCCTTTTCGCCTCCATAGTTCAAGACTGCAGAGAACGTCGCCGGTACGGGGATTTCTAGCGGCTCATTCATCTGAATTCGTCCTATTATCGTGCCATACGGCAAACCCCTAGCCTTCGCCCTTGCGACGGTCCCTTCGATCAATTCGGGAGGGGCCGGATCGCGCTTAATGTGTTCAATCTCGGCTGTCTCACATTCAATATCCATTATAACCGGCTTCTCGCAGACAAAATCCGCCTGTATCTTAATTCGGAAATGAACAGTAATTCTCCGAATACTCCACGGAAAACTCGGTACTCGTATGGTGTCGGGCATTATCCCGATTATGGTTTCTCTCCCGGCACCCTCACGACGAATGTCCTCGCAGAAAAGGGCGCTCGCACTGAGGCCAAGCATCACGCCGCTTCAAGTTCAAAGTCGGAATCGGATGAGGCTAAAGCTTCCTCCTGTTCTTCATTCATTGAATAGTCGACTTTAGCTTTGATGTTCTGCCCATCCGTTGGCGTAATCTCCGGAAAGCTGATTACGGCCCGCCTGCCCAGCAGAAAAGCAAGCTCAGCCACGCGGCCTAACGTCATGTCTTTTAGGCCGGTCAGTTCACGATTGATGACTGAGCGATGAACCCCTAAGGCTCGCGCGATATCTGTTTGCTTAAGGCCGCGCTTTTTCTTCGCTTCAGCATACGCCTGCTGTAATCCACGGCGGACGCTCCCAATAAATCGACCCGAGGCTCGTTTATGGGGCTCAATCGTAATCTGAAACGACGTCATGTGGATTCTTCCCTGGCACGAATTTAGGTAAATCTAAGTCTAGTTGATTTCTGAAAGGCGCTACTTCCACCTTCGCGTATGGGCCATAGAGTTGATAATCAAGAATTCTCCTTTTGGTATCCGCGATCACTCCGATGAAGCAGTCCTTTTGAGAGAACCAACCGAAGATACGCAGATCAGTGGTTTTCAGTTCCCAAATTCCATCTTCAACATGGTTGAGTGGTTTAAAGTGCAAATCGTAGGTTAGTGTCTCTCCGGAGCAGAAGTGGGCGATGAGATCATCAAATTGTTGAATAGGTGCAGACTCAACGCCTCGGTCCGATGCAAGGCCAGGTAAGTCATTCTCGATCCATGCGCTTAGCTGGGTGCAGGTAAATGCGGCGCAGCTGTTGCTGCGGGTGGTCCAGACTCCGGGTCCAATCTAAAAAGATCGCCATTCCTGACCAAATCTATAACTGTTGCCATATAAGTCAACAATCCATTTACGAAATGCTTCACGTGAGTCGAAAGGTTGCACTCACTCTACCTATCCGCGCCGAATGGGAAGCAACGGGACACTCCGGTCGCCCTTCGGGGGAAGACATAGCGCATGCCTTCGGTTTCGCTGATCCCCTAACGCAAGGTCCTGGGCTGGGGATCGATACGGGGGTCACGCCAGAGAAATCATAAAAAAGTGCATTTATTCAATTACATATGGCGGAGAGGGAGGGATTCGAACCCCCGATAGGCTTGCACCTATGCCGCATTTCGAGTGCGGTGCAATCGACCACTCTGCCACCTCTCCAGGCGCCAATTCGGGTGATTCTTCCACCCGCGGTCGGGGCGTGTTCTAGGCGAGGATGGCGGACCAGACAAGGCGCGGGGACAAGATTTCCGGACCGGGCTGAAGAAGCAAAAAGGAGCCAAAAAATGCAGCATTTGACGGTTCAGGCCAATGGCGCGGCGTTCCATGTCGCCCGCACGGGGACCGGGCAGCCGCTGCTGTTGCTGCATGGCTGGCCCGAATTCTGGCTGACCTGGGAGCCGGTCATGACGCGGCTCGCCGATCGCTTCACGCTGTATGCGCCCGATCTGCGCGGCTTCGGCGACAGCGACAAGCCGGCCGGACCGCATGGCCCCGACCAGCACGCCGCCGACATGCTGGCGCTGATGGACGCGCTGGGCGTGAAGCAAGCCGGCATTGTCGGCCATGACGTCGGCGGCGGGCTGATGCAGCCCCTGGCGCGGGCCGCACCGGAGCGCATCAAGGGATTGTTCTTCTTCGACTTCCTCTATCCCGGCATCGGGCCGCGGATGGCGGAGCCGGACCGGCTGAACAACATCTGGTACCAGTCGTTCAACCAACTGGAGATTGCGCCTGCTCTGGTCGGCGCCAGCCGCGAAAGCTGCCGCGCCTATATCGGCTATCTCCTGAAACACTGGAGCCATCGCAAGCACGCTTTCGACGATGTGCTGGAGGCCTTCGTCGACAATTTCCTCAAGCCCGGCAACCTCGCCGGCGGCTTTGCCTATTATCGCGCAGCCCATGCCGGGCGCATCCGGATGCTGAAGGGCGAAGCGCCGCAGGTGGCGCCGATCGATTTGCCGACCTGCGTTCGCTGGGCCGAACACGATCCGCTGTTTCCCTATGCCTGGACCGATCGGCTCGGCGAGACATTTTCAAATCTCGATCTTTCGATGATTGGCGATGTCGGACACTTTGCGCATCGCGAGGATCCCGATCGCGCGGCTTCCGAGATCGCGGCGTTCTTCAAACGCATCGGCTGGGGATGAATTTAGATCGGGAAAATGGGTGGGGCCGCCAGACGCGACAAAACACTGGCGGCCCCGTGCCGCTTCATTGAAATCCTGGCCGGGAAGTGCGGCTTCGCCGGTCAGACGGAGCGACGATGTGACGGTAGCGACGCGCGCGGAAACGGCAACGCGATCCCGATCTTAACCTAACCGATCAACCTTACCTCGCGCGGATGGAACCTTGCGGTCTGAATTCGATGCAATCGCGAAGCGTCGTGAAGCGCCGTATTTTTACGGCGTTCTGTGAGGTGCGAACGTCGCCGCGGTGTGAAGACGCGTCCGAGAGCGTGATGAAGTTGGTCGCAACGGAAGCGCACTCCCTCTTCCGCAAGCGACGGAGGTGCACCGCGTCTGCCGCAGGACCGAATTCAATAAAACCCTAATCCTTGCCCTTCTTCGCTTTCTTGTCTTCTTTGTCGTCCTTGTCCTTGTCCTTGGCTTTCTCGCTCTTGCCGTTGTCTTTCTTTCGATTGGTGAAGCGCGCATTGCCGAGCCCGGTGCCGATGGTCAGCACGCCCCAGCGCTCGACGTCCTGCATGAAGGGCACTTCGGAAAGGCCCTGCACGACGCCGTCATTGTGCATCAGCACGGCGGTGTCGTGATCGCCGATCACGGGAATGGCTTCGACCAGGCTCGCCGGCAGGTTGAACTTGCTGCTCTCCCAATTGCCCGGCAGATTCTGCGCGCCCTTCTCGATCGAGCCGTCCGCGTTGATCACGCCGGGACAGGCGATGCCGATGAAGGGCGCGAGCTTGTGGCCTTCGGCCTCGGCCGCCGTGATCAGATCCTTCAGCATCTTGACCAGCCGCTTCACCGCGCCTTCGCGCGTCGGCTCGTCGTCGGCATGGCGCCACAGTTCGGATTTCCACACGCTGGCCTTGGAGAGATCGGGCGCCTTCTTCCAGCGCGTCTCGACCACGCCGCAGCGGATATTGGTGCCGCCGATATCGACGGCGAGGATGCTGTCATAGCCCTCGAAAATCCATGACGGCGCCAGATGCAGCGTGCCGATCAGGCCGGCGTCATCGGGATGAAAGCGGATCGGCACCAGGTCGACCTTGAAGTCCTCGCCCTTGAGGATGATGTCGGTGCGCGCGATCGCGAGTTCGCCGACCCGGCTTTGCCGAAAGCCGCCGCCGACCACGATGCGCTCGGTGTCGGCCCAGGCCTTGGTCTTGAGGAACCGCCGGGTCACATAGGCCAGTTCCTGGGCGAACTCCTCGATCGCGCCGTGCACCAGGGCTGCGGCCGCGACATCGTCGCCCACCAGCACCTCGTCGAGTTCGCTCTTGGCGATCTCGTCCGCGGATTTTTTCCCGAAGGGGTCGTCGCCGTTTTTCTTCAGCGGCTTGCGCAGCGTATCGAGGATTTTCCGGAACGCGCCCTTGCTGGCGCGGTCGCCGAGAAATCCGTCGTCGTCCTTCAGCTCGATGTTGAAGCTGTCGACCTCGACCGACGGCAGGCGGGTGGCGCCATGACGGGCGATGCCCGTGGTGGTGACGATGTCGTCTGCCATGTTGCCCTGCCCAGCCGGATTCGCTGGACAAACGGGCGGGGAACCCATTGGTTTCAGGGTGGGCCTGGTCGTTGTGGCGCCAAATTTGCGCCAAATCCCTCAAATTGGGCCGGTTTTTGGGCCCCTTTGCCTTGACTCAGGGCTATCAGCGGCTATAAGTCCCGCCATCCGGCGCGGGATTTCTCGCGCCGCTTGTTTTTGCGCGAATCTTGGGGTTCGCACCCCGATCCCGCGCGAAAATCGTACCCATAACGACTGACCAAAAAGCCGACCCGGACACCACCCTTTATCAAGGATTGGTCCGAGGCCGGGATCGAACACGAAGGAATTAAACGATGTTCGCAGTCATCAAAACCGGCGGCCGGCAGTACCGCGTCGTTCCGGATGATGTGCTCGAGATAGGCAAGATCGCCGGCGAAGTCGGCACGATCGTGCAGCTTGGCGAAGTTCTGGTGGTCGGCGGTGATACGCCGGTGCTGGGCACGCCGACGGTTGCCGGCGCCTCGGTTGCGGCAGAAGTGCTGGACCACAAGCGCGGCGCCAAGGTGATCGCGTTCAAGAAGCGCCGCCGCAAGAATTCGACGCCGCAAGCGCGGCTATCGCGACGAGCTCACGGTGCTTCGCATCACCGAGATCCTGACCGATAACGCCAAGCCTACGATCGGCCCGCGGCCGAAGAGGGAAAAAATTGTCCGGCGCCCGCTGAAGACGACGACGAGGCACCGAAGGCGGCCAAGAAGAAGGCGCCCGCCAAGAAGGCGGCCGCCAAGCCCGCGGCAAAGAAGGCTCCGGCCAAAAAGGCCGCCGCCAAGGGCGAAGAGCGACAAGAAGTGATGGTCACGCATCAAAATTTGATGCGTGACAAAAAGTGAAATGATTCCGTCAAGGAATTGATCTAGAGATTACGGCGAAGTTGGAGACGGGCCATGGCTCACAAAAAAGCAGGCGGTTCATCGCGGAACGGACGTGATTCGGCAGGCAAGCGCCTTGGCATCAAGGCGTATGGCGGCGAGCATGTGATTCCCGGCAACATTATCGCGCGTCAGCGCGGCACCACCTGGCATCCCGGCCTTAATGTCGGCATGGGCACCGACCATACTCTCTTCGCCAAGGTCGAAGGTCATGTCGAGTTCCGTGCAAAAGCCAATGGCCGCACTTTCGTATCGGTGGTTCCGATGGCGGAGGCGGCCGAATAGACGGTGGACAATGTGAGTCCGCCGGGTCCTGTTGAACCGGCGGAGTCAAAAAGGGCTCCAAGGGGAGGCGGGAAACCGGCCTCCCTTTTTGTTTGCGTATGTTTCGCACTTCAGGAGCCCGACATGTTGCAGGATATCCCGTCCCCGGCACTGCGTGAGGCGAGTCCTTGCGTCCTCGAGACCGAACGGCTGACGTTGCGCCGGCCGACGCTCGCGGACGTAAAAGCGATTGCGCGTCTCGCCAACGATCGCCGCATTGCGGAAAACACCCGCCGCCTGCCGCATCCCTATTCACGGGATCACGCCGTCGAATTCGTGCGCGCGATGGCCGCCGACGGCCGCGAAAGCGTGTTCCTGATCGAGAACAATTATTCCCCGATCGGCATGGTCGGCATCGACTGGCGCGAGCCGGATGCGCCGGAACTCGGCTACTGGCTCGGCGTCGAGCATTGGGGCCAGGGCTTTGGCACCGAAGCCGCGCGCGCGGCGATCGATTTCTTCTTCGAGGAATTCGACGCCGATCATTTGATCTCCGGCGCGCGCGTCGCCAACCCGGCCTCGCGCAACATCCTGGAGAAATGCGGCTTCCAGTGGAGCGGCGTCGAGCTGCATCGCTTCGAGGCGCTGGGATCGTCGACCCCGGTCGATTGCTTCCGGCTGTCGCGCAGCGTGTGGTCGTCGCTGAAGAACTGGGGCACATCGACGCGGCGGGAGAGGTAGTTCAATCTCGTCGTCCCCGCCTAGTGCGCAATTGCGCACGGGGGCCGGGACGACGATGTGATTCACACCGGCGGATTGACCACCGTCTCCTCGCGCCCGAGCTTTTGCTCGCGCAGGAAGATGTAGAGCCCGGCGCCGATGATGATGGCGGCGCCGACGATCGTCGCCGGTGACGGCACGTCGCCGAACACGACGAAGCCGAAGATCACCGCCCAGACGATCATCGAATATTGATACGGCACCACGACGCTGGCCGGCGCCAGTTTCAGCGAGCGGTTGACGCATAACAGCGCGGTGACCGAAGCGAGCCCGGCGATCGCGAACAGGCCGAGACTGCCGAGCGACGGCGTCACCCAGCCGAACGGCGACATCACGAGGCCGAGCAGGAACGTGCCGCCGAATTGCGACGACGCCAGCACGATATCGGGCGTCGCCCGCAGCGAGCGCGTGATCAGCATCAGCACCGCAAACGACAGGCTGCCGCCGAGCGCGATCATCGCGGGCCAGCTCACGGTTTGCGCCGACGGCCGCAGCGCGATCAGCACGCCGCAGAAGCCGATCAGGATCGCGGTCCAGCGCCGCCAGCCGACCTGCTCGCCGAGCACGAGGCCGACAACGCGGTGACGAAGATCGGCGCCGCCAGATAATAGGTGATGACGTCGGCGAGCGGCAGATAGACGGTCGCGAGAAAGAAGGCGGCGACTTCCAGCGTCGACAGCGTGACGCGGAGCAATTGCAGCCAGGGCCGTTCGAGGCGCGTGAATTCGGCGCGCTGCCGCCACATCATCGGCAGCAGCACCAGCAGCGCCGCGCAGGCGCGCAGCCACAGCAATTGCCCGACCGAATAGGTCGCGACCATGAACTTTCCGAGCGCGTCGCCGAACGAGAACATGAAGATCGACAGCAGCATCAGCCCGATGCCGGCAAGCCGCGCGGAACGCTCGTCATAGGTGGAAAGTTTTGCGAACAGGCTCATAGGAGAATTCGTGGAGAAACGTTGCGTTCGCTTATCAGATTGCCGACGGCCCCTCCAGCGTCATTCTCGGCGATGCGCAGACGCGTTTGCGCAGTCGTGGATGCGCCGGTTGACAAGCCCGGCGCATGACGAATGACGAGACCGATTGCCGCATCGCAGTCACTGCGATACCGGTATTATCCGCACGTCGAGAAGCCCGCAGGAACCGCCATGACCGAGTTCGATCCCGCAAAACACCGCATGGTGAGCGAGCAGCGCTGGTTCGAGGATTTCGTGCTCGGCGAGCGTTTCGTGATCCCGAGCCGGACCCAGACCTCGGCGGTATTCGCCGCGTTCCAGACCGCGAGCGGCGATACCCACCCGATCCATTACGACGTCGAATATTGCCGCGCCCGCGGCATGCCGGATCTGCTCGCGCATGGCTTCCAGACCCTGGTCCATACCGCGCCGGGCGCCGGGCTGTTTCCCTATATCGTGGAGGAATCGCTGGTCGGCTTTCTCGAGCAGTCGAGCCGGTTCTTGAAACCGGTCTATGCCGGCGACACCATCTATCCCGCGCTCGAAGTGACCGAACTCGTCCCCGGCCGCACCACCGGCGTGGTGACGCTGCGCTCGACCGTGTTCAACCAGCGCCGCGAGCTGGTGCTGGAAGGGATGCAGAAATTTTTGATCCGCAAGCGGCCGGCGTAGTACGGCAAAAGCTCATTCGATCACCTCGTCGGCGCGAGCAGAAAGGATTCCGGAATCGTCAGGCCAAGCGCCTTCGCGGTCTTCAGGTTGACGACCAGATCGAACTTGACCGGCGCCTGCACCGGCAGATCGGCCGGGCTTTTCGCCCCTGCAGAATGCGATCGATATAGGTTGTCGCGCGCTTGACCGCGTCGGGCAGATTCGGGCCGTAGGACATCAGGCCGCCCCGCTTCGCAAAACGGCTGATCGCATAGACCGCCGGCACGCGGTATTGGGCCGCCAGCGACACGATGAGGTCGCCATTGACTTCGCTGAACGTATCGGGCGCCACGATCAGTCCGCTTCCCGGCTGCTTTGCCAGCGACTGAATGGCGGTTTCGATATCCGGACAGTACTGAACACCTTCGCCATGATCGGCGCGACGCCGAGCGTGGCCGCGGCGGCTTCGAACGCCTGCGAATAGAACGTGCCGCGGAAGATCGGCCGTGTCCGGATTGATCAGACAGCGCGACCCGCGCCAGTCCCGGGCGTGACTTCCTTGAGAACGCCGAGCCACTTGCCCGCGAGCGTCGGCTCGTAAAGCGTGAAGCCGGTGATGTTGCCGCCGGGATGCGGCAGGCTCGCCACATATCCGGCGCCAACCGGATCGGACGCGCCGACGAACACGATCGGGATGGTTGCGGGTTTCGCGCGAGAGCGGGCCCGAGTTGGGCATTGAAATAGGCGAAGATGACATCAGGCGAGAGCCCGACGAGCTCCGCCGCATAGGCTGCGCGTACGCTCGACATTGCCGCCGCCCCAACGGCTTTCGATCTGGAATTGTCGCTCCAGCCGAGCTCGCGAAGCCCGTCGAACGAAGCGCGGCACGAGCGCGGCCTGTCCATCGGGATCGGCTCATTGAAAGGCCACAGGGCAGCGATCCGTCGCGGTGCGGTCGGCCTGCTGCGCCCGCGCCGCCAGCGGCCAGCAGCGCCGCTCCACCGAGAAGCCCGAAAATTCCCGCCGCCTCATTCACGCGCCTCGAACCCCGCCTCGGTGGCCAGTTGCAGCTATATCATGCCGAGCAGCCCGGCAATATCGCTCGAAGCCGCAAAAAGGCCCGAAAATTAAGGCTTTTCGCCAATGTTGGGCGCTCGGGTTGCCGCACCGGCCCCCCTGCCCTACCTAGTAGCGATCATGAAATTCCTCGACGAAGCAAAGGTCTATATCCGCTCCGGCGACGGCGGTAACGGCTGCGTGGCGTTCCGCCGCGAGAAGTTCATCGAGTTCGGCGGTCCCTCCGGCGGCAATGGCGGCCGCGGCGGCGACGTCGTCATCGAAGTCGTCGACGGCCTGAACACGCTGATCGACTATCGCTACCAGCAGCACTTCAAGGCGCAGAAGGGCACCAATGGCATGGGCAAGGACCGCCATGGCGCCAACGGCAAGCCGATCGTGCTCAAGGTGCCGGTCGGCACGCAGATCTTCGACGAGGATCGCGAGACGCTGATCCACGACTTCACCACGCTCGGCGAAAAATTCGTGCTGGCCGAAGGCGGCAATGGCGGCTTCGGCAACGCGCATTTCAAGTCCTCCACCAACCGCGCGCCGCGCAACGCCAATCCCGGCCAGGAGGGCGAGGAGCGCTGGATCTGGCTGCGGCTGAAACTGATCGCGGATGCCGGCCTCGTCGGCCTGCCCAATGCCGGCAAGTCGACCTTCCTCTCGGTCGTCAGCGCCGCCAAGCCGAAGATCGCCGACTATCCCTTCACCACGCTGCATCCGCAGCTCGGCGTCGTGAACGCGGACGGGCGCGAATTCGTGCTGGCGGATATTCCGGGCCTGATCGAGGGCGCGCATGAAGGCGCCGGCCTCGGCGACCGGTTTCTCGGCCATGTCGAGCGCTGCCGCGTGCTGCTGCATCTGATCGATGCGACCTGCGAGCACGCCGGCAAGGCCTACAAGACGGTGCGCACCGAGCTCGATGCCTATGAAGGGCATCTCGCCGACAAGATCGAGATCGTGGCGCTGAACAAGATCGACGCGGTGACGCCGGACGAGCTGAAGAAGCAGAAGGACCGGCTGAAACGCGCCGCGAAGAAGACGCCGCTGCTGATCTCGGGCGTGACCGGCGAAGGCGTGAAGGAAGCGCTGCGGGCGCTGGTCGAGGTGATCGGCGAAGCCCCGGTCTCGGTCAAGGCCAAGGGGGCGCGGCGCAGGCCGAGCCCTGGACCCCGGCGACGCAGGGCTGAGTTTCGCGCGCCAGGCCGATTTGCAATCGGCCCTTCGATATCGCAGCATCGGCATGATCGAAATCGTCCGAAGTGTGAAGCATGCCGAAGCCGAAGAACGTCCTCTGGATCATGTGCGACCAGCTTCGCTATGATTATCTCGGCTGCACCGGCCACCCGACGCTGAAGACGCCGAACATCGACGCGATGGCCAAGCGCGGCGTGCGCTTCTCCAACGCCTATGTGCAGTCGCCGATCTGCGGCCCGTCGCGGATGTCGTTCTATACCGGCCGCTACATGCGCTCGCACGGCTCGCACTGGAACGGCTGGCCGCTGCGCGTCGGCGAGCCGACGCTCGGCGATCACCTGAACAAGATCGGCGTCCGCAACGTGCTGGTCGGCAAGACCCATATGGCGCCGGACCTCGAAGGCCTGAAGGCGCTCGGGATCGCGCCGGATTCGATCATCGGCGTGCATGTGTCGGAATGCGGTTTCGAGCCCTATGAGCGCGACGACGGCCTGCATCCCACCGGCCGGCCGCGCCCGCGCTACGACAGCTATTTGCGCGAGCAGGGATTTGAGGCGACAATCCCTGGGAGCATTGGGCCAATTCCGGCGCAGCCGACGACGGCAGCTTGCAGAACGGCTGGCTGCTGGTGCACGCCGACAAGGCCGCGCGCATTCCGGAAGAGCATTCCGAGACGCCCTACATGACGCGCCGCGCGATGGATTTCATCGCGGAGGCGGAAGCGGACGGGCGGCCGTGGTGCCTGCATCTGTCCTACATCAAGCCGCACTGGCCCTATATCGCGCCCGAACCCTACGCCAGCATGTATGGCGCGGCCGACATGCTGCCGGCGATCCGCTCGGAGAAGGAACGGCAGGAAGCGCATCCGGTGTTCGCCGCCTATATGGACATGCGCTACTCCCGCAACATGGCGCGCGACGAGGCGCGCGAAAAAGTCATCCCGACCTATATGGGCCTGATCAAGCAGATCGACGACCAGATGGGCGTGCTGATGCAGTTCCTGGAAGCGCGCGGCCTGCTCGACACCACGATGATCGTGTTCACGTCGGATCACGGCGACTATCTCGGCGATCACTGGATGGGCGAGAAGGATCTGTTCCACGATCAATCCGCCAAAATCCCGCTGATCGTGATCGATCCGTCGCGCGAGGCCGACGCGACGCGCGGCACGGTCTGCGATGCGCTGGTCGAGGCGATCGATCTGGCGCCGACCTTCATCGAGTATTTCGGCGGCAAGCCGCCGGATCATATTCTCGAAGGCCGCTCGCTGATGCCGCTGCTGCATGGCGGCGCGCCGGCCGATTGGCGCAAGGTGGTGTTCTCCGAATACGACTATTGCATGCAGGATGTTCGGCTGAAGCTGAACCAGCCGATCGAGCAATGCCGCCTGTTCATGGTGTTCGACGGCCGCTGGAAATACATCCAGGCCTCGGGCTTCCGCCCGATGCTCTACGACCTCGAAAGCGATCCGCAGGAATTCGCCGATCGCGGCGAAGACCCCTCCTGCGCCGACGTCATCGCGCGGCTGCAGGCGGCGCTGTTCGACTGGGCGCTGCATCCGAAGATGCACATCACCACGACCAACGCGAAGATCGCGGCCTATGCGGAGAACCAGCTTCAGGTCAAGGGCGGCGTCCTGATCGGCATCTGGGACGAGGCGGAACTCGCCGCGATCCGTGCGCGGATTGCAGCGCGATAGCGATGGGGCCGTCTCCCATGCACGTCCTCACCGCTCTGCTTCTCGTGCTCGCGACACTCCTGCCCGCATCCGCCCAGATCGCGCCGACCGAGGCGGAATGGCGCGCCTATGGCGGCCTGCATGCCGCCGCCGCGCGCGGCGACGTCGTCGGGATCGAGAAACTCGTCGCCTCAGGCGAAAACAAGGAAGCGGTCGACAGCCGCCGGCGAACGCCGCTGCATGTTGCGGCCTATCTGAAAAAGCACGACGCCGCCCGCGCCCTGATCCGGCTCGGTGCCGATCCGAACAAGCTCGAAACCGACCGTTACGACATCATCACGATCGCGGCGGTCGCCAATGATCTTCCGATGCTCAGGCTCGCGATCGAGGGCGGCGGCAATCCAAAGGCCGTCACCAGCCGCTACGACGGCACGGCCCTGATCGCGGCCGCTCATCTTGGCCATGTTGAAGTCGTACGAACACTGATCGCCGCCAAGGCGCCGCTGGATCACGTCAACAATCTGAAATGGACCGCGCTGATCGAATCCATCGTGCTCGGCGACGGCGGCAAGAACCACACCGAGACACTGCGCGCGCTGGTCGAGGCAGGTGCCGACATAAATATTCCCGACGGCAACGGATCGACACCGCTCAAGCTCGCGCGCGACCGCGGCCATCGCGAGATGGTAGCCATCCTGGAAAAGGCCGGCGCGAAATGAATCAGCAGTGCGCTGATGCTCGGCAGCAAGATATCGCGCAATCATTGAACCTCCTGCGTAACAAAGCCAGGGAGAGCTCATTCCGCAGCGCGATCGCTCAGGCCGGCTGATGGGCCTTCCAGCCTTCCAACAGCTTGCGCAGGCGGCGAGTTCAGATATGCTGGACATCGGTCAAGGGCCATGCGGACGGTGGACGCGTCGGTCCGCAATCAATGCCGATCAAGCTGAAGCGCCGCCTTCACAGCCGTCACATTGGTGCCGTTTTGCTCTTCGGCGCGGATTCCCTCGAAATCCAGCATGACCGCGATCAACTCGTTCGCGCGCTTGTAGTCGCTCGCTTCGAGCGCCGAATGGATGGCAACCGAGTGTTCGGGCCACACATTGATGAGGCCCGAGGTGAACCCGCGGGCGCCTACGGAACAAAGCGGCGGCGCCCAGACTTCGGCGAGGCCGCCGACCCAAACAATATCGGGGCTGGACCGACGAATGGCTTCGGCGAGCCGAAGCGGCGTGGGCGAAGCCCATTTCACGCCGGCAATACCGGGAATGCGGCATAGCCGCTCAATCGTGTCGAGTCCGATGCCGTCGTTGCGCAGATAGAGCATGACCGGCAGGCCGTCGCCGGCTTCAACCACACGTTCAAGATAGGTAACGACACCGCGTGGCGAAACGAATGGATCCGGCGGCTGGTGCACCATGAGCGCGGTTGCCCCGGCAGCCTTCGATGCCTTGGCCAGCGCGCACGCGTCGCCAATGCTGCGGCCGACGCCGCCCAGCAGCGGCGCGCGGCCACCAAGTTGCTCGGCGACGGAATGCACCATGATTTCGGCTTCCTTGGTCGTGAGACCGTAGAATTCGCCGGTGTTTCCATTAGCCACGAGAATGTGCACGCCCGCGCCTACGGCGCGATCAATGATCGGCTTCAACCGTTTCGGCGCCACATTGTTGTCCGCGTCAAACGGCGTGACGAGAATACCGGAGATGCCAGTCAGGGCCTTTCGGAGCTTCGGATCGATCTTGGTCATCATATGCCTCTCTCTCAGGCGATCGTCATTGCCTGCGACAAACGCAAAGCGTTTGCGCAAGGGAGCAAAGCGACGAAGCAATCCATCTCACCGCAAAGAAAAGAATGGATTGCTTCCGCCTTCGCCAAGGCTTCGGCGGACAAGTCGCTACGCTCGCAATGACGGGCGGACGGTGGTCCTAATTCGTGATCTTGTAGCCCGTCGCCTTCACGATCGGTTGCCAGAACGCGGTGTCGGCGGCGAGCGCCTTGGTCAGGTCTTCCGGGGTCGAGCCGACCGGAATCAGCGTGACGGCGTTCAGCTTCTCCTTGACCTCCGGCTTTTTCAAAATCTCGGCGGCGGCGGCGCTCAGCTTCCTGGCGAAGTCCGGCGAACTGCCCGCCGGCAACCACATGCCGTACCATCCGTCCGCCACCAGATCGACGCCTTCCTCCTTCAGATTCGGCACGTCGGGCAGGAAGGGCGAGCGCGCCGGGCCGCTCACCGCCACGATGCGGATGCCGCCCGCGCGATGCTGCGTGATGGTGTCCGAAAGCGTGGTGATGCAGATCGGCAGGTGCCCGCCGAGCAGATCGGTGATGATCGGCGCCGAGCCGCGATACGATACGCGCGTCATGGAAAGGCCAAGCACCTTTTCGAGCTGCCATCCGGTGAAATGCGGAATGGTGCCGCTGCTCGGCACGCCGTAGCTGGCCTTCGAGGGATTGGCCTTGATCCACGCCACCAATTGCTTGAAGTCCGTCACGCCGATCGACGGACTGACCGCGACCACGAATTCGAAGCGTGCAAGCTGCGAGACCGGCACAAAATCCTTCGCGGAGTCGAAGCTCGGCTGGTTCTCCACCATCGGCAGCAGATACATGGTCGGGCCGGTGGTCACCAGCACGGTGGCGCTGTCGGGGGCGGCGCCCTTCACCGCCCGGATGCCGATCAGGCCGTCGCCGCCGGTGCGGTTTTCGACGATGAAGCTGCGGTCGATCAACGGCGGAAGATATTGCGCCAGCTGGCGGCACAACATGTCGCCGCTGCCGCCGGCCGCGAAGGGAAAGATGATCTTCGTCAACGGCCCGGATTGGGCGAGCGCGTCGCCGGCTCCCGCAACCAGCGACCATCCGATGCTTGCCGCCATAAACTCCCGGCGATCCATTCGGCTTCCCCCCATCAAGATTTGGCGCATTACAGCAGACCGTGGCCGCTATTGAAACGGCTGCCTGAGTCGTACCGGCAAGACCGCTGCGCGCCGCTCGAAGTTCGCTTGCGCCGGCCATAGTCCTGCTGCAAAACGGTATCATTCAACGGCATCGGCAATCTCTGCGGGAGGAAGAATCATGATCGGTTACGTCACATTGGGCACCAAGGATCTTCAGAAGGCCGCGGCCTTCTACGACAAGATCGCGGCCGAGATGGGTATCGGGCGCTTTATGGAATCCGATACGTTCATCGCCTGGGGGGCGGCGGGCGGCGGCGCCGGCATCGGCTTGACCAAGCCTTTCGACGGCAAGCCCATGACGGTCGGCAACGGCGTGATGGTCGCCCTCGGGGCCAAGGACAAGGCCCAGGTCGACCGCATCTACAAGCTGGCGCTGTCGCTCGGCGGTACCGACGAGGGCCCTCCCGGGCCGCGCGGCGAAGGCGGATTCTACGCCGCCTATTTCCGGGACCTGGACGGCAACAAGCTCAACGCCTTCGTGATGGGCTGATCTAGATTCTTGTTTTGACGCGCTTTCCCAAGCTCGCGCCACTTCCCAATCACGGAGGTGGCGCGTATTGCTTGGCCTGCACTTTAGCCTCATTCGATCGAACCCATGACTGCCTCCAGGACCACGGCCAAGGCCGCCCCCAAGCTCAAGAATTTTCGCCGCATTGTCGTCAAGGTCGGCTCGTCGCTGCTGGTCGATTCCGACGCCGGCGAGGTGCGGGCGTCGTGGCTCGCGGCGCTGGCCGCCGATATCGCCAAACTGCATGGCGAGGGCCGCGACGTCCTGGTGGTCTCGTCGGGCTCGATCGCGCTCGGGCGCAGCCGGTTGAAGCTGCCGCGCGGCCCGCTGAAGCTCGAGGAGAGCCAGGGTGCGGCCGCGGTCGGACAGATCGCGCTGGCGCGGATCTGGTCGGAAGTGCTCGGCGATCACGGCATCGGCGCCGGGCAGATCCTGGTGACGCTGCAGGACACCGAGGAGCGCCGCCGCTATCTCAACGCCCGCTCGACCATCGCCAAGCTGCTGGAATGGCGCGCGGTGCCGGTCATCAACGAGAACGACACCGTCGCCACCAACGAAATCCGCTACGGCGACAATGACCGCCTCGCCGCGCGCGTCGCCACCATGACGAGCGCCGATCTGCTGATCCTGTTGTCCGACATCGACGGCCTCTACGACGCGCCGCCCGGCGCCAATCCCGACGCAAAGCTGGTTCCGGTCGTGGAATCCGTCACCTCCGAAATCGAGGCGATGGCGGGCGCGGCCGAATCCGAACTGTCGCGCGGCGGCATGTACACCAAGATCGAGGCCGCCAAGATCGCGACCACCTCCGGCACGCATATGCTGATCGCGTCCGGCAAGATCGAGCATCCGCTGCAGGCGATCGCAAACGGCGGGCGCTGCACCTGGTTCCTGACCCCGGCCAATCCCGTCACCGCGCGAAAACGCTGGATCGCGGGCTCGCTGGAGCCGAAGGGCACGCTGACCATCGACGCCGGCGCGGTCAGCGCGTTGCGCGCCGGAAAGAGCCTGTTGCCGGCCGGCGTGATCCGGATCGACGGCCAGTTCGCCCGCGGCGATGCCGTGGTGGTGCGCGGCCCCGACACCCATGAGATCGGCCGCGGCCTCGTCGCCTATGACGCCGAGGACGCCGAAAAGATCAAAGGCCGCTCCTCGCCCGACGTGATGGCCATTCTGGGCGTCAGCGGCCGGGCGGAGATGATCCACCGCGACGATCTGGTGGTGGGGCCCGCCGGGGCTATCCCGGCGAAATAAAGCGTTTTCGAGCGAAGTGGGCACCGGTTCGCGTGAAGAAAACGCGACCAACAAGAAGCTGGAGCCCAACGGGCTCTAGGCCATTGGCCGACCTGCCCGACCCCTTCCCCGCCCACCTGCCATGCCGGTTCCGCACCTCGCAAAAGCGGGATTTCCGTGCTAGGACATGGCCTTAACCTGAGGCTCGAGACCCCCATGACCGCGCCGCTGAAGGCAATCGACGGCAACGCCGATTTGCCCGCCTTGATGACCGAACTCGCCACCCGCGCGCGCGCCGCCGCGCGGGTGCTGGCGCTTGCCTCGCCGGAACAGAAGAACCGGGCGCTCGATGCCATCGCGCGCGCCATCCGGGCCAATGCGCCGGCGATCCTTGCCGCCAATGCCGAGGACGTCGCGGAAGTGCGCGCCGGCGGCGCGACCTCGGCCTTCATCGATCGCCTGACGCTGACGCCGGCGCGTATCGAGGCGATGGCCGACGGCGTCGCCACCGTGCGCGAAATCGCCGATCCGGTCGGCGCCGTCACCGAAAGCTGGCAGCGCCCCAACGGCATGACCATCGAGCGCGTGCGCGTGCCGCTCGGCGTCATCGCCGTGATCTTCGAAAGCCGTCCCAATGTCGCCGCCGACGCCGGCGTGCTGTGCCTGAAGTCCGGCAATGCCGTGATCCTGCGCGGCGGCTCCGACAGTTTCCGCTCCTGCCGCGCCATCCATGACTGCCTGGTGCAGGGCCTTCGCGAGGCCGGCCTGCCTGAAGCCGCGATCACGCTGGTGCCGACGCGCGATCGCGCCGCGGTCGGCCTGCTGCTGACCGGATTGAACGGCGGCGTCGACGTGATCGTGCCGCGCGGCGGCAAGAGCCTGGTCGCGCGCGTCGAGGCCGAAGCGCGCGTGCCGGTGTTCGCGCATCTCGAAGGCGTCAACCACGTCTATGTCGACCGTTCCGCCAATCTCGAAATGGCGAAAAAGATCGTGCTCAATGCCAAGATGCGCCGCCCCGGCGTCTGCGGCGCCGCCGAGACCCTGCTGGTCGATCGCGCCGGTGCTGCGACCAGCCTGAAGCCGTTGGTCGAAATGCTGATCGATGCCGGCTGCGAGGTGCGCGGCGACGCCGCCGTGCAGCGCGTCGATGCACGCGTGAAGCCCGCGTCCGACGAGGACTGGGACACCGAATATGAGGACGCGATCATCTCGGCGCGTGTCGTCGACGGCCTCGATGAGGCGATCGCGCATATCCACACCCACGGCTCGCATCACACCGATGCGATCGTGACGGACGATGCTCGCGCCGCGGAGAAATTCCTCAACGAGGTCGATTCCGCGATCGTGCTGCACAACGCCTCGACGCAATTCGCCGATGGCGGCGAGTTCGGCTTCGGCGCCGAAATCGGCATCGCCACCGGCAAATTCCACGCCCGCGGGCCGGTCGGCGCCGAGCAACTGACGAGCTTCAAATATCGCGTCCACGGCACCGGGCAGACGCGGCCGTGAACGGATCGGCGTTTTCGCAACCAGCGCCGCGCCCGCGGTGGCGCCGTTGATGGCCCAGCAATCCGCCGCCCGCGCGATTCCGTTCCACACCAACGGCATGCGCATCGGCCTGCTCGGCGGCTCGTTCAATCCGCCGCACGCGGCGCATCGCGCCATCAGCCTGTTTGCGATCAAGCGGCTGAAGCTCGACCGCGTCTGGTGGCTGCTGACGCCGGGCAATCCGCTGAAGGATACCGGCGCCCTGCACGGCCTCGCCGAGCGCGCGGAGGCCGCGCGGAAAATCGCCGACGATCCGCGCATCGATATCAGCTGTCTCGAAGCTGTCATTGGCGTCCGCTACACTGTCGACACGATCATCCATCTGCGCCGCCGCGTATCCGGCGTGCACCTGGTCTGGATCATGGGCGCCGACAATCTCGCGCAGTTCCACCGCTGGAAGCATTGGCGGCGCATCGCATCCGAGGTGCCGATCGCCGTGATCGACCGTCCGCCGCAGAGCTTCCGGGCGCTCGCCGCCCCCGCCGCCCAGGCGCTGGCGCGCTATCGTTTGCCCGAAAATCAGGCGGCGCGGCTGGCGGATGCGCAGGCCCCCGCCTGGGTTTTCCTCACCGGCATGAAACTGAACCTGTCTTCGACCGGTTTGCGGAACTCCGACGGTAGCTGGAGGACGAAGTGAGCGGGAGCCTCACTGGAATATTGAAACCGTTAACCCCACATGCCTAATATAGCCCGTGGGCCCCAAGGATTCGGGTCCGCGATACAGTGAAAGGAATGGTCCCTGGCCACATCTGTATTGTCCAAGTCTGTTTTGCCCAAGGTTTCCAAGACGACTGCAAAAAAGTCTGCTGCAAAAGAGTCTGCAAAAACCGCGCGTAAAACATCGACCAAGCCAGCTGCCTTGAAGGCGCAAGACGCCGACAAGACGCTGAATATGATCCTCTCCCGCCTCGACGATATGAAGGCGGAAGAAACGGTCACCATCGACCTCCGCGGCAAATCCGCATTTTCCGACTACATGATCGTCACAACGGGCCGGGCCAACCGGCACGTCGGCGCGATCGCGGAAAATGTCACCAAAGCCCTGAAGGAAACCGGCATCAAGGGTATCCACGTCGAGGGCTTGCCCAATTGCGACTGGGTGCTGATCGATTCCGGCGATGTGATCGTGCACGTATTCAGACCCGAGGTGCGCGAGTTCTACAATCTGGAAAGATTGTGGACGCAAAGCCCGGCGGCGGCGAAGGCGATCTGAGTTGTGAGGCCGGTGCGAATCGGCTGCAGCGCATGTACCATGCGCGATGCGCGCGGTTGTCATTGCGCATTTTCGGCGGCAAACCGGTCCACTGCCGGAAAATGCTTGGATGGTCGTGTCCATCGGCCGGCTGAAACAGGGCCCGGAGCGGGAACTGGCCGATCGCTATCGCGAGCGCTTCGAGGATATCGGCCGCAAGCTCGGCTTTCGCGGCCTCGAGATTCATGAAATTCCGGAAAGCCGCGCGCGCGACGCGGCGACCCGGATCACCGAGGAAGCGGCGGCGATTTCGGCGCTGATACCGGAGAAATACGTGCTGGTGGCGCTCGACGAACGCGGCAAGAGCATCGACAGCACAGCCTTTGCCGGAGCAACTCGGCCGCTGGCGGGACGACCAGGTCGCCAGCACGATCTTCACAATCGGCGGTGCGGACGGACTTTCGCCCGATTTGCAGCGCAAGGCTAAGTTACGCATTGCGTTCGGCTCGGCGACCTGGCCGCATCAAATGGTTCGCGTCATGCTTCTGGAACAGATTTACCGGGCCGCGACCATTCTGGCGGGCCACCCCTATCATCGCGCTTGAGCGCACGGTGACGTGCAATACAGAGAGCGCTGATTAGACCGGATGCAGGCAACGCGGGACATTCACTCATACCCTGACACCATCGGTCGTGGTGGTCAGTTTGTGGTGTCGCCCATCCCGCTTTCGGTCCTGCTGTTGTCCGCAAGCCTGATCGGCCTGTGCGATCCTGCCGGCCGCCGCGCAGGTGGCAGCCGCCTGCGCCAGCAGGCGGCCGCGCCTTCCCCCGACGACATCAAGCAGCGCGAGCAGGAGCTGGAAGCCGCCCGCGAGCAGCAGAAGAAAGCCGCCGAGCTGCAGGCGAAGCTGAAAGCCGACATCGCGGCGATCGGCCAGGACCGCAGCAAGCTCAACGCGCAGCTGATCGATATCGCAGCGCAGGTGCGCGGCGTCGAAACCCGCATCGGCGACGCCGAGGCGCGGCTGCGGCCGCTCGACGGCCGCGAGCAGCAGATCCGCGCCTCGCTCGACTTCGCGCCGCTCCGAAATCGTCGAGGTGCTGGCAGCGCTGCAGCGCGCCGGGCGGCGCACGCCGCCGGCGCTGCTGGTCCGCCCCGAAGACGCGCTGCAATCGCTGCGCACCGCCATGCTGCTCGGATCGGTCGTGCCTGAATTGCGCGGCCGCGCGGAGAAACTCGCCGGCGATCTCGGCGAACTCGTAGCCCTGCGCAAGACCATCGCCACCGAGCGCGATGCGCTGGGGCTGGACCGCGACAAACTGAAGGACGATCAGGTGCGGCTGGCCGCCCTGGTCGACGAGCGGCAGCGCAAGCAGAGCGCGATCGAAAAGGACATGGAGGCGGAAGGCGCCCGCGCCATCACGCTGTCCAAACAGGTCGACAGTTTGCAGGGCCTGATCGCGAAAATGGAGCAGGACCTGAAAAGCGCCGCCAAAGCGGCCGCAACCGCCAGTTTGAAGGGGGCCCCGGTCGCCCTCAACGGCAAGCCCAATCTGGGGGCGCTGAAGGACCCCGCCCGGCTCAGCCCGGCGATCGCCTTTGCCTCCGCCAAGGGATTGTTGGCGCTACCGGTTAATGGCACCAAGATTCGCGATTTTGGCGGTTCCGACGGCGCAGGTGGCGCAGAAAAAGGCATTTCTTTGGCAAGCCGGGCCGGCGCCCAGGTCACAACCCCGTGTGACGGCTGGGTTGTTTACGCCGGGCCGTTCCGCAGCTACGGACAACTCTTGATCCTCAATGCCGGGGGCGGGTATCATGTCCTGATCGCCGGGATGGAGCGCATTTCGGTAAACATCGGCCAGTTTGTACTTACGGGGGAGCCGGTCGCGACCATGGGGTCGACATCCCAGGTCGCATCCATTCTCGCAACCACCGCGAGCCAGCCCGTGCTCTATGTTGAGTTCCGTAAGGACGGCACTCCAATCGATCCAGGCCCATGGTGGGCCGCAAATGAAGGCGAAAAGGTTCGCGGATGATGCGCAAGACTTCTGTAATTCTCCTCAGCGCCGCCTGCGGCGCGGCATTGACGCTCTTCGTCACGCAGCCTCGTTCGGTGCTGATGGGATCGAGCGCGCGTGCCGCGACCTCGGACACCTATCGCCAGCTCAATCTGTTCGGCGACGTCTTCGAGCGCGTGCGCAGCGACTATGTGGAGAAGCCGGACGACTCCAAGCTGGTGGAGTCCGCGATCTCGGGCATGCTGGCCGGTCTCGATCCGCATTCCAGCTACATGGACGCCAAGAGTTTTCGCGACATGCAGGTGCAGACCCGCGGTGAGTTCGGCGGGCTCGGCATCGAGGTCACGATGGAAGACGGGCTGATCAAGGTGGTCTCCCCGATCGACGATACGCCGGCGTCGAAGGCCGGCATCATGGCCAACGACATCATCACCAATCTCGACGACGAAGCGGTGCAGGGTCTCACCCTCAACCAGGCGGTCGAGAAGATGCGCGGGCCGGTCAACACCAAGATCCGGCTGAAGATCATCCGCAAGGGCCAGGACAATCCGATCGACGTCACGCTGGTGCGCGACAATATCCGCGTCCGTTCGGTGCGCGCCCGCGTCGAAAGCGAAGATATCGCCTATATCCGCGTCACCACCTTCAACGAGCAGACCACCGAAGGCCTGAAGCGCGAGATCGGCAATCTGTCGAACCAGCTCGGCGACAAGCTGAAGGGCTTCATCATCGATCTCCGCAACAATCCCGGCGGCCTGCTGGAGGAAGCGGTGACGGTTTCCGACACCTTCCTCGAGCGCGGCGAGATCGTCTCGACCCGCGGCCGCAATGCCGAGGAAACCCAGCGCCGCGCCGCCCATGCCGGGCGACCTGACCAAGGGCAAGCCGGTCATCGTGCTGATCAATGGCGGCTCGGCCTCGGCGTCCGAAATCGTCGCCGGCGCGCTGCAGGACCACAAGCGCGCGACGCTGGTCGGCACCCGCTCGTTCGGCAAGGGCTCGGTGCAGACCATCATCCCGCTCGGCAGCGGCAATGGCGCGCTGCGTCTGACCACCGCGCGCTACTACACGCCGTCGGGCAAATCGATCCAGGCCAAGGGCATCGTGCCCGATATCGAAGTGCTGCAGGACGTGCCGGACGAGTTGAAGTCGCGCACCGACACCAAGGGCGAGGCCTCGCTGCGCGGCCATCTGAAGAACGACGGCGACGAGAAGACCGGCTCGCAATCCTACGTGCCGCCGGACGCCAAGGACGACAAGGCGCTCGAAGACCGCGGCCGACCTGCTGCACGGCATCAAGTCCACCGCCACCGCCGTGCCGGCCCCCGACGACAAGGCGGCGGTCGACAAGCCGGCCAACAAGGCGGCGAACTGATCGAACCAGCGCATCGTTTTCGATGAAAAGGGCGGCCCTCGGGCCGCCCTTTTTGTTGCCGGTTCCAGCCTGACGCAGCCGTGGGCGCTCGAGCCGCCCTTTTCGTGCCGATCCGGCCGCCCGGCGTATCGGTCTCAGGAAGGGCGGCTTTTGCGCGTGGTGCGGCGCTCGAATCCGGCCCATCGTGGTATCTTCACCGCAGTTGATTTCGGGGAGGTTCATGACGGAGACGGCCGACGAGCTGAGCACGCCGCTCGGACAGGAAAAGGCGCGCAAGAAGCGCCGGTTCCGGCTTGCCGTTTACCGCGATGCAGGCGCTGGCCGTGCTGCTCGGCCTGTTCCTGGTCGGCTTTGCCACCATCGCCCTGTTCACCGACAATCCCTTCGGCGGCGAGCCGGTGGCCCATATCGCCTTGCGCAAGACGCCAGGCGCCGACGACAAGGCCGCCACCAGCGGCCGCCGGCCATCCCGAACCGGCCACGAAATCCGCGTCCAAACAGGCCGCCGGCGAGAACAAGACCGTCACCATCATCGACGGCTCCAGCGGCAAGCGTGAGCAGGTCGTGATCGGCGACACCGCCACTGGCGACAAGACCGATGCCGAGGCTGCGCCCGCAACCGCGATGATCGGCATCGATCCGCGCCTGCTGGAGAAGTCGCAATACGGCATGATCCCTGTCGTTGCCGACGGCCTGAAACCGTTCACGGTCTACGCGGCCGACGCCGACCGCGCCAAGGCGGCGAAAATGCCGGTTGTCGCCATCGTCGTCGGCGGCCTCGGCGTCGGCGCCGCCAAGACGGTCGACGCCATCATGAAGCTGCCGCCGGCGGTGACGCTGGCGTTCACGCCTTACGGGGCCGATCCCACGAAACTCGCCGAACGGGCGCGCGCGCAGCGCCACGAGATCCTGCTGCAGGTTCCGATGGAGCCGTTCGACTATCCCGATAACGATCCCGGTCCGCAGACGCTGCTGACGACGCTGACGCCCGAGCAGAATATCGACCGTCTGTATTGGCATCTGAGCCGGCTCCAGGGCTATGCCGGAATCGCCAATTTCATGGGCGCGCGCTTTGTGGCCACCGATGCCGTGATGGCGCCGGTCGTCCGCGAGGCGGCCAAGCGCGGCCTCGGCTATCTCGACGACGGCTCCACGCCGCGCAGCGCCGCCCCCGCATTGGCGGCCGGCCAGGCCATGCCGTTCGCCAAGGCCGATTTCACCATCGACGCGGTGCCGACCTCGGCCGAGATCGACCGGACGCTGATCAAGCTCGAGACGCTGGCCAAGGAACGCGGCCTGGCCGTCGGCGTCGCCTCGGCGCTGCCGATTTCGATCGAACGGATCGCGGCCTGGATCAAGACGCTCGATAGTCGCGGTATCATGCTTGTGCCATTGACAACGGCGATGCTGAAATCAAAATCAGGCTAGGGTACGGTCCGGACTTCCGGATTTCGTCCGCCTGATCGCTCGAATTGTGTCGCTGGGAGTCGGAATGGCGCGCTACGAAGACCTGCCCTACCGGACATGCGTCGGCATGATGCTGATCAACGCAGCGGGGCTGGTCTTCATCGGTCGCCGCGCCGGCGGCATCGAGCATGTCGACGAAACCCATGTCTGGCAGATGCCGCAAGGCGGCGTCGATCCCGGCGAGGACACCTGGTCCGCGGCAAAGCGCGAGCTGTATGAGGAAACCAGCGTACGATCGGTCGAGAAACTCGGCGAAGTCGCCGACTGGCTGATCTACGACATTCCGCGCACCGTGGCTGGCCGCACCTGGAAGGGCCGCTATCGCGGGCAGCGGCAGAAATGGTTTGCGGTCCGCTTCACCGGCAAGGATAGCGAGATCAATGTCGCGAGCCCCGGCGGCGGCCACAAGGCCGAATTCGTCAACTGGCGCTGGGAGCCGATGAAGAATCTCCCGGAACTGATCGTGCCGTTCAAGCGGCCGGTCTATGAGCGCGTGGTGAAGGAATTTTCCAACCTCGCGGGCCAATAATGTATCGGTCATTCCGGGGCGTGAGCCTTGCGACAAAATTGATGCGAGCATCAATTTTGTGCTGGGCGAGCGAACCCGGAATCTCGAGATTCCGGGTCTGGTCCTTCGGACCATCCCGGAATGACGGCTAACGCATCAACCTTCGATGACAGAAACAAAACCCTATCGCCCCAATGTGGGGATCGCTCTCTTCAACGCGTCCGGCCAGGTGCTGATCGGCCGCCGCTTCCGCGACGACGGGCCGGAAATCATTCTGCCGGGCCTCGAATGGCAGATGCCGCAGGGCGGCATCGATGCGGATGAGAATCCGCGCGACGCCGTGATGCGCGAACTCTGGGAAGAGACCGGCGCGGTCAGCGCCACCCATCTCGGCGAAACCGGCTGGATGACCTACGAGTTTCCGCCCTATGACGGTCCGCCTTCGCATCGGCTCGCCAAATTCCGCGGCCAGCGCCAAAAGTGGTTCGCGCTGCGCTTCACCGGGCGCGACGACGAGATCGACCCGCTGACGCCGCGCAACGGACAGCCGGCGGAGTTCGACCAATGGCGCTGGGAACGGCTCGACCGCGTCGCCGATCTGGTCGTGCCGTTCCGCCGCGAGGTGTATAAGGCTGTAGCCACGACGTTCGCCGAATTTGCAATCGCGCCGAACTGAGGAAGTACCGATGCCGATCCGCGCGATATTTTTCGACGTTGGCGAGACGCTGATCGACGAAACGCGCCTGATGCACGGCTGGGCCGACACGATGGGCGTCGACAGGGCCGAGTTTCTGGCCACGCTCGACGATATCATCGCCAAAGGTGAAACTTATCGCGCGATCTTCGAACGGTTGCGGCCCGGCTTTGACGTCCGTGCCGCCGTCGCCGAGCGCAAGCGAAACGGAACTGATTTCAGGATCGAGGCCCGCGATCTCTATGCCGACGCCAGGCCGTGCCTGTCTGAACTGACGCAGGACGGCTGGTTTGTCGGCATCGCCGGCAATCAGCCGCCCACGGCGAAGGCGGCGCTCGAATCGTTCGGCCTTGCGGCCAGATTGATCACGACCTCGGCAGAGCTCGGCGTCGACAAGCCTTCGCCGGATTTCTTTCGCAAGACCCTCGCCAAGGCCTGCGCAATGTCCGACTTCGATCCGGCCGAGATACTCTATGTCGGCGATCGTCTCGACAACGACGTCATTCCGGCACGAAGTTTTGGCATGAAGACCGCACTGCTTGAACGCGGACCCTGGGGTCGCAACCACGTTCGCTGGCCCGATGCCGCGCTCGCCGATTTCATATTGAAGGATCTGGCCGGGCTGCCGGCCTTGCTGCGCGAGATCAAGCGCGAGAGCTGAGACCCGCCGGCCTAGTGCATCGCCGTCGCGCTGAGCTCGTTCTGGATGCTCTTGAAATGATCGAGCCGCTCGATCTCTCGGTCGAGTTCCGAGCCTTCCTTCTCCGCGAGCTTGGCTTCCATTTCGGAAATCGTCTCGGCGAACTGCGCCCGGTCGACTTCCTGCGTCGAGGTCGCGACGTCGGCGAGCACGGTGAGACCATTTTCCGACACTTCGGCCAAACCGCCGAGCACGATGATCTTCTGACGCGCGCCGCCGGTGGTGATGGTCAGGATTCCCGGGCGAACCGCGGCGACGACCGGCGCGTGGCCTGCGAGCACGCCGAAATCGCCTTCCACGCCGGGAACGTCAACCTGATCGACCTCGCCGGAGAAGGCGAGTTTTTCGGGCGAAACCAGATCGAAGTGGAAGGTGGCCATCAGAGAATCCGTTTTCCGCAACAGAGGCAGTCGTCATCCTGAGGTGGCCGCTCTTGCGGCCCTCGAAGGATGACTGAACTCACCCTTCGAGGCTCGCTGCGCTCGCACCTCAGGGTGACGGCGCAGCTTGTTACGCTTTAAGCGGCTTCAGCCGCGAGCTTCTTGCCCTTCTCGACGGCTTCCTCGATGGTTCCCACCATGTAGAAGGCCGCCTCCGGCAGATGGTCGTACTTGCCGTCGCAGATGGCGCGGAAGCCCTTGATGGTGTCGGCGAGGTCGACGAACTTGCCGGGCGAGCCGGTGAAGACTTCGGCGACGTGGAACGGCTGCGACAGGAAGCGCTCGATCTTGCGGGCGCGGGCCACCGCGATCTTGTCCTCTTCCGACAATTCGTCCATGCCGAGAATGGCGATGATGTCCTGCAGCGACTTGTAGCGCTGCAACACCTGCTGGACCATGCGCGCGGTGTCGTAGTGCTCCTGGCCGACGACGAGCGGGGAAAGCATGCGCGAGGTCGAGTCGAGCGGATCCACCGCCGGGTAGATGCCCTTTTCCGAGATCGCGCGGTTCAGCACCGTGGTCGCGTCCAGATGGGCGAACGAGGTGGCGGGCGCCGGGTCGGTCAAGTCGTCGGCCGGCACGTAGATCGCCTGCACCGAGGTGATCGATCCCTTGTGGGTGGTGGTGATGCGCTCCTGCAGCGCGCCCATGTCGGTGGCGAGCGTCGGCTGATAACCCACCGCGGACGGAATACGGCCGAGCAGCGCCGACACTTCGGAGCCGGCTTGCGTGAAGCGGAAGATGTTGTCGACGAAGAACAGCACGTCCTGGCCCTGGTCGCGGAAGTGCTCGGCGACCGTCAGACCGGTGAGGCCGACGCGGGCGCGGGCGCCGGGCGGCTCGTTCATCTGGCCGAACACCAGCGCGCATTTCGACTTGACGCTCGGATCGGGATTATGCGGGTCGGCGTTGACCTTGGATTCGATGAACTCGTGATAGAGGTCGTTGCCTTCGCGGGTGCGCTCGCCGACGCCGGCGAACACCGAGTAACCGCCGTGCGCTTTGGCGACGTTGTTGATCAGCTCCTGAATCAACACGGTCTTGCCGACGCCGGCGCCGCCGAACAGGCCGATCTTGCCGCCCTTGGCATAGGGCGCCAGGAGGTCGACGACCTTGATGCCGGTGACGAGAATTTCAGCTTCGGTGGACTGGTCGGTGTAGCTCGGCGCTTCCGCATGGATCGGACGCATGCCCTCCGACACAACAGGACCGGCTTCATCGATCGGTTCGCCGATCACGTTGATGATGCGGCCGAGCGTGCCGGCGCCGACCGGCACCATGATCGGCGAGCCGGTATCGGTAACTTCGCCGCCGCGGACCAGCCCCTCGGTGGTGTCCATGGCGATGGTTCGCACCGTGGATTCGCCGAGATGCTGGGCGACTTCGAGCACCAGGCGGCTGCCATTGTTGGTGGTCTCAATGGCGTTCAGAATGGCCGGCAGGTGACCTTCGAACTGCACGTCGACGACGGCGCCGATGACCTGGGTGATGCGTCCGGTCTGGTTGGCGGGTGTAGCCATAAATTCTCTCCTTCGAATTCGTATCTCTGCGTCCGTCAGTCTGATCGCGTTGGCGCCGTTACATTGCCTCGGCGCCGGAGATGATTTCGATCAGCTCCTTGGTGATCTGGGCCTGACGGGTTCGGTTGTAGATCAGGGTCTGCTTGCGGATCATGTCGCCGGCGTTGCGGGTGGCGTTGTCCATCGCGCTCATCTGCGCGCCGTAGAACGAGGCGTTGTTTTCCAGGAGCGCGCGGAAGATCTGCACCGCGAGATTGCGCGGCAACAGGCGCGTCAGGATCTCGTCTTCTTCCGGCTCATATTCGTAGGATGTCGCCGGCCCGGCATTCGCGGCCGGCGCTTCCACCACCAGCGGGATGATCTGCTGCGCGGTCGGGATCTGGGCGATGACGGATTTGAAGCGCGAATAGAACAGCGTGCAGACGTCGAATTCGCCGGCTTCGAAGCGCGCAATGACTTTCTTGGCGATGTCCTCGGCGTTGACGAAGCCGAGCTGACGCACCGCGCGCAGGTCGACGTGTTCGACGATCTGCTTTTCGAAGGTGCGGCGGAGCTGTTCGTAGCCCTTGCGGCCGACGCAGAAGAACTTGACCTCTTTGCCCTGGCTGATCAGCGACAGCGCGCGGTCGCGGGCCAGACGCACGATCGACGAGTTGAAGGCGCCCGACAGGCCGCGCTCGCCGGTGCAGACCAGCAACAGATGCACCTGATCGTTGCCGGTGCCGGCCAGCAGCGCCGGCGCGCCCGGCGAACCCGCCGCAGCGGTCGCAATGTTGGAGATCACCGCGTCCATCTTTTCCGCGTAGGGCCGCGCCGCTTCGGCGGCGGTCTGCGCGCGGCGCAGCTTCGACGCCGCGACCATCTGCATGGCCTTGGTGATCTTCTGCGTCGCCTTGGTGGAGGCGATGCGGACCCGCATGTCTTTCAGTGAAGCCATTCTTCGTTCACCCCGGCGATCCGATCTCTGCGATCAGACCGCAAGCCTCTCTTTCATCAGGCCCGGCGTTAAGCCGGGCCGTGACGGTAAATCAAGCAAACGTCTTGGCGTAAGCCTCGACCACCGTCTTCAGCTTGGCGGCGGTGTCGTCGCTGAGATCGCGGCTTTCGCGGATGCTGTTGAGGATCTCGGCGTTCTTGCCGCGCAGCAGCGACAGCAGGCCGTCCTCGAAGGCGCGCACCTTGTTGAGCGGCAGCGCATCGAGATAGCCGTTGGTGCCGGCCCAGATCACGCAGACCTGCTCTTCCATCTTCAGCGGCGAGAACTGCGGCTGCTTCAGGAGTTCGGTCAGGCGCGAACCGCGGTTGAGCAGGCGCTGGGTCGAGGCGTCGAGGTCGGAGCCGAACTGCGCGAACGCCGCCATTTCGCGGTACTGCGCCAGCTCGCCCTTGATCTTGCCGGCGACCTTCTTCATCGCCTTGGTCTGCGCCGACGATCCGACGCGCGACACCGACAGACCGACGTTCACCGCCGGACGGATGCCCTGGAAGAACAGGTCGGTTTCCAGGAAGATCTGGCCGTCGGTAATCGAGATGACGTTGGTCGGGATGTAGGCCGACACGTCGTTGGCCTGGGTTTCGATGACCGGCAGCGCGGTCAGCGAGCCGGAGCCCTGGTCCTTGTTGAGCTTGGCGGCGCGCTCGAGCAGGCGGGAATGCAGATAGAACACGTCGCCCGGATAGGCTTCGCGGCCCGGCGGGCGGCGCAGCAGCAGCGACATCTGGCGGTAGGCGACGGCCTGCTTGGACAGATCGTCATAGATGATGACGGCGTGCATGCCGTTGTCGCGGAAGTACTCGCCCATGGTGCAGCCGGTGAACGGCGCGATGTACTGCATCGGCGCCGGATCGGAGGCGGTGGCGGCGACGATGATCGAATATTCCAGCGCGCCCTGCTCTTCCAGCACCTTGACGAACTGCGCGACGGTCGAACGCTTCTGGCCGATCGCGACATAGACGCAATACAGCTTGATGTTCTCGTCCGGCTGCGCGTTGAGCGGCTTCTGGTTCAGAATGGTGTCGAGCGCGATCGCGGTCTTGCCGGTCTGGCGGTCGCCGATGATCAGTTCGCGCTGGCCGCGGCCGATCGGGATCAGCGCATCGATCGCCTTGAGGCCGGTCGCCATCGGCTCGCTGACCGACTTGCGCGGAATGATGCCGGGCGCCTTGACGTCGACGCGCTTGCGTTCGGTCGGCCTGGATCGGACCCTTGCCGTCGATCGGATTGCCGAGCGCGTCGACGACGCGGCCGAGCAGGCCCTTGCCGACCGGCGTGTCGACGATGGCGCGGGTGCGCTTGACGGTCTGGCCTTCCTTGATCTCGCGGTCGGCGCCGAAGATCACGATGCCGACGTTGTCGGTTTCGAGGTTCAGCGCCATGCCGCGGGTGCCGTTCTCGAACTCGACCATCTCGCCGGCCTGGACGTTGTCCAGCCCGTAGACGCGGGCAATGCCGTCGCCGACGGACAACACCTGTCCGACTTCGGTAACTTCAGCCTCCTGGCCGAAATTCTTGATCTGGTCCTTGAGGATCGCGGAAATTTCCGCGGCGCGGATGTCCATCAGCCTGCCTCTTTCATCGCGTGCTTGATCGAATTGAGTTTGGTGCGAAGCGAACTATCCACCATGCGGCTGCCGAGCTTGACCACAAGGCCGCCGATGATGGAGGGATCGACTTTCACGTTGAGCGCGACGTCCTTGCCCGTCACCGATTTCAGTGCGGTCTTGAGGGCGTCGAGATTCTTGTCGTTGAGCGCTTCGGCGACGGTGACGTCGGCGGTCGCCTCGCCCTTGAAATTCGCCACCAGCGCGCGGAAGGCGCGGATCACGTCGGAGACGGCGAACAGCCGGCGGTTGGCGGTGAGGACTTTGAGGAATTTGGCGGAAGTGCCGCCAATTCCGGCCTTGTCGAGCACCGCGGCCAGCGCCTTCGACTGCGCATCGGCCGAGAATACCGGGCTGCGGACCAGGCGCTTCAGATCGGCGCTGTCGGCCAGCATGGCCTCGAACCTGTCGAGATCGGCTTTCACCGCGTCGACGGATTTCTCGTCGCGCGCCAACTCGAACAAGGCCGTTGCATAACGGCCGGACACTCCCGAAACGGACGGATCTTCAGCAGCCACGGAGACGCTCTTTTTAGCTGTCAAATTCGCAAGGGAAAAACCGTCGCCACGATAGCGGCGCCTAGCGATCCAAGCCCTTGGAATTCAAGCGGGACTTCGATTTTCGACCGGCACGAAGTGTGCCGGGATCGTTAAAATCGCGGCTTTGCTAACATAGCAAGCGCGCAGGTGCAACATGACGGCGCGCGCGGGCGATGCCTTGTCGCAGCGTCTATTTCGATGCGTTGTCGCACATCTATTTCAAGCCTCCGCGAACAGCTTTTCCGGCCCAGATTTTCGGACGAATCAGCTGTCGCGATTTGACCCTCCGCCGGGCGACGCGGACGGGAACCGTGGGCCGCAAGCCGATTTATTCCGCCCGGATTTGCATGGGCCCATGTGCCGGCGGAACACCGAGAATTCGGTTCCCGCCGTTTACTTGCGCAAGCCTTACGCGTGGCCAGCGAAGACTTTATTCAACAGTATTTACAAGTATTCATATGGTTAAAAATTCGTTAAATCGAAGTATTACGGAACATGTTCCGACTAGTTGATCTCGGTAACAAGATATTTCAGCCGGAGACAATCAGGCATTACTGCCCAATTCATGCCTCATTGCACGACCAAACGGCGGCCAGTCGCAACTGGGACGGGGGTTCCACTTGCCACATATGTGGCAATACTGTCTGAGGGACTATATTAATGCTGAATACCAATAAGCTTGCGACCGGGAACTGTAACCCGGTCGCGTACGGCGATCGCGCTGATCGCCGCAACTCTCCTGGTCGGTGGCAGCGTCACCGAAGCCTCGGCCAAATCCAGGCACCACCGGCATCACCACCATCATTCCCACCACGCCGCCAAAGCCGCCGGCAGCGCCTGGCGCAACGCCAATGCCTCCGTCGTCTCGACCTCCGGGCACAGCTTCTCCGGCATGGCCTCCTTCTACGGCAATGAGTCCGGCAGCAAGACCGCCTCCGGCCAGCGCTTCAACCAGAACGCCATGACCTGCGCCCACCGCTCCCTGCCGTTCGGCACCAAGCTGCGCGTCACCCATGGCGGCCACAGCGTCGTCGTCACCGATCAACGACCGCGGCCCCTTCATCCAGGGCCGCGTGCTCGACCTCTCGACCGGTGCCGCCCGCGCCGTCGGCCTGACCGGCGCCGGCGTCGGCCGCGTCACCGCCGAGGTCGTCTCCTAACGCGCGGCGAACTCACGCTGCCGCCTCTGGTCCAGTCAGATTGCGTGCGTAAGCCGCATGCGTTGCGTGCAAAAAGCCTGCCGTCGCAAATGACGGCAGGCTTTTTTTGCTTGCGTTACAAAAAGCTCTGCGGATCGACGTCGACCTCGAGCTTGAGATTGCCCTTGGTCTTCGGCCCCGCCGCGAGCCATTCGCGCAAATATTCCGACAGATCGACATTGCGCAGCGACTTCACCAGCAGGCGGAAGCGATAGCGGCCCTTGATCACCGCGAGCGGCGCTTCGGCCGGGCCCAGCACCTGGATGCGCTCGTCGATCGGCGCGATCGCGGCGAGCTTGCGCGCAAAACCTTCCGCGGTCGGGCGGTCGCCGGCGGAGATGATCAGGCTCGCGAGCCGGCCGAACGGCGGATAGCCGGTGCGCTCGCGCGCCTCGATTTCGCTGGCATAAAACGCCTCGCGGTCGCAGGCGACCAGCGCCTTCATCACGGGATGCTCGGGCTGATGGGTCTGCAGATAGCCGACGCCGCGGCCCTGGTCGCGCCCGGCGCGGCCGATCACCTGGTTGAGCAGTTGAAACGTCCGCTCGGCGGCGCGCGGATCGCCATTGCTGAGGCCCAGATCGGCATCGACCACGCCGACCAGATTGAGCCGCGGAAAATTGTGGCCCTTCGCCACCAGTTGCGTGCCGATGATGATGTCGACGCGGCCCTCCGCGATCTCGTTCAGCTCGCTGCGCATGGTCTCGATCGAGGTGATCAGGTCGCTCGACAGCACCATGGTGCGCGCGTCCGGAAACAGTTGCGCCGCCTCCTCCTGCAGGCGTTCGACGCCGGGACCGACCGCGACCAGCGATTCCTCCGCCGCGCAATGCGGGCAGATGTGCGGGCGCGGCATCGAGAAGCCGCAATGGTGGCAGACCAGCCGCTGGCGAAAGCGGTGATCGACCAGCCAGGCGTCGCAGATGGTGCAGGCAAAGCGATGGCCGCAGGCGCGGCACAGCGTCAGCGGCGCGTAGCCGCGGCGATTGAGGAACAGCAGCGCCTGCTCGCGCCGCTCGATCGCGTGTCTGATCTGCTCGGCAAGCCGCGGCGAGATGAAGCGGCCGCGCGGCGGCGGCTCGCGGCGCAGATCGATCGCCTCGATATGCGGCATGTGCTGGCCGCCGAACCGCGACGGCAGCACCACGCGCTGATAGCGGCCCTTGCGCGCATTGACCTCGGTCTCGACCGACGGCGTCGCGGACGCCAGCACGATCGGGATTTTGGCGATATGCGCGCGCACCACCGCCATGTCGCGGGCGTGATAATGCGCGCCGTCGTCCTGCTTGTAGGCCTGGTCGTGCTCTTCATCGACGACGATCAGGCCGAGATCGGCATAGGGCAGAAACAGCGCCGAGCGCGCGCCGACCACGACCGGCGCTTCGCCGGCCGCGATCGCGGCCCAGTTGCGCGCGCGGGTGCGCGGCGTCAGTTCGGAATGCCATTCCAGCGGCCGCACGCCGAAGCGCTGCGCGAAGCGGTCGAGGAACTGCCCGGTCAGCGCGATCTCCGGCATCAGGATCAGCGACTGCTTGCCGCGGCGGATGATTTCGGCGATCGCCTCGAAATAGACCTCGGTCTTGCCCGAGCCGGTGACGCCGTCGAGCAGCGCGACATGAAAGCTGCCGTTCGCCGCGAGCGCGCGCATCGCATCGACCGCGGTGCGCTGCTCGCGCGAAAATTCCGGCTGCGCAAAGGACGGATCGGGCGCCGGCGGCGC
The DNA here is from genome assembly GCA_963742665.1 of uncultured Alphaproteobacteria bacterium. Lineage (GTDB taxonomy): Bacteria > Pseudomonadota > Alphaproteobacteria > Rhizobiales > Xanthobacteraceae > Bradyrhizobium. Next base: position 50,132 of record CAVUNH010000012.1, read on the forward strand.
CAGCGGCGGCGGCATCGCCTCGATCGTCGAGCGTGCCTTCATCGACCAGGCCGTCGATCACGCCGGCGCTGACGCCGGCTTCCTTGCGGCCTCGGATTTGCCGTGCAGCAGGCCGTCGGACAGCACCTCGATCAGCCGCCGCCGCGCCGGCGTCATGCGCTGCGGCGGCTCGCCGACCAGCCGCACGCCGATCCGCACCCGCTCGGGCCCGAGATTTTCGCCCATCCGCAAGCTCATGCGCAGCACCATGCCGCGCGCCGACAGCGTGTAATTGGCGACCCAGTCGACCAGCGAGCGCAGTTCCTCCTTCAGCGGCGGCACGTCGAGCTTTTCGCCGACGTCCTTCAGCCGGTTGTGCAGGCGCGGATCGGGATTGGCGTTCTCCGCCCAGACCACCGCCACCACCTCGCGCGGCCCGAGCGGCACGCAGACGACGTCGCCGGGCTTCAGCTCCATGCCGCGCGGCACGCGGTAGGAATAGGTCTGGTTGAGCGCGACCGGCACCAGCACATCGACGACGCGCGTCGATGCGGCGGATGAGGTGCTGGTGCGGGTGGCATGGTCCATCGGGAATCAGGCTCGGGTGGAGGCGTTAAGTTAGGGGCGCGAAGCGGCCGGGGCCAGTGGCAGCGGCGCAAGTTAGCGAACGGTAAACGAAGGAGGTGCGATATAATCCAGGAGAATCACGGCGCCCATAGTCCATGACCAAACCCGCCGCGCCACTTCAACCGATCGAACTCGACTGCGCCGACGACAGCATCGCGCTGCAGATGACGCGCTGGCTGTCGCATCTGCGCGCCGAGCGGCGGCTGTCGCCGAAGACGCTGGAGGCCTATGCCCGCGACCTCCGCCAGTGCCTGACCTTCCTCGCGAGCATTGGGGCACGCGGGTGACGCTGAAGCGCTTTGCCGCGCTGGAGGCCAGCGACGTCAGGGCCTTCATGGCGATGCGCCGCGCCGACGACATCGGCGGCCGCTCGCTGATGCGGGCGCTGGCGGGCCTGCGCTCGTTCGGCCGCTTCCTCGAACGCGAAGGCAAGGGCAAGGTCGGCGCGCTCTCGCGCGATCCGCGCGCCAAAGGTCGGCAAGAGCCTGCCGAAGCCGATCCAGATGGCGGCCGCCAAACGCCTTGCCGATGCCGACGAGCGCGCCGGCGAGGACCGCGATCCCTGGATCTGGGCGCGCGACGCCGCCGTGATGGCGCTGCTCTACGGCTCGGGCCTGCGCATCTCCGAGGCGCTCGGCCTGAAGCGCCGCGACGTGCCGCTGCCCGGCGAAGGCGACGTGCTCATCGTCACCGGCAAGGGCAACAAGACCCGCATGGTGCCGGTGCTGCAGAACGTGCTGGCGCTGATCGCGGATTATGTCGCGATGTGCCCGCATCCGCTTGCCGCCGGCCGGGCCGATCTTCGTCGGCGCCCGCGGCGGCCCGCTCAGCCCGCGCATCATCCAGCTCACCATGGAGCGGCTGCGCGGCGCGCTCGGCCTGCCCGACAGCGCCACGCCGCATGCGCTGCGGCATTCCTTTGCCACGCATCTGTTGTCGCCGCGGCGGCGATCTGCGCGCGATCCAGGAATTGCTCGGCCACGCCTCGCTCTCGACCACGCAGATCTATACCGGCATCGACAGCGAGCGGCTGCTGGAAGTCTACCGCACCGCGCATCCGCGCCGCTGACTGTGACGCATCTTGACGCGACCGCTTCGCTCGACACGCTCTGAGCGCCGATACCCGCTTCGTCACATCGTGCGTTGCCTCTTGCGCTCGCCGTATTGTTCGGTCAATCGTCGGGCTATCATATCACCGGAGGGAATCATGAGCGCACATGAAAGCATGGAGCATGCCGAGCACGCCGAGCACGCTTCCGGCTCGAACAGGAAGATCGCATTGCTGATCGCGGTGATCGCGCTGTGCCTGGCGCTGTCGGAGACGCTCGGCAAGGGCGCGCAGACCGAATCGATCAGCAAGAATGTCGAGGCCTCGAACCTGTGGGCGTTCTTCCAGGCCAAGAGCATCCGCCGCACCGTGGTGCAGGCCACCGCCGAACAGGCCAAGCTCAGCCTCGGCGACCGTGGCCGACGACGCCGCCAAGGCGGCGCTGCAAAAGCAGATCGACGACTGGCAGAAGACCGCGGCGCGCTATCGCTCGGAGCCGGAAACCGGCGAAGGCTCGGAGCAACTCGCCGAGCGCGCCAAGCATGCCGAGCACGAGCGCGACGTGGCGACCGCGAAATATCATCACTACGAACTCGCCTCGGCCCTGTTCCAGATCGGCATCGTGCTGGCGTCGGCCACCATCATCACCGGCATGATCGTGCTGGCCTGGGTTTCGGGCGTGCTGACGCTGGCCGGCATCGCATCACCGCGCTCGGCCTGTTCTCGCCGCATCTGCTGCATCTGCATTGAGAGGACTGAGGCTGCACGCGCTGTCATCAGCTGCGCTGTCGAAGCTCCGCTCTACGCGGGGCATCCAGTACGCCGCGGCTCTCGGTCAAGCACAGCGTCTCTGGAACACTGGATCGCCCGCAGCGGGCGATGACAGCTGAAGCCGCGAGAATCACCGCGCCTCGTGCACGCTCTTGCGGAAACGCTGGATCAGCCGCAGCGTGCGCGACGACCAGCCGTCGCCGTCGCCGCGCAGCATTTCGCGGATGCGCTGCTTGATCGGATCGACCAGCGCGGTGGCCTTGGCGCGCAGCGCCATGATGAACTCATAGAGCCGCTCGAACCAGCGCCATCTCCAGCAGCTTCGGCCGCGTCACGTCGAAGATGAAGGCGGTGACGCCGACGCCGAGGAATTTCGCGAACACGATGGTGACGATCGCGCTCAGCCAGTATTCATGGGCGAGCAGCCACAGCCCGACCAGCTTGAGCGGAAACAGCGGAATCACCGGCACGACGAACACGATCAGCGTCATCGCCGGCGACAGCGTATCGACGCGCTCGGCCAGCCATTGCTTGAACGCGCGCAGCGGAATCCACGCGACCAACGCGCGCCACGATCGGCTCGAGATGATCCCACAGCCATGCCTCGATCAGGAAGATGATCGCAAGCAGAACCCAGAACGGTTGAAGAAGGCGGCGCATCATCCGCGATCATCTCTGACCCGGCTTTCGCCGGACGTCGATCACATATGGATCGCCCGCTTGCCGACCGCAAGCGCGGCTTCCTTGATGGCTTCCGAACGGGTCGGATGCGCGTGGCAGGTGCGCGCCAGATCCTCGGCGGAACCGCCAAATTCCATCAAAACCGCGGCTTCGTGGATCATTTCGCCGGCTTCGCGGCCGATGATGTGCACGCCGAGCACGCGATCGGTCTTCGCATCTGCGAGAATCTTCACGAAACCGTCAGTGGTCTGGTTGACCTTGGAGCGGCCATTGGCGGTGAACGGGAATTTGCCCGACGTATAGGCGACGCCGGCCTGCTTCAGCTCTTCCTCGGTCTTGCCGACGGACGACACTTCCGGCGTGGTATACACAACGCCTGGGATAACGTCGTAGTTCACGTGGCCGGCCTGGCCGGCGAGGATTTCCGCGCAGGCGACGCCTTCGTCCTCGGCCTTGTGCGCCAGCATCGGCCCCGCGACGACGTCGCCGATGGCATAGACGCCCTTCACGCTGGTGCGAAATGCGCATCGATCTGCACGCGGCCGCGATTGTCGAGCGCGACGCCGGCTTCCTTCAGGCCGAGGCCGTCGGTGTAGGGCACGCGGCCGATGCAGACCAGCACGACGTCGGCTTCGAGCGTTTCGGCCGCGCCGCCCGCCGCCGGCTCGACCTTCGCCGACAGCGTCTTGCCCGAGGTGTCGACGCCGGTGACCTTGGCGCCGAGCTTGAACGCAAAGCCCTGCTTTTCGAGGATGCGCTGGAATTGCTTTGCGATCTCGCCGTCCATGCCGGGCAGGATGCGATCGAGGAATTCCACCACGGTGACCTTCGCGCCGAGCCGGTGCCACACCGAGCCGAGTTCGAGCCCGATCACGCCGGCGCCGACGATCAGGAGTTTCGCCGGCACCTTGTCGAGCGACAGCGCGCCGGTCGACGACACGATGCGCTTCTCGTCGATCTCGATGCCCTTCAGCCGCGCGATATCGGAGCCGGTGGCGATCACGATGTTCTTGGTCTCGACGATCTGCGCCTTGCCGTCGCGCCGGTGACCTCGACCTTGCCGGCGCCGAGAATCTTGCCCTTGCCCTTGAGGACGTCGATCTTGTTCTTCTTCATCAGGAACTCGACGCCCTTGACGTTGCCGTCGATGCCCTGCTGCTTGAAATTCATCATCGCGGGCAGATCGAGTTTCGGCGCGGAAACGCTGACGCCCATCTTGGCAAAGGAATGCCCGGCCTCCTCGAACATCTCGGAGGCATGCAGCAGCGCCTTCGACGGCATGCAGCCGACATTGAGGCAGGTGCCGCCGAGCGTCGCGTTCTTCTCGACCACGGCGACCTTCATGCCGAGTTGCGCCGCGCGCACCGCGCAGACATATCCGCCGGGACCGGTGCCGATGACGACGAGATCGTAAGCCATGATGAAGATCCTGTAGCTAGTGTGACAGTGTTAGCGCCCGCCCGACACATCGAGGATGGTGCTGGTCACGTAGGAGGCCTCGTCCGACATCAGCCAGACGATGGCGTTGGCGATTTCTTCCGCCTGCCGACGCGCTTCATCGGCACCATATGCGCGAGCCGATGCGCGCGATCGGGCTCGCCGCCCGCGGCGTGGATTTCGGTGTCGATCAGCCCGGGCCGGATGCCGGCGACGCGGATGCCTTCGCCGGCGACCTCGTGGCCGAGCCCGACGGTGAAGGAATCGATCGCGCCCTTGGAGGCGGCATAGTCGACATAGGTGTTGGGCGCGCCGAGCTTGGCCGCGACCGAGGACAGGTTGACGATGACGCCGCCCTTGCCGCCGTGCTTGGTCGACATCCGCTTCACCGCCTCGCGCGCGCACAGGATGCTGCCGGTGACGTTGACCGCCATCATCTGCTGGATGCGCTCGGCCGACATCTCGTCGACCCGCACGCCGCTCTTGCCGACAATGCCGGCATTGTTGACGAGCGCGCCGAGCGTGCCGAACTCGTCGGCGGCCTTGAACAGCGCCAGGATATCGCTCTCCTTGCCGACGTCGCATTTCACCGCGATCGCCTTGCCGTTCTTGCGCCTCGATCTCCGCGACGACGTCCTTCGCCGCCGCCTCGTTGCTGGCATAGCCGACGACGACCCGGTAGCCGCGCGCGGCGGCGGCAAGCGCGGTGGCGCGGCCGATGCCGCGGCTGCCGCCGGTGATGATAACAACTCTGTCCGTCACATTCGCCCCCTCAAGAAATACACAACTCAACATCCGCTCACAATGACCGCCATGTCGCGATCATGACATCGGACCGGAAAAATCAGAGATCCAGCACCAGCCGCGCCGGATCTTCCAGGCTCTCCTTGACGCGCACCAGGAACGTCACGGCTTCCTTGCCGTCGATGACGCGGTGATCGTAGGACAGCGCCAGATACATCATCGGGCGGATCTCGATCTTGCCGCCGACCACCATCGGCCGCTCCTGGATCTTGTGCATGCCGAGAATGCCGGACTGCGGCGCGTTCAGGATCGGCGTCGACATCAGCGAGCCGTAGATGCCGCCATTGGTGATGGTGAAGGTGCCGCCCTGCATCTCGTCGATCTTGAGCTGGCCGTCGCGGGCGCGGCGGCCGAAATCGGCGATGCTCTTTTCGATGTCGGCGATCGACTTGTGGTCGCAGTCGCGCACCACGGGCACGACCAGGCCCTTGTCGGTGCCGACGGCGACGCCGATGTGATAGTAGTTCTTGTAGATCAGGTCGGTGCCGTCGATCTCGGCGTTGACGGCCGGAATGTCCTTCAGCGCCTGCACGCACGGCCTTGGTGAAGAAGCCCATGAAGCCGAGCTTGGTGCCGTGCTTCTTCTCGAACACGTCCTTGTACTGCGACGCGCATCGCCATGATGTGGCTCATGTCGACCTCGTTGAAGGTCGTCAGCATCGCCGCGGTGTTCTGCACGTCCTTGAGGCGGCGCGCGATGGTCTGGCGCAGCCGCGTCATCTTCACGCGCTCTTCGCGCGCGGCATCGTCGGCCGGCGACGGCGCGCGCACCTGCACGGCGGCGGCCGGCTGATTGACCGGGGTCGGCGCCGAGGCCGCCTTCTCGATCGCGGCCAGCATGTCGCCCTTGGTGACGCGGCCGTCCTTGCCGGAGCCGGGAACGGTGGCGGCATCGACGCCGCTTTCGGCGGAGAGCTTGCGCACCGACGGCGCCAGCGGCGCGTCGGCCGGCGCGGCCTTCGGGGCGGCCGCAGGCGCGGCGGCAGCCGGCGCGGCCGCCGGGGCCGCGGCCTTGGCGGGGGCGGCGGCAGGCTTTGCCGCGGCGCCGGCCGCGCCGTCATTGATCTGGCCGAGCAGCGCGCCGACCGCGACGGTCTCGCCGTCCTTGGCGGCGATCTCGCCGAGCACGCCGGCGGACGGCGCCGGCACCTCGATGGTGACCTTGTCGGTCTCGAGCTCGACCAAGGGCTCGTCGACCGCCACGGCGTCGCCGGCCTTCTTGAACCAGCGGCCGATGGTGGCCTCGGTCACGGACTCGCCGAGCGTCGGAACGCGAATTTCAGTCATGGCTGTTTTCCTCGATAACCGGCTGCGGTCATCAAATCGTGACTGTCATTCCCCGGCCTTCGACGCCTGTCGCTCAGTTGAGACGTACGGCGCGACAGGTCGCGGGGCATGACGAATTCAAAGTCTCTAGTTCAGCGCCTCGTCCAGCAGCGCCTTGAGCTGCGCCAGATGCTTCGACATCAAGCCGGTGGCGGTCGCCGCCGACGCCGCGCGGCCGGCGTAGCGCGGACGCTTGTTCGGCGCGTGGATCTGGTTCAGCACCCATTCGAGATAGGGCTCGATGAAGTGCCACGCGCCCATGTTGCGCGGCTCTTCCTGGCACCAGACCAGTTCGGCGCCCTTGAAGCGGCCGAGCTCCTGCACCAGCGCCTTCAGCGGCACCGGATAGAGCTGCTCGACGCGCATCAGGTAGATGTCGTCGATGCCGCGCTTCTCGCGCTCCTCGTAGAGATCGTAATAGACCTTGCCCGAGCACAGCACGACGCGGCGGATCTTGTCGTCCGGCACCAGCTTGATCTTCTCGTCCGGCAGCATCTGGGCGTCATCGTAGAGGATGCGGTGGAACGTGGTGTCCTTGCCGAGTTCGTCGAGCCGCGACACCGCGCGCTTGTGGCGCAGCAGCGACTTCGGCGTCATCAGGATCAGCGGCTTGCGGATCTCGCGATGCAGCTGGCGCCGCAGCACGTGGAAGTAGTTGGCCGGCGTGGTCGGATAGACCACCTGCATGTTGTCTTCGGCGCACATCTGCAGGAAGCGCTCGAGCCGCGCCGAGGAATGCTCCGGCCCCTGCCCTTCATAGCCGTGCGGCAACAGGCAGACGAGGCCGGACATGCGCAGCCATTTGCGCTCGCCCGAGGAGATGAACTGGTCGAACAGCACCTGCGCGCCGTTGGCGAAGTCGCCGAACTGGGCTTCCCACATCGCCAGCGCATTCGGCTCGGCCAGCGAGTAGCCGTACTCGAAGCCGAGCACCGCCTCTTCCGACAGCAGCGAGTTGATGACCTCGTAATGGCCCTGGTCGCCGCCGAGATGGTTGAACGGCGTGTAGCGGCTCTCGTCTTCCTGGTCGATCAGCACCGAATGGCGCTGCGAGAAGGTGCCGCGCTCGCAGTCCTGTCCGGACAGGCGGACGTGATGGCCTTCCTGCAGCAGCGTGCAGAACGCCAGCGCCTCGCCGGTCGCCCAGTCGATGCCGACGCCGTTGTCGATCGCCTTGGCGCGGTTTTCGAGGAAGCGCTGGACGGTGCGGTGAACGCGGAAGCCGTCGGGCACCTTGGTGATCTTGCGGCCGATGTCCTTCAGCACCGTCGTATCGACGCCGGTGACGCCGCGGCGCGGGTCCTCTTCCTGATCGGCGGATTTGAAGCCGGCCCATTTGCCGTCGAGCCAGTCGGCCTTGTTCGGCTTGTAGCCGGAGCCGGCCTCGAGCTCGGCATCGAGCCGCGCGCGCCAGTCGGCCTTGGCCTTCTCGACCTCGCCTTCGGTCATCACGCCGTCGGCGATCAGCCGCTTGGAATAGATCTCGACCGTGCCGGGATGGGCGGCGATCTTCTTGTACATCACCGGCTGGGTGAACATCGGCTCGTCGCCTTCGTTGTGGCCATGCCGGCGATAGCAGAACATGTCGATCACGACGGGCTTGTGGAATTTCTGCCGGAATTCGATCGCGACCTTGGCGGCGAACACCACCGCTTCCGGATCGTCGCCGTTGACATGGAAGATCGGCGCGTCGATCATCTTCGCCACGTCGGACGGATAGGGCGAGGAGCGCGAATAGCGCGGATAGGTGGTGAAGCCGATCTGGTTGTTGACGATGAAGTGCAGCGAACCGCCGGTGCGGTAGCCCTTCAGGTCGGAGAGCGCGAAACATTCCGCGACCACGCCCTGGCCGGCGAACGCCGCGTCGCCATGCATCAGCAGCGGCAGCACGGAAATGCGCATGTCCGGCGGATCGCCGTGCTGGTCCTGCTTGGCGCGCACCTTGCCGAGCACCACCGGATCGACGATTTCCAGATGCGAGGGGTTGGCGGTCAGCGACAGATGGATCTTGTTGTTGTCGAACTCGCGGTCCGACGACGCGCCGAGGTGATACTTGACGTCGCCGGAGCCTTCGACCGCGTCGGGATTGGCCGAGCCGCCCTTGAATTCGTGGAACAGCGCGCGGTGCGGCTTGCCCATCACCTGGGTCAGCACGTTGAGGCGGCCGCGATGCGGCATGCCGACGACGATCTCCTTCACGCCGAGATTGCCGCCGCGCTTGATGATCTGCTCCAGCGCCGGGATCAGCGATTCAGCGCCGTCGAGACCGAAGCGCTTGGTGCCGGTGAATTTGAGGTCGCAGAATTTCTCGAAACCTTCGGCTTCGATCAGCTTGTTCAGGATCGCGCGCCGGCCCTCGGGCGTGAAGCTGATCTCCTTGTCGGGGCCCTCGATGCGCTCCTGGATCCAGGACTTCTGCGCGGCGTTGGTGATGTGCATGAACTCGACGCCGAGCGTCTGGCAGTAGGTGCGCTCGCAGATCGCGACGATTTCCTGGAGCGTGCCGTATTCGAGGCCGAGCACGTGGTCGAGGAAGATCTTGCGGTCGAAATCGGCCTCCGCAAAGCCGTAGGAGCGCGGGTCGAGTTCCTCGCGGTCGCGCGGCGCCTCGATGCCGAGCGGATCGAGCTTGGCGTGGAAGTGACCGCGCATGCGGTAGGCGCGGATCAGCATCAGCGCGCGAACCGAATCGCGCGTCGCCTGATGGACGTCGGCGGCGGAGATGTCAGCGCCCTTGGCTTGCGCCTGCGCCTTGGCCACGATCTTGGCGCCGACCGCCTTCTCGACGGTGGCCCAGTTGCCGTCGAGCGCCGAGGTCAGTTCGTCGCGCGGCGTCAGCGGCCAGTTGTCGCGGCCCCAGGAGGGACCTTCGGCGTTCTTCTGGACGTCGGCGGGGGTGTCTTTCAGGCTCTTGAAGAACTCCTGCCAGTCGGGGTCGACCGAGGCGGGGTCCTGCTCGTAGCGGGCGTAGAGGTCGTCGATGTAGGTGGCGTTGGTGCCCTGCAAAAAGGAAGAGAGAGCAAATGCTGCATTCGCGTCCTGGCGAGACATGATGGCGTCCTGGTGATTTTTGCTTCGCGCATGGAAAACGGCGCTTTTGCCGGTCGGGATGGCCCGGACCGGCAGGTTTTGAAGCTTTACCCTATCTAGGGCGGAATTTCCCGCCGAAAAGAACCAAGAATTGAATTAGGATTTCAATTTTTCGGCAAGCGTCTTCCCGAGCCGCGCCGGCGACGGCGAGACCGTAATTCCGGCCGATTCCATCGCCGCGGTCTTGGAACCGGCGTCGCCCTTGCCGCCGGAGATGATCGCGCCGGCATGGCCCATGCGGCGGCCGGGAGGGGCGGTGACGCCGGCGATGAAGCCGACCATCGGCTTCTTGCGGCCGCGCTTGGCCTCGTCCTTGATGAACTGGGCGGCGTCTTCCTCGGCCGAGCCGCCGATTTCGCCGATCATGATGATCGAGGTGGTCTTGGGGTCGGCCAGGAACATCTCCAGCACGTCGATGAATTCGGTGCCCTTGACCGGGTCGCCGCCGATGCCGACCGCGGTGGTCTGGCCGAGGCCCTCCTGGGTGGTCTGGAACACGGCTTCATAGGTCAGCGTGCCCGAGCGCGACACGATGCCGACATTGCCGGGCTTGAAGATGTTGGCCGGCATGATGCCGATCTTGCATTCGCCGGCGGTCATGACGCCCGGGCAATTCGGTCCGATCAGCCGCGACTTCGATCCGGACAGCGAGCGCTTCACCCGCACCATGTCGAGCACCGGAATGCCTTCGGTGATGCAGACGATCAGCGGAATTTCCGCATCGATCGCCTCGCAGATCGCATCCGCCGCGCCCGGCGGCGGCACATAGATCACCGACGCATCGGCGCCGGTTTTTTCGCGCGCTTCGGCCACCGTGTCGAACACCGGCAGACCCAGATGCATCGCGCCGCCTTTGCCCGGCGAGGTGCCGCCGACCATCTTGGTGCCGTAGGCGATCGCGGCTTCGGAATGGAACGTGCCGTTCTTGCCGGTAAAACCCTGGCAGATGACTTTGGTGTTCTTGTCGATCAGGACGGACATGATGGATGTTGCTTCCCTGGATGATCGGAAATGGATTTCAGTGGATGCGCCGATAGCTGCCGGTGAGCACGTCGGCCCATCCTTCCGCGTCGGGCGAGAACTGGATTTTCATGGTGTAGTTGTTGTCGTCGACGACTTCGTAGACGTGGCGCGCGTTGCCGCGCAGCGAGCCGCGCACCAGTATCAGCGTCTTGCCGCTCCAGCCGCCGGAGGCCGGCGCCGGCGAGTAGTAGCCGAGCGAATCGTGCCAGAACAATTTGTAGAGCCGGTCCTCGCGGTCGTAGGTGAACACGCCGTGGGTGGCAAAACTCTCCTTGCCGTCGCGCGTCTGCACGGTGTCCTGGATCAGATAGAAGCCGTTGAGGTCGATGCGCGCCTTGACGTGCGCGGTGGCCGGGCCGCCCTCGGTCCAGCGCGAGGGATAGACCATCTCTTCGCCGCTCCACTCGCCGGCAAACACCGCGAGCTTGCGGTGTTCCTCCAGCGCGGTCGGTGCGGTGAGACGGTCAGCCATCGCTAGCCTCCCTTGACGGCTTTCACGATTTTCTGCGCGGCATCGTCGAGATTGTCGGCCGGCAGCACGTTGAGCCCGGATTCGCGGATGATCTTCTTGCCGGCGTCGACATTGGTGCCTTCGAGCCGCACCACCAGCGGCACTTTCAGGCCGACTTCCTTGACGGCGGCGACCACGCCCTCGGCGATGATGTCGCACTTCATGATGCCGCCGAAGATGTTGACGAGGATGCCCTTCACGTTGGGATCGGCGGTGATGATCTTGAACGCGGCCGCGACCTTTTCCTTGCTGGCGCCGCCGCCGACGTCGAGGAAGTTCGCCGGCTCCATGCCGTAGAGCTTGATGATGTCCATCGTCGCCATGGCAAGACCCGCGCCGTTGACCATGCAGCCGATGGTGCCGTCGAGCGTGACGTAGTTGAGATCGTATTTCGACGCCTCGATTTCCTTGGCGTCTTCCTCGGTCTCGTCGCGCAGGCTCGCGACTTCCGGATGGCGGTACATCGCGTTGTCGTCGAACGACACCTTGGCGTCGAGCACGCGCAGTTCGCCCTGCTTGGTGACGACCAGCGGATTGATCTCCAGCATCGCCATGTCCTTGGCGGTGAAGGCGGTGTAGAGCTGGGTCACCAGCTTCTCGGCCTGCTTGGCGAGATCGCCGGAGAGATTGAGCGCCTTCGCCACCGTGCGGCCGTGATGGCCCATGATGCCGGTCGCCGGATCGACCGAGAAGGTGATGATCTTCTCGGGCGTCTTGTGCGCGACGTCCTCGATGTTGACGCCGCCTTCGGTCGAGACCACGAACGAGACTTCCGAGGTTTCGCGGTTGACCAGGATCGAGAGATAGAACTCCTTGTCGATGTCGGAGCCTTCCTCGATGTAGAGGCGGTTGACCTGCTTGCCCTGCGCGCCGGTCTGGATCGTGACCAGCGTCGCGCCCAGCATCTGCTTGGCGAACTCGTTGACCTCGGCGACCGACTTGGCGATGCGCACGCCGCCCTTGTCGCCGGCGGAGGCTTCCTTGAACTTGCCCTTGCCGCGGCCGCCGGCGTGGATCTGGCTCTTCACCACCCAGATCGGGCCGGGGAGCTTTTTGGCCGCCGCATCCGCATCCGAGGCCTGCAAGACCGGCACGCCGCGCGAGATCGGCACGCCGAATTCATGCAGCAACGCCTTGGCCTGGTATTCGTGGATATTCATCTGGACGCTCCCCGAACCCTGGAGCGGTGAATTTGAAGTTCACCGCGCTTTTTTGTGGTATACCATATACCAAGAGAACTGCAAATCTGTCGTCAATCCGGCCGATAGCCGAATTTGATCAGCGGCCTAGCAGGTCCGGCGCGATCTTCTTGCAGGCATCGACCAGGCCCTGCACCGCGCCGACCGACTTGTCGAAGGCCTCGCGGTCCTTGCCGGCCAGTTCGATCTCGACGATGCGCTCGACGCCCTTGGAGCCGATCACGACGGGCACGCCGACATACATGTCCTTCACGCCGTATTCGCCGTTGAGATAGGCGGCGCAGGGCAGCACGCGCTTCTTGTCCTTCAGATAGCTCTCGGCCATCGCGATCGCGGACGCCGCCGGCGCGTAGAAGGCCGAGCCGGTCTTCAGCAGGTTGACGATCTCGGCGCCGCCATTGCGGGTGCGGTCGACGATCTCGTCGATCCGCGCCTGCGAGGTCCAGCCCATCTTGACGAGGTCGGGCAGCGGAATGCCGGCGACGGTGGAGTAGCGCGTCAGCGGCACCATGGTGTCGCCATGGCCGCCGAGCACGAAGGCGGTGACGTCCTCGACCGAGACGTTGAATTCGTCGGCGAGGAAATAGCGGAAGCGCGACGAATCCAGCACGCCGGCCATGCCGACCACCTTCTTGTGCGGCATGCCGGAGGCCTTCTGCAGCGCCCACACCATCGCGTCCAGCGGGTTGGTGATGCAGATGACGAAGGCGTCGGGGGCGTATTTCTTGATGCCGGCGCCGACCTGCTCCATGACCTTGAGATTGATGCTGAGCAGATCGTCGCGGCTCATGCCGGGCTTGCGCGGCACGCCGGCGGTGACGATGCAGACCTTGGCGTTGTCGAGCGCCTCGTAGGAATTGGCGCCGGTCAGATGGGCGTCGAAACCGTCGACCGGCGAGGACTGCGCGATGTCGAGCGCCTTGCCCTGCGGAATGCCCTCGGCGATGTCGAACATGACGACGTCGCCGAGCTCCTTCAGGCCGATGAGGTGAGCCAGCGTTCCGCCGATCTGACCGGAGCCAATCAAAGCAATCTTGTCGCGCGCCATGGGAAATTTGTCCTTCTGTGACGAAGATGGAGGATGGAAGGGACTGGCAGGCTGGTTATCCCTTTCGAATGACCGGTTCAAGTCGCGGCGCGCCCAATTGTCGGCGCTGCCAGACCTGCCTTGATTTCGATCAGGTATGCCTGTCATTCCGGGATGCGTCGCTCGGCGCAGGCCCGGAATCCACCCGCCCGATCGTGGTTATGGATTCCGGGCTCGCGACTTCGTCGCGCCCCGGAATGACGGGGAGTGCCTGGCCCTACGTTTCGACCAGCCCGGTGCTCGACCCGCTCGCCGCCGAATCCTTCCGCCCGTGCGGGAGCGCCAGATAGGATTCCGAGCTCATTTCGATCAGCCGCGACGAGGTCCGCTTGAACTCGTTGGCCTCGTTGCCGTCGGTCGCCAGATACAGCGACAGCGGATCGGCGGCGGCCGAGGCCATCAGCTTCACGGCGTTGTCATAGAGCGTGTCGATCAGCGAGATGAAACGCTTGGCGGCATTGCGCTCGGGATAGTCCATCACCGGAATGCGGTCGATCAGGATGGTGTGATAGTCGTGCGCCAGCCGCAGATAGTCGGATGCCGCGAGCGGCTTCTCGCAGATGTCGGCAAACGAAAACCGGGCGACGCCGTGCGCCGAACACGGCACGTGCAGGATGCGGCCCTTGATTGCGATGTCGCGCGGCTTGCAGGGCGCATTGCCGGTCATCTTCGCCCAGGCCTTGTCGAGCGCGGTATCGGCGTCTTGATCCGCCGGCACCAGCCACATCTTCACGCCGGCCAGTTTTTCCAGCCGGAAATCGGTGCGCGCATCGAGCCGCAGCACGTCCATATGATCCGATATCTGCGCGATGAAGGGCAGAAACAGCGCGCGGTTCAGGCCGCCCTTGTAGAGGTCTTCGGGCGCGACGTTCGAGGTCGCCACCACGACGGTGCCGAGTTCGAACAGCTTTGCGAACAGCCGGCCGAGGATCATGGCATCGGCAATGTCGGTGACGTGGAATTCGTCGAAGCACAGCAGCCAGGCCTCGTCGAAGATCGCGTTCGCGGTCAGCGCGATCACGTCGCCATCGCCGATCTCGCCGCGCGCGATGTTCTGCCGGTAGCCGTAGATGCGCTCATGCACCTCGGCCATGAATTCGTGGAAATGCGCGCGGCGCTTGTGCGCGACCGGGCTCTGCTGAAAGAACAGATCCATCAGCATGGTCTTGCCGCGGCCGACGTCGCCATGGACGTAGAGCCCGCGCACGCCGGCTCGTCGTTGTCGCCGAACAGCCGTTCGAACAGGCCCTGCTTGCGTAACGGCTTGTAGCTCGACAGCCGTTCTTCGAGCGCGCCAAAGGCGTCAGCCGCGCGGGCCTGCGCCGGATCGGCCTCGATCGCGCCGGAGGAGACCAGAGCCTGGTAATGGGCGCGGAACGAGATGGGTCGGGTCGACAGCATGGCCTACCTTACGGCCTCAGGCGTGCGAAAATTGCAAGCCGTGAATTGGTGGTGGGGGTATGCAAGCCGGGCTGCCGCCGCGCACTCACGCGCTCAGCGCGTAGGAATCCTCGACCACATAGGGCCCGCCGCCGGTCGAGGCGCGCGAGGAGAACAGCACGAAGCGCGAGGCCATGAAGGTGCGGCTCGGGAAATAGCCGCGCACCGACAGATAGTCGGCGACATCCTGGCTCGAGGCATCGTGCAGCCGCGCCAGCGTCACATGGGGGGTGAATTTGCGCCCTTCGGGATCGAGCCCGATGCGCTGCATCATCCGCTCAAGTTCGGCCTGCAACTCGATCAGCGGCCGGCTCGGCTCGACGGCGGCGACCACCGCCCGCGGCTTGCGGCCGCCGAAGCTTTGCAGGCCCTGCAGCTTGACCTCGAACGGCTTGCGGTTGACCCGAAACAGCATCGAGGCGATTTCGTTCGCCGACATGCCGTCGATGTCGCCGATGAAGCGCAGGGTGACGTGATAATTTTCGGGATCGATCCAGCGCGCGCCCGGAAGGCCGCCACGCAAATTGGAAAGGGTCTGGCCGATCTCGGCCGGAATTTCCAGTCCGGTGAACAAACGCGGCATCGCTCACTCCCGATGCTGAACCCGGCAACGAATCACCGATCACCAATTTCTACCTGACTTATGTGACCCTGCGAAGCAGCCGCCGCCAGAGCACCGGAAAGCTACGGGGAAAACCGCCAGTTAAGGTTATTGCTGCCCGTTTTTCAGCTGCGTTGCGCAGAGATCGCGCCGAGAAGTGCCTCCACCATGGGCAGAATGTTCTTCACGATGACGTCGACGCCTTCAGCGGTCGGATGCATTCCGTCCGGCTGGTTGAGCTTGGCGTCGGCGGCGACGCCTTCGAGGAAGAACGGATAGAGCGGCACGTCGAAGGATTTCGAAAGCTCCGGATAGATCGCATTGAAGCGGGCCGCGTACTCCTGGCCGTAGTTCGGCGGCGCCAGCATGCCGCACAGCAGGACCGCGATCTTGCGCGCCTTCAGCCGCGTCAGGATGTCGGTGAGCGCGGCGCGGGTCACGGCCGGGTCGGTGCCGCGCAGGGCATCATTGGCGCCGAGTTCGAGGATCACCGCCTCGGTGCCCTCGGGGACCGACCAGTCGAGCCGGTCGCGGCCGCCGGACGCGGTGTCGCCGGACACCCCGGCATTGATCATGTCGACCTTTATCCCCTTGGCTTCCAAGGACTTTTGCAGGCGGGCCGGAAACGCGGCCGCCGCCGGCAGGCCAAGGCCGGCGCTCAGGGAATCGCCGAGCACGACCATCTTGAGCGGCTTTGCCGGGGCCTGTGCAGAACCGGTTCCGGCTGTCATCAAGGCCATAATCAACACGATTATGTGCACGAACGGACCCATCCGGCCCTCGACCCCGGCGGCGGAAGTGCCATATGACCGATCCATGGACAGTCTCATCGAATCCTCTTCATTGACCGGCCTCGAGCCGGACACCATTTCCATTTCCAACGTCAATCTCTCGCTCGGCACCGGCGCGGCGCGCGTTCATATCCTGAAGGATATCAGCCTTCGCGTGGCGCCGGGCGAAGCGATCGGCCTGATCGGACCGTCAGGCTCGGGAAAGTCGACCTTGCTGATGGTGATGGCGGGATTGGAGCGTCCTGACAGCGGAGAGGTGGTGGTCAACGGCACGCCGTTCAATGCCCTCGACGAGGACGCGCTCGCCCGCTTCCGCGGCCGCCAGGTCGGCATCGTATTCCAGTCGTTCCATCTGATCCCGACCATGACGGCGCTGGAAAACGTCGCGGTGCCGCTGGAACTCGCCGGCAATCCCGATGCGGCGGCGCGCGCGGCGCAGGAATTGAACTCGGTCGGCCTCGGCGATCGGCTGCATCATTATCCGACGCAACTCTCCGGCGGCGAGCAGCAGCGCGTCGCGCTCGCCCGCGCGCTGGCGCCCGACCCTGCGATCCTCGTCGCGGACGAGCCGACCGGCAATCTCGACGAGGCGACCGGCAAGCAGATCGTCGACCTGCTGTTCACAAAGCATGCCGAGCGCGGCATGACGCTGGTGCTGGTGACGCACGACACCTCGCTGGCGCAGCGCTGCGACCGCGTGGTGCGGCTGCGCTCGGGCCGCATCGACGGAAATCCCGCTTCATGACCCTGGCTATTGAAGCCGCGCCAACCAGCCGCGCGGCGGTCGCTGGCACTGCGTTACGCGCTTCGCGAATTGCGCGGCGGCCTGCGCGGCTTCTACGTCTTCATCGCCTGCATTGCGCTCGGCGTGATGGCGATCGCCGGCGTCGGCTCGGTCGCGGCCAGCCTCAGCGAAGGCTTGACCCGCGAGGGCCGCACCTTGCTCGGCGGCGACATCGCATTCTCGCTGATCCAGCGCGAGGCCAAGCCGGACGAGATCGCCTTCCTGCGCGCCCGCGGCGAGGTGTCGGTCGCAGCCACCCTGCGCGTCATGGCCCGCAGCGGCGACGGCAGGCTGGCGCTGGTCGAACTCAAGGCGGTGGACGGCAACTACCCGATGCTCGGCGAGTTGACGCTCGATCCCAAAATGCCGATGCCGGATTTGCTGGCCGAGCGCGACGGCGCGTTCGGTGCGGCAGTGGATTCCACGCTGCTGGCGCGGCTCGATCTCAAGCTCGGCGACCGCGTCACGATCGGCAACGCGACGTTCCAGATCCGCAGCGTGGTCGGCGCCGAGCCGGACAAGCTCGCCGGCAATGTCGGCCTCGGCCCGCGCTTCCTGGTCAGCGAAGAGGCCTTGCGCGCCACGGGACTGTTGCAGCCCGGCAGCCTGGTGCGCTGGATCTACCGCGTGAGACTGCCGGACAATGCGGCCGACGAGCGCGCCGCCAAGCAGCTGATCGACAGCGCGCGAAGCACGCTTGCCGGAAGCCGGCTGGGAGATCCGCAGCCGCGGCAACGCCTCGCCGCAGCTGGAGCGCACCATCAGCCGCTTCACGCAATTCCTGACGCTGGTCGGCCTCGCCGCGCTTCTGGTCGGCGGCGTCGGCGTCGCCAACGCCGTCAAGAGCCATATCGACCGCCGCCGCGACGTCATCGCCGCGTTCAAGGCGCTGGGCGCCACCGGCCGCGACGTCTTCACGATCTACCTGACGCAGGTGATCGTGCTCGCCGGGATCGGCTCGGTGATCGGGCTCGCCGCCGGCGCGGCGCTGCCATTCGTCATCGTCGGGGTGTTCGGCAAGATCTTGCCGCTGCCGGTGGTGCCGGCGCTGCACGCGGACGAACTCGCGCTGTCCTTCGTCTACGGCCTGCTCACGGCGCTTGCCTTCGGATTGTGGCCGCTCGGCCGGGTGCATGACGTGCCGGTCGCGGCGCTGTTCCGCGAGGAAGTCGCCCGCGAATGGCATCGGCCGCGCTGGCGCTATCTCGCGCTGATGGCGGTCGTGATCGCGCTGTTGATCGCGGTCGCGATCGGGCTGGCCTACGACAAGCGGGTCGCGGCGGTGTTCGTCGTCTCGTCGGTCGCGGTGTTCGCGCTGTTGCGCGGCGTTGCCGCCGGCCTGATGGCGCTGGCGCGCCGCCTGCCGCGCAGCCGCATCACCATGCTGCGGCTGGCGATCGCCAATATCTATCGGCCCGGCGCGCTGACGCCCTCGGTGGTGATGTCGCTCGGCCTCGGGCTCGCGGTGCTCGTCACCATCACCCAGATCGACGGCAATCTGCGCCGGCAGTTCCTGGCGGCGCTGCCGGATCGCGCGCCGTCGTTCTACTTCATCGACATCCCGACCGACGGAGGCCGACCGCTTCGGCGAATTCCTCAAAGCCACCGCACCGCAATCGACCGTGGAGGACGTGCCGATGCTGCGCGGGCGCATCGTCGCGGCCCGCGGCGTCAAGGCCGACGAGCTCAAGCCGTCGCCGGACACCGAATGGGTGCTGCAGAGCGACCGCGGCCTGACCTATACCGGCGAAATCCCCAAGGGCTCCAAGATCGTCGAGGGCGAATGGTGGCGCGCGGATTACAGCGGCCCGCCGCTGGTCTCGATGGAGAAGAAGATCGCCGACGGACTTGAAGCTCAGCATCGGCGACGAGATCGTCGTCAACGTGCTCGGCCGCGATATCCCGGCGAAAATCGCCAATCTGCGCAACATCGACTGGCAGGGCCTCGGCATCAATTTCGTGCTGGTGTTCTCGCCCAATGCCTTCAAGGGCGCCCCGCACAGCCATGTCGCGACCCTGACCGAAACCCACCCGGACGCCGCCGGCGACGCCCGGATCATCAAGCAGGTCGCCGACGCCTTCCCGATGGTGACCAGCGTGCGGGTCCGCGAGGCGCTGGAGACCATCGGCACCGTCGTCACCAATCTCGTGCTGGCGATCCGCGGCGCCAGCGCGGTGACCCTGATCTCGGCCATCCTGGTGCTGGGCGGGGCGCTGGCCGCCGGCCATCGCCACCGGGTCTATGACGCGGTGATCCTCAAGACGCTGGGCGCCACCCGGGCGCGGCTGCTCGGCGCCTATGCGCTGGAATATCTGATGATCGGCTTTGCCACCGCGGTGTTCGGCGTGATCGCGGGCTCGATCGCGGCCTGGCTGATCGTGACCCGGCTGATGACGCTGAGCTTCGTCTGGCAGGCCGGCAGCGCCGCCGGCGTGGTCGCCGCCGCCCTGATCGTCACGGTAGGGCTCGGGCTCGCCGGAACGTTGCTGGCCCTGAACCAGAAGCCGGCCACCGTGCTGCGGAATTTGTGACAATTTGTAGCGGCCGGAAAGGCCGGGTTAACGCTGGTTTTGCTCGGAAATAGCCCGTGAGAGCGACATTCAGCCGCGCGTGGAAGCTTGCAGCTGAATGTGTTAGTTTCCCACATACCAGCCTGGGTCAGAACGCGGCTTGATGACGCAAAATTAATGTCAGCAAATCGCGGCATCTGGGATAGATTATCTGAACCGGCGTCGCAAACCCTTGCGCTCCGCCGGGCAACCAACGGGAATTCGACCATGTCGGACCTAGACCGTAACTATGCTTCTCCTTTCGGCCGGGCCGCCGGGCGCGTTGACGCCGCGACCGTCGACGCCGGTCTGCGCGCCTACATGCTGCGCATCTACAATTACATGTACGATCGGCCTGGCCATCACCGGCCTCGCCGCGCTCGGCGTCTATATGGCGGCGGTGACCACCGATCCGTCGGCGCGGCGCCGCCAAGTTCGGCAACGCCGTTCCTGACGCCGTTCGGCTACGCGATGTATGTCAGCCCGCTGAAGTGGCTGTTCATCCTGGCGCCGCTGGTGATGGTGTTCGTGATCTCGGCCGGCATCAACCGGCTGCGGCCCGCGACCGCCCAGATGCTGTTCTGGGTGTTCTCGGCGCTGATGGGCATCTCGCTGTCGTCGATCTTCCTGGTGTACACGCACACCTCGATCGTGCGGGTGTTCTTCATCACGGCGGCGACCTTCGGCGCGCTGAGCCTGTACGGCTACACCACCAAGCGTGACATGAGCGGCATGGGGTCGTTCCTGTTCATGGGCCTGATCGGCATCATCATCGCGAGCGTGGTCAACCTGTTCCTGGCCAGCTCGATGCTGCAGTTCATCGTCTCGGTGGTCGGCGTGCTGGTGTTCGCGGGCCTCACCGCCTGGGATACCCAGCGGCTGAAGAACGACTACATCTACGGCTATGCCTCGCAGGGCGGTGACGTGGCGGAGCGTGCGGCGATTACCGGCGCGCTGTCGCTCTACCTGAACTTCATCAACCTGTTCACGCTGCTGCTGCAGCTGCTCGGCCAGCGCGACTAGCGCTTCCGCACCGAGCCGGAGAATCGAAGCCCCGGCCTCACGGCCGGGGCTTTTCTTTTGCAGACGAATAGCCGACGCCATTCGCGGCCGTTCAAGCAATCAGGCGAGGTTGATATCCTGATTTTTCAGCGGCACGGAGCGGATACGCTTGCCGGTCGCTGCGAAGTAGGCGTTGAGCACCGCCGGCGCCGCGACGGTACATGTCGGCTCGCCGACACCGCCCCAGAAGCCGCCGCTCGGCATCACGATCGTTTCCACCTTCGGCATCTCGCGGATGCGCATCGAGTTGTAGGTGTCGAAGTTGGTTTGCTCGATCCGGCCGTCCTTTACGGTGCACTGTCCGTAGAACAGCGCCGACAAGCCAAAGACGAAGGAGCCCGCGACCTGCCGCTCGACCTGCGCCGGATTGACGACGGTGCCGGGATCGGTAGCGGCGACGATGCGATGCACCTTGATCTTGTTGCCGTCGCCGACCGAAATTTCGGCGACCGCGGCGACGTAACTTCCGAGCCCCATCTGCTGCGCGATGCCGCGGAACACCCCTTGCGGCGCGGGTTTGCCCCAGCCGGCGCGCTCCGCGGCCGCATTGAGGACGGCAAGATGCCTGGGATGGTTCGCCATCAGCTTGCGGCGGAATGCGAGCGGGTCTTGTCCGGCCGCATGCGCCAGTTCATCCATGAAGCATTCGAGATAGATCCCGTTGTGGTTGCCGTTGACGCCGCGCCAGACCCCCGTCGGCACATGCGGATTGCGCATCGAATGGTCGATCAGCAAATTGGGGATGGTGTAACCCAGCCGCGCCGGTCCGATATTGGCGAATGCCTCTCCAGCGGACGAGACGCCCTGAAACGAGAACGGGTCCATGCCGTCTTTCAGCAATTGAGGACTGATGCTGGCAAAAACCGACTGGCCTGAAATCCGCATATGCAAGCCGGCAAGGTTGTTGTCGGCATCGAGCGCGCCGGTCAGCTTGCACTGGGTGACCGGATGATATCTGCCGTGCGTCATGTCTTCTTCGCGTGACCACAACAGCTTGACGGGCGTGCCCGGCATCTGCCTGGCGATCAAGACCGCCTGCCGGACATAATCCGGCGCGGTACGGCGGCCGAAGCCTCCGCCGAGCATCACCTTGTGGACATCGCATTTCTCCGGGGGCAGGCCGGAGGCCTGAACCACCGCGGTGAAGGCAAGTTCGCCGTCCTGGGTGCCGGTCCATACCTCGCATTTGTCGGGCGTGTAGAGCGCGGTGGCGTTGAGCGGCTCCAGCGCCGCGTGGTTCTGGTAGGGATAGTCGTACACCGCTTCTATCTTTTTCGCGGCACCGGCGATCGCCGCTTTGACGTCGCCGTTGGCGTTGCCGACAAATGCCGGCTGCGCGGGATCAAGACCTTCCTCGAGCCATTTCGCGATCGACGCGCTCGACACCCTGACGTTATCGCCTTCGTCCCAAACGATCGGCATGGCATCCAGCGCGGTTTTGGCACGCCACCAGCTGTCCGCGATCACGGCAACGGCATTGTCGCCGACCCGCACGACTTTCTTGACGCCTTTCATGCCGGCGATCTTCGCTTCATCGAAGCTCTTCAGTTTGCCGCCGAAGACCGGGCAGGCCGCGATCGCGGCGCAGAGCATATCGGGCAGTTTGACGTCGATGCCGTAGATCATCTTGCCGGTGGTTTTATCCGACGTGTCGAGGCGCTTGAGCGGCTTGCCCGCGATTTTCCAGTCCTTTGGGTCCTTCAGCTTGACGTCCGTGGGCGGTTCAACCCGCGCCGCCGCTTCCGCCAGCTTTCCGTAAGTCATGGTACGGCCCGAAGGCGTGTGCGTGACGACGCTGCGGGCGGCGACGCATTCGGTCACCGGCACCTTCCACTCGTTCGCGGCCGCCTGAACCAGCATCATGCGCGCGGTCGCGCCGCCCCTGCGCACATATTGCTGCGAGGCGCGGATGCCGGTGCTGCCGCCGGTATTGAAACTGCCCCACACCCGCTTGCGCGCGGCGCTTTGCCCCGGCGTCGGGTATTCGGTGGTCACTTTCGACCAGTCGCATTCGAGTTCTTCGGCGACGAGTTGAGCGAGGCCCGTCAGCGTACCTTGCCCCATCTCCGAGCGGGCGATGCGGATCACCACGGTGTCGTCGGGCCGGATCACGACCCAGGCGTTGATTTCCGGCGCACCGTCCGCCGCCTGGGCCCCAGGCGCACCGCCCAACGGAAGTCCGATGGCAAGCCCGCCGCCAAAAGCGGCGGCCCCAACGACAAATGCGCGGCAATTCAATGTTGCAGTTCGAAGCCATGACGGGTCCCCTCAAGCGCTCGCAGCGGCGTGAATGGCCTCGCGCACCTGCTGGAAGGTGCCGCAGCGGCAGATATTGGTGATGGCCTCGTCGATGTCGGCGTCGGTCGGCTTCGGCTTCTCGGCCAGCAGCGCCGCGACGGCCATGATCATGCCGCTCTGGCAGTATCCGCACTGCGGAACGTCGTTGGCGATCCAGGCCTGCTGCACCTTGTGCAGCACGCCTTTGGCTGCCAGTCCCTCAATGGTGGTGATCTCTTTGCCGACGGCCTCGCTCAGCAACACGCCGCAGGATCGCGTTGCGACGCCGTCGATATGAACCGTGCAGGCGCCGCATTGCGCGATGCCGCAGCCGTATTTGGTCCCGGTCAGGCCGACATTCTCCCGAATCGCCCAGAGCAACGGCGTATCCGCCTCCGCATCGACCTCGAATGCTTTCCCGTTAATGGTAAGGCTTGGCATCTGGTCTCCTCAATCGGGCTGCTCTCGCTTTGAGCCTGGGAGCACGCCGGTAAAGACGTCGAGAGGAGGCGTAGTTACGCTGGCTTTCGCAGCGCGAAAATGCATATTCCTGCAATTGGATTGTGGAAAAATTCGCAAGCGACGATGGACTGGAGCAACCTCAATTATTTTCTGACCTTTGCGCGCAGCGGCAGCCTTTCCGCGGCATCCCGGATGCTTGGAACCGACCATTCGACCGTGGCGCGGCGCATCGAGGCGCTGGAAAAAGAGCTGAAGCTTCGGCTGGTCGACAGGCGCGCACGCGCCTACAGCCTCACTTCGGCGGGACAACAGGTCCGTGATCTCGCAGTGCGCGCCGAAACGGCCGTCGGCGACATCGAGCGGTTTGCGCAGGGCACCTCGCGTTTACCTCAAGGACTGGTACGTTTGAGTGGGCCCTCGGGCGTGACCAATCATTTCATTGCGCCCCGTCTCCTTCAACTGCAACGTCAGCATCCAGGCTTGCAGATCGAGCTCGTCGACGGATCGCGCGAGGCCTCGCTGAGCCGGCGCGAGGCCGATATCGTCTTGCGCATGTCCAGGCCGCACGAAAAGGGGCTGATTACGCGCAAGCTCGGCGAAGTCACCTACGGCCTGTTTGGCTCAGGGGATTATTTGAGCGAACACCTGCCGGAGGATTGGGATTTTCTGGGATTCGATGAAAGCCGCGATCATTATCCGCAGCAGAAGTGGCTCCGGACAATCACCGGCGCGCGTGAACTGACGCTTCGGGCAAGCGACTATACGGCGCTCATCTGCGCGGTCCTAACCGGTCTCGGTGTCGCCGTCCTGCCGCAGGGCATGGCCCGTCACTATAAATCGCTCAAGGAGCTCCCGACATCGACGCCCGCACCATCGCGGGAAATCTGGCTGGTTTTCCACCGCGACGGCGCGAAAGCTCCGGCGGTCCGGGCGGTGATCGATTATCTCACGGAGATCTTCAAGAATGATTGGGCAAAATTCTAGGACGGCTAATTTACCCCCAAGGCTCCGGCTTCACCCGGGGGCTTTTCTTTTGTCCAAAGCAAAAATAATCTGCCCCGATGTCCACACCTGAAATCAGGCCCGCCACCGAGGCCGATCTGCCCTTCGTCACCGAGATCTACGAGCATGCGGTGCGCTACGGCACCGCGACGTTCGAATTGATCCCGCCCGACCTCGCCGAGATGACCCGCCGCTTCCGGGCGCTGATGGATGGCGGCTTTCCCTATTTCGTGGGCGTGCTGGATAGCCGCGTGGTCGGATACGCCTATGCGGGTCCCTACCGGCCGCGGCCGGCCTATCGCTTCACGGTGGAGAATTCGGTCTATCTGCAGCCGGCGATTCACCGGCGCGGCATCGGCCTGTTATTGATGCAGCGGCTGATCGCCGAGTGCGAAACGCGCGGCTACCGGCAGATGATCGCCGTGATCGGCGATTCCGCCAATGCCGGCTCGATCGGCGTCCATACCAGGACCGGGTTCCAGATGATCGGGACGCATCCAGGCGTCGGCTTCAAGTTCGGACGCTGGCTGGACACGGTGATGATGCAGCTGCCGCTCGGCGACGGCGGCAACACGCTGCCGGCGGATACAAAGGCCTAAAATCGCGCCCGGACTCAAAATATCGAAAACAACCCCATGCAAAGTAGGATCTAGACCACCGCCAGCTTGCGGTCGATCACCAGCAGCACCCGCTCGAGCTCGTGGCCGCGGCGCAGGATCAGGCCGGTCGCGGAGATCACGCTGTACATGCCCTGCTTGCGCGCGAGCCGCGGATCCTTCTCGATGCGATAGATCGGGACTTCGGAAGCACGGCGGAACACCGAGAACACCGCACGCTCTTTCAGGAAGTCGATGGCATAGTCGCGCCATTCACCATCGGCGACCATGCGGCCGTACAGATTCAGGATACGATTGAGTTCCAGGCGATTGAATGTGACGCGATTTGGCAACTGATTCGCAGTGGCGGGGCGCGCCACTGCGCGATTCTCGCTTGGATCAGTGTCCTCCGACATCGAACTCATCGAGCGCCTCCTGTCATCTCCGGCATGATCCTGTTCCGAAAACCGGGTTCCATTTTCCGGATCATGCGGCCATGATTGCGCTAACGGCCGGGCGCCGCAAGGGGACCTTTGAAATTACGACGGAAACCACGACGGGTTGTCCGGTACCGTAACAACCGGGTCACGGGAACGTTAGCGGAATCATATTGCTGCCCCACTTCCGCCCACCGTCCGCCCCGCTGGCTTGCGACAACCATACCCTGCGTTGACCCGGTCCTTTCGGTTCCGGATTCCTCAGCCCCCAGCCCCCCGGGGCCGTCGGGATCGGGTCTGTTCGCAGGGGAGAAATCCCGACACTGGGCCAACGAAAGTTGGTCCTTTTTCGTTTTGGGGGTCCCGTTAACGCTGCAGATTGCGCGCGATCGCCCATCCCCAAAACCCTCGTCATTCCGGGATGCGCCTCTTGGCGCAGGCCCGGAATCCATAACCACGATCGCGAGTATGGATGCCGGGCTCTCGCTTCGCTCGCCCCGGAATGACGAAGGAAAATTTCAGCGCAGCGGGGTGTAGGCCGCGCCGAGCATCGCACCTGGTCTGTCGCGATTGCCATCCTGGACATAGACCACCGCGGCATCGACGCCGTCGCGGGAAATATTTTCCAGGGGAACGGTCCAGCTTCCGGAACTGCCGTTCCAGTCCCCGACCTTCAACAGATTGCGCACCACATTGTAGTAGGTGACTTCGCGCCCGCGATTCTCGCCGCGTCCGATCGAAATCGGGATCGCCTTCGAGACCGAACAGATCCAGATCTCGCCCTGCGCGGCAGCCGCCTTGCTCGCCGCGACCGACACGTTGATCTGCTTGCCGGACAACGTCATCGTCACCGGCACCGACATCACGCCGTCGGATTTCGCGGTATCCTTGATCGCATCGTCAATGCCTTCGCGATCGCTGCCGATCACGTGCACCGTTCCGTTGACGACGACCTGCGGCGTGTAGACGTCGCGATCGCCGCGCATCTTCGAATAGGCTTTCTGCCGCGCGCTGAAACGGGAATCGGCCAGCGTGTCCTTCCAGCCGAGATAATCCCAATAGTCGATCGGCATGCTCAGCGCGATGACGTTGGGGTCCTTGGCAAGCTCGCCAATGATCTTGTCGGCCGGCGGACAGGACGAGCACCCTTGCGAGGTGAACAGTTCAACCACGGCACGCGGATCGGCGTGAGCAGGGCGGATGATCGCGACGATCGCGCATACACCGAGCGCACCGGACCATCGCGAGATACTGGAGCCTTTTCCGTTCCGATTGAATCGGCGCGGGACTCCAGATTTTTGATTTGACGCGTTTTCCCGGCGCGAACCGGTTTCCACTTCGCTGCAAGACGCTCTGTTATCGGCCATCATCGCTGTCATACTGCGAACCGGTCGTGATATTTTCCATCCGTATTTGTACGGGGCATGATTCGATCCCACAAATTGCGCACCCCAAACGCCAAGAAGGCGGCCTTTTCATAGGCCGCCTTCTTCCCGGTCGCTACTCACTTCGCAGTGAGGCATCGATCACGAAATCGCGTTATGCCGCGAGTTTACGCAGCACATAATGCAGAATGCCGCCATTGCGGTAGTACTCGAGTTCGTCGAGCGTATCGATGCGGCAGAGCAGCGAAACCCGTTGCAGCGCGCCGTCGCCGGACACGATTTCCGCGGTCAGCTTCTGGCGCGGCTTCAGATCACCCTGAAGCCCGCGGATCGTCACCTTCTCGTCGCCCTTCAACCCGATCGACGTCCACGACTGGCCGTCCTCGAAGGTGAGCGGCAGCACGCCCATGCCGACCAGGTTGGAGCGATGGATGCGCTCAAAGCTCTGGCAGATCACGGCACGAACGCCGAGCAGCCGCGTGCCCTTGGCAGCCCAGTCGCGCGACGAGCCGTTGCCGTATTCGGCGCCGGCGAACACCACCAGCGGCACCTGCTCGGCCTGGTACTTCATCGCGGCGTCATAGATCGACATCTCTTCGCCGTCGGGCCAGTGTTTCGTCAGTCCGCCTTCCGGGATGTTGCCGTCGGCGCCCCTCAGCATGAAGTTCTTGATGCGGATATTGGCGAACGTGCCGCGCATCATGATCTCATGGTTGCCGCGGCGCGTGCCGTACTGGTTGAAGTCGGCCGGGCGCACCTGATGCTCCGAGAGAAATTTGCCGGCCGGCGAGGTCAGCTTGATCGAACCGGCGGGCGAGATGTGGTCGGTGGTGATCTTGTCGCCGAACATCGCCAGAATCCGCGCATCGACGACGTCGCTGATCGGATCGGGCTGCTTCTTCATGCCCTCGAAGTAAGGCGGGTTCTGCACATAGGTCGAGCTCATGTTCCAGCGATAGGTCTCGCTCTCGACGGTCTTGATCTTGCGCCAGTTGGTGTCGCCCTTGAACACGTCGGCATAGCGCTTCTTGAAGATCGCGGCGGTGACGAACTTCTTCATCACGGCGTTGATTTCCTTGGTCGTCGGCCAGATATCCCTGAGATACACCGGCTTGCCGTCCTTGCCTTCGCCGATCGGCTCGACCGAGAGATCCTTGGTCACGCTGCCCGCCAGCGCATAGGCCACCACCAGCGGCGGCGAGGCGAGATAGTTCGCCTGCACGTCGGCCGAGACGCGGCCTTCGAAATTGCGGTTGCCCGACAGCACGGCGGCGGCGACGATGCCGTTGTCGTTGATCGACTTCGAAATCTCCTCCGGCAGCGGGCCTGAGTTGCCGATGCAGGTGGTGCAGCCGAAGCCGACCAGGTTGAAGCCGACCTTGTCGAGATCGGTCTGCAGGCCGGAATTGGCGAGATATTCCGCAACCACCTGGCTTCCCGGCGCCAGCGAAGTCTTGACCCAGGGCTTGGCCTTCAAGCCCTTGGCGGCGGCGTTGCGCGCGAGAAGACCCGCGCCGATCAGCACGCTCGGATTCGAGGTGTTGGTGCAGGAGGTGATCGCGGCGATCACGACGTCGCCATGGCCGAGATCGAAATTGCGGTTCTCGACCGCATAGCGGTGCGAGGCGTCGGCCGCCTTCTTGTATTCGCTGGTCATTGCCGCGGAGAAACCGCTCGCAACTCCCGGCAATGCGACGCGGCCTTCAGGACGCTTCGGCCCGGCCATCGAGGGCACCACGTCGGCGAGATCGAGCGTCAGCGTTTCCGTGAACACCGGATCGGCCGACTTGGCCGAGCGGAACAGGCCCTGCGCCTTGGCATAGGCCGACACCAGCGCGACGCGGTCCGCCTTGCGGCCGGAGGTTTTCAGGTAATCGATGGTCGCGCTATCGACCGGGAAGAAGCCGCAGGTCGCGCCATATTCCGGCGCCATGTTGCCGATGGTCGCCTTGTCCGCGACCGACAGATAATCGAGGCCGGGGCCGAAGAATTCGACGAACTTGCCGACCACGCCCTGCTTGCGCAGCATCTGGGTCACCGTCAGCACAAGGTCAGTGGCGGTGACGCCTTCCTTCATTTGACCCTTGAGCTTGAAACCGATCACTTCCGGCAGCAGCATCGACAGCGGCTGGCCGAGCATGCAGGCTTCGGCCTCGATGCCGCCGACGCCCCAGCCGAGCACGGCAAGACCGTTGACCATTGTCGTGTGCGAGTCGGTGCCGACCAGCGAATCCGGATAGGCCACTTCGAAGGTGCCGGTCTTCTTGCCGACCGTCATCTTCTCTTTCTTCGTCCACACCGTCTGCGAGAGATATTCGAGATTGACCTGATGACAGATGCCGGTGCCGGGCGGCACCACCGAGAAATTCGAAAACGCCTTCTGGCCCCACTTCAGAAATTCGTAGCGTTCCTGGTTCTGCTTGTATTCCTCGACCACGTTCTTGCCGAACGCCTTGTTGTCGCCGAAGAAGTTCACGATCACCGAGTGGTCGATGACGAGATCGACCGGCACCAGGGGATTGATCTTCTCGGCGTCACCGCCGAGCGCCTGCATCGCGTTGCGCATCGCGGCGAGATCGACCACCGCCGGCACGCCGGTGAAATCCTGCATCAGCACGCGCGCCGGACGGAATGCGACTTCATGCTCGAGCTTGCGCTTCTTCAGCCATTTCGACACGGCGACGATGTCGGCCTTCTTGACCGTACGGTCGTCCTCGTTGCGCAGCAGGTTTTCCAGCAGGACCTTCATCGAATAGGGAAGTTTGGAAATTCCCTTCAGACCGTTCTTCTCGGCGGCGGGCAGGCTGTAATAGACGTAGGTCTTGCCACCGACCTTGAGGGTCTTGCGGCATTTGAAGCTGTCGAGCGAGGTCATGTGAGGAAATCCCAATTCTCAGTTATACCCAGGAGGGGTATGTAAACACCGTCAGCGAGGCTGGCCTACCGGCTTGCAGCCGCCGATTCTGTGCTGCATCAAGTTCCGGGCTTATAGAATCTTTCTAGAAGCGCCGCCACAGCGACAATCGTGCTGCAGCATTGCACGACCCAAAATTTTGATGCGGTACCCCTAGGTTTTCTGAAGGGTCGGCAACGAGGCAAGATGCGGCTCCAGGGACGCCAGATCGATTGTGTGCGCGGTGGCCGCGAGGTGTTCTCCCACCTCGATTTCGAGGCTGCCTCGGGCGAGGCGCTGGCGGTGACCGGTCCCAACGGCTCCGGCAAGACCTCGCTGCTGCGGCTGATCGCGGGCCTGCTGTCCCCGGCAGGCGGATCGATCGAACTGGAAGGCGGCGCGGCGGAACTGACGCTGCCCGAGCAGGCCCATTATCTCGGTCACCGCGACGCCTTGAAGCCCGCACTCAGCGTTGCGGAAAACCTGTCGTTCTGGCGGGATTTTCTCGGCGGCGACCTCAGTGACAGCAACGAAAGCCTCGCCAAAGTGGGACTGGCCCACGCCACCCATTTGCCGGCGGCGTATCTGTCGGCCGGCCAGCGGCGGCGGTTGTCGATCGGCCGGCTGCTTGCGGTGCGCCGCCCGGTCTGGCTGCTGGACGAACCGACCTCGGCGCTCGATGCCGCCGGGCAGGAACTGTTCGCCGAACTCATGCGCGACCACCTCGCCCGCGGCGGCATCATCATCGCCGCCACCCATGCGCCGCTCGGCATCGAGACGACGGGAGTTGCGGATGGGAGGCGCCAAATGAGCGCCCTCGCCGCGCTGATTCGACGTGACATCAAAATCGCGCTGCGCGTCGGCGGCGGCGCGCTGATCGGTGTCTTGTTCTTTTTGACCGTCACCGTGCTGATGCCATTCGCGGTCGGGCCCGATCTGGCGCTGCTGACCCGGCTGGGGCCGGCGATCCTCTGGCTCGGTGCGCTGCTTGGCAAGCCTGCTGACCCTCGACCGCCTGTTCACGGCCGACCATGAGGACGGCTCGCTCGACCTGATCGTGATGGGCCGGACGCCTTTGGAACTGGCCTGCGCCGCCAAGGCGCTGGCGCACTGGCTCGCCGCCGGGCTGCCGCTGATCGTCGCAACGCCGGCGCTTGGGCTGCTGCTCAATCTCGATGCCGCGGCGACCTCGGCGGTGGCGCTGACGCTGCTGGTTGGAACGCCGGCGCTGACCTTTACCGGCATGATTGGTGCTGCGCTGGCGGTGACGCTGCATCGCGGCGGGCTGTTGCTCGCGGTGCTGGTGCTGCCGCTCTCGATCCCGGTCCTGATTTTTGGCGTCGCGGCGTCGCAGGCGGCGATATCGGGGCCGCTGCCGTTCGGAACGCCGTTTTCGATCCTGTGCGCGCTCTCGCTGATCAGTTTCGTGATCGGACCGTTTGCCGCAGCCGCCAGCCTGCGGCACGGGCTGGACTAGACATAACTTGACCCCAATCAACTCTCGCGGAGCCCCGGTGAAACAAAACAAGCCGCATTGCCTGCCCCGCCGCTGACGACTATCAGGATGCCATGACGCTGATCGACCTCGCCAATCCCACCAAATTCCTTGCGCTGACGGCGCGCATATTGCCGTGGCTGGCGGGCGCGACCGCGATCCTGCTGCTGGTCGGCCTTTATCAGTCGGCGATGGCGCCCGACGATTATCAGCAAGGCGCCACCGTGAAGATCATGTTCATCCACGTGCCGAATGCGTGGCTGTCGATGTTCGTGTGGGGCGTCATGAGCCTCGCAGCGCTGGGCACACTGGTGTGGCGGCATCCGCTCGCCGATGTCGCGGCGAAAGCGGCAGCCCCGATCGGCGCCGCATTCACCTTCCTCGCGCTGGTCACCGGCTCGCTGTGGGGACGGCCGATGTGGGGCACCTATTGGGAATGGGACGCGCGGCTGACCTCGGTCCTGATCCTGTTCCTGATGTATCTCGGCCTGATCGCGCTGTGGCGCGCGGTAGAGGACCCCTCGCGGGCGGCGCGGGCGGCGGCGATCCTCACTTTGGTCGGCGCCATCAATCTGCCGATCATCAAATTCTCGGTCGACTGGTGGAACACGCTGCACCAGCCGGCCTCGGTGATGCGGATGGGCGGACCGTCGCTGGACAAGGCTTTCCTCGTTCCGCTGCTGGTCATGGCAGTCGGATTCTCACTGCTGTTCGTCACGCTGCATCTGGCGGCGATGCGCAACGAGATCCTGCGCCGCCGCGTGCGCAGCTTGCAGATGATGCAAGCCAGCCAACAGGCGGCGTGACGCGATGGCGCTCGGTCCCTACGCCTCCTTCATCGTGACCTCCTACGCGCTGGTGTCAGCCGTGGTGCTGATCCTGATTGTCTGGATCGGCCTCGATTACCGCCGCCAGCAGGCGCGCCTGCGCGAACTCGAGGCCAGCGGCGTCGTCAGGCGCTCCGGCCGAACGGCGACGGATCTCTGATGGCCACTCCCGCCACATCGGACGCATCGCGGGCAGGCCGGCGCTGGGTGGTGGCGCTGCCGCTGATCGGCTTCATCGCGCTGGCCGGGCTTTTTCTGTTGCGGCTGCATGGCGGCGACCCCTCGAAAATTCCATCGGCCTTGATCGGCCGGCCGGCGCCGCCAACCACGCTGCCGGCGCTGGAAGGGCTGGTCAACAATGGCGTGACCGTGCCCGGGCTCGATCCGGCCGCCTTCAAGGGCAAGGTCAGCGTCGTCAATGTCTGGGCATCCTGGTGCGTGCCTTGCCATGACGAGGCCCCGCTATTGACCGCTTTGGCCAAAGACACGCGGCTGCAGGTCGTCGGCATCAATTACAAGGACTCGCCCGACAACGCCCGCCGCTTCCTCGGCCGCTACGGCAACCCGTTCGGCATGGTCGGCGTCGACGGCAACGGCCGCGCCTCGATCGAATGGGGCGTCTATGGCGTGCCCGAGACTTTCGTGGTCGGCCGCGAGGGCACCATTCTCTACAAGATGGTCGGACCGGTGACCCCGGCCAATATCGACAGCGTGCTGAAGGCCGAGATCGAGAAGGCGCTGCGGGCGGGGACGTAACTCCTCGTCATTCCGGGACGCGCGTAGCGCGAGCCCGGAATCCATACCCCGGTCGTGGTTATGGATTCCGGGCCTGCGCTTAGAGGCGCATCCCGGAATGACGGGCAGAAATAATTCTCGGCCTTTTATCTGCCGTTCATTTCGCGGCCATGGCGTCGCCACGAATTCGAAGCTAGCTTGATGGCGTTACTTAAACCGCCCTGGGAGGGACACTTCTATGCGTCATTTCACGCTCGCTTCTCTTCTCGCAACCGCGCTCACGGTCGGCCTGCTGACGGCGACACCGTCAATGGCCCAGGGCACGCAGCCCGCGGCCAAGTCCGACAGCAAGATGATGGCGCCCGCGCCGAAGGCCTCGGAATCGAAGATGGCGCCGGCACCGAAGGTCGAACTGCTCGACATCAATTCCGCGACCGCCGACCAGCTCGATGCGTTGCCGGGCATCGGCAAGGCCTACTCCGCCAAGATCATCGCGGGCCGCCCCTACAAGGGCAAGGACGACCTCGTGAACAAGGATATCGTCCCGCAGAAGACCTATGACGGCATCAAGGACAAGATCATCGCCAAGCAGAAGAGCTGAGGCGCTTTTGCTAACCTCTCCCGCACTTGCGGGGGGCTAGGATCTCTCAGCGTCATTGCGAGCGGAGCGAAGCAATCCATAGCTGCGAAAGCAAAAGTGGATTGCTTCGTCGCTTCGCTCCTCGCAATGACGGCCGATAGGACTCACCCCTTCGACACATCGCCTGCGTCGGCCTCGCTCACTTCCAGCGTGGCGGGCTCCAGATGGTAGCGCTTGGTCAGCGGCATCTGGGCGACGGCAAAGATCATCGTCAGCGGAATTACCCCGAACGCCTTGAAGCCGACCCAGAAATCGGTCGACTGCGTGCGCCAGATGAACTCGTTCAGGATCGCCATCGCGCAGAAGAACAGCGCCCAGCGCATGGTGAGAATGCGCCAGCCCTGCGGCGTCAGATTGAACATCTGATCGAACATGATGGCGATGAAGGAGCGGCCGAACAAAAGACCGCCGCCGAGGATCGCGGCGAACAGGCCGTAGATGATGGTCGGCTTCACCTTGATGAAGGTCTCGTCATGCAGCACCAGCGTCAGCGTGCCGAACACGATGACGATGACGCCGGTGACAACAGCCATGATCGGCACGTGCCGCGTCACCACATAGGACGCGATCATGGCAGCCACGATCGCCACCATGAAGGCGCCGGTGGCGACGAACAGATGGTATTTCGCGTTGGCGACAAAGAATACGATCAGCGGACCGAGTTCGGTCGCGAGCTTGAACAGCGGGTGCGGCTGGGTCTTGTCCATTGACTAGTTCTCAATTCCTGCAATCGCCTGAGCAAAATCCCGCGCGGTGAAAGGCGCCAGATCGTCGACGCCCTCGCCGACGCCGATGAAGTGCACCGGCAATTTGAATTTCTCCGCCAGCGCCACCAGGATGCCGCCGCGCGCGGTGCCGTCGAGCTTGGTCATGACCAGGCCCGTGACCCCTGCCGTACGATGAAACGCCTCGACCTGCGACAGCGCATTTTGTCCCACCGTGGCGTCGAGCACCAGCAGCACCGCATGCGGCGCCGTGCTATCCACCTTCTTGATGAC
This sequence comes from uncultured Alphaproteobacteria bacterium, assembly GCA_963742665.1. Lineage (GTDB taxonomy): Bacteria > Pseudomonadota > Alphaproteobacteria > Rhizobiales > Xanthobacteraceae > Bradyrhizobium. The sequence goes on from CAVUNH010000012.1 coordinate 84,690, forward strand.
GCGAACGACCTTTTCCAGCTCGGTCATCAGCACAGCCTTGTTCTGCAATCTTCCTGCGGTATCGACCAGCAGCACGTCGGTCTTCTGTTCCTGCGCCGCCGTCAGCGCCGTGAAGGCAAGGCTTGCCGAATCCGAGCCCTGCGCGCCGGCAATGACCGGCGACTTGGTGCGTTCGCCCCAGATCTTCAGCTGTTCGATCGCGGCGGCGCGGAACGTATCGCCCGCCGCCAGCATCACCTTGCGGCCCTCGGCGCTCAACTTTGCGGCCAGCTTGCCGATGGTGGTGGTCTTGCCGGAGCCGTTGACGCCGACCACGAGAATGACGAACGGTTTTTGCGCGGCGTCGATTTCCAGCGGCTTCGCCACCGGCGCCAGCACCTTCTCGACTTCGGTCGCCACCACGTTCTTGACGTCGTCCGCCGAGATGGCCTTGTCGTAGCGGCCTTTGCCGACCGCATCCGCAATGCGCGCCGCGACCTCGGTGCCGAGGTCGGCGCGCAGCAGCACATCCTCGATATCGTCGAGCATGGCGCGGTCGAGCTTGCGCTTGGTGACGAGATCGGCAACGGCCGAGCCCAGCGAACTCGAGGTTCGCTTCAGGCCGCTCGAAAGCCGCCGCCACCAGCTTAGTTTGGGGGTTCCGGGAGTGGTATCGCTCATGTTGGACGTGTGTTAGCGGTTTCGCGCCATGAACGAAAGTCACAACCAGCCGGCCGATGTGCCCGGGGCATCCCTTGATGTCCCCGAATTGACGGCGGAAGAAATCCAGGCCCGCGTGCTCCATCGCGACGGGCTGATGCTCGTCATCGACAAGCCCTGTGGGCTACCGGTGCATCGCGGCCCCAAGGGCGGGGCCAATCTGGAAACCTCCTTCGACCATCTGCGATTCGGCCTGCCGCGGCCGCCGGTTCTCGCCCACCGCCTCGACAAGGACACGTCCGGCTGTCTCGTGCTGGGACGCCATCGCAAGGCCACCGCCTCGCTCGGCCTGTTGTTCAAGCACGGCAAGATCGGCAAGACCTATTGGGCCGTGGTCGAGGGTGGACCCACCGAGGATGAAGGCACAATCGACATGCCGCTCGGCCGGCTCAACGTCGAACGCGGCTGGTGGCAGAAGCCGGACCCGGACGGTCAGAAGGCCGTCACCAACTGGAAGGTGCGCGGCCGCGGCGACGGCCTCGCCTGGCTCGACCTGGAACCCGTCACCGGCCGCACCCATCAGCTACGTGTGCACACGTCGGCGACGGGCTGGCCGATCGTCGGCGACAACATCTATGGCCGTGGCCCCCGCTTCGGCGAGCCGCGCCTGCATTTGCACTCCCGCGAAATCGTGATTCCGATTTCGCGGAACAAGGAACCGGTACGTGTGGTGGCCCCCGCACCGGAGCACATGCGGGAGCGGCTCAGGGCGTGTGGGTGGAACGGGGAGTGAGGGCATACTCGCGCCTCAACCACCACTGTCATCATCCGCGAAAGCGGATGATCCAGTATTCCAGAGAAATTTGTGATCGATCATAGCGGCCGCGGCGTACTGGGTCGTCCGGTCAAGCCGGACGACGACAGCCAAGGTCACACTGTCAGCCGCACGCCATCATGCCCGGCGATGGTCAGCGCCCGCACCACACCCGGCGTCTCGCCCGCGATCGCCACCGGCAGAAAGTGCTCCGTCCGTCCCTGCCTGCCGCTCTCGATCAGCACCTGACGTGTCATGCCCGACCTCAGCCGCCAACCGCTTCCGCAGCGCCGTCTCGCCCGCAACCCGCAACCGCTTCGCGCGGTCCTTGATCGCTTCGCCCGCGACCTGCGGCATCCTTGCGGCCGGCGTGCCCGGACGTTTTGAATAGGGAAACACGTGCAGGAAGGTGAGGTCGCATTCCGCGACGAGATCCTGCGAGCGCGCGAACATTTCCTCCGTCTCGGTCGGAAAGCCCGCGATGATATCAGCGCCGAGCGCGATGTCCGGCCGCAGCCGCCGCACCTGCGCGCAGAATTCGATGGCGTCGGCGCGCGAATGCCGGCGCTTCATCCGCTTCAAAATCAGGTCGTCGCCGGATTGCAGCGACAGATGCAGATGCGGCATCAACCGCTGGTCGTCGGCGATGACGTCGAGCAGGTCGCGGTCGGCCTCGATCGAATCGATCGATGAAATCCGTAAGCGCGTCAGTTCCGGCACATGCCGCAAAATCTGCTTCGTCAGTTGGCCAAGTCTTGGCGAGCCCGGCAAATCGGCGCCGTAGCTCGTGAGGTCGACACCGGTCAACACGATCTCGGCGTGGCCGCGCTCGACCAGGGTGCGGACCTGGTCGACCACGGCGCCCATCGGCACCGAACGCGAATTGCCGCGGCCATAGGGAATGATGCAGAAGGTACAGCGATGGTCGCAGCCGTTCTGCACCTGCACGAACACCCGTGGCAGGCCGCTCTGAAAACCTTCCAGGAGATGCGGCGCCATCCTGGTGACCGCCATGATGTCGGAGACCGCGATCTTCTCAGCTGTCTCGATACCAAATCCGGAATCGAACGCGGCGCGGGCGTTGTGCCAGGCCTCGCTCCGCATCTTCTCGTCATTGCCGACGACGCGGTCGACTTCCGCCATATCCGCAAACATCCGGGCTTGCGTCTGCGCCGCGCAGCCGGTGACGACAATGCGCGTATTGGGCCGCTCGCGCTTCAGCCGCCGGATCGATTGCCGCGCCTGCGCCACCGCCTCGTTGGTGACGGCGCAGCTGTTGATGACGACGGTATCGGACAGGCCAGCGTTCTCTGCCTCGCGCCGGATCACCTCAGACTCGAAAGCATTGAGGCGGCAGCCAAAGGTGAGAACGTCGACGCTCATTGATCAGGCAACGTTGGCGAACAGCGCCGGATCGAAGCGGCCTTCATATTCGAACGTGGCGGTGCCGGTCATCAGCACGTGATCGTCGCGCTCGCGCCATTCGATCGCAAGCTTGCCGCCCGGCAACGACATTTCGACGATGCGATTGGTGCGCTTCAGCCGCGCCGCCGCGACCGCGGTGGCGCAGGCGGCCGAGCCGCAGGCCCTGGTGAGGCCGGCGCCGCGCTCCCAGGTGCGCATCGTGATGTGATCGCGATCGACGATATGGGCCAGCGTGATATTGGCGCGATCGGGGAAAATCGGATGGTTTTCCAATAGCGGCCCGAAGCGCTCGAGGTCGTAGGCATTGACGTCGTCGACCCAGAAGATCGCGTGCGGATTGCCGATGTGGACGGCGGAGGGCGAATGCAGCACCGGCGCATCGATCGGGCCGACCTGCAATTCGATGTAACGGGTGTCGCGAAATTCTTCCGCCAGAGGAATGTCCTGCCAGCCGAACTTCGGCGCGCCCATGTCGACGGTGTAGAGGTCGGGCTGCGGCCCCTGCCAGCAATTCAACAGCCCGGCGCGGGTCTCGAACGTCACCGCCGTCTGGCCGGTGCTCTCGAACAGCCGCCGCACCACGCAGCGCATGCCGTTGCCGCAGGCGCCGGCGTCCGAGCCGTCGCTGTTGTAGATGCGGATGAAGGCCTCGGTACCCGCCAGCCGCGGCGGCTGCAGCACCATCAACTGATCGAAAGGAACCCCCCGCGGCGAGGCGATGGCCCGCGCCTCGTCCGCCGACACCACGGCAGGCTTGTCACGCAAATCGATCACGACGATCTCGTTGCCGATACCGTTCATCTTGGCGAAGGCGTGATTGGCGAGCGCGCTCATGGAATTTCCCAATTTCTGCCTGTCTTATATGGCCAATGTTGGCCGATTGCCTAGTACGCAGGGGTGCATGACGCATCTGTCATGGGACGAAAGCGGACCATGCATGCTAGAAATGGCGGCGCTTTGCGGCCAGGACCGGGACTTGCCGCTACCGCTCGGGATGGATGGAGAACAGCCAAAATGAACCGTATCAGTCCTTTCCGCGCGGCCTTGGTCGCGCTGATCCCGATGGTTGTTTTCGCGGCAGGCGGCGCCGCGATGGCGCAATCGCCGGCGCCCTCGGCTTCGCCGGCCGCAAGCCCGTCGGCCGCCCCTGCCCCCGCTGCTTCTGCGACGCCTGCACCGGCGCCGGCCGCCGCTGCGACCCCGGCGCCCGGAACCTCGCCGACGCCGGTGGCAAGTCCGTCGGCCGCGCCTTCACCGCCACCTGCCGCTACCGTTCAGGCCGCCGATCCCTTTGGCGAACCGTTCACGCTCGAGCCCAAGAAAGTGGTGGTCATGAAGGGCACCGCCAATTGGGACGCGGCGTTCGACACCCTGATCGATTCGTTCAAGGCACTGACCGCGCTGCTCGACAAGCAGGGCATCAAATCGTCAGGCAATGCGATGATCGTCTACACCTCGACCGACGATACCGGCTTTACGTTCCTTGCCGAAATTCCGGTCGAACAGGATCCGAAGAACCTGAGCAAGGACATGAGCATCGGCAAATCGCCCGACGGCAAGGCGCTGAAGTTTGTCCATCGCGGCTCCTACGACAACATGGACAACACCTATGAGGCGATCACCAATCACCTCGACGACAAGAAGCTCGAGGCCAAGGACACCTTCATCGAGGAATACATCACCGATCCCCTGAAGACGGCGGAAGACAAGCTGGTGATCAACGTCTACGTACCGTTGAAGTGAGGCGCATGAAGCACTCTTTCGCGCTTGCGGCCGCCGCTGCCGGACTGCTTGCCGCGCCCGCACTGGCGCAGACGGCGCCGCCGCCTGCGATCTCGGTCACCGGTGAGGCCACGGTGCAGGTCGCGCCGGACCAGGCGCAGATCGACGGTGGGGTTGCCAATGACGCCAAGACCGCGCGCGAGGCGTCCGACGCCAACAACGCCGCGATGGGCAAGGTGCTGCTGGCGCTGAAGGGCGCAGGCATCGACGAAAAGGACTTTCAGACCTCGCGGCTGTCGCTGCAGCCGCAATATGCTCCGAACCGTTCCGGCCCGTCACCCATCGTCGGCTATCGCGCCGCCAACCGCGTGACGATCCGCGTGCGCGACGTCGCCAAGGTCGCCGGCACGATCGACGTGCTGGTGGGTGCGGGCGCCAACGACATCGGCGGCATCAATTTCATGGTTTCGCAGGCTTCAAAACTGCTCGACGAGGCCCGCGAGCAGGCGATATCGGACGCCCGCCGCAAGGCGCAAATTTATGCCAGGGCTGCCGGCGTCACGCTCGGCGAGCCGATCGCCATCTCCGAGGAGGGATCACCCACCCCGGTATTTCGCGGCAAGGTCGCCGGCGGCTTCGCCGCCTCCGCCGCGCCGATCGCCCAGGGCGAAGAGACGCTCGCGGTGACGGTCCGCGTGTCCTGGGCGATCAAGCCGAAGGAATAGCTTTCGAAGGCTCACCGCTCGCGCAGCGCTTCCTTCTGGTAGCGCATTATCGGTGAGAGCACATAGCTCAGGATCGTGCGCGTCCCCGTCTTGATCTCGACCGTCACCGCCATGCCCGGTGACAGGTCGACCATCCGCTCCTCGACCTGCATTTTGGTACGGTCGAGCGAAATGCGCGCGCTGTAGTTCAACTCCTGGCCTTTTGGTTCGCTGCTGTCGTTCTGCGAGCCCTGTCGCCGTTCACCGGAGCGGTCTTGCGGCTGGTCGCGGATAATCGCGTCCTGCGAGACGTTGAGAACCTCGCCGCGCAGCAGGCCGTAGCGGGTGAAATTGAAGGTGTCGATCTTGATCTGGGCCTCCTGTCCGGTGTGGATGAAGCCGATGTCGCGGTTGGATACCATGGCTTCGATTTCCAGCCGGCTGTCGTTCGGGACGATCACCATCAAGGCCTGCGCCGGCGTGACGACGCCGCCGACCGTGTGGATCGCAAGCTGCTGCACCACGCCATCGACGGGGGCGGTCAACCGCTGCAGCGTGGTTCTGCGCTCGGCCTTGATCAGGTCCTGCATCAACCCGTTCGCCTTTTGCTCGGCCTTGGCGAGTTCGTCTGACAGGGACTTCCTGAATTCGGCCACCGCCTGACCGCGCGTCTCGCGGATCGCCGCCACGGCGGCTTCCGCTTCGTGCAAATGGCTCTTCTGGACGCTGAGTTCCCCCTGCTGTTCGACCAGCAGCTGCAAGACCTCGAAATAGGTGATCTTGGAGGTGAGTTCCTTCTCCATCAACGTCTTGCGGATGTCGACGCGTTGCTGGACGACGGGAATCATCATCTCGAGCTTTTGAATGGTGACCCCGATCGTGGCCTGTTCGGCCTCCTTCTGCGCCTGTTGCCGCGCCAGCGAAGCGATCTTGGCGCGGTGTTCGTTGACCTGATTGAGCAACAGCTGGCGCTGGGTGCTGACGAGAACAGGATCCGCGCCGGCAGGGGCGACGAAGTCGGCTTCAAGATCACCCGTGGCCGCAAGCGCGCCGCGCAGCCGCGCGGCGTTGAGCTGCTCGGCAAGAAGGTCGTTCTGAAGATGATCGCGTTCCGCGGCATTTACGGTCGGATCGAGCTCGACCAGCACGTCGCCGGCCTTTACGGCCCGCCCGTCCTGCACAAGGATCGCGCGCACCACGCCGGTTTCGAACGGCTGGATGACCTTGGTGCGCCCGCTCGGCACGATTTTCCCCGTCGCCGAAGCCACGATGTCGACCGTGCCCCACCAGGACCAGACCAGCGCCGCACAGAACAGCACGCCGATCGTGATCGCGATCGAGCGCCCGATCGGCGATGGCGGCGTCTCCACGATCTCGAGCGCCGCCGGCAGGAAGGCGAGCTCTTCGCGGCGGTCATTGATGCGGCGGAACGGAACCACGCTTTCGGTCCGCCTGGCGGGAAGGGTGCTGTCGGCAGGCTTCTCAGCAGGCTTCATGGAGGCCTCCCTGCAAACGATGCAGCGCCGCATAGCGGCCGCCGGTCTTGATCAGCGTGTCGTGGGTGCCGTCCTCCACCAGACGGCCACCCTCGAGCGTGACGATCCGGTCCGCCGCCCGCACGGTGGAGAGCCGGTGCGCGATGACAAGGACCGTTCGCCCTTTGGCGATCTCCTTCATGTTCTGCTGGATGATGCGCTCGCTCTCGTAATCGAGCGCGCTGGTCGCCTCGTCGAAGATCAGGATGCGCGGGTCCGAGATGAGGGCGCGGGCAATGGCGATGCGCTGACGCTGGCCACCCGAAAGCGTCGAGCCGCGCTCGCCGACAATCGTGTTGTAGCCTTCGTCCAGTTCGAGGATGAAGTCATGCGCGCCCGCAAGCTTCGCCGCCGCGATCACGCGCTCCATCGACATCGTCGGGTCGGCAAGCGCGATATTTTCGCGGACCGAACGGTTGAACAGCACGTTTTCCTGCAGCACGACGCCGATCTGGCGGCGCAGCCAGGCGGGATCGGCCATCGCGAGATCCATGCCGTCGATCATGACGCGACCGCTTTCCGGCACGTAAAGCCGCTGGACCAGCTTGGCGAAGGTGCTCTTGCCCGACCCCGAAGGCCCGACGATGCCGACCATCTGCCCGGCCGGGATCTCGAAGCTGACGTCGTGCAGCACTTCCCGTCCCTGGAGGCGATAGCGGAACGTGACGTGGTCGAATGCGATATTGCCCTGGATCGAAGGCAGCCGCGCCCGCGCCGGCGCGTAAGTCGGCTCCGCGGTGGTATTGAGGATGTCGCCCAGTCGCTGCACCGACAGGCGCGCCTGGTGAAAATCCTGCCACATCTGCGCCAGCCGCAGCACCGGCGAGCTGACGCGGCCGGAGAGCATGTTGAAGGCGACGAGTTCGCCGACCGACAGGCCGCCCTCGATCACCAGCCTGGCGCCGAAATACAGGGTGACGGTGGTGACGATCTTGCTGACGAACTGCACCATCTGGCTTGCGGTGTTGCCGAGGCTGAGGACCCGGAAGCTGGCGCTAACGTAGCCTGCGAGCTGTTCTTCCCAGCGGCGCTGCATTTGCGGCTCGACCGCCATCGCCTTCAGCGTCTCGATCCCGGTCACGCTCTCGACCAGGAACGCCTGGTTCTCGGCGCCGCGCCGGAATTTTTCGTCGAGCCGCCGCCGGAACAGCGGCGTCACGCCGACCGAAATCACGATGTAGAACGGGAATGAGCCGAGCACGATCCAGGTCAGGATCGGCGAGTAGGCGAACATCACCGCCAGGAATACGAACGTGAAGAACAGGTCGATGGCAAGCGTCAGCGCCGAACTGGTGAGAAAATTGCGGATGTTTTCCAGTTCGCGCACCCGCGCCACGGAATCGCCGACGCGCCGTGCCTGGAAATAGGCCATCGGCAGCGCCAGCAAATGGTTGAACAGCCGCGCACCCAACTCGACGTCGATGCGGTTGGTGGTGTGCGAGAACAGGTAGGTGCGCAGGATGCCCAGCACGGTCTCGAACATCGAGATCGCCACCAGGCCGACGACCAGCACATCGAGCGTGCTCAGCGAGCGATGCACCAGCACCTTGTCGATGACGACCTGGAAGAACAGCGGCGAGACCAGCGCAAACAGCTGCAGGAAGAACGACGCCAGCAGCACCTCGCCGAGCAGGCCCCGGTATTTGTTGATCGCGCCGAGGAACCAGGTGATGTCGAAGCGACGGCCGAGGTCGGACAATCCGGCCCGGCGTGTCATCAGGATCAATCCGCCATCCCAGATCGCAAGCAACTCGTCGCGCGACATCAGCGAGGGACGGGAAGCCCCCGGCGCCTGCACCAGCACTTCATCGTCGCTGGCCTTGGCGACCACCATGAAGCGGCCGTCGCGCAATGTTGCGATCGCCGGCAACGGCATTTTGGCAAGCCGCGACCATTTGGTACTGGCGGCGCGCGCCTTCAATCCAAAGTCTTTGGCGCACCGGAGAATCTCCGATGCGCCAATCTTGTTTGTTCCGAGCCGATGGCGGATCTGCTCGCGATCCGCCGCAACACCCTGGAAATGCAGTAACGTCACGAGGGCGTCGAGTCCCGAAGAGCTATCGTTACCGTCGGCGGTCTCCGTACTCATCTGCATTCTCCAGGGTGATGCTGCGTTTACGCATGCTGGGGCGCCGCCAGCATGTTCGGTTGGTTTACTTGCGGATCGATCATCGCCACCACACCGTTACCTTCCGGGACGAAGGTCGATGCCATGAACTGCCCAAGCAAGGCGGCAGACGCAGGCCGGAAAGTGCCGGGGATCACGACGTTGTTCCCGGTTCCGCCGTCGAGAATGTCCTGCGTGGTGCCGCCGATGATGACGTCGTCTCCCGCGCCGCCGCGCAGGATACCGACGACGTGACCGCCGACAATGACGTCATCGCCGTCGCCGCCATCGGCGGTCAACGTGCCCACCGCAAGCCCCGTCGCCTCGATGACGTCGTCTCCGCCGAGGCCGTTGATCACGATGCGATCGTTGGCGTCGAAGTTCGAGATCGTCACCGTCTCGGAGAGGCCCGTCACCGTGACCACGCCGTTGCTGCTGGAGACGAAGATCGCATCGGCACCATTGGTGGCGTTGATGATCACCGTATCCGCCGAACCATCACCGGCACCGTTGACACCCAGGTCGAGATTGACCTGGGTGACGTCGGTCCCGGTCAGATCGTTGACCGTGATGGTGTCGGCGCCACCCAGCGCGTTGAACTGGATGTTCTCGACGTCGTTGAGATCCATGGTGATGTTGGCGACGTCGCGCGTGAACCGCACGCGGCCGCCATTGGCCGAGATGTCGATCTTCTCGTCGATGTTCGCGCCATTGAACAACATCGTGTCGGTGCCGGCCTGGCCCTCGACGATGTCGCTGCCATCGCCCGGGTTCCAGACGAAGGTGTCGTTGCCGGCGCCGAGCAGCGCGGTGTCGTTGCCGCGGCCGCCATTGACGAGATCATCGCCCTGGCTGCCCACGATCAGGTCATCGCCATCGCCGCCGTTGAGCGTGAGCCTGGCCTGACCGGCCTGGATCGACGAGGCATCGATGGTGTCGTTGCCGGCGAGACCGTTGATCACGAGCGCATCGCCCGCCTCGAAGTTGGCGATCGTCAGTTGCTCCGCCAACCCCATGACCACCAGCGAGCTACCGCTCTTGACGACGCTGATGGCGTTGTTGCCGGCGGTGCCGTTGACGACCACGGTGTCCGCTGCACCGTCGCGCCGGCGCCGAGGTCGATCGTCACCTGCGTGACGCCGGTGCCGGTCAGATCACCGACCGTGATGGTGTCGGCGCTGCCCAGGGCGTTGAGCTGGATGTGCTCGACGCCGTTGAGATCCATGCTGACGTTGCCAAAGTCGCGAGACAGCAGGGCCCGGGTGCCATTGGCCGAGATAACGATATTCTCGGCGACATTGGCGCCGTTAAGCACCAACGTGTCGGTGCCGGCTCCGCCGTCGAGGACGAGGCCCATGGTTCCGGTGGGTCCGGTATTGACGTTGATGGTGTCGTTGCCATTGCCGGCGTTGACCCTCAGCACATCGTTGGCGCCTTCTGCACCGGTGATGGCAACCTGCGCCGCCAATCCGGTGACCGTTACCGACGAGCCGGCAGCTGTCAGCTGGATCTGGTCGTTGCCGCCGGTGCCGGTGACCGTCACGTTATCGGCCGCACCGTCGCCGGCTCCCGTGCCGGGCGCAGCTGCTGAGGTCGAGATTGACCTGCGTGACGTCGGTCCCTTTCAGGTCGCCGACCGTGATGGTGTCGGCGCCGCCAAGGGCCGTGAAGTTGATATGCTCAACGTCGTTGACGATCCATCGTGATGGCGGCGATGTCGCGCGTGAACCGCACGCGGCCGCCGTTCGCCGTGATGTCGATCTTCTCGGCGATATTTGCGCCATTGAACAACATCGTATCGGTGCCGTCCTGGCCTTCGACGATGTCGCTGCCGTCGCCCGGGTTCCAGACGAAGGTGTCGTCGCCGGCGCCGAGCAGGGCCGTGTCGTTGCCGCGGCCGCCGGTGATGCGGTCGTTGCCGTCGCCACCGAGCAACGTGTCGGCGCCGTCGCCGCCGGTGATGGTGTCGTTACCGGTGCCGCCGTCCACCGTGACATTGATGAGGGTGGCGAGGCCGTTGCTGGCGGTGAAGACGTCGTCGCCGCCGTTCATGTTGACGACGATGTTCTCGGTGGTGCCGATATCGAGCGAGAACGGCGCCGGGGTGATGCGATCGAAGCGCACGCGGGTGCCGTTGGCGGTGAGCGTGAACTGCTCGGCGCCGTTGCCGCCGTTGACTTCGGCGGTGTCGGTGCCGTCGCCGCCTTCCATGAGGTCGGTGCCCTCGCCCGGGTTCCAGATCATGCGGTCGTTGCCGGCCTCGCCGAACATCTGGTCGTCGCCGACGCCGCCGCGCAAGATGTCGTTGCCGGCGCCACCCAACAGCATGTCGTTACCCGATCCGCCGGTGATGGTGTCGTTGCCGTCGCCGCCATCGAGCACAAGGCTCATGGATCCGGCTTGTGCGGCACTGGCGTTGATGGTGTCGTTGCCGGCGCCGCCGCTGACCGTCAGCACGTCGGTGGATTCCGCGCCGCTGACGGCAACCTGAGCCGCCAATCCGAGGACCGAGACCGAAGAGCCGGCAGCGACAACCTGGATCTGATCGTTGCCGCCGGTGCCGGTGGCCGTCACGTGATCGAAGGCGCCGTCACCGGTCCCGCTGCCGGGAATCCCGCTGAGGTCGAGATTGACCTGCGTAGTGTTGGTCCCTTTAAGATCGCCGACCGTGATATTGTCGGAACCGCCAAGAGCCGTGAAGTTGATGGTCTCCACGCCGTTGACATCCATGGTGATGGCGGCGACGTCGCGCGTGAACCGCACGCGGCTGCCATTGGCCGAGATGTCGATCTTCTCGGCGATATTCGCACCATTGAACTGGAGCGTATCGCTGCCGCCCTGGCCCTCGATGATGTCGCTACCGTCGCCCGGGTTCCAGACGAAGGTATCGTTGCCGCTGTTGCCGAACAGGTTGTCGTTGCCGCGGCCGCCGATGACGAGGTCATCGCCCAGGCTACCCACGATGAGGTCGTCGCCGTCGCCGCCGTTGAGCGTGACCTTGAGCAGGTTGGGCCTGAGCGTCGATGCATCGATGGTGTCGTTGCCGGTGAGACCATTGATGACAAGCTGGTCATTGGCATCGAAATTCGAGATCGTCACGGTTTCGGCAAGGCCCGCTACCGTGACAACGCCGTTGTTGTTGGAGACCTTGATGGCGTCGTTACCGGCGGCCCCGATGATGTTCACGGTGTCCACCGCACCGTCGCCGGCGCCGTTGACGCCGAGGTCGATCGCCACCTGCGTCACACCGGTGCCGGTCAGATCACTGACGGTGACGGTGTCCGCGCCGCCCTGGGCGTTGAGCTGGATTCGCTCGAGACCGTTGATATCCATGACGACGCTGCCGATGTCACGGGACAGCCGCGCCCGGCTGCCATTGGCCGAGATAACGAAATTTTCGTTGATGTTCGCACCATTGAACAGCAGCGTATCGGTGCCGGTGCCGCCCTCGACGGTGTCGCTGCCCTCACCCGGATTCCAGATGAAGGTATCGGTACCGTCACCGAGATCGGCAAAGTCGTTACCCAGGCCGCCGATCACGGTGTCATTGCCGGTGCCGCCGATCAGGGTGTCAGCGCCCTGGCTGCCGGTGATGGTGTCGTTGCCGGCGCCGCCGTCGAGGACGAGGCCGATCGACCCCGCAGCCACGGTTCCCGCATTGATGGTGTCGTTGCCGTTGCCGGCGTTGACCCTCAGCACATCGTTGGCGCCTTCTGCACCGGTGATGGCAACCTGCGCCGCCAATCCGGTGACCGTTACGGACGAGCCGGCAGCCGATATCTGGATCTGATCGTTACCGCCGGTGCCGGTGACCGTCACGCTATCGGCCGCACCGTCGCCGGCTCCCGTGCCGGGCGCACTGCTGAGGTCGAGATTGACCTGGGTAACGTCGGTCCCTTTCAGGTCGCCGACCGTGATGGTGTCGGCGCCGCCAAGGGCGGTGAAGTTGATCCGCTCAACGTCGTTGACATCCATCGTGATGGCGGCGATGTCGCGCGTGAACCGCACGCGGCCGCCGTTGGCCGTGATGTCGATCTTCTCGGCGATATTTGCGCCATTGAACACCATCGTATCGACGCCGTCCTGACCCTCGATGGTGTCGCTGCCGTCACCGGGGTTCCAGACGAAGGTGTCGTCGCCGGCACCGCCGAACAGGGTGTCGTTGCCGCGGCCGCCGGTGATGCGGTCGTTGCCGTCGCCGCCGAGCAACTTGTCGTTGCCGTCCCCGCCGGTGATGGTGTCGTTACCGGTGCCACCGTCGACGGTGAGACTGATGAGGCTGGCGAGGCCGTTGCCGGCGGTGAAGACGTCGTCGCCGCCGTTCATGTTGACGACGATGTTCTCGGTGGTGCCGATATCGAGCGAGAACGGCGCCGGGGTGATGCGATCGAAGCGCACGCGGGTGCCGTTGGCCGTGAGCGTGAACTGTTCGGCGCCGTTGCCGCCATTGACTTCGGCGGTGTCGGTGCCGTCGCCGCCTTCCATGAGGTCGGTGCCCTCGCCCGGGTTCCAGATCATGCGGTCGTTGCCGGCCTCGCCGAACATCTGGTCGTCGCCGACGCCGCCGGTCAGCGTATCGTCGCCGTCGCCGCCGAACAGGAAGTCGGTGCCGCCCTTGCCGAGCAGGGTGTCGTTGCCGGCCTGGCCGAACAGCAGGTCATTGCCCGAGCCGCCGGTGAGGATGTCGTTGCCGTCGCCGCCGAACAAATTCGCCGCAGGCAGCGCGCCATTGACCTCGCTCAGGGTAATCGTGTCGTTGCCGCCCTGGCCGAACACCTGAATCAGGTTGGTGTTGGCGACGGTTGGCGTGCCCTGGGTTGCGACAGCGCCGCCATTGACGAGAATCCTACCGGCCGCATCGCGGCTGAAGGTAAGGCTGTTGCCGGCGTTGTCGCCGGACACCGAGAGAATTCCGCCGCTTGCAGGCACGATGCCGGGGATCACGACGTTGGCGCCGGGTCCACCGTCAAGAATGTTCTGCCCCGAGCCGCCGAGCAAGACGTCATTGCCGTTACCGCCAAGCAGGGTGACGGCACCTTGACCGCCGATCAGGATGTCATTGCCGTCACCGCCATCGGCGGTGAGCAGGATGCCGGCCTCAAGTCCCGAGGTATCGATGATGTCGTCTCCGCCGAGGCCTTTGATCACGATGCGATCGTTGACGTCCACATGCGCGATCGTCACGGTCTCGGAAAGACCGGTCACGGTGACAACGCCGTTGACGCTGGAGATCCTGATGACGTCATTGCCAGCGGTGGCGTTGATGATCACCGTATCCGCCGAACCATCACCGGCACCATTGACACCCAGGTCGAGATTGACCTGGGTGACGTCGGTCCCGGTCAAATCGTTGACCGTGATGGTGTCGGCGCCGCCCAGCGCGTTGAACTGGATGTTCTCGACGTCGTCGAGGTCCATGGCGATGGCGGCGACGTCGCGCGTAAACCGCACGCGACCGCCATTGGCCGAGATGTCGATCTTCTCGTTGATGTTGGCGCCATTGAACAACAGCTTGTCGACGCCCGACTGGCCTTCGATGATGTCGCTACCGTCGCCCGGGTTCCAGACGAAGGTGTCGTCGCCGGTGCCGCCGAACAGGGTGTCGTTGCCGCGGCCGCCGGTGATGAGGTCGTTGCCGTCACCGCCGAGCAGGCGATCGGCGCCGTCGCCGCCGGTGATGGTGTCGTTACCGGTGCCACCGTCCACGGTGACACTGATGAGGCTGGCGAGTCCGTTGCCGGCGGTGAAGACGTCGTCGCCGCCGTTCATGTTGACGACGATGTTCTCGGTGGTGCCGATATCGAGAAAGAACGGTGCGGGCGTGACACGATCGAAGCGCACGCGCGTTCCGTTGGCGGTGAGCGTGAACTGCTCGGCGCCGTTGCCGCCATTGACTTCGGCGGTGTCGGTGCCGGCGCCGCCTTCCATGAGGTCGTTGTCGTCGCCGGGGTTCCAGATCATGCGATCGTTGCCGGCCTCGCCGAACATTTGATCGTCACCATCGCCGCCCGTCAGCGTATCGTTGTCGTCGCCGCCGAACAGGGAGTCGCTGCCGCCCTTGCCGAGCAGGATGTCGTTGCCGGCCTGGCCGAACAGCTGGTCGTTGCCCGAGCCGCCGGTGAGGATGTCGTTGCCGTCGCCGCCGAACAGATTTGCCGCAGGTAGTGCGCCGTTAACCTCGTTCAGCGTAATCGTGTCGTTGCCGCTCTGGCCGAACACCTGAATCAGGGTCGTGTTGGCAACGGTCGGCGTACCCCCCACGGTTGCGACCGCACCGCCGTTGACGAGGATGTTACCCGCCGCATTGCGGCTCGTGACGATGGTGTTGTCGGCGGCGTCGCCGAATTCCGTGAGAATGCCATTGGAGGAAAATGACGACGTGATAGCCATGCTCAAACATCCCTTTGTAGATCATCCCCCAATGCCGTATTTAGCGACGGCGCACTTGACACACTTGAACCGACGCTTCAGACGGTCTTGAATTCTGCTTCAGATTCCCTGACTGTTCTCCCGAATGTGAGATATGGTTCACAAATGGTGATATCGCCGACTGAGGCTCGCCGTGCTGTTTCGTTTCTCCGATTACATTCTCGATACTAGCCGCCGCGAACTTCGCTGCGGCGAGCAATCGATCGAGGTCGAACCGCAGGTGCTCGACCTGTTGATCTACCTGATGGAGAACCACGACCGCGTGGTCAGCAAGGATGACCTGATCGCTTCGGTCTGGGGCGGACGGATCGTGTCGGACACGACGCTGACAAGCCGGATCTACGCGGCGCGAAGGGCGATCGGCGACAGCGGGCGCAATCAAAGTTTGATCCGCACCATCGCGCGCAAGGGCCTGCGTTTCATCGGCGACGTCAGCATGGTGGCGGACGATGCGGGGACGCCTGCAATCAATTCGCCGGTGACGGAAGCTGCCCGGCTATCGCAAGCCGCGCCGCCGCTGCCTGACCGTCCCGCCATTGCGGTGCTTCCGTTCAACAACATGAGCGACGATCCGGAGCAGGAATATTTTTCCGACGGGATCAGCGAAGACATCATCACCGCACTGTCAAAACTGCGCTGGTTCTTCGTCATCGCGCGCAACTCGTCATTCCTGTACAAGGGCAAAGCCGTCAACGTGAAGCAGATCGGCGAAGAGCTTGGCGTCGGCTATGTGCTCGAGGGCAGCGTTCGAAAGAGCGGCGGCCGCGTGCGCATCACCGCGCAGCTGAACGATGTCGCCAATGGCCGCCACATCTGGGCAGAACGCTACGACCGCGAAGTCTCCGACGTCTTCGCCGTGCAGGACGAGATCACCGAGGCCATCGTGGCCGCGATCGAGCCGCAACTATACTCGGCGGAAAACATCCGGGTCCGGCGCAAGGCGCCGAGCAGCCTCGATGCCTGGGATCTGGTGATGCATGCCCTGTCGTATTACTGGCGGGTCACCCGGCAGGACCATGCCATCGCGCAGGACCTGCTGAAAAAGGCCATTGCCATCGAACCGCACTACGGCCAGGCGCTCGGTGTGCTCGCCGCCAGCTATACCTTCGGCGCCCATATGGGCTGGGTTGAACTGGAAGACGTCGCGCAGGAGGCCGAACGTACCGCGCTGGCCGCCATTCGCGCCGACAGCGAAGATGCCTGGGCACATCATGCGCTTGGCGCCTTTTATCTCATCACCAAGCGCTTCGACGATTCGCTGGCCGAATTCGAACTGGCGCTGCGCCTCAATCCGAACTTCTCGCATACCCTGACCTACTATGCCGCCGCACTGGGATTTTGCAGCCGCTGGGAGGAAGCCGTCGCCGCGGCTCGCCGCGCGATCCGCCTGAGCCCGCGCGATCATTTTCTGGCGCTTCCTTACGGCTCGGCTTGCCTCGCCCAGTATATCGGACGCAACTACGAAGAGGCTATCCGGCTGGCGCGCATTTCGATCCGTCTTCGCAGCGACTATGCCGGCGCGCATCGCGTGCTGACCGCCGCCATCGGCATGTCCGGCGATTCCGAGGCCGCCGCCGCCGCGCTCCAGGAGCTTCGCCGCGCGCAGCCCAATATTTCGCTGGCCTGGGTCGAAAGCCATGTGCCGATCCGGCATGCCGCCGACCTCGAGCATTATCTGGAAGGCTTTCGCAGGGCCGGTTTGGATTAAAGCGGTTTCGAGCGAAGCATGCCCTCGGACTTGATCCGGGGGTGGCTACCGGTTCGCACAGCAATCAAGTTGACGCAGATTGCGTGGACTTGGCTGCGCTAGAAACCGCGTCAAAAATAAATCTAGATCTCCACCACCTGCCCGGGCTTCAGCGCGGCAAACCGCTCGCGCGAAACCTTCGCTTCATCCAGCGCCTCGACGAAGCGCAATCACCGGCGCGTCGATCGCCTCATCGGTGAGCTGGAAGGTGCCGTGATGATGCGCCAGCGCGGATTGCGCGCCGCAATCGGCCAGCGCTTTCACCGCGTCCGACGGGTTCATGTGCTGGTCGCGCATGAACCAGCGCGGCTCGTAGGCGCCGATCGGGAGGATCGCCAGCCGCAGCGGGCCATGCGCTTCGGCGACGCGGCGGAAATGCTTGCCGTCGCCGTAGCCGGAATCGCAGACGATGTAGAGCTTGCCGGCGGGCGTCTCCAGCACGAAACTCGCCCACAGCGCCTTGTTGCGGTCGAACAGCCCGCGCGCCGACCAATGCCGCGTCGGCACCAGCGTCACGGCGATGCCGTTGCCGAGTTCGACGCGATCCTTCCAGTCGAAGCCTTCGGCTTTGATCGCGCCATCCGCGTCGCGCATGGTGACGTCGTTGCCGAGCGGTGTGATCACGCGCGGCGAAAATTTCGCGGAAAGTTTCGACAACGTCGCCAGGTCGAGATGGTCGTAATGGCCGTGCGACACCAGCACGGTATCGATGTCAGGCAAGGCGTCGAACGCGACGCCTGGGTCATTATGTCGCTTCGGTCCCGCCCAGGCGAAGGGCGAGGCGCGCATCGACCACACCGGGTCGACCAGGATGTTGAGGCCGGCGGTCTGGATCAGCCAGCTCGCATGCCCGACAAACGACAGCCGGACCTTGTTGCCCTCGACGCGCGGCGGCGGCGTGTCGGCATGCGGGCTCGGCACCCAATCCGGCCAGTTCGCGCGCTCCCTGCCGCTGCCGAACTGCCAGCGCAGCACCTGCGACAGCGACTTCGGCGGCACGCCATCGGGGTCGAAGAATTGCAGGCCGTCGAAATGATCGGAGACCGGGCCGTCATAGGTTTTCATGCGGGACATCCAGACAGACGGCACGCCTGCGGCCACGACCGAGGCCGGCAAGCGCTGCGAGAACACGGCGGCGGGTGATGGGCACGGGGCGGGATCACATGGGGACGAGGGCGAAAGGCATGAGGCGATATATGGCGTGCCCAGGCCGATCTTGGAACCTGGCGGCAAATTTGACGGCCATCACAATTTTCGCGGCGCCAAATTCACAGTTATTTCAATTACTTACGGGAAATCGGTTAACTCTGACCAGGGTCGCCTTCCTTGACTTTCCGCGCTTGCAGGGGTTTAACCCCGGCACTTCTCGAAAAGACGTTCTTTTCGACCCGCCGCCCGGCCCTTGAGACCGGAGGCCAACGCCCGACAGCGCGATGCGCCCTCGGGCGCAAAAGTGTTTGGAAATTCGTCCTGAGACAGGACAGGGGACAACGGCATTGTTCGACAATCTGTCGGAAAAGCTTGGTGGCATACTCGATCGGCTGACGGGCCGCGGTTCGCTGTCGGAAGCCGACGTCGACGCCGCGATGCGCGAAGTGCGCCGCGCGCTGCTCGAGGCCGACGTCTCGCTCGACGTCGTCAGAAGTTTTATCGACCGCGTGCGCGAGCAGGCGGTCGGCGCCACCGTCGTCAAGTCGGTCACGCCCGGCCAGATGGTGGTCAAGATCGTCCATGACGAACTGGTCGCCACGCTCGGCGCTGACGGCCAGACCATCGACCTCAATGCGGTGCCGCCGGTCGCGATCATGATGGTCGGTCTCCAGGGCTCCGGCAAAACCACCACCACCGCGAAGCTCGCGCGCCGCATGACCCAGCGCGACAAGCGCAAGGTGCTGATGGCCTCGCTCGACATCTACCGCCCCGCGGCGATGGAGCAGCTCGCCGTGCTCGGGCGCGATCTCGACATTCCGACGCTGCCGATCGTGGCGGGCCAGAAGCCGGCGCAGATCGCGCGCCGTGCGCTCGAAGCCGGCAAGCTCGGCGGCTACGACGTGGTGCTGCTCGACACCGCCGGCCGCACCACGCTCGACGAAGAGATGATGTCGGAGGCCGCGGAAATCAAAGCCGCCGCCAATCCGCATGAAGTGCTGCTGGTCGCGGATTCGCTGACCGGCCAGGACGCGGTCAATCTCGCGCGCGCCTTCGACGCAGCGCGTCGGCCTCACCGGCATCGTGCTGACGCGCGTCGACGGCGACGGCCGCGGCGGCGCCGCACTGTCGATGCGCGCGGTCACCGGCAAACCGATCAAGCTGATCGGCACCGGCGAAAAGACCGATGCACTGGAAGATTTCCATCCGAGCCGTATCGCCGGCCGCATTCTCGGCATGGGCGACGTGGTGTCGCTGGTCGAAAAGGCCGCCGCGAATATCGACGCCGAAAAGGCCGCGCGCGTCGCCGAGCGGATGCGCAAGGGCCAGTTCGACCTCACCGACATGCGCGAGCAGCTGATGCAGATGGCCAATATGGGCGGCATCAGCGGCCTGATGGGCATGATGCCCGGCATTGCCAAGATGAAGAACCAGATCGCCGACGCCGGGATCGACGACAAGATCATCAAGCGCCAGGTCGCGGTGATCGATTCGATGACGCGGCAGGAGCGCAAGAGCCCCGACATTCTCAAAGCCAGCCGCAAGAAGCGCATCGCCGCCGGCGCCGGCGTCAAGGTCGAGGAAGTCAACAAGCTGCTCAAGATGCACCGGAACATGGCCGACATGATGAAGGCCATGGGCTCGGGCAAGCGCGGCCCGATGGCCGGCATCGCGCAGGCGATGGGCTTTGGCGGCGGCATGAAACCGCCCTCGCCGGAAGAGATGAAGGCGCATGGCCGAGAAAATGCAGGGCGGCGCCGGGCGGCATTGCCCGCCTGCCGAAGGATCTTCCGGCCGGCCTGCGCCAGGGCCTGCCGAATTTGCCGGGGCTCACGGGTCTTACCGGCAAGCCGACGTTGCCCGGGTCTCGGCGGCTTTCCCGGCAAGAAGAAATAATCGCGATCAATTCACTCTCATCACATCAAATCGAACACTTAAGGAGAATCAAATGTCAGTCGTTATCCGCCTCGCTCGCGCAGGCACCAAGAAGCGTCCGGTCTATCACGTCGTCGTCGCCGACTCGCGCTTTCCCCGTGACGGCCGCTTCATCGAGCGTCTCGGCCATTTCAATCCGCTGCTGCCGAAGGACAATGAGGCGCGCCTCAAGCTCGACATGGACAAGGTCAAGTCCTGGCTCGCCAAGGGCGCGCAGCCGTCGGACCGCGTGACCCGTTTCCTCGATGCCGCCGGCGTCGTCAAGCGCGCCGCGCGCAACAATCCGGAAAAGGCCGTGCCGCGCAAGGAGCGCAAGGCCGCGGCCGAAGCCGCCGCGAAGGCGTAAGGCGTTAGCGGCGCACGACGGTGGCAGCACCGATTTGCGTCGCCCGGATCGGCGCCGCGCATGGCGTGCGCGGCGCCGTGAAACTGTGGACGTTTACCGAAGATCCGCTGGCCGTGAAGCATTACGGCCCGCTGACGACAAAGGACGGCGCGCGCCAGTTCGAGGTCGCGCAACGTACGCGACGCCAAGGATCATCTGGTCGCGACCTTCAAGGGCGTCGCCACCCGCGACGACGCCGAACGCCTCAACGGCATCGAGCTCTACATCGCGCGCGAAAAATTGCCCGATACCGACGACGACGAATATTACCACGCCGACCTGATCGGGCTTGCCGCGGTGACGCCGCGAACGAACCGCTCGGCCGCGTGGTCGCGATCCACAATTTCGGCGCCGGCGATATCATCGAGATCGCGCCGCCGCACGGCCCGACCATGCTGCTGCCGTTCACCAATGCGGTGGTGCCGACGGTCGATCTCACGGGCGGCCGCGTCGTGATCGAACTGCCGCAGGAAATCGAAGGCGACGACGTTCCCACGCTTACGTGATGGGCTCCTAGATGACCTGGCGCGCCACCATCCTCACGCTGTTTCCGGAGATGTTTCCGGGGCCGCTCGGCGTCAGCCTGGCGGGCAAGGCGCTGGCCTCCGGCCTGTGGGCGCTGGAGGCGCGGGACATCCGGGACTCCGCCACCGACAGGCATCGCAGCGTTGACGACACCCCGGCCGGCGGCGGCCCCGGCATGGTGCTGCGCGCCGACGTGCTGGCCGCCGCCATCGACGCCGCCGATACAGCCGATACGGTCGGCCCGCCCAAAGGATCGGCCAAGGCTGCTGATGAGCCCGCGGGGTCGGCCATTGACCCAGTCGCGCGTGATGGAACTTGCCGCCGGCCCCGGCCCCCTGATCGTCTGCGGCCGGTTCGAGGGCATCGACCAGCGGGTGATCGAGGCGCGGGGGCTCGAGGAGGTCTCGGTCGGGGACTACGTGCTGTCCGGCGGCGAAATCGCCGCAATGGCGCTGATCGACGCCTGTGTGCGGCTGTTGCCGGGGGTGATGGGAAAGCAGGCCTCCGGGGCCGATGAGAGCTTTTCGGAAGGACTACTGGAATACCCCCAATATACCCGCCCGCAGGAGTTCGAGGGCCGGACCATCCCGGAAATCCTGACCTCCGGCGACCACGCCAAGGTCGCCGCCTGGCGGCGGGCCGAGGCCGAGGCCCTGACCCGGGCGCGGCGGCCGGATTTATGGGCCATAAAGACTTCCCAGAAGGCCCCGCAAAAACGGCCAAAAAACACGACAGACGGGTGACAAGCCCGCGCCTTTGCCTTATACGGGCGCCAAATCCGCAGCATACAGCAGGATAGATGGACGTTCGCGCAGCCCGCGCTGGACTGGCTGGGCGCGCCGCCGATGGAGATTTCAATGAACATCATTCAAGAGCTCGAAAAAGAGCAGTTCGACAAATTGGCCGCGACCAAGTCGATCCCGGAGTTCGGACCCGGCGACACCGTGATCGTCAACGTGAAGGTGGTCGAAGGCGAGCGCACCCGCGTGCAGGCCTATGAAGGCGTCTGCATCGGCCGTTCCGGCGGCGGGCTCAACGAGAGCTTCACCGTTCGCAAGATCTCCTACGGCGAAGGCGTGGAACGCGTGTTCCCCGTGATGTCGCCGATGATCGACTCGATCAAGGTGGTGCGCCGCGGCAAGGTGCGTCGCGCCAAGCTGTATTACCTGCGCAACCTGCGCGGCAAGTCGGCCCGCATCGTCGAAAAGACCGAGCGCGCGGCCGCCGTCGGCGAGTAATTTGCCCCTCAGGGGATGTGACGAAAAGCGCGGGGTTTTGCCCCGCGCTTTTTTGTTGCCCTTTCGTCATTGCGAGCGCAGCGAAGCAATCCATACTTCCCAGGCGGCGCTATGGATTGCTTCGCTGCGCTCGCAATGACGCCGGTTATAAACGCATATCGCGCTTGGATACCTCATGTGCTATGAGGCTGGAATGGTTCCAGATCAGACCAGTTCGCCTGCCGGCGCGTCGCCCCGATCGTGATCGACGATCGCTCGCGGCTGCCTGGCCGCTTCTTCGGACGCTTTGCGACATCGGCGACGTCAGCGCTTTCGCGCGCGGCCTGATGCTGCGCTGACTTCGCCTGTTGCTCGCGCGCAACCGCGCTCAATCGCTCACATCGGAATTTTCTTGGAGCTGACGCTCATGTCCAAACCGACCACGCTGTACGACAAGATCTGGAACGACCATCTGGTGCACGAAGCCGATGACGGCACCTGCCTGCTCTATATCGATCGCCATCTCGTGCACGAGGTGACCTCGCCGCAGGCGTTCGAAGGCCTGCGCGCGACGGGCCGCAAGGTTCGCGCGCCGGAGAAGACGCTGGCCGTGGTCGATCACAACATCCCGACCACCGACCGTTCGAAGCCCAATCCCGATCCGGAGAGCATCGAGCAGATGCGGGTGATGGCTGAGAACGCCAAGGAATTCGGCATCGAATATTTCAACGAGTTCGACAAGCGTCAGGGCATCGTGCACGTCATCGGCCCCGAGCAGGGCTTTACGCTGCCCGGCACCACCATCGTCTGCGGCGACAGCCACACCTCGACGCACGGCGCGTTCGGCGCGCTGGCGCACGGCATCGGCACCTCCGAAGTCGAGCATGTGCTGGCGACGCAGACGCTGATCCAGAAGAAGGCCAAGAACATGCGCGCGGTGGTCGACGGCAAATTGCCCGACGGCGTCACCGGCAAGGACATCATCCTGGCCATCATCGGCGAGATCGGCACCGCCGGCGGCACCGGCTATGTGCTGGAATATGCCGGCGATGCGATCCGCGCGCTGTCGATGGAAGGCCGCATGACGGTCTGCAACATGTCGATCGAGGGCGGCGCCCGCGCCGGCCTGATCGCGCCCGACGAGAAGGCCTTCGACTTCCTCAAGGGCCGTCCGAAGTCGCCGAAGGGCGAGGCGTGGGACGCGGCGATGCGCTACTGGGACACGCTGCGCTCCGATTCCGGCGCGCATTTCGACCACGAGATCCGGCTCGATGCGGCAAAACTGCCGCCGATCGTGACCTGGGGCACCTCGCCCGAGGACGTCGTGTCGATCATCCGGCGTGGTGCCGGACCCCGACCAGATCGCGGACGAGGCCAAGCGGCTGTCGAAGCATCGCGCGCTGAAATATATGGGCCTGACGGCGGGCACGAAGATCACCGACATCAAGCTCGATCGCGTCTTCATCGGCTCCTGCACCAACGGCCGGATCGAGGATCTGCGCGCCGCGGCGAAGGTCGCCGAAGGCAAGACCGTCAGCGGCCACGTCAATGCGATGATCGTACCGGGTTCCGGCATCGTGAAGGAGCAGGCGGAAGCCGAGGGGCTCGACAAGATCTTCATCAAGGCCGGCTTCGAATGGCGCGAGCCGGGCTGCTCGATGTGCCTCGCGATGAACCCCGACAAGCTGTCGCCGGAAGAGCGCTGCGCCTCGACCTCGAACCGCAATTTCGAGGGCCGTCAGGGCTTCAAGGGCCGCACCCATCTGGTCTCGCCGGCCATGGCGGCGGCCGCGGCGATTGCCGGGCATTTCGTCGACATCCGGGACTGGCGTTAATTATCGTTGCCTCAATGTCGAGGCGTTCTGGAAACGCGACGTTAAGGCGTGGCGCGCAAACTGGCTGCTTGCGGGAATGAACGTTTCGCGGGGAGCCAGAAATGGCCGATAAACCAGAATTCGTCGACTTGATCAGCGAGGCGACGCGCCAGAGCCGGCGCAACGTGTCGCGCGTCGTCGATCTCGAGCCCGTCGTGGTCAAGGACACCTCGCGTCTCGGTCACCGGTCCCAGCGGTTCGAGGCGTGGCGGCTGGAGACGTTCACGCCGTGGAAGCTCAAGTCCTGGAAGTTCAAGAATTGGGACTGAACGTCCACGTTCCCGAATGCAAAAACAGGCGCCCCAACGGGCGCCTGTTTTGTTTCCAGCCCGGCGACGAAGTCTTGCGTCGCGTTGCGGCTATGGCCATGAGCACGATCCCGACATGCATCACCAGAACGGCCCGAAACCGAGGCCAAACGGAAATGGCGCCGGCGCGTAATAGGGATACGGCCGATAGTAATAAGGCCGCGCGTAATAATAGGGCCGGTAGTACGGGCGATAATACGGCCGGTAGCCGTAGCGATAGTAGCGCCGGTGGTAGCGGCGCGCACTGAAGTCGGTCGCGTCGGACACGCCAGCAGTTTGCGCCCTGGTTTGTGGCGACGCCGCCGCCGGATTGATCGCTGCCGGAACCGCCAAAGCGAGCATCGCGCCAACTGCGGCAAGCCCGAGAACTTTCGTCATCTGCAAAGTAATCTCCTTGGTCCTGACGGGATGTCACGTCTGCGGCGAACGGTCTTCGGCGCGCGCCGCATCGCCACGACGCAGTTCACAGATTGAAGCGAGCGAGGTGAATGTGAAGTGAATGACTGCGCCACGAAGATGAATGCGTAAGCCAGCGCCGCGGTTCCGATTGTCTTTATCGGTGTGGGCAAAAACCGGCGTAGACTACCGTCGTATCTCCTTCAGCTATTCTATTGCTGGAGATCGTCATGACATCATCGCGCATGAACGCGTCGATATCGTGCACGGCGCTCGCGATCGTTGCGTGCGTGGCGGCGCCGTGCGCGGGCGCTGACCTCTTGCGAAGCAAGCCCTAGCCGGGCCACCAGTAGCAGTTCATGCGCGGCGTGATCACCGTGCCGCTCGGCCGGTATTCCCTGACATAGGTCGCGGTGCAGTCCCGCACCGCGTTCGGTCCCGGATTGTAGCGCGGGTAAACGTCGGGTTCCCAGTCCTGCCGGTAGATCGGCACGCGCCGGAGCCGCCGGCGGGTTTGCGCGGACGCATCGGTAACGGCTGGCTGCGATGCCTGCGCGGTCCGCGCGCTTGACGCCGCCGTCTGGGCCTGCGCGGCCTCGCCTTGCAGCAAAAATCCGGCAAAGGCGGTCACGATCGCCGCCGTCACAATCTGCTTCATTCCCGTCCACCCAAAGCCTGTCATCGGGGCGTACGGTCTCCGATTGCCGCGCCGAGGTCAACCGGGCGCAGAGGTCCGAAAAGCACCCGAAACCAGTAGGCGCGGCCGTGACACACGCGCTAAACAGGCGCGATGTGGAAAGAAGCAAAGGCGCCCTCGCTCGCCGAAATGGAAGCCATGGCGCATGAGGTTTTCGAGCGCCTGCCGCAGGGCTTTCGAACGCTCTGCGAGGGCGTGATCATCCGCGTCGACGATTTTCCAACCGACGAGGTGCTCGACGAAATGCAGGCGCAAAGCGAATTCGACCTGCTCGGCCTGTTCCAGGGTGTCGGCCTGCCACAGCAAAGCTACGGCGACATCGCCCGCCTGCCCAACATGATCTGGCTCTACCGCCGGCCGATCCTCGATTACTGGGCCGAACATGAGGAAACGCTGGGCCATATCGTCCGCCACGTGCTGATTCACGAAATCGGCCACCATTTCGGCCTGTCGGATGCCGATATGGAGGCGATTGAGGCCCAGGCAGAACAATAGCGTTTTCAAGCGAAATGGGGCCGGTTCGCGTGAAGAAAACGCGTCAAACAAAGGCCATATGCGCAAATTGGCCTTTTGCCGGGGCCTTATTCGCGATAAATCACCCGCTCCTGTCCCCCATTCAGCCGGGAAGTGCGATCGATGGATAAGTTCACCACACTGGAAGGCGTAGCTGCCCCCCTGAAGATCATCAATGTCGATACCGACATGATCATCCCCAAACAGTATTTGAAGACCATCAAGCGCACCGGCCTTGGCAAGGGCCTGTTCTCGGAACAGCGCTTCAAGGATGACGGCAGCGAGAATCCGGACTTCATCCTCAACAAGCCGGCCTACCGCAATTCCAAGGTGCTGGTCGCCGGCGACAATTTCGGCTGCGGCTCGAGCCGTGAGCACGCGCCGTGGGCGCTGCTGGATTTCGGCATCCGCTGCGTGATCTCGACCTCGTTCGGCGACATCTTCTACAACAACTGTTTCAAGAACGGCATTCTGCCGATCCGCGTCACCCAGGACGACCTCGACAAATTGTTCGACGACGCCGAGCGCGGCGCCAACGCGACGCTGACCATCGATCTGGCGGCCCAGGAAATCCGCGGCCCCGACGGCGGCACGGTGAAGTTCGAGATCGACGCGTTCCGCAAGCATTGCCTGCTCAACGGTCTCGACGACATCGGGCTGACGATGGAGAAGAAGTCCTCTATCGACACCTATGAGGCCAAGGCGAAGCAAGAGCGCGCCTGGGCCTAATCTCAAAAGCGGGCCTCGCTCGACAACATTGAGGCGACGCCGATGCGGCTTGACGTCGTCACCTTCTGGCATGGTCCGCTCGATGCGCTGCGGCGGACCTGCCTGAGGTCACAGGTCGCAGCGGGCCACAAGGTCACCGTCTACAGTTTCGGACCACTGGCCGGCCTGCCCGACGGCGTCGGCAACGTCGAGGCCGAGGCGATCCTGCCGCATTCCTTTTCCGAACGGCTGCGTCCGCCAGAGCCGGATGGCAGTTGGCGCGACTGGACCATCCTGCAATTCAGCGATTTCTTCCGCATGCGGCTGATGGCGGAACGGGCCGGGCTGTGGCTCGACGCCGACGTGCTGCTCTTGAAGCCGGTCGAAATCGATCCCGCAAAGCCCTATTTCGCGTGGGAGCGGCCGCGCCAGCTCGGCAATTCGGTTTTGTATCTGCCGCCGGACGACGCCATCGTGCGCGCGTTCGAAAACCTGATGGAACAGGAAGAGTTGACGCCGGACTGGCTGGCGTTGCGCCACCGCCTGACGTTCGCGCTCCGGCAGTTGAGCGGCCGGTCGAACCGCCTCTCCGATATCCGGGTGGCAATCTACGGCCCGGCGGCGCTGACCGCGCTCGCGCGCCGTTCGAACGAATTACAGCACGCGCTGCCGAAGCGATCGTTCTACGCCGTCCATGCCGAGCCAAAACGCTTTTTCGAGCCAGCGGATTTTTCAGCGCTGGTCGCTGATCCCCAGATCATCGGGCTGCATGTTTCTCCAAAAGGCCGCGGCAGCGAGAAGCCGATTCCCGGTAGTCTGTATGCCTGGGCGGCAGAGAAATTTAGGGCTTAGGGGCCGCTCTTCTTCCTTCTCCCCCTGTGGGAGAAGGTGGCGCGAAGCGCCGGATGAGGGGTCTGCATCCGCGGAGAGAACCCCTCACCCGTCTTCGCTTCGCCGTAGCCGATGCAGAGCATCGGCGTTCTTTTTAAGGACGGCGGCCAAAGGCCGCCTATGCCCCTCCCACAAGGGGAGAGGGAAAAAAGATCAATGCCCCATCGCGCCGATCGCGTCGGCGATCGCAATCGTGCGCTTGGCCATATCGGCGTGCAAACGCTCCACCATGCGCCCTTCGAGCTGGATCGCGCCGCGGGAGGCGTTTTCGGGGCGCTCGAAGGCTGCGATGATCTTGCGCGCTTCGGCGACTTCCTCCGCCGGCGGGGTGAAGATCGCGTTGCAGGCTTCGATATGGCTCGGATGGATCAGCGTCTTGCCGTCGAAGCCGAGATCGCGGCCTTGCGCGCATTCGACGGCGAAGCCGTCGATATTACTGATGTCGCTATAGGGCCCGTCGAGGATTTCCAGCCCGTGCGCGCGCGCCGCCAGGATGCAATGGGTGATCATCGGAATCATCGCGGCGCGGCCCGGCTGCATCCGGATCCGCGTCTCCCGCGAAATGTCGTTCGGACCGAACACGAAACCGGCGAGCCGGGTTTCCGAATCCTTCGACGCGGCGGCGAGCTTGTCAGCGTCCAGCACCGCGCGCGCAGTCTCGATCATGGCCCATACCCGGATCGAGGTATCCGCGTTGACATCGCTGAGGCGATTGGCGATGGCGTTGAGATCGGCGACGGTCGATATTTTGGGAACCAGGACGCCGTCGGGGCGGGCCTTGGCGGCCATGCCGATGTCGTCGATCCACCAAGGCGTATCGAGGCTGTTGACCCGGATCAGCACCTCGCGCTTGCCGAACCCGCCGGCCGAGATCGCCTTTGCGATCTGGTCGCGGGCCAGCGCCTTGGCGTCGGGCGCCACCGAGTCCTCGAGGTCGAGGATGATCCCGTCGGCGGGGAGAATCCGCGCCTTTTCCAGCGCCCGCGCGTTCGATCCCGGCATGAACAACAGGCTGCGACGCGGACGGATCATGGGCTGGTTTCCCGAGGGGTTTCGAACCCCACGCGATATCATCTCGCAAGGCTGCCCGAAAGCCTTGTTCCCGTCATCGGTCTATGGTTAGGCAGTGGCCATGGCTGAATTCCCGCAAAATCTGATCGACGGCTACCGGACCTTCACCTCGCAGCGGCTGCCTACGGAACAGTCGCGCTACCGGGAACTTTCCGAGCGCGGCCAGTCGCCGGCGGTCATGGTGATCGGCTGCTGCGATTCCCGCGTCTCGCCGGAAGTGATCTTCGACGTCGGCCCCGGGGAACTGTTCGTGGTGCGCAACGTCGCCAACCTGGTGCCGGTGTTCCAGCCGGACGGCGGCGCGCATGGCGTGTCGGCGGCGCTGGAATATGCCGTGCAGGTCTTGCGCGTCAAACACATCGTGGTGCTCGGCCACGCGCAGTGCGGCGGTATCCGGGCCTTTGTCGACGACATCGATCCGCTGTCGCCCGGCGACTTCATCGGCCGCTGGATGGCGATGTTCATCAAGCCCGGCGAAAAGGTCGGCCAACGCGAGCATGAATCCCGGCAGGATTTCACCACACGAATCGAAAAGGCCGCGGTGTTCCGCAGCCTCGAGAATCTGATGACGTTCCCGTTCGTGCGCACCCGCGTCGAGCGCGGCGAAATGAATTTGCACGGCGCCTATTTTGGCGTCGCCGAGGGCTCGCTGTTCGTGCTCGACCAGGCCGCGAAGGAATTCCGCAGCGTCAGCGAGATGCAGGGCAGCCTGTAGAGCGGCCCGGGCCTCGCTTGAAAACGCTCTAGAACCCGCGCAGATCCGTCACCGGTTCGGCCGGCTTCTTGCCGGTGATCCGCTGGATTGCCTGATTGACGATGTTCAGATTGTTGTCGAACGAGCCGTGCCCGGCATCGATCGTCTCGTCCTTGTTGGCTTCGTGACGGATCGGAACTTCGGTTTCGGCCACGGGCGGATCGAGCACCACGCCGGCACTCGCGGCAATCCATGCATCGATATCCTTCCTGTAATCGGGCTTGAAGGTGCCGTCGTCCGCCGACCACTTCGGCCAGGCCTTTTGCAGGCCCAGCACCGGGGTCTTGTGCTCGGGCTCGAGCGCGCGGGAGATCAGATAGAGCAGGGATTTCGAGTACAGTACCGGTACGCAAGGGTCACTCAGCTCATTTCCGTCGCTCAGCACGTCGATGAAGGTCGTTTTGGGATCGGCGACCTTGTCCGCGAAAGCCGGTCCATATGTGGCGGTCGCGAAGGCGACCGTGCAGGCCGGCGCCCAAAGGTGAACCGAGCTTGCCTGAAGCCCTTGGGACCGCATCGCCGACAGGAAGTTTCCATGCATGATCGCGCCGGCCGAATGACCCAGCAGATGGATCCTGGGCTTCTTGTTGTTCAGCTCGCCAATCGCCGCCTTCAGCTCCTTCGCGGCCGTCATCAGCCCGCCGCCTTCACTGCTTGCACCGGCGGCGCGGAACTTCATGTTTTCCCAGATCGCCTTGACCCCGGCATCGCGGGCAAACACTTCGAAGGCGCGGTCCTTGACTTCGTTGATCTTGCTTCTCAGCCAACCCTTATCCGCCGAGACGGGGACACCCAGCTTTTCGACGGCGCCCTTCAGGATGTCGGTTGCGGATTCGAGAAAGCCGGTCTGCCAAACCACAAAGATCGGCATGATGCCGTTCGCCTCGAACCAGGGACCGAGAATCCGAGCCCGATCGATTCCTTCGGTGCGGCTGTTCAATCCACCATGGTCATAAATGGCGACGTTGGAGAAACCCCGTGCAACTGCCGCCGCCATGCAGCCGCGGACAACGATGCCGACCGCGTCGTCGCCGGTGGCTGCCGCCACGAGCTCGCGCTCCGCGCTGCCGTTGTGGCCGATGAAGATGATGTGCCCGGCCTCTTCGCCATTGATCCATGGCGACACCTTGCTGGTATCGCTGGCTACCCTGTTGCGCTGCATTGAGCGCGAACGCAGCCGCTCGTCGAGCGACATGTCCGTGCGCATCGCCGGGCTGCGGAATGCGCTCGGAGTTTGGGCCTTGGCCCCCTTCTTTCCCTTCATCGCGGGGAACGACACCACCATCGGAGCCCCCAGCGCCAGCGTCCATGAGTGAGTTCCAAATCGGGTCCAGTCCTCATAGGGCAGCACTGCGAAGCCATGATAGCCCCAACTCGGACCCCATGAATTCTGGATGATGAACCCTTCCGAGGTATAGCCGACCAGTGCAAAGGCGTGACCGCCGACGTCGTCCGGGTCGTTCGGCGGCCCGATCGTGGCGGCGGCGAGCGATTTGCAGTTTTTCTTGACGCGATCCCAGCCGTCATGGACATCGGCCGACACGTAAACCGCATGCGTTTCGAAGATTGCCGATTGCATGTCGACGATGGATTTGCCGTCGATGCGGTAATAGGCGCCAAGCGGCGTGAGCGGCGCATTCGCGTCCCACCCCGGCCGCGCCCGGCCGGGCTTGCCGCCCTTCTCGAAATTGGGCCACGTCGCTTCGCTGCAAACCCCGTGCTTGTGCAGGCCCTTCATGGCGCCGCGGCAGCTTGAACCTTCGTAGTCCTCACCCTTCCATTCATCGTAGAGGCGGGCATTCTGGTAGAGCATTCGCGCGCTGATGCGGCCGACCGAAACGGAAGTGCGCTTCCTCTTGCTCTCCAGCGCCTGCAAATTGGCGAGCTCCCAGCGCAGATAATTGACGACCCCGGCAAGGCCGAATCCGGTGCAGGAGCCTTCCTCGCCCTGGTCGAGAACCATCCGGGCCTTGCGATAGAGTGGAAACCATTTGGCGATCAGTTGATCGGTTGGATATTTCTCCGGCAGGCTTATGAGCCGCGCCCGATAAACCAGGTCGCGAAAATCAATACGATCGGGACGGGCATCGAATTTTCTGGTTCCGTTGAAAAGGATTTTGGTCGGCATGAGCTCACCACAAACTTGCGCTGCGGGTCAGACGCCAGGGCGGCGCCAGCCGCGACAGCAATGCGCCGCCAATTCTGCTGCGTACTGCCTCAGGTTGCAATGTCTGAATGTATCGCCCAAACAACGCGCGGGCCGCGACATGAGCGCACAGCCAATGGTCGCTCGGGACGGCGCCGATTGGCGCGGTCATCCTGTGGTGGCGCCGGAAGGCTGGACCAGTGGGGTGGCTGACGCGCGCCTACTCGCCGCCGTGGTCGCCGCCGCTCCAGCGGTCGGACATCGCCAGCATGAACGCCGAGACCACGAACACCAGATGCACGCCGACCAGCCAGGCGAGCTTGCCGGGATCGAAGATGCTGTCGATGTTCATGAACGCCTTCAGCACCTGGATCGCCGAGATCGCGACGATCGAGGCGAGCAGCTTCTGCTTCAGCCCGCCGAAATTGACCTTGGTCATCCAGTCCGGCCAATCCGGATGGCTGCCGGGATCGATTTTCGAGACGAAATTCTCGTAGCCGGAGAACACCACGATCAGGATCAGATTGCCGGTCAGCGAGATGTCGATCAGGCTGAGCACGCCGAGGATGATGTCGGATTCCTTCGAGCCCGGCGCATGCAGGATGAACTCCCACAGCACCATGCAGAATTTCAGCAGCAGCACCGCAAGGCTGACGACGAGGCCGAAATAAAACGGCGCCATCAGCCAGCGGCTGTTGAAGATCAGGCTTTCGAAGGCGTTCTCGACGCGCTTCAGCTTCGGATTGGGCCGATACGGCGCCGGCTGTTCCGACATGGTGATTCCGGATCCCTGACGCCTGGACTCAGGCCGCCTTCTACGCTGCCTTTTTCTTCGCGCTGATCAGCTTGCGGTTGATCAGGCACTCGGCGATCTGCACCGCGTTCAGCGCGGCGCCCTTGCGCAGATTGTCGGAGACGCACCATAGCGACAGGCCGTTCTCGACGGTATTGTCTTCGCGAATGCGGCTGATGTAGGTGGCGTCCTCGCCGGCCGCCTCGTAGGGCGTGACGTAGCCGCCGGGCTCGCGCTTGTCGATCACAAGGCATCCCGGAGCATTGCGCAGGATGTCGCGGGCCTCATCGGCGGTGATCGGATTTGCGAATTCGATGTTGACGGCTTCCGAATGGCCGACGAACACCGGCACGCGCACGCAGGTGGCGGTCAGCCTGATTTTGGGATCAAGAATCTTCTTGGTCTCCATCATCATCTTCCACTCTTCCTTGGTGTAGCCGTCCTCCATGAACACGTCGATCTCGGGGATGACGTTGAAGGCGATACGCTTCGGGAATTTCTTGTTGACCAGTTCGCTGTTGGTGTAGACGGCCTTGGTCTGCGAGAACAGTTCGTCCATCGCATCCTTGCCGGCGCCCGACACCGACTGATAGGTCGCGACCACGACGCGCTTGATGGTGGCCTTGTCGTGCAGCGGCTTCAGCGCGACAACGAGCTGCGCGGTCGAGCAGTTCGGGTTGGCGATGATGTTCTTTTTGGTGAAGCCCGCCACCGCGTCGGCGTTGACTTCGGGCACGATCAGCGGCACGTCCGGATCCATCCGCCATGCGGACGAATTGTCGATCACGACCGCGCCGGCGGCGCCGATCTTCGGCGACCATTCCTTCGACACCGCGCCGCCCGCCGACATCAGGCAGATGTCGACATCGGAGAAATCGTAGTGCTCGAGCGCCTTGCACTTCAAGGTGCGGTCGCCATACGAAACCTCGACGCCGACGCTGCGGCGTGAGGCCAGCGCCACCACTTCGTCCGCGGGGAATTTGCGTTCGTCGAGAATGTTGAGCATTTCCCGCCCGACATTGCCGGTCGCTCCGACCAGCGCGACTTTGTAACCCATCGTTCACTCTCCGAAGAAAAATGCCGACCCACCGCTGCAAGCGGAAAGGGAAGAGGCAGCGCTTCTATGCGAGAAACACCCTCAATACAACGTTTGCAAGACAGCGTTTGACTGGCGTTTGGGCGTTTGATGCATTCCTTTTCGGCCCCACCGGCCAACATCCATTATACGACCGGAATCCATCCGGCGCTGTTTGGCTTTGCCGACGGGGTCTGCGGCATGCTGGCACCGTTGTCCGCCTATCTGATGGCGCTCGCCTTGCTCGCCATTGGCGCCATCGGCGCCTGGGAGCATCTGCTCGATGGCACCGCCATGGAGCCCGCCGACAAGGGGACCTGGAGCCTGGCTGATCGCTCAGCGCGCGCCTTCGCCGCCAACCAGATTGATTTACACGACAAAACAGAGGCTTACGAGATTTTCCGGCATCCCGGCGGCGGCCGCAAGGACCTGCTCCGCTGGAGCGGCGCCGACAAAAAACCGGTCGCCGAGCTCGAGATCTACCGCGGGGGTGACGAACCCACCCAGGCAGGCCTTGCAATCGCGGAAATCGCCGCCCGGATGGACCCGGGCGGCATGCGCGAGCTGGAAGCCGCGGGCGTCATCGACAGCAAGTTCGGCACCGTGACGCTGCTTCGGCTGATCGGCGGCGGCGAACCCACGCGCGCCTGCCTCGGCTTCATCAAGCGCGTCAACGAACCCAATCTCCGGATCTCCGGCTGGTCGTGCCAGGGTAACGATCTCCGCGAGAATATGCCGGCGCGCCGCGCCGCCATTTCTTGCATGCTGAACCGGCTGACGCTGCTCTCGGCTGGAAATGACCCGAAACTGGCGGAATTGTTCGCCCGCGCCGAACTCAGGCGCGGTGACTGTGTCGCTTCGGCGGTGCCAGCCCTGTCGGCGGACTGGCTGACAGGGGCCGGCAACCCGCAATTGCGTGGCGCTCTCTAGTCTTAATTTTGACGCGTTTGCGCTTTGGCGTCCCTCGCCAAGATACTGGTTTTCATGAAACTTTTTCGCTTTTGCCGGCATTATTCTTGTCCGGTGTGGCGCAATTGACCTAGTGAAAGCGACCCTGCCGCGGCTACAATACCCGTTGATCCGATTTGGCGATGCGCCAGCCCAAAGGGGCTGACAATGACGAGGATGCGATGACCCCAAGATTCCCAGCCGCGAGCAAGCTCGCGGTGTTGCTTGCCGCAGCCGCCCTCGTTGCTGTCAGCGCGACTTCAGCCAGCGCCCAGTCCAAGCCCCGATACGACAAGGATGGCCGCCCCTATTATGGCGCGGCTGGTCCGAACCGTTCCTACCAGCAAGGGCCGACCACCCGCGTCTATGTCACGACGCGCTCATGGCTCGATGCCGGCACCGAAGTCCTGCCGGGCGACCGCAAATTCCAGGACTACGCATTTCCGCCGGCGATCGGATACCCGTCATTCGCGCGCGAGAATCTCAATCGCCCGATCGACCGCCAGCCGCTCAGCCCGCCTTCGGACCTCGGCGGCTATCCGCGGCAGTTTCCGCTGTATTGATAAGTCGCGCTCGACAACACGCCCGGTCGTCTCGACCGGGCTCGTTTGACGACGATGCGAACGAGCGCCTTCGCTTACGCGTGCAGCTTCTGCAACTCTTTCAGGATCGCATCGCCCATCTGCGTGGTGCTCGCTGCCGTCATTCCCTCGGACTTGATATCCGCGGTGCGAAGCCCGCTGGCAAGCACGGCCGCGATCGCGGCATCGACCTTGTCGGCGAGCGCGCCCATGTCGAACGAATAGCGCAGCGCCATGCCGAACGAGGAGATCATCGCGATCGGATTGGCGAGGCCCTTGCCCGCGATATCGGGCGCCGAACCATGCACCGGCTCGAACAGCGAGCGGCGCTTTTTGGTTTTGGCATCGATCTCGCCGAGCGAGGCCGAGGGCAGCATGCCGAGCGATCCCGTCAGCATCGCCGCGATATCCGACAGCATGTCGCCGAACAGATTGTCGGTGACGATGACGTCGAACTGCTTCGGCGCCTTCACCAGGTTCATGCCGCCGGAATCGGCGAGCTGATGCTCCAGCGTGACGTCCTTGTATTCGCGGGCGTGCACCTGCGTCACCACCTCGTTCCAGAGCACGCCCGACTTCATGACGTTGCGCTTTTCCATCGAGGTCAGCTTGTTGCGGCGTTTTCGCGCGAGGTCGAAAGCCACCCGTGCGATGCGCTCGATCTCGTAGGTGTCATAGACCTGGGTGTCGACGGCGCGCTTCTGGCCGTTGCCGAGATCGGTGATCGTCTTCGGCTCGCCGAAATAGACGCCGCCGGTCAATTCGCGCACGATCATGATGTCGAGGCCTTCGACCGCTTCGCGCTTCAGGCTGGAGGCATCCGCCAGTGCCGGATAGCACACCGCCGGGCGCAGATTGGCGAACAGGCCGAGATCCTTGCGCAGCCGAAGGAGACCCGCTTCGGGCCGCGCCTCATAGGGCACGCTGTCCCACTTCGGCCCGCCCACCGCGCCGAAGATCACGGCGTCAGCCGCCGTCGCCTGCGCCATGGTCGCATCCGTAATGCTCTGCTTGCTGGCGTCATAGGCCGAGCCGCCGACCAGCCCCTGCTCGGTCTCGAAATGCGCGATGCCTTGCGCATTGAGCCAGTCGATCAGGCGTTTCACCTCGCCCATCACTTCGGGGCCGATGCCGTCGCCGGGGAGAAGCAGCAATTTGTGGGTCGCCATGGTTCGTTACCTCAGGGAATATCGTGTGCCCGTCACGCCGGGGGAATTCCGCGGGGAGTGCTAATGCGCCCGGGGCGGATTGGCAAGGCGGCCCGGACAGGCGACAATTGCGCCGAGCGAGCAAGCCCGCCCCAAGACGGACCGCCATACCGCATGACCGCAGCCGTGCTTTTTGCCTTCGCCTCGGCCAGCTTGCTGGGCGCGGGCGTCGTGACGGCGCAATTGGGGCTGCGGACGGTCGAGCCGTTGTCGGGCGCCTCGATCAGCGTTCCCTCGTTTACGCTTTTGTTCCTGCTGGCGTCGCCGCTGGTCCTGGCCGGCGAACCCGTGGTCTGGCGCGGCCTCCCGATCTTCGCCGCCATCGGGCTGGTGTTCCCGGCGCTGCTGACGCTGCTGACCTTTGCGTCCAACCGCGCACTGGGGCCGGTCGTCACCTCGACGCTCGGCAATCTCGCGCCGCTGTTTGCGGTGGCGCTCGCTGTTATCCTGCTGCACGAGCCGCTGCGCGCGATGCAGTTCGGCGGCCTGGTGATTGCGGTCGCCGGCGCCGTCATCATCACCGTGACCCGGCCGCGCGACTTCGGCGACTGGCGAAGCTGGGCGCTGCTGCTGCCGCTCGGCAGCGCGCTGTTGCGCGGCGTGGTGCCGCCGATCGTCAAGCTTGGATTGGAGGTCTGGCCGAGCCCGCTCTGGGCCTGCCTGATCGGCTATGTGGTGTCCTCGCTCGTCGTGCTGGGCGTCGAGCGCGTCCGCAACGGAAGCCTGGTTGCGAAAGCGTCACGGCCGGGCCGGTTCTGGTTCGCCGTCACTGGCATCTGCAACGGCTTGAGCGTGCTGACGCTGTTCGCCGCCGTGCGCAACGGGCCGATCACGCTGGTCGCCCCCATCGTCGCCGTCTATCCGCTCGTCACCCTGCTGTTGAGCGCGATCACGCTCCGTCACGTGCGGATCACGCCGCGCATCGTCGCCGGCATGGTGCTGACCGTTGCCGGCGTGGCGCTGGTGCTGGCCGGTTGATGCGCAAT
Organism: uncultured Alphaproteobacteria bacterium; assembly: GCA_963742665.1. Taxonomy (GTDB): domain Bacteria; phylum Pseudomonadota; class Alphaproteobacteria; order Rhizobiales; family Xanthobacteraceae; genus Bradyrhizobium. The sequence continues at coordinate 121,972 of CAVUNH010000012.1, forward strand.
TGGCAACACACCATTGCTCCCTGCGCGCCTGTGCAAGCGTCGCTTTGCCTGCCACAATGAGCCCGCCGGAGAATCCATTTTGCGGGCCCCCAATCTAGTCTCGTCCTACACGCATCCCGCGCGGCTGATCCTGATTGCGTCGATGGCGCCCACGATCGGCCTCGGCATCGGCCGCTTCGCCTATTCGCTGGTGCTGCCGGACATGCGGGACTCGCTCGGCTGGTCGTATTCGGCGGCCGGCTTCATGAACACGATCAATGCCGTCGGCTATCTCGTGGGCGCGCTGCTTGCCTCGCGGATGATCCGGCGCTTCGGGCTGTCGCGGACGGTTCGCTGGGGAACGCTGGCCGCCGTCATCTCGCTGGCGCTGTCTGCCATGTCAGGCAATTTTTTGGTGCTGAGCTTTGCGCGACTGCTGGCCGGCGTAGGCGCGGCCGGCGGCTTCGTCGGCGGCGCGGCGCTGGCGGCCACGATCGCGCAGTCGCGCCCCGAACGCGCCAACTTCCTGCTCAGCCTGTTTTACGCCGGGCCAGGCGTCGGCATCCTGTCGTCGGGGCTGATCGCGCCGTTCGTGCTGCAGGGGTTTGGACCGGGTTCGTGGTGGATCGTGTGGTGGGCGATGACGCTGCTCTCCATCGTCCTGATCCTGCCGTTGCTGCTTGCGCCGCTCGACAGCGATGCTGCGATCGACAGCGCGGCGCCGGTTCAATTCTCGATCCGGCCGGTGCTGATTTATCTGATCGGCTACTTCCTGTTCGGCGCCGGCTACATCGCCTACATGACCTTCATGATCGCCTATGTCCGCGACGGCGGCGGCGGTGCTGCGGCGCAGAGCATCTTCTGGAGCCTGATCGGCGTCAGCGCGTTCGTCACCCCCTGGGTCTGGCGCCGGGTGCTGGCGCTGGACCGCGGCGGCCTCACCACGACCATCATTCTCGGCGTCAACGCCATCGGGGCGGCGCTGCCGATCTTCGGACACTCGCCGTTGTTGCTGGCGCTGTCGGCGCTGATATTCGGCGTCGCCTTCTTTGCCGTGGTCGGCTCGACCACCGCCTTCGTGCGCTTCAACTATTCCCCGGCCAACTGGCCGACCGGGATCGCGGCAATGACGATTTCGTTCGGAATCGGCCAGACGCTGGGGCCGATCGTGGTCGGCGCGATCACGGATGCGATGGGCAGCCTGTCGGTCGCGCTCAACGTCTCGGCGGCGATGCTGGCGCTCGGCGCGGTGCTGTCGGCGTTTCAGGGCAAACTTGCTCCGAAATCGTAGGGTGAGCAAAGGCGCGCCTGCGCCGTGCCCACCATCTGTCCACGATCCGTATATTATTGGTGGGCACGCTTCGCTTTGCCCACCCTACGAAGCGTCAGCTTCCGCTGAACGAATTATATCCCTGGTCTTCCCAGAAGCCGCCCTTGTAGTCGTTGGTGACTTCCATCGAGATCACATATTTCGGATTCTTGAATCCGAGTTTGGTCGGCACCCGGATCTTCATCGGGAAACCATAGGCGCGCGGCAGGATCTCGTCGCCGAACTTGAACGTCATCTGGGTCTGCGCATGCAGCGCGCTGCGCATGTCGAGCGGCGAATTGTAGCCTTCCTTGTCGGCGCACTGGAACCAGACATATTTGGCGCGGGTGTCGGCGCCGACGATCTTGAGGAAATCGCGCAACGGCGTGCCGGTCCAGCTGCCGATCGCGCTCCAGCCCTCGACGCAGATGTGGCGGGTGACCTGCTTGACCTGCGGCAGCTTGTTGAGCTCCTCCAGCGTCCACGGCTTCTTGTTGTCGACGAGGCCGCGCACTTCGAGCTTCCACGCCTTGCCGTCGATCTCGGGCGCCTCGTCGATGTCGTAATAGGCGTTGAACGGGAACGGCTTGGTGATCGCGCTTTCCGGGAACGTCGGCGCCATCGCATCGGGATTGAACATCAACGCCTGCACGCCGTCGTTGAATTTCGAGACCTGCTTCAGCATCTCCTCGGCGGAAAAACTGTCCGACACGTCGCAGCCGGTGAGCAGCGTCAGCGCGCCGAGGCTGGCGCCACCGGCGATGAAGCGCCGGCGCGACAGATCCGGCATCGTCTTGATCGCGTCCCTGACCAGCAGCGTCTTGTCGACGCCGGGGATCAGAAGCTTGCGCATGCGGCCCATGATACTTCTCCTCAGCGGCCGATGATCATCGCGCGCAGGCTCTTCGGCACCAGCAGTGCGAGCGCGATATGAACCACCATGAAGGCGACGATCAACGCCATGCAGACGAAGTGGACGTAGCGCGCGGCCTCGTAACCGCCGAACAGCGCCGTCAGATATTGCAGCTGCACCGGCTTCCAGATCGACAGACCCGACAGCACGATGAGGATGCCGACGACGATCACGCCGGCATACAGCAGCTTTTGCACGTAATTGTATTTCGACAGATCCTCATGCGACAGCTTGCCGGTCAGCGCCGCCCTGGTATCGGCAATCACGCCTGCGGGCGTGATCGGCAGCAGCTTCTTGCGGAAGCGGCCGGTGGCCAAGCCGAGCGCGAGATAGATCAGGCCGTTGACCATCAACAGCCACATCGCGGCAAAGTGCCACAGCAGCGCGCCGCCGAGCCAGCCGCCCAGCGTGAGGCTGCTGGAGAAGCGGAAATCGAACAGCGGCGAGGCGTTGTAGATCTGCCATCCCGACATGATCATCAGGACCATGGCGACCGCGTTGGTCCAGTGCAGGGCCCGAACCCAGGCCGGCTGAATGATTTTCGCAGGCGTCGCGTTGGCGCTGACTTGCTGCTCGCTGACGGTAAGGCTCGACATGGTTGATCCGTGGCTGCAATCGATACCGGATTATACGCCGGGAACCGGGTTTCCGTTACTGTCAAACACGCTATCAGATTGATGCATAGGGTCTATCGAGGTCACAAAAAAGCGAGCCGGGTTGCCCCGGCTCGCCGTTTGCGCATCCTGCCGGGACGGGACAGGAAGGCGCGGGGTTAGCCGGCCGGCATCAGCACGGTGTCGACCACATGGATCACGCCGTTCGACTGGTTGACGTTCGAGATCGTGACCATCGAGGTGCCGCCCTTGGCGTCGACGATCCAGACCTTGCCGCCGTCGTTCTTCACGGTCAGTTCCTCGCCCTCGGCGGTCTTGAGCTTCATGCCGTCCTTCAGGTCGGACGCGGCGAGCTTGCCGGGCACGACATGGTAGGTGAGGATCTTGGTCAGGGTCGCCTTGTTCTCGGGCTTCACCAGGGTGTCGACGGTGCCGGCCGGCAGCTTGCCGAAGGCGGCGTTGGTCGGCGCGAACACCGTGAACGGGCCCTTGCTTTCGAGGGTCTCGACCAGACCGGCAGCCTTGACGGCGGCGACCAGCGTGGTGTGGTCCTTGGAGTTGACGGCGTTCTGGACGATGTTCTTGGACGGGAACATTGCGGCACCGCCGACCATCACGGTCTTTTCCTCCGCGCTGACGGGCGCGGCGATGGTGGCGGTGAGCGCCAGCGCGCTGAAGGCGGCGGCGGCGAGATAGGCAATACGCTTCGACATGATTCGTCTCCCGATGATTGAGGTGACCGGCAGGGGGCCGCCGGCGATGAAAACAACGACGCTGGTCGATGGAGCCGTTTCGTCGTCGTTGGCCCGAGCTACGGGAGGTTTTTGGGGCGGTTTCGGCGGATAAATTATCGTGATGGCTGAAACTTTCGAGAGGCGGGACGTGGGGCGAATTACAGCGTCACCGGAACCGTCATGGCGAGAAGCACTTGCGACGAAGCGATCCACCTTCGTTCTCGCGGCCCAATGCGCTTGCCAATCGACATAACGCACACAGGCCAATGCCGCTTCGATTTTCCATTCCGCGGAACGCAAACCGCAGTGCGGCGAGCAAACTGCTTGCTGCAACCGAGAGTTGGTCCAGCCTGATTGTCCCGGCGTCGCCGACAGCGCGACGACCGGCAACAACAATGCGCCGTCAACGGTGCGGCGCGATGCGGAGGACACTCATGAGCAGCATCACGGCGGATGGATTGGGCGCGCCTGCGGCAAGCCCGTGTGGGCGTGGAAGTTCGACCGCTCGAACAGAAGCATCTGCGGAACGCCAATTGATCGCGCCGACGCCGGCAGCGGCGAAATGGACCAAACGCATTGGCACATCGCCGCCGCCAACGGGCTGGCTCGGGTTTCGACGGCACGGACGGCGGCAGATCTCTCGGCGCTGATCTCGCCCGATTGGTGCTGCAAGGAATTCGCGCTCACCGTGCCCGAATATCGCTCCGGCCTGCAGATCGCGTGGTTCTTCGGCATCGCCGTAGGCCGCGGTGAAGCGATCGCCTCGGACGGCGTCACGCTGCTCGCCGTCAACATCGCGCTGTTCTCGCTGCTGATGCCGGTGGCCGCAGATGTCGCCGACGCTTTGCAATCTCCTTGCCGTGATCAGCATCAGCAGCAAATGAGGGCGTGGCCATCGCCACCATGATGCACCATCCGCAGAACAGCCGTTTGAACGCTTCCGACATATTTAGCTCCCAGAGCTTTCGCCTCTTCCATGTAAAACGGCTTGCCCCGTCCTTGGTTCGAAGCTCGTTTGTCGACAGTCCTTCTCATCAAGCGGCGGCTCGTTGACTGCGTCGGCTGCCTTGCTACATACTTCCGCAATCTCGCGCCTGATCTGCATTACCACCGCGTCGATGTTGCGCCTCACCACCATGTCGCGGCTGCAACGCGCCGCCATGCCCGATAGATGCGTCAGCATGATGCCAGCGATCTGGTCGATCGCAGCGCGTGGCTGGCCGCGACGTGCCCGGTGTCTGGTAGCCCCTGTCGACGCGGCGCGCTGTACGGCCTTCCTATTCGCTGGAACTTATCTTTTGGCAAGCACGATTGAGCGCCTCGATCAGCGCATGCAGGGAGAATGGCTTGCTGAGAAACGCAACGCATCCAGACCCCAGCGCAGCCTCGCGAACGGCAGGGCTGTCGTTTCCGATCATGTAGATCACCAGCACCGAAACTCCTGCGGCGTTGAGGCCCGGCCTTAACTCGATGCCTGATCCATCGCCTAGGTCGATGTCGAGAATGACACAAAGCGCCCCGCCGAAATCGGTGTGGTTCCTAAAGGCTTCCGCAGACGAAAACAGGATCGGTTTGTATGCGCGCGCCCGGAGGAGGCGCTCGATGGCAGCCAGTACTCCCGCGTCATTGTCGACCACCAAAACGATGTTACGACCTTGCAAAATTTCCCCAATTGGTCGCGACGCGCCAGTTATTGCGGCGGTTTCCGAAATAACTTTCGGCCCTCATGCCATGCGGCCAACTGGGCTTTGATGAGTTCTTGGGCGACGGCTTCAGTTTTAGGGGCCTAGCCGCTCTTGCCGCCCGTTGCCCCATGTCACGGCCACATACCAAGAGCCATCAGCGTCCTTCCGAGCATGTGCGACCGGCGGCGAAACTCGTTCCGTCTTGCTGTCCATTCACTCAGAGCTCGAAAATCTTGTTTGCGGGCAAAGATAACACCCAGATCGCCGCACCGCTAACGGCGGCGAACCAAGCAATAGAAAGCCAGACAGAGCGAGTAGTCTCGGTTCACAATCGGTACCAGATTGATGTTGGGTTTAGCCGCGAAGTGCAGTACTCGGCGGCGTTGATGCGGTACCTGAACAGCCGCATCCAAACTTGTTATTGCGGGTCAATGATTTGTGTTTTCGCGCCGCAAATTCTCGATGGTGACGCGGTGGCGCTCAGCGTCAGGCAGCCGAGGCTCTCTCAAGCTGTTCGATCAGCGGCTTCGCGGAAAACGGTTTTGTGAGACGGGCGAGTCATCCAGATTGAAGCGCAGCCTCGCGAACGGCAGGGGTATCGTTCCCAGTCATGTAGAGATCACCGGCACCGAATTGCCACTCGCCTTGAGACGGTGCCTCAACTCAATGCCCGACCCATCGCCCAGGTTGATGTCGAGAAGCACGCAAGGCGCCCCGTCGAAAACGCTCTGGTTTTCGAAAGCCGTGCCCACCACAGTTGACGCGATAAAGAAAAGTGGTGGGCACGCTTCGCTTGCCCACCCTGCGCTTCTGTACGTCGCCGGGACGACGAGACTAATCCCGGCTCGCCGGCGTCTGGATGAAGCCGCGATTGTGGGTCGGGCTGATCAGTATCTCGTTCATGCAGACGCGCGGCGGCATGCCGGCGACAAAGGCGATGGTGCGGCCGCAATCCTCGGGCTGCAGCATCTTGGCCTGCTCGGCCTCGCTCGGCGGCACCGGGCGCGATTTCAGGATCGGGGTCGCGACCTCGCCGGGCGACAGGCAGCAGGCGCGCAAGCCGTTGACGCATTCGTCCATGTTGAAGGAATGGGTCAGCGCCAGCACCGCATGCTTGGTCGTGGTGTAGGCCGGGCCCGGCATCTTCGAAACATGACGGCCGGCCCAGGACGCGACGTTGATGATGCAGCCGTCCTTCTGCTTGCGCATCGCCGGCAGCACCGCGCGCATGCAATAGAGCACGCCGTTGAGGTTGATCTCGACGAGCTTGTCCCAGCCCTCCAGTTCCATGTCCGCCCAGCTTCGCTTCGGCACGTTGACGCCGGCGCTGTTGACCAAGCAGGTCGATCCGGCCGTGCTTGGCCAGGATCTGCTCGGCCGCCTTGTTGACGTCGGCCTTCTTGCTGACGTCGAGCGCGATCGCCTCGGCCTTGCCGCCCTTTTTGGCGATGCTCGCCACCACCCGGTCCAGTTCTTCCTTGCGGCGGCCCGATACCACCACGGTCCAGCCGTCGGCCGCCAGATGCTCCGCCCCGGATTCACCGATTCCCGTGCCGCCGCCCGTCACCCAGGCCACGCGTTTCCCGTTATTTGACATGCAAACTGTCTCCGTTGCTTTGTGAGGGGCCTTTTTGCTAATCCAGCCCAAATTTCCAAGCTTTGCTCCCTCAGGGAATGTTGCATGAACACGACCGCCAACGCCAACCTGTTTTGCCGCCTGTTCGACAATCTCGACGATCCCTCGCGGCTCGCGATCGAGATGCTCGACGGCACGTGACATCAGTTATGCCGACCTGATCGCCCGCGCCGGCCAGATGGCCAATGTGCTGGTGTCGCGAGGCGTCAAGCCGGGCGACCGCGTGGCGGCGCAAACCGAAAAATCGGTGCCGGCGCTGGTGCTCTATCTCGCCACGGTGCGGGCCGGCGCGGTGTATCTGCCGCTCAACACCGCCTATACGCTGAACGAACTCGAATATTTCATCGGTGACGCCGAACCGTCGCTGGTGGTGTGCGACCCCTCCAAGGCCGAAGGCATCGCCGCCATCGCGGCCAAGGTGAGGGCCAAGGTCGAGACGCTGGGCGCGGACGGCAAGGGATCGCTGACGGACGCCGCCGCCAAGGCGGACACGGCGTTCACCACCGTTCCCCGCGCCAATGACGATCTCGCCGCGATCCTCTACACGTCAGGCACCACCGGCCGTTCCAAGGGCGCGATGCTGACGCACGACAATCTCGCGTCGAACTCCCTGAGCCTGGTCGACTACTGGCGCTTCAGCAAAAACGACGTGCTGATCCACGCGCTGCCGATCTATCACACCCACGGCCTGTTCGTGGCGAGCAACGTCACGCTGTTCGCGCGCGCCTCGATGATCTTCCTGCCGAAGTTCGATCCCGAAATGATCATCAAGCTGATGGCGCGAGCGACCGTGCTGATGGGGGTGCCGACTTTCTACACCCGCCTGCTGCAAAGCCCGGCGCTGACGAAAGAACTCCACCAAACACATGCGGCTGTTCATTTCGGGTTCCGCGCCGCTGCTCGCCGATACCCATCGCGAATGGGCTGCGCGTACCGGCCACGCCGTGCTCGAGCGCTACGGCATGACCGAGACCAACATGAACACCTCGAACCCCTATGACGGCGACCGCGTGCCCGGCGCCGTCGGCCATCCGCTGCCCGGCGTCGCCGTGCGCGTCACCGACCCCGAGACCGGCAAGGAAATTTCGCGCGACACCATCGGCATGATCGAGGTGAAAGGCCCGAACGTCTTCAAGGGCTATTGGCGGATGCCGGAGAAGACCAAGGCCGAATTTCGCGACGACGGCTTCTTCATCACCGGCGATCTCGGCAAGATCGACGACAAGGGCTATGTGCACATTCTCGGCCGCGGCAAGGACCTGGTGATCTCCGGCGGCTTCAACGTCTACCCGAAGGAAATCGAGAGCGAGATCGACGCCATGCCGGGCGTGATCGAATCCGCCGTGATCGGCGTGCCGCACGCCGATTTCGGCGAAGGCGTCACCGCGGTCGTGGTCTGCACCAAGGGCGCCGAGGTCAGCGAAACCTCGGTGCTGCAGGCGCTCGACGGGCGGCTGGCCAAATTCAAGATGCCGAAGCGCGTCTTCGTGGTCGACGAATTGCCGCGCAACGCCATGGGCAAGGTGCAGAAGAATATCTTGCGGGATACCTACGCAAAGATTTACGCGAAGTAGTACGCTGTCGTCCCCGCAAACGCGGGGACCCATACGCCGCGGCGCATGTTTTGGAACGCGCTGTTCGACGACTTTTTCTGACCAGTTGCACCTGTGGCTATGGTCCCCCTGCGTTCGCAGGGACGACAAATGCTTTCACTCGATCACCTCGTCGGCGCGCGCGAGCAGTGTCGGCGGCACGTTGATGCCGAGCGCGTTTGCGGTCTTCAAATTGAGCACCAGTTCGAACCTGGTCGGTTGCTCGACCGGCAGGTCGGCGGGGTTCGCACCCTTCAAAATCTTGTCGACGAACGAGGCGGATCGACGAAATGCATCACGCAAATCAACCCCATAGGTCAGAAGCAAACCCGACTCCGCATATTCTCTTGCGGCAGCGATTGTCGGCAGCCGATCCCTGACGGCCATGACGCCAATCTGGCCGCGACAGTTGAACAGCACGCCATCGCTCAGTACGACGAGCACCTGCGCACGCTCCCTCGCCATGGTCGCGAACGCCTGTTCAAGTGCTTCCAGTCCGCGCGCTTCGACCGGGACAAGCGTCAATCCCAGCGCCGGGGCCGTCCTCACCTTCATCGACAAATAGCCGGGCTTCGCGGGCAGGATGATGCCGGGCGCCGAAAGCTGCCGGATCGCAAAGTCCGATTACAGAATGCCCACACGCGAGAGGTTCGGGAGTGTGTCCTTCACCAACTCGAGCCGCTTGACATGTTGTTCGCCACCCGTGTCCTGGGCGATGCCGGTGACGTTCCGGCCCGGACGCGCCAGACTGGAGACAAGTCCGGCACTGACCGGATCGGCACTGCTGGCCATGACGATCGGGATGGTCGTGGTCGCCTGCATGGCAGCAACAATATTCACATTGTTACCGGCAACGATGACGTCCACACCGAACCCGACCAGGTCTGCGGCAAGCGCGGATAGCCTTCCCATGTCGCCGTCGGCAAAGCGGTACTCGACGACGACATTCTCGCCAACGCGGTAGCCGAGGCTTCGCAGGCCATCTTCGAACGCCTTCGTGAGATGGAGCGCGCGCTCCCGCGACGTGATCGCGAAATAGCCCACTCGGTAGACCCGCCCTGCCGGTTGCTGCGCGCGCGCGGCCAGCGGCCACGTCGCCGCGGCGCCGAGACATGTGAGAAACTCGCGTCGCTTCATGAGGGGGTCCCAGAGCCCGCGGGGTGTTATCTCAAGGCGCCGCTTCCGCGCCTTACAACAGACTTATCACGAACCGGCTGCCGACGATAAAAAGATAACAGCCGAACGCGATCTCCAGCGTGCGCTTGCTCATCGCATGCGCTGCGCGCACGCCGAGCGGGGCGGTGAGAAGGCTGGTCGGCATCACGAGTATGGCGCCGATCAGCGAGACGAAGCCGACCGCGAACGGCAACTGCAGGGCGGCGACGTCAGGATAGCGCGCGGCCGCGGGCCAGCCGGCATAGACGTAACCGATCGCGCCGGGAATCGAGATCAAGACCGCCAGCGCCGAAGAGGTCGCGACCGCCTGATGGATCGGGCGGCCATAGAACGTCATCAGCAGATTCGCGAACAGGCCGCCGCCGACCCCCATCAGCGTCGACAGCAGCCCGATGAAGAAGCCATAGAGCCGCATCAGGGGTCCCGTCGGCACGTCATCGCCCAATTTCCAGCTGTCGCGCGCCAGCAGCAGGCGGGCGGCCGCCGACCACGCCACGCCGACAAAGACGATCTTGAACAGCCGCTCCGGGGCATAACGCGCGGTGACGCTGCCGGCGATGACGCCGATCAGGATCGGCAACCACCATTGTTTGAGGATTTCCATGTCGACCGCGCCGCGGGCGTGATGGGCCCGAAACGAGCGGATCGAGGTCGGGATGATGATGGCGAGCGAGGTGCCGATGCAGAGCGGCATCCGCACCTCCAGCGGCACGCCGGCGAGCCGGAAGCATTCATAGAACACTGGCACCAGGATCGCGCCGCCGCCGATGCCGAAAATGCCGGCGAAAAACCCGGACAATGCGCCGACCGCGACCAGCATGAGCGCGAGTTCGACAAGCTCGGTGACATCAAGTCCGGCGATGCCCATCGGTGCTTTCCCAGCTTCTGACGCGCCGCGATGCGCGTTCATGAATCGTGCTTCAGGTATACCAGCCAAGAGGCCAGCGCAGAGCTTTGTCAACGCCTACAATTGCAGGCCTCCTCCATAGGTATGAACCGTTATTCGCAATAGGTGATTTTGGCCGTTGCGCTGGCTGTTTCGACTTCGTAAATAGAATTGCTCTACCGCGATCCCCGATGGGCCGCGCTTAAGGCCCCGCCAACTGTCAAAGCCGCCGATGACCGCCAGGATCGAACGACCGCTTTCGCCACATCTGCAGACCTATCGATGGACGCTGACGATGGCGCTGTCCATCGTCCACCGCGCCACCGGCGTGGCGCTGTATTTCGGCACGCTGCTGTTGGCCTGGTGGCTGATCGCCGCCGCGTCCGGCCCCGGCGCCTACGCCAATGTGCAGGCCTTTATCGGCAGCATCATCGGAAAGCTGATCTTGTTCGGCTACACTTGGGCGCTGATGCATCATCTGCTGCTCGGGCCTGCGCCATTTCGTCTGGGACCTCGGCTACGGCTTCAAGGCCAATGAGCGCGAAGCCCTGACCTGGGCCGCGCTGATCGGCGGCATTGCGCTGACCGTGCTGGTCTGGATCGTCGCCTATACGGTCGGAGGCGGACGATGAACGCGCCCAAATCTCCTTCGATGCGCACGCCGCTGGCGCGCGTCCGCAACCTCGGTTCCTCGCATTCCGGCACATCCGATTTCTGGCGCCAGCGTCTTACCGCGGTCGCGATGACGGTGCTGATCGTGCCCGTGATCGTGGTGGTCTTGATGCTGGTCGGCAGCAACCAGGCGTTCGCCAAGCAGACCTTCAGCTCGCTGCCCATCGCGATCATCATGCTGCTCTTCATTGTCGCCAGCACCTGGCACATGAAGATCGGCATGCAGGTCGTGATCGAAGACTATGTGCACAATGAGAAGATCAAGCTCGCCAGCGTGATGGCCAATAATTTCTTCTGTATCGCGGTGGCGCTGGCCTCGATTTACGCGATCCTCAAAATGTCATCGGGAGTGTAACCCATGGCTCCTAAAGATTTGGCGACTGAAGGTAACGGCAAGGCCAGCAACGGCAGTGGCGGTCTTGGAAGTAGTCCTGCCACCAACGGAAAAGCCTATCCGATCGAAGACCACACCTACGACGTCGTCGTGGTCGGCGCCGGCGGCGCAGGCCTGCGCGCCGTGGTCGGCTGCTCCGAAGCCGGCCTGCGCACCGCCTGCATCACCAAGGTGTTTCCGACCCGCTCGCATACGGTGGCGGCGCAAGGCGGCATTTCGGCCGCGCTCGGCAACATGCACAAGGACGACTGGCGCTGGCACATGTACGACACCGTCAAGGGGTCGGACTGGCTCGGCGACCAGGACGCCATCGAATACATGGTGCGCAACGCGCCCGAGGCCGTCTACGAGCTCGAACATTGGGGCGTGCCGTTCTCGCGCACCGAGGACGGCAAGATCTACCAGCGCCCGTTCGGCGGCATGACGCTGGATTACGGCAAGGGCCAGGCGCAGCGCACCTGCGCCGCCGCCGACCGCACCGGTCACGCCATGCTGCACACGATGTACGGCCAGGCGCTGCGCCACGCCGCCGAATTCTACATCGAGTTCTTCGCCATCGACCTGATCATGGACGACCAGGGCGTCTGCCGCGGCGTGATCGCGCTCAAGCTCGACGACGGCACGCTGCATCGTTTCCGCGCCCAGACCACCATCCTCGCCACCGGCGGCTATGGCCGCGCCTACGCCTCCTGCACCTCGGCGCATACCTGCACCGGCGACGGCGGCGCGATGGCGCTGCGCGCCGGCCTGCCGCTGCAGGACATGGAGTTCATCCAGTTCCACCCGACCGGCATCTATGGTTCGGGTTGCCTCGTCACCGAGGGCGCGCGCGGCGAAGGCGGCTATCTCGTCAATTCCGAGGGCGAGCGCTTCATGGAGCGCTATGCGCCCTCCGCCAAGGACCTCGCCTCCCGCGACGTGGTCTCGCGCGCGATGACCATCGAAATGCGCGAAGGCCGCGGCGTCGGCAAGAAGAAGGATCACATCTACCTGCACCTCGATCATCTCGATCCCAAGGTGCTGCACGAAAGGCTGCCGGGCATTTCCGAATCGGCGAAGATTTTCGCCAATGTCGACGTCACCCGCGAACCGATCCCGATCACGCCGACCGTGCACTACAACATGGGCGGCATTCCCACCAATTATCACGGCGAAGTGCTGACCAAGATCAACGGCGACGACAACGCGATCGTGCCGGGCCTGATGGCGCTCGGCGAAGCCGCCTGCGTTTCCGTGCACGGCGCCAACCGGCTCGGCTCCAATTCGCTGATCGACCTCGTCGTGTTCGGCCGCGCCGCCGCATTGCGTTGCGCCGAAAAACTGACCGCGAACGGCAAGCAACCGGAACTGCCGGCCGGAAGCGCCGACAAGGCGCTCGGCCGGCTCGATCATTACCGCTACGCCTCCGGCGGCACGCCGACCGCGAAGCTGCGCGACAGCATGCAGCACGTCATGCAGAACAACTGCGCGGTGTTCCGCACCGGCGATATCCTGAGCGAAGGCCAGAACCTGATCCACAAGGTGCATGGCGGCATCGGCGACGTCGCGACTGCCGACCGCTCGCTGGTCTGGAATTCCGACCTGATCGAAACGCTGGAATTCGACAATCTGATCGTGCAGGCGGTGGTGACGATGGACTCGGCGGCGAACCGCTCCGAGAGCCGCGGGGCGCACGCCCGCGAGGACTTCCCCGATCGCGACGACAAGAACTGGATGAAGCACACGCTGGCCTGGATCGACGACCGCGGCAAGACCGCGATCGATTACCGCCCGGTGCACGATTACACGATGACCAACGACGTGCAGTACATCCCGCCGAAGGCGCGGGTGTATTGATGACGAGAGCGAAGGCTTGCAAGCATGGTTGAATTCGCGCTTCCGAAGAATTCGAGGATATCAGGCGGCAAGACCTGGCCGAAACCTGCGGGCGCGACCGAGACGCGCGAGTTTCGGGTGTATCGCTGGAATCCGGACGACGGCAAGAATCCGAGCGTCGACACCTATCACATCGACACAGCCGAATGCGGACCGATGGTGCTCGACGGCCTGATCTGGATCAAGAACCACATCGACCCGACGCTGACCTTCCGCCGTTCCTGCCGCGAGGGCGTCTGCGGCTCCTGCGCCATGAACATCGACGGCCAGAACACGCTGGCCTGCACCAAGTCGATGCACGACGTCAAGGAGGGCGCGGTGAAGGTCAATCCGCTGCCGCACCAGCCGGTGGTGAAGGACCTGGTGCCCGACCTCACCAATTTCTACGCGCAGTATGCCTCGATCGAGCCGTGGCTGAAGACGACCACGCCGACGCCGCAGAAGGAATGGAAGCAGAGCCACGAGGACCGCGAAAAGCTCGACGGGCTCTATGAATGTATCCTGTGCGCATGCTGCTCGACCTCGTGCCCGAGCTATTGGTGGAACAGCGAGCGTTTCCTGGGGCCGGCCGCGCTGCTACAGGCGACGCGCTGGGTCAAGGATTCCCGCGATGAGGCCACCGGCGAGCGGCTCGACAATCTCGAAGACCCGTTCCGGCTCTATCGCTGCCACACCATCATGAACTGCGCCAAGGCGTGCCCGAAGGGCTTGAATCCCTCGGAAGCGATCGCCGAACTCAAGCTGAAGATGGTCGAGCGCCAGATCTGACGCGCCGCGTCGCCGCCATCCGACAAGAGCCTCGCCGGTTCCCATCCCACGGGCCACGCGCCGGAACCGGCGCCGCGTGGACGCCGACCCCTTGCTCTGGCATCCTGTGCCGATGTCTTTGGCCCTGATCATCGTGACCGCCCTCGCCATCCTTTGGCTCGCGGAACGGAGCGTCGAGCATCTTGCATTGGCCATTGCCGCGCTGTGTTTTTGCGTGGCTGCGCTGCTGTTCGCCGTCGCCGATCTGGAAAGGGCGATATTGTTGTCGTCGATCCTGGCGGCGGGAATTTTCGGCGCGTCGCGCGTCAAATACATTCACAGCGGCATCAAACTCGTTGCAACGGATTTGCCACTGGCGTTTGCCGGCACCGTTCCGTTTTTGTTGGCGCAGTATCCGCTCGCGCTGACGGCAGTTGTCGCCGGCAGCATCGTACTCATACTGGCCGCAGTCGCAGTGCTGCACTATGTCAGTGGGCCGCCGGTATCCCTGGAATTCCAGCTGCTTTTTTTCTGCATCGCATGTGTGGGCCTGATGGCGGCATACAAAGCGAGCGGCGGGCCGGTTACTTTCCAGCGCAATGCAGCTTTTCCCCGGAGCTTCCTTTCGAGTTTCATCGCCTCCCTGCTCAACCCGCTTTCCTGGCGGCAGTCCGACGGGCTCGCGCTGAGCGATATCGCCAAAGACCCGCTGCCGCTGATGGCGGCCGTACCCGCGCGCAGGTCCGACTATCCCGACATCATCGTCATCCAGCACGAGTCGATTTTCGATCCGCGGATATTCGGTCTCCCGGTCGAGCCGATTGTCGAATCGTTTTTGTCGCCGGCAGATGGCCTCTCCGGTGGCCTCAACGTGGATATTTTTGGCGGCGGATCGTGGCAATCGGAATTCAGCCTGCTGACCGGCCTTTCAAGCGCGAGCTTCGGTTCAAACGCCTATTTTCTTTTTCAGCGCGGTGCGGGCCGATTCCACAGCAGCCTTCCAAAGACGCTCGCGGCGCTTGGGTACAGGACGATGCTCACCTCGAGCTGCCGTCGCGGCTTTCTCAACTACGACAGGTTTTACCGTTCGATAGGCATCGACGAGCGTCTCTTCACGGAAGATTTCGACCCGCCCTTCGACATCGATCGATTCGAAGCGACATCTTCCGATGCGTTGTTTCTGGACGCCGCGCTCAATGCGCACATGAAAGGTATCGCCGACGATGCCTCACCGCGCTTTTTATACGCGCTGACCAACTTCAATCACGGCCCGCACAGCCGAAAGCTGGTTGCACCCGGACAATTCGAAGGCGAGCGCGCGTTTGCCGCCGCGAGCCTTCCCGATGCCTGTTATGCCGAGTACTACGCGCGGCTTGTAGAGACCGCGGTGACCTGGAACAGGCTCAAGGCCGAGCTCTCCTCCCGCTTCCCCAGACGTCCCACACTCATCGTGCACTATGGCGATCATCAACCCGTCATGACACGGCGGATCGAGAAAAAGCTGAAGCTCGACCTGAACCCGAGGCGGCAGTTCCGTACGTTCTACGCCATCGAAATCTTGAATGACGTCGCCGATCGGATTCCTTGCGGACGCGGCCCGGACCTGGATATTGCGTTTCTCGGAACCGTCGCCCTGCAGCATGCCGGTCTGCCGCTTGACGAGATCTTTGCGACGCGCGCGAGCCTGCTCGAGCAATGCGGCGGCGCCTACTTCGCATCGGCCTCGGAACGGAAACGCCGCTTCCACCGTACCCTTGTCGATCTGGGCCTGATCGACGTGGCGCCGGCGGTGCGATAGCAACGCCAGACGGCATCCATTGTAAGCGTGCCATTCACGGGATACCCTCCGGCAAAACACTGCCCGAAGGGATCGCATGCCGGCCACAGCTCCAATCATCCTGCATCATTTCGACGAGTCGCCGTTCTCCGAAAAGGTGCGCATCGTCTTCGGCCTGAAGAACATCGCCTGGACCTCGGTCCGCATCACGCGGATCATGCCGCGGCCCGATCTGATGCCGATGACCGGCGGCTACCGGCGCACGCCGGTCATGCAGATCGGCGCCGACATCTATTGCGACTCGCAGTGCATCCTTCGCGAACTGGAACGGCGTTTTCCCGAGCCGACCCTGTTCCCGAACGGAAACGAAGGCCTCGCCTGGGGAACGGCGATGTGGACCGATCGCGCGTTCTTCCAGAGCACCGTGAATCTCGTGTTCGGCACGCTGCGCCGACAAGGTTCCGCAGGAATTCATCGCCGACCGCGAAAAGCTGCGCGGCGCCAAATTCGACGTCGCCGCCATGACGGCGGCGATCCCGCAAATGCGCGATCAGCTTCGCGCCCATCTGCAATGGATCGAGACCCAGCTCGGCGACGGCCGGCCGTGGATGGACGGCGACAAGCCCGGGCTTTGCGACGTCCACGCCTACATGAACGTCTGGTACGTGCGGCAGAACCTTGCGACCGCCGACCAGCTGTTTGCCGAATTCGGCAATCTGCGGGCATGGGAGACGCGCATGCGCGCGATCGGCCACGGCAGCCGCAGCGAGATGTCGACCTCGGACGCGCTCGAGCTTGCCGCCGCCGCGACGCCGCAGACCGCCGTGGCGCCGGACCCCGGCGATCCCAACGGCCGCAAGCCCGGCGACCGGGTCGAGGTCATGCCGGACGATTACGGCAAGGTCAAAGTCGCCGGCGAGATCGTGGCGCTCTCATCGCAGCATATTGCCATTCGCCGGCACGATCCCCGCGCCGGCGAGGTGGTCGTGCATTTTCCCCGCGCGGGATTTCTGGTGTTTCCGGCTTGAGGCGGCGAGGCGTTTTCAGCCGGCGGCCGCCCTCACGAACCTCGACTGCCGATGGCCGGATGTCTGCAAGGCCCATCCCCGGCAACATGTCACTGACGTGACATGCACAAGATATGGCCGGAGCTGGTTCCCCCGGGAATGGCGAGGGCGGAAATGCTCCCACGAGCCTGATCGCCTGCCAGCCCGCCGGGGCCGGATTCGAATTGATTACCAGTTTATCGATCCGGGTTAACCGTCGCCCGGCGCGGGCAGAACTCTTTCCTGATCACGCCACTTTGTTCCGCGGAAAATATTGAAGTAAGGTCTGCGCGAAGTCGGAGCGCCCGTGCAGACCGCCCAACGCAATTCGCTGAGACTGCTGCAATGGATGATGGTCGCTTCGCTGGCCCTCCCGCTGGCGCTGTTCGCCCTTGCCTCCACCGTTTCCTGGTTCTCGATCAATGAGACCGCCGACCGGGAAATCGAGCGCACGCTCGATGTCGCGCACGAGCACGCGCTGAAGGTGTTCGAGACCATCGACCGCAGCCTGTCGGAAATCGCCGAGATCATCAGAGGCATTCCCGACGCCGGCATCACCTCGCGCGAGGAGACGCTGCATCTGCGGCTGAAGCAGCTCGCCGATTCGCTGCCGCAGGTGAAATCGACCTGGATTTTCGACGCCAGGGGCCACGCGCTCGTCAACAGCCTGGTGGTGCCGGCGCCCGACATCGATTTTTCGGACCGGGACTATTTCAAGGCCCACGTCGCCGGCGATATCGGGACCTATATCGGCAAGGCGCTGACGCCGCGGCCGCCCTATCAGGGCGCGCCGTTCTTCGGCGTCAGCCGGAGGCGCTCGAACGAGGACGGCAGTTTCGCCGGCGTGATCCAGGCATCGGTGTTGCCGGAATATTTCGAGAATTTCTACGCCCGGATCGGCCGCGAGCCCGGCAGCTTCTTTGCGCTCGGCCTGACCGACGGCACGGTGCTGGCCCGCTATCCGACCGTCGATCACGAGCTTCGCCTCGACCGCAACGGGCCGGTCGGGCAAAAGCTCGCGGCAAACCCGAAGGCCGGGCTCATCACCATCGTTTCGCCGACGGACGGCATCGAACGCCGCATCGGATATCAGCGGCTCGCCGAATATCCGATCTATATCAGCGCCGGCCTCGAGACGTCGGCGATACGCTCGCGCTGGCTCTCCACCATGAGCCAGCATCTGATCTTCGGCGCACCGGCCACCGCCTTCCTGTTTTTCCTGCTCGCGCTGGCGTTGCGACGGACGCGGACGCTCTATTTCGAAGCCGCCAGGCGGCAGGAGGCCGAGGAAGCGCTGAAGCATGGCCAGCGGCTCGAGGCGCTGGGGCAGCTCACCGGCGGCGTCGCGCATGACTTCAACAATCTGCTGACGGTGATCCGCGCCTCCGTCGATCTGTTGCGGCGGCCGGATCTGCCGGAGCCGCGCCGGCTGCGCTACATCGACGCGATCTCGGACACGGTGACGCGTGCGGCACGACTGACCAGCCAGTTGCTGGCGTTCGCGCGGCGACAGACGCTGAAGCCGGAACTGTTCGACGTCGGCCAAAACGTGCAGATGCTCAGCGAGATGATCGGAACGCTGATCGGTTCGCGGATCGAGATCGTGACCCATGGGCCGGACGCGCCGTGCTTCATCAATGCCGATGCCGGTCAGTTCGAGACCGCGATGATCAACATGGCGGTCAACGCCCGCGACGCCATGGACGGCCAGGGACGGCTGACCATTACCGTGCGCAGGGCCGCCGAATTGCCCGGCGCCGGGACGCAATCGCAGAATCCCGACGGCCAGAAATCTGACGGCCAGAATTCTGACGGCTATGTCGCGGTATCCGTCGAGGATACCGGCATCGGCATTCCCCAGGAGCAGTTCGGGCGCATCTTCGAACCGTTCTTCACCACCAAGGAGGTCGGCCAGGGCACCGGGCTCGGCCTGTCGCAGGTGTTCGGCTTCGCCCGGCAATCCGGCGGCGAAGTGGTGGTCGCCAGCAAAGTGGGCGAAGGCAGCACGTTCACGCTGTATCTGCCGCGCGTCGCCGGCGACGGCGGGGCGCAACAAATGGCGGTGGAGGACGCGCCGCCGCTCGACGGCCAGGGCATGTCGGTGCTGGTGGTGGAAGACAATACCGAGGTCGGAAAGTTTGCGACCGATGCGCTGGCCGAACTCGGCTACCGCACCACCCTGGTCGTCAACGCGACCCACGCGCTCGAAGAGCTGGCCGCCGGCGCCGACCGCTACGACGTGGTGTTCACCGACGTGGTGATGCCCGGGATGACCGGCATCGAACTGGCGCAGGAAATCCGCCGTCACTATGCCGATCTGCCGGTCGTGCTGACCAGCGGCTATAGCCACGGGCTGTCGGAAAGCGGCAGTGACGGGCTTGAGCTGTTGCAGAAGCCCTATTCGATGGAGCAGCTCTCGCGCGTGCTGCAAAAGGCCGGCCGCTGGCGCCGGGCGAAGCGCGCAACTGCCAAAGCGGCGTCCTGAGGCGCAGGCAATTGCGGAACCGCCTCGGAACCTTTTGATTTCCTTTGCGTTATCGGGCCATGGCCAAATCCAGTATCAAGTCCAGAGTCCGCCGCAAAGTCGAAATCGCACCGCGAAGAAATCCACCTCGGAGAGAGAAATCATCGGAAAACGAGTCGGAGATCGTCGACGTCACCGCTGAGGACGGCGATCACGTCGAACCGCCGCCGGAGGTCGTCGAGCCCGATCCGGAATTGACCCCGGAAGAGGCCGAGCAGGCGCGCAAGGATTATCTGCTGACGCGATTCTGGATCAGCGCGCGCGGCTATTGGGGCCGAGGACGGCGACCGGCTGGCCTGGCTGTTCACGATCGGGCTGCTGATCCTGATCGTCGCCAATGTCGGCTTCCAGTATGGCATCAATGTCTGGAACCGCGCGATCTTCGACGCCATCGAGAAGCGCGAGTCCGCGACCGTATTCTATCTCACCGCGGTGTTTTTCCCGCTCGCGATCGGCAGCGTGCTGCTCGGCGTCGCGCAGGTATTCGCGCGCATGGGCATCCAGCGCCGCTGGCGCGCCTGGCTGACCAGTTCGGTGATGACGCGCTGGCTCGCCAATGGCCGCTACTACCAGCTCAACCTCGTCGGCGGCGACCACAAGAATCCGGAATACCGGATCGCCGAGGATTTGCGGATCGCAACCGACAGTCCGGTGGATTTCATCGCCGGCGTCACCTCGGCGTTGCTTTCGGCCGCGACCTTCATCGTGGTGCTCTGGACCATCGGCGGCGCGCTGACGGTGACGCTCGGTGGATCGACGTGACGATCCCCGGCTTCCTGGTGATCGCCGCGGTCGTCTACGCCGCGATCGCCTCCGGCTCGATCGTGACCATCGGCCGCCGCTTCGTGCAGGTCTCCGAAGACAAGAACCAGGCCGAGGCCGAATTTCGCTACGCGCTGACCCGCGTGCGCGAGAACGGCGAGAGCATCGCGCTGCTCGGCGGCGAGGAGGAAGAGCGCGACGGCATCGACAAGAACTTCACCAACGTGCTGCGGCAATGGTCGCAGCTCGCCGGCCAGCACATGCGCACCACGCTGGTGTCGCAGGGATCGAGCCTGATCGCGCCGGTGGTGCCGCTGTTGCTGTGCGCGCCGAAATTCCTCGACGGCAGCATGAGCGCTCGGACAGGTGATGCAGGCGGCCTCCGCCTTCACCATCGTGCAGACCGCGTTCGGCTGGCTGGTGGACAATTATCCGCGGCTCGCCGACTGGAACGCCTGCGCGCGCCGCATCGCCTCGCTGATGATGTCGCTCGACGGGCTGGAGCGCGCCGAGCAAGGCGATGGCATCGGCCGCATCAAGCGCGGCGAGACCGAGGGCAGCGCCATGCTCAGCCTCAACGATCTCTCGGTGACGCTCGACGACGGCACCGCGGTGGTCGGCGAGACCGAAGTGGTGATCGAGCCCGGCGAGCGGCTGCTGGTGGCCGGCGAATCCGGCACCGGCAAGAGCACGCTGGTGCGCGCGCTGGCGGGGCTGTGGCCATGGGGCGGCGGCAGCGTCAATTTCCATCCCGACCGCAGGCTGTTCATGCTGCCGCAGAAGCCCTACGTCCCCTCCGGCACGCTGCGCCGCGCGATCGCCTATCCCGGCGCGGCCGAGGACTGGACGCTGGAGGAGATCGGCGAAGCCCTGCACAAGGTCGGGCTCGATCATCTCAAGGAAAAGATCGAGGAAGATGCGCCGTGGGACCAGACGCTGTCCGGCGGCGAAAAGCAGCGGCTGGCCTTCGCGCGGCTGTTGCTGCACAACCCCGACATCGTGGTGCTGGATGAAGCGACCTCGGCGCTCGACGAAAAGAGCCAGGACAAGATGATGGAGATGGTCATCAAGGAGCTGCCGAAAGCGACCATCGTCAGCGTCGCCCATCGCGCCGAGCTGGAAGCCTTTCACAGCCGCAAGATCGTGCTGGAGCGGCGCAAGGGCGGCGCCAAGCTCGTCAGCGACATCGACCTGATCCCGCGCAAGGGCAAGCGCCGCCTGCTCGGCCGCTTCCTGCGCGGCCGCCGGGCGTCGCAGAAGAAAGCGGCGTGAAGCTTTTCCCTTCTCCCCTTGTGGGAGAAGGAAGAGGGGCCTCGTTGGCCTTACCATCAAAACCGGCTATGCATGCGCCGCTTTCCACCGAGGACGATCGGTTTGACGCCCGACAACGACCCCACCCCCGCGCCGTTCGGCGCGTTCGCGCCCAATGCCGCACAGGCCGCGATCATCGCCCTGGCGCAACGCTCGAGGCTGAAGCGCGGCGCGTTCCGGCCGATGCTGTCGCGGCTGGTCAATCTGATGCGCGCGGGGCCCGTCGACGTGCAATATCAGGGCGCGTCGTTCCGTTTCTATCATCAGGCCAGCGCCACCGAGCGCGGCGCGCTGTTCAACCCCGACTACAACATCGAGGAGCTGGATTTTCTGCGCGCGCATACGCCTCCAGGCGGCGTGTTCGTCGATGTCGGCGCCAATGTCGGCACCTATGCCATGGTGCTGGCGCGTCACGTCGGCCGCGACGGCAAGGTGATCGCGATCGAGCCGCATCCGGTCACCCATGCGCGGCTCGCCTTCAACAACGCCGCATCCGGCTATAGCCAGACCAGGCTGGTGGCGGCCGCCGCCGGCGCCGCCGATGGCGAGCTGATGATCGAGACCGATGGCGACAATCTCGGCGCCAGCCACATCGTCTCGGGCGAAGCATCGGGCAAGGCCATCAAGGTGCCGTCGCTGCGGCTGCAGCGCATTCTCGACGAGGCCGGCGTAGCGCATGTCGACGCGCTGAAGATCGACGTCGAGGGATTTGAGGACCGGGTGCTGACCGGCTTCTTCGCGCAAGCGCCGCAGTCGCTGTGGCCGCGCGCGGTGGTGATCGAGCATCTGTCGCAAAACGAATGGCAGCACGACTGCATCGCCGACATGCGCGCGCGCGGCTATGTCGAGACCGGCAAGAACCGCAGCAATACGCTGCTGGTGCGCGGTTGAATCAATCCATTTCAAACCACGGGAGTGTTTGATGATCGACCATATCAGTTTTCCGGTTTCGGATTATGAGCGCGCCAAGGCGTTCTATGCGAAGGCGCTGGCGCCGCTCGACTACGTCCTCGTGATGGAGGTGACGCGGGAACAGACCGGCCATGATCCCGCGGCCGGTTTCGGCGCCAACGGCAAGCCGGATTTCTGGATCGGCGGCGACGGCGGATTGAACAAGCCGCTGCATGTCGCGATCCGCGCCAAGGACCGCGCTACCGTCGATGCGTTCTACAAGGCAGCCCTGGCGGCGGGCGGACGCGACAACGGCGCTCCCGGAATTCGCGCGCATTATCATCCCGATTATTACGGCGCCTTCGTGCTCGGTCCCGACGGCCACAACATTGAGGCGGTATGTCACGACGCCGGCATGATCGGGGTCCCGACAGGGAACATCGCGGCATCGGCGCCGTTATCGTCGATGCCGATCGAACCGCCAGAAATTCCGCCGGCAACGCCGGGTACAGCCGACCGAGCCGCCGCGGGAGGAGCCGCCGGGCAATCCTCGTCCCGAGGTGCCGCCGCCGATGCGCGAGCCCGGCGAGCCATCGTTGCCGCAGGAATTGCCGGGCAAGACGCCGGATGAATTACCGGTGCGCGGGCCCGACCGTCCACCTGGCGCCTTATTCGCCCACCGATTAGCCGGCCGCAGGGGACAAGGTGAGATTGGATTTGAAACCATCGCCTGAATGCGCAATGAACAATCGCGCATGCAACCTGTTGCGTCGTCGAAATAAAAAGCGTCAGCGTTTTCCAGCCCGCCACAATCCGGCCTAATGATTGGCCGTTGATCGACCTGCCGAAATGTTCGGCGACCGTTTTTTCGCTGCTACCGGGTTTTTTCAGGGACCACATCATGACAAACCTTCGCCTCGTGCTGCTTGCCACGACCGCTCTGACAGTGACGCAGCTCGCGACATTCGCATCGCATGCGCAGACCGCGCCGCTGGTCGTCGCGCAGGCCAAGGAAGAAGTCGGCCCCGACGGAAAACCCAAGGCGCCGCCGAAGGGCCCGCCGCCGGCGGTGAGACCACCGACCCCGCCCGCACCACCGCCGCAGCTCCGCCACCCCCGCCGCCGCTGCGGCTCCGCCTCCGCGCCCGACGCCGCCGCCTCCGCCTGCCGCAGCGCCGCCGCCGCGTCCAACACCGCCGCCGCCACCTCCCGCGGCAGCACCACCGCGTCCAACGCCACCTCCGCCGCCACCGCCCGCGGCGGCACCACCGCGTCCGACCACCTCCGCCGCCACCGCCCGCGGCGGCACCACCGCGTCCGACACCGCCACCGCCGCCACCACCTTCTGCGGCACCACCGCCGCGCCCGACGCCACCACCGCCTCCGCCGCCGGCTGCAGCGCCACCGCCGCCGCGTCCAACACCCGCGCCGCCACCGCCGGCGGCAGCACCACCGCCTCCGCCGCCTCCGCCGGCGGCAACGACCTCGCCTGCACCGACCTCTGCGCCAACGGCAACGCCCGCTCCGACCGACACGCGTCAGAAGGGCGTTGGGCCGGGAGGCGCCGGCAAGCGCGTTCCGGGCACGCCGGGCGCAGCGCCCACAGGCGCGCCGCCTGCGACAACAACGCCGCCGGCAGCCGCGCCGCCGCCCGGAGCGCCTCCGGCCGCAACGCCTTCGACGACCCCGCCAGCCGGCGCAGCACCGACGGCGCCCCCGCCGCGTCCCGGCGCACCGCCGCCACCGCCTGCGGCAGGCGGCGCAACGACAACAGCACCTCCGGGTGCGCCGCCGCCACGGACGGGGCAGCCTCCGGGCGCGCCACCTGCTGCGCCAACCGCCATCCCCGGTGCGCCGAACGCAGCACCGCCTCCCGGCCAGGCGCAGAACGCGCCGCCGACGGCGGCGCCGGCGTTCCGCCGCGCGCCTCAGGTCACGACGCCGCTACCGAGCGCTCCGCCTCCGGCTGTCGCCCTGGCGCCGATCGCTCTCGGGGCCGCCGTGGCCGGGCCGCGCCGTCTCGACGACTTCCGCGGCCAGCGCCGCGAAATCCCAGGAAGGCGGCCGCACCGTCTTCACCGAGCCGGGCCGGATCATCATTCGCGATCCCGGCGGGCAGCAATACGTCCGTCACAACGAACTCGATCGCTTCCGCTACGGCGCGCGTGACATCCAGACCCGGGTCGTCGGCGGCGAAACCCGCACCGTCGTGATCCGGCCCGACGGCTCGCAGATCATCACCGTGATCGGCCGCGACGGCCAGTTGCTGCGCCGGATCCGGCGCGACCCGCGGGGCCGCGAGATCATCATCATCGACAACAGCTACCGCGATCCGCGCGCGGTCGGCGGCTTCTATGTCGACCTGCCGCCGCCGGTCGTCCGCATCCCCTACAACCGCTACATCGTCGACGCCGAGGATGCCTCGCCGGAACTGATCTACGACACGATGATGGCGCCGCCGGTGGATCGGATCGCCCGGCGTTATTCGCTGGACGAAATCCGCTACAGCCCGAACGTGCGCCAGTTGATGCCGAGCATCGACGTCAACACCATCAACTTCGAAACCGGATCGTGGGAAATTCCGCCCGATCAGGCGGCGAAGCTGCAGGCGATCGCCGACGGTCTCAACCGCGCGATCCAGGCCAATCCGCGCGAGGTGTTCCTGATCGAAGGTCATACGGACGCGGTCGGCAACGACGTCGACAATCTGTCGCTGTCGGATCGTCGCGCCGAATCGGCGGCCGCGCTGCTGACGCAGCAGTTCGGCGTGCCGGCGGAAAACCTGACCTCGCAGGGTTACGGCGAGCAGTACCTGAAGGAGCAGACCGACGGGCCGAGCGCGATCAACCGGCGCGTCACCATCCGCAGCATCACGCCGCTGCTGAACGGCGGAACGGCCTCGCTGCCGCCGCCCCCGCCCGGCACCGCGCCGCCGCGCGGTGAGGGTGGTCATCACGAAATGAAAATGGCCGGGAGCAATCCCGGCCATTTTTGTTTTGATCGCGATATCTATCCTCGCGTCGTCCCGGCCTTCGCCGGAACGACAATGGAGAGTTTCAGTCCTTGTCGTTATCGAGCTTGAAGATTTGCGAGCCTTCGCCTGCCGACAGCAAGCCCGTCTCTGCGTAGAGATTGAGCTTGTCGCGGGTATCTGAAATGTCGAGGTTGCGCATGGTCAGCTGGCCGATACGGTCCGCCGGCGTGAACGCCGCGTCCTCCACCTTCTCCATGCTCAGCCGCTCCGGCGCATAGGTCAGGTTGGGGCTCTCGGTGTTGAGGATCGAGTAGTCGTTGCCGCGGCGCAGCTCGAGCATCACCTCGCCGGTGACGGCGCGCGCCACCCAGCGCTGGGCGGTTTCGCGCAGCATCAGCGCCTGCGAATCGAACCATCGCCCCTGGTAGAGCAACCGGCCAAGGCGCATGCCGCTGATCCGGTACTGCTCGATGGTGTCTTCGTTGTGGATGCCGGTGACCAGGCGTTCGTAGGCGATGTGCAGCAGCGCCATGCCGGGCGCCTCGTAGATGCCGCGGCTCTTGGCCTCGATGATCCGGTTCTCGATCTGGTCGCTCATGCCGAGGCCGTGCCGGCCGCCGATGGCGTTGGCCTCGAGGAACAGCGCGACGGGATCGGCGAACGTCTGGCCGTTCAGCGCGACCGGCTGGCCTTCCTCGAAACGCACGGTGACCTGTTCGGCCTTGACGACACAGTCGTCGCGCCAGAACGGCACGCCCATGATCGGATTGACGATCTTGATGCCGCTGTCGAGACTCTCGAGATCCTTGGCCTCGTGGGTTGCGCCGAGGATATTGCTGTCGGTCGAATAGGCCTTTTCGGCGCTCATCTTGTAGCCGAAGCCGTTGGCGGTCAGGAACGCCGACATTTCCGCGCGGCCGCCCAGTTCGTCGATGAACTGCTGGTCGAGCCAGGGCTTGTAGATCTGCAAGTTCGGATTGGTCAGCAGGCCGTAACGGTAGAACCGCTCGATGTCGTTGCCCTTGTAGGTGGAGCCGTCGCCCCAGATGTTGACGCCGTCCTCCTTCATGGCCGAGACCAGCATCGTGCCGGTCACGGCGCGACCGAGCGGCGTGGTGTTGAAATAGGCGATGCCGCCGGTCGAGACGTGGAAGGCGCCGGACTGGATGGCGGCAATGCCTTCGTGGACCAGTTGCGTGCGGCAATCCACCAGCCGGGCTTTTTCGGCGCCGTACTCCAGCGCTTTGCGCGGAATCTCGTCGTAGTCGGCCTCGTCAGGCTGGCCGAGGTTGGCGGTATAGGCAAAGACGCGGGCGCCCTTCTGCTTCATCCACAGCAGCGCCGCTGAGGTGTCGAGACCGCCCGAGAAGGCGATGCCGACTTTTTCGCCTTTGGGCAGGCTTTTCAGGATCGTACTCATAGAGCTTCCAATCGGTCGAAGTGCCAGATGTCGTTTGCGGTTTATGTGCGCGAATATCAAATTTCGGAAGCGTCGGCACGCGTTTATCCCAGTGGGCCGCCAGCGCCGCATCAGGCGGGACCAGGGCGCGGCCAGCCGCGCCAGGGCGGCATCGACCTGCGCGTCGGTCATCCGGGTCGACGGCCAGCGGTAGATGAAGGCATAGGCGAGCCAGATCACCAGAAAGGTGACCAGGCCGGCGGCCGCGACGTCGGTGAAGAAGTGCCCGCCGAACGCCATCCGCAGCACCGAGGTCGTGACGCCGAACAGGGTCGCCGCCGCATAGGCCAGCGGCCGCCATGCCGGCGGCGTCAGCGCGGCCGGCGCATAGGTCCAGAACGCGGTGGCGCCCTCGCCGGAGAAGAACGAGCAGTTGCGCCCGCAGCCGCCGCGCGGATCCCACCACGGCACGAATTGCTGATCGCCGTTGAATTGCGTCACCACCACCGGCCGCGGCCGGCCCCAATAGCTCTTGAAGGTGAGATTGGTGAGCACGCCGGCCGAAAGCAGGATGGTGACCAGCAGGAACACCATCGCGCGTCCCGGAATCAGCAGCGGCCGGTCCGGCCGCACCAGCTTCACGACGATGGCGACCAGCGACGGCAACGCAAGCGCCCACGCGATCCACATCGCGCCGTCGCGCGCGATAGCGGCGAGCCAACTCTGCTTCAGCGGAAACGATTTGGTCGCGGGATCGTAGAACAGCGCCGCCAGCTTCAGATCGAGTTCGGGATAAATCCCGAACAGCAATCCGATGACAAGCGACAAGCCCCAGCGCGATGAAAAGTCCGGTCCGGTTCATGGCGCGGGGTTTAGCCGAGGGGACGGGGGATGGGAAGACGTTACGGCTGCGGCCGCGATTGCGCCGGCAGCGGCGGCGGCGGCCGTAGCGGGCGCGGCGGCTCGCGCCAGGCGCCGGCATTGCGGCCCGCGATCATCCAGTAGACGAGGCCGGCGACGATGCCCGCGCCGGTCATGATTTCGAGATGACGGCGCACGATGCCGTCGAAGTGCAGCGTCGCGGGATCGAACGGGACCAGGCCGAGATAGCAGGCGCAGCCCACGATCGCGCCGCCGACCGCATAGGTCAGCACGCCGCGGATGTAAAAGGCTTCGGTGATCAGCACCACGATCAGCGCCGGCAACAGCGCAAAGCCGGAGATGAAGATGAAGCCGAAGCCGAGCACGACATTGATCGCGCTCTGATCGATCGGCCCGGTGCCGAGATCGCTGAATTCCGGAAACAGCACCGCGCCGACCACGATCATCCCCGCCACGAGACAGGCGGCGAGGAAGCCGAAGAAGATGACGAAGAGGCGGCCGATCAGCGCCATCGTCAATCCTCCGTCATTGCGAGCGCAGCGAAGCAATCCATCACGCAGCAGGAAAGTATGGATTGCTTCGTCGCTTGCGCTCCTCGCAATGACGAAATGAGCGGAACACCGCATCATCTCAATCCGTCATCGCCATGGCGCGCAGCGCCTGGCGCTCGCGCGCGGACAGTTTCTCGGTCTCCGATTTCAACTGGCCGCAGGCGGCGAGGATGTCGCGGCCGCGCGGGGTGCGCACCGGCGAGGAATAGCCGGCGTTGAAGATATATTCGGAGAATTTTTCGATCTGGTCCCAGTCCGAGCACTCATACGCGTGCCCGGCCACGGATTGAACGGAATCAGATTGATCTTGGCCGGAATGCCCTTCAGCATTTTCACCAGCAGCTTCGCGTCGTCGAGCGAATCGTTGACGCCCTTGAGCATCACATATTCGAAGGTGATGCGCCGCGCATTCGACGAGCCGGGATAGTCGCGGCAGGCCTGCAGCAATTCGGCGATCGGATATTTGCGGTTGAGCGGCACCAGCTCGTTGCGCAGTTCGTCGCGCACCGCATGCAGCGAGATCGCCAGCATGACGCCGATCTCGTCGCCGGTGCGGACGATGTTCGGCACCACGCCCGAGGTCGACAGCGTGATGCGGCGGCGGGAAATGCCGATGCCTTCATTGTCGGCGACGATCAGCAGCGCATCGCGCACCGCGTCGAAATTGTAGAGCGGCTCGCCCATGCCCATCATCACGACATTGGTGACGAGGCGGCTGCCGGTCGGCGTCTCGCGATCGGCCCAGTCGTTGAGGCGGTCGCGCGCCACCATGATCTGGCCGACGATTTCGCCCGCGGTGAGGTTGCGCACCAGCCGCTGCGTGCCGGTGTGGCAGAACGAGCAATTCAGCGTGCAGCCGACCTGCGAGGAGACGCACAGCGTGCCGCGATCGGTCTCGGGGATATAGACGCACTCGACTTCATGCGCCTTCTCGAGGTCGTCGCCGCTCGGCAGCCGCAGCAGCCATTTGCGGGTGCCGTCGTTGGAGATCTGCTCGGCGACCACTTCGGGACGATCGACGGTGAAATGCTGCTCGAGCTGGCGCGCATTTCCTTGGAGATGCTGGTCATCTCGTCGAAGTCCCTGGCGCCGCGGACATACATCCAGTGCCAGAGCTGCTGCGTGCGCATCTTGCGCTGCGCCGGCGCCACGCCGATCTCGCCGAGCCGGTCGGCGATCTCGGCGCGCGACAGGCCGATCAGCGACGGCTTTGCCGGCGGCACATAGGTTTCGAGCGGGATCTTCTCCAGAGGGGCGTTTGCCCCGGAACTGGCCGCGGTCGAACTGGTCATGGTGTCGGTCATGGGCCATCAAATAGGCCTTCCAGCGCCCGCTGGAAAGCCACCAAATGCATCGAGTTTCGAGCCGAAAAGCGGGCTTAGCGCTTGCAATCCTGCGCCAGCCGGTCGAGCGCCTGCGACAGGCCCTTCAGCGAGAAGGTGTCGGTGGTCTCGGTGCCCTTGGCCGAGATGCCCTTGACGGTGACGTCGGCGGATTTGCGCATGGCATCGACCATCCGCTCTTCCTCGGCGGCGTTCTTGATCCAGAGCCCGTCGCCCTGGGTGTACATCGCGTAGGACGCGCCGCCGACCTCGAGCGAGGATTCCGAGCCCGGCTTCAGCGCGTAGCCGATCATGATCGAGACTTCGTTGGTGACCTTTTCCGCCGGACGCGTCGAGACGAAGGCATAGGCCGGATCGCGCGGACGGTTCGGCGGATTGGTCTTCGACGACGACGGCTTGGCCAGCGCGAAGCACACCTTCTTGCCGTTCGGCGTCGCCGTGTAGGCGCCCCAGGTGCCGAACTGGCCGATCAGGGTCGGCTCCGCGCCGCCCGCGGCGGCAGTGGCCGCAGCATCGGTTTGGCCGCGGGCTTGGCTGCGGCGGCGGGTTTTGCCGCTGCCGCGGGCTTCGCAGTTTCCTTGGCCGCATCCTTGGCCGCATCCTTGGCGCCCTTCGGCGCAGCCGTCTGCGCCTGCGCAAGGCTCGATAGCCCCGCACAGCAACGCACTCACAACCAGAGATGTCAGTATTCGCCGCACGGACAACTGGTTCCCTCATCATTGTGACTGGAAGATGGCCCCGAAGACACCCGACATCGCGCCGTGCCGCGCGATGGATAGCCGGGAAATGCCTTTTTGGGAAGGCAGTTACGAGGTCTGCGACCGCGGTGTCCACGGCCGCGTCGCGCGTCGCGTGTTCAGCCCTTCGGCGCGGCCCTCGCGCTGCTTCTGCCCATTGCGCGTCGGTCCATTGCAGCAGATCCTCGGCGCCGGAACTGCGCAAATGCGAGCCGCCGTCCTGCACCACCATCTCGCCATTGATGTAGCCGGCCTGGTCGGAAATCAGGAAGCTCGCGAGATTGGCAAGCTCGCGTGCTCGCCGGCGCGACCGAGCGGATTGCGCTGCGCCCAGCTCTCGTCGCGGCCCTCGGGGCGGAGCTGACCCGAGGCGCCCGGCGTCGGAAACGCGCCCGGCGCGATCGCGACCGTGCGGATGCCCTTCGGTCCCCATTCCACCGCGAGGCTCTTGGTCATCGCCAGCACCGCCGACTTCGCCATCGCCGAGGGCACCGTGAAGGCGCGGCCGGTGATGGTCGAGGTCGAGAGGATGCTCAGCACCACGCCCTTGTGTTTGCCCTCGATCCAGCGCTTGCCGGCGGCGAGCGTGCAATACATCGTGCCGTGCAGCGTCGGCGCCAGGATCGCGTCCGCGGCGCGGAACGACAGATGCTCGGTCTGCGCGATGAAGGTTGCGGCAGCATTGTTGACCAGCACGTCGATCGGCGCTTCGCGCCAGATCGGATCCATCATGGCGTCGACCGCGGCACCGTCGCGGATGTCGCATCGCGCGACGGAAACCTTGCCGCCGAACTCGCTGCGCATTTCGCCGCCGTCGCCTCCAGCAATTCGAGCCGGCGGCCGCAGATGATCAGTTCGGCGCCGAGCTCGACGAAGCGGCGCCCCATCGCGGCCCCAAGCCCGGAGCCGCCGCCGGTGACCAGTATCCGCTTTCCCGCCAGCAGGCCTTTTTCAAACATCGTTTGAATCCTCTCATCTTGCAGCGCGAGCGCGTCCAGGATGCATCCAGAATCGGATTGTAGCCCGGCTGTCAAATCCGGCAATGAAGCAGCTTAGCGTATCCGCATGCACTTCCTTTTGCGTCCGAAAATCAGGTGTGTCCATGAAAGCCATTCTCTGCTCGCAATATTGCCAACCCGACGATCTCGTGCTGGCCGACGTGCCCGATCCGGTGGCCGGGCCCGGCGAGGCCGTGATCGCGATCAAGTCCGCGGCGCTGAATTTCTTCGACATCCTGATGATCCAGGGCAAGTACCAGATCAAGCCGCCGTTCCCGTTCTCGCCGGCCGCCGAAGTCGCGGGCGTGATCGAAAGCGTCGGCGCCGGCGTCACCGATCTGAAGGTCGGCGACCGCGTGGTCGGCGTCCTGCGGCCATAACGGCGCGCGCGAAAAGATCGCGCTGCCGGCCAATTCGATCGTGAAAATTCCCGACAATCTGGATTTCGATCGCGCCGCCGGCATCATCATCATCTACGGCACCGCGCTGCATGCGCTGGAAGATCGCGCCAGCCCGAAGCCCGGCGAGACCCTGGCGGTGCTCGGCGCCGCCGGCGGCACCGGCCTTGCCGCCTGCGAACTCGGCAAGCTGATGGGCCTGAAGGTGATCGCCTGCGCTTCGTCGGACGAGAAGCTCGAATTCGCCAAAGCGCATGGCGCCGAGCTTGGCCTGAACTACGGCAAGGAAGATCTCAAGGAAGGCTTGCGGCGGCTCACCGGCGGCAAGGGCGTCGACATCATCTTCGATCCCGTCGGCGGCACCTATGCCGAGGCGGCACTGCGTTCGATCGCCTGGGAAGGCCGCTTCCTGGTGATCGGTTTTGCCGCCGGCGACATTCCGAAGATGCCGCTCAATCTGGCGCTGCTGAAGGGCTGCGACATCCGCGGCGTGTTCTGGGGCGCCTGGGCCCGGCTCAATCCGGAGAAGAACCGCGCCAATCTGGAAAAGCTCGTGAAGTGGACCGCGGAAGGCAAGATCTCCTCGCATGTCGACCGCACCTTCCCGCTGGCGCAAACCGCCGACGCGCTGAAGGTGCTGGCGGGCCGCAAGGCGATGGGCAAGGTGATCCTGCATCCGTGACAGCGCGGGACGCGTTTCGCTTCGTTCAGGATTGCATCGGCTTGAGCGATCGTCGCCGGAAAACCCTTCGTCAGTGGGTCAAGGCGCGCAAGAGGTCTTAACCTTGCACGCCTTCTCCGCCCTCGGGCCTACTTCGCCAGATACTTGTCGAAGAACGCCGTCAGCTCGCCGAAGTGCTCCTTGGTCTCGGGCGCATCGGGATCGCCGGCATATTGCGCATGCGACTGGCCTTCGAACACGTGGAGATCGGCGACGACGCCGGCCTGACGCAGCTTGCGATGCACGCGCACCGTGTTGGACAGGAACAGGTCGCGCGTGCCCGATGTGAGAATGGTCGGCGGGAAGCCGGACAGGTCGCCATAGACCGGCGAAAGTTGCGGATCCTTCAGGTCATGGCCGTTGGCATAGAGCTTCGCGGCATCGCCGAGCCAGCCGTCATTGCTCACCAGGATGTTGTCGACCTTCTCGTTGGTGAAGAAGGTGTCGCCGGTCTTGGTCATGTCCGACCATGGGGTGCCGGGCGCGGTGGCGGCCGGGAGCGGCAGACCTTCCGTCTTGGCGCGCAGCACCATCGCGAGCGTCATCCCGCCGCCGGTCGAGGTGCCGAAGATCGCCATCTTCTTCGGGTCGTTGGTCTTGACGACCTCCTTCCACACCGCCATCGCGTCATCCATCGCGGCCGGATACGGAAAATCCGGCGGCATGCGGTAGTCGATCGAGATCACCTTGAACTTGCCGAAGCCCGCCATCAGGATCGCTTCGCGCGTCGCGGACTCGGCCGGACCGAAGACGTAGCCGCCGCCATGCACGTGAACGAGCAGGCGATTGCGGTTCTGTTCGGGAATGTTGTCGGGCGTGAGGATGTAGCAATTCACGCCCGCGATCGTCACCTGCTCGGACTTCACGCCGAACTTCTCGCGCAGGCCCGGCAGCGTCTTGATGATCTGCGTCGGCGCGCGTCTTGATCAGCGCCTTCCATGCGGCGGCGTCCTTGGGATGATCGTTCCAGAACGGCGGCAGCGGTGCTCCGATCAGGGCCTGCTCCTGCGGGCTGACGTCGGCGGTCGGCACGGCGATTTGCCTTGGCCGGGACCTCGCGAATGCCGGCTTCGAGCGCGAACGCGGCAGTCGGCACGGCAACGCCGAGCACGAGAACGGCGAGATGCAATTTGAAGCTTTTCTTCATTGGTCGCCTCCCTGAATGAGCGGAGTTCTTCGGATGACTCCTGCCCTCGGGGCGCGATCGTAGCGAACTTTCTGGTCTGCCGGAACAACGGGTTTACTGACCGGCCCTCACAATCAGCCGGGTAACAAACTTAAATCAAAATATGGAAACGAAGGCAGCCGCTATTCCGCATCCTCGGGCTCGACCCCGCGCTTCAGCGCGGCGCGGGCGGCGTCGCGATGTTCCGGCGTGATGTGGCTCGCGACCATCCGGATCGCGGTCGCCAGCACCGCGGCGTCGTCGGTGAAGCCGAGCACCGGCAGCATGTCGGGCACGAAATCGAACGGCAGGATGAAATAGGCGATGGCGCCGAGCAGCGCGGCCTGCACATGGCGCGGCGTCTGCTTGTCGAACGCGCAGTAATAGGCGGCGAGCAGATCCTCGGCGAACGGAAGCTTCGCCACCACCTGCTTGAACTTGATCCAGAAGCGCCGGCGCACGCTCTCGCGGTCCTGCGCCAGCCGGTCGGCCGGCTCAAAACCCACGGTGTGTTCGGACGATGCCATCGCGGCTCGCTCCCGGCTGCGGATCGCCGCGTCTACCAACAGAATTGGGGACGTCCGGCCGCCGCCGCAAGATGCGGATAGCACGCGCTCAGCCCACGCCGAGCTGCCTCGCGATCGCGTTCATGGCCTTGGCAAGCTCGATATCGAGCGCGGTGACGCCGCCGGCGTCATGGGTCGCCAGCACCACCTCCACCGTCTTGTAGACGTTGCGCCATTCCGGGTGATGGTCGTTCTTTTCGGCGACCAGCGCGGCGCGGGACATGAAGCCGAAGGCCTCGTTGAAATCCTTGAAAATAAAGGTCCGCGCGATCGCCTCGCGGCCGGGCGTCTCCGACCAGCCCGACAGTTCCGCCAGCGCCGATTTCCGCGCCTCCGCCGACAGCCGCTCCGCCATGCTCGCCTCCCGTTTTCAAACCGGCTTTACCCTAACACCGGGGACCCGCTTGGGATCCCCGGCGAAAATGAGGCCGAAAGCCGCGTCCAATGGCCGCTCGGCCGCGGTAACCATGACGGAGATGTAACCACGGTTCCGCGGGGAATTTGCTAGAATAGCCGGCGTAAGCCCCGTTGGCGCGACGAATTTGAACCTGCAAACGATTGTTCAGGAATCGATGACCGACGGCCCCGACCCAGTCGAGACCCAGGCCGCCCGCCCTCGCCCCGCTCGGCGCGACGGCGGCTGACGTTCGTCACGCTGGCCGGCGTGCTGGCCATCGTCGGCGCGCTCGCGGCCGGCTATTACTTTGCGATGCGGCCGGTGACCCTGCGGATCGCGGTCGGTCCGGCCAACAGCGACGACCTCAAGGTGGTGCAGGCGCTGACGCAGGCGCTCAACAACCAGCAACACGGCCAGGTCCGGTTGCGCCCGGTGCAGACCGACGGCGCCGCTCGCGAGCGCCAGCGCTGCTCGCTGAAGGCAAGGCCGATCTCGCCATCATCCGCGGCGATCTCGACGTGCCGAAGAACGCGCAGGCCGTGGCGACGCTGCGCAAGAACGTCGCCGTGCTGTGGGTGCCGCCGCCGGCAAGGCTGCCAAGGGCAAGAAGGCGGCGCCCAAGATCACCAAGATCGCGCAGCTCGCCGGACGCCGGATCGGCGTGGTCGGCCGCACCCAGGCCAACGTCAATCTGCTCAAGGTGATCCTGCAGCAATACGGCGTCGATCCCGGCAAGGTCGAGATCGTCCAGTTCCCGGCCAACGAGGCCGCCGACGCGATCCGCAACCAGAAGGCCGACGCCTATCTCGCGGCGGGCCCGGTCAACAGCAAGATCACCGCGGATGCGATCGCGGCCTCGACGCGCGACGGCGGCACGCCGACCTTCCTGGCCATCGATCTCGGCGGAGGCGATCGCGCAGAACCATCCGGCCTATGAGGCCTCCGAAATTCCCGCCGGCACCTTCGGCGGCTCGCCGGACAGGCCGGAGGACGAGGTCAAGACCATCAGCTTCTCGCACCACATCGTGGCGCGCAAAGGCCTGTCGGAATCGACCATCGCCGCCTTCACCCGGCAGTTGTTCGCGATCCGCCAGCCGCTGAAGACCGAATTCCCGCTGGCCGCGAAGATCGAGACGCCGGACACCGACAAGGACGCCACGATCCCGGTGCATCCGGGCGCCGCCGCCTTTGTCGACGGCGAGGAAAAGACCTTCCTCGACCGCTACAGCGATTACATCTGGTGGGGCCTGATGGCGCTGTCGGCGATGGGCTCGGCCGGCGCGTGGTTTGCCGGCTACCTGAAGAAGGACGAGCGCAGCGACAACAATTCTCGCTGCGCGACCGGCTGCTGGACATGATCGCGGCCGCGCGGACGCAGCGATTCGACCGAAGAACTCGACCAGATGCAGGCGGAGGCCGACGACATCCTGCGCGACACGCTGCAGTGCTTCGAGCATGGCGCGATCGAGGAAGGCGCGCTGACCGCCTTCAACATCGCGCTCGAGCAGTTCCACAATGCGGTGGCCGACCGCAAGGCGCTGCTGATGAGCATGCCGCAGAATCTGCAGCGGGCGAGCGCGCAATTCCGGGCCACCGGCACCGCCTGAACCGCTTATTGCTGTAATCTGACCGTCATGAAAACTTTCTAGGTCTGTCATGCGCTGACCCGCGCCCGACCCAGGAGGCTTGCATGACCGTCAGATTCGAAATTTCCCGCCGACAATTCCTTTCCTCGACGGCCGCTGCCGGCGCCGGCCTCATCGCGATGCCCTATCTCAGCCGCGCCGCCGACCGGCCGCTGATCACCCATGGCGTGCAGTCCGGCGACGTCGGCGCCGATGGCGGCGTGGTCTGGGCGCGCGCCGACCGGCCCTCGCAGATGATGGTCGAGGTCGCCACCACCGAATCCTTCGCCAATGCGCGGGCGCTGCCGCCGATCGCGGCGCTGCCCGAGAGCGATTTCACCGCCAAGATGCTGCTGGAAAACCTGCCCGCCGGCCAGGACATCTTCTACCGCGTCCGCTTCCGCGACCTCTCGCATATCGACATCGC
This sequence comes from uncultured Alphaproteobacteria bacterium, assembly GCA_963742665.1. Classification (GTDB taxonomy): domain Bacteria; phylum Pseudomonadota; class Alphaproteobacteria; order Rhizobiales; family Xanthobacteraceae; genus Bradyrhizobium. The sequence goes on from CAVUNH010000012.1 coordinate 158,678, forward strand.
GAGCGAGCCGGTGGTCGGCCGCTTCCGCACCGCGCCGGCCGACCGGCGCGACGTCAGCTTCGTCTGGGGCGGCGACGTCGCCGGCCAGGGCTGGGGCATCAATCCCGATGACGGCGGCATGTTCACCTTCGCCACCATGCGCAAGCACCGGCCGGATTTCTTGCTGCATTCCGGCGACACCATCTATGCCGACGGCCCGATCCAGTCCGAGGTGAAGCTCGCCGACGGCAAGCTCTGGAAGAACGTCACGATCCCCGAAAAGGCCAAGGTCGCCGAGACGCTCGACGAGTTCCGCGCCGCGCACAAGTACAATTTCCTCGACGACAATGTCCGCGCCTTCAACGCCGAGGTGCCGATCTTCGTGCAGTGGGACGACCACGAGGTCACCAACAACTGGTCGCCGTCGAAGCAGCTGCCCGCCGCCTACAAGGAGCGCGACATCACGCTGCTCGCGGCGCGCGCGGCGCGCGCCTTCCACGAGATGTATCCGATGCGCGAAAGCATCGTCGAGCCGGGCCGGGTCTATCGCACGCTCAGCTACGGCCCGCATCTCGACGTCTTCATGCTGGACGAGCGCAGCTATCGCGGCCCCAACGGTCCGAACCTGCAGACCAGCTACGGTCCCGACAGCTATTTCCTCGGGCCCGACCAGCTCGCCTGGCTGAAGCGCGCGCTGCTCAATTCGCGCGCCACCTGGAAGGTGATCGCCTCCGACATGCCGCTCAGCATCATCGTCTATGACGATGCGGCCAACAAGAAGGGCTCGGAAGCCTTTGCGCAGGGCGACGGCCCGCCGCGCGGCCGCGAACTCGAGATCGCCGACATCCTGCGCTTCATCAAGACATCGGGCGTCGTCAACACGGTGTGGCTGACGGCGGACGTGCACTACGCCGCCGCGCATTACTACAATCCGGACAAGGCGCAGTTCCAGGATTTCGAGCCGTTCTGGGAATTCGTCTCCGGCCCGCTGCATGCCGGCACCTTCGGCCCGAACGAACTCGACAACACCTTCGGCCCCGAGGTGAAGTTCATCAAGGCGCCCGGGCCCGACAAGCAGAACCTGCCGCCGTCGGCCGGCATGCAGTTCTTCGGTCACGTCAAGATCGACGGCGCCAGCGGACAGATGACGGTGACCCTGCGCGACCGCGCCGACGTCGCGCTGTGGTCGACGACGCTCGATCCGAAGCGGGTGTGAGCGGGGCCTGAACACAAAATCTCGAAAACAACCCCATGCAAAGTAGAATGGGCCCCGGCTCGCAGCTACTCGCTGCAAGCCGCGCCGGTCATGTTCTACCAGGGCGTCGAAAGCGATCTCGACGCGCTCTGCATCTCACGCCGGTGACGCGTCGCGACCGAAGGCGCGCGTCAGAAGCGCCTGCAGCGCGTCGGTCGAGTAGGGCTTCGGCAGCCGCGGCTTGCCGTTGAACGCCGCCGGCAGCCTGACGTCGGCGCCGTAGCCGGTGACGAAGACATAGGGAATTTTCAAGGCCTCCAGCCGCTCGGCGACCGCAAAGCTCTTTTCGCGGATCAGGCCGACATCGAGCAGCGCAAAATCCGGCGGCCGTTCCTCGATCATGGCGAGCGCTTTCGCGACCGAGCCGGCCGTGCGCACGGTTTTCACCCCAAAGCCGAGAAGCGTGTCCTCGAAGTCGAGCGCGATGATCGGGTCGTCCTCGACGATCAGGACGTCGTTGGGCATGCCGTGCAGAGGCGGGTTCCATGATCTCGCCAGTTCAAGGTTCCAATGCGTGTTGGACAGGCTCCCGGGCCGAAGCCCCGGAAGACGGCGCCTGGCGGACGCCTGTGAAAGCGCATCCGCCGGTTCCGGAACTGAAACCACCACATCGGCGTTCTAGCTGTCTGTTCACTAGTGAACATAAAACGCTGCGGAAGCTTCGCTATTGTCGCTTGCAGGGACAGAGGGACTTAGCGATGCCTGCGGGACGCGACGGGACGGCCGGCGAGCGGCCGTTCAACAATCTGTTGCGGCGGTTGAACGACGCCGACTTCGCGCTGATCGCCCCGCATCTCACCGAGGCCGACGCCAACGCCGGCGATGTGCTCTACAGCCCCGGCGACAACGTCGAGATCGTGCATTTCCCCTGCGGCCCGACGCTCGCGTCCTATCTGGTGCCGAGCGAGGACGGCCGCGACGTCGAGACCATCCTGATCGGCCGCGAGGGCGCGGTCGGCGGCATCGTCAGCCAGGGCTTTCTGCCGGCCTATACCCGCATCATGGTGAAATTCGCCGGACCCTTCGTGCGGCTGCCGGTCGGCAAGCTGGATGCGGCGAAGACGAAGTCCGCGACGCTGAGCAACGTCTTCGCACGCTATGCCGACTGCATGCTGGCGCAGATCTTCCAGTCCACCGCCTGCAACGCGATCCATTCGATCGAGCAGCGCACGGCGAAATGGATCATCTCGGCGATGGAGCGCACCGACGGCGACGACGTCGTGCCGCTGACCCATGAGCAACTGGCGACCCTGCTCGGCGTCGGCCGCAGCTATACCAGCCGCGTGATCCAGACCTTCAAGGCGGAAGGGGTGCTGGAGACCCGGCGCGGCTCGATCCTCGTCCTCAACCGCGATGCGCTGCGGATGCGGGCCTGCCTCTGCAACGAGGCCGTCAAAAATCATTTCGAGGAAGTGCTGCGCGGGGTCTATCCCACCGACGAGACCTAGAGCGGGCGAAGTCAGCCTGGCTGAGGCGTGGAGCGGCTTCGCCGCTTGCCTGCCATATCACCGCGAATCGAATCGCTGCAAAATCGATTCGATTCTTCATGACATCGCGACTCTTCATAACATCGTGACGTTGATGAATTATGTTGCTTATCTCTGTGGTTGCATTACCATCGAGTCGCGTTGCATTTTTCAACGCAATGCCGGGCGGGGGGTCAATTGGCCGAAGAATCAGCACGCGAGCCGGTATCCGGCCAGCGCCGGAAGCTGCCGGTGCTCTTTATCCATGACGCCGCTATCGACGATTTCATCGCAACCATGCTGCTGGTCGCGATGCCAGATGTTGATCTCAAAGGCATCGTCATCGCCGACGCCGACTGCATCCCGCAGCCCGGCATCGATGCGGCCAACCGGCTGCAGCAATTCATCGGGCGGCCCGATATTCCGCTGGCGCTGTCGGAATCGCGCGGCTGGAATCCGTTCCCCTGGGAGTACCGCGAAGACTGTGAGAAGTTCGGCGAACTTCCGATCCTGAAGCCCTACCGATCCACGGTGGCGACTCCGCCGCCGTCCGGCGACAGGCTGGTCGCCGAGTTGCTGGAGCAGGCGGTTGCCACGGGCCAAAAACTCGTTGTCCTCCTCACCACCGGTTTCACGCCGCTCACCGACGTCCTCCGCGACCGGCCCCAGCTCGCCGCCGGCATCGACCGTGTGGTGTGGATGGGCGGCGCGATCAACGTGCCGGGCAATCTCGACCCCAAGACCATCAGCAAGGCGGTCGCCAACAAGCACGCCGAGTGGAACGTGTTTTGGGATCCGTTCGCAGCCCAGGACGGGCTCGATATGGTGAACGAGATCCACGACTTCCCGCTCGACATCACCAACAACGTGCCGATCACCAAGCCCTTCATGGCGCGGCTGCAGGCGCAGGGGAAGCAATACAGCTTCTCCCAGCTCGCCTTCGACGCCTACAATCTGGTTTCCGGCGAACCGTTCTATGACATGTGGGACGTCTGCACGACGGTGTTCCTGGCGCGGCCCGATCTCTACGCAGCGCCGCAAAAGATGCGGCTCGGCGTGGTGCAGTGGGGCTTTGAGCAGGGCTGGCTGCGCCAGACCGACGGCGGCAAGAACACCCAGCACGTCTATCTCGGCTTCAGCAATCTCGACGGCTTCTACGATTACGTCGCGACGCAACTCGCGCGCTCGGCTTAAGGCGCGCTCTCGCGCAACAATCCCGCAACAGGAGAAACGAATGAAGAGGATGCGAGGTATTTCAATCGCCGCCGCACTGATTGCCACTGGTGTTTGCGGCGCGCTGGCGACGCCGGCGCAGGCGCAATCCGCGGCCGAGCTTGCCTTCCGCAACACGGTGAAGGGACCGCCTCCGGGCTGGACCGGTCCGGTGTTCAAGCTCAGCCGCGATTATCCGGCGGCGATGCCGGCGACGTGTCCCGAATGCACCTGGCTCAAGGTCAACGTCGATTTCCGTCCCAAATTCCCGCCGCCGCCCGGCGATCCCTGGACCTCCGGCAACTGGTCGGAATATCTCAAGCGCATCCTCGCCTACGTGAAAGAGGGCCAGGATCCGCAATTCGGCAACACGCCCGGTTTCCAGATCAAGGTGGCCAGCAAGACCCGCTGGTTCAACGTGCCATGGATGGCCTACGACCCGACGGTCGGCCGCGAATTCGTTCACGGCACCACCAATGAACGCACGGCGCATCTCGCCGACCTGATCCCGCCGCAGGAAAAGAAACTGCGCACCGCGCAGACGCCGAGCGCCGCCAGTTTCGTCGCCGGCATGACGCAGGCGTGCAAGGACAAATATCCGGCGGGCTTCGAGACCTGGGCTGTCGGCTATTACAATGAATGGGGCGGCGTGGCGTTCGGCAAGGCGATTCCAAAGAGCGGCCAGCCGCAGATCGCCGACTATCTGGGCACGCAGATGCCGGCCGGGCTGCCGTTCCCGCCAGGCACGGTCGTGGTCAAGTTCCTCACCACCAATGCGCCGCCGGACTGCGTGCCGTATCTCAAGGGTTCGCCGGAGTGGCAGATCGATCGCCACGTGCTCAACGAAGCGACCCAGAAATACACCTGCACGCGCGCGGTGCAGATCTCGCGCATCGTTCAGGTCGACGTCGCGGTGACCGATCCGCGTTCGCCGACGGGATGGGTCTACGGCACCTACGCCTACGACGCCGGCCAGAGCGGCACCACGTTCTGGGATCATCTGCTGCCGCTCGGCATTCAATTCGGCGCCGACCCCTGGACCTTCCCCGCGGTGCCCAAGGCCGAATCCGTGCCGGCGCAGCAGAGCGTGCTCAATCCCGGCGTGAATATCTACCAGCATTTCGGCTGCAACAACCGCCTCGCCGGACCGGTCGACAATTCGCAATCGTCCTGCATGTCGTGCCACGGCAGCGCGTTCGCGGCGCCGAAGGGCGCGGTATCCAACATGGGCGTCAACGTGCCGCCGTCGTTCGGCTTCAACGGCATGTGCACGCAATATTCGATGGCCAACGCCGCCTATTTCGACAACATCATCGCGCCGCAGAAATACGCCGGCGGCACATTCCCCGACGCGCTGCCGCTCGATACCTCGCTGCAGCTCGAGGTCGCATTCCAGCAATACGGGCAGTTCAACACCTTCAAGGCGCCCGACGCCCTGCACGATGGGCAATTAGAGCGTTTTCAAGCGAAGCATGCCCTCGGACATACGTTCGATCAACAGTTTACGCAGATTGCGTAGACTTATCTGCGGTGAAAACGCGTCAAAACAAAAAGACAGGCTTTAGACCAGGGGACACCAATGACCGACATTTCCCGCCGCGACATCGTCGCCGGCTCGGCGGCGCTTGCGCTCTCGACCGTCTCCAGCCCGGCGCTGGCGCAACAGGGCGCGGCCAAGCCGCCGAAGCAGAACGCCATCAAGCTCGAATGCGCGTTCAAGGACATGGTGATCGACGGCACCAAAATGCGGCTGCGCGCCTTCAACGGCCAGATCCCGGGGCCGCCGATGAAGATCTTCCCGGGCAGCGCCTTCACATCAACCTGAAGAATTCGCTGCCGCCCTACAATTCGACCGGCTGGAGCGGCGACCACAACGTGCCGCACCATCTCGGCTCGACCAATCTGCATGTGCACGGATTGAACGTCATCCCGCATCTGTTCGAGCCGATCGGCACGTCCGACCCGCAGGCGCCGATGATCGAGATCATGCCCGGCGACAACAAGGAGTATGTGTTCGACATTCCCGCCGACCATCCGCCCGGGCTGAACTGGTACCACCCGCATCATCACGGCTCGACGGCGGTGCAGGCGGTGACCGGCATGGCCGGCGGCATCATCGTGTACGGCGCGATCGACGAGGTGCCGGCGATCAAGGCGGCGAAAGAGTACATGCTTGTGATGCAGGACATCGGCCTGTTTCCGAGCGAGGACGACCCGAGCGTCTGGACCTATCTGCCGAAGCAGAACGCGATCTGGCAGACCTTTGGCAACAACGTCACCATCTACGATCCCAAAACGCAGAAGGATGTTCCGACCACCCTGCAGGGCGGCTTCACCACCGGCGACTACAAGCTGCGCTATTATCTCGCCAACGGCGAGGCGTTCTGCAAGGAAGTCCACGATCCGCAGAACCCGACCAAGCCGAAGTCGACCGATCTGAAGCCGCCGCGCTTCACGCTGGCGCCGGGCGAGGTGGTGCGCTTCCGCATGCTCAACGCCTGCTCCGACAATTACATGCCGATAACAGTGGAAGGCCACGACATGTATTTGCTGGCGCTCGACGGCGTCAATTTTCCAAAGGTGCGCGTCATCCCGCCGACGCCAATCAATACCGACCCCAGCAATGAGGGCCAGATCCAGCTCGCGCCCGCCAATCGCGCCGAGTTCATGATCAAGGGCGCGGCCAAGCCCGGCATCTACCGGATCGTGCAGCTGCAACAGCAGCAGCAATTCCTGTTCAGCGCGCAAAAGACCATCGCCGAGATCGAGATAAAGGGCGCGCCGGTCACCATGGCGCTGCCGGACAAACTGCCGATCCCGACCCGCGAATATCCGCTGATCAAGCCGAACGAGATCCAGAATCTGCGCGTGATCTATTTCGCCGACCAGTTTCCCGGCACGCAAAATCCCTATGTCGGCATCGATTTCCTGCTCAACGGCCAGCAATACGACGTCACCCAGGTGAACTACGTGGTGGACGTGAAGGGCGTGGAGGAATGGCGGCTCGTCGTCGGCGACAGCCAGCATGGCGGCACCGAAGGCCACCCGTTCCATATCCACGTCAACTCGTTCGAGGTGATCTCGGTCAACGGCAAGCTGCTGGAACCCGGCACCATCAAGGACACGATCTGGATTCCGGCCGAAATCCACCGTCGTGATCCGGATCCGTTTCAAGGAATTCCTCGGAAAGTCAGTGTTCCACTGTCACATCCTGCCCCATGAAGACACCGGCATGATGCAGAACTTCCTGATCAAGAAGCGCGATCAGCCGTTCCCGGCGTCGATTTTCGCACCCCCGATGCACCCGCGGCTGCGGCCGTTGCTGAAAATGCCGGAGCCTCATCGCATGTAGCGGGCGCGGCGAGGGTCTATTCCGGCCCCGAAAAGGCCAATTCCGCCGGGCACCTGCCCGAAAATCAGCTAACCAAATGCCAAACAAACCATTGTTTTTTGGCGTTTTCTGAATATATTGCGCCGCAACGCGTAAGGTGTGCCCGGTCCTTTTGGCCGGGCTTCCTTTTTGGGGCAAATGCGCCCCATCGAATTCCAGGTTTTGAGCGTGATCCGGAAAAGTGGGTCCCGGTTTTCCGGCGAGATCGCGCTCCAGCCATTGTCACGACCAGAAGAAGAGCCATGAAACTTCGCAACGTCGCCATCATCGCCCACGTCGACCACGGCAAGACCACGCTGGTCGATCGCCTGCTGCAGCAATCCGGCGTCTACCGCGACAACCAGCGCCAGGTTGAGCGCGCCATGGATTCCAACGATCTGGAGCGCGAGCGCGGCATCACCATTCTGGCCAAGGCGGCGTCGGTGCAGTGGAAGGACACCCGCATCAACATCGTCGACACCCCGGGCCATGCCGATTTCGGCGGCGAGGTCGAGCGCATTCTCAACATGGTGGACGGCGCGCTGGTGCTGGTCGACGCCGCCGAGGGTCCGCTGCCGCAGACCAAATTCGTGGTGTCGAAGGCGCTGCGGATGGGCCTCAAGCCCATCGTCGTCATCAACAAGGTCGACCGCTCCGACGCGCGCCCGGTCGAAGTCATCAACGAAGTGTTCGATCTGTTCGCCGCGCTCGACGCCAGCGAGGAGCAACTCGATTTCCCGATTCTCTACGGCTCCGCCAAGCAGGGCTGGATGGCGACGACGCTCGAGGGTTCGCACGACGACGGCATGCAGCCGCTGTTCGATCTGATCCTCAGCCACGTCAAGCCTCCGGTGGTGGAGGAAGGCCCGTTCCGCCTGCTCGGCACCATTCTGGAAGCCAATCCCTATCTCGGCCGCATCATCACCGGACGCATTACTTCGGGATCGGTCAAGCCGAACCAGAGCGTCAAGGTGCTCGATCACGATGGCAAGCTGATCGAGACCGGCCGTATTACCAAGGTGCTGGCTTTCCGCGGCATTGAACGCACCGCCGTGGAAGAGGCGGAAGCCGGCGACATCGTCGCGCTCGCCGGCCTGCCGAACGCCACCGTCGCTCACACCATCTGCGATCCCGCTGTGGAATTGCCGATCCAGGCGCAGCCGATCGATCCGCCAACCCTGGCGATGACGTTTCGCGTCAACAATTCCCCGCTGGCCGGCACCGAAGGCACCAAGGTCACCGGCCGCATGATCCGCGACCGATTGCTGCGTGAAGCCGAAGGCAATGTGGCGCTGGGGGTTCGCGAATCCGATGACAACGACGCGATGGAAGTCGCCGGACGCGGCGAGTTGCAGCTCGGCATCCTGATCGAGACCATGCGCCGCGAAGGTTTCGAGCTCGTCGGTGTCGCGTCCGCGCGTCGTGCTGAAAAAAGACGAAGCCTCCGGCGATTGGCAGGAGCCGATCGAGGAGGTCGTGATCGACGTCGACGAGGAGCATTCCGGCGTCGTCGTGCAGAAGATGAGCGAACGCAAGGCCGAGTTGATCGAGATGCGTCCCTCCGGCGGTCACCGGCAGCGGCTGGTGTTCTACGCGCCGACCCGCGGCCTGATCGGCTATCAGGGCGAACTGCTCACCGACACCCGCGGCACCGCGGTCATGAACCGCCTGTTCCACAATTACGCGCCCTACAAGGGCGACATCCAGGGCCGCCGCAACGGCGTGCTGATCTCCAACGACCAGGGCGAGGCCGTGGCCTACGCGATGTTCAAGCTGGAAGACCGCGGCCCGATGATGATCGAGCCGGGCTGGAAGGTCTACAAGGGCATGATCGTCGGCGAGCACACCCGCGACAACGATCTCGAGATCAACGTGCTCAAGGGCAAGCAGCTCACCAACATCCGCACCACCTCGAAGGACGAAGCGGTGCGCCTGACCCCGCCGATCCAGATGACGCTGGAAAAGGCGCTGGCCTATATCGAGGACGACGAGCTGGTCGAGGTGACCCCGAAGTCGATCCGGCTGCGCAAGAAGTTCCTCGACGCCAACGACCGCAAGCGCGCGGAAAAGGCCAAGCAAGCGGTGGCGTAAGCCTCCTTCCGCCCGCAACGTAGCGAAGAAATCCGTCATGGCCGGGCTTGTCCCGGCCATCCACGTCTTCGATACTGCGGAAGAAAGACGTGGATGCCCGCGACAAGCGCCGGGCATGACGATGAAGCAGACGACCCAATGTCCCTCCCCTCCGAAGTCGATGTCGCCATCATCGGCGCCGGCGCCGCAGGCCTCGGCGCCGCGCACGCGCTGGAAGAATTCCGGCCTCTCGATCATCGTGCTGGAAGCGCGCGACCGCGTCGGCGGCCGCGCCCACACCATCTGGCCGCGCCCCCGGCATCGTCTTCGACCTCGGCTGCGGCTGGCTGCATTCGGCGGACGAAAATTCGTTCGTCGAGATCGCCGAGCAACTGAATTTCGAAATCGACAAGACCCGCCCGCCCTGGCGCGAGCAGGGCGTTCGACAAGGCGTTTCCGCCGAAGAGCGCGACGGATTTCATCCGGGCGCTCGACGCGTTCTACGACCGCGCCGAGCAGGCCGCGAAGCAGGCCGAACGCACGGCCGCGACAGCGCCGCCAATCTCTCTCTCGAGCCCGGCAATCGCTGGAACCCGATGATCGATGCGATCTCGACCTACGTCAACGGCGCGAGCTCGACCGGGTCTCGATCCTCGACATGGACGCCTATGAGGACACCGAGATCAACTGGCGCGTGCGGCGCGGCTATGGCGCGCTGATGGCGGCCTATGGCGCGCCCTGCCCGCTCGCGCTCAATTGCGAGGTGACCCTGATCGATCATTCCGGAAAGCGCGTGCGGATCGAGACCTCGCAGGGCACGCTCACCGCCGGCAAGGTGATCGTCACCGTGCCGACCAATCTGATCGCCGATGAAGCGATCCGCTTTCACCCCGCGCTGCCGGCAAAGGTCGACGCCGCGCGCGGCCTGCCGCTCGGCCTCGCCGACAAGGTGATGCTGGCGCTGGACGAGCCCGACGGCGCTGCCGAAGGACGGCAATCTGCGCGGCGCCACCATGCGCACCGCGATGGGCATCGTTTCATCTGCGCCCGTTCGGCCAGCCCTGCATCGAAGGCTTTTTCGGCGGCAGCTTTGCGCGCGCGCTGGAAGACGCCGGCGACGGCGCGCTTGCCGCCGAAAGCATCGACGAGATCGTCGCCTTTCTCGGCAACGATTTCCGCCGCAAACTAAAGCCGCTGGCGGAATCGCGCTGGGCCCACGACCCCTTCGCCCGCGGCTCCTATTCGCACGCGCTGCCCGGCCATGCCGGCGAGCGCGCGGTGCTGGCAGCGCCCGTCGATGGACGGTTGTTCTTTGCGGGGGAAGCGACCTCGCCGAATTTTTTCTCGACCGCGCATGGGGCAAGGGATTCGGGGGAGAGGGCGGCGGGGGAGGTGATGGACCGAGTGGGAGCCCGAAGTTAGCCTTTGAAAACTTCGTCTCGGTGAAATTTCAAAAAATGCGCATTTGGATAAAGCGTCGGATCTTTAGGTAGATTGATCACCGCCACTCTGATTCAAAAGGCGAACCGCGTCGTCCGGAACATGATTCCTTGGCGACGAGAATTCTGATAGTCATCGCCAATCGAAATAAGCCCTCGATCGAACATCCAATGCACCGTGCCTGAAAGTGCCAGTCCGTTACGAACGGAGTCGGGTCCTTTCGACGCGACCGGCTGAATGTGCGCCGCCTGGACTTCGGGACGACCTCCGCCGTTGATCAGACGCAATCCGGTGATTGCGCATCGATTCGAATAGGCCGAGCGCACGTTGTGCATAAAGGAGCGGTCGCGGAACGGGCGAGAGACAGTCATCTCCACAATGGGACGTTCGAACGGAGTGGGCGGTTCCAGGAAAAATCCGGCGCAAGGTTATTTCCTGCGACGGATCCTCGCCGAAGAATTGGAGCGAAGCCAGACTTCAATATTCGGTCAAATTCATCGTCGGGAACAAGGCGAACAGCCCGACCGAAGGCGCCTCTGTTTGTGCTTCCGTCGTCCTTCTTGAGTGCGCTTTCGTAGTAATCGTCGCCTTCAGAGAACGGTACAGGACGGTCAAAGTCGAGATAGCTATCGACAAGCGCATAATGGTGATCTGCCAGCGCAGCATCTTCCACCACAGCAGTGACGCGGGCCACGCCGAAATAGGACTGACGACCGCCGAAACTGGATAATTCAGCGCTGGATCGTCGAGGTTCATAATAGACGATGTGATCGCCAACGGTCTGACGGACTTGATCAAGGTATCTGCGTGGAAAGTGATACCGCACCTCTGGCAGGTCGTTATAGCTGGGCGAAATTTTCGTTGTGAAAACTGCTTTTGTCATGAGCTGAAGCCTGCGACGGCCCATTATCTCCGCCTGCCTTAGCTTAAGGCAGCTTCGATCGCTTAGATAGTCAGCGCGGGCCGCATCCTACTCCATCACCCGCGCCCGCATCTCCGCATCCGGCACGAAGCACTCCTCGTACTTCCCGAAAATCCGGTAGCGGTTGCGCGCGACGAGATTGTAGACCGCGTCGCGCAGCGGTTTTGGCACCGCGAGCAAAACGCGCACCCAGCCCCAGCCCGGCAGGCGCCCAGCACCGTCAGCGCGGCGTCGGATTTGAAATATGCGACGCCGCCATGGATGACGGCGTTGGTGTCGGGATCATCGGGGTCGATGCCGAAGGCCTGCGCCAGCCGCGTGCCGTAGGGCGACTGGATCGCGGTGAAGCGGAAGCGCCGGTCGATGTCGCGCGTGGCGACGAAGCGGACCCAGCGCGAGCAGAAGACGCAGACGCCGTCGTAGAGGATCACGTCGTCGTCGGGCCACGGACTCGTCATCGGTTATCCAGCGTCAGCAGCGCCACCAGCATCAGCACGATCGCCGGCCCGGTCTTGACCAGCGCGCCGAGCGGCTCGATCCAGAGATCCGGCGTCAGGATCGCCGCGCCCAGCCATGTAGCCGAGCGACACCACGATGCCGGCGATCAGCCCGAACGCCGCGGTGCGGCGGAACGCGATCAGGACGCCGATGCTCATGTCCATCAGGCTGGTGACGATGGTGACGGGCGCGACCAGCCACGGCGGAAAACCGTGCGAGCTCAGGATGCCGGCGGCGGCGCGATAGGAAATCACCAGCGCGATGAAGCCGGACACGATCCAGAACACCGCAAGGCTCGCGATCACCAGCGCCTTGACCAGAAACAGCCGCGCGAACCATTTGTCCTGAATGGTGGCGGCGCGCGCGCCGATCGCCTGCGCCAGCGTCTTCGGCACGATGCCGGTCGCCGCCATCCAGGCTCGCGGGATCGCCGGTGACGCCGCGGCGCAGTTCGGCGATCGCGGTCGAGCGCATCGGCGGCATCCAGCCGAGCCAGCTGGCGAGATCGCCCGCTTTCGCGCCGAGATCGAGCAGGAAGGCCGGCAGCGTGATCCGCGGCAAGCCTGCGGTGCCGAACGACCAGCGGAATTGATCGATCACACCGCCGAGCGTGATCGGCTGCGGCTGCATCAGGTCCCACGTCACGGCGTTGCGGTGGCATCATCGATGTCGCGGGCGGCGAGCCAGGCAATGGTCGCCGCGATATCCTCGACCGCGACCGGCTGGAACGGCGTCGCCGATTCGTCGGCCGGCAGATCGAGCGGAAACGCCGCCAGCGCGCGCAGCATCGCGCTGCCGCCATAGGCCGACGGCGCCACCACAAAGCCCGGCCGCAGGATCGCGTAAGCGATGCCGGAGGCCGCGATCAGCCGCTCGGCTTCGCGCTTGGTCGTGCTGAAGGCGGTGCGGTCCTCATCGGCGGCGCCGGGAATCGAGATGTGGACGAAGCCGGATCGCGCGGCCGCTGTCGCGGATCGCGCGCAGCAGCGCGTCGACGAAATCGCGATGCACGGCGCGGGTGTCGCTGCCCGGACCGTCCTGCAGCACGCCGAGGCAATTGACGACGACATCGATCTCGTGCTCGCGGATCAGCCGCGCCAGCGCGGCGGCATCCATCGACATGACCGGCATTTCGAGATCGAACGCGCTGGTCTTTTGCGAGGGCGCAAATGCCGCGCGACGCCGATGACCTGAAAACCCCGCACGCGCAGATCGTCGGTGACGAACCGGCCGATCAGGCCGGAGGCGCCGAGCACCAGGATTTTGCGGGCGTGACTTCCAAATTGATTCATCCACCTAGAACGGCTTTGCGATCATCAGCCAGAGGATCATCATGACCGAACCGAAGCCGGGAATGCCGAACAGCAACCAGCGGCGGAACAGCGCGAAATAACGCGGCGGCAGCGGCGGCGTTGCCGCGCCGCCGCGGCGCGCGCCAGATCGCGCATTTCGATCTGCATGAAGATCACGGGCACCCAGAACAGCCCGGCCACCGCATAAAGCCCGAGCGAGGTCGACAGCCAGCGCTCGGTGACCGCGGTCGACGACAGCATCATCAGCACGCCGCCGGTGACCGGCTGCAGCAGCACCGCCGTCAGCGTGAACAGCATGTCGGCGATCACGACCGTCGCCGCCGTGCGCGCGATGAAGGCGGCGTCGCCGCTGCGATGCGCCATCAGCATGAAGAAGGCGATGCCGGTGCCGGTGCCGAGAATGACGATGGCGCCGAGCACATGCAGATATTTGACGAGGAAATACAGCGTCATCGTTTCTTCATCGTTTTTTGGCCGCGCCTGGGATCGCGGCTTCAGCGCGCGATCGAGTTCGCGTGCGGCGCTTTTAACACCGCCTTCGGTCTCCGCCAGCCAGTGGCCCTCGCTGCCGTAGGCCGCCAGCACGCGAAAATCGACCTTGCCGCCGCCGCTGCGGAACGCGTCGGCCAGCTGCCGCGACAGCGCGGCGAAAAATAAGCTGTCGTTGGCCGCCACCAGCCAGGTCACCGGCACCCGCGCGCCCTTGCCGAATTCGCCGGCCGCCGCGATCAGCGTGTGCGGCGCGCAGACCTGATTTGGAAAATCATTGGCATGGCCGCCGCGCCCCGGCGCAAAGGCGATGATGGCCGCGACCTCCTTCGGGTCTTCGCCGGCCAGCGCCAGCGCGCCCCAGCCGCCGGCCGAGTGCCCGATCACGATCATCGCCGTCCGGCCGGATGAAGGATTGCTTGCGCACAAAGCCCGTTGCGGCCGCGATCTCGTCCGCGGTGGCGCGGCCGGCCCGGGCATAATCGGCCTCGTCGCAGCCGCCCTGGTCCTCGAGATATTTTCCGCCGGTCGCGCCATGGCCCGGACGTTCCGGCACCAGCACGGCAAAGCCGCGCGCCACCAGCAACGCCGCCAGCGCGCGGTATTCCGGCTGCGGCATTTGCGCGCGACGCAGCACGTTCTGGGTCGACGCGTGCGCGATCACCGCGAGCGGAAACGGGCCCTCGCCGGGCGGGCGAAACAGCACCGCATGCGACGGGATGATCCGGATCGGGCGACGGCACCAGCCATTGCTGCAGCGCGGTTGGGCTCGCCCTCGGCGCCTTGCGCGCCGAGGTTTTGCTGCGCCGCGGCGGTCCCGGCGCCGAGCGCGGCCAGCACGACCACGGCTACGAAAAACGCTTTAACCTGATGCATGAATTGGCCTGACGCAGCCGAAAGAGGGGATGCAGATTCGCCAGCAGAATACCGGCCGCGAATCAAATCCAGCGCATTTTTCCGTGATCCGGATTTCACGGATGCCTTCTTACCCGTCGTTTGAGCATGGTTTTCCCCTGCCAGGCAGCGCGAAACGCCGCTTAGGACAGGCTCTCTGTCCTCTTTCGGTACATCCGGACGGCAAACTGATGCAGAAAATCCACAGGTTAACCGATAATTAACGATGGACCTTGAAGCCGACGCGCTGACTTGCTTTGATCGGGATCATGAGCACAACCCTGATCGAGGTTCGACCGGCCAAAGCTGCGGATGCAACCGCGGTGGCGTCGACCCATGACGAAGCCTGGCGCTCGGCCTATCAGGGCATCATTCCCGGCGCCGAACTGGAGAAGCTGATCAACCGTCGCGGCCCGCAATGGTGGGACAGCGCGATCCGCAAGGGCAGCCGCGTCAGCGTGCTGGTGTTCGGCGACAAGGTCGCGGGCTACGCCAATTACGGCCGCAACCGCGCCCGCAGCCTGCACTTCGAAGGCGAGATCTACGAGCTCTATCTGCGCCCGGAATTCCAGGGCCTCGGCTTCGGCCGCCGCCTGTTCACCGCCGCCCGCCGCGACCTGGTGCAGAGCGGGCTGAAGAGCATGGTGATCTGGGCGCTCTCCGACAACGATCCGGCGACGGAATTCTATCGCGCGCTCGGCGGCCGCATGGTGGCGCGCTCCTCGGAGAAGTTCGGGCCCAAGTCGCTCGACAAGGTCGCTTTCGCCTGGACCAACTGAAGGTCTGCCGTCATTGCCGGGCTCTCGACGCCCGGCTAATCCGGCTTTTCAGAGCGCTCTTGAAAGTGCGATGGATACGCGGGTCAAGCCCGCGTATGACAATTGCGCTAATCCCGCGAGCGGAGGCCTCCATGCGCATTGACGCCATTTCGATCGGGAACAATCCGCCGCACGAGGTCAACGTCATCATCGAGGTGCCGGTCGGCGGCGAGCCGATCAAATACGAGATGGACAAGGACGCCGGCACGCTGGTGGTCGACCGCTTCCTCTATACGGCGATGCGCTATCCCGGCAATTACGGCTTCATCCCGCACACGCTGTCGGGCGACGGCGACCCCTGCGACGTGCTGGTCGCCAACACCCGCGCCATCGTTCCGGGCGCGGTGATGAGCGTGCGCCCGGTCGGCGTGCTGCTGATGGAAGACGAGGCCGGCGGCGACGAGAAGATCATCGCGGTGCCGTCGTCGAAGCTGACCCAGCGCTACGACAAGGTGAAGAACTACAGCGATCTGCCCGATATCACGCTGCAGCAGATCCAGCACTTCTTCGAGCACTACAAGGACCTCGAACCCGGCAAATGGGTCAAGGTGCTGCGCTGGGGCGACGCCGCGGACGCGCACAGGCTGATCCTCGAAGGCATCGCGCGGGCGAAGGGGAAGTGACGACGCGCTCGGCTAACGGCCTCTTCCGTCATTGCGACCGGGCGAAGGCGACAGGCAATCCATCTCACCCCGACGGGGATAAGATGGATTCGCTTCGTCGCTTCGCTCCTCGCAATGACGGAGAGAGCATTGCGCTAGCCTCACACCGCCGGCTTCGGCAGTCCGTGAATCGCACACGCCGCGCGCAGCGTGTTGACCAGCAGGCACGCCACCGTCATCTGGCCGACGCCGCCGGGCACCGGCGTGATCGCGCCGGCGACATTGAGCGCCTCTGAAAACGCGACGTCGCCGACCAGCCGCGTCTTGCCGTCGGCGGCCGGCAGGCGGTTGATGCCGACATCGATCACGGTGGCGCCGGGCTTGATCCAGTCGCCGCGCACCATCTCGGGCTTGCCGACCGCGGCATAGACCAGATCGGCGCGGGCGCATAGTTGCGCCAGATCGCGCGAGCGCGAATGCGCGATCGTCACCGTGGCGTTTTCGTTGAGCAGCAATTGCACCAGCGGACGGCCGACCAGATTGGAGCGGCCGATCACGATGGCGTTCATGCCCTCGAGCGAGGCGTGCACGCTCTTGGTCAGAATGATGCAGCCGAGCGGCGTGCATGGCGACAGCGCGGCAAAGCCGCCGGCCAGCCGTCCGGCATTGCTCGGATGCAGCCCGTCGACATCCTTGGCGGGATCGATCGCGTTGATGATGGTTTCGGTATGCAGCGATTTCGGCAGCGGCAGTTGCACGAGAATGCCGTGCACCGCGGGATCGCGATTGAGCTGCGTCCGATCAGCGCCAGCAGATCGGCCTGGGCGACGTCTTCGGGCAGCACGTGCTCGAACGACGCCATGCCGGCTTCCTGGGTCTGCTTGTGCTTGCTGCGGACATAGACCTGGCTGGCCGGATCGCTGCCGACCAGCACCACGGCGAGACCCGGCGTCAGGCCGTTCGCCGCCTTGATCCGCGCCACCTCGCCGGCGACGCGGGCGCGAAGCTCTGCGGCAATCACTTTTCCATCGATGATGCGGGCGGTCATCTCAATCCTTCTCGTCAGGCCGGGCGGCGGTCAGTTTGCGCAAGGCCTCACCGAGCGATTTGGGATCGCCGTCGACGGCGACCTGCTTGAGGCGCGAGGTCGTACCGGACAGGATCTTTACGCTCGCCTTGGGCACGCCGAGCGCCTTCGCCAGCAGCTCCGTGACCGCGCGGTTGGCCTCGCCGCCGTCGGCGATGGCGCGGACGCGCACCTTGACCACGGAGCGTCCGTTGGCGAGCGTTTCAATCCCGTCGATGTCGTCGCGGCCGCCGCGCGGCGTCACCCGCAGCGCGACGCTGATGCCCTCCGGTGGAGTATCGCCAGGGATCCATCCGATCAGAGGCGCCCATCGACGCAGACGACGTAGGGATAGATGTAGTAGGCGATCACCCGCTGGATGAACATGATGATCAGGATCAGGATGATCGGCGAGATGTCGAGCCCGCCCAGATTGGGCATCAGCCGGCGGATCGGCGCCAGCACCGGCTCGGTGATCCGGATAGAGGAATTCCGCCACCGCCGCCACGAACTGGTTGCGCGTGTTCACGACATTGAAGGCGATCAGCCAGGACAGGATGGCCGAGGCGATCAAGCAGCCAGACATAGAGGTCGAGGACGATGAGGACGATGTCGAGAATGGCGCGCATGTGGTGGGGGCTCGCAGGTGGGTTACCCTGCTAGATATCGGTTCATCCCCCCGCAAACAAGGGAAGTTCCCGGCAAAATGACGCCGAAATCGGCCGTTTCAGCTTTCTTGCACCGTTCTTGACTTGACCTTGGGGCGGACTGTAAATGGCGCCGATTGTGACCGCCTCGGTTCCGTTTGAGGCGGTCGCGACGGGGCCATAGCTCAGCTGGGAGAGCGCGTCGTTCGCAATGACGAGGTCGGCGGTTCGATCCCGCCTGGCTCCACCAGCCTTCGCCTTCGCGGCTACGCGTGGCGCAAGCCACGCACGAGCCCTCTCGAAGCGAAGCGAAGCGAGGCTGCCCGGCCGATAGCCTGCTTGAAGGGCGACGAGCGGGCTGCCGCAGCCGAAGCCCAACGAGGCAGCCTCGCCCCCCTCACTTCCCCGTAAACCGCGGCGGCCGTTTCTCCATAAAGCTCGCCACGCCCTCTTTGAAGTCGCTGCCCTTGAGCGCGATCTGCATTTCGCGGTTGGCGTCGATGGTGGCTTCCGCGAGCGTCTGGAACGGCACGTCGTAGAGCTGGCGCTTGATCACCGAGATCGCGCTCGGGGAGACGAAATCGGCGAGATCGCGCGCATAGGCATAGGTCTGCTCGCGCAGCTGGTCCGGCGGATAGAGCCGGTTGACGAGGCCGATGCGCAGCGCTTCCTCGCTGGAAACGCGCCGCGACGACATCAGCAAATCGAGCGCGTTGGCGTGGCCGACGATCCGCGGCAGCATCCAGCTGATGCCATGCTCGGCGATCAGCCCGCGGCGCGAGAACGCGGTGGTGAACACGGTATTGTCGGCCGCAAAGCGCAGGTCGCAATACAGCGCATGCACCAGGCCGATGCCGGCGGTGGCGCCGTTCAGCATGCCGATCACGGGTTTTCCGATCGCCGGATAATAGGCGTAGCGCGTCTGCCAGTCGGCGCGCCGGTTCATGTCGAACGGCGTATTCTCGCCGCGCCTGATCTCGTTGGGATCGATCCCCTTCAGCGCTTCCATGTCGGCGCCGGCGCAGAACGCGCGCCCCGCGCCCGTCAGCACGATGACGCGGACGTTGTCGTCGGCGGCCGCCGTCTCCATCGCATGGCGCACGTCGCGCTCCATGATCGCGGTCCACGCGTTCATGCGGTCCGGCCGGTTGAGCGTGATGGTCGCGATCTTGTCGCTCACCTCGTAGAGAATATGCTGATAGGTCACGACGCTCTCCCTGTTGCTTTCCGTTATTGAATTTTGGCGCGCGAGCCTTTCGGCCGCGCCAGATAGTCCTTCGTCTCCGGCCGCTCCCTGAGCCAGCCGGTCCAGCGCTTGAACACCTTTTCCATCCGCGCCGGCTCGACGCCGAGCTGCGCCATCGCAACGCCGCCATTGACGGATTCGCGGTATTCCGCGATTCTGCCGTCGCGCACGATGAAGCGGCTCATGCCGTCGATCACGACGTGCCGACCCTTGAATTGCGGTAACGTCGAGGTGAAGCTCGACAGCGACCACGCGTATCCCATGGCGCCATCGAACACGGGATCGAACATTTCCCAGCGATAGTCGGTGGCGTCGCGGTGAAACAGATGCTGCATCATGTGGGCGATGTCGGCGCGGCCCCGGTGCGGACCGTAGATGTAATCGTAATAGACCGCGTCTTCGGTGAAATGATCGGCGAAGCGCGCGCCGTCGCCGGATTCCGCCGCGCGCGTGAAATCGCCGAGCAACATTGCGAACTCATCGCCGGTCATGTCGTCTCCCGCGCGCCTGCTTGTAATCGCAGGCGTTTAGGAAAACGACACTATCACATCCACGGATTTTGAAAGCGGTGCAGAGCGCGCGCGAGAAATTCCGCGTGGCGGCTATTCGGCGGCTTCCGACATGATCGAGCGCGGCATGCGCTTGAGCCAGCCGTCGATGAACTGCCTTCAGCCATGCGCGCTCGACGACGTCGTGCACGGCGCGGTCGGCGAAGTGGAGATGCGCCGCCTGCGCGCCCGGCGAATCCATGCCCTCGCGGCCGCGCGTGGTCCAGCGATGCATCATCGCGTAGGTCACGTCGGGGTGAAACTGGAAGCCGAACGCGTGGCCGGACTGGAACGCCTGCACCGGAAAGTCGTCGCCCTCCGCCAGCAACTCGGCGCCGTCAGGCAGCCGAAACCCTTCGCGATGCCAGTGGTAGACCTGATCCGGCCAGTTCGGGCAGACCGCGTGACCGGCTGCCGTCGGGCGGATCGGGTAATAGCCGATCTGGGTCCGGCCTTCCGCGTGGGGTGCGACCGGCGCGCCCAATTGCTTCGCGAGCATCTGGGCGCCGAGGCAGATGCCGAGGAACGGCCGCTGCTCGCGCAGGGGGACTTCGATCCAGTCGATTTCCCGGCGAACATAGTCATCGGGGTCGTTGGCGCTCATCGGGCCGCCAAAGATGACCGCGCCGGCGTGCATATCCAGCGTTTCAGGCAGCGGGTCGCCGAACCGCGGGCGGCGGATGTCCAGGGTGTGACCTAGCGCACGCAGCGCGTTGCCGACCCGGCCCGGCGTCGAGGTCTCCTGGTGCAGGACGATCAGGACCGGCAGCAAAGGTTCGGCTGCCGGCACGGCGGCCAACGCCCTTCGGCCCGGAAAGGGCAGGATTTTTTCGCCATTTTTGCGCGACCGGAACGACATCGAAATTGCTCAGGACCTCAAGCTAAAACCATACCTAGGTCAGTCTTAATTTCGGGTGAGTTCACGCACACTTGCAAATATTTGTAAGCAAATCGCGGGCCAGCGCGGCTGGAGCAGGTTTGAGCAGGATTTCAGCGCTTGCGCAGCTGGAGACGGCTAGACCGCCGCCAGGACAAACGAGCGCGGAAACAGCCGGAGCAGGAGCGGCACGATCTTGATGCCGAGGCCGGGCAGCACGGCACGCTTGTTGGCCATCAGGCCGGCATAGGCCTGCCTGGCGACGTCCGCCGGAGAGACGTTGAGGATCGCCGAGTCAAAGCCCGGCGCAAAGCCGGCGCGCGCCTGAAACTCCGACGGCACCGGGCCGGGACACACCACCGTCACGCGCACGCCGTGCGGCGCCAGTTCCGCGCGCATCGCCTCCGAGAACGACAGCACATAGGCCTTGGATGCGTAATAGACCGCCATTCCCGGGCCCGGCAGAAAGCCCGCGATCGACCCCATATTGAGCAGGCCGCCGCGATGGCGGATCAGCTGATCGGCGAACCGCAGCGACAGATCGGTGAGCGCGCGGATATTGACCGTGATCATGTCGAGCTGTTCGGCGCGATCGCGCTCGACTGCCCTGCCGAACAGGCCGAAGCCCGCATTGTTGACGACGTATTCGACCTCGACGCCGGCAGCCGTCAGCGCCTCGGCAATCCTGTCGCCCGCACCCGTTTGGGTGAGATCGCAGGCGATCACGATCGGCGCACCGCCGCCAGCTGCGACAATTTCACCCGCCAGCGCCGTCAGGCGATCCGCACGCCGCGCCACCAGCGCCACGCGATGACCCTTGGAAGCGAAAACGCGCGCCAGCTCGGCGCCTATGCCCGACGATGCACCGGTTATCAGCGCCACACGCTCAGTCACGATTCAATGCTCTTAAATCAATTACGGGAAATGCCGCGCCCGATGCGACGAGAGCATAGGCTTGTGGTGGGGCGCAAGCCAGCCGCAAGCATATCGCCATGCAATCGCACGCGATCGGCGAATTGAAATGCAATATTTTCGGGACTTATTGCGCGCCGGAGCGGCGGCCGCACATTAAAGTTTCGTCATCTGCGCCGGGCCGCGCTTCGCGCGGCGCCACTCACGTCGCCGCGTCTGCCGCCTTCGAAGCGCCCGAAGGCGAGGCCTGCCGCTCGGCAACGCGATGCTTGAGCTCGATCCGGTCGCGCGACGAAATGCCCAGGAGATCGGCGGCACGCCAGACCACGTTGTCCTCGAACTCCGAGACCTGGCCGTCGGCATAGACCAGTTCCCACATCATCTCGACGATGCGAAGCCGGCCCTCCTCGTTCACCGAACGCATGATGACGCTGGTGAAATGATAGAGGTCGACCGCCTCGCCTTCGACCCGCGTCGCCGAACTGATCAGGCGGTCCGCGGTGCCGGGATCGAGCCCGAAGCGGCTTTCGATCAGGCTGTGCAATTTGCGCTTCTCGATCTCCGTCGGCTCGCCGTCGAGCGAGACGACGTGAACCAGCAGCGCGGTCGCGGCCAGACGATACCCGGTATCGTCGAACGCGCGATCCTGATCCGCATTGGGAGAAACGATGTCGGCAATGAATTGGCGTAGTCCGTCGAGCATCGCTCATCCCTGTCGATGGAGTGTGATTGCCTTTATATGGCGTGGAAAATCAGGCGGCGCAATCGGTGCGGGCTACGCAGCAAGCATTACGTTTAGGCAATCTTTCACGGGATACCGTCATTGCGAGCGAAGCGAAGCAATCCGTAGCGCGGCAAAGAAAGTATGGTCGTCGCTTTGCTCCTCGCAATGACGGGGGCACCATCACGGTATCTCGTACACCACGATCTTGTCGGCGATGCCGCGCAGCGCGGCCTGTTTCTGGATCGGCTTGATCGACGCCTTCGCCAGAATCTCGGCGACCGCCGGCGAGTCGATCACCGGGCCGGTGATGTGGATCTCCTGCGAGGTCGACAGGCTCTGCACCCGCGCTGCGATATTGACGGTCTGGCCGAAATAATCCTGCCGCTCGTTGAGCATCACCGCGAGACACGGACCTTCGTGAATTCCGATCTTCACCACGAGATCCTCGGTGTCGCGCTTGGCGTTGAGCGCATCCATCGCCGCGCGCATCCGCAAGCCTGCGACGATCGCATGCTCGGGCCGGATGAACGTCGCCATCACGGCATCGCCGATGGTTTTCACCACCGCGCCCTTCTCCGAGGAGATGATGCCGAGCAGCGCGTTGAAATGCGCGCGCACCAGGTCGAAGGCGGCGAGATCGCCGACCCGCTCGTAGAGCGCGGTCGAGCCCTTGAGGTCGGTGAACAGGAAGGTCAGCGACGTGATCTTGAGCCGCTGGTCGACGTTGAGATTGTCGGCCTTGAAGACGTCGCGGAAGGTCTGGTTCGAGAGCATCCGCTTGGCGGTGAGGAACGGCTTGCGCTTGCCGATCAGCTGATGCATCGCGTCGCCGGCGATGAAGACCGACGGCAGCACCCGCACGTCGGCCTGATTGTCGAGCGACAGCCGCAACGGTCCCGGGCGCATCGTCCTGGTTCCACCGGTCGGCGTCGCCGTCTTGTCGTAGACCAGCGCAAGCTGCTGGCGTTCCTTGGTCGGCTCGCCCTGCACGTCGATGAATTGCGCCGCATGCGTCACCGGTTCGAACACGATGATGAATTGACTTCGGCAATTGCAGCGACAGCACCGCCTTGTCGCCCGCCGGCAATTCGAGCATTTCCAGCGTCCCCTCTTCGGCGAGCGTCGCGAAAGCCTTCCTTGTCGACATCGATGCCCGAACTCCAGAACACCTGCTTGTAGTATTCCCACGGCGGCAGCGTGTTGGGATCATGCGCGGCGATGCGCCGGACGCGCGGGCTGACCGTGAAGGCGACCTCGACCTGCTCGTCGACGGAGGCTTCATAACCGCAGGCGCACAGCGCGCAATGATAGTCGTCCGGCCGCAGCGATTTCAGCGTTGAGTGGGCGCCGAGCACGCCACCGCAACCGGGACACAGCACATTCCAGGAAAGTTCGAACAGCCCGAGGCGCGCGGCGTGGAGAAAGCCCGAGATCACCCTCTCTTCGTCGAGCCCGGTCCGCTTCGAAAAATCCAGCGGATTGATGCGGTTGAGCTCATGGTCCTCGCCGCTTTCGATCAGGCGCAGGATGGCATCGGCCACCGCCGGATCCGTGGTCTGCTTCAGCAGGGAGAATTCGGCCTGGATGTCGCTCATGGGCAATCCCTAAACAGATTCGCCAAGCGTCGATGCGACGCTTGCGTCAACGGGCCGTAATGGCAAACATCGGCGAGCGATCGGGCTGCGTCGTCACCACGCCGACCGGCATCACCGGCGCCTTGTCGACCAGGGTAACACGGAACGCGCCGATGATCTTGGCCAGCGCCAGCACCGCCTCCACCAGCGCGAAATGCGCCCCGATGCAGACCCGCGCGCCGACGCCGAACGGCAGATAGGCGAAGCGATCGGGCGGCGTTCCCGTCATGAAGCGCTGCGGGATGAAGGCGTTCGGATCGCGCCAGAGTTTTTCGTGCCGGTGCAGTAGCCATGGCGCGATCAGCACCACGTCGTGCTTCTTCACCGGCAAGCCTGCGATCGTATCGGGCCCGGCCGCGGCGCGCGCGATCAGGAACGCCGGCGGATAAAGCCGCATGGTCTCGTCGACCACCGCGCGGGTGAATTTCAGCCGCTCGATGTCGAGTGCGCCGTCGATGGCGGCGCCCTGCACCTCGGACGCGAGTTCCTCCTGGGTGGCGGGATCGAGCGCCAGCAGATAGAGCGACCAGAACAGCGCGGTCGCGGTGGTCTCATGGCCGGCGAGGATCATGGTCGCAACCTCATCGCCGAGTTGTTCGTCGGTGAAGGCTGCACCGGTCTCGGGGTCGCGCGCGGCGCCCATCAGGTCGAACAGATCGCGCGGCGGCGCGCCTTCGTTCTTGCCGGCGGCGCGGCGCTCGGCCATCAGCATGCCGACGAAAGGCGGTCCAGCGCTTGCGGAAGCGGGCGCGGGAAAAATCCCGCGGGGTCGGCCAGCCCAGCGGCAGCGCCAGGTCGAGGAAATTCGGACGCGCCAGGTTCTCGCCATACTCCATCACGAAATCGCGCAAGGCGGCGCCGTGGCGATCCATCCCGAACGAAAACATCGTGCGGCCGGCGATCTCGAGCGTCATCCGCTGCATGACTTCGCGCAGATCCACCGGCGCATGGCTGACGGCCTTGAGTTTGGCGATGGTCTCGTCGGTCGCCGCCACCATGTGCGGGATGAGCGTCGTCACCGCACGCGGCGTGAACGCCGGCGCGAGCGTGCGGCGCTGGTGTTTCCAGGCGCGCCCTCGGCGATCAGCAGCCCTTCGCCGAGCATCGGCCGCAGCACCCGGAAGCCGGCAGGCGTGCGCGTGTAATTCTCGTAATTGTCGACCAGCACATGCCGGATCGTGTCCGGCGTATTGAGGATGAAGCTGGAGCGTCCGAGAAATCGGCCGCGGATGATATCTTCCTCGTAGGCGCGCTGGCCCCAGGTGGCGATCGGGCTTTCGCGCATCGCCATGATCCGCCCGAACGCGGTCATGCTCTCGGGCGCGCGCGGCGGCGCCGGCGGCACCAGCCGCGCCCGCGTGACCGGCATGTCGTAGGCTTCGGCGATGCTCATCGGTCCCTCGCTCGGGCCCCATCAGGGCCCCCGATCCGGGCGCCATGAAGGCGCATTACCCAGCAATAGCTAGTAAGTCAGCTCGGCCACCGCAATTCGGTTTTCCGACGCCGGCCAGGCCCGCGCCACGATCCGCTCCCCGTTGAACAGCGCCACCACGGGGCGGCCGGCCTCGGCGGCCGGAAGCCGCAAGGTGGTGACCGCATCGGTCGGCACGCCCGGCTTCACGTCCGCAGGCTCCTTGCCGTCGAGCAGCACCACATCGCGCGGCAGGCCGAAATAGCCCCGCGGCCGCGACATCAGCACGACAGCGCCCGCGCCGGCATCGGCGGCGCCAAGCGGCGCGAGCGGCGCGCAGATGCACGATGTCGGAGGAGCGCGGGAACGGCGAGCGGTAAAAATGCGTCGTGGTCGAGCCCGGCGATGTCAGCACGATTTCGAGATACCAGGAGGGATCGACCTGCGCCGGACCCCAGCGGCCATCGGCGCCGGTCTGCGAAGAGTGGATCGGACCGCCGCTGCGTTCGCCGGTGTCGGCGGAGACACGGTAGACATCGACCGACGCACCGGACACCGGACGGTTGGTCTGGACGCCGCCCGGCGTGCCCGTCACCAGCCCGCTCAGTTTGACCTGCGCCTCCGGCACGATCTCGAGGCGCGTGGTTCGCGGCCCGCGATGAATTTGTAGATCTCGCGGAACGCGCGCGGATGGTACGCGGTCTCGCGGTGATCGATCGCGCCCAGCACCAGATTGGTCGCGCCTTTCAGCGCCGGACCATCCGATGTCACGCCGGTCGGCGTGCCCGGCTTGCCGACGAAGCGGCCATCGGCTTGCGCAAATTTGTCGTTGCCGTCGCTGCGCAGCGTGAGGAACGCGGTGCCCGGCGTCACTTCGTTTTCGCCCTCGTTCAATCCGCGCAGGAACGGGCCGCGGCCGTTGAACTCGCCGCCGAGGCCGTCGTCCCATTCATAGACGCCGTGGTTGGGAACGCCGCACAGCACGGCATGGCTCACGTCTCCACCGCCGCCGTTCTTGATGACGTTGCGGATCGGATTGCCGCCGCGCGAATTACCGACCAGCGCCACGCGCGACGCGCCGGTGCGGCCCTTCAATTCCTTGATGGCCTCGGCGAGCTCGCGGCGCTGGTCTTCGGTCGACGAGCGGCCGGGTTGTTCGACCTTGTCGTCGGTGCGCGCCAGGGGATCGGTGAAATTGATCGCGAACATCCGCTCGCGCGGCACGCCGTTCGATTCCATCCGCCACAGCGAGGTGATCCAGAGCGCGGCGTGATCGCCATTGCCATGCACGAACAGGATCGGCGGAATCTCCGCGGCGGGCGCGGTCTGCGCCAGGGCTGAACCCAAGGCTTGAAAACCCAAGGCCTGCAAATCCGAAGGAGCCGGCCAGCAAGGGCAAGGCGCCGGCGCTTTTCAGGATCGACCGCCGCGATAGGGTCATTCTGTTACCTCCCGTTACCTTTCAATACTTTAGCTGTGTCCTAGCACCCCTGATGGCGGCGTAACTACTGGACAAGAGCAGGGTTTTCGCAGGCATCACTTTAAATTCAAATGGAATCAAGCCGGTGACAGAGGGACAGCGGAACGGATCATGACCGACCAGCCGAAGCGCTCGCGTTTTGCCACCGACAGCATCGCGGCGCCGCTGCGGCATGCGGTGTTCCGGCGGATCTGGCTCGCCAGCCTCGTCTCCAACCTCGGAATCCTGATCCAGGGCGTCGGCGCCGCCTGGGCGATGACGCAGATGACGTCCTCCGCCGACAAGGTCGCCCTGGTGCAGACCGCGCTGATGCTGCCGGTGATGCTGATCTCGATGCCGGCCGGCGCCATCGCCGACATGCACGACCGGCGCATCGTGGCGCTGATCTCGCTATCGATCGCGCTCTGCGGCGCGACCGCGCTGACGGTGCTGGCGTGGTTCAATCTCGTCACCCCGAACGTGCTGCTGGCGCTTGTGCTTTGTGGTCGGCAGCGGCATGGCGCTGTTCGGACCGGCCTGGCAGGCCTCGGTCAGCGAGCAGGTGCCGGCGGAAACGCTGCCGTCGGCGGTAGCGCTGAACGGCATCAGCTACAACATCGCGCGCAGCTTTGGCCCGGCGGTCGGCGGCATCGTGGTCGCGACCGCCGGCGCGGTCGCGGCGTTCGCGGTCAACGCGGTGCTCTATCTGCCGCTGATGGTCGTGCTGTTCATGTGGAACCGCGCCCACGAACCATCGCGGCTGCCGCGCGAGCGGCTCAACCGCGCCATCGTCTCCGGCGTACGCTACATCGCCAACTCGCCGTCGATCCGGATCGTGCTGTCGCGCACGCTGGTCACCGGCCTGATCGGCGGTTCGGTCTCGGCGCTGATGCCGCTGGTCGCGCGCGACCTGCTGCATGGCGGCGCGCAGACCTACGGCATCATGCTGGGCGCCTTCGGCATGGGCGCGGTGCTCGGCGCGCTCAATATCGCCGAGGTGCGCAAGCGGCTGAGCGGCGAAGCCGCGGTGCGCGCCTGCGCGATATCGATGGCGGGCGCGATCGCAGCCGTGGCGCTCAGCACCAACGCGGTGCTGACCGCGGCAGCCCTGGTGCTTGCCGGCGGCGGTGTGGATGCTGGCGGTGGCGCTGTTCAACATCGGCGTGCAGCTTTCGGCGCCGCGCTGGGTCGCGGGCCGGTCGCTGGCGGCGTTCCAGGCCTCGATCGCCGGCGGCATCGCGGTCGGAAGCTGGGGCTGGGGCCATCTCACCGACTATGCCGGGGTGGAAACCGCCTTGCTGGTTTCCGCCGGCCTGATGCTGGTTTCGCCGCTGCTCGGGATCTGGCTGCGGATGCCGCCGGTCGGCGCGCGCAACGAAGCGGCCACCGAGGTGCTGGCCGATCCCGAAGTGCGGTTGTCGCTGACGGGGCGCAGCGGGCCGCTGGTGGTCGAGATCGAATATCGCGTGGCGCAGGACAACGCCCGGCTGTTCCACAATGTGATGCAGGAAGTGCAGCTCAGCCGCCAGCGCAACGGCGCCTATGGCTGGTCGATCGCGCGCGACATCGCCGATCCGGAATTGTGGACCGAGCGCTATCACTGCCCGACCTGGCTGGATTATCTGCGCCAGCGCAACCGCGCCACGCAATCCGAACGCGCGCTGCATCAGCGCGCGATCGATTTCCATCTCGGGCCCGATCCGATCCGCGTGCGGCGCATGCTGGAGCGGCCGTTCGGATCGGTGCGCTGGAAGGAAGATACGCCCGACATCGCGGCCAACGAAATGTTGCCGGTCGCGACCGCGGCGGGAAGCAGTACGTAGTTGAATTACTGCCCGTGGCTGACCAGCACCTGCTGACACGCCTTGCTGAGGCGGGCGCGATTCTGCTTCAGGCACGCCAGCACGACCATGTCGCCCTCATTCATGTGCGCCCGGCAGAACCGCGAGACGTCGCGGGCGCAGGCGTCCTGGCCCTGCTGCGCCGAAGCCGAAGGCGCCATCAGGATCAGGGGCAGGACCAAGGGAATCGCGAAAAGAAATCTGGTCATGTTATTTGCCTTCACCCAGCAATGAACGGATGTCCACGCCTTCTATCGCGTTTTCGGGCGAATGCCAGCCCTCAAGTCCGATGCGCCGTAAATCCGCAGAAACGAAAAAACGCCTGCGTCGCATCGACGCAAGCGTTTTCCGAAACGTCGAGACTGGACGAATTACTTCGACGCGACCTTGCCGGACTGCGCGGCGAGATCGCGATCCATCACGGCGCGGCAACCGCTGGAGAGGCTCGCGCGCTGCTTCATCATGCAGGCGGTGATCTTCGGAATGTTCGGGATTTCAGAGCTGCAGAGGCGGAACGCATCGCCGGTGCACATCGACTGGGCCTCGGCGCTGAAGGCAAAGCCCGAGGTCGAGGTTACGGCGGAGAACGAGGCGGCAATGGCCAGCGCCAAACCGGCCTTGCGAACGGTGTTCGTGAAGAAAGCGGTCATTTTCGGCTCCCATCGGCGGCCTGCGGAGGCGGCCCGTTGTTTGATGGACCCACCATGCACTGGGCCCGCCGCACCGACTGTGATGAGCATCACGCAAGCGTAAGCCCCTAATTTTCTTGGGTTCCCGGCGCCGTGTTGGGGCGGTGTTAAGACCTTGTTCGCATTAATGGCCGCGTCGCCTGTGTATCTTGCGTATTTGGAAAGTGTAGCGATGCGTAATGCGTTGGGCCTGATGCTGGCCAGTGTTGTTGCGGCGATTGCAATCGCCGGAGTTTGGTTCTGGACGTCCTCGCCGCGGGCTGACGCGGCCTCGCCTCAAACAATTGCCGCCCGCACGGCCGAGCCGCTGCCGGTCACGTCAGCCAAACCGAAGGACGATGTCGAGGTCACCGCTTCGCTGTCGAAGCCGGCCACCCCGCCCGCGCCTGCGCCGCAGCCGCAGCCTGCGAAATCGGCTTGCGCCAATCCCGACGCGCTCGGCGTCAGCCGCACCGTCGTGATCGACACCACGGGCGGACCGGGTTTTGGCTTCCTGCAATACAAGCAGTTCGACTTTCCTGGCCGACAAGGAGGTCGTGCTGACCTTCGACGACGGTCCGTGGCCGACCACGCCCACGGTGCTGAAGACGCTGGCGGACGAATGCACCAAGGCGGTGTTCTTCCCGATCGGCAAGCACACCACCTATCACCCGGAGATTCTCAAACAGGTCTTCGCCGCAGGCCACACCATCGGCTCGCACACCTGGTCGCACGCGCATCTCGACAGCAAGAAGATGACGGAAGCGCAGGCCAAGGAAGAAATCGAGAAGGGCTTTAGCGCCGTGAAGATGGCGATTGGCGCCGCACCGGCGCCGTTCTTCCGCTTTCCGGCGCTCGCCCATACCCAGGCGACGAAGGACTATCTCGGCGCGCGAAACATCGCGATGTTTTCCTGCGACATCAATTCCAACGACTTCAAGTCGTCCAGTCCCGACCAGGTGATCCAGAACGTCATGACCAAGCTCGACAAGCAGGGCAAGGGCGTCATCCTGATGCACGATCTGCAGAAGCACACGGCGACCGCCTTGCCGACGCTGCTTCGCCGCCTCAAGGCCGGCGGCTACAAGGTCGTGCAGATGAAGGCCAAGGAGCAGCTCGAAACCTTGCCCGAATACGACGCGATGCTGGTCAAGGATCTGAAGGTGCCGGCGGTCGCCAGCCGCCCGATCGGCAGCGTGGTGCAGACGGTTCAGGATTAGACGGTCGCGGCATCGACAGGCGTTGCACTCTATGCGTCGTCATGGCCGGGCTTGACCCGGCCATCCACGACTTCCTTCGCTGCTGACGATCTCGTGTGCCCCCTCTTCGGCGTTGAACCGCAGGGCCTGGACACAAAATCTCGAAAACAACCCCATGCAAAGTAGAATGGGGTTCGGTTAACCGTACAATATTACCAGTAGATGCCGTGCCGATGCAGCTCGCTGATGATGCGGCCTTCGGTCCAGTAGCGCTGCTTGCGCCGCGGCTTCTCGGTCCTCGGTGTCGACGCGGTCTTGGTGTCGGAAGGCTTGATGTTTTCCAGGCCGGTCAGATCGTTGTTCGGTTCGACCACCGCAGGCCGCTCGACATATTTCGGGGCCTCTGCCTTCGGCGCCTCGGTGGCTTGCGGGGCCTGGGCGGTTTGCGATGATTCGACGGCCCTGGTCGGCGCCGGGGCGGCCAGCGGATCGCTGTCCAGGCGCGAGAGGCTCCTGACGTCGCCAGCCTGCGCGGTGGCGGATGCCAGAACGAAGCCCGCGATCAGAATGAGTTTGCGCATGTGGTGTCTCCCCTCTTGGTGACAAGGAGACTAGACCCGCGGCGCGGATCGTTATGTGAGCCAGCTCACGCAAGGGTCATGCCTGCGCAGGCCTCTATGAACCTTGAGAGGATTTGAAAGACCGGGTCCTCCAATACCTGGCCGCGCCGTGTGCAGAAGCAGGGCAACTGCCTCACAGAAAGGCACAGCGCACCCCCTCTTGCTGCGCGAATCCTTTGGCCATGCGAGTCACAAGAATTTATTCTCATGCTGCGCTGCGGCATATAATTAATTGTGCAGTCACGGTATAACAACTCCCGGATGCAGCTCATCCACTGACATCTGAGGGGCCATTGATGGAGTGTTTGCATTGCGGTTGCCAGAACGAAACCAATGAATATTGCGAGGGATGCGGGTCTGCGCTCGGTATAGAGTGTGCGGCATGTGGACACATCAATGGACCGGCAGCCCGGTTTTGTGGGCGTTGCAGTACGGCACTGAAGGGCAACGCTCCTGCGACAGCCAATCAGACTTGGCAAAAGGTTCTACGATCACTTCATGCCAAGGGTGGAGAGCGTAAGCGCCTTACCATTCTATTTGCTGACATCTGCAACTCGACCAGTCTTATCGACAGGTTGGGAGACCCCGAACTTGGGATGAAACGTTTGCAGCCCATTCTTGAGCTGATGAACGAGGCAGTCGTTCGCTACGACGGGGTGGTCAACAAGTCCCAGGGCGATGGGGTGATGGCGCTATTTGGTGCTCCCCAGCCTCATGAGGATCACGCTGTCCGTGGCTGTCTTGCAGCCCTTGCGATGCAGGATGAAATGACCCGCATTGGCGATTCAGATTTACAAGTCCGAGTTGGCGTTCACACTGGTGAGGTCGTTGTTCAAGCGATTGAGCATGGGATTTATCAGACATACGATGCCGCTGGCGCGAGCGTGCACCTCGCGAACCGCATGGAGCAGCTGGCGGACCCCGATGGTATCTTAATCTCCAAAGAGACATATACCGCGGCCAAACAATTTGTTGAAGTCGAGCCGTTAGGCCCGCAGAGCATTCGAGGGATTGCGGCCCCTGTAGACGTTTTCAAACTCAGGGGACTTCAAAACGCTCCCTCTAGCGGAGTCTTTCGAAGCGGTAGACGGCTGAGTCCGTTGACCGGTCGTAATGACCAATTCTCCGCTCTCTTGCTCGAACTCGAAAGTACAATGAACGGCGATGGTCGTGTTGTAGCAGTCGTCGGCGAGGCCGGAATCGGGAAAAGTCGCCTCTGCTTTGAGTTTGCCGAGCATTGTCGCGGAAAAGACATCCGTGTCTTTGAAGCTCGTGTCTTGGCGCACGGGAAGGCAACGCCGTTTCAGCCGGTTCTCGAATTGTTGCGTGATTATTTTGGCATCCGAGCCAAGGAAGCGATCGATATCTCACGCAGTCGGGTCCGTGATAGGTTGTCCACGCTGCCGGTCGAGGAGGTCTTTGCGCTCGTATTGTTGGAATTCCTTGGACTTGCAGATCCACACCACCCAGCCCCTAAGCTCGATCCAAAGGTTAGAAAAACACAGCTGCTCGATTTTGTGAGAACGTTACCTCGTTCAGGCCCGCAGGATACGAGTACTGTCGTAATCATTGAAGATCTGCACTGGATCGATTCCGCGAGCGTAGAGTTCGTTGAGGCACTCGCCGATGCCGTTGTCGGCACGAAGACCCTCCTGGTCGTTAACTTAAGGCCGGGCTTTGTGGCGCCGTTGATGCAACGATCGCACTATCGACAGATCGGCATGCCTCCCCTGGCGCCATTACAAGCGACCGCTCTGCTGCAAGACCGTCTTGGAAATGATACCTCGCTGGCCTTGTTAACCAGAAACATCGTCGAGCGGGCCCAAGGCAATCCCTTCTTTATTGAGGAGTTAATCAATACGCTCGTGGAGCGCGGCGACTTCGAAGGGGAGCAGGGGGCATATCGACTTAAGGGCGGCATTGATGCAATTCCTCTACCCACCACCGTGCAGGCAGTCGTAGCAGCCAGAATTGATCGACTTGAGGAGGATGCAAAGGAAGTACTTGAGGTTGCCTCAGTGATAGGTCGGGAAATTTCGATATCGATCCTGGAACGTGTTTGTGGCTTGGACCAATCAGAACTTTCTCAAGCAGTTCAACATTTGAGACGGTCTGAGCTGCTTTATGATGTCCCGCCCTTCGAGCAGCGGCTCCTCGCTTTTCGTCACCCGCTGATTCAAGAGGTGGCCTATCGGTCACTACTGCACGCCCGTGGACGTGAGCTTCATTCAAAGGTCGCTCAAGCGATTGAAAGTCTCTTCAAGGATCGCGCTGAAGAACGAGCCTCTCTCCTGGCGTATCATTTCGAGCAGGCTGGTGAAAATCTAAAAGCGGCTCAACAGAATATGCGTGCTGCGGTTTGGATTGGCGCAAACGATCCTAGTCAGGCTTTGAGAAGCTGGATGAAGGTCCGTGAACTTCTGTCGGACCAGCCTCCGTCAAAGCCAATCGACTATTTGCGAATGATGGCTTGTGGACAGATTGTCAATTTTGGATGGAGAGAAGGGATTTCGGCGGAGGATGCTCTCATCTACTTCGATGAAGCCAAGACAACTAGCACTGGCTTTGGGGGACATGAGGGCCAATGCATTGATCCACGCCGCCTACGGTCGGATTCTGGCGAATGGCGGTTCGGCGGATGAGTATGTGGAAAAGATCCGCGAAGCTAAAGCGATCGCCGATGAGGGTAACGATCCCAGCGTTCAAATAACGCTTAAGGCCGTACTCTGTCACGCACTGTGGCTGTCAGGTCGCATGAGAGAAGCGCTTCAGATGAATGTTGAGGCGATGGACCGTGCTCACGAGATCGTGCAATTCGACCGTCAGACGCTGGGTTTTGATATCGAGATCTGGCTGACTGCTTTACGTGGTCGAATGTTGGTGATGCTCGATCGACAGGAAGAAGCCCGCCCGTTCCTCGATCGGGTCCTTCAGTTGGAAAGTAGTCAGGTTGATCCTATTCATCACGTTCATGCCGAGCATGGCGTATGTCGACGCCGCATGGGCACAGCAGAACCTCGGACTGGCTCGTGAGCATGCTGACCGAGCGTTCACCATCGCAATCAAAAGCGGGAACCCTTATCTGCGAGTTTATGCCCAGGCCAGTCGTGGTCTTTCTCACATCGTTTCAGGCAGACTTACCTCCGCTATCGAGGATTTATCCGAGGCTCTACGCTTCGCTCGATCTCGAAAAGCTGGTCTAGAAAATGAACCGCGCATTTTGGCTGATCTAGCAAATGCCTACAGACTGAATGGCGATATTCAAACGCATTTTCAACCGTCAGGGAGGCAATAGAAGTCGCAACTGAGCGAAATGCTCGGGTACCGGAATGTTTGGCGCGATTGGTGCACGCCAGCCTGCTCATGAAAGCGGATACGAGCGAGCAAAAAGCTGCGGGAAGACGCGAGCTGGAGAATGCGCACGGACTGTTGCGAGAGACTGGAGCAAAGATCTTCGAAGTCTTTGTTACCGCTTCACAGAACACTCCTGACGCCGCCCTGGCGTTCACAAAGGGGAGATCGGCTAAAGCAGGAGATTAGCCCACCACAGCCGGTTGGGCCGAGGACAGACGGAATAGATTTGGACTTGACGGGTACGCTTCAACATCGCTTGCTACCGCAGGTTTTGCTTGATCGGTTTCGTAAACCAAGCCAGACTAGCCCTATATTTGAATATTGATAATCTCAGGATGCCGAATGCTTTTTGAAGGCAACTCGTTGCATCAGCTTGGCTCCGGACCCCGCTTTGAGGAACGGAAGGGCCTGCTTCAGGAAGTGCTCCTGGATTTTAGAGCGGCTTTCCCCGAAATTGAATTTGAGATCCACGTTGAAAGCGCGACGATAAACGCTCAGGCAATTATTCACGGCGAAATACGCATTGTCCGCCTTTACGGCGGGCTCGCCTTTCACCCGTTGGCCGAAGCTGACTTGCTTGTCTTCACGCTGCTCCATGAAGTCGGACATCACCTGTGTTCCGGCGGACGACTTGCCTTCTGCGAGAGCCTCGGCTGCGAGTGCGCCGCCGATCGGTGGGCGATCGGAAGGGGAGTTTCGACCCTCCGGCGGCGCTCAGGTCGTACTTTGGACATCGAGCACGCTGTCGACAAGCTCGATGCGCTGGCAGCGACCGCTGCGTTTGGTCGGCATGTTCCTGTCGATGATGGGGTTCACCTATCAGATTGCTGGTCTATGGACTGGCCAAGACGAAGACTGCACCTAACCGGCCAGATTCCGATGCCTGTTACGCGACGGTGCAGCCTGTCGGAATTCTATTTGCATGAATTTTGGTCACCAATGGAGAGGAAAGATGGGTTCATTAATGCCGATCGGCAGCGGTCCCGACGCTGAGATCATCGCCGTTCTCAACAAGGTTTTCAGCGGGAGAAACCTGGATTCGCTTAGAGCCCATGAAGGCCTGACAGGCGAGTCAATCTTCGACAGACATCATAAGCTTCACCGCATCGCTTTTCGCATCGGCGCCTACCCCGCCAGAGACTATTCGCCCGATGACGCAAAGAGAAAGTGGTTCTACTTTCTTCACCGGGTTCTTCCTCCCCCCACGGAAAAAGCCATCAAGAGGATTCTAAAGGACGCCTTGCTTCCCAACTCCAAAATAAAGGCGGTACAATTTTTTGTCGAAGAGAATTCGGCGGCCTCTGCCCCGCATTTGTTCCCAAGCAATTCGGAGCCACTCTCAGCCTATCTGGATCCGACGGGCAAATATTATTGGGTCCGATTGATCGTCAAAAAGCAACTCGATGACGTTGGAGAAGATCAACCCGATCGACCGGGCGATCATGACACAAACGACAACGGAAACGACGTGGAGCAACCAATCAAGTGGCCATCGTTTAAGCTGCGCACTTTCCCAAAGAAAAAGCCGAAGAAGAAATCGTATGCCAAGTCCGGCAAGAAAAAATGACGCCGCGTTGAGAGATTGGGGCCCGTCGGATCGAGGCTTCGCGGGCGGGTGGGCTCTATACCGCTGCCGGCAGTCGGCGGCGGACTCATTGCACAGCCGCAGCACGGAATGGGGCTCATGACAGGGAAACTGGTGCCGCAAACAGGACTCGAACCTGTGACCCCGTCATTACGAATGACGTGCTCTACCAACTGAGCTATTGCGGCGGACCATGACCTGCGCGTTCGGCGAATGGGCCGAAAACGCGTGGCCCCTGATATCGGGCAGCGCCCGCCTTGGCAAGAAAAACGCTCCGTTTGGGTTTACTCCCCGCCCAAGCGCGACAGGAACCCGCGCCAGCCGCCGGCCTGTGCCTTGGGCGGGCCGATTTGCTGGGCGAACTCGTCGGGCGCGGCTTCATCGTCGATTCCGGGGTCGTCGGGGGCCCGGACGATGGGAATTACCGCCGGAATGGGGGTCGGAACCGCCTTCGGAATGTCCTGCCGGGCGCGGAACAGGGGCGCGGCGGCGACCGGAGCCGGTTCGGTAGCGGGCGGCGGTGCGGGTGCGGGCGCGACCGCAGGGGCCGGCTCCTCGACGGCGGCGGCCGGCGGCGGCGCGTTATCCTGGGCGGCCGGCGCAGGCTCAACGGGGGGGCCGCCGGTTCGCTATCGGCAGGTTGCGGCGGCTCGAGCACCACGGCACGGCGCGGCGTCGCCAGCATCGCCTCCTCGAACGGCGATGATTCGATCGCCGCGCCCTTCTCCGACGGCAGTGCCGCGACCGGCGTCTGCCACTGGAAGGCGTCGAGCCGCCCGGTGACCGGCGACACCGGCCGCCAGCTGTCGCTGACATAGCCGTCCGCGGTCCAGGCCGGATCGTGCAGCGCGCGCACCGCGCGCAAGGTCCACGCCCGCGCCCGGCCCGAGTCGCCGTGTTCGGTGCGCTCGATCTCCGCCATCAGCATCGCGACGCGTTGCGTGGGTGCGGCAATGAATGGCGCCAGCGCCTCGCGCGCCCTGGCAAATTCGGAGGCGTCGATCGCGGCGCGCGCGATCGCCAGCGCACCCTCGATATGGCCCGGCGCTTTCGCCGCCAGCGTCTCCACCCGCACCAGCCGCTGGCGCGCGGAATCGCCGAGTTTCACATGCGCATAGGCGTCGGCCAGATCGGGATGCGGCTGCGCCAGCCACGCCGTCTCGACGATGCGCATCGAGCGCCGCACCTGATGCGCCTCGCTCTCGTACTTGCTGGCGAGCACCGCGGCCGGCACCAGGGTCGGCGCCAGCTTGACCGCCTCCATCGCGCTGTCGCGCGACAGGTCGCGATCGACATTGACGAGCTCCAGCGCGCGCGCCGTCAGCAGCACGCCGCGCTGCCTTCGATAGGTCGCCTTGTCGATCAGCCCGGAAGACTGGTTGTTGTCGAGGATGTTCAATGCGCCGGTCCAGTCGCCCTTGGCGCAGCAGAAGCCGAGCACGGCATGCGACGCCCATGACGATGACGGCGAAACTTTCAGTGCCTCCTCGGCGACCATGACGGCGGCAACGGGATCGTCGGCGCGCTGCGCTTCGATGAACAGGCCGCGCAGGCCGAGCAGCCGCGTGTCCTCGCGTTCGGCCATGGCGCGGAAGGCGCGATGCGCGCCGTCGCGATCGCCATCGAGCTGCGCCGACTGCGCGTGCAGCAACAGCGCCAGCGGATCCTGCGCCGCATGCCGCCGTGCGACTTCGGCATGCGCGCGGGCGGAAGAGGAATCGCCATGTCCGATCGCCAGCAATCCTTGCGTGATCGCGTGCCGGCCGCGGGCGTGACGCCGTTCGCGGCGGCCTTTGCGGATCCGTCCCGGCATGCGCCACAAGCCGCGCAGGATCGCCCACAGCATGATGGCCGCGACGACGACGATGCCGATCCCGGCCACGAACCTCGGCAGCGTGGTCGACATCTTCAGATTGCCCGACACAAACACCACGTCGCCGGGCTGTTCGGCCACCCACGACGCGCCGGCGGCACCCAGCGCGATCAAAATCAGAAACAGAATGATCCGGATCATCGAATTCCCTATTGCGCCGGTTTGGCGAGCACCGCCATGGCGTCGGTCGCGAATTGACGGGAGGCGGCCAGCGCCGCATCGCGCGCGTCGGCCTTGTCCAGCCAGGCTTGCACCGCCGCGCGATCGGCCGGCGCCAGCGTCTTCAATTCGCGCCTTGCTTCGTTGGAGTCGTTGCGCAGCGCCGCTGCCGTCGTCCGCGCCACCACGGCGCCGCGATCAGTACCTGATGTGTCGGTGCGCTCGATCTTGACCAGTTTTGCCGCGCTTGCCTGCAAGCGCTCGACAATGCCCGAACCGCTCGTGGCGGTGTCCGGCGGCGGCGCCGGCGACAATTTCGGCACCAGCGTCAGCAATTCGCCCGCGAGTTTGGCGGTGCTCGGCACGCCCGTCGCCGCGAATTGATCGAGCGGCTTCAGCGCATCGGCATTGGGCGACAGCGCCTTCGCCGACGCCAGCGCGGCTTGATACGGATCGCCGATCCGGACAAGCACGTCGAGCAGCGCCGACGCCACCACGCGGCGCAGCGGCAGATCATCGGCAGGCTTGGCGTCGGCCGCCTTGGTCTCGGCGATCTTGCCCGCCTGCTGCGCGATCTCCGCGGCCTGCGCGCGCACCGCCGTTTCGATCCTGGCGATATGTGCGTCGATCGCGGAAAGATCGGGCGCGGGCGCACCATCGGCGCGGGCTGCGGATTTTACTTCACTGATCGCGGACGCCAGTTTTTCGCTCTGCGCCCGCGTCGTCGCCAGTTCACCGCGCAATGCGGCGAGCGATTTTTCGAGAGACTCCATGCGCGTGGCGGCCGCCGGATCGGCCACAGGCGCGACGGGTTTGCCGGCTTTGGTCTCCAGGCCCGCGATGCGCGCGGTGAGGTCGTCGATCGCGGCCGCATTGAGCTGCGGCGCCGGCGTCGCAGCCGGCTGGATCGCGGGCCAGCCCAGCATCCAGCCGACGCCGATCACGAGCGCCGCCGCAACCGCGCCGGAGACCGGCGCCACGACCCATGGCGACACCGGTGCAGGCGGCGGCGCGTCCGGCGATGCCGGTGGCGCCTCGGCCGCGGCTTCGGACGGCGCGGCGTCGCTCGCCGGGGCCGCCTCGGTGGTCACTTCGGTCGCCGTGAGATCGATCGTCGGCGGCGCGCGCTTGGGCCGCTCCGAATCCGGCGGCGATCCAGTGTTCTCGGGCCTGTCATCGACCATTACGCGGTTCCCTTGGCGGTGAGACGTCGAACTTACCAGAATCGGACCCGGTTAGGCCAATCGCGACCGCAAAGCACGGCTCAATGCCTCGAACAAGGCATTTTCGTCCGCATTCGCCGCCGCCGTGACCTGGGTCGCACCGGCATCGCGCAGGATTGAGGCGACGGCGGCCGAAATGCAGCATTGCGGCAGCGCCAAAGCCGATATTTCGACGCCGCCGGAGCGGGCCGCATCCAGAAACGCCCGCGCGCTGCGGCGTGAGTAATGCAGCACCGCCTCGATCCGGTTCGCCACGAAAGCGTCACATACTTCGCGCGGCAGGCTCGCCGCCGGAACCATCCGGTAGGTGGTCTGCGTCACGACCGTAAAACCCTTCTCGCCCAATTCGCCGGAAAGATCGCGCGCGAGATCGGCGCCGGCCAGATAGAGCAGCGGGCTGGCCTTCTTCAGTTGCTTCGACTTCACACTTGCCAGAACCAGATCGCGCAGCGCCGCGGCATCGCCTTTTGCGGTCATCACCTCGCCGAACCCGGCGTCCCCGGCTGCGGACGCCGTGTGCTCGCCGACCGCGAACAGCGGCAGTTTCAACAGCCGGCTGCCGGCGAGATGAGGCGCGATGGCGCGCAGCGCGTTGGCGCTGGTGACGATGATGGCGCCGTAACGGGCATCGGCGTCGTCATGGAACAGCACCGGCTCGAACCGCAGCATCGGCGCCTGCAGCACCTCAAAGCCCCTCGCGCGCAGCGCGCCGGCCGTGGCCTCATCGTCCGGATGCGGGCGCGTGACGAGAACGGCCATGCCTCAGCTCTCCACAAGGAATATCTCGGCCTTAGCCTGTGATTGCACGTTGAGACGTCGTAATGCTACCGGGTTACGGAAGCGTTGTTTTGATTATTCGCGCAAG
This sequence comes from uncultured Alphaproteobacteria bacterium, assembly GCA_963742665.1. Taxonomy (GTDB): domain Bacteria; phylum Pseudomonadota; class Alphaproteobacteria; order Rhizobiales; family Xanthobacteraceae; genus Bradyrhizobium. The sequence continues at coordinate 198,917 of CAVUNH010000012.1, forward strand.
GGCTCAAATTGGATAACGACACGCCGATGCTGGCACCAAGTCTGGTTCTGGGGATCGAGACCACCTGCGACGAGACCGCGGCCGCCGTGGTCGAGCGGGCGAGCGACGGCAGCGGCAGGATCCTGTCCAATATCGTGCGCTCGCAGACCGACGAGCACGCCCGTTTCGGCGGCGTGGTGCCGGAGATCGCGGCGCGCGCCCATGTCGACCTGCTCGACGGCATTGTCGGCAACGCCATGAAGGAAGCCGGTGTCGGCTTCGCGCAGTTGTCGGCGGTGGCGGCCGCCGCCGGTCCCGGCCTGATCGGCGGCGTCATCGTCGGCCTTACCACGGCCAAGGCGATCGCGATGGTGCACGACACGCCGCTTGATCGCGGTCAATCATCTCGAGGCACATGCGCTGACGCCGCGGCTGACTTGCGCGCTGGCGTTCCCGTATTGCCTGTTTCTCGCCTCCGGCGGTCACACCCAGATCGTGGCCGTGGTCGGCGTCGGCAAGTATGTGCGGCTCGGCACCACCGTCGACGACGCCATGGGGGAAGCCTTCGACAAAGTGGCAAAAATGCTGTCGCTGCCTTACCCCGGCGGGCCGGAGGTTGAGCGTGCCGCCGCTGGCGGCGATCCAAAACGATTTGCGTTTCCGCGCCCGATGCTCGGGCGGCCAGATGCGAATTTTTCGCTGTCGGGACTGAAGACCGCGGTGCGCAACGAGGCCAGCCGCCTGATGCCGCTGGAGCCGCAGGATATCAGCGATCTCTGCGCCAGCTTTCAGGCCGCGGTGCTGGAATCGACCGCGGATCGCCTGAGCGTCGGGCTTCGATTGTTCCACGAACAGTTCGGCCCGCCCCGCGCCTTGGTGGCCGCCGGCGGCGTCGCCGCCAACCAGGCCATCCGCGGCGCCTTGCAGGATGTCGCCGCCAAAGCACAGACCACGCTGATCATTCCACCGCCCGCGCTCTGCACGGATAATGGCGCGATGATCGCCTGGGCCGGCGCGGAACGGATGGCGCTGGGGCTGACCGATACGATGGACGCCGCCCCGCGCGCCCGCTGGCTGCTCGACGCCAACGCCGCGGCGCCGGCAGGTTTCGCCAATACACGGGCGGGGTTCTGACATGGCCTCCGACAACTCCGTCGCGGTGATCGGCGCGGGCGCCTGGGGCACGGCGCTGGCGGGCGTCGCCGCGCGCGCGGGTCGCGATGTCGTGCTGTACGCGCGCAATGCCGACCACGCGGCGAAGATGAAGACGTTTCATGCCAATCCGCGCCTGCCCGATGTGCACCTCGACGACCGCATCGAGATCACCAACCGGATCGCAGCCGCAGCCGGCGCCAAAATCATCCTGATCGCCACGCCCGCGCAAAATTTGCGCGAGGCGGCGACCGTGCTGGCGCCGCATCTGAAGAAGGCAACGCCCGTCATCGCCGCCGCCAAGGGCATCGAGCGCGGCACCCACAAATTCATGACCGAGGTGATCGCGGAAGCCGCCCCTGACGCTGTGCCCGCGATCCTGTCCGGGCCGAGTTTTGCCGCCGACGTGGCGCGGGGATTGCCGACCGCCGTCACGCTCGCGGCCAGGGACGAAACACTGGCGAGCGAACTGGTGCAGGCGCTCGGCTCGTCCACGTTCCGGCCCTATCACACCACGGATGTCCGCGGCGTCGAGATCGGCGGGGCCGCGAAAAACGTACTCGCGATCGCGGCCGGGATTGTCGAGGGACGCAAGCTTGGCGCTTCCGCACTGGCCGCGCTGACCACGCGCGGCTTCAGCGAATTGGCGCGGCTCGGTCGCGCCTGCGGCGCGCGCGCCGAAACGCTGGCGGGACTTTCAGGGCTCGGCGACCTGATCCTGAGCTGCTCCAGCCTGCAATCGCGCAATTTTGCGCTTGGCATCGCGTTGGGGCGCGGCGAGCCTGCGCCGCAGGGCAAGCTCGCCGAAGGCGCGTTCACCGCACCCGTGCTGGTCGAACTGGCGGCTTCGCAAAATGTCGATATGCCGGTATCAAATGCGGTCGCGGCGATCCTGGCCGGCAAGGTGACGATCGATGCAGCGATCGAGGGCCTGCTGACGCGGCCGTTCAAGGCGGAGGAATAAATGGCGTACTGGCTCGTCAAATCAGAACCGTCGGTCTGGTCGTGGGACATGCAGGTCGCGAAGGGTGCCAAGGGCGAAGCCTGGACCGGCGTACGCAATTTCACCGCACGGCAGAATCTCGTCGCCATGAAGAAGGGCGACCGCGCCTTCTTCTATCATTCCAACGAGGGCAAGGAGATCGTCGGCATCGCGGAGATCATCAAGGAGGCCTATCCCGATCCGTCCGACAAGACCGGCAAATTCGTCTGCGTCGACATCAAGGCCGACAAGCCGCTGAAGACGCCGGTGACGATGGCCGCGATCAAGGCCGACAAGAAACTCGCCGCCATGGCGCTGGTGAAATATTCGCGGCTGTCGGTGCAGCCGGTGACGGCGGACGAGTGGAAGATGGTCTGCAAGATGGGCGGGCTTTGAAGTTCGGTAGTGCCCGCGCCATACCAACAACCCTCGTCATTCCGGGATGCGCCACTTGACGCAGGCCCGGAATCCATACTCTCGATCGTGGCTATGGATTCCGGGCTCGCGACTTCGTCGCGCCCCGGAATGACGAGCATTATTTGTTTTGATGGATGCGCGGATCAAGTCCGCGCATGACAGAGTAGTTACGCCGCCGCCGCCGTCACGACCTGCGCCAGCAGCGCTTCGCGCTTCGACTGCGAGCGGTAGCCCTTCATGGTCGCGGCAAAGCGCTCGAGGATGCCGTCCTCGAAGGCGGTGACGATGGTGTCGTGGACGTAGCTCTTGCGGCAGATCGCCGGCGTGTTCGACAATTCGTCGGCCGCGGCGCGAACCGCGTCCAGCACCTGCTTCTTGCGGCCGCGGGCGCTCGCCGCGGGCGAAATCCGCGACAGCGATTCCAGCACCACGGCCGACGCCATCAACGTGCGGAAATCCTTCAGCGAAATCTTGATGCCGGCGATCTCGCGCAGGAATCCGTTCACCGTGGTGGTGGAGACGGTGCGCACCGTGCCGGAATTGTCGCGATACTGGAACATGCGCTTGCCCGGCACGCCGCGCAGGATGCCGATCGCGCGCACGAGTTTCGCGGCGTCGCATTCCTTGCGCACGGCCTTGCCGCCCTTGGCCTTGAAGGTCAGGACGAGGCTGTCGTCTTCCAGCGTGACGTTGGACTTCAGCAGCGTGGTGGCGCCGCGGGTGCCGTTGAGCCTGGCATAGGATTCATTGCCCGGCCGGATCGCGGTGCGCGCGATCAGCTCGATCACCGCCGAGAGCGCGAATTCGCGGGTCGGCTCCTCGCCGGACAGATGCATCGAGACGTTGCGGCGGATCTTCGGCAACGCCGCCACCAGCCGCGCCAGGCGATGCGCCTTGCGCTGCTCGCGGACCTTTTCCCAATCGGCGTGATAGCGGTATTGCAACCGGCCGGCCGCATCGAGGCCGACGGCCTGCAGATGCGAGGCCGGATCGGGCGAATAGCGCACTTCCCGGTAGGCCGGCGGCACCGCCATCGAGTTCAGGCGCTTGATGGTGCCGACGTGACGGATCGGCGTGCCATTGGCGCGAATGAATGAATAGCTCTTGCCGCGCTTGATGCGGCGGATGGTCAATTCGTTCTGGTCGCCGAGCTTGAGGCCCACTTCCTGCGCCAGCGATTCAACCGAAACCTTCGGCTCCAGCCTGCCTTTGGGCAAAGGGATTTTGGCAGGCGCCTTGAGGGGCGCGTCAGGCAGTTGGCCGAGCGCTTCCGCGAGCGCCACGGCCGGATCGACGGCAGGATCAGCGGAAACGGGCCGCGTAGCCTCGAAATTCACCTGATCCATCATCACCGTCTTTGCCTGCTCCGCCTGTTCTTCCGGTAATGCCCGTTGTTATGGCTTGGTTCCGGCGGGGCCCTGTCGCCCCGGTTTGGCCATTTAGGGGGTAACGCCCGGCTTTGCGAGTCACGATTCGGCCAATGGCGGTTATTAGATACCGATCATGGGTGCCATTCGCGCGATAACGTTGATTTTGGGCCCGGCCAAAACGCGAAAGTGATGGCCGTTTTGATCCGCAGCAAGGCGGGAACGGCTCGCAGCCGACCAAGGTTGCAGATGTTTCCGCCTTGTCCGGGGATCGCCCGGCGACGCATAATCATTGCAACAATCAAGACCGTTTGCGGCCGCCGTCAATCGAGGCGCCGCGCGTTAAGTGGAGGGGACGATGTCCGAGAAAATCTATGACGTATCAGCGGATTGGGCCAAGCGCGCCTTCATCGACGACGCCAAATACCGGGAGATGTATGCCCGCTCGGTCTCGGACCCGAATGGCTTCTGGGCCGACCAGGCCAAGCGGATCGGCTGGATCAAGCCGTTCACCAAGGTCGAGAACATCTCCTTCGCCCCCGGCAATATCTCGATCAAATGGTTCGAGGACGGCGTCCTGAACGTCGCCTGGAATTGCATCGACCGCCACCTCGAGAAGCGCGGCGACCAGACCGCCATCATCTGGGAGGGCGACGATCCCTCGCAGTCAAAGAACATCACCTACCGCCAACTGCACGACGAAGTCTGCAAGATGGCCAACATCCTGCGCACCCGGAACGTCAAGAAGGGCGACCGCGTCACGATCTATCTGCCGATGATTCCGGAGGCGGCCTACGCGATGCTGGCCTGCGCGCGGATCGGCGCGATCCATTCGGTGGTGTTCGCCGGCTTCTCGCCGGACAGCCTCGCCCAGCGCATCACCGACTGCCAGTCCAAGATCATCATCACCGCCGACGAAGGCCTGCGCGGCGGCCGGAAGGTGCCGCTGAAGGCCAATGTCGACGCCGCGATCGCCAAGGCCGGCGGCGTCGACTGGGTCGTCGTGGTCAAGCGCACCGGCGGCGCGGTCGACATGAACCCGACGCGCGATCTCTGGTATCACGACGCGGCCAAGATGGTGACCACGGAATGCCCGTGCGAGCCGATGCACGCGGAAGATCCGCTGTTCATCCTCTATACGTCGGGCTCGACCGGCCAGCCCAAGGGCGTGCTGCACACATCGGCCGGCTATCTGGTGTTCGCGTCGATGACGCATCAATACGTGTTCGACTATCACGACGGCGACATCTACTGGTGCACCGCCGACGTCGGCTGGGTCACCGGCCACAGCTACATCCTCTATGGACCGCTGGCGAACGGCGCGACCACGCTGATGTTCGAGGGCGTGCCGAACTATCCGGACAATTCGCGGTTCTGGAACGTGGTCGACAAGCACAAGGTCAACATCTTCTACACCGCGCCGACCGCGATCCGCGCGCTGATGCAGGGCGGCGACGCGCCGGTGAAGAAGACCTCGCGCAAGCCAGCTGCGGCTGCTCGGCTCGGTCGGCGAGCCGATCAATCCGGAAGCCTGGGAATGGTATCACCGCGTGGTCGGCGACGAGCGCTGCCCGATCGTCGACACCTGGTGGCAGACCGAGACCGGCGGCATCCTGATCACGCCGCTGCCCGGCGCGACCAAACTCAAGCCGGGTTCGGCGACGCGGCCGTTCTTCGGCGTGGTGCCGGAGATCGTCGATGCCGACGGCAAGGTGCTGGACGGCGAAACCTCGGGCAATCTCTGCATCGCCAAATCCTGGCCGGGGCAGATGCGCACGGTCTATGGCGACCACGCCCGCTTCGAGCAGACCTATTTCTCGACCTACAAGGGCAAGTATTTCACCGGCGACGGCTGCCGCCGCGATGCCGACGGCTATTACTGGATCACCGGCCGCGTCGACGACGTCATCAACGTCTCCGGCCACCGCATGGGCACCGCCGAAGTCGAAAGCTCGCTGGTGGCGCATGAGGCGGTGTCGGAAGCCGCCGTGGTCGGCTATCCCCACGACATCAAGGGCCAGGGCATCTACGCCTACGTGACGCTGATGACCGGCAAGGAGCCGACCGAGGCGCTGCGCAAGGAACTGGTGGCGTGGGTGCGCAAGGACATCGGCCCGATCGCCTCGCCCGATCTGATCCAGTTCGCGCCGGGCCTGCCGAAGACGCGCTCCGGCAAGATCATGCGCCGCATCCTGCGCAAGATCGCCGAGGACGAACCCTCGAGCCTCGGCGACACCTCGACGCTGGCCGATCCCGCCGTGGTCGACGACCTCGTGCAGAACCGGCAGAACAAGAAGGGCGCGCCGGCCTAAATCGGTCTCGATACAAATCGCGAAAACAACCCCATGCAAAGAGAAAAGGCTCCGGCTCGATCGCGGAGCCTTCTTTCGTTGTCGTCATGTCCGGCGCGTCACTTCAGCGGATGAAGGTGCTGCCGCTGCGGCTGCAGCGATCGGCTGCGTGGCTCTGCTCGGCAACCGTCGTCACCGACGTCGTCGGCAGCTTGAGCCGACGGTCCGTTGTCACGGAGACCGTACTTCGGCATCGAACTGCGGGCGGAGCGATCACGTTCGGCTTGTTGGGATTCACCGGCCCGCATCGTTCCGCGCGGATGTCGGCCGGTCGAACCAGCCGGTTCGACGGTTCGTCGCGACGGGCCGCACGTCGATCGAATGCGGGCCGTTCGGATGGACGTTCGGATTGCCTGCGCCGCCGCCTGTGACCGGCCCCGTGACCGGCGGCTTGCGATCGCCGTTTCGGCGGCGTGCCGTGCATGCAGCGCCGGAGTTCAACGCCGCTGAGCTGGGCGCAGGGATCGTTGTTCGACCACCGGCGGCTTCGGCAGCGGATCGGGCCGGACCGGACCAACGCACACGTTCCCGACGCGCACCGTTCCGCCACGGCAGGGATCGGGCAACCGGCATGCACCGTCGTTCAACACCGTGCCGGGCGGGCAGACCGGCGGCGTCACGATGACAACCACCGGCGGGCGGACATCGATTGGCCTGTCGGGAATCTGCAGCGGTGGCGGCGGTGGCGGATTGTTGACCGGCAACGGCCGCGGTCCGACAACCGGACAGGCTGCGGCGGCGGGCAGTTCGGGAAGGCCACCTTACGTTGACGACGACGAGGTTGTTCCACACGAAGTTCCAGTCGATCAGCGATCTGCGCGAGGAACCAGGTCGGCCACGGCCCGAAGTCGATGTCGATGATCGACCACGGACCGACGACGTAGGACGGCAGCACGATCACGATGATTCCGCCGACGAACCTGATGTCGGTGACGTAGGTGGTCTGCTTCAGCAGCACCGGGACCTGCGACGGCGGCGCGCGTGGCGCCGTTGCAGCCTTGCGCGAATTTCTGCGTCTCGACAAAGATCCAGTAGGCGGCATTGTTGAAGTCGGCCGCCGAAATCGTCTGCACGTCTTCGTCGGGCAGCATCGGCGCCCAGCCGACCCACTCCGGCGACGTGCGCCAGACAACCCAGCCCGGGCTGAACTCCGAACCTGGAGTCCAGATCCAGCCCATCTGGGCGTCGTAGACCCAGCGTCCGTAGTGATGGACGATCTCGCCCCACGGCGTCTTGTCGTCGTAGTACCAGCCGTATTGCGGCAGTTGACCCAGTTGCAGGGCGGATAGGGATGCCAGCCTTGCGGCGTCACGGTGGGCACCCACACCTCGCCGTATTTCTGGTGCTGCACGAAGCGGCCGTATTGCGACAGCATGTTTCGGACGTCGTCCTGCACCTTGGCGACGCTCTGCTGTTGCACGGCAGCGGCCGGTGCGCTCTGGGCGAAGGCCGCAGGGCTGGCGACGGAGAGCATGATGGTGGCGAGTGTCGCGGCGAAGATCGACTTCGAAGCGCACCGGAATTTTCCAGGCAATGGTCATGACACGTTTTCCTCAGTTCGGTTTCGACGGCGTGCAGACGTCGGCGACGTTGAAGATCAACGTGTTCTGCCACGCGAAGTTGAAGTTGAACATGATCTGGACGAAGTACCAGGCCGGCCACGGATCGAAGCCGATGTTCACGATGACGATCGGGCCGATGACGTAGCCGGGCAGCACGATGACAGCGATGCCGTCGACGAATTCGACCGCGGTGACCCACTTGGTCTGGCGCAGCAGCACCGGAACGCGTTCGAGCGGAGCCATCCGCGTCGGCTCGCAGCCGACGTTGAACTTCGCGGTCTCGACGAAGATCCACTGGTCGCTGTTGTTGAACTGATCGGACGACATGTTCTGGAACGCCTGGTCCGGCGGCATCGGCGCCCAGCCCGTCCATTCCGGGCAGGTGCGCCAGACCACCCAACCGGGGCTGAACTGCGGAACCGGGATCCCAGGCCCAACCGATCTGCTGATCGAAGAACCAGCGGCCGTAGTGATGCACGATCTGGCCCCACGGCGTCTTGTCGTCGTAGTACCAGCCGTATTGCTTCGTCTTCACCCAGTGGCAGGGCGGATAGGGATGCCAGCCTTCCGGCGTCACGGTCGGCACCCACACCTCGCCGTAGCGCGCGTGCTGGACGAACCGGCCGTACTGCGCCAGCACGGCGCGCACTTCCGCCGGGACCGGCTCGTCGGGAACGGATGCCCTGACTTCGCTGGAGGGCTGCGCCACGGCGCTGCCCGACAGCGCGAACAGGTCCGAACAGCACCGCCGCCAGCATGGCCTTGAGACGACCACCACCGGGGTTGGCGCGCCGGCGTCCAAAAGCGATTTCGATAAATGTGCGCATCGAACGATCTCCTGTCGCCGCGGAATAGGGCCGACGACAGGTAGGCGCGCCCGGAAGCCGTCGCGTTCGGACGCTCCGGCTTAACTTTTGGTCACGATCGCCCGTTGCGTGAGCTTTCTCACGCAACAATCAGGGGCTATGCCCGCCCCGGCGCACGTTTCCCGACGAGTGTTGTTTTCAAGTCATTTACTTTAATTCGAACATTTCCTTTGCTGACCCCATCGAAACAGGTCTCACGGCCGGCGTGGAAACCATCCGGTTAACACACGCGGTTAAAAATGCGTGGGTGAGACGGGCAAACCGGCATTTCCCAGAGGTTTGCGCGGATATTTGAGGCCCCGGATGGGGCGAGCGGGCGAAAGTGGAGAGATTGATGTCGATGAGGATTGCGGTGGCGCTGGCCGCCACCATCGGGGCGGGCGTTTTGATGTCGCCGGCGGCAGAGGCGCGGCCGGAGATGGTGGGCGTCCGCGGCGACTACTCGCCGGGAACGATCGTGGTGAAGACCAACGAGCGCCGCCTTTATCTCATTCTCGATTCCGGCCATGCCATGCGCTATCCGGTCGGCGTCGGCCGCGCCGGCAAGCAGTGGGCCGGCATCACGAGGATCGACGGCAAGTACCGCAACCCGGCCTGGTCGCCGCCGAGCGAAGTGAAGCGCGACAAGCCGGGCATGCCGGACGTGATTCCCGGCGGCTCGCCGCGCAACCCGATGGGCGTCGCCGCGATGACGCTGGCCGGCGGCGAATACGCCATCCACGGCACCAACGCGCCGGGCTCGGTCGGCGGCTTCGTCTCCTACGGCTGCATCCGCATGCTGAACGCCGATATCACCGATCTGTACCAGCGCGTTTCGGTCGGCACGACCGTGACGGTGACGCGCTGATCGCGTCGATCTGCATCTGAATAAAAAGCCGCGCCGTTGCGCGGCTTTTCTTTTTTGCGGGTGGCGTTCGCGCGCGTCCGCGACTCGCCTTGGCGGCGAACCGCAGGCCTCGAACAGAAATCGCGAAAACAACCCCATGCAAAGTAGGATCGACCCCGGCCCCCGGCCCGCGAGTTGCCCGCGGGTTCGGACCCCGCGCACCCCCTAGCCCAACAGCGGTGCCGCATGCTCAGATGCCCGCACAAGGCATAAATCGGGGGAAGCAGATGCGGTACCTGGTATTGGGCGCCGGCGCGCTCGGGGGATACTTTGGCGGAATGCTTATCAAAGGCGGCGCTGACGTGACTTTTCTCGTCCGGCCGAAGCGCGCTGCCCAACTTCAACGGGAAGGTCTGGTAGTAAAAACACAGGACGGCGGTGAGCTCCGTACACCGGTCAAGACCGTACAACAGGGTCAGCTGGATGGGCCCTTCGATGCAATTCTTCTGTCCTGCAAGGCCTACGATCTTGATGGGGCCATGGACGCGATTGCTCCGGCCATGACGGAGCGGGCCGTGATCGTACCCTTGTTGAATGGCGTGCGACACATCGACAGTCTGACCGAAAGGTTTGGTCGCGGACGCGTGCTTGGTGGGCTCACGATCATCAATGCCGCCTTGATGCCGGACGGGACGATCCAGCAGAGCCAGATGCGGATCAATATCACCATGATCGGCGAACTTGACGGCAAATTGTCCGACCGATGCACGGCGATCAAGACAGCATTGGAAGCCGGCGGGATCTCTGTCCAGGTCGTGGACAACATACATGCACATGATGTGGGAAAAATTCCTGGGCTTTGCCTGCAATGCGACAGTGGCGTCCTTGACCAGATCGCGTGCCGGAGTGATCGCGCGGACAATGGACGGAGCGCCGTTTGTCGCTGCCGTCATCGGCGAGTGCGCGAAGGTCGTAACGGCGCTGGGTTATCCGCCATTGCCCGCCTTCAACACGGCGGGCATCATCACCGGGGTATTTTCCCAACCGGACTCCACATACGGGCCGTCCTTGCTGATTGACATGGAAGAGGGTCGGCCTACCGAAGGCGAACACACCGTCGGCGATCTGGCAGAACGCGCCGCGAGAGCGGGAATTGGCGCTCCACTCCTTACCGCCGCCAGATGCAATCTTCAGGCCTACGAGATCAACCGGAGCAATCCGAAATGACTACTGCTGTTGGCCTATCGCACCATTCAACTGCGCTGCGCATTCAGGACAACTATCGGAGAACAGCGAACGTTGGCGAGCTGTCTGTCGGGAGCAACATAGGTTCAAGGCCCGGTCTGATCCCGCGCTACTTGGCGGCGTTCGCGCACCAGCCGGTGCGATGACCGCCGCTGTAGCTGCGCGCATGACCGGCCGCGAGCAGCGCGCTCGAGACGTTCGCGGTCTTCTTCGGTCGCGACATCGGCAACGACGCGGCCGCTGTATTTGTCCGGCCCGATATTGAAGATCGTGACTTCGCCCTCGCCGAGCAGACCGCGCAGGGCGTCGCTCGCGGCCTCGGCCATCTGCAATTCCCCAGGACAGGCCGCCTTCAGTTCCGGCGCGTCGATGCCGCGCAGCCGAACCCGCGTGTTCAGGTCGAGGCCGGGCCATAAATGCACCCGCGCCTCGAAGGTGTCGCCATCGATGGTCCGGATCACATCGACGGGATGGCGTACATCGGGATTGCCGGCGCGTTTCCAGACGATCTCGGCGTCGCGCGCCGCCGGTGAGTCCGGAGCGTGCGAATCAGCCGCAGGCGGCCGCGGCCAGTGCACCCAGTGCCGCACCGGCAGCATGGTCCCCGCCGCGACCCCGAGCACGAACACCCACGGCAGCGCCGCCGAGAACCGGCGCCGCCAGGGGCTATGGCCGCGCCGGTAAGTATTTATTCTCTCATATGGGGACATATTCCCAATCTACGGCTGAGTCGGGGTGCATCGGCAAGGCCCTTTTCCGACTCAAAAGTCCGAGGCGATGCCCTTGCGCTCCCAGTCGCCGTAGCGCGTCGGTTCCGGGCCCTTCGGCCCCTGAAATTCCTTCGCCATCGGCGTGGCGCTGGCCTCGGCCGCCTTGCGGCGCGCCTCGGCTTCGGCGAGCGCACGCTGGGCGGCCGGCGTCAGCGGCTTGCGCGGTGCAGATGATGATGAAGGATCGTCGGTCATCGCAAACTCTCCTGCGCAACACTTTCTATCACAGCCATAGACGCAAGGATGAGATCACAATCGTGAAATCGTCTTCGCGATTCTTACATTTGGCATATTCGCATGCCAAACGAGTTCTAACTTCCAAGTCCTTCACTTCAGTGGCATGCGCCGAACCCTGCTCAGCACCTTCCGAGATATTTCTTCGCCATGCCTCCTTCAAGATTTGCAGTGCCTGCCGAAGTGCCCGGTCTCGCGGCGCGGCGGATCGCAGCCGACATTCTCGACGGCGTGCTGCACAAGCACCGCACGCTCGACGACCAGCTCGATGGCGCCGGCGCGCATCCCGGATTGAAGTCGCTCGCCGATCGCGACCGCGCGCTGATGCGCCGTCTGGTCGCGACCATCCTGCGGCGGCTCGGCACGCTCGGCCATGTGCTGTCGCGGCTGCTCGATCGCGGCATTCCGACCGATGCGCCGCGCGCGCAGAGCGCGCTGCTGATCGGCGCCGCGCAAATTCTCTGGATGGATGTGCCCGATCACGCCGCCGTCGATCTGTCGGTGCGGCTGGTGCAGTCGGACCGGCGCGCCGCGAAATATGCCGGCCTCGTCAACGCCGTGCTGCGCCGCTGCGCCCGCGAGGGACAGCCGCTGATCGACGAGGTCAAGTCGCAGACGCTGGATATTCCGCCCTGGCTGCTGGCGCGCTGGATCGCGCCTACGGCGAGGCCACCGCGCGCGAGATGGCGCTCGCGATCGGCCATGAGCCGTCGCTCGACATCTCAGTGAAATCGGACGCGGCGCAATGGGCGACCCGCCTGCACGGCGAAACGCTGCCGACGGGAACCGTGCGCACGCTGCTGCAGGGTTCGGTGACGATGCTGCCGGGCTTCACCGAGGGCCAATGGTGGGTGCAGGACGCCGCCGCCGCGTTGCCGGCGCGGTTGTTCGGCGACGTCACCGGCAAGACCATCGTCGATCTCTGCGCCGCGCCCGGCGGCAAGACCGCGCAGCTTGCGCACGCCGGCGCGCGCGTCACCGCGGTCGACCGCTCGCCGGCGCGGATGGCGCGGCTGCGCGACAATCTGGCGCGGCTCGAACTAGCGGCCAAGACGTCGTCACCGACGCCGCCGAATGGCCGGGCGGCGACGGCAGCTTTGACGGCGTGCTGGTCGATGCGCCCTGCACCTCGACCGGCACCATCCGCCGCCATCCCGACGTGGCCTGGCTGCGGCAGGAAGCCGACATCGCCGCGCTGACGGCGCTGCAGAAGCGCCTGCTGCAAAAGGCCGTCGCGCTGCTCAAGCCGGGCGGGACGCTGGTCTATTGCACCTGTTCGCTGGAACCGGAAGAAGGCGAGCAGGCCATCGCGGCGCTTCTCGCCGCCGAGCCCGCGGTGCGCCGCGCGCCCGTTGAGCGCCGGCGAGGTGGCGGGACTTGCCGAAATCATCACCGCGGACGGCGATCTGCGCACCCTGCCCTGCCATCTGCCGCACGCCGACCCGCGGCTTGCCGGGCTGGACGGGTTTTACGCGGCGCGGCTGGTTAAATCCTGATTTTACACCGGAATTTCACTGCCCTCAAGTGATTCGCGCGCTTTCAAGATGGTGTCTTGGACGCGTTTCCGGATTAAAAGGATTCGCCACGAGATCTCCTCCCATCAAGGCAAGGCGTGTCGGTCGCTCAACGCAGACGCATTTCGACGCTGATCACGGGCCGCTTTGCGCGGAACCTGATGGCGCGCGCGAGCGGCGGCACGGTGGCGCTGTCGCGGCTGTGGCCGGGCCGCACCGACCGGCTGATCATCGCCCCGCACGATCTGCGCACCGCCGACGCCACCCGCGCCGCCGAAATCTATGCCGGCCGCTTCGTGTTCGCCGGCAAGATCGTGACCTGCCACGGCCGCTCGATCTTCGATCTCGAGCCGCCGTCGGAAGACTGGGAGGTGGCGCTGCTCGGCTTCGGCTGGCTGCGGCATCTGCGCGCCGCCGATACCGCGCTGACCCGCGCCAATGCCCGCTCGCTGGTCGACGACTGGATTTCGAATCCGGCGCGCAAGCGGCCGCTGGAGCGCCGCGCCGACGTGCTGGCGCGCCGCGTCATCTCGCTGTTGTCGCAGGCGCCGCTGGTGCTCGGCGATACCGACGGCAAATTCTACCGCCGATATCTGCGCGGGCTGACGCGCGAAATCCGCTATCTGCGCTACACCATGCTCGACATCGCCGACGGCGTGCCGCGGCTGCAGGTGCTGATCGCGCTGTGCTACGCCTCGCTGTGCCTCGCCAACCAGGCGCGCCACATCCGCGCCGCGACGCGAAAGCTGTCCGACGAATTGCAGCGGCAGATCCTGCCCGACGGCGGCCATATCTCGCGCAATCCCGGCGCGCTGATCGAACTGCTGATCGACCTGCTGCCGCTGCGGCAGACCTTTGCCGCGCGCAACATCGCGCCGCCGCCGGCGCTGTTGAACGCGATCGACCGCATGATGCCGATGCTGCGCTTCTTCCGCCACGGCGACGGCAGCTTTGCGCTGTTCAACGGCATGAGCAGCGCGCCGTCCGATCTGGTGGCGACGCTGCTCGCCTATGACGACACCCACGGCGTGCCGATGGCGAACATGCCGCATACCGGCTTTCAGCGCCTCGATGCCGGCGCGATGACCGTCATCATGGACACCGGCCCGCCGCCGCCGCCGAATGTCAGCCAGGACGCGCATGCCGGCTGTCTGTCGTTCGAACTGTCGTCCGGGCCGAGCCGGATCGTCATCAATTGCGGCATGCCCTCGACCGGCCGCGACAACTGGCGCGCCTTTGCGCGCAGCACGGCGGCGCATTCGACCCTGACCTATCACGAGACGTCGTCCTGCCAGTTCGTCGAACTGTCGGCGATGAAGCGGCTGCTGCAGGGCGCGCCGATCGTCAGCGGCCCGGCCAATGTCGAGAGCTATCGCGAGGCGGTGGCGAACGGCGAGCTGCTGACCACCTCGCATGACGGCTATCTGCCGCGCTTCGGCGTGGTGCATCGCCGGGTGCTGATGATGGCGCAGGACGGCTCGCGGCTCGACGGCGAGGACACGCTGTCGCCGGCGCCGGGCGGCCGCATCAAGGGCAACGAGACCGATTATGCGGTGCGGTTTCATCTGCATCCCTCGGTGAAGGCGAGCCGGCTGTCCGACGCGCGCGGCGTGATGCTGGTGCTGCCGAACCGCGACGTCTGGACCTTCGAGGCGCTCGACGACAAGGTCGATCTCGAGGACAGCGTGTTCCTGGCCGGCAATGACGGCCCGCGCCGCACCGCCCAGATCGTGATCCGGCAGGATTCGCGCCACGCCGCCTCGATCCGCTGGAGTTTTGTCCGCTCCACGACCTCGGCCGCCGCGACCACGGCCCGCCGCAACGCGCGCCGCGAGCCGGAATTGCCGCTGTAGGGGAGCCTTACGACCACCGTCATTGCGAGGAGCATTTGCGACGAAGCAATCCATTCTTTCTTTGCGCGGAGAAAATGGATTGCTTCGCTTCGCTCGCAATGACGAGAAAATGCGACCTATCCTGCCAATATCCCCTGCAATTTCGCGAATTCCGGCCCCGTCCGCAGTTTCATGCCGGCTCAAACCGTGCTACCCGGCGGCTTCTCACTAGGACTGACCCATGACCGACCATCCGCGCCGCGTCACCCGCGCTCTGTTGTCCGTTTCCGACAAATCCGGACTGATCGAATTCGCCCGCGCGCTGGCCGGCCACGGCGTCGAGCTGGTCTCGACCGGCGGCACCGCCAAGGCGATCGCCGCCGCGGGGTTGAAGGTCAGGGACGTTTCCGAGCTGACCGGCTTTCCCGAAATGATGGACGGCCGGGTCAAGACGCTGCATCCGAAGGTGCATGGCGGCCTGCTCGCGATCCGCGACAACACGGAACATGCGGACGCGATGAAGGCGCACGGCATCGCGCCGATCGATCTGCTGGTGGTCAATCTCTATCCGTTCGAGGCGACCGTCGACAAGGGCGCCGGCTTCGAGGAGTGCATCGAGAATATCGACATCGGCGGGCCCGCGATGATCCGCGCCGCGGCGAAGAACCATGACGACGTCGCCGTCGTGGTCGAGGCCGCGGATTATCAGGCCGTGCTCGACGAACTCGCCGCCAACAAGGGCGCGACCACGCTGACGCTGCGCCGCCGTCTCGCGGCCAAGGCCTATGCCCGCACCGCCGCCTATGACGCCGCGATCTCGAACTGGTTCGCACGCGAACTCAAGAACGACGCGCCGGATTTCCGCGCCTTCGGCGGCCGGCTGATCCAGTCGCTGCGCTACGGCGAGAACCCGCACCAGACCGCCGCGTTCTATGCACGCCGGACAAGCGCCCGGGCGTCGCCACCGCGCGGCAGTTGCAGGGCAAGGAGCTGTCCTACAACAACATCAACGACACCGATGCGGCCTATGAATGCATCGGCGAGTTCGATCCGAAGCGCACCGCGGCCTGCGTCATCGTCAAGCACGCCAATCCCTGCGGCGTCGCCGAAGGCGCCGATCTCGTCAGCGCCTACCGCAAGGCGTTCGCCTGCGACACCCAATCGCCCTATGGCGGCATCATCGCCGTCAACCGCACGCTCGATGCCGATACCGCGCGCGCCATCACCGAAATCCTGACCGAAGTCATCATCGCGCCCGACGCGACCGAAGAGGCGATCGCGATCATCGCCAAGCGGAAGAATTTGCGGCTGCTGCTCGCCGGCAGCCTGCCCGATCCGCGCGCGATCGGCCTGACCGCAAAGACCGTCGCCGGCGGCTTGCTGGTGCAGAGCCGCGACAACGCCGTGGTCGACGACATGACGCTGAAGATCGTGACCAAGCGCGCGCCGACCGACGCCGAACTGCGCGATCTCAAATTCGCGTTCCGCGTCGCCAAGCACGTCAAGTCCAACACCATCGTCTA
Organism: uncultured Alphaproteobacteria bacterium; assembly: GCA_963742665.1. Classification (GTDB taxonomy): domain Bacteria; phylum Pseudomonadota; class Alphaproteobacteria; order Rhizobiales; family Xanthobacteraceae; genus Bradyrhizobium. The sequence goes on from CAVUNH010000012.1 coordinate 215,537, forward strand.
TGCCAAGGATCTCGCCACCGTCGGCATCGGCGCCGGCCAGATGAGCCGGGTCGATTCCGCGCGCATCGCCGCGCGCAAGGCGCAGGATGCCGCCAACGAGGCGAAGCTCGCCGAGCCGATGACCAAGGGCTCGGTGGTGGCGTCGGACGCGTTCTTTCCGTTCGCCGACGGACTGCTGGTCGCGATCGAGGCCGGCGCCACCGCGGTGATCCAGCCCGGCGGCTCGATCCGCGACGACGAAGTGATCAAGGCCGCCGACGAGCCGGCATCGCCATGGTGTTCACCGGCGTGCGGCATTTCCGGCATTGATCTGAGCCGTCATTCCGGGGCGCGCAAAGCGCGAGCCCGGAATCCATAACCACGATAATGAGTATGGATTCCGGGCCTGCGCCAAGAGGCGCATCCCGGAATGACGGCGGTTAGTTTGGCCGCTGCTCCCTCACCCTCGCCAGCAACACCAGCCCCGCCACGAAAAACACCACCAGCACCGCCATGCCGGCCTTCTGGCTCGCGGTCACCGCCGTGACCACGCCGATCAGCAGCGGGCCGATGAAGGACGTGACCTTTCCGGTCAGCGCGAACAGTCCGAAATATTGCGCGATGCGGTCCTTCGGCGCCAGGCGGATCAGCAGCGTGCGCGATGCCGCCTGCAGCGGACCGCCGGCCGCGCCGATCAGGCAGCCGAGCACGAGATAGGCGCGCTCGGCGGCGCCGGCGAACAACGGACCGCCGGGCACCGGCGGCGCGACCTTCACGAACAGGATGGAATCCTTGTCGACCAGCAGGATCGCGGCCAGCGCCAGCAGCAGCACCAGCATGCTGCCGGCGATCACGCGCTTCGGTCCGAGGCGGTCGTCGAGCTTGCCGCCGAGCCAGGCGCCGAACGTGCCGGCGATGGCCGCAGCGATGCCGAACGTGCCGATCTGGATCGTGTGCCAGCCGAAGGTGCCGGCGGCATAGATGCCGCCGAACGCGAACAGCGACACCAGGCCGTCGGTGTAGATCATGTTGGCGAGCAGAAACGCCGCCATCGATTTCTGCTTCGGCAATTCGCCGAGCGTTTGCTTCAGTTCGCTCAGCCCCTCGCGCAGCGCCTCGCGCACCGGCCGCTTGGCCGGATAATCCGGCGTCAGCAGGAACATCGGCAGCACGAAGATGATGAACCAGATCCCGGTCAGCGGACCGGTGATGCGGTCGCCCTGATGGGTGACCGGATCGAGACCGAACAGCGGCATGAAGCCGAACAGCGTGCGCCCGGTTTCGGGATTGGCGGCGAGAAAGCCGAGCACCAGGATGAGGCTGAGGATGCCGCCGACATAGCCGGTGGCCCAGCCGGTGCCGGACAGCCGCCCGATCCGGTCCGGCGGCACCAGCGTCGGCATCATCGCATTGTTGAAGACGGTGGCGAATTCGACGCCGACGGTCGCGATCGCATAGGCCAGCAGCAGCGGCGGAATGACGCTGGGATCGCCGGGCTTGCCGAACCACATCAGGCCCGAGCCGATCACCAGCAGCGCGCCGAACGCCGCGATCCACGGCTTGCGGCGGCCGCTGGCATCCGCAATCGCGCCCAGCACCGGCGACATCAGCGCGATCATCAGGCCCGCGGCCGCGGTGGCAAATCCCCACAGCGCCTGCCCGCTCGCCGGGTCCGGCGCCACGAAGGTCGGCGAAATAGGGCGCGAACACGAAGGTGGTGATCAGCGTGAAATAAGGCTGCGCCGCCCAATCGAAGAAAATCCAGCTGATGACGGCGGCGCGGCGCGGATATTTGTTCGCAATATCGGCGTCAACTGCCTCGGAAGCGATCACCGCCATGCCAGAATTTTCCTTCAAAATCACGAAAAGGCGTTTTGCCCGCCGCATCGGAACCCATATAGCATTCGAGTGATCGGGAATGTGCGCTTGCCAGTGGTCAAACTCCAACTGCGGCGGATTTTTGATGATTCTCCTTTCAATCAGATGGCGCCGCGCGCTAGCGGCAATCGTCTTGTTCGTTGCAGGTGCTGCGCCAGCGGCCGCGCAGGACGCGCCGGCTCTACTCGCCACCCGCCTTCGCCACGGTTCACGCCGTTGCCGCCGAACACGGCATGGTGGTCGCGCAGGAAAAGATCGCCGCGCAGATCGGCGCCGACATCCTGCGGCAGGGCGGCAATGCGGTCGATGCCGCGGTCGCGACCGGCTTTGCGCTGGCCGTGACCTATCCGCGCGCCGGAAATATCGGCGGCGGCGGCTTCATGGTGATTCATTCCGCCGAGCGCAATGAGGACATCGCCATCGACTATCGCGAGACCGCGCCGGCGGCGGCCACGCGCGACATGTTTCTCGGCGCCGACGGCAAGCCCGATACGGCCAAGTCGCGCAATTCCGCGCTCGGCATCGGCGTGCCCGGCACCGTCGCCGGACTGGCGCTGGCGCTGGAGAAATACGGCTCCGGCAATTTCACGCTGGCGCAGATCATCAAGCCGGCGATCGAGCTGGCGCGCGACGGCTTCGTCGTCACCGACGACATCGCCGACACGCTTGCCGGACATGTACCGCCGGCTGGCGCGCTGGCCGAATTCGGCGAAGATCTTTTCCCGCGCCGACGGCACGCCGCTGCGCGATGGCGACCGGCTGATCCAGACCGATCTTGCGGCGACGCTGTCGGCGATCGCCGAACAGGGGCCGCGCGGATTTTACGAAGGGCCGGTCGCCGAAAAACTGGCGAAGGCGGTCGCGACGCCGGCGGCATCATGACCGCGGACGATCTGAAATCGTATCAGGCCGTGATCCGCGCGCCGGTGCGCGGCAGCTATCGCGGCTATGACATCGTCTCGATGCCGCTGCCGTCGTCCGGCGGCATGGTGCTGCTGGAGACGCTGAACATCCTCGAAGGCTTTCCGATGTCCGACATGAAGCAGGGCTCGGCGCCCTCGCTGCATGTCATGATCGAGGCGATGAAGCGCGCCTATGCCGATCGCGCGCGCTATCTCGGCGATCCCGCCTTCGTCAACGCGCCGACGCAGGTGCTGCTCGCCAAGGACTACGCCGCCAAACAGCGCGCCAGCATCGATCCGGCCGCGCGACGCCGTCGACCGATGTGCTGCAGGCGCGCCGCCGCGCGAAGGCAGCAACACCACGCATTTTTCGGTGGTCGACAGCCAGCGGCAACGCGGTCAGCAACACCTATACGCTGAATTTCCCCTACGGCGTCGGCCTGGTCGCCGACGGCACCGGCGTGCTGCTCAACAACGAGCTCGACGATTTCACCGCGGCGCCCGGCGCGTCCAACGCCTTCGGCCTGGTCGGCTTCGAGGCCAATCTGCCCGGCCCCGGCAAGCGGCCGCTGTCGTCGATGTCGCCGACCATCGTGCTGAAGGACGGCAAGCCGGTGCTGGTGACGGGTACGCCCGGCGGCAGCCGCATCATCTCGACGGTGCTGCAGGTGATCGTCAACGTGCTCGACTACAAGATGGATGTCGCCGCCGCGGTGGCCGCGCCGCGCCTGCATCATCAATGGCTGCCGGATGAAGTGCGGGTCGAGCGCGGGTTTTCCGCCGAAACGCTCGCCGAGCTGCGGGCCAAGGGCCATCAGGTGATCGAGCCGCTCGGCCAGACCTCGGCCAATTCGATCGCGGTGACGCCCAACGGCCTGCTCGGCGCCCCCGATCCGCGCACCCGCGGCGCGGAGGCGGCGGGGCAGTAGGTCGTAATCCAATTTGCCAGGTTGCCTGACGCAGCATCGCGCGTAAAGCTTGCTCGGTCGTTCCCTCCCCCCTTGCGGGGGAGGGAGCCATCGAGCTGTGCGTCCCTGACAGCGTCCCTAACCTGGAGCCCTCCCATGACATCGCTCAAAGGCAAGACGCTGTTCGTATCCGGCGGCAGCCGCGGCATCGGGCTTGCGATCGCGCTGCGCGCCGCGCGGGACGGCGCCAATGTCGCGATCGCGGCCAAGACCGCCGAGCCGCATCCGAAACTCAAGGGCACCATCTACACCGCCGCCGACGAGGTCCGCGCCGCCGGCGGCAAGGCGTTGCCGATCCTCTGCGACATCCGCGAGGAAGCGCAGGTGATCGCGGCGATCGACCAGACCGTCGCCGAATTCGGCGGCATCGATATCTGCGTCAACAATGCCAGCGCCATCAGCCTGACCAATTCGCAGGCGACCGACATGAAGCGGTTCGACCTGATGATGGGCATCAACACCCGCGGCACCTTCATGGTGTCGAAATACTGCATCCCGCATCTGAAGAAGGCCGAAAACCCGCACATCCTGATGCTGTCGCCGCCGCTCGACATGAAGGCGAAATGGTTCGAGCATTCCACCGCCTACACCATGGCGAAGTTCGGCATGAGCATGTGCGTGCTCGGCCTGTCCGGCGAATTGAAATCCGCCGGCGTCGCCGTCAACGCGCTGTGGCCGCGCACCACGATCGCCACCGCCGCGGTCGGCAATCTCCTCGGCGGCGACGCCATGATGCGCGCCAGCCGCACGCCCGAGATCATGGGCGATGCGGCCCATGTCATCTTCACCAAGCCGTCGCGCGAATTCACCGGGCAGTTCTGCATCGACGACAAGGTGCTCTACGCCAGCGGCGTGCGCGACTTCGAGCCTTACCGCGTCGATCGCTCGGTGCCGCTGATGTCGGATTTCTTCGTGCCCGACGACGACGTGCCGCCGCCCGGCGTCACCGTGCAGGCGCTGCCTTCGGTTGGCGCGGCGCAGCCGTCGCGCTAAAACCGACCGGCCGTTTGACGGGCTGCGGGAGAAGTTGTGCGCTGGCTGAAATGGATCGCTGTCGCCGTGGTGCTGACCGTGCTGGCGGCGGCCTGCGTCATCTTCCGCCCCGATCGCGCCATTCGCGTCGCCACCGGCGTCGTCGCGCACAATGTCTGCTCGAAGACCTTCGTCTCCGGGCTCGATCCGCAAACCGTGTTTTCGGAGACCATCGACCGCGACGGCATCCGCCGCCTGCGCCGGCTGCTCAAATTCCAGCTCGATCGCACGGCGCAGGACCGTCGATGCATCGGTGGCCGGGCTGTTCGGCAGCCACGCCGTCTTTCACGACGGGCTCGGCTGCGTGCTGCGGCACGGGACGAAAGAGCCCTATCTGCTCAAGAGCGACATCGACGCGCTGAGGACGCCGAAAACGCCGCCGCTGCTGCCGGAGATCGCCGGCCCCGACGTGGTGCGAGCCGTCCGATCCCGCGCTGAAGGCCGCGCTCGATCATGCCTTCGAGGAGCCGGCCGCGCCGCCGTTCCGCCGCACCAAGGCGGTCGTCGTGGTGCATGACGGCAAGGTGATCGCCGAGCGCTATGCCGCCGGCATCGGCGTCGATACGCCGCTGCTCGGCTTTTCCATGACCAAGTCGGTGGTCAACGCGCTGATCGGCATCCTGACCCAGCAGGGCCTGACCACGCCGTCGATGCCGGCGCCGGTTCCGGAATGGCGCGGCGATCATCCGGCGCGAGATCGAGGTCGAGCATCTCATGCGCATGACCACGGGCCTGGCGCTCGACGAGACCAACAGCGGTTTCGATCCCTCCAGCCAGATGGTCTATCTGCACGACGACATGGCCGGCTTCGCCGTCAACGCCGCGATGATCGCGCCGCCGGGCACGCGCTGGGCCTATTCGCAGCCCCACCACGCAGCTGCTGGCGCGGATCATCCGCGACGCCGTCGGCGGACCGGAGCAGACGCTGGCCTTTGCCTGGCGCGAATTGTTCAATCCGCTCGGCATGCGCAACGTCACGCTGGAATTCGACGGCATCGGCACGCTGCAGGGATCGACCTACATGCTGGCGAGCGCGCGGGACTGGGCGCGGTTCGGATTGCTCTATCTCAATGACGGCGTGGTCGGCGGCAAGCGCATCCTGCACGAGGACTGGGTGGATTTCTCGGCCGCCGCGACGCTCGACACCGACTATGGCGCCGGCTTCTGGACCAATCGCAGCGAGCATCCAAACGCCAAAGGCCGCGTCCGGCTCGGCATTCCCCGCGACGCGTTCTTTGCCTCCGGCGATCTCGGCCAGCGCATCGTGATCATGCCGTCGCAGCATCTGGTCGTGGTGCGCCTCGGCGACAGCGTCGATCCGACCGGCGATATCCGCGGGCTCGGCGCGGCTGGTGAAGGAAGTGATCGCGGCGGCGCAGCCGTAGACGTCTACCGCCCGACCTGCGTACGGCCCGCCCTTTTCCAGCGCGCGCGCATAGGCCGGGCGGGCGTGGATGCGTTCGAGAAACGCCATCGCCTTGGGGTGACCCTGCTCGAGCCCGCCGCGCGCGGCGGCGGCTTCCAGCGGAAAGCTCATCTGGATGTCGGCGGCGGTGAATTCATTGCCGGCGAACCATTCGCTTTTGCCGAGTTCGCCTTCCCAGTACTCCATGTGCTGCTTGAGCTGCGGATTGACCAGCGTGGTCAGCGCCTGATTGGAGACCTTGCGCACCAGCGGCCGCAGCAGCGCCGGCGCGCGCTTCGGCATCAGCGTGAACAGCAGTTTCAGCAGCAGCGGCGACATCGCCGAGCCTTCGGCATAGTGCAGCCAATAGGTGTAGCGCAGCCGCTCCGGCGTATTCGGCGGCGGGATCAGTCGGCCCTTGCCATAGGTGTCGATGATGTATTCGGCGATCGCGCCCGACTCCGCGATGGTGTTGCCGTTGTCGGTGATGACAGGCGATTTGCCGAGCGGATGGATGGCGCGCAGTTCCGCCGGCGCGCGCATGTCCGGCTGACGCTGATAGCGGACGATCTCGTAGGGCACGCCGAGTTCTTCGAGCAGCCACAGCACGCGCTGCGAGCGGGAATTGTTGAGATGATGGACGGTCAGCATGGTCGTCCCCCGAAATGATCGGGCGTTGGTGCCAGCCGGCCGCGGGAAAGTCGAGATGGCTTCATGGCGGGTATTCCCCGGGTCTTTGACAGACCTAATTTACCCGGGTAATATACCTGCTGAACCTGAGGAAATTGCCATGAATCCCGCGCCTGACGCCGCCTACATCGCCTTCGAGGGAGACCGCTGCATCGGATCCGGCGATCTGCGCGAGGTCGCCCGCGCCGCCAAGCAGGCGCTGGGGCGGCATCCGGACGCCTCGATCCTGATCTTCGACGGCCAGACCAGCGCGCCGATCGATATCGATTTTCGCGGCTCGGTCGACGACGTGCTGGCGCGGCTTCCGCACCCCGAGCCGCCGGCCGCGGACGAAGTGACCTCCGTCGCAGCGCCGCGCGGTCCCGGCCGCCCGAAACTCGGCGTGGTCGCGCGCGAGGTCACGCTGCTGCCGCGGCATTGGGACTGGCTGGCGCAGCAAACAGGCGGCGCCTCGGTCGCCATCCGCAGGCTGGTCGACGAGGCGCGGCGCAACGGCGACGACGGCAACCGCATCCGCCACGCGCAGGAAGCCGCCTATCGCTTCATGTCGACCATGGCCGGCAACCGGCCGCATTACGAGGAGGCGATCCGCGCGCTGTTCGCCGACGATGCGCCGCGTTTCGGCAACATTGATCGCCGAATGGCCGGCGGATGTGCGCGACCACGCCGCCCGGCTCGCGAAGCCGGCCTTTCCGCAGGAAAACTGAGGCGAACTCCGGTTGATCCCGCCGAGCCGACCCGCTAGGCTGATTGGAATGATAGGGATCATATAAGAACCATCGCAGGGAGACCGCCGTGAGCCCAACTCCGCAATTCATGTTCGATTTCGGCAGCCCCAACGCCTTCCTCAGCCATGAGGCGATCCCGGCGATCGAAAAGCGCACCGGCGTGAAATTCGAATATGTGCCGATCCTGCTCGGCGGCATCTTCAAGGCCACCAACAACAAATCGCCGGCCGAGACGCTCGCCGGCGTCAAGAACAAGCGCGAGTTCCACGCGCTGGAGACCGAGCGCTTCGTCAAGCGCTTTGGCGTCAAGCCCTACACCTGGAATCCGTTCTTCCCGGTCAACACGCTGAACCTGATGCGCGCCGCGGTCGCCGCGCAGCTGGAGGGCGTGTTCGAGAAATATGTCGAGGCCGCGTTCCATCACATGTGGGTCGAGCCGAAGAAGATGGACGATCCCGAAGTGGCGGCGAAGGCGCTGACCTCGTCCGGCCTCGATGCGGCAAAACTGTTGGCGCGCTCGCAGGAACGCCGACGTCAAGGCCAAGCTGATCGAGAACACGCAATCCGCGGTCGAGCGCGGCGCGTTCGGCTCGCCGACCTTCTTCGTCGGCAAGGAAATGTTCTTCGGCAAGGAGCAGTTGCGCGAAGTCGAGGAAATGGTTTCGGGGAAATAGGTCTCACACCGTCATTGCGAGCGAAGCGAAGCAATCCATCTCTATCGATTGCTGGATTGCTTGCGTCGCTTCGCTCGCTCGCAATGACGAAGACATGGAGCATCTCAATGCAAAAACGAAACGCAACCGTGGCCGTGATCGGCGCCGGCGACTATATCGGCGCCGAGATCGCCAAGAAATTCGCCGCCGAAGGTTTCACCGTGTTCGCCGGCCGGCGCGACGGCGCCAAGCTCGAACCGCTGGTCAAGGAGATCGAGGCCGCCGGCGGATCGATCGTGGCGCGCACGCTCGATGCGCGGAAGGAGGACGAGGTCGCCGCCTTCCTCAACGACGCCGACAAGCACGCGCCGCTGGAAGTCTGCATCTTCAACGTCGGCGCCAACGTCAATTTCCCGATCCTGGAGACCACCGACCGCGTGTTCCGAAAGGTCTGGGAAATGGCCTGCTGGGCCGGCTTCCTCGCGGGCCGCGAATCGGCGCGGCTGATGCTGCCGCGCGGCAAGGGCAACATCTTCTTCACCGGCGCCACCGCGCTCCTTGCGCGGCGGCAGCGGCTTTGCCGCCTTTGCCAGCGCCAAATTCGGCCTGCGCGCGGTGGCGCAATCGATGGCGCGCGAGCTGGGGCCGAAGAACATCCATGTCGCGCATCTGATCATCGATTCCGGCGTCGACACCGCCTGGGTGCGCGAGCGCCGCGAAAAGCTCTGGGGCAAGGAAGCGCTCGACAATCCGGATCTGCTGATGCCGCCGGCCTCGGTCGCGGCCTCCTACTGGCAGCTCTACCAGCAGCCGCGCAGCGCCTGGACCTTTGAGCTGGAAATTCGCCCGTTCGGGGAGAAGTGGTAAAGATGGCGCGCAGCGGATAGCGTAGCGAATAGGCGAATGGACGCCTTCCCTATTCGCCATTCGCTACTCGCCATTCGCCTCTCAAGAACAACAACAAAAGGAATCTCCGCAATGCGCATTCTCGTGGTCGGCGCCGGCGCCATCGGCGGATATTTCGGCGGCAGGCTGCTGCAGGCCGGCCGCGACGTGACGTTTCTGGTGCGCCCGAAGCGCGCGTCCGAACTGGCGTCGCGCGGCCTCGTGATCAAAAGCCCCACCGGCGACGTCACGCTGAAAAATCCGCCGACGGTGCAGGCCGACAAGCTCACCGAAAAATTCGACGTCGTGCTGCTGAGCTGCAAGGCGTTCGATCTCGACGACGCGATCAAGTCCTTTGCGCCGGCGGTCGGGCCCGAAGACCTCGATCATCCCGCTGCTCAACGGCATGCTGCATCTCGACGTGCTCGACAGGAAATTCGGACCCGAGCGGGTGCTCGGCGGGCTCTGCGCGATCGCGGCGACGCTCAACGAGAAGCGCGAGGTGGTGCAGCTGGCGCCGATGCAGTCGCTCAATTTCGGCGAACGCGACGGCACGATGTCGGATCGCGTCCGCGCCATCGCGGACGTCTTCGCCAGCGGCAATTTCGGCGCCGTCGCCAGCGAACACATCATGCAGGACATGTGGGAGAAATGGGTGTTCCTCGCCTCGCTCGCGGCCTCGACCTGCCTGATGCGCACCTCCGTCGGCAACATCCTGGCCGTCGCCGGCGGCAAGGATTTCCTGCTCGGCATGCTCGATGAATGCAGCGCGGTCGCCTCCGCCGAAGGCTATGCGCCCGGCGGACCGTTCTTCCAGCGCACCCGCGGCATGCTGACGACGGAAGGCTCGCCGATGACCGCCTCGATGTTCCGCGACATCAAGGCCGGCCTGCCGGTCGAGGCCGATCACGTGATCGGCGATCTCGTCGCGCGCGCCGATGCCGCGAAAATTCCGGTGCCGAAACTGCGCATCGCCTACACGCATCTCAAGGCGTATGAGAAGCAGCGGGGGTGATCTTGGCGAGTAGCGAATAGCGCGTGGCGAATAGGGAAGAAGGGAGCGAATTCTCCATTCGCTATTCGCCACTCGCCATTCGCTCCCTCACAAATGCGCCAGATAATGCGCGAGCGCTTCGATCTCTTCTTCGCTCAGGGGATAGGCGACATCGGCCATCGCCGCCTGGCCGCCGCCGGACCGCACGCCCGATTTGTAGTCGTGCAGCGCCTTCACCAGATATTCCTCGCGCTGGCCGGCGACGCGGGCGACCGCCTTGGTGCCGGCGTAGCTGTCGGTGTGGCATGAGGCGCAGCGCCGGCCCGACGGCCGCCTGCGCGCCCTTCTTCGACAGATCCGGATTGTCGTCCGCCGGCGCCTTCGGCGGCGCGAGCGACGCGAAATAGGCGCCGAGATTGCGGATGTCGTCGTTGTTGAGCTGCTCGACGATCGGCTGCATCTGCTCGTTCTTGCGGGCGCCGGCGCGGAAGAACACCAGTTGCCACTGGATGAACTGATCGGGCTGCGCCGCGAGCGAGGGAATGTTCTCCATCTGCGAAATGCCGTTTTCGCCGTGACAGCCGACGCACAGTTCGGCCTTCTCCTTGCCGGCGGCGATATCGGCGGCGTGGGCGGGCGAGCTGCCGATAATCAACGCTGCGAATAAGGCTCCGGCAAACGCAATTCGCATTATCACTCTCCCTTCGTCATTCCGGGGCGCGCGAAGCGCGAGCCCGGAATCCATACTCCGCGATCGTGGTTATGGATTCCGGGCCTGCGCCAAGTGGCGCATCCCGGAATGACGATCGTTGGTTCGGCCCTTCACAAACGCGAAACTGCGGCCACTCGTTCCCGAGCAGCCGCAGCCTCGTAGCGTTCAAGCCTTACTTCTTGCTGTAGCTGATGCGATAGATCGCACCGGCCCAGTCGTCGGCGACCAGGATCGAGCCGTCCTTGGCCAGGATGATGTCGGCGGGACGGCCGAGATAGCCCTGGTCGCCTTCGAGCCAGCCGGACGCGAAGATTTCCTGCTTGGCGTTCTTGCCGTCGGGACCGACGATGACGCGCTTGATCCGGGCGCCCTGGTACTTATGCCGGTTCCAGGAGCCGTGTTCGGCGATCAGGATGTTGTTCTTGTACTCGGCGGGGAATTGATCGCCGGTATAGAACTTCATGCCGAGCGGCGCCACATGCGCGCCGAGATTGAGCACGGGCGGGGTGAATTCCGAGCACTTGTGACCCATCGCGAATTTCGGATCCGGCAGATCGCCCTGGTGGCAATAGGGATAGCCGAAATGCTCGCCGATCTTCGTGATCATGTTGAGCTTGTCGCTCGGGATGTCGTCGCTCATCCAGTCGCGGGCGTTTTCCGTGAACCAGTATTTGCCGGTGCGCGGATCGACGTCGCCGCCGACGCTGTTGCGAACGCCGAGCGCATAGATTTCGGCGTTGCCGGTCTTGGGATCGACGCGGCGGATCTGCGAGACGCTGGTCGGCGGAATGCCGATGTTGAAGGGAGGTCCGAACGGCAGGTACATCATGCCGTCCTTGTCGACGGCGATGTATTTCCAGCCATGCGCGGCGTAGGACGGCATGTCGTCATACACCACCTTGCCGGCGCCGAGATTGTCGAGATTGGCTTCGGCGTTCTCGTATTTGATCAGCTTGTCGACCGCGATGACGTAGAGCGCGCCGTCGCGGAACGCGAGGCCGGTGGGCATGTTGAGGCCCTTGAGGATGGTCTTGACCTCCTTCTTGCCGCCATTGTCCTTGATCGCATAGACGTTGCCGAGGCCGAAGGAGCCGACGAACAGCGTGCCCTTGTCGCCCCAGGCCATCTGCCGCGCCGCCAGCACGTTGGAGGCATAGACTTCGATCTTGAAGCCCGCCGGCAGCTTGATCTTCGGAATCAGCTTGGCGAGTTCGGCGTCCGACGCGCCGGTCGGCGGACCGGATGGCGGCGCGAGGCCCTTCTGGGCTTCGGTCTCGTCGCCGAGGAACCAGTCGTCCGGCGGATGGGTCCAGAATTCCTTGGTGCCGGACTCGTATTTCTTCAGCGGCTTCTGCTGGGCGTTGGCCTGACTGGCCCCCGCGACAACGAGGATCGCCGTGAGCGCAAGAATAGATCGATTGAAAGCCGATTTCATCGCGTCACTCCCTATGCAGCCTGTGTCGGCTGCGTCTGTTATTATTTTGAACGTTCGAGAGACGAACTTGGTCTGGTGAGGTGGATCAGACCGCAAAATGGTAGCACATCCATCGCGGGAGAGAAGCGCATGCGGCGCGGTTCTGTCAGGACCGAAACAAATTGAGAAGAAATTTTCTTGGCGCGGTTTTGTTTGAGACTTTTTTGCGTCACGCCGCTGCACCGCAATATTCGTCCGAAGCGAGCGCTCGCGCGAGCGAAGGGCCGCAATCTGCGGTGGGCGGGCTTCCACAGAAAGGGGCTATCGTTGCGTGTTTTCGTTCTCGGTGGGACCGGCCTGATCGGCTCCGCCGTGGCGCGGGAGCTGGTCGGGCGCGGTCATCAATTGTTCGGGCTGGCGCGGTCGGGCGCGTCGGCGGCAAAGCTCGATCAATTCGGCGTGACGCCGATCATCGGCGACATCGGAGCGCCCGAAGCCTGGGTCGCAGCACTGCCGCCGCTCGACGCGGTGGTTCATATGGCCTGCGATTTCAACACCGACATGGGCGCGGTCGATCGCCGCCTGCTGGACCGGCTGCTGCCCGCGCTCGCGGCGAATGGGACAAAGCCGCGCTTCCTCTATACGGGCGGCTGCTGGCTGTTCGGCGCCACCGGTGACGATGTCGCCACCGAGGAAACGCCGTTTCGCCCCCTGCCCGCCTTCGCCTGGATGGTGCCGCAGCTCCGGCGCGTGCTGAAAGCCCACCGAGGTCGATGGCATCGTCATCCATCCCGCGATGGTCTTTGCAGGGGATCGCGGCGTGTTCGAACGCTTCGCCCGCGCCGCCGCCGCCGGCCAGGCGGTGCCCGTGGTGGGAAGCGAGGCGGTGCGCTGGCCGCTGGTGCATGCGGAGGATCTCGCCGAGCTCTACGCGCTGGCGCTGGAGGGCGCCCGGCCGGCGTCGAGCTATATCGGTGCTGCGATCGAAGGTTTCCCGTTCGGCCGGATCGCGCGCGCCTTCGCGCGGCGCTTCGGGACAATGAGCGAGACGCCGCGCATCATTTCCGCCGACGCAATCGCCGCCGAACTCGGCGAATGGGCCAGGGGCTATGCGCTCGACCAGCGGCTCAGCGGCGCGAAAGCGCGGCGCGAACTCGGCTGGACGCCCGGACATCTCGACCCGGAAGCCGAGATCGCGCAGGCTCTGAGCTCGAACTGAAGACGCTACTTCGTTCGCTTCACGGTGAGCTTCCCGGTACCCTTGTTGTTTTTGTACAGGACGCCATACAGGCCGGGAACGCCGATCACGGCGTCGTTGACGAAGATGTAAAGCTGACCCTCGCGCTTCGGCCTGATATTGTCCTGGATCACGGGATCCGTCGGATCGGGTTCAAGGATATACTCTTCGCCTCCGGTGCGGCCGTACCGCAGCACGATCCGGAACCAGTCCTCGAACAATTCGCGCCGCAGCGGTAGGAACAGCGTCAGATACATCCGCTTGTACCAGCTCGCCGATTCTAGGGTTTGGTGGAGAAGCCGCCGACCGGAATCGGGAATGCGCCGTTGCTCCACTCGCCGTCCGGGTCGACCTTGATGTAGTAGCGCGCGCCATTGGTCTCGAGCTGGACGCCGGTCGCGGTGCAGAGACGGGATATGTCGAAGGCGATGACCCTCTCTTCGCCGACATTCAGTTTGGTCGCCTGCGGGACGGCCGGATTCGCCGCATGATCGATGCAGGTCTGTCCCGCACACATCGAGGACATCGAATGAAACATGGCTGGCGACCGACAGCCCGAGATAGACGAACATGATCGCAAAGAACAGCGGCGCGACCTTGCGCTTCAGGCCTTCGTGGAAGGCGATGTAGGCCGGGCTGCTGCGCAGCCGATAGATCAAGTTGTCCGGCAGTCCCGACGGGGCCGACGGCGTCTTTCGCCAGATCGAACTCATGAGGTTCGACGTGCGCGCCGCAACCCGCGTCGACCAGCATCAGCAGGCCCACGAGCAGCACCACCATCACGACGAACCAGAACGGCGCGCGCGCGTAGCCATTGATCCAGGTCGAGGCGAAGCCTGGAAGGAATCCGCCGATGAACCGAACGAGATCGGATACCCAGCGCAGCCTGGAGTAATACTCGTCGGCGCGTTGCGCGCTGCTCACCAGCGGAAAGATCACCAGCCAGATCGTCGCGCCGACGGTTGCGAAATAGAGAATGCGGCGCTTCCAGACCTCGTTCCAGACATGTTCCTGCGCCTCGGCGCGCGCCGCTGCGCTGCTGCCGTGGTCTCGAAGCCGTATTGCTCGGGCGTGACGATCTCGCCGTCGGTCCTTGACGACATCGTAATAGGGCGGCAGGCCGACCGGCGCATAGGCATGCGCGTGGTTTTCGATGCGCTTGAACACGCTCTCGTGGATCTTGGCGCGCCCGACGTCGATCTCGTCCTCTTCCAGCTTCCTGGTCTCCCGATAGAAGTGCGGCACCAGCTTGCGCGGCCCGTAGCGATAATAGCCGCCAAGGCCCTTGCGCGGATCGTACAGCCGTCCGTCCTTGTCCCGCTTCGAAATCGCATTCTTGAAGGTGTCGGGATCGGCAATCATGAGGTCGGGATTGGGCGGCTCGTTGGCATAGTCCGACTTGAATTTGAGCCCGCATCGTTTGCGCTTCGGTAATCATCCAGACGAAGGGGATGTAGGCCAGCGCATCGTCGGGATAGCCGCCGCCGACATTGGTGTGCACGCCGGCGAACCAGACCTGGCTCAGACGTTCGTCCTTGATGAAGCGCCCCCGCGCAGGCTCGGCTGCGGCGGCGTTGCCATTGGCCGCGTCCCCATTGACCGCATTGCCGGTTTCCTCGTTCCAGAGCTGCGGATGGAAGGTGGTGCGTTCCTCGTCGAGCGCCAGCGCCTGGCAGGCGCGCTTGACGCTCTTGGCCAGATGGTTGTTCGGCAGTTCGATCGGCCAGAGATACTTGATGAATGCCGCGGGTCATTTCGTCGACCGGCATGCCGTAGGCGGCCACCGTGTCCCAGACGCCGACGAACCTGATCTTGACGTCCTTGCGAACCTCTTTCGGCGGATAATGCGGGCCGAACTTGTTGCGGATCCACTGGTAGGGCGCTTCAAACTTCAGATTATGGTAGCGATCCCGCCGATAGGCGCGGTAGGCCGCGCTTGCCAGGCTGTGCAGTTCGGCCTCGTTGTCGGCCTTGACGAGCCCCTGGCTGTCGATCAGCCCCATCACGATCCGGATCGTGAAGGCGCCGCGGCTGAAAAGCCGAAGCCGAACAGTTCGTCGTCCGCGTCGCGATAGTTGCGGCAGGCGAATTTGTAGAGCGCGATGACGTTGCGCCGCAGGCCGAAACCGAACGCGCCGCCGAGGATCGCCATCGGCTTGAACGACGAGGTGCCGACGCCGTCGTCGTAGAACGCGACCTGGTCGTTGCCGGAAAGATCCAGCGCCTCGAAGGTGCGCCAGACATTGGTGCGCCAGACCTTTGCTGCGGAATTGCCGGTGCCGTCGGACAGCAGGATGATTTTTCGGCCCATGAAATGCCCCCGCAGCACGAAGCAACGATACAACCTATGGTGTCATAGCATGACACGGCGGCTTCGAACAGAAAAGCTTGCTGCGGTCGGGGAACCGCCGATCAGTACGGCGGCTCGTCATAGACGGGCTTACCGTCGATCAAGAGGCGCTTGATCGCGGCCTGGCCGGAAGGTGCGACGGCGGCGACGACTTCCAGCCGCGCCTTTTCGGTGGTCTCGATTTTCTTGCCCTCGCCCTGCGGCACGAAATAGCTTTCAAGCCCGTAGCGCACATCGACGGCACGGGTTCCGGACTTGCAGTCTCTGGTCCCGGCTTCGTTAAACGGGCAGGCCGAGGACGAAGACACCATGCCCGGAGATGACGATATCGGCGCCCGGAACCGCCGGCTGTTCGGCCGAGATGGCAACGGCCCTCGACTTGTTGTTCGCGTCGGGCCGCAGGGTGACAAATACCTTTTGCCCCCGTCTAAAGGAACTCGTCGCGTCCTTCGGCAGGTCAACCGTACCGATGCGATAGCCGAGAACGACATAATCGCCGCGAAACAGATCGCGCGGATCGACGGGCACGATCTCGAGCCGGACCTCCTGGCCGTTTCGCAAGATCGCCGCGCGTTGAAACACCATGGCGAGGATCAGTCCGCAGAGCAGCAGCGCGGCAAGGATATAGCGCGGCAGCAGCGGCACGCGTGCGATCAGATGGTCGATCATACCCATCAGGCCGTCCCTCCCGATGGCAGTTGATCGCCGCGCCGCGTCCAGCCCGCCAACCGGCGGGCGCCCAGCGCGAGGCCCAGCAGCACGACGACCGGCGACAAGGAAGAACAAGCGACTGGCCGAGCAACGTGCCGACCGTGCGCCAGAGCAGGATCAGGATCGAAACGCCGAACACCGCATAGCCGACGACAACAAATGATCCGAAGCCGACCAGAAGGCCACCCGCGATCAAGGTCACGGCGCTGACGAGCACGGCGACGGGAACCAGCACGCGGCTCGGAATGCTCCGGCACCGCCCGCCGAGCATCAGCGGGATCGTCAGGCCAATGGCACAGGCTGCGATGATGCACAAGCCGGCCCTTGTCCTGTCCCGCGCCAGCGCCGCAAGGGCCGCGAGCGCGATCACCGCCGCGCCATAGGCAATGCCGACACGCGGCATCGATGGCGTGCGCGACGCCGCAGTGACCTTTCCAGAGCCAGTATCGGTTTCAACGCAGAGCAACACCCCGAAAATCCAGGCGCCCCATGGCAGCAGCGCGCGGAACTCGGCGGGCCAGTCCCGCTCCAGCGCCAGCAGCCCGATCGCCATGTAGGCGACCGAGATCGCAAGGCCGCCATCGATCACGCTCAGGCCGTCGTGATCGCGCGACTTGCGCCACATCAGCGTGGCGAACCAGACGCTCAGCGCCAGGATCGCGGTGTGCGCGACCAGGCGATTTTCGCGGCCCAGCGCCAGTGCAAATGCCGGAACGAACAGCAGCACGAACGGCCAATGGATTTCGCGCCATTGCCCGCCGTCGAACCTTCCGAACGACCATGCCGTCATCGCCGCGAAGGCAATCACCAGCGGACCGCTCTTGCCGGTCAGCGCGGCCGCGATGACCGCGCCGATCGCAACCAGCATCGCGCCCGCCGGCCAGTCGCCCGGCAGGTGATACATCTGGCCGACCAGCGCTACGCCGGCGCCAAAGCAAAGCGTTGCGAATGTCACGGCGGCATCGGCGCCCCATGGAATGGCGCGCCGGCCGAGTTGCAGGGCGATCGGAAAACAGGCGGCGATCAGCGCGAGGATGCCGACCAGCCGGACGAGGCGCGGAATCTCCTGCCAGTTCGCGGCGACAAAGGCGCTGACGCTGGCCGCCAGCATCAGGGCGCCGAGCATCGCGAAGATGCCGGGCAGGCGCGACACCGCCTCCTCGCCAAATCGCGCCTTGCGGATGGATTGCGCGGCGGCGTCCAAGATCACGCCGTCTGCGACCCATTTGACGAGGTCCGCCTCAAGGCGTTGCCGATATCCGCGCTCGAACACTTAAGTCAGCCTCGCTGGCGTCATGACGATCTGTGCGGCGCGGCAGAAGACGACGCTGCTGTCCTTGGTAACAAAGCAGGTCAATTTGGTTCGATGAATAAAGCGCAGCGGGGATTCGGCCGGCCACAAACGACAAAGCCACAAACGACAAAGCCGCCTGACGGCGGCTTGTCGCTTCGTATTCGCGTTAGCTCTTCTAGAAAATCTGGAGCGGGCGAAGGGGCTCGAACCCTCGACCCCGACCTTGGCAAGGTCGTGCTCTACCACTGAGCTACACCCGCATCCGAGATGTCGGCGATCGCTCGCCGGCAACGGCAGAGCTATGCCAAATGCAGGCCGCGAATGCAACAGTGCGAACACGGCCGGAACTATCCGAGTAACCCGATTTTCTTAACAAATAGGGGCGAATCGGTCCGAAACCACGCCGAAACGGCGCTAATCGGCTCCCCGGCCCGTTGTACCGGGAATCCGAGGCTCAGACTGCCTGGCATCGCCGGCGATTCGGCCATTTCTCGCGCGGACCGTGCAGGCCGTGCCCGGTCAATTCGTCGCGGCGGCCGGTCGCAATCGAACGTCGCCCACCTGGACAGCCGCGGTGCCCGGCCGCGGCACGGACGATTGAATTTTGTCGCCAAACCGCCATCTAGCGGGTGAGAAGTTCGGGCCCGGCCGTGCTAGAACCGGCGCCGATCTCAGGACCGCTTTCAAGACCAATTCCCAGAGACATCAGGTGAGGATACCGTGACGATTATTGAGCAGGGCGGCGGCCCGGCGCCGCAGGCAGTACCCGATCTGATCAAGGAGACCACCACCCAGACCTTCGTGAAGGACGTCATCGAGGAATCGAAGCGCCAGCCGGTGCTGATCGACTTCTGGGCGCCCTGGTGCGGTCCGTGCCGTCAGCTGACGCCGATCCTCGAAAAGGCGGTCCGCGCCGCCAAGGGCAAGGTCAAGCTGGTCAAGATGAACATCGACGACCATCCGCAGATCCCCGGCCAGATGGGAATCCAGTCGATCCCGGCCGTGATCGCCTTCGTCAACGGCCAGCCCGCCGACGGCTTCATGGGCGCGGTGCCGGAGAGCCAGGTCAACGCCTTCATCGACAAGCTGACCAAGGGCATGGCCGCGCCCGGCGAGCCGAACATCGCCGAAATCCTGCAGGAGGCCGAGGCCGTGCTGGCGGAGGGCGATGCCGCCGGCCGCAGCGCAGATCTATGCCGAGGTGCTGTCGATCGATTCCACCAATATCGCCGCGCTCGCGGGCCTGGCGAAATGCTACGTCACGACGGGCGCGGTCGAGCAGGCCAAGCAGACCATCGCGATGGTGCCGGAATCCAAGCGCAACGACGCCGCGGTCAAGGCGGTGCAGGCCGCGATCGATCTCGCCGAACAGGCGCAGTCGGTCGGGCCCGATCACCGAGCTGGAACAGAAAGTCGCCGCAAACCCGCTCGATCATCAGGCCCGATTCGATCTGGCCACCGCGCTCAACGCGCAAGGCAACCGCGCCGAGGCGACCAACCAGTTGCTCGAAATCGTCAAGCGCGATCGCAAGTGGAACGAGGACGGCGCGCGCAAGCAGCTCGTGCAGTTCTTCGAGGCCTGGGGCGGCGCCGATGAGGCGACCGTGGATGGACGAAAGCGGCTGTCGACGATCCTGTTTTCGTAGATATCGCGTGCGTATTCCGCAAAAGTGGGCACCGGTTTTGCGACAAGAATACGCACAAAGGCATAGCTCATAGCACCGGGACCGCAGATGCCGATCAATGCCGAATACCGCGGACCCGGCGAGCTTCCCGAAATCATTCCGGTGTTCCCGCTGCCCGGCGCGCTGCTGCTGCCGCGCGGCCAGATGCCGCTCAATATTTTCGAGCCGCGCTATCTGGCGATGGTCGACGACTGCTTGCGCGACGGCCACCGGCTGATCGGGATGATCCAGCCGGATATCTCGCACTCGAAGGACGAGGCGCGGCCGGTGCTGTTCAAGGTCGGCTGCGTCGGCCGCATCACCCAGCTCGCCGAATCCGGCGACGGCCGCTACATCCTCGAACTCACCGGCGTGTCGCGCTTTCGGGTGGTCGAGGAAATGACGGTGCTGACCGCCTACCGGCAATGCAAGGTGGATTACTTCCCCTTCGCCGACGATTTCACCGCGCGCAAGGGCGAGGACGCGGTCGACCGCGAGGCGCTGCTCGAGGTGCTGACCGATTTTCTCAAGGCCAACAATCTGAAGGTGGATTGGGAAGGCATCGAGAGCGCGCCCAACGAGGCGCTGGTCAATGCGCTGGCGATGATGTCGCCCTATGGCCCGGCGGAAAAGCAGGCGATGCTGGAAGCGCCTGATCTGAAGACCCGCGCCGAAATCCTGATCGCGGTGACCGAGATGGACCTCGCCAAGAAGCGCACCAGCGGCGATACCGGGTTGCAGTAGGCACCTGTCACGGCGTTCGGGGAATTAAATCATGCCAGCAGCCCGTCGCTCGATATTCGCAACGGCCGCGCTCCTTGCCGGGTTGGGCCATCTATCGGCACAGACCGGGCCGCTGACGGGCGATGCCGCGTTTGGCGACTGGCGCTCCGACAAGCCCGGTGTGAGCCGGCTGATCCGGCCGGGTGATTTGCCAAAACCGGGGGCAACGGCATCGTCGACGAATTTTTCACGCGTGGTGGCGCGACCGCCGTCGGCGATGCCGCTGGTGCCGGCGGGCTTCAGGGCCGAGCTGTTCGCGGAGGGCCTGAGCGGACCGCGCCAGATGCGGGTTGCGCCGAATGGCGACATCTTCATCGCGGAGACCGGCGCAGGACGGATCCGCGTTCTGCGCGCGGTCGGCGGCGAGTTCAAACCGGCGCTTAACGAGATCTTCGCCAGCAAACTCAACCGGCCGTTCGGGATTGCTTTCTTTCCCAGTGGCGAAAACCCCAAGTGGGTTTACGTCGCCAACACCGACAGCGTCGTTCGCTTTCCCTATACGTCCGGCGACACCAAGGCTGCGGGCGAGCCAGAAACCGTGGTCGCAAAACTTCCGACCGGAGGTCACTCCACTCGCGACATCATCTTCAGCCAGGACGACAAGCGGATGATGGTCTCGGTCGGCTCCGACAGCAATGTCGGCGAGGGCATGGGGAGCGCGCCCGGCGGATTATCGTCGTGGATCGCAGAACAACCCCTCGGCGCCAGCTGGGGATATGAAACCCGTCGCGCCAGCGTTCTGATGTTCGATCCCGACGGCAAGAACCCCGGTCTCTTCGCCACCGGTATCCGCAATTGCGTGGG
This sequence comes from uncultured Alphaproteobacteria bacterium, assembly GCA_963742665.1. Classification (GTDB taxonomy): domain Bacteria; phylum Pseudomonadota; class Alphaproteobacteria; order Rhizobiales; family Xanthobacteraceae; genus Bradyrhizobium. The sequence goes on from CAVUNH010000012.1 coordinate 236,620, forward strand.
TCTCGCCGTTCATCCCCTGACTGGCGATCTCTATTGCTCGACCAATGAGCGCGACGGTCTCGGTGATAACCTCGTACCTGACTATGTCACCCGGGTCCGGCAGGGCGCATTTTATGGCTGGCCCTGGTTTTACATCGGCGACAATCAAGACCCGCGGCACGCGAACGGGCGCACGCGCGCCGATCTGAAGGGCAAGATCACCATCCCCGATGTCCTGCTCCAGCCGCATTCCGCCTCGCTCGGGCTGACGTTCTACACCGGCGATGCGTTCCCGGCTGAATATCGCGGCGACGGTTTTGCCGCCGAGCACGGCTCATGGAACCGGTCGAAGCGCACCGGCTACAAAGTCATTCGGATTCGTCTCAAGGACGGAATTCCCACCGGTGAGTACGAAGATTTCGTCACTGGCTTTGTCGTCAACGATTCCGAGGTGTGGGGACGGCCCGTTGGCGTAGCTGTCGCCCGCGACGGCGCGCTGCTGGTGTCCGAAGACGGAAACGGAACGATCTGGCGGATCACGCACTAATCACTCCGGCAGCCTGGCGCTTCGCAAGCCATCCGCAAGCGTCGTTACGCGGCGTTTGCCGAGGCTTTGACCGGCTCGCGCAGCATTCGCGCGACCTTGGTAACATGCACCGGTGGGCTGAAGTAATAGCCCTGCATTTCAGCGCATGCCTCCGCGCTGAGGATGTCCCACTGTTCCCTGGTCTCGACGCCTTCGGCCGTCGTGGTCTTGCCGAGGCTGACGGCGAATCGAACCACGGCGCGCGCGATCAGGCGCGACTTCCTCCCGGGCGCTCGACAGTTCGTTGACGAAGCTGCGGTCGATCTTGATCTTGTCGAACGGGAATTTTTGCAGAAAGCTCAGCGACGAGTAACCGGTGCCGAAATCGTCGAGGGCAATTCGCACGCCCAGTTTGTGCAGCTGACCGAGCGCTGCAAAGACGGCTTCGCTGTCGTGCATGATGGCCGTCTCGGTCACCTCGAGCTCGAGCCTGCCCGGCGCAATTCCCGAACTCGCAAGCGCGCCGACAATGACCGGCACCAGCTCCTTGCTCCGGAATTGAGCCGGTGACAGGTTTACCGCGATCTTGAGATCGGCGGGCCATTTGGCGGCCTCGGCGCACGCGGTCCGCAGCACCCATTCCCCGAGCGGCACGATCAGGCCGGTCTCTTCCGCAAGCGGGATGAATTCACCGGGCATGACCAGGCCGCGCTCGGGATGATGCCATCGCAACAACGCCTCGAAGCCGCTGATCTTTCCGCTCTCGAGATTGACGAACGGCTGGTAGTGCAGTTCGAACTCACCGTTGGCAAGCGCCGAGCGCATGTCCCGCTCGAGGTCGCGCCGGGCGTGCATGAGCTGGTCGAGTTCCGGCTCGAAGAAGCGGAAAGAACCGCGTCCACCGCTCTTGGCCGAGTACAGCGCGAGGTCCGCGCTCTTCAAAATCTCGTCGCAATCGGTTCCGTCGCGCGGCGCAACCGCAATGCCAATGCTGGTTCCGGCGATCACCTGATGGTCGCCGAGATCGAAGGGCTCGCAAAGCGCCTTCTTGATCCGCTCGGCGAGCGCAACCGCCTCCACGACCGGATTTGTCCACGTATTCGATGACGGCGAACTCGTCGCCGCCGAGACGGGCGATCAACGTCGTTTCCCTGACGCACCCGCGCAGACGCGCGGCGACGGCCTGCAGCAGCGCGTCGCCCGCCGGATGTCCGAGCGTGTCGTTGACCTCCTTGAAGCGGTCGAGATCGAGCATCAGCACCGCCAGGCTGGTGCCTCCCCTGCGCGTGACGGCGAGGGCGTGCTCGAGCCGCTCCCTGAGCAACACGCGATTTGGCAGGTCGGTCAGCGCGTCATGCTGGGCCATATGGGTGATCTTGGCCTCGGTCCGCCGCTGCTCGGTGACGTCGAGATGCGTTGCAACCCAGCCGCCGCCGGGCATCGGTTGCCGCGTCACGCAGATCAACCGGCCGTCGGCGAGTTCGTCGATCCGGCTTGAGGTTGCGTTGGTCGGCAGCGCGTCCAGCGTCGACAAGCACCTGCTTCGCGGCGTTGTCGCTGGTCTCACCTTTGAGGATGCCGCTGGTAATGCGATGCCTGATGATGTCGCCGTGGGGCGTCCCCGGCCGCAACAGCTCCGGCGGCAGGCGGTACATTCTGGCATAACGATCGTTGCATACGACAAGCCGCTTCTCGGCATCGAACATGCACAGGCCCTCGCCCATGTGATTGATCGCCGAGTCCAGCCTGAGTTTCTGCTCCCGCAATTCCCTTTGCGAACCTTCGACCTGCTGCTGGGCGAGCGAGAGCTGGGAAATTATTTCTTCGAATTTGCGGGTTCGGCTGGCAAGGCGGCGATCCGCCAGCACGCCGACCAGGCTCATCCCGAGCACCGTCAAGGCCACGCCGGCAATCGCCACGGCGAGAAAGCCGGCAGAAAGCGACAGGGCATCGGATGCCCGCGTCGGATCGGGAACGATCTCGACCGCGCCCATCGCCGTGAAGTGATGCGACACGATCGCCAGCGTCAGGAAAAGCGCGGCAACCAACGTTCCCTTCCGGTCGGCATAGCGCACCGCGATCGCGAGTGCGACATAACCGAAAATCATCCCGAGCAGCGATAGAGACGAACACGAGGTCCAGCGACCAGGTCACCCGGCCCGGAACTTCGAGCGCCCACATGCCGAGATAGTGCATGCAGGCAATGCCCGCGCCGATGATCGGCGCCGCCAATGGGCGCGCGCCAGCGACCGGGCGTACTGGCGGAGTAACCGAGACCGCAGGACGTCAATAACATCGCGACGGCAAGCGACAGCGCCGTCAATGCGACGCCGTATCCGGTCGGGACACCGGGCTCGTAGGCGAGCATCGCAATGAAGTGCGTCGCCCAGATCCCGTATCCGATTGAAGCCCCCGCGATCGCAATCCAGATCAACCGCGTCCTGGCCTGCGACGTGATCGCGCGATGAAAGATGTTGACGGCGACGACGCTTGCCGCAAAGCAAACAAGGCCTGCGAGAAGGACCAGGCGCCAGTCGTGCTCGGTGGTAAGACAGCTAAGAATCCGAAACATCTTACTCCGTCTTTGTTGGTGTCCTCCAATTGATACTCTTATTCGAACTTCAATCTCGCTAATGTCTCTGCAACTTCCGAGAGCGTGGTTATCGGCTCCTAAACATAGATTGTACAATGATGCCGAAGTTGGAAGCATTTCACGTCTGCCCGATGCATCCACCGCAGGCGCTCGCAGTGGCCTCGTCCTTCGAAACACTGCGCTTTTTCATCCGCGTCGCGGGCGGTCCTAGTACCCCGCGGCCGCGAGCGCTACGACGATGCCAAGCGCCTTCCAGCCAAAGCCGCGGCCGCGCGACCACCATGCGTTTGCTGCACAGGCGAAGGCATAAACCGCGATCACGGTGAGGACGATCCAGTGCCGCGCGCTCTCCGAACCGAGCGAGGGTGCGGCAATCAGCAGCACCGCGCCGCCGATCCACGCCACGGTGCCGGCCTGCCAGACCAGCCGGATCAGGGTTCGCAAACGCTCCGGCTGGATGGTCGCTTTCGCAAACACCTTGGTTTCGCCGAGCACGCCATGGATGACCGCCACCAGGATTCCGGCGACGCCGGCGCATTGCAAAATGAGATCGCGCATCGAAGAGGCCTCCATACAGTTGTGTATGGATATGACTCCGCGGCTGGCGGCTGTCAATACAGTGGTGTATGGTACGTTGTCGCAAGGACGGGAACATGGGCGATCAACTCTCGGCGCAGGACTGGCTCGACCAGGGGCTCAAGACGCTGGCGAAAAGCGGCTTCACGGCGCTGAAGGCGGAACCGCTGGCGAAGGCGATGGGGGTGTCGCGCGGCAGCTTCTACTGGCATTTCGCCGATATTTCCGCGTTCCACGCCGCGATCCTCAAGCATTGGCGCGAGATCGCCGCCGAGCAGATCATCGCCGGCGTCGAGGCCGCCGCCGGCACCGAAAATCCGCTCGCCGTGCTGCTGCGCCGGGTGTTCGGCGAACGGCTCACGCTCGAGCGCGCGGTCCGCATCTGGGCCAGCGTCGATCCCGCCGCCCGCGCCGCGGTGCAGGCGATCGACCGCCGGCGGCTCGGCTATGTCGAAAGCCTGATGACGCAATCCGGACTATCCACCGAGGTCGCCCGCGCCCGCGCGCAAATCCTCTATTGGGCGTTCCTCGGCTTCGCGCTGTCGGACCAGCCGCTGCCCAAAGCGCAGCAAAAGGCCATGCTCGACGAAATGCTGCGGATCGCGGCCGCGCGATGACAGTCTGTGTTTCAATGTGCTAGAGCATGATCCGGAAAAGTGGGAACCGGTTTTCCGATAAGATCATGATCCAATAATAATGCTCACGGCCAAGCCGGAGACCGCAAATGAATTCCTCGCCCGAACGCCTCGACGGCACCGTCGACCCGAAACTGCTGGAGATCCTGGTGTGCCCGGTGACCAAGGGTCCGCTGGAGTTCGACAGTTCCCGGCAGGAACTGATCTCACGCTCGGCCAAACTCGCCTATCCGATCCGCGACGGCATCCCGATCATGCTGCCGGAAGAGGCACGGAAGATCGATTGAGGGAGACCGCAGATTTCTCCTCGTCATTGCGAGGAGCAAAGCGACGAAGCAATCCATTCTTGCCTTGCGACCCGATGGATTGCTTCGCTTCGCTCGCAATGACGGATAGGCCGTCACGCCCCTACAGCGCCTCGCCCTTCAACAGCCGCGGCACTTCGCCCGACAATCCCGCGGCCTGGCGGATGAACAGGCTTTTCAGCGGCGGCGCGCGATCGACCAGGCCGAGCCCGATATCGCGCACCGTGCGCAACAATTGCGAACTCGTTGGAGAACAGGAAGTTCAGCGAGTTGGTGGCAAGCCCCATCGCCATGGTGTCGAACCGCCGCCAGCGCTGGTAGCGATCGAGCACGTCGGCCTGGCCGAGATCCATGCCGAGCCGCGCCGCGTCGACCACGACTTCGGCCAGCGCCGCGACATCCTTGAGGCCCATATTGAGCCCCTGCCCCGCGATCGGGTGAATCACATGCGCGGCGTCGCCGACCAGCGCCAGCCGCTCGGCGATAAAGGACCGCGCGACGAAATAGCCGAGCGGAAACGCGCGCGGTCGGTCGAGCGCCTTGATCTCGCCGAGGTGCAGCCCGAACCGTTTTTCGAGTTCGGCGTGAAATTCGTCTTCGTCGAGTGCGGTAATGCGCGCGGCCTCGTTGCGGCTCTCGGTCCACACCAGCGACGAGCGTTTTCCGGTCAGCGGCAGGATTGCGAACGGTCCTGCGGGGAGAAAATGTTCTTCGGCGCGGCCGTGATGCTCGCGCTCATGGCCGACGGTGACGACGATGCCGGATTGATCATAGTCCCAGCCATGGGTGGCGATCCCCGCACGCTCGCGCAGTCTCGAGCGCGCGCCGTCGGCGGCGACCAGAAGCTCGCCGCAATGACCGTGCCGTCCGCGAGCGTCACGTCGACGCCATCGCTGCGCGCATCGAACGACGCGACCGCGGTGGCGCGAAGCTCGACGCCCTGCAGCCTCGGTGCGCGCCACCAGCGCATCGATCAGGTGCCGGTTTTCGACCATGTGGGCGAACGGCTCGCCGGGCTCGACATCGCCGGCAAAGGTCAGGAACACCGGCCGGGTGGCATCGTCGAGCTTGGAATCGGTCACGACCATGTCTGATATCGGCTGCGCGCTCGGCGCGACCTGGTCCCAGACGCCCAATGCCTCGAACAGCCGCCGGCAAGCCGCGACGATCGCGGTCGCGCGCGGGTCGCGGCTTGGCCGCGCGCCCAGCGCCGGATCGGCCACGATGACGGGAATATCGCGCGCCCAGCCCCTGGCGTAACGCCAGCGCGAGCGCCAGCCCCGCAAAGGCGCCGCCGCAGATGACAATGCTTCGCTGTGCGGGCATGCGCCTCCCTACTCGGTTACAGCATCAGACGACACTTGCTACCTGATATTAGCTGGGTGAAACAGGGGCTCGAAACAAGGCACCGTCATTCCGGGTCGCGCATTGCGCGAGCCCGGAATGCCGGACTGACAACCGAAAGCGCTACCATGTCCAAAGGCGTCATCGACCTGATTTCGATCCTCGATCTGGAACCGATCGAGGTGAATTTGTTTCGCGGCAACAGCCCGAAGACGAGCTGGCAACGGGTGTTCGGCGGGCAGGTGATCGGACAGGCGATGGTGGCGGCATGCCGCACCGTCGAGGGCCGGCTGCCGCATTCGCTGCATTGCTATTTCATCCTGCCGGGCGACCCGCAGGTACCGATCATCTACCAGGTCGAACGGCTGCGCGACGGCAGGAGCTATTCGACGCGGCGCGTCACCGCGATCCAGCACGGCAACGCGATCTTCTCGATCATGGTCTCGTTCCATGCCGAGGAGGAAGGCGCCTTCGACCACCAGGAGAAGATGCCGGACGTGCCGCCGCCGGAAAAACTCACCGCCGAGGAAGTCGCCAAGCAGCCGATGTTCAAGGAGATGCCGGACTTCATCCGCCGCTATTACGAATCCGATCGTCCGATCGAATTGCGCCCGGTCGAACTCGGCCGCTATTTCGGCGAGAAGATCGACGACGGCCGCATCCATGTCTGGATTCGCACCGCCGCCAAACTCCCTGACGATCCGGCGCTGCACATGTGCGCGCTCGCCTACGCCTCGGACTTCTCGCTGCTCGATGCGATCATGGCGCGCTACGGCCGCACGCTGTTCGACGCGCGGATGATGCCGGCAAGCCTCGATCACGCGATGTGGTTTCACCGCCCGTTCCGCGCCGACGAATGGCTGCTTTACGCGCAGGATTCGCCGAGCGCGCAGGACGGCCGCGGGCTGACCCGCGGCCTGATCTTCAAGCCCGACGGCACGCTGGTGGCATCGGTGGCGCAGGAAGGCTCGGTGCGCCAGCGCCGGTCATAGGGTTTCGAGCGAAGCATGCCCGCGGACTTGACCCGGGGGTGGGCACCGTTTCGCGAAAAAACGCGTCAAAGAGGCCTTTACGGCTTACCCGTTCGTGTGCGCGCCTCGCTCGGCCAGAACGGTCTGCGACGCCAGCCACTGTGATATCCATCGATACATCCATGGAATCGGGATGATGAACATCGAAGCCACGCCGGCCACGATCGCACGCCACAGGAACTCCAGGCCGCTGCCGATGAACAGGACTTCGCGCCGCGTGCCCTGGACGTTCCGGCAAAACCATCGCAGCCAGGCTGTATAAACCCAGGCCCAGCCGATGATCGTGAAGATGGAAAGCACCGTGAGAATGGTCCACCCGAGATATGCCCAGACCGAACCGGAGAAGCTCAGTCCGAGTGGTTGCCCGTTGGACGCAAGATTCGCGATGAACCATTTCAGGAAAAGCCAGTAGAGAACGATCTGAACAATGGCCATCAGATTGTTGAGCACATCAATGCCGGTGAAGCTGACGGCGATCGCGAGCACGATCGCCCCGAAAAACCAGGGAACGAGCGTCATCGCGCTGCCGGTGAAGCTGAGATTGGGCCGGCCCGGCACCTGCACGCACGGAACGATCCAGTTGAGATACCAGATCAGGACCCAGGGTGCCGGGATGACCAGGATCAAGCCGATGAAGAGCACGAGGCTGCGCCAGATGAACTCCAGAATTCCGAAATCGATCGACAGCGGGCCGCCACTGTAACCGCCATCACCGTAACCGCCGCCGCCCGCGCCCATCGGCGGCGGGCCGCCCGGCTGCGGGATCGACGGCGCGCCGGAGCCGCCGGGAACGAGGCCCGGGATCTCCCCCGCCCGCTGCCAGCCGGACATGCCCTCGGACCAGACCAGCGTATCGGGGCGGACCGTTCCCCGTGTGATGAGGTCGCGGAGCTGGGCTTCCGGGAAAGGCCCCTGTTGCTGGCCGTTGGATGCGTAAAACCACGATCGGTTCGACATTTTGCTGCCCTTATGCCGTGGAGACGGGGGAAGCCGGCGAGGCGACCGGCAAGAAAGGCCCATTGTGTCGGACGATCCCACACCCTGTACAGTGAGTGAGGTCACCAGCTCAGAATGTTTTCCCCTTAAACCTGCAACTTTTTTGTGCCATTTGCCCAGAAAGATGCCAGATTTGGCCGGACAGCTGAACCGCTCCGCGACCAGCCGAACCTGCCAAAAGCCAAACCTTTCGAGAAATGAAGGCCTGACCATGAAACTCGTCGTCGCGATCATCAAACCATTCAAGCTTGACGAGGTGCGCCAGGCCCTGACCGCCATCGGCGTCCACGGCATGACCGTCACCGAGGTCAAGGGTTACGGCCGCCAGAAGGGCCATACCGAAATCTATCGCGGCGCCGAATATGTCGTGAATTTCCTGCCCAAGCTCCGCATCGAAATCGCGGTCGCCTCCGACATTGCGGACCAGGCGGTCGAGGTCATCACCGCGAATGCGCGCACCGGCCAGATCGGCGACGGCAAGATCTTCGTGACGCCGATCGATCACGCGCTGCGCATCCGCACCGGCGAGACCGACAGCGACGCGCTTTGACACCACGATAACACCACGATCACTTCAAGCGCGCCGGCAACGACGCAAGGCGCGCATATCAAGAAACGAACAACAGGCCGGGGAAATTCCATGGGGGCACATTCGTATCGTGCAGCGAAGCTGGCTGCGCTCATTGCCGGCGCGGCAAGCTTGACGGCGGCGACACCGGCCTTCGCCGAGACATCGACCATCAACGCCGCCGACACCGCCTGGATGATCGTCGCAACCGCGCTCGTGCTGATGATGACGATACCGGGGCTCGCCCTGTTCTATTGCGGCATGGTGCGCAAGAAGAACGTGCTGGCGACGATGGCGCAGAGTCTGGCGGCGGTCGCTATCATCTCGATTCTCTGGGTGTGTTTCGGCTATACGCTCGCGTTCGTCGGCGACGGTCCGTGGCTTGGCACGCTTGACCGCTGGTTCCTCGCCGGCATGACGATGGAGAGCGTCAACCCGGCGGCAAAGACCATTCCGGAAGCGCTTTTCATGCTTTACCAGATGACGTTTGCGATCATCACGGTGGCGCTGGTGGCGGGTTCGGTCGCCGACCGGATGCGGTTCTCGGCCTATCTGTTGTTTACGATGGGCTGGTTCACGTTCGTCTATGTGCCGCTGGCGCATTGGGTGTGGGGCGGCGGCTTCCTCAACACCATGGGCGTACTTGATTTTGCCGGCGGTCTCGTCGTGCATCTGTCCGCCGGCATCGGCGGCCTCGTTGCGGCCAAGGTGATGGGCCGCCGTCACGGTTATGGCACCGAAAATCTTTCGCCGTTCGATTTGTCGCTCGCCGTGATGGGCACCGGATTGCTGTGGGTCGGCTGGTTCGGCTTCAACGGCGGATCGGCGCTTGCGGCGAATTCGCGTGCCGTGATGGCGATCACCGCAACCCATCTGGCGGCCTGCGCCGGCGCATTGACCTGGGGCGCGATCGAATGGGCGACGCGACGCAAGCCGTCGGTGCTCGGCATGATCTCGGGCGCAGTCGCGGGCTTGGGGACGATCACGCCGGCTTCCGGTTTCGTCGCGCCCTGGCACGGCATCGTCATCGGCATCATGGCGGGCCTGCTGTGCTTCTGGGCCTGCACCTGGCTCAAGCATCGTTTCAATTATGACGATTCGCTCGACGTGTTCGGCGTGCACGGCATCGGCGGCATGACCGGCACACTTGCTCGCCGGCGTGTTCGCCACCAGCGCCATCGGCGGCACCGCCGGTCTACTCGAGGGTAACCCGCAGCAAGTCCTGATCCAGCTCTACGGCATCGCGGCCACTTTGGTTTGGTCCGGCGGCGTCACCTATGTGCTGCTCAAGCTGGTGAGCGTGTTCGTGCCGTTACGGGTGTCGCATGCAGCAGGAGCTGGAAGGCCTCGATATTTCGCAGCACGGCGAAGCTCTGCAGTAGAACTCCCCATCTCGATACCGTTCTCCTGCCCGGGCGCTGGGCAGGATTATGTCCGGAGTCTGGCGTGCTCACGGTTTGAGCAGGCCTGCCTTTGCTTTGAGCGCGACCGAATGGCGCAGGCCGGGTTCCCTCCCGCAAACGGCAAAAAGGCCCGGATTCATAAACCGTTAGGGAATTCCGCCGATCTGGCACGGCATTTGATTCTAAAGGTCCTGGCTGTGCCCGCGTAGTGAACTTCTCCGCGTGGTGAACCTCAGTCGAGAACGCCCGGTCGTGTCTGGACCGGGCCCAAGCGGGGACCAAGACCCATGAAAATTGTTATGGCGATCATCAAGCCATTCAAACTCGAAGAAGTCCGGGATGCCCTGACCGCCATTGGCGTTCATGGTCTCACGGTGACGGAAGTCAAAGGGTATGGCCGGCAGAAGGGCCACACGGAAATCTATCGGGGCGCTGAATACGCCGTGAGCTTCCTGCCCAAGATCAAGATCGAGGTCGCTATCGCCTCGGACCAGGTCGACAAGACCATCGACGCGATCACCACCGCTGCCAAGACCGGCCAGATCGGCGACGGCAAAATCTTCGTCATCAACCTCGACCATGCGGTTCGCATCCGCACCGGTGAGGCGGATGCCGCGGCCCTCTGATTTCGCGCTCAACCCATACCACTCAGGAGTACAACAAAATGACGTTCAAACGTCCCTATAGCGCGGGATTGGCGGCGCTTGCAGTCGGCCTGTTCGCCGCCACCGCCGCCTACGCAGAGCCCACCGTCAACAAGGGAGACAACGCCTGGATGCTGACGTCGACAGTGCTGGTGCTGTTGATGACGATCCCGGGCCTTGCGCTGTTCTATGGTGGCCTGGTCCGCTCCAAGAACATGCTCTCGGTCCTGATGCAGGTGTTCTACACCGTCTGCATGGTCACCCTGCTCTGGGCGCTCTACGGCTACAGCCTCGCCTTCACCGGCGGCTCGGATTTCATCGGCGGCTTCTCCAAGGCCTTCCTGATGGGCGTGACGACGGATTCGAAGGCGGCGACGTTCAGCGTCGATGCCAACATCTCCGAGCTCGTCTACGTCTGCTTCCAGATGACGTTTGCGGCAATCACGCCGGCCCTCATCGTCGGCGCCTTCGCCGAACGCATGAAGTTCTCGGCGATCGCGCTGTTCATCCCTCTCTGGGTGACGCTGATCTACTTCCCGATCGCGCATATGGTCTGGTACTGGGCTGGACCGGACGCGATCTCGGATGCGGCCAAGGCGCTTGCTGCGGCGGCTGACGGTGCGGCGAAAACCGCGGCGCAAGCCAAGCTCGATGAAGTCAATGCCGATGCCGGCTGGATCTTCAAGAAGGGCGCGATCGACTTCGCCGGCGGCACCGTGGTGCACATCAACGCCGGCATCGCCGGTCTCGTCGGTGCGCTCCTGATCGGCAAGCGCGTCGGTTACGGCAAGGAGCTGATGGCGCCGCATTCGCTGACCATGACCATGATCGGCGCTTCGCTGCTCTGGGTCGGCTGGTTCGGCTTCAACGCCGGATCGAACCTCGAAGCCAATGGCGGCGCAGCGCTCGCCATGACCAACTCCTTCGTTGCAACGGCGGCGGCGGCGATGTCGTGGATGTTCGCGGAATGGATCATCAAGGGTCATCCTTCCGTGCTCGGCGCGTTGTCGGGCGCGGTGGCGGGCCTGGTGGCGGTGACGCCCGCGGCCGGTTATGCCGGTCCGATGGGCGCGATCGTGCTCGGTCTCGTGGTCGGCGTCGTCTGCCTGTTCTTCTGCACCGTGGTGAAGAATGCGATGGGCTATGACGACTCGCTCGACGTGTTCGGCGTCCACTGCATCGGCGGCATCGTCGGCGCGATCGGCACCGGAATCCTGGTCAATCCGGCGCTCGGCGGCACCGGCATTATGGACTACGCCGATCCGGCAAGATCGGCGATTACGACTTCGCTGCCCAGATGATCTCGCAGGTCTGGGGCGTCTGCACCACGCTGGTGTGGTCGGGCATCGGCTCGGCGATCCTCTACAAGGTCGTCGATGTCATCGTCGGCCTGCGCGTCAACGTCGAGACCGAACGTGAAGGCCTCGACGTCACCGAGCACACGGAGCGCGCTTACAACATGTGAGTTCTCCCGGGACGCGGTCCACCAGGGTCGCGTCCACAACTCCGGTTTGGGCACATACCCGGCAATGCCCCGACCGTTGAGGGGCTCCAGCGCAAGTTGGAGCCCCTTTCTTTTTTCCGGATCGGCGATCGCAGTTTTTGGTTGAGCCCCGGTAGACGCGGAATTTTGGAAATGTCATCAGATGCGCCCCTGGGGACCAATGATGACGCAGCCCATCGTTCATATCATTTTCACGCTTTCAGGCGGCGGTCTCCTCCGCCAGGCCTTGAGGAAGGCAGGTCGGGATGATGAGGTCGTCGAGATATGGCACAATCTGAACGTCGGACCGATCGATCCGTCCGACCCTGCGGGGCGAGCAAAATGGCTGGAAAAGGAAATCGGGCGAACCGAACCCGAAGACACCGCGCCGTCTGAACGCGCCTCGATCGAAGCGGACTTTTCCGACCACCAAAAGGTCGCATGGTTCACCCGCCGGTCGGCAATGGAATACGCCGGCTTTCTCGACTGGTTGTGGCACCGCGGTGACGGGCCTTGCGATATTGTCGATTTGACTGACGTCGAAATCGCGTACCCTCCGCGGGAAGGCCCACCCGGACCTTGGATTTTGCCGAGCCTGGCTTTGCTTAATCCCAACATCATTCATCGCAACAAGCTGTGGGATTTGGCTCGGCCACTGCCAATGACCGAGCGGCTCGGTTACCGTGAGCTGTGGGGGCAGTGTCAGGCAGAGAACGCGCTGCTGCGCGTTATCGAAGGCGACAAGATTGTCTCGACGCCAATTTCATTCTTCGATTCGCTGTTGATGTCCTATGTGACGGACAAGTGGCGGAGAATATCGATGATCTTCAGCTCGATAACGAACTCCCACTGGAATGATGGTGTCTGGCAAACGGAGGATGCGTTCTTAACGGCGCGAATACGCACTCTGGTTGAGAGTGGCTGCCTTGAAATTCGGGGCGAAACCGCCCGCAATTTCGCCCTTGGTGAAGTTAGGCTGGTGCAAGAGCCGTAGCCGACAATCCGCTTAACTTGCGACAATCGGCAACTGAGCGCCTATCCGAATTTCCCGCTGAGTTTCGGAAACAAGGCATAAACGGCGTCCTCCCGCCACTCTGTGCCGGAAGGCTGACCCGGCGCACTCCGCTGCGGTCGAGTACCGGCAACCGCTTCGACCCCATCGGTGACCGCATATTGATAGCCTTCGTAGAACCAGTCCCCTTCATCGAAATCTTCGTCCGCCAGCGAATCCGGATCCGCAATTGCGCGCTCGAATGCCTGACGCCCACGGGAGATCAGCGCGGCGCGAAAATCGGTGAAGGTATCGTCGCTGCACCCGCCATTGATGACATACGCCGCGCCCCACAGCGGCCAACTATAGGCCTGATCCATTTTGGCATCGAACAGCCGCGCAAACTCAGGCGCATCCTTCTTCGACAAGGCCGCGACTTGCCGGCGGAGCGCGGCGCATTTTTGATCCATATCGCCGCCCGAACTATCGTGTGCGCTCTGCACGATTTTCCAGAACCCGTCCTCATCCATGTTCCGCTCCTGCCGATGGCGCGCCGTCCGGCTTCATCGTAATCCGGGAACCGCATGGTTTGACGACGAAACAGAAACCAGGGCTAAAAAACAATTGCCAAGACCGGCGCACTGGGCCGAAATAGCGGTAACGAAACAGGGAGAACGTCATGAAACTCGAAGGCGGATGCTATTGCGGCGCTGTGCGCTATGTGGCCGAAGGCGAGCCGATGTTGCAGGCCCAATGTCATTGCCGCGAATGCCAATACGTCACCGGCGGGTCACCCAACATGTTCGTGGCGATGCCGCCCGACGGCTTCAAATACACCAAGGGTGCGCCGAAGCAGTTTTCGCGCAAGGATCTGGAGAAGCCGGTGACGCGCGAGTTCTGCGCCGAATGCGGCACGCATATGGTGACGCGGCCGCAGCGGCCGCTCGTCGTGGTGAAGGTCGGAACGCTCGACAACCCCGCAGAGATCACGCCGCAGATCGCGATCTACACGGTCGACAAGCAGCCGTTCCACCACATTCCGGAGGGCATGCCGAGTTTCGAGCGGCTGCCGCAGCGGTAGAGGCCGGGGAAAGTGATGGTCCGGCGCCACTGCGAGGAGCGTGGCGACGGCGGAAGCAATCCATACGGCCCGAGGATCCATGCGGCCCCAGAGGACGGTGTGCTTCGCGGAGCCTGTCATCGGGCGCGCATTCGCGCGACCCGTTGGCTCGCAATGACGGCGCGGAGAGAGCCAGGCGTGACAAATTAACCCGACGGGCAAATCAATTCCGATTTTCGGAAATCATGTCAAGCCCCGAAATCAAAAATATTTCGCTTTATCCGAAGCGAGAACAGGGGCATATCTATCGCCATCCCGTCCCGACCAGAGGGGCGTCGGCCATCGTCGCGAACGTGGGACGGGGATGCGGTGGACGCGAAGGCTGCGACTGACGAGCGCGCGCTGTTAGCGTACGGCAAAGACGTGTGGTCCTGACGTCGCGGTGCTGGCGTCAACGCACCTGGAGGCAACTGCTTCTCAGGGCGCAACGGAGGCAAAAGAGCCGTTCTCCGGGGAGAGCACGCTATAAGCCGTAAAGCCATTGCGCAGGGAAGGCCGGATGCTCTCCGCTGGACCTGTATGCTCGTGTGCGCACTCTTTGTGCACATTGCACACGAGACCGCGGGTGCAGCGCGCACCCGGTCTTCCCTGCGCCCTCTGACCATCGAGGGCGAAGAGTTTCCAGCAAACCTCGGGCGCAATGCGCGGCGAGATCGCGAACACACATCCAGTTGTCATCGTCTGCGAAGGCGGATCCAGTATTTTCAAGATTGAGCCGAGAAGCCACGGCGTACTGGATACCCGCCTGCGCGGGTATGACAGCCTTGGGTGGGCGGCATTGACACCGAGCCAAATTCGATCAAAATCGACGCTGGCGCCGATGGTTAATCGCGTCTTAACCTCGCCGTATCTATGGTGATTTGATCGGTCCGGGGCTGCTCCATCTATCCTCAGGTAAATCCCTTGACCGCTTTTGAAAGTGCTGGCGTTTCACACATGGCAATGACCGCCTCTTCCGGCGTGGCGCAGGGCGCCGGCAGTCCTCCTGCCGGGCAGGCCGAGCGCTCGCCGTTCTTACGGACGACCGAACTCCTCGCCCCCTATCAGCCCGGTAAGCCGTTGATTAATCTATCAGTTGGCGAACCGCAGCACGCCGTCCCAGACTTTGTCGGTCCGGTTCTCGCCAGACATATCGCCGATTTCGGCCGCTACCCGATCAACAAGGGCATCGAGCCGTTCCGGAAGGCGGCGGCAAACTGGCTGTCGACCCGGTTCGATATGCCCCGGCCGATCGATCCCGAGAGCGAAATTCTGGTGCTGAACGGCAGCCGCGAGGGGCTGTTTCTTGGGGCGATCGCCGCCGCCCGATATGTCGGCCCCCGCAAAGGCAAACCCGCGTTTCTGATCCCCAATCCGTTCTATCCGGCCTATGCCGCCGGCACCCGGACGGCGGGTTGCGAGCCGATCTATTTGCCGACGACGCGCGCCAACGGATTCTTGCCGGATCTCGACGCGCTCGACGAGGCGACGCTGGCGCGCACGGTGGCAATCTTCCTCGCCTCGCCCGCCAATCCGCAAGGCGCGGTCGCCTCGCGCGACTACTATACGAAGCTGAAGCGGCTCGCGGACCGTTACGGCTTCATGATCCTGAGCGACGAGTGCTATTCGGAGATCTACACCAGGCAAGCGCCGGGCAGCGCGCTGGAGTGCGCCGGGCCCGACTTCACCAACGTGGTCGCGTTCCAATCGCTGTCGAAGCGCTCGAACCTGCCGGGCATGCGCGTCGGCTTCGCCGCCGGCGACAAGAAATTCCTCGCCGCCTTTCTCGAGCTGCGAAATATCGCAGCCCCGCAGGTACCGGCGGCGCTGCAACATGTTGCGGTCGCGGCCTACAGCGATGAGGTCCATGTCGAGGAAAATCGAAGGCTGTATCGAATCAAGTTCGATCTCGCCGACCAGATTCTCGGCAACCGCTATGGCTATGTCCGGCCCGCCGGCGGCTTCTGCGTCTGGCTCGATGTCTCGGATCGCGGCGGCGACGTAGCCGCAGCCGTCAAACTCTACCGGGATGCCGGCGTGCGCGTGATTCCCGGAAGCTATTTGTCGCGGCCGCAGAACGACGGCAGCAATCCCGGCGACGGCTATATCCGCCTTGCGCTGGTATCGGACAGTGAATCAACGGCCGAGGCATTGCATCGGCTGGTCGAAACCTTGGGTTAGGACCTATGGCTTCAGAATCGGAGCGCATGCAAGCCTTCCCCTCTCCCATAAGAGAGAGGTGGCACACCTGTGCTTCCGCGAACGCACCGATCCATTATTCAAGACTCCCATCGCAGGGCCCCATGAGCATGCCAGCGATCGAACGTGTGATTCCCCTGGTCAGCCAGTTGCCGGCCTCGATCCGCGACGCGCTGACGCGGCGCCTGCGCGAAGTCGCGGGGCTCTGCCTGATCGCGCTGTCCGGCGTAGCAGCGGCCGCGCTGATGACCTGGTCGGTGCAGGATCCCAGTCTCAGCCACGCGACGTCGCGCGCGATCCGCAACATCCTCGGTTATCCCGGCGCCATCGGCGCCGACCTCCTGATGCAGATCCTCGGCCTCGGCGCGATCATGCTGATCCTGCCCATCGCGGTGTGGGGCTGGCGCATGCTGACCCACCGCACCTTCGACCGCGAGGCGCTGCGGCTCGGATGCTGGATCCTCTGCACCGTGATCGCGGCAGGCTTTGCCAGTTGCTGGCCGCATGGCGGTTCATGGCCGCTGCCGACCGGACTTGGCGGCGTGGTCGGCGATGCGCTGGTGCGTGCGCCCGCGGTGGTGTTCGGCCCGGCCGGTTTCATCTACCGGCTGGTGCTCGGCGTGATTCTGTTTGCGGCGATGTGCGCGACGTTCCTGTTCGCCAGCGGCTGGGGCTCGCGCCCGCGCGATGACGAGGAACTGACGCCGATCGAGGACGATGATGCGCCGTTCGAGGAAGAAAAGGACCGCAGCTCGGTCTCGCTCGGATGGGTGTTCCATGCGCTCATGAGCGCGAAGGCGCGGCTCGGCTGGCTGATCGGCACCGCCTACCGTTCGCTGGTCGCAAGCGCGCCGCAACCCCGCACGCTCTCGTTCGAGCGGCAGGAGCCCAATCTCAGCGGCCGCACGGCGCCATCAATTGCCCCGCAAGCCCACGACGATTACGAAGACGATGTCGAGGAAGACGACGAGGAAGAGGAAGCCCCCGCCGCCCGCGCCCCGCGCAAGAAAGCCGCGCCGAAGCCCCGCAGATCCTCCGAAAAATTCGAACTGCCGTCGGTGTCGGTTTTGACCGCGCCGAAAGCGTCCGACCGCCAGCCGCTCAGCAAGAGCGAGCTGGAGGCCAATTCGCGCGCGCTGGAAGGCGTGCTCGGGGATTTCGGCGTCCGCGGCGAAATCGTCAAGGCCAATCCCGGCCCAGTCGTCACGCTGTACGAGCTCGAGCCCGCGCCCGGCATCAAATCCTCGCGCGTGATCGGCCTCGCCGACGATATCGCCCGTTCGATGAGCGCGCTCTCGGCGCGCGTCGCCGTCGTGGCGGGGCGCAATGCCATCGGCATCGAGCTGCCGAACGCACATCGCGAAAAGGTCTATCTTCGCGAACTGCTTTCGGTGAAGGACGAGTCGCACGCCAAACTGCCGCTCTGCCTCGGCAAGAACATCGGCGGCGAATCCATCATCATCGATCTCGCCCGCACGCCGCATATGCTGATCGCCGGCACCACCGGCTCCGGTAAGTCGGTCGCGATCAACACCATGATCCTCAGCCTGGTCTATCGCTTGAGGCCCGATCAGTGCCGCCTGATCATGGTCGATCCCAAAATGCTCGAACTCTCCGTCTATGACGGCATCCCGCATCTTCTGACGCCCGTCGTGACCGACCCGAAGAAGGCCGTGGTCGCGCTGAAATGGGCGGTGCGCGAGATGGAAGAGCGCTACAAGAAAATGTCCAAGCTCGGCGTCCGCAACATCGACGGCTACAATGCGCGGCTGCTGGAAGCCAAGGGCAAGGGCGAGGAATTGTCGCGCACGGTGCACACCGGCTTCGACAAGGAAACCGGCAAGGCGATCTACGAGGAAGAAAAGCTCGATCTCGATCCGCTGCCCTACATCGTCATCATCGTCGACGAAATGGCCGACCTGATGATGGTCGCCGGCAAGGACATCGAAGGCGCGGTGCAGCGGCTGGCGCAGATGGCGCGCGCCGCGGGCCTGCACGTGATCCTCGCCACGCAGCGTCCCTCGGTCGACGTCATCACCGGCACCATCAAGGCGAACTTCCCGACCCGCATCTCGTTTCAGGTCACGTCGAAAATCGACAGCCGCACCATCCTCGGCGAGATGGGCGCCGAGCAACTGCTCGGCCAGGGCGACATGCTCTACATGGCGGGCGGCGGGCGCATCAGCCGCGTGCACGGACCGTTCGTCTCCGACGAGGAAGTCGAGAAAGTCGTGCGTCACCTCAAGACGCAGGGTCAGCCGGAATATCTGGAGGCAGTTACCGCCGAAGAGCCGACCGACGAGGACGGCGCGGTATTCGATTCCACCGGCATGGGCGGCGATGGCGGCGGCGGCGACCTGTTCCAGCAGGCGGTTGCAATCGTCAAGCGCGACCGCAAGGCCTCGACCTCCTACATTCAGCGCCGGCTGCAGATCGGCTACAATCGCGCCGCATCGCTGATGGAGCGCATGGAACTCGAAGGCATCGTCGGCCAGGCCAATCACGCCGGGAAGCGCGAAATTCTGGTCGAGGAAGAAGAGGGTCGTTTCTAAAGCGTTTTCAGGCGAAGTGGCACCGGTTCGCGTCAAGACAGGAATCGCTGATATTGAATCCGGCGTCGAATTTCACGGAAAAACGATATCGCCTTTGACCGAAAGCGCGATAAAATGACCGTCAGCGGCAAGACTTTCTAGATCAACCCGCATCGAATAGAGACCCGAAATAGCCGATGACACAACACTTCACCCATCGCGGCATCCGTTGCGGATTGGCACTCCTGGTCGCCACATCCGTTGCCGGCGCGGCGTCTTCAGGTTTCTCGCAGACCGTTCCGATTCCGAAGCCGGCGCCGAAAGCCCGCGATGGCGGCGTGCAGATGAGCGCGCAGGATGCCCAGAAGCCCGCGGTAAGCAGGCCTGCCCAGCCGGCGCCGAATCCGGTCATCCCCGATCCGCATCGCAATTTGCCGGCCAACATCTTCGCAACCTTCGATGCCAACCAGAAGGCGCAGGCCGCCAAGGTGAGCACATATCTGTCCTCGCTGCAGACGCTGGTCGGAAATTTCGTCCAGGTCGGCCCGGACGGCAGCAAGACCAAGGGCGATTTCTACATTCAGAAGCCGGGCAAGGTGCGTTTCGAATATGACGACCCGAGCCCGATCGCGATCGTCGCCGACGGATCGTCGCTGGTGGTGCGCGACCGGAAGCTTGCGACCCAGGACGTCTACCCGCTGTCGCAAACGCCGCTGCGCTTCCTGCTGTCGGACCGCATCGACCTGTTAAAGGACACCAATGTCGTCAGCGTCACCGCCGACGATCTCTTCATCAGCGTCACCATCGAGGAGAAGCAGGCGCTGATCGGCACCAGCCGGTTGATGCTGATGGTCGGCACCAAGGACGGCCAACTCAAGCAATGGACGGTGACGGACCCGCAAGGCTACGACACCACGGTCGCCGTCTATAATCTGGATAGCTCCCGGAAGGTCGATCCAGACATGTTCAAGATCGATTTCACCAATTATTCGACGCCGCCCGGCTGAACTTTCTTGATTGCGGGCCAAGGACGTGCGTCATCAGGCGCGTGCCCTTTGATTATTGAGCCCGCATGCGTTTTTCCCTGACGACCTGGAATATCAACTCGGTGCGCCTGCGCATCGATATCGTCGCCAAATTCCTCAAATCGGCGCGGCCGGACGTGCTGTGCCTGCAGGAAACCAAATGCATCGACGATGCCTTTCCGCTGAAACGCTTCAAGCGCCTCGGCTATGAGCACGTCGCGCTGAACGGGCAGAAGGGCTATCACGGGGTCGCCATCGTCTCGAAACTGCCGTTCGAGACAAAGGACATCCGCACCTTCTGCGACAAGGTCGATTCGCGGCACATCTCGGTGGCGTTCGGCGACAAGGCGCAGCTCGCAAAGCCGCTGGTGCTGCATAATTTCTACGTCCCGGCCGGCGGCGACATTGCCGATCCCGCGCTCAATCCGAAGTTCGACCACAAGCTGAAATTTCTCGACGAGATGAAAGCCTGCGAGCCGCTGCATCCGCGCGGCGACGACCGGCACATCCTGGTCGGCGATCTCAACGTGGCGCCGCATGAGAACGACGTCTGGTCGCACAAGCAATTGCTGAAGGTGGTCTCGCACACCCCGATCGAATGCGAGAAGCTGCTGGCCGCGCAGACCCACGGCGAATGGTTCGACGTCGCGCGCGAGCGCATCCCGCTGTCGGAGAAGGTCTATACCTGGTGGAGCTACCGCGCCGCCGACTGGACCGTCGGCGACCGCGGCCGCAGGCTCGACCACATCTGGGTGTCGCGCGCGCTGAAGGACGGCGTCACGGATTTCCGCATCACCCGCGACGCCCGCGGCTGGGAACGGCCGTCCGACCACGTGCCGGTCACGGTGACGCTGGAGGTGTGACCGCGATCAGATGCTGAGCTTGGCGCCGGCCATCAGGATGTCGCTGGCGAGCTGGCTGGTGCGGCTGGCGAGTTCGTCGCGCAGCCGTCGCGCCGCGGCAGGATCGCTTTCGAGCACGCGCTGGAACAGGCTGCGCGCCACGCGGATGACGGTGGAATGTTCGATCGCAATCGCACTCGACGGCCGCTTCATCGCCACGATCAGCGCCAGTTCGCCGATCAGGGCGCCGGGGCCGGCGATGATTTCGGCGCCGCCATCCTCGACCCGGAAGGCGCCGCGCTGGACGATATAGCCGGCATCCGCCTCGTCGCCGGCGTTGAACAGCTGGTCGCCGCGGGCGAATTCGCGCTCTCGGAGCCGATCGCCAGCATGCGCAGCGCCGTCGTCCCCAACAGGCGCAGTGTCGGGACGCGCTCGAGCAGGGCTACATCATCTTCGATCGACATTCGGGACCGGTGACCGGGATGCGCAAAATATACGAATCGTCACCGGGAATCGTATCACGGCACCAGCTTGTAGCCACCGGCTTCCGTCACCAGGATCTCCGGATTGGCGGCATCTTTTTCGATCTTCTGCCGCAGCCGGTAGATGTGGGTTTCCAGGGTGTGGGTGGTGACGCCCGAATTGTAGCCCCAGACTTCCTGCAGCAGCGTCTCGCGCGACACCGGCAGCTGGCCGGCGCGGTACAGGAAGCGCAGGATCGCGGTTTCCTTCTCGGTCAGCCGCACCTTCCGGGCATTGGCGCCGGTCAGCATCTTGGAGCCGGGGCGGAAGGAGTAGGGGCCGACGGAAAATACCGCGTCCTCGCTGGCCTCGTGCTGGCGCAGCTGCGCCCGGATCCGGGCCAGCAGCACCGCGAAGCGGAACGGCTTGGCGACATAGTCGTTGGCGCCGGATTCGAGGCCTAAAATGGTGTCCGAATCGGTGTCGTGGCCGGTCAGCATGATGATCGGCGCCTTGAAGCCGCCCTTGCGCAGGGAGCGCACCACTTCGCGGCCATCGGTATCGGGCAGGCCGACATCCATCAGCACCAGATCGGGGGAATTGGCCTTGGCGGCGCTGGCACCCTTGGCGCCGGTATCGACCGCGGAGGCTTCGAACTCCTCATGCAGCGATAATTGCTCGACCAGCGTATCGCGCAGATCGGTATCGTCATCCACGATCAGGATCTTGCGGGCATTGGCCATAGGTACGATCCTCTTGAGGCAGGCGGCAGACACAAAAGGAAGCGTCTCTAGCCGGGTCTTGGTCAACGATGAACCGGGTTCACGGGCAGACTTGGCCTACAAGCCCCGGATCATCAGGTACTGATTCGCATTCAGGTAGTAGATTGTTACAGTTTCACAAGGCAAACCGCAGTCTATCCCATATTCGAAAGGCTGTTGGATGAATGTCCTGTAATGGCGTCAGATAGGGCAAAGCCGGCCGGGCAGGCAACCCAGGATTTGGGCGATTGGCATGGGAATTACCAATTTTTCAATCACTTATGAGACAGATGCGCGTGATCGGCCGCTCTCGGCGATCAGGGTCCAGCGGGCCGCCGGCGACCCCCGCCGGGGCTGGCTGACCGCCGACGGCTGGACCGTGCCGGTGGCACTTGGTCGCGGCGGCATCCTCGCCAACAAGCGCGAAGGCGACGGCGGCACCCCAAAGGGCACATTCTATCCTCTGACAATTATGGTGGCGCGCCGACCGGCACGCCCGGCCGCAAACCTTCCTGCCGGCCCGCCCGATCCGGCCCGAGGACGCCTGGTGCGAGGACCCGAACGACCGCCATTACAATCAGCCGATGCGGCTGACCAAGGGCCAGGCCGGCGACCGGCTCACCCGCGCAGGATCATCTCTACGACTTCATCGTCGAGATCGATCACAACAGCGCCCCGCGTATCGCCGGCCGCGGTAGCGCGGTGTTCCTGCATCTGGCGCGCACAAATTTTTCAGCGACCGCAGGCTGCGTTTCGATGACGAAATCTGCGATGCTGCGCCTGTTGCGGCGGATGGGGCCACAAACCAGAATTATTATTGGATGAACTGCATTTCAGGATTTGGGGATTATGCTCGACAGACATCAGATCGCGTCTGCTTCGCAGACGCTGCACGACCATTGGCGCGCCGGCACCAAGCTTGACGCGCTCGACGCCTGGCTCAAGCCGCAGAACCGCACCGAAGGCTATGCGATCCAGGCCGCGATCGAAAAATATTCGACCACGCATTTGTTCGGCTGGAAGATCGCGGCCACCAGCGAGGCCGGACAAAAACACATCAATGTCGACGGCCCGATGGCCGGACGCATCCTGGCCGAGACCGTGATACCGGATGGCGGCACGGCATCGATGGCCGGCAACGAAATGCGCGTCGCCGAGCCTGAATTCGCCTTCCGCATGCGCACCGATTTGCCGGCGCGATCGACGCCCTACACCGTGCAGCAGGTGCTCGATGCCGTCGACACGCTGCATCCGGCGATCGAGATTCCGGATTCGCGGTTTTCGGATTTCGTCGGCGCCGGCGCCGCCCAGCTCATCGCCGACAATGCCTGCGCGCATCTGTTCGTGCTGGGCCCGGCCACGACGTCGGACTGGCGCTCGCGCGATCTGGTCGAGGAAAAGCCCGTCATCACGATGCGCGGCCAGCAATTTGTCGGTCACGGCAAGAACGTGCTCGGCGATCCCCGGCTCGCGCTGACCTGGCTTGCCAATGAATTGCGCCAGCTCGGCGTGACATTGAAGGCGAACCGGGTCGTCACCACAGGCACCTGCCATCCGCCGCTGCCGATCCAGGCCGGCGATTTCTGCGCGGTTGATTTCGGCGTGCTGGGAAAAGTGTCGGTGGGATTCGAGTAGTTCTATCGCCGTCATTGCGAGGAGCGTTAGCGACGAAGCAATCCATTCCTTGTTTCGCTGATGGATGGATTGCTTCGCTTCGCTCGCAATGACGATAGTGTAGGCGTCGCTACCGATGCCCGAAAATCGCCGAGCCGACGCGCACATGCGTGGCGCCGAGCTGGATCGCGATCGCAAAATCGGCGCTCATGCCCATCGACAGGTTTTTCAGCCCGTTGCGCGCGGCGATCTTCGCGGTCAGCGCGAAATGCGGCGCCGGCGCCTCGTCGACCGGCGGGATGCACATCAGGCCGGAAATCACCAGGCCATATTTCTCCCGGCAGCTCGCGATGAACGCGTCGGCCTCACCGGGCGCGACGCCGGCCTTCTGCGGCTCCTCGCCGGTGTTGAGCTGAACGAACAATTCCGGCTGCTTTTTTTGCGAATTGATTTCCTTGGCTAACGCTTCGCAAATGCTCGGGCGATCGACCGAATGAATGGCGTCGAACAGCGCGACGGCCTCTTTCGCCTTGTTGGATTGCAGCGGCCCGATCAGATGCAGGGCGATTCCCGGGTAAGCAGACATTAACCCCGGCCATTTCGCCTTGGCTTCCTGCACGCGATTTTCGCCGAATACGCGCTGTCCGGCGTCGATTACGGGCGAAATCGCAGACGCGTCGAATGTCTTTGACACTGCGATCAATTTCACCGTTTCGGAGTCACGTCGCGCTTCCTTGCAGGCGCGCGCGATCTCCTGCTCCACGGTCGCAAGACCGTTTGGTGAAGGCTTTGTTAGCGAAGGGGTCATCTCGGGCGTCATGTCGGCTCAACTGGCTGGATTTACCGGATTTCCTCGAATTTTACCAAGTTCGGGAAAGGCTTTTTGAACCCTTCGCTCTACCTTGCCCTGCCGGGTAGGGAAGACGATGTCGGGCGTTACTTTCAACCGCAACAGGGCGAAACTCAAGAAGCTTCTGGGAATCCGCGCGCGGCTGGCGCTGCTGGCGGTGATCCTGGTGGCGCCCTTGATGCTGGAACGCGCCCGCTCGCTCGAAGACACCCGCGCCAAGCAGATCGCGGCGGCTTCCGAAGAATTCGCCAACCTCACCCAGCACACCGCCGATACCCAGCGCGAGGTGATCTCCTCGGTCGAGACCATGCTGAAATCGGCGGCCTATATCCGCGCCTCCGGCGGCATCGCTCGCAGTTGCGAAGTCCTGCGCGCCAGCCTGCCGACCAACCTGCCCTGGATCCGCAGCATCATGATCGTCGCCAAGGACGGGCTGGTGCAGTGCTCGAACCAGAACATGCTGGTCGGCCTCAACCTCAGCGACCGCGAATATTTCAAGAAGGCGCAGGAAACCCGCGACTTCGTTTTCAGCGATTATCTGTTTGCCAAGTCGACCAACAAACCGATCATGATGGCCGCCTATCCGGTGGCCGCCATCAATCCGGAAGACGGATGCCGTCGTGGTCGCCGGCATCAATCTCGACTGGATGTCGAAGATCATGGCCAATCTCGGCGGCCGGCCGGGCATCCTGTCCTTGCTGGTCGACAGCGCCGGCGTCGTGCTGGCCGCGCCGCCGGATCAGGCCAGCATGATCGGCCGGCCGCTCGACAACGTGCCGCTGTTGTCGGCGATCGCCGACAAGGCGCTGAGTTCCAGTGCCCCGACGGGCTCGCTTTCGTTCACGGCGACCGACGGCTCGAAGCGCGCGATCAGCTTCGCGCGCATTCCCGGAACGCAATCGCGCCTGATCGTCAGCATCGACGAGGCCAAGGTGACGGCCGCGATCAACCGCGAGATCCGCACCGCCTATCTGCAGCTGGGATTCGTCTGCCTGTTCGTGCTGCTCGGCGCGCTGATCGGCGCCGAGAAGCTGATCATCAACCCGATCGAGGTCATGACCGGCATGGCCAAGCGGTTCGGCGAGGGCGACTGGTCGGCCCGCGTCGCGCGCAACAAACTGCCTTCCGAATTCGTGCCGCTGGCGCGCGCCTTCAACGCGATGGCCGCCCAGCTCAGCCAGCGCGAGCGCGAACTGGTCGCCACCAACGACCGGCTCACCGTGATGGCTTCGATCGACATGCTGTCGGGTCTTGCCAACCGCCGCGGCTTCCAGAGCCGGCTCGATTTCGAATGGATGAAGGCGCAGCAATATGACAGCGAATTGTCGCTGCTGATGATCGATGTCGATCACTTCAAGCTCTACAACGACACCTATGGCCATCCCGAAGGCGACGCCTGCCTCACCCGGCTCGGCGAAACGCTGTCCGGCATCGCCGCCGACACCATGGGCTTTGCCGGCCGCTATGGCGGCGAGGAATTCTGCCTGTTGCTGCCGAACACCGATGCGCTGAAGGCGCTCGAGATCGGCGAGATGGTGCGCGCGGCGGTGCAGGATCTCGCGTTACCGCACGCCACCTCGAGCCATCAGATCGTCACCGTCAGCGTCGGCGTCGCCGCTACGCTGCCGAACGACACCCAGCGCCCGGGCGACCTGATCGAGGCGGCGGACGCCGCCCTCTACGCCGCCAAACACCGCGGCCGCAACACCGTGGTCGAGCATGGCTTCGTGCGGATGGTGGATGAAGCCGGAATGGCGCTGGCGGGTTAGAGCATTCTGGAGCTCTAGCCCGTCGCCTTCGCCTGCTCGAGTTCGGTCTCGGTGACGACGCGATTGCGGCCCGTCTTCTTGGCCAGATAGAGCGCGCGGTCGCAGCGGTCGATCAGATCGGCCATGGATTCGCCGCCCTGGAACTGCGCCACCCCGATCGAGATGGTGATGCCGGGCAGCGCTTCGCCGGTCGAGCGGCGGGTGATGTGGCATTCCGCGACGGAGCGCCGGATCCGCTCGGCGACAGCGGTGCAGGTCGGCAGGTCCGCGTCGGGCAGAACGGCGATCAGCTCCTCGCCGCCATATCGCGCCGGCAGATCGATCTCGCGCACGCCCTCGCGCAACACCTTGGCCATCAGCTGGAGCACCTGGTCGCCGACGCCATGGCCGAAATCGTCGTTGAAGCGCTTGAAGTGATCGATATCGATCAGCAAGACGCTGACGGGCTCGTCCCGTTCCATCGCGGCGAGTTGGGCGGTTCGGAAGAATTCCTCCAGCGCCCGGCGGTTCGGCAGTCCGGTCAGCGTATCGGTCTTGGCCCGCTCCTCGGACTTGGTCAGGGAATCGCGGATCGTGTCCAGCTCGCGCGATTTCTCCATGAAGCTGACTTCGAGCTTGGTGGCGCGCGTCGCCGCCTTGGCGAGCTCGCTCATCAGGCTTTCGATCAGCATTTTCGGATCGACGCCGGCTTCGCTGCGCTCGGCGACGTCGCTGATCGCAGCCATTTGCGTGCGGTTGTCGGCAATCGCCGTGGTCAGGAACTGCTTGGCGGACGCCATCACCGAATGCAGTTGCTGCGAGACGTCATAGGCGACCGCCTCGTCCTCGGCTTTCGAGCCGATATAGTTCGCGTAGATTTCGCGGTTGGTGCCGGCGTCGAACTTGCGCTTGTTGCCGATCAGGATATCGATCGCCCGCTTGAGCACGGGCGGCGTGCCGAGCACATAATTGAACCAGACGTGGAAATTGTTCGGCGTCGGCGGCACGCGCTGCTCGGCCATCGACCGCATGGCCTTTTCGGCGACGGACGTCGCGTACTCGAAATCCAGCTCGTCGAACGACGCGGTCACGGTATTGGTGATTCCCTGCCGGTGAATTTCTGCGGTTTTCGCACGCAAGCTCCCATAAATTCGTTAAATGCACCTCAATCCAGCTCCGTCTTACTGCGGCCCATCGGCGCTGGGGGCCCGGGCAATTGCGCCCCAACCCGTTGACCCCACAGCCGCTTTTGTGGCCTAGTCCGCCGTCTTTTGATCGGCCCCGAATCCACAAAAAGCCTTGCGATTCCATGACCTCCGAACGCTACAACGCCCGTGAATCCGAGCCGCGCTGGCAACGCCAGTGGGACCAGAAGGCGATCTTCGCCTCCAAAAACGACGATCCGCGGCCGAAATATTACGTGCTCGAGATGTTCCCCTATCCGTCCGGGCGCATCCATATCGGCCATGTCCGCAACTACACGCTGGGCGACGTGCTGGCGCGCTTCATGCGTGCCAAGGGTTTTAACGTGCTGCATCCGATGGGCTGGGACGCGTTCGGGCTGCCGGCCGAGAACGCCGCGATCGAGCGCAAGGTGGCGCCCAAGGCCTGGACCTACGACAACATCGCCGCGATGAAGAAGCAGCTGCAGTCGATCGGGCTGTCGCTCGACTGGTCACGCGAATTCGCGACCTGCGATCCCAGCTACTACAAGCATCAGCAGAAGATGTTTCTGGACTTCCTGCGCGCCGGCCTCGCCGAACGCGAGAAGCGCAAGATCAACTGGGATCCGGTCGACATGACCGTGCTCGCCAACGAGCAGGTGATCGACGGCCGCGGCTGGCGCTCCGGCGCCGTGGTCGAGCAGCGCGAGATGAACCAGTGGGTCTTCAAGATCACGAAGTACTCGCAGGAACTGCTGGACGCGCTCGATACGCTGGACCGCTGGCCCGACAAGGTGCGGCTGATGCAGCGCAACTGGATCGGCCGCTCCGAAGGCCTGCTGGTGCGCTTCGCGCTCGATCCGGCCACGACGCCGGCCGGCGAAACCGAACTGAAGATTTTCACGACGCGGCATGACACGCTGTTCGGCGCCAAGTTCATGGCGATCGCGGCCGATCATCCGCTGGCGCAGGCGGCGGCGGCGAAGAATCCGAAACTCGCCGAGTTCATCGCCGAGGTAAAACGCATCGGCACCGCGCAGGAAATCATCGACACCGCCGAGAAGCAGGGTTTCGACACCGGCATCCGCGCGATGCATCCGTTCGATCCGAGCTGGAAGCTGCCGGTCTATGTCGCGAACTTCGTGCTGATGGAATACGGCACCGGCGCGATCTTCGGCTGCCCGGCGCACGACCAGCGCGACCTCGATTTCGTCAACAAATACGCGCTCGGCAATATTCCGGTGGTCTGTCCCGAAGGCCAGGATCCCAGGAGTTTCGTCATCACCGACACCGCCTATGACGGCGACGGCCGCATGATCAATTCGCGCTTCCTCGACGGCATGACCATCGAGCAGGCCAAGGAAGAGGTCGCAAAGCGGCTGGAAGCAGAGCTGCGCGGCAACATGCCGGTCGGCGAGCGCCAGGTGAATTTCCGCCTGCGCGACTGGGGCATCTCGCGCCAGCGCTATTGGGGCTGCCCGATCCCGGTGATCCACTGCCCGAAATGCGACGTGGTGCCGGTGCCGGACAGCGACCTGCCGGTGGTGCTGCCGGAGGACGTCACCTTCGACAAGCCCGGCAACGCGCTCGACCATCATCCGACCTGGAAGCACGTCACCTGCCCGAAATGCGGCGGCAAGGCGCAGCGCGAAACCGACACCATGGACACCTTCGTCGAATTCGTCCTGGTACTTCGCGCGCTTCACCGATCCCTGGAACGAGAAGGCGCCGACCACGCCAGCGGTCGCCAACCGGATGATGCCGGTCGACCAGTATATCGGCGGCGTCGAGCACGCGATCCTGCATCTGCTCTACAGCCGCTTCTTCACCCGCGCGATGAAGGCCACCGGCCACATCGACATGGACGAGCCGTTCGCCGGCATGTTCACGCAGGGCATGGTGGTGCACGAGACCTACCAGAAGGCCGACGGCACCTACGTCACGCCGGCCGAGGTGAAGATCGAGAGCCGGCGGCAACGGCCGGCGCGCCATCCTGCTGGCGACCGGCGAAGACGTCACGATCGGCTCGATCGAGAAGATGTCGAAGTCGAAGCGCAACACCGTCGACCCCGACGACATCATCGCGACCTATGGCGCCGACGTCGCGCGCTGGTTCATGCTGTCGGACTCACCGCCGGACCGCGACGTGATCTGGAGCGACGAGCGCGTGCAGGGCGCCTCGCGCTTCGTGCAGCGGCTGTGGCGGCTGGTGAACGAATCCGCCGAACTCGCCAAGGCCGCCCCGGCAGCGCGGCCGGCAGCGTTCGGCGCCGACGCGCTGGCGCTGCGCAAGGCCGCCCATGGCGCGCTGGACAAGGTCTCGACCGGCATCGAGCGGCTGCATTTCAACGTCTGCCTCGCCCATATCCGCGAATTCACCAATGCGCTGGCCGACGTGCTGGCCAAGCGAAGGCCAGCCTGCGCCCGACCTCGCCTGGGCGGTCCGGGAGGCCGCGGTCATCCTTGTTCAACTGTTCGCGCCC
Organism: uncultured Alphaproteobacteria bacterium; assembly: GCA_963742665.1. Lineage (GTDB taxonomy): Bacteria > Pseudomonadota > Alphaproteobacteria > Rhizobiales > Xanthobacteraceae > Bradyrhizobium. The sequence goes on from CAVUNH010000012.1 coordinate 266,474, forward strand.
ATGATGCCGCATCTGGCCGAGGAGTGCTGGACGGTTTTGGGCCAATCCGGGCTGATTTCGGAGGCCAATTGGCCGCAAATCGAACGCGATTTGCTGGTTGAAGACACGGTGACGCTGGTGGTTCAGGTCAACGGCAAGAAACGGGGTGATGTCACCGTGCCACGGGGTGCCCAAAATCCGGAAATTGAGGCTGCCGTTTTGGCCCTCGATGCGGTAAAACCGGCCCTGGGCGGCAAGGCCGTCCGCAAGGTGATTATTGTTCCGATGAGGATCGTGAATGTCGTTGGCTAGGACCCGGATCGCCGCTCGGCTGTTGGCCGTCGCCGCTCTGGCGGCGCTGACGGCCGGCTGCTTCCAGCCGATGTATGCCGAACACGCCGACGGCACGCCCGGCCTGCGCGAAAAGCTGATGGGCGTCGAAGTCCCGCCCGTCGACAAGCCAACGCCTCGCGCGAAGCCCGGATCCAGGTGGAAATCCGCAACGCGCTGGCGTTCAAGCTCTACGGCAACGCCACCGGCATGCCGCCGACCCATCGGCTGGTGCTGCGGTTCACCACCAGCCGCTCGTCGCTGATGGTCGATCCGACCACCGCGCTGCCGACCAGCGAGAATTACGGCATCGATGCGCAGTACAATCTGATCGAGCTCGCGACCAACAAGTCGGTCATGACCGGCACGACCTTCTCCCGCGTGTCCTATGACATCCCGGGCTCGATCCAGCGCTTCGCCCGCGCCCGCGCCTTCCGCGACGCCGAGGATCGCGCCGCCCAGGAGATCGCCGAAAACATCCAGACCCGGCTGGCGTCGTTCTTCGTCGCCGGCACCTGATCCGTCCGTTGGTCGCGCTTCGCGGAAAAGAGATCGACGCCTTTCTCGCCCGGCCCGATCCCGGCCGTCCCATCATCCTGCTCTACGGTCCCGACGCCGGCCTCGTGCGCGAGCGCGCCGACGCGCTGCTGGCGTCCGCCGTCGACGATCCCAACGATCCGTTTTCGCTGGTGCGGCTCGACGGCGACGAACTCTCGGCCGAGCCGTCGCGGCTGGTCGATGAAGCGATGACGGTGCCGCTGTTCGGCGGCCGCCGCGCCATCCGCGTCCGCGCCGGCTCGCGCAGTTTTGCCGGCGGCATCGACACGCTGGCGGAGATGCCGCTGAAGGATTGCCGCATCGTGATCGAGGCCGGCGAGCTGCGGCCGGAATCGCCGCTGCGCAAGGCCTGCGAGCGCGCCAAGACCGCGGTCGCGATCGCCTGCTATCCCGACGACGCGCGCGATCTCGCCGACTGATCGACGACGAGTTGCGCCCCTCGAATCTGCGCATCGCGCCGGACGCGCGCGCGGCGCTGACGGCGCTGCTCGGCGGCGACCGCCAGGCCTCGCGCAACGAATTGCGCAAGCTCGCGCTCTATGCCCACGGCAAGGGCGAGGTCACGCTCGACGACGTGATGGCGGTTGTCGCCGACGCCTCCGAACTGAAGCTCGATCCGATCGTCGACGGCGCGTTTGCCGGCAAGCCGGATCTGGTCGAAAGCGAATTCGCCAAGGCGATGATCGCCGGCACCTATCCCGGCGTGATCATCTCCGCCGCGCAGCGCCAGGCGGCGTGGCTGCACAAATCGGCGCTCGCGGTCGCCGAGGGCACGCCGGTCTCGACCTTGCTCGAGAGCGGATTTCCGCGGCTGCATTTTTCGCGCAAGGACGCGGTCGAAACCGCGCTGCGCAATTTCAGCGCGGCGCGGCTGGTCGCGATCATCGATCAGCTCGCGACCGCCGCGCTCGACATGCGCAAGCAGGCGTCGCTGGCGGCCGCGATCGCGCAGCGCACGCTGCTCTCGATCGCGGCGAATGCGAAGCGGCGGGGATAAATCTCGTCGTCTTCCGAACGAGCGAGGCTGTCCATTCCGGGATGGACGGCTCGTCGCTTCGCGCGGCCCGCGGAATGACGGAAACTAACTCCCCCGCGCCAGCCGCCGCATCACCTCGTCGAGCTGTTCGAGGTTGCGGTAGCTGATCTGGACGCTGCCGCCGGGATCGCGGTGATTGACGGTGACGGCGAGGCCGAGCGCGTCGCTGACGCGCTTCTCCAGCGCGAGCGTATCGGGATCCTTCGTCTTGCCGCCGCCGCGCGCCTTCTGCGGCTTGCGCTCCGGCACGCCCTCGTCATGCGCCAGCGCCTCGGCCTGGCGCACGTTGAGGCCTTCCGCGACGATGCGCTTGGCGGCAGCGAGCGGATCGGGCACGCCGATCAGCGCGCGGGCATGACCGGCCGACAGCTCGCCCGTGGCGATATAGGCCTGCACCTCGGCCGGCAGCTTGGTCAGCCGCATCATGTTGGCGACGTGGCTGCGGCTCTTGCCGACGATCTTGGCGATGTCTTCCTGGCTGCGTTTGAATTCGTCGGCGAGCGCGTGATAGCCCTGCGCCTCTTCCATCGCGTTGAGGTCTTCGCGCTGCACGTTCTCGATGATCGCGATCTCGAGCGCGTCGCTGTCGCTGACATCGACCGGCACGATCGGCACTTCGTGCAGGCCGGCGAGCTGCGAGGCGCGCCAGCGGCGTTCGCCGGCGATGATCTCGAAGCGGTCTGCGCGCCCTTCACCGGACGCACCACGATCGGCTGGATCACGCCGTGCTGCTTGATCGAAGCGGCGAGCTCGCCGAGTTCGGCATCGGAAAAGGCGCGGCGCGGATTGCGCGGATTGGGTTTCAGGAATTCGATCGGCACCTTGCGCTGCGTGCGCGGCCGCTCGACATGCGCGGCCTCGCCGCCGACATCACCGATCAGACTTGCAAGACCGCGGCCCAGTCGCGAACGCGCTTCGTCGGCCATCGCCAGCTCCCTTGGATTCACGCAAGACACTCCGGAATTAGAATCTCTGTTTCTTGTAGGATGGGCAGAGCGCAGCGAAACCCATCAGCTTGATCGCGTGTAGCGATGGGTTTCGCTGCGCTCTGCCCATCCTACGCTTCGGCGTTAATGCGTCCGCAGCTCGCGCTCGCGCTGGATCACTTCGGTCGCAAGCTTGAGATAGGCTTCGCTGCCGACGCATTTGAGATCGTAGACCAGCACCGGCTTGCCGTAGGACGGCGCCTCGGAGATGCGCACGTTGCGCGGGATCATGGTGTTGTAGACCTTGGCGCCCATGAACTGCCGGACGTCGGCGACGACCTGGTTCGACAGATTGTTGCGCGAGTCGAACATGGTCAGCACGATGCCGTGGATCGACAGATTCGGATTGAGCGTCGAGCGCACCTGCTCCACCGTCTGCAGCAATTGCGACAGACCTTCGAGCGCGAAGAACTCGCATTGCAGCGGCACCAGGATCGCATCCGACGCCGCCATCGCATTGACGGTGAGAAGATTGAGCGACGGCGGACAGTCGATCAGCACATAGGTGTAGTCGGTCTCCGGCGCGGCGTTGTTGTTCAGCGCCGCGATCGCATCGCGCAGGCGGAAGGCGCGGCCGGGCGTCGATGCCGAGTTCGAGCTCGAGGCCGGAGAGATCCATGGTCGAGGCCGCGATGTGCAGCCGCGGCACCGCGGTCGGCACCACCGCTTCGCGCAGCGGCGCTTCGCCGATCAGCACGTCATAGGTCGAGCAGTTGCGGCTGCGGCGATCGATGCCGAGGCCGGTCGAGGCGTTGCCCTGCGGATCGAGATCGACGATCAGCACGCGCTCGCCGATCGCGGCCAGCGCGGTGCCGAGATTGATCGCGGTGGTGGTCTTGCCGACGCCGCCCTTCTGGTTGGCGAGCGACAGGATGCGCGGATGGCCCGGCGGCGTGGGCGACCTATCCTCTTGATATACTTGATCAATTACGGTCATGCCCGGTTGCCATGTGCACCCGCGGAAGCATTGCGCCGCTCGATCCGGTCGAGTTCGACGATCCAGCCGTGTCCGCCGGTGCGGCTGGAATGGAGTTGCGGCTTGATATTCCAATATTTAGTGGCTTCGGTCAATTCAGCCTCTACATCTTGACCCTTGAGAAACAGCGCTTGCGCACCCTTTGCCACCAACGGCTCCGCGAAGCCGATGAGTTGATGTAGCGGAGCCAGCGCCCGGGCAGTGACGCAATCGACCGGGCCGGCGATTCTATCCACACTATCCCCGATGTCAGCGAGATGCACGGTCCCGGCGGCGCCGGTGACGCGCAGCGCCTCGCGCAGGAACGCGGCCTTCTTGGCGTTGCGTTCGACCAGATGGATATGGCGCCCGGCGTCTCCGCCAGCGCGCAGGCCAGCACCACGCCGGGAAAGCCGCCGCCGCTGCCGAGATCGACCCAGGTCTTTGCCGACGGGGCGAGGCTCAGGAGCTGCAGCGAATCGGAGATATGCCGGGTCCAGAGATTTGGAAGCGTCGAGGGCGCGACCAGATTGGTTTTGGCCTGCCACTCCCGGAGCAGATCGACATAGCGATCCAGCCGCGCCTCTGTTTCACGTGAAACGGGCGTGAGCGCCAGGGCCGCGGCTTTGTCGGAGGCGGCAATCATCGGGACGCTGAGGTCATCAGTTGGACGGCCGTCACTGTTGGAGGACTGTCATTGCTGAGCGTAGCGAACCGCATTCGGCATCGCCTCGAAGGATGCGGGAGTACGTATGGCCATCGCTTCGAGGCTCGCAAGAGCTCGCAACTGACGGATGACGTCGGACGTATGGGGCGCGCTCTCCCCGTTTCACGTGAAACGCTGCTACGCGGTCGCCTTCGCCGTCTTCCGCCGCGCTTCGCGCCGCAGATAGGCCGCCAGGATTCCGAGCGCGGCCGGCGTCAGGCCGTCGAGCCGGCCCGCCTGCCCCACCGTCCGCGGCCGCGCCGCCTCAAGCTTCGAGCGCGCTTCGTTGGAGAGCCCGGGCACGTCGGCATAGTCGATATCGGTCAGGACCAGCCCCTCGTCGCGCCGGAAGGCATCGACATCGGCGGTCTGGCGCTTGAGATAGACGTCGTATTTGGCGTCGATCTCGAGATGGACCGCGATCGCTGGGTCAATGGCCGACAGCTCCGGCCAGATGCCGCGCAGCTCGCTCCAGCCGATCTCCGGATAGGCCAGCAGCTCAAAGGCCGAGCGGCGATGGCCGTCCCGGTTCAGCGCCAGGCCATGCCTGGCCGCTTCGTTCGGCGTGATCGTCAGCGACTTCGCCAGCGACTTCGCCGCATCGAGCGCCGCCATCTTGGCGCCATGCCGCTGCCGACGCGCCTGCCCGACGCAGCCCAGCGCAATGCCCTTGTCGGTCAGGCGCTGATCGGCATTGTCGGCCCGCAGGGTCAGCCGGTATTCGGCCCGCGAGGTGAACATCCGATACGGCTCGGTGATGCCGCGGGTCACGAGGTCGTCGATCATGACGCCGAGATAGCCGTCGGCGCGGTCGAACACGATCGGATCGGCGCCGCTGGCCGCCAATGCCGCGTTGAGACCCGCAACAAGTCCCTGCGCCGCCGCCTCTTCATAGCCGGTGGTGCCGTTGATCTGGCCGGCCAGGAACAGCCCCGGCAGGCGCTTGGTCTGCAGGGTCGGATCGAGTTCGCGGGGATCGACGTGGTCGTATTCGATGGCGTAGCCCGGCCGGACCATCCTGACCCGCTCAAGGCCCGGAATGGTCGCGAGGATCGCGAGCTGGACCTCTTCCGGCAGCGAGGTCGAGATGCCGTTGGGATAGACCGTGGTATCGTCGAGGCCTTCCGGCTCCAGGAAGATCTGATGGCCGTCGCGGTCGCCGAAGCGGACGATCTTGTCCTCGATCGAGGGGCAATAGCGCGGACCGCTGCTCTTGATCTGGCCGGAATACATCGGCGAGCGATGCACATTGGCCCGGATCACCTCATGGGTCGCCGGCGTGGTGCGGGTGATGCCGCACTGGATCTGCGGCGTCGTGATCCGGTCGGTCATCACCGAAAACGGCTCCGGCGGATCGTCGCCGGGCTGCATTTCGACCGCCGACCAGTCGATCGTGGTGCCGTCGAGCCGCGGCGGCGTGCCGGTCTTGAGCCGGCCGAGCGTGAAGCCGGCGCGTTCGAAGGAGGCCGAAAGCCCCATCGCCGGCGCCTCGCCGACCCGGCCGGCCGGCCAGTTCTTTTCGCCGAGATGGATCAGCCCGCGCAGAAAGGTGCCGGTGGTGATGACGACGGCGCCGGCGGCAAGCTCGCGGCCATCGCCCAGGCGAATGCCGGTGACGCGGCCGTTCGAGACGATCAGCTCGTCCGCCTCGCCTTCGATCACGCTGAGATTGGCGGTCTCGCTGATCGCGGCCTGCATCGCCGCCGCATAGAGCTTGCGATCGGCCTGGGCGCGCGGACCGCGGACCGCCGGACCCTTGCGGCGGTTGAGCATCCGAAACTGGATGCCGCCGGCATCGGCGACCCGGCCCATCAGGCCATCCAGCGCATCGACCTCGCGGACCAGATGGCCCTTGCCGAGACCGCCGATCGCGGGATTGCAGGACATCGCGCCGACGGTCGCGAAGCGATGGGTCACCAGCGCGGTCTTCGCGCCCATCCGCGCGGCCGCGCTCGCGGCCTCACAGCCGGCATGGCCGCCGCCGATGACGATGACGTCGAATGAGTTCCGCTGCGAAATCATGGCCGGACTTCTATCGCGGAGTGCGGAATCCCGGAAGCGGGAAGTTTGTGAATCGGCCTGTTTCACGTGAAACAACCGGTTCCACCGGAGCGTTCGAAAGTGTTTCACGTGAAACAAGTTAGCGATGAAATGAACCAAGAACTAAAATAAAAGAAATATTACTTACCTATACAGAATTCCCGGAAGATCACGTCGAGGATGTCCTCGACATCGACCCGGCCCAGCAGCCGCCCAAGGGAATGCGCGGCCGCCCGCAGTTCCTCCGCCGCCAGCTCCTCGCCCTGCCCCGCCACCTCAATGCTGCGCCGCAGCGAAGCCGCCGTCTCCCGCAGCAATTGCCGTTGCCGCTCCCGGGCGATCAAGCCCGCCCTCGCTGGCGCCAAAATAATCCTGCGCAAATCCGACCAGGCCGGCAATCAGTTCCGGCACCCCGTCCCCGCGTCTCGCCGAAATCCCAAATCGCGCCTGGCCCGCCGCCTCGGCCATTGGCCGACCGGCAGCATCGAGATCGATCTTGTTGCGCACCAGCCAGACCGGCGCGGCTCCGTCATGCTCAATCTCTTCGTTCGTCGCATCGGCCAGCCACAGCACGAGATCGGCTTCCGCCGCGCGCGCCCGCGCGCGCCGCACGCCCTCCTGCTCGACCGGATCGTCGGTCTCGCGAATGCCGGCGGTGTCGATCACCGTCACCGGATAGCCGTCGAGATCGAGCTGCACCTCGATGACGTCGCGCGTGGTGCCGGCATGCGGCGAGACGATCGCGACCTCGCGCCGCGCCAGCTGATTCATCAGCGTCGACTTGCCGACATTCGGCGGACCCGCGATCGCAACCACCAGGCCGTCGCGCAGCCGTTCACTTTGTCCCTGTGCCGCAAGCACTTCTTCGATTTCTCCGAGCAGCGCTTTGATCCTTCGCCAGCGCCGGCGCGATCAATTCCGCCGGCACGTCGCCCTCGTCGGAAAAATCGATGCCGGCTTCGATCAGCGCGGACGCTTCGATGATCTGCGCGCGCCAGTCGCGCGCCTTGTCGCCGAGCAGTCCCTTCAACTGCCGCAGCGCCTGGCGGCGCTGCCGATCGGTGTCGGCGTGAATGAGATCGTCGAGACCTTCGGCTTCGGTGAGATCGAGCTTGCCGTTCTCGAAGGCGCGGCGGGTGAATTCGCCGGGCTCGGCGGCGCGCACATTTTCCAGCGCCGACAGCGCCGCGAACATCGCGGCCAGCACCGCGCGTCCGCCATGGACGTGAAATTCGGCGACGTCTTCGCCGGTCGCGCTGGCCGGTCCCGGAAACCAGAGCACCACCGCATCGTCGATTGGCTGACCGCTGGCGTCCCGCAGCAGCACCCGCGTCGCCACCCGCGGCGGCGGCATCCTGCCGGCCAGCGCCGTCAGCGCCGGCCCGGCCTGCGGCCCGGAGACCCGCACAATCGCAATCGCGCTCGGCGGCCGGCCCGACGACAGCGCAAAAATGGTCTGGTCCCGCGGATGCATCGCCTATTTGTGCCGGGGCCCTTGAAAAGGCAACGCAATTTGAGCTCAGGGCCGTTCACCCCTTTACGCCCGCCGGATAATGTGGCCTATGTCCTCTGTTGCTGCAGCATTGGCGCAGCAATTTTGCTGCAAAACCGCAGGCGAGCAATCGGCCCCGATCGCGGGTCACAAGAAAAAGTGTATTATTTTCAGATCACTTAGGAAGTGGTGACGCCCGCACCCCTTAAATTCCTATGCTGCACCTCTGCTGCACCCTTGCTGCAGCAAATCCTGCAGCATAGCCGCGCAACAAAAAAGGGCGCCCCGCTTGCACGAGGCGCCCTTCCCGAAACCTGACCTGACGGCTCAGGTATTCATCGACTCGAAGAATTCCGAGTTGTTCTTGGTGTTGCGCAGCTTGTCGAGCAGGAAGTCGATCGCGTCCATGGTGCCCATCGGATTGAGGATCCGGCGCAGCACGTACATTTTCTTCAGCAGCTGCGGATCGGTGATCAGCTCTTCCTTGCGGGTGCCGGAGCGCGAGATGTCGATCGCCGGGAAGGTCCGCTTGTCCGAGACCTTGCGGTCGAGGATCAGTTCGGAGTTACCGGTGCCCTTGAACTCTTCGAAGATCACTTCGTCCATGCGGCTGCCGGTATCGACCAGCGCGGTCGCGATGATGGTGAGCGAACCGCCCTCCTCGATGTTGCGCGCGGCGCCGAAGAAGCGCTTCGGCCGCTGCAGCGCGTTGGCGTCGACACCGCCGGTCAGCACCTTGCCGGATGACGGCACCACGGTGTTGTAGGCGCGGCCCAGGCGCGTGATCGAGTCGAGCAGGATCACGACGTCGCGGCCGTGTTCGACCAGCCGCTTGGCCTTCTCGATCACCATCTCGGCGACCTGGACGTGACGCACCGCCGGCTCGTCGAAGGTCGACGACACCACCTCGCCCTTCACCGAGCGCTGCATGTCCGTGACTTCTTCCGGACGTTCGTCGATCAGAAGCACGATCAGATAGCATTCCGGATGATTGGCGGTGATCGAGTGCGCGATGTTCTGCATCAGCACGGTCTTGCCGGTGCGCGGCGGCGCCACGATCAGGGCGCGCTGGCCCTTGCCGATCGGGGCGACGATGTCGATAACCCTTGCAGAAAGGTCCTTTCGCGTCGGGTCTTCGAGTTCGAGCCGGAAGCGCTGATCGGGAAACAGCGGCGTCAGATTGTCGAAATTGACCTTGTGCTTGGACTTTTCCGGGTCCTCGAAATTGAGCGTGTTGACCTTGAGCAGCGCGAAATAGCGTTCGCCTTCTTTCGGGCTGCGAATGTGGCCTTCGATGGTGTCGCCGGTGCGAAGACCGAAGCGGCGGATCTGCGAGGGCGAGACGTAGATGTCGTCCGGGCCCGGCAGATAATTGGCGTCCGGCGAGCGCAGGAATCCGAAGCCGTCGGAGAGAACCTCGACGACGCCTTCGCCGATAATGTCGGTTTCCTGGATCGCGAGTTGCTTGAGAATGGCGAACATCAGCTCCTGCTTGCGCATGGTGCTGGCGTTTTCGACCCCATTCTCTTCCGCGAACGAGACGAGCTCGGCCGGCGTTTTGGCTTTGAGGTCTTGAAGTTTCATTTCCCGCATTGGGGTGGTCCTGTGGAGAGTAACTGGAGGAGGGGTGCGAGGTGGCTTTAAGAAAAAGCGGACACGAGAAAAGGAAGGTCCGCAGGTCTAAGCAAGGAAAGCGCCGGTGAGGCTTCAAACCTGATGCGGCGGCCGGTTCAACGAGGAGACCGGAACGCAACCACATCCGCCTGCGTGGGGTGGGATTTCGCTAATATAGAAAATCGGTCGGCAGTTCGCAAGCAGGGCTGAACTCCGGCTCTGTCGTCGGAAACGGGTTCTAGAACGGCTTCACCACCACCAGGATCACGATCCCGATCATCAGGACCGTCGGTACCTCATTGATAATCACGATAGAATTTCTGACTTCGCGTATTCCGGTCGGCGGCGAAATCCTTGACCCAGCGGGAAAAAAAGCCGTGGACGCCGGACAGCATCAGCACCAGCAGGAATTTGCCGTGAAACCAGCCGGCGACGAACCAATGCCCGCTCCAGGCGAGGTAAAGCCCGGCCAGCCAGGTCACGATCATCGCCGGGTTGATGATCGCCTTCAGCAGCCGGCGTTCCATCACCTTGAACGTCTCGGACTGCTTCGAGCCGATCTCGGCCTCGCAGTGATAGACGAACAGCCGCGGCAGATAGAGCATGCCGGCCATCCACGAGATGACGGCGATCACATGCAGCGCCTTGATCCACGATACACCGTGATCGTCATCCACTCGTACATCGCAATTGCCTTGCCTCAATCCGCCCTGGAACGTTCCGGCCGTCTCAGTCATTGCCTGAGAGCTTCTGCCAGCGTGGGACCGAGACATATCCTCAAGCACCGCTTCTCTAAACTAATAATTTTAGAATCTTAGGTTTGAGTCTAAGTAGCGGTGAATTGGACTCACAACAAACCGTCCCGCACTTGTCCGGGCTTGTTCACATCCATCAACATTTCCCGTCATCAGTTGGATCAATGCAATAACGCGACTTGCATCAAGTGCTTGCGCTGCGTTGCCGGCAGCTTATGAAGAGACAAGTCCACATATTCTCACTATCGTTGAGATCAGCGAGTTGACTTATCCTTGCGTGGGGCCCTGTGAAGAAAAAGCCGGGTTATCCCGGAGGCGCCGACCCAGGGCCAATTCTCTCGGCTAAGCTCCACAAGGATTCACAGGATACACAGGGGTCTTGGTGCCCACGACCGGCAATTATTTTCATCTTCATCTGGTCTCCGATTCGACCGGTGAGACGCTGATCACGGTGGCGCGCGCGGTGGCCGCGCAATACGCCAATGTGACGCCGGTCGAACATGTCTATCCGCTGGTGCGCAGCCAGAAGCAGCTCGACCGCGTGCTCGATGAAATCGAGGAAGCGCCGGGCATCGTGCTGTTCACGCTGCTGGAGAAGGATCTGGTCGGCCGGCTCGAGGCCAAGTGCAGGGAGATCAACATTCCGAGCCTGTCGATCATCGGCCCGGTGATGCAATTGTTCGAGGCCTATCTCGGCGCGGCGACCACCGGCCGCGTCGGCGCGCAGCACGTCCTCAATGCGGAATATTTCAAGCGCATCGACGCGCTGAACTACACGATGATCCATGACGACGGCCAGCATGTCGAAGGCCTGGAGGAGGCCGACGTCGTTCTGGTCGGCGTGTCCCGCACCTCGAAGACGCCGACCTCGATCTATCTCGCCAACCGCGGCATCCGCACCGCCAACGTGCCGCTGGTGCCGGGCATTCCGATGCCGCATCAACTGGAGACGCTGAAGAAGCCGCTGGTGGTCAGCCTGCATGCGACGCCGGAGCGGCTGATCCAGGTCCGGCAGAACCGGCTGCTGAGCATGGGCGCCGAATCCGGCAATGACGATTATATCGATCGTCAGTCGGTCACCGATGAAGTCGCGTATGCGCGGCGCTTGAGCGCCAAATTCAACTGGGCGCAGCTCGACGTGACGCGGCGATCGATCGAGGAAACCGCGGCCGCGATCCTGAAACTGTTTACCGACCGGCAACGGCAGCGGCTTCCGGAATGAAATGGCGGCCATGACCATCTGGCGCGGGAAAGATCCGCTGATCCTGGCCTCGCAAAGCCGCGCGCGGCAGATGCTGCTGGCCAATGCCGGCATATCGTTCGAGGCCATTCCGGCCGATATCGACGAGCGCGCGGTGCAGAAGGCTTCCGGCCTTTCCGCACCCGGCGAGATCGCAACGCTGCTGGCGGCGAGAAGGCGCTGTTTGTCTCGGCGCAAAAGCCCGGCCGGTATGTCGTCGGCGCCGATCAGACACTGGCGCTCGGCGACCGGCTTTTCAGCAAGCCCGCCGGCCGCGCGGCGGCCGCCGAGCAATTGCGCCTGCTCGCCGGCCAACGCCATGAACTGCATTCGGCCGTTGCGGTTGCGCGCGACGGCAAGATATTGTTGGCCGATGTCAGCATTGCCGGCATGACCATGCGGCCGCTGAGCGAGAGCGAAATCGAAGCCTATCTGGACCAGGCCGGCGAGGCGGTGACCACCAGCGTCGGCGCCTATCAGCTCGAAGGGCTGGGCGTGCATTTGTTCGAGCGCATCGAAGGCGATCATTTCACCATTCTCGGCCTGCCGCTGCTGCCGCTGCTTGCATTTCTGCGCAGCGAGCGGCTGCTTGCGGTCTGAAATCCGACAACGAATGGCGAAGTGAATGCTGATCCTTGGACTGACCGGCTCGATCGGAATGGGGAAATCGACCACCGCAAAGCTGTTCGCGGAGGCCGGCGTGCCCGTTTACGACGCCGATGCGACCGTCCACAAAATCTATGAAGGCGAGGCGGCGCCGGCGATCGAGGCGGCGTTTCCCGGCACCACCGTCGACGGCAAGGTCGATCGCGCGAAACTTTCCGCCAGCGTGGTGCACGATCCCGCCGCGATGAAGCAGCTCGAGCAGATCGTCCATCCGATGCTCGGCGCCTCCCGGCAAAAATTCCTCGACGATGCCGAGCGATCCGGCGCGCCGGTCGTGGTGGTCGATGTGCCGCTGCTGTTCGAGACCGGCGGCGAGAAGCGCGTCGATGCGGTGGTGGTGGTGACGACCACGCCGGAAGTCCAGCGCGAGCGCATTCTGGCGCGCGACACCATGACGAACGAAAAGCTCGACGCCATCCTGGCGCGGCAGCTGCCCGACGCCGAAAAGCGCAAGCGCGCCGATTTCGTGGTGGATACCTCGCACGGTCTCGACCCCGTGCGCGCGCGAATCCGGGACATTCTGGCCGAGGTTGTTAAGATGCCGCAGCGGCGAACCTGATTCGCCGCTTTCCGGTCATTTTAGAAGATTCATGCGCGAAATCGTTCTCGATACCGAAACCACCGGCCTCGATCCGTTGCGCGGCGACCGGCTGGTCGAGATCGGCTGCGTCGAGATCTTCAACCGCATGCCGACCGGGCAGACGTTTCACCGCTACATCAATCCCGAGCGCGACATGCCGGCGGAAGCCTTTGCCGTGCACGGCCTGTCGACCGAGTTCCTCGCCAACAAGCCGCTGTTTCACGAGGTGGTCGACGAGTTCCTGGAATTCATCGCCGATGCGCCGCTGGTGATCCACAACGCCTCGTTCGACATCAGCTTCATCAATGCCGAGCTCGACCGCATCAAGCGGCCGGCGATCCCGCGCGACCGGCTGGTCGATACGCTGCTGCTGGCGCGCCGCAAGCATCCGGGCGTGTCGAACCGGCTCGACGATCTCTGCTCGCGCTATGCGATCGACAATTCCCGCCGCACCAAGCACGGCGCGCTGCTCGACGCCGAGCTGCTGGCCGAAGTCTATATCGACCTGATCGGGGCGCGGCAGTCGCAACTGATCCTGGCCTCGGAGACCCGCGAGGCGCGGGCAGGGCGGACCGGCGAAATGCCGCGGCGGCAGCGCGAGACGCCGCTGGCGCCGCGGATCACCGACGCCGACCGCGAGGCGCATCGGGCCTTCGTCGCCACGCTGGGCGACAAGCCGATCTGGAACGATTTTCTGGGGCCGCTTAGCGGCGTTTAGCCGCGGTGGAGCGGATCTCGCCTTAGCTCGGCTTTGCGCCTGACGCGGCCTGGGCGGCAGCCTGCCGTTCCATGTTCTGGCGGTACAGGCCGACGAAATCGACCGGATCGAGCATCAGCGGCGGGAAGCCGCCGTCGCGCACCGCGGTCGCGATGATCTCGCGCGCGAACGGGAACAACAGCCGCGGGCATTCGATCATGACCAGCGGGTGCAGGTTTTCCTTCGGCACGTTGACGATGCGGAACACGCCGGCATAGGCGAGGTCGAAGGAGAACATCACCTTGCCGGCGTTTTCCGCCTTGCCTTCGACCGAAAGCGTCACTTCGAACTCGTTTTCCGCGAGACGTTGTTGGCGCTGACATTGATCTGGATGTTGATCTGAGGCTGCTGCTGCTGCGGCGCCAGCGAGCCCGGGGCGTTCGGATTTTCGAACGACAGGTCCTTGGTGTACTGCGCCAGCACGTTGAGCTGGGGAGGGGCCTGCTCGGGAGGCGCGCCGTTACCGTTGGTCATGAAACTCTCTCCTGGAACGCTGGCGAGCGGAGGACCGAAGTTTTCGTCTGAATTCGCTCGGCGGGCGGAAATGCCTTTGCCGGGCGAGTGGCTATCATAGCCCCGCCCCATTCCACAAGGACGACGGATCGCAGGCGGGCCAAACGACGGGCCATTTGTGACGGATATGGCTAATGACGGGGCCGGCCGGGCCTGTGGCGCCTATCCTAAATTGTTGAATATGCGTGATTTCCGGGCAGGATCGGGTTTCCCCTCAGGGCCAAAACGCGCTACAATTCGCCCGCGCCAAAACGCGCCATTGGCCGGGCAAAGTTTCATGCCTACATGCTGCAGACTCAATCGATGATGTAATCTCTGCCGTTCCCGGGGAGACCCTCAAGGGAACGCTCGACCGCCGGACCCGTTGCCGGCGTTAGAAATCAGAAAGCGAATACGACGTGGATATTTACACCATCATCTTCCTGGCGCTGGCGGTCTTCATCTTCCTGCGCCTGCGCAGCGTCCTCGGACAGCGCACCGGAAGCGAACGGCCGCCCTATGATCGCGCCGCGCCCAACGTCGTGCAGCGCACCCAGGACAACAACGTCGTGCCGATGCCGGGCACCGTGATCGATCAGGCGCCGCTGGCGCCGACCGCGGACGTGGCGCCGCCGACCGACCGCTGGAAGGGCCTTGCCGAGGCGGGCACGCCGCTGGCGCAGGGCCTCGATGCCATCGTCGCCCAGGATTCCTCGTTCGATCCGCGGCATTTCCTCTCCGGCGCCCGCAGCGCCTATGAAATGATCGTGCTGGCGTTTGCCAATGGCGATCGCCGCGCGCTGAAGGATCTGCTGTCGACCGAGGTCTATGAGAGCTTCGACACCGTGATCAAGGATCGCGAGAAGCACGAGCAGAAGACCGAAACGCGGTTTGTTTCGATCGACAAGGCCGAACTGGTGGGCGCGGAAGCCCGCGACCAGGCGGCGCAACTGACGGTTCGTTTCGTATCGCAGATGATCTCGGTCACCCGCGACAAGGCCGGCACCATCGTCGATGGCAACCCGGATAAGGTCGCCGATATCACCGATGTCTGGACATTTGCCCGCGACACGAGTTCACGCGATCCGAACTGGAAGCTGGTTGGCACCGGAAGCGCCAGCTAACACGCGCGGCCTTGCAGGGTTGCTTGCAAGGCGGGCGTTGGCCGCGATCGCTGTCGCGTTGTCGCTCGCTCCATCTCGAATGCATTTGCGGCGCGTTACGCGCGGCCGCATTCACGCACCGCGCATCCGGCAGCTTCGCGTCCGCTTCCATATCCCGAGCCTGGAGTTGCCGCTTCAGATCAGCGGCGGCCAATATGCGCCGGTCGCCTGGTCCGACATCGCGGGCTGGAGCGAGGACGATCATCTCGCCGCCTACAAGGCCTTTCGCGCCAGCTGCAAGCCGATTGCGGCCCAGACAAAGCCGCCGGCGGAGCCGAAAGCGCTGGGCGCGTCGCTGCGCGATCCCTGCCGGGTCGCCAGGGGCCTCGAGCTGTCCGACGGCGCCAAGGCAAAGGCCTTCTTCGAGGAGCATTTTCCGCCGTTGCGGATCTCGCGGCTCGGCGAAGGCGAGGGGTTCGTCACCGGCTATTACGAGCCGGTGATCGATGGCTCGCGGACGCAGAACGAGGTCTACAACGTGCCGGTCTATCGCCGGCCTTCCAATTTGTTCGTCCGCGGCACCACCCAAAGCTCGGCCGGACTGCCGAACAAGGGCCAGGTGTTTCGCAAGATCGGCCGGCGCAAGCTGGTGCCCTATTACGATCGCGCCGAGATCGAGGACGGCGCCATTGACGGGCCGCGGCCTCGAAATCTGCTGGCTGAAGAACCAGACCGATCTGCTGTTCACGCAGATCCAGGGCTCGGCGCGGGTCCTGCTCCTCGACGACGGCACGACGGTACGCATCAATTACGATGCGCATAATGGCTATCCCTATACGCCGGTCGGCCGCATCCTGATCGAGCGCAACATCATCCCGAGGGATCAGATGTCGATGCAGAAGATCCGGGAGTGGATGGAGCAGAACCCCGACGGCGCCAATGAATTGCGGCGGCAGAACAGGTCCTACGTGTTCTTCCGCGAGGTGCAGCTCTCCGACAAGGACGAAGCGGTCGGCGCCCAGGGCGTGCCGCTGACGCCGGGCCGCTCGATCGCGGTCGACAAATCGCTGCACGTCTACGGCACGCCGTTCTTCATCGAGGGCGAACTGCCGATCGACTCCGAACAGTCGAAGACGCCGTTTCACCGGCTGATGATCGCGCAGGACACCGGCTCGGCGATCGTCGGTCCCGCGCGCGCCGATCTCTATTTCGGCGCCGGCGCCGATGCCGGCAAGGTCGCCGGCCGTCTCAAGCACAACATGCGCTTTGTGATTCTGGTGCCGAAGAGCCTCGATCCCTCGCTGCGGGGCCGCAAGATGCCGGTGCCGGACGCGCGGCCGTCGGAAAAAATCGCAAAGCTGTTTCCGCAGGTCGATCCGCCCGAAGGACCAGCCGAAAGACCAGAAGAGCGCCATCAAGCCGCCGGAGGCTGCGACCGCGCCAACCTCCACCGCCCAGGCTGCTGTCGTAAAGCCGGTGCCGCTGCCGGCGGCGCGGCCCGAGCGTCAAGCCGGCTTCTGATGCGCCACGCCATCGTCACAGCCGCCGCTATCGCTACCGTCCATGAAACGCCGGACATCGAGCTCACCCCCCGAAATACCGGTGCCGCCGCGGCGCAAGCGCGGCCTGAGCGAGGAAGATCGCGCGCTGTGGGAGAGCGTCGCCAAGCAGGTCAAGCCGCTGCGCAAGCGGCATCGCGTCGTGAAGCCGGCCGATCGGCTCGCCGGAGGCAGAATCAAGCGTCGCGCCGCGACCGGCTTCGCCGAAGCCGCTGGCCCCGCCGCGGATCATTCCCGCATCAAGACCGGAGCCGCCGCCGCTGGCGCCGATCGGACGCCGCGAGCGCTCGCAGCTTTCGCGCGGCCGCAAGGAGATCGACGCCCGGCTCGATCTGCACGGCATGACGCAGATCCGCGCCCACCGCGTGCTGCTGACCTTCCTGCAGCGCGCGCATAGCGACGGGCTGACCTTCGTGCTGGTCATCACCGGCAAGGGCAAGGTCGGCGGCGCCGAATCCGAGCGCGGCGTGCTGCGCCGCCAGGTGCCGCAATGGCTGAGCCTGCCGGAATTCCGCTCGCTGGTGGTCGGATTCGAGGAAGCCCATATCGGCCATGGCGGCGAGGGCGCGCTGTATGTGCGGGTGCGGCGGGTGAGATCGTAACTGCTATGAGCTGAGATCTTGCGCTTTCGAATGGTGCGAGGCCCCAATCCTACTTTGCATGGGGTTGTTTTCGCGATTTTAGAACGGCCGCACGATCCCGACGCGCGGGATCAGCGTGACGATCCAGCCGAAGGATCGTCGTCTTCCGGTCATCGCTCGATATCGGCGACACGTCGCGCGATGCCGGCAGCGTCTTCACCGCGTGCAGGATCAGGAACAGGCACACCGCCCAGTTCGAAATCCATCGGGAATAGTCGAACACCATCGCGAACATGACGAGATAGCCGAGGCTGACGATGACGATCGCGGCATGACGATCGCGGCGATGCGCGGGAACGGAGAGCGCGGCGATCAGATCCTTGAAATATCGCCAGAGCGGCGTGTGCAGCCAGATCAGCAGCGCGAACACCGGAATGCCCAGACTATTGTGCGGCAGGCGCGCCCAGGTATCGGCAATCTCCTTCGACAGCGGCTGGTACCAGATGTAGGCGAAGCTCAGCAGATCGGTGCGCGACGGATCGGCCATCCGGCCTTGCAGATAGCTGACGAACTCCGCCTCCGGCACCGCCATCGTCCCGAAGAACTGCGCGGCGATGAAGAGCAAGCCGGTGGCTGCGAGCGCGGCGATGCCTGCGATCACGCCTGACCGGTTCACGCCCTGCACCAGATAATAGCGCAGCACCACGATGGTCACGATCGTCGGCACGTACATCAGGAGATGGATGTGGTGGATCAGAACCAGGATCATCGAGAACAGCGTGGCAAGCAACACGTAGAACAGCGAGCGCGCCGGAACCAGCAGCAGGACGATCGCGAACAGGCATCCATAGATGTCGAAATGCCCGAGCGTGTGCATGAAATTCTTCAGGAAGAACGGCGAGCCGGCCATGAAGACGAACAGCGGCAAGTGTTCGTCGTCAAAGCCGAACGTGCGCCGGAATAGTTTGACGAACAAGCCCGCCGTGATCAGCCAGACCACGCCGCCCAGCGCGAACACCAGCCACACCGGCACTTTCGCAGTGAACAGCGCCACGACCGCGCCGATCAGCGCGCGCTTGGTGAAGCCGAAATGATAGTCGACCAGCAGATGAATGTAGGGGACGAAAGGCGGCAGCGTGATCTTGTGCAGGAATACCCCGAAGCAGACGGCGACATTGACGGCAAGCATCAAGCGCCAGGGGTTTTCCCAGACACGCAAATTCATCTTCATCGTCGTCCCGGCCAAGCGCGACCTGATCGTGCGAATGCGCGCCCGAGGGACGACGATCTTACGCTGCTGAATTCTACAAAATGAACCGGCTCAAATCCGCGTTCTTGGCGAGGTCGCCGACATGCTTTTGCACATAGTCGGCATCGACCTTGATGGTCTCGCCGTGGCGGTCCGGCGCGGCAAAGGAAATCTCGTCCAGCACCCGCTCCATCACGGTCTGCAGCCGCCGCGCGCCGATATTTTCCACCGTGGAATTGACGGCGACCGCCACGTCCGCCAGCGCGTCGATGGCGCTGTCGGTGATGTCGAGCGTCACGCCCTCGGTCTGCATCAGCGCGACATATTGCTTGATCAGCGAGGCCTCCGGCTCGGTCAGGATGCGGCGCATGTCGTCGCGGCGTCAGTGCGGACAGTTCGACGCGGATCGGCAGCCGGCCCTGCAATTCGGGCAGCAGGTCCGATGGCTTTGCAATGTGAAACGCGCCGGAGGCGATGAACAGGATGTGGTCGGTCTTGACCGCGCCGTGCTTGGTCGAGACGGTGGTGCCTTCGATCAGCGGCAGCAGGTCGCGCTGCACGCCTTCGCGCGAAACATCGCCGCCGCCGCTGCGGCCTTCGCGCACGCAGATCTTGTCGATCTCGTCGAGGAACACGATGCCGTTGTTCTCGACCGCGTTGATCGCCTCCTGCACCAGCTGGTCGCTGTCCAGGAGCTTGTCGGATTCCTCGTTGACGAGGATCTCGTGCGAGCTTTCGACCGTCAGGCGGCGGGTCTTGCTCCGTCCGCCCATCTTGCCGAAGATATCGCCGATCGAGATCGCGCCCATCTGGGCGCCGGGCATGCCCGGAATTTCGAACATCGGCATGCCGCTGCCGGATGACTGGGTCTCGATTTCGATTTCCTTGTCGTTGAGTTCGCCGGCGCGCAGCTTCTTGCGGAAGGAATCGCGGGTGGCGGCGCTGGAGGCCGGTCCGACCAGCGCATCGAGCACGCGTTCCTCGGCGGCCAGTTGCGCGCGGGCCTGCACGTCCTTGCGCTTGCGCTCACGGGTCTGGGAGATCGCGACTTCGACGAGATCGCGGATGATCTGCTCGACGTCGCGGCCGACATAGCCGACTTCGGTGAATTTGGTGGCCTCGACCTTGATGAACGGCGCGCCGGCGAGCTTTGCCAGCCGCCGCGCGATCTCGGTCTTGCCGACGCCGGTCGGTCCGATCATCAGGATGTTTTTCGGCAGCACTTCCTCGCGCAGATTGCCGGTCAGCTGCAGCCGCCGCCAGCGGTTGCGCAGCGCGATCGAGACGGCGCGCTTGGCGTCGGACTGGCCGACGATGAAGCGGTCGAGTTCGGAGACGATTTCGCGGGGAGAAAAGTCGGTCATGAATTGTGTACCATCGGAACGCTGGTGCTGTCGGACGTTTCCATCATGCGGGAACGCTTGTTTGAGGGAGGCGGCGCGCAAGCGCGGCCGGCGTGATGTGCAGGATTCCGGCTCGGAGCGGTCGCCAGCCGGCGCTGAGCAACAGCACAAAGGCGCCGAGCGTCAATATCGTCAACGGGGTCGTCATGTCGGAGATGCCCGCCTCGCGAATCAGCGTCCAGAAAGCAATCCCGGCGTAGAGAAGGCCGGATACCAGCATCGCGCGGCGATCGATCAGAACGGCAACCAGGCTCAGCCCCAGAAAAACAATCATGACCACAATGGCGGACTTCGGATCGGGCTTGGAAGACATGCCGACCATTCCATCGATCATGGAGTGTACGATGAGAGGCGCGGCAAGCAAATGTAGCCAGAAGGCGATATCGGTTCGGCGGGTCAGACGTTCCGGATCGGTCATGTCAAACCGCATGGCCAGCCAGAAAATTGCCAGGCCGCAAACAAGAATGAGGGCGTTAAGCACATTGTGCGGCAGTTGGGGGGCCAGTCCGTATGCAAGCCCGGCGATTGCACCTGTCAGGACACAGCAACCTGCCGCAACGGTAATGGGTACCCGAAATCGCCAGTAATGCAGCGCTGTCAGTGGAACGGTGATCAGTGCGGCAAGCGCCAGCACCGTCGGTCGCGCGAGATCGAGATCGAACATGTTGCGCGCCAGATTCGGAGAATAATGGGCCCCGGCGCCCAGCAAATGACTGATGCCCATGAAGACCGAGACCGCGAACACAACCAGGAGAACGATACTGGGAAGCGCCATCCGCCGCAGGCGGGTGAAGAATTCGGCAAGGAGCCATGTTGTAACGACGATCGCAGGCCATCTGGCAGCGGGCCCGCCGAACAGCAGGGCGAAATACCCCATCGCGCCAATGAACATGGCAAGTCCGATCGTGACAAAAATATCGCTGAAGCCGCTGATAAAGCGAAGCTGCTCGTCATCGGGCGAGACCGGCAATTCAGGCGGTATCCCGGTGCTTTCCAACGTACGCAGGCGTTGGGCTTGTTCGGCCGTAATAATGCCGCGCTCAACGCCCTTGGCCAAAATCTCGCTTGCAGTCATCGATACCGACCTCTGGAATTAAATAAGCCGCATCGGCGGTCTCGCAACCTGCGCGACGCCGTCGTCTTTAGAAGATGGGCGGCCCCGCCTGCCATTGCTTGATCGCTTCAAACGGGTGGATCAGCATGATGATGTTCAGCGTCAGATTATCGCGAATATGAAGCGTCATCACCAGTTCGAACAACACCGCCAGCGCCACCGTGATCGCAACCGGCAACTTTCTCGCCAATAGAAAACCGCCGATCATGGCGAATGTGTCCGATATCGAGTTAACGATGGTATCGCCGAAATAATCCAGCGAGATGGTGCCGGCGCGATAGCGCTCGATGATCCAGTTTGAATTCTCGACCAGCTCCCAAGCGCCTTCGACCAGCATCGCAAGTATCAGGCGGCCGGGCCAGGCAAGGCGCGGAAATACCAGGAAAGCCGCGCCATAGAACAGGAAGCCGTGCAGTATGTGCGAGAGTGTGTACCAATCGGCGACGTGCTGCGAATTTTCCGAGCTCTGCACCACGCCGTGCCACAATTTGACGTAACCGCAGGCGCAGATCGGCAGCCGGCCCATTGCAAACAGGATTGTGGCCTGCAGCGCGAGGATAAGGATCGCGATCAACAGCCAGTGCCACGCCGTCAACTCGGCGGCGATCGGGGACTTTCCCGCGGGGTTGCTCGCGATCATGCGTTGCGGACCATGAGAGGCCACATCGGAAGACTTGCGCTCCTACAGCGTTTCGATGGTCACGTTGCGGTTGGTGTAGACGCAGATATCGGCGGCGATATCGAGCCCACGGCGGACGATGGCCTCGGCGTCCTTGTCGGTGTCGATCAGCGCGCGGGCGGCGGCGAGCGCGTAATTGCCGCCGGAGCCGATCGCCATCACGCCGGCTTCCGGCTCCAGCACGTCGCCGGTGCCGGTCAGGACCAGCGACACGTCCTTGTCGGCGACAATCATCATCGCTTCCAGCCGGCGCAGATAGCGGTCGGTGCGCCAGTCCTTGGCGAGTTCGACCGCGGCGCGGGTCAATTGCCCCGGATATTGCTCCAGCTTGCTCTCCAGCCGCTCGAACAGGGTGAAGGCGTCGGCGGTGGCGCCGGCAAAGCCGCCGATGACGTCGCCCTTGCCGAGTTTACGGACCTTTTTGGCGTTGGATTTGATGACGGTCTGGCCGATCGAGACCTGGCCGTCGCCGCCGATCACCACCTTGCCGCCCTTGCGGACCGTCAAAATCGTGGTGCCGTGCCAGACCGGCGGCTCATGGGGGGATGCTTGCATGAATTACCTCGTGTCCGGCCAGATTTAGGGACTTTGCGCGCACGGTTACAATTGGCTGGATTCGGTCACCATAGGAGGGTTTGAGCCTTTTAAGCGCCATCCCGCAGTAGCGAAGGCGGCATCGGCCTGTTAAAAGGGCCGCGTTTTCGGGCCAAGGGAAAGCATGGCTTTTCATGCGCACTGCGACCATCAAGCGCAAGACCAAGGAGACCGACATCGAGGTAGCGGTAAACCTCGATGGCACGGGCGTGTCCAAGGTTACGACCGGTATCGGCTTCTTCGACCACATGCTCGACCTGCTGGCCCGGCATTCGCGCATCGACATCACGGTCAAGGCCGACGGCGATCTCCATGTCGATCACCACCACACCACCGAAGACGTCGGGATCGCGCTCGGACAGGCCGTGAAACAGGCGCTCGGCACCATGGCGGGGATCACGCGTTACGCCTCGATCCACATGCCGATGGACGAGACGCTGTCGCGCGTCGTGATCGACATTTCGGGCCGGCCGGTGCTGGTGTTCAAGGTCGAGTTTCCGCGCGACAAGGTCGGCACCTTCGATACCGAACTGGTGCGCGAATGGTTTAACGCCTTCACGATCAACGCCGGCGTGACTTTGCACGTCGAGACGCTGTATGGCGAGAACAGCCATCATATCGCCGAATCCTGCTTCAAGGGTCTGGCCAGGGCGCTCCGCGCGGCGGTCGCGATCGATCCGCGTGCCGCAGGCGAAGTGCCATCCACCAAGGGTCAGCTCGGCGGCTGAACTCCTTCGCGGCGGAGAGTGACGATGCCGGTCTACACAGTGCATGCGCCCGTCAACAGCGGCGCCGATCTTTCGGCGACCGACAAATTTGCGTTCGTGCGCGACGGCTTTCATTTCTGGGCAGCGCTTTTGAGCCCGGTCTGGCTTGCTCTGGCATCGTCTGTGGCTGGCGCTGCTCGGCTGGATCGTCGTGACAGTTCGCGGTCGAATTCGGCCTGGCGGCGCTTGGCGTCGGCCGCGGTGGAATGCTCGCCGCTGAAGTGCTGATCGCGATCCTGATGGGGTTTGAGGCGGCCAGCCTGCGGCGCTGGACGCTGTCGCGGCGCAACTGGCGCCAGCTCGACATCGTGGTGGCCGACGACGAGGAATCCGCCGAGCGGCGTTTCTTCGATCGCTGGACCGCGCGGCAGCGCGGCCTCGTCAACGATCAATGGGCGATCGATCGCGGCGCGCCGCCGCCGACCCGCAACATTCCGGGCCAGCCGTTCTCGAAGCCGCCGCCGATGCCGCAGGGCGCGATCATCGGCCTGTTTCCGGAGCCGGGAGGATCACGATGAGCGTTGCCATCATCGATTACGGCTCCGGCAATCTGCACTCCGCGGCGAAGGCGTTCGAGCGCGCCGCGCGAAGCATGGAGAATCCGCAGAAGATCATGGTGACGCGCGATCCCGAGGCCGTGTTCCGCGCCGATCGCATCGTGCTGCCCGGCGTCGGCGCCTTCGCCGATTGCCGCAGGGGCCTCGACGCCGTCGACGGCATGCTGGAAGCGATGACGGAAGCGGTGCGCTCCAAGGCGCGGCCGTTCTTCGGCATCTGCGTCGGCATGCAGCTGATGGCGACGCGCGGCAAGGAGCATGTCACGACCGACGGCTTCGACTGGATCGCGGGCGACGTCGAAAAGATCTCGCCGCGCGAGGAGAATCTGAAAATCCCGCACATGGGCTGGAACACGCTCGACATGGTGCGCGAGCATCCGGTGCTGGAGCGGCTGCCGCTCGGGCCGAAGGGCCGCCACGCCTATTTCGTGCACTCCTATCACCTCAACGCGTCAAGTGAGGCGGATGTGCTGCTGCGCGCCGATTACGGCGGGCCGGTCACCGCGATGGTCGGCAAGGACACCGCGATCGGCACGCAATTCCACCCGGAAAAGAGCCAGCGCTTCGGGCTGGCGCTGATTTCCAACTTTTTGAAATGGAAGCCGTGATCCTTTTTCCCGCCATCGACCTGAAGAACGGCCAGTGCGTGCGCCTCGAACAGGGCGACATGGCGCGCGCGACCGTGTTCAACCTCGATCCGGCGGCGCAGGCGCGCGCTTTCGCCGACCAGGGCTTTGAATATCTGCATGTCGTCGATCTCGACGGCGCCTTTGCCGGCAAGCCGATGAACGCGCTGGCGGTCGAGGCGATGCTGAAGGCGGTCACCATGCCGGTGCAGCTCGGCGGCGGCATTCGCGATCTCAAGACCATCGAAGCCTGGCTCGACAAGGGCATCGCGCGGGTGATCATCGGCACCGCCGCGGTGCGCGATCCGGAACTGGTGAAGACTGCGGCGAAGAAATTCCCCGGCCGCGTCGCGGTCGGCCTCGACGCGCGCGACGGCAAGGTCGCGGTCGAAGGCTGGGCCGAGACCTCGCAGGTGACGGCGCTCGAAATCGCGCAGCGGTTCGAGGATGCCGGCGTCGCCGCGATCATCTTCACCGACATCGCGCGCGATGGCCTGCTCAAGGGCCTCAACCTCGACGCCACCATTGCGCTGGCGGAACAGATTTCGATTCCGGTGATCGCCTCGGGCGGCTTTGCTTCGATCGAGGACGTCAAGGCGCTGCTCGAGCCGCGCGCCAAGAAACTCGCCGGCGCCATCGCCGGCCGCGCGCTCTATGACGGCCGGCTCGATCCCGCCGCCGCATTGGCGCTGATCCGCAACGCGCGCGCCGCGGCCTAGGAGATAACGATGTTCAAGGTCCGCGTGATCCCCTGCCTCGACGTCAAGGACGGCCGCGTGGTCAAGGGCGTCAACTTCGTCGATCTGCGCGACGCCGGCGATCCCGTCGAAGCGGCGATCGCCTATGACGCCGCCGGCGCCGACGAGCTCTGCTTTCTCGACATCACCGCCACCCACGAAAACCGCGGCACCATGCTCGACGTCGTGCGGCGCACGGCGGAGGCCTGCTTCATGCCGCTGACGGTCGGCGGCGGGGTGCGCACCGTCGACGACATCAAGACGCTGCTGCGATCCGGCGCCGACAAGGTCTCGATCAACAGCGCCGCGGTCAGTAACCGCGAATTCGTCAAGCAGGGCGCCGAGAAATTCGGCGAGCAATGCATCGTGGTCGCGATCGACGCCAAGCGGGTCAAGCGCGGCGGCGGCTCGGACCGCTGGGAGATCTTCACCCATGGCGGGCGCAATTCCACCGGGATCGACGCCATCGAATATGCCCAGGAAGTGGTCTCGCTCGGCGCCGGCGAAATCCTGCTGACCTCGATGGACCGCGACGGCACCCGGCAGGGGTTCGACCTGCCGCTGACGCAGGCGATCGCGGACAGTGTTCCCGTACCGGTGATCGCCTCGGGCGGCGTCGGCAATCTCGACCATCTCGTCGACGGCATCCGCCAGGGCCACGCCACCGCGGTGCTGGCGGCGTCGATCTTCCATTTCGGCGAATTTACCATACGTCAGGCCAAGGATCACATGGTGCGCGCCGGGCTGCCGATGCGGCTCGATCCCTGACGACTCCCTGTCACAAAAGTGCTAAGCCGGTTTTCGGGATGGCAGCGGGCCATAGGCCCGGTGCGCACGTGTTGAGTTAAGCTGATGCCGCGTTTCACGATCCATGATCTCGCCGCCACCATCGATGCCCGCGCCGCATCGGGAGGAGAGGCGTCCTATACCCGCAAGCTGCTCGACAAGGGCGCGGAGCACTGCGCCAAGAAGCTCGGTGAGGAAGCGGTCGAAACCGTGATCGCCGCGGTCGAGAACGATCGCGATCATCTGATCGCCGAGAGCGCCGATCTGCTGTTTCATTTGCTGGTGCTGCTGAAGGCGCGCGGCGTGACGCTTGAAGATGTCGAAGCCGCGCTGGCGCAGCGCACCAACATGTCCGGACTGGAAGAAAAAGCCGCGCGCAAGCGCGATTGATCCACGCAAGAGGCGACGCCATGGATATTCGGGCAACGGACCAGCAATATAATCCCTACCGGATATTCACGCGCGAGCAGTGGGCGCGGTTGCGCGACGACACGCCGATGACGCTGGAGCCGGGCGAGTTCGAGCGGCTGCGTTCGCTGCATGACCGCCTCGACCTGCAGGAGGTCGAGGACATCTATCTGCCGCTGTCGCGGCTGCTGTCGATCTATGTCGATGCCGCGGCCCGGCTGTTTCAGGCGCAACGCCAGTTCCTCGGCATCCGGGATCGCAAGGTGCCCTACATCATCGGCGTCGCAGGCTCGGTCGCGGGCGGCAAGTCGACCACGGCGCGCGTGCTGCAGGCGCTGCTGGCGCGCTGGTCGCCGCGGCCCAAGGTCGATCTGGTGACGACCGACGGCTTCCTTTATCCGAACGCGGTGCTCGAGCGGCAGGGGTTGATGCAGAAGAAGGGCTTTCCGGCGAGCTACGATCTGCCGTTGTTGCTGTCGTTCCTGAGCGACATCAAGGCCGGACGGACGGGAGTGCGCGCGCCGGTCTATTCGCATTTGAGCTGGGACATCGTGCCGAACCAGTGGCAGCAGGTCGACCAGCCCGACATTCTGATCGTCGAGGGCGTCAACGTGCTGCAGACCGGGCGGCTGCCGCGTGACGGCAAGGCGGTGCCCGTGGTTTCCGACTTCTTCGATTTCTCCGTCTATATCGACGCCGACGAGGCGGTGCTGCGCGAATGGTACGTGAAGCGCTGGCTGACGCTGCGCGACACGGCGTTCACCGATCCGAAGTCCTACTTCCATCGCTACGCGCCGCTGTCCGACGAGGAGGCCATCGCGACCGCGATCGCGATCTGGGAGCGCACCAACCTCGCCAATCTCGAGGAAAACATCCTGCCGACGCGGCCGCGCGCGACCCTGATCCTCAAGAAGGGCGCCGATCACGTCATCGAGACGGTGGCGCTGCGGCGGCTTTGATCGTGGTCTTCGTCGCTCCGCTCCTCGCAATGACGGCAAACGCTACGCCGCGATGTGCCGCGCGGCGGCGAGGCCCGCCAGCGCTTCGGCCAGCTTTTCGCGATCGAGCGGCTTGATCAGGAAGCCGTCCATGCCGGCTTCGAAGCAGGCGTAGCGATCTTCCACCAGCGTGTTGGCGGTGAGCGCGAGGATCGGCGTCCGGCGGCCGGGCTGGCCGGCTTCCAGCGCGCGGATCCGCTTGGTGGTTTCGATGCCGTCGAGCTGCGGCATCTGGATGTCCATCAGCACGAGATCATAGGGGCTGCCGGCGGATTTCGCCGACAGCCAGGATTCCAGCGCCTCTTCGCCATTGGTGGTGATGACGGCCCTGTGCCCGAGCCGGCTCAGCAGCGATCGCATCAACAGCGCGTTGATCTCGTTGTCTTCGGCGACCAGGATCGAAAGGCCCTTGCTTGCGGCGCGGTCGGGCGTCTCGACGGGCTCGGCCGGCTCGATCAGCGGTTCGCCGACGAGGCTCGGCGCTGCGACTTCCGGCGTCGCCGTCAGGCGCGCGGCGAGCGAGGCGGCGCGCAGCGGCTTGACCAGATAGCCGGTGAAGGCGGACGCCGCGGCGGGTTGCAGCTCCTGCCGCGTCGCCGGCGTGAACATCACGATCCGCTGCGTGGCGTGAAGGCGGGCGGCTTCGCCG
Source organism: uncultured Alphaproteobacteria bacterium (assembly GCA_963742665.1). Taxonomy (GTDB): domain Bacteria; phylum Pseudomonadota; class Alphaproteobacteria; order Rhizobiales; family Xanthobacteraceae; genus Bradyrhizobium. The sequence goes on from CAVUNH010000012.1 coordinate 294,470, forward strand.
AGCGCTTCGACGCCCGCGGCGCCCCAGCGCGTGATCGATCAGGATGGCGTGCCAGGAGCGCTCCGGCAGCAGCGCCTGCGCGACGTCGACATCGGAGACCATGCAGGTCTGGCCGCCCCAGCGCTGCAGCCGCCGCGCGATCAGCGAGGCCTCGATGCCTTGCGGCGACACCAGCATGATCGACTGGCCGGTGAGATCCGGCGCCACGAAAGTCTTTTGCGCGCCGCCTTCGGCGGCCGCGAGCGGGATCGACACCTCGAAGGTCGAGCCCATGCCGGGCTTGCTCTCCAGCGTGATGCGGCCGCCCATGCGCTTGACGATGCGCTCGCTGATGGTGAGGCCAAGCCCGGTGCCGCCATAGCTGCGCGCGATGCGGTCGTCGGCCTGCTCGAACTCGCGGAAGATGCGCTGCTGCGCCTCGGGCGCGATGCCGATGCCGGTGTCGCGCACCAGGAAACTGATTTCGTTGGGCCAGATGCCGGGCTCGACGATCAGCGCGACGCCGCCGGTCGAGGTGAATTTGATGGCGTTGCCGGCGAGATTGAGCAGCACCTGGCGCAGCCGCGCGGCGTCGCCGATCACTTCCATCGGCAGGCGCTCGTCGACATAGGCGGCGATCTCGATCTTGCGGGCCTGCGCGCGCGGCGCCAGCAATTCGGTGATGTCCTCGATCAGGGCGGACAGCGCGAACGGACGGTGTTCGAGATCGATCTTGCCGGCCTCGATCTTGGAATAATCCAGCAGTTCCTCGATCAGCGACAGCAGCGCGTCGCCCGAGGTTTTCACCGCCTTGGCATAGGTCGTCTGCTCCGGCGTCAGCGGCGTGTCCAGCAGCAGGCCGCTCATGCCGATGATGCCGTTCAGCGGCGTGCGGATCTCGTGGCTGGCCATCGCGAGGAAGCGCGACTTGGCGCGGTTGGCGGCATCGGCCTGGTCGCGGGCTTCGCCGAGCGCGCGTTCGGTTTCGGTGCGGTCGGTGACGTCGCGGCCGACGCTCTGCATTTCGGCCGGCTGTCCGGCATCGTTGCGCACCAGGCCCTCGCGCCAGGCGATCCAGCGCGGCCCGAGCGGCCCGGCGATCTTCTGGTCGTGGATCCGCGTGCCGTTCGATTCCAGCGCGATGTCGCCCTGCTCGAGAACGGTCAGCGTGGCGAGGCTGCCGATCAGGGCCTCGCGCGGCGCCTGCGCCAGCTCGCAATAGGCGTCGTTGACGAAGGTGATGCGGCCGTCGCCGTCGCGCAGCACGATCAGGTCGCCCTGCGATTCGAACAGGCGGCGGGCGCGCTGCTCGGCTTCCTGCAGTTCCCAGTTGCGGTCGGCCAGCGCTTCGTTGTGCAGGGCGATCTTGCGCATGCTTCTTGCGCATCAGCGCAGCCGGATGCTCAGGGTCGCGAGCGCGACGCAGGCCATCGCGAACAGGAAGCTGACGCCGATCGCAAAGGCGTGCGGATCGTAGCCGGAGATTTCCGAGCCGGCTGCCGGCGATGAAGCCATAGGCGCCGCCGAACGCGGCGGAGAAGATCATGAACGAGCGAACGCGAGAAACTGATCCAGGGATGGCGGCGCCCGAAGCGGCGCAGGTGCAGCTTGATCCGGAAAGTCCGTCCCATCGTCAGTTACGCCTTGAGATTATTTGTCCAAATCGCGGCGGCTCGACGCGCCCTGTGCTTATCGCAGACGATGCGTCGCCGACCTTGCAAAGTGCTTGAGGCCGGCCATCGTTTCCGCGTGCGATAAGAACAGGGTTAATGAGAGGTTAACGGGCCTGGATCCGTCAAAAACTCAGAGCGAGGCGGCCGCGAGGCGATGCGGACTGCCGCGGGCGCCGACGATCAGGGCCGCGGCATCGCGCGCCGAGAAGGTCTTCGAGTGCACGAAGATCCGGTAATCGGCCGGGCCGTCCGCCGAGAGATAGATGACGGGCTCGGACGCCGACGGCGCTGCCGAGATCGCCACCAGTTGCGGCGGCGATTGGCTCTGGCAGGCGCCGGCCTCGGCGGTGTCGACGTCGTCGATGACGGCGAAATCGGCCGCCTCGGCGGCTTCGGTGATCTGGACCCGCACGGTCGCGCGGCTGGCATCGCTGGTGAAACTGACATGACGCTCGGCCTGCCAGGACAGCGCGGCAATCTGCACCGACGCGCCCGATACCGCGATGCAGGGCCGCGGCCCGCCAACAATCTCGCCGCGGGCGAACACGGCCGCCACGGCCAGTGGAACCACCGAGGCCAGGATCTTGAAACGCAACATGACACGCACCCGCTCACAAGCCCGCGAAGGCCGGCTTATGGTTGGCAGAGTGTAAAGAAAACTCGTTACCGCCGGGTTTATGAGGGGCACGGGAGTCGTTCCGATGTTTCAAACGGCCGTCATTGCGAGCGAAGCGAAGCAATCGCAATGTGGCGCACGCCTTTCTCTCAATCCGACAGCCTGAGGATCGCTTCGCTGCGCCTCGCAATGACGGGTAGGCACAGTTCGCGTTCTCGCGGCGCGATGCGCCCGAGGTTTGCAGGAATTTCTTCGCCCTCGAAATCCAGAGGGCGCAGGGAATACCGGATGCGCGCTGCACCCGCGGTCTCGCGCGCAGTGTGCACAAAGAGTGCGCGCACGAGCATACAGGTGCAGCGGAGAACATCCGACATTCCCTGCGCAATGGCTTTACGGCTTATAGCGTGCTCTCCCCGGAGAACGGCTCTATTGCCACCGTCGCGCCCTGAGAAGCTGTTGCCTCCAGGTGCATTGACGCCAGCACCGCGGCGTCAGGACCACACGTCTTTGCCGTACGCTCTCATGCCGTTCGTCTATCGGCACTGCCAGCGTCCACCGCGCACCCGCCCCACGATCGTGACGATCATGATACGCCCCTCTGGTCGGGACGGGATGGGCGTTATGTAGCGGCGATTGGAATTCGGATAAAGCGAAATATTTTTTATTTCAGGGCTTGACACGAATTCCGAAAATCAGAAGCTGTGATTTGCCCGTCGGGTCATTTGGTCGCGGCCAACCGCAACTCGATTATCTCACGCCGCCCGCCGCAGATCCTCGGCCAGTGCGCGATACGACAGCGCTTCGGCCAGATGCAGCCGGCCGATCTTCTCCGCGCCGTCGAGGTCGGCGAGCGTGCGCGCGACGCGCAGCACGCGGTGATAGCCGCGCGCCGACAGCCGCATGGTCTCGGCGGCGTCGCGCAGCAGCTTTTGGCCCTGCGCGTCGGGCTGCGCGATGGTTTCCAGCAGCGAGGCCGGCGCTTCGGCATTGGTGCGGACATGCGGCATGCCGGCCGCGGCATAACGCGCGAGCTGGATGTCGCGCGCGGCGGCGACGCGGGCGGCGACTTCGGCCGAGCCTTCGCTCGGCGGCGGCAGGATCAGATCGGCGGCGGTCACCGCCGGCACCTCGATGCGCAGATCGATGCGGTCCATCAGCGGGCCCGAGATGCGCATCTGGTAGTCGGCGGTGCAGCGGTCGATCCGGCCGCGCTTGCAGGAATAGCCGGGCTCATAGGCGTGGCCGCAGCGGCACGGGTTCATCGCCGCGACCAGCATGAAGCGCGCCGGATAGGTGACGCGGTGATTGGCGCGGGACACCGCGACCTCGCCGTTCTCCAGCGGCTGGCGCAGCGAATCCAGCACGCGCGGATCGAACTCCGGCAATTCGTCGAGGAACAGCACGCCCTGATGCGCCAGCGAGATCTCGCCGGGTTTGGCGCGCATGCCGCCGCCGGTCAGCGCCGCCATGCTGGCGGAATGATGCGGGCTGCGGAACGGCCGCCGCGCGGTCAGCGCGCCGTCGCGGATTTCGCCGGCGACGGAGGCGATCATCGAGACTTCCAGCAGTTCCGACGGCGACAGCGGCGGCAGGATCGAGGGCAGCCGTGCCGCCAGCATCGATTTGCCGGCGCCGGGCGAGCCGATCATCAGCAGATGATGTCCGCCGGCCGCCGCGATCTCGAGCGCGCGTTTGGCGCTCTCCTGGCCCTTGATGTCGCGCAGGTCGAGCAGCGTTTCCTCGCGCTCATGCACTTTCGGCTGCGGCCGCGACAGCACCTGCGTGCCCTTGAAATGGTTGGCGATCTGGATCAGCGAATTCGCCGCGATGATCTGGATATCCGGGCTCGCCCAGGCCGCTTCCGAGCCGCAGGCCGCGGGACAGATCAGGCCCTCGTCGCGCGCATTGGCGCCGATCGCCGCCGGCAGCACGCCCGCGACCGGCGCGATCGATCCGTCGAGCCCGAGTTCGCCGAGCACGGTGAAGCCGGACAGCGCATCCGGCGGGATCGCGCCGATCGCCGCCATCAGCCCGAGCGCGATCGGCAGATCGTAATGGCTGCCTTCCTTCGGCACATCGGCGGGCGCGAGGTTGACGGTGATCCGCCGCGCCGGCAGCGCCAGCCCCGAGGCGATCAGCGCCGAGCGCACCCGCTCGCGGGCCTCCGACACCGCCTTGTCGGGCAGGCCGACGATGGCGAAGGCCGGCAGCCCGGGCGCGACCTGCACCTGCACGTCGACCGCGCGGGCCTCGATCCCCTCAAAGGCTACGGTGGAAACCCGCTGGACCATGCCGCTCCCTTGCTGCAATCGAAGGGTAGCGGAACGCGGGAGCGCAGTGCAAGAACATTACGGGAACAAAGCTGATCAGGCGCCGCCGAGCCCGTCCGCTCTCTGCGATCGAAGCGTTCAGGCCCGGCAGTCCGGGGCCGGCCTGGCCAGCCCGGACGCGCCGCCTCAGAGCAGCATCTTCATCGGCTCGCGGATAGTAGTGGAAACCGTCGCCGGTCTTGGCGACGTGGCCATAGCCGGGCCAGGCGAAGTGATAGGACATGACCGGCAGTCTTGTTGGCCGCGAGCATGTCGAGCAGCTTCACCCGCGTCTGCGCGGCCTGCTTCGGATCGGTGTCGTAGGAGAATTCCATCCGCGGCTTCTCCAGCAGCAGCACGGGGTGGTGCGAGAGATCGCCGAGGAAGGCAGAAGGATTTGCCGGCCGAGCGTCACCATGAAGATGGTGTGGCCGACGGTGTGGCCGGGCGCCGCGATCGCCTGCACGCCGGGCAGGAATTCCTGGCCGTCCTTGATGAAGACGATGCGATCGCGCACCGGCAGCAGGTTCTTGCGGGCGTGAACCACGAAATCCTTCAACGCATCCGCCGAGCTTGTTGCCTTCATCGGTCCAGAAGTCGAAATCGCTCTGGGTGATGTAGTACTGCGCATTCGGGAACAGCGGCTTGTCGTCGGCGCCGACGATGCCGCCGATATGGTCGATATGCGCGTGCGACAGCACGACGGCGTCGATGTCGCCGGGCTTGATGCCGGCTTCCGCCATGCTCTTCTGCTGGCGGCCGGTGGTCGGCCCGAACGCCTTCGACGTTCCCATGCCGGTGTCGAACAGGATCAGCTTGTCGCCGGTGTTCACGATCGGCGAGTTCTGCTCGAGCACGACATTTTCCGGATTGAGGAAGTTGTCGGTGAGCATCTTCTTCACTTCTTCATCCGGCACGCCGACGAAGGTGCCCTTGGGCGGGCCGAGCGGCAACGGGCCGTCGGAAACGATCGTCACTTCGGCGTCGCCGAGATTGAAGCGATGCCAGTAAGGCGTTTGCGTGCCGAGCTTCGGCGCGCTGCGCCAGCGCGCTGCCGCCGAGCATGGTCGAGGCACCAAGGCCGGCGCCGAGCGCAAGCAGGGACCGTCGCGATACGTTCATCGTCATGGGTCTTCCTCCACGTGTTTTTTATAGATGTGCGAGTTCGTCGCCCGGACAGATTCATCCGCAGCTACAGGCTGCTCCCGCTTCCTGAAATTGGCAAGTAGGATTAGGCGCTCGCGAAGGCGCGCAGTAGAAATGTGCAGATGCACAATCGCGGAAAAGAAAATTATTTCCCGCCGCGCTTCGCCTCAATCGTGTCCCAGATCTTTGCAGCGACATCCGGGCCGTTGAGCCGCGCGATGGCGCGGATGCCGGTCGGCGAGGTGACGTTGATCTCGGTGAGGTTGCCGTCGATCACGTCGATGCCGACGAACAGCAGTCCGCGTTCGCGCAAGTGCGGGGCCGAGCGTGGCGCAGATTTCGCGCTCGCGCGGGGAGAGCTCGGTGGCCTGCGCCGCGCCGCCGCGCACCATGTTGGAGCGCAGATCGTCCGGCGCCGGCACGCGGTTGACGGCGCCGGCGAATTCGCCGTCGACCAGGATGATGCGCTTGTCGCCGTGCTTGACCTCGGGGAGGAAGCGCTGGATCACCCAGGGCTCCCTGAAGGTGACCGAGAACATGTCGAACAGCGAGCCGAAATTCATGTCCTGCGGCATCACGCGAAACACCGCCGCACCGCCATGGCCGTGCAGCGGCTTCATGACGACGGCGCCGTGCTCGTCGCGGAACGCGTTGATCTCGTCGAGGTCGCGCGAGATCAGCGTCGGCGGCATCAGCTGCGGAAAGTTCATCACGAACAGTTTTTCCGGCGCGTTGCGCACGCTGGCGGGATTGTTCACCACCAGCGTCTTGGGATGGATGCGTTCGAGCAGATGCGTCGAGGTGATGTAGGCGAGATCGAACGGCGGGTCCTGCCGCAGCAGGATGACGTCGAAGGCGTTGAGCGCGCGTGCGCTTGGGCTCGCCGAGGGTAAAATGATCGCCGACCTCGTCGCGCACGGTCAGCATCTGCACCGGCGCCACCAGTTCCTCGCCGCGCAGCGAGAGCTTGTCCGGGGTGTAGTAGGAAAGGCCGTGGCCGCGCTTCTGCGCTTCCAGCAACAGCGCAAAGGTCGAATCGCCGCGGATGTTGATACGCGCGATGGGGTCCATCTGGACGGCGACATTCAATTTCATGATGGTGGGTCCGGGTCTCTGGAGGGGGCTTGATTGGGACTAAGTGCTGGCGTCGAATGCCGCTAACAGATGGCGTGGCAAACGCCGCGGCGCAATCAGGATCGCGTCAAAACGCAGATCAAATTCGGCATGCTCGGGATGCGCCATCAGCCAGGCTTGCGCGGCGTCGATGATGCGCGCCTGCTGGCGCGGCGTCACCGCATAGGCGGCGTCATCGAGGCTGGCGCGGGCCTTGACCTCGATAAAGGCAATCAGATTGCGCTTCCTCGCCACCAGATCGATCTCGCCATAGGGCGTCTTGAAGCGCTTGGCGAGGATGCGGTAGCCCTTGGCCATCAGATAGGCGGCGGCGCGGGTCTCCGCCGACAGCCCGGTGCGGAACGCCGCGACCCGTTCGGGCGAGGCGAGCTTTTCGGAGCAGGTTTTTTGGAGGCGGCGGCGCCGTCAGTCTTCGCCATCGTCCGCTCCGGCCTTGATTTCTTTCGCGAGCTCGAGCGCGCGGGCATAGACCTCGCGGCGCGGCCGGCCCGACAGTTCGACCGCATGCGCCACCGCGTCCTTGACGCTGTCGCGCGCAAGCTGCGATCGCAGGAGGTCGTCGAGATCGGGCTGGGTCATGACCAGCGCATCGGCGCGGGGCGGGCCGATCACCAGCACGAATTCGCCGCGGGTTTCCAGCGTATCGGCGGCCTTGGCCAGTTCAGCGATCGGCGCGCGCAAAATCTCTTCGTGCAGCTTGGTCAGTTCGCGGCAGATCGCGGCGTCGCGCCCGCCCATGATGTCGGCGAGATCGCCAAGCGTGTCGGCGACGCGGTTGCCGGATTCGAACATCACCAGCGTGGCATCGATCCGGGCAAGCTCGGTGAGCCGCGCGCGGCGCGCCTGTTCTTTGGGCGGCAAAAATCCCTCGAAGAAAAACCGGTCGGTCGGCAATGCGGCGACCGAGAGCGCGGTCAGCACCGACGACGCGCCGGGCACCGCGATCACGGCGTGGCCGGCGGCGCAGACCTCGCGCACCAGCTTGAAGCCGGGATCGGATATCAACGGCGTGCCGGCATCCGAGACCAGCGCGATCGAGGCGCCCTGCGCCAGCTTCTCCAGGATCTTTGGCCGCGCCATCGCGGCGTTGTGCTCGTGATAGGGCTTGAGCAGGCCCGAGATCGCGTAGCGCTCGGTCAGGCGGCGGGTGATGCGGGTGTCCTCGCAGGCGATGATGTCGACGCCGGCCAGCGTTTCCAGCGCGCGCAGCGTGATGTCGCCGAGATGGCCGATCGGGGTTGCCACCAGATAGAGGCCGGGAACCGGCTTTGGGGCGGTCAGGACGTGGCCGCCGACCGAAAATGTCCTGGTCGCAGAACCCGGTTCGCCTTCAGTCGCGTAGTTGGAGCTGGTTTTTGCGCGCATAATGCCAATCTAAAGGGGTCGTAGCGCCAGCGCCACCAGCGCGGTGGGCGCCAGTGTTGCGAGCAACGGTTGGGAGGTGAGGTCCCGCAACCGGCAACGGCGCCGTGGGACCATAATCCTTTTGTTTTGGTTAACTATTCGCCGACAATATGCCTAAATCCACCCCCTCATTCGGTGGCGTCCTGGCCGATCGCGGTCGGCCAAGAGAAGAGACACGATGGTAGGCCCGCTCAACCAGCCTGCCAAGTCTTCCTCGTCGGGCGCGACCCGGCGGACGGCGGTCGGCCTTATTCTCGGCGCGCCGCTGCTTGGCGCCTGCGCCAGCGTGCAGCAGAGTTTTAGCCAGTTTTCCAACCCGTTCGGCTCGCCGCAGCCTGAGGCCGGCCCCGCCGGCCCGCAGCAGCAGCCGCTCGCGGTCGGCACCGGGCAGGTCAAGGTCGGCCTGATCCTGCCGCTTTCGGCGGCGGGCAATGCCGGCGTCGCCGCGCAGTCGATGAAGAACGCCGCCGAAATGGCGCTGGCGGAATTCCAGAATCCGAACGTCCAGCTCCTGATCAAGGACGACGGCGGCAGCCCGCAAGGCGCCAGCCAGGGCACCCAGCAGGCGCTGGCTGAGGGCGCGGAGATCATTCTGGGTCCGCTGTTTGCGCTCTCGGTTCCCTCCACCGCGCAGCTGACGCGCACCCGCGGCGTCTCGGTCATCGCGTTCTCGACCAATTCCAGCGTCGCCGGACGCGGCGTCTATCTCCTCAGCTTCCTGCCGGAGTCCGACGTCAACCGGATCGTCGACTACGCGGCCGGCACGGGGAAACGATCCTTCGCGGCGCTGTTGCCCGACAATGCCTATGGCAATGTGGTGGAAGCCGCCTTCAAGCAGGCGGTGGCGCGCAAGGGCGGCCGCATCGTCGCGTTCGAAAAATACGGCGCCGATCGTTCGGCCGCGGCGCGCACCGTGGCGCAGTCGCTCGGCCAGGCCGACGCGCTGTTGATCGCCGACGACGGCGAATCGGTGGTGGCGACCGCGGATGCGCTGACGGCCGCGGGTTCGAATTTGCGCAACATCCAGTTGCTCGGCACCGGCCTTTGGGACAATCCGCGGGTGTTCGCGAGCCCGGCGCTGCAGGGCGGTCTCTATGCGGCGCCGGACCCGTCGGGCTTTCGCAGTTTCGCCGGCCGCTACCGCACCAAATTCGGCGGCGAGCCGGTGCGCACCGCAACGCTTGCCTATGATGCGGTCGCGCTGGTCGCGGCATTGTCGCGCACCCAGGGCGCGCAGCGCTTCGCGGCGGAAACGCTGACCAACCCGTCCGGCTTTGCCGGCATCGACGGGCTGTTTCGATTCCGCGCCGACGGCACCAATGAGCGCGGCCTTGCGGTGATGAAGGTGGCGCAAGGCGGCGGCACGCCGGTTGCGGGCTCGCCGAAGAGTTTTGGCGCGTAGTCGGACGCTTTGGCGAACTCGGCCTCGTAACGCCGGCGGTTGCTCCAGTAGATGTTGGCGAACAGCGCCGCTTCCTGTCGCCAGGGGATGTGATCGTCCGGATCCTCTCCGGCTTGCGCCTCGACCCAGGCCGCGTGCTCGGCGATGGCGCCGGCGCGGTCGCCGCGCAGGGCTCTGATCTGGAATTCGAACATGTGGCGCTCGATCTCGGGATAGCGGTCGTACCAGCAGGTCGACCACTGCCGGTTCTGCAGCGCAAACCGCCTGATCCAGCGCTCGGTCAGGTCCATCTCGTGCTCGGGTTTGGAGAACATCACGTCGCGACGCGCTTCCTGCAAGGTTTCGATCGCGACCGGCCTGTTCTTCTGCCACAGCGTCTGCATCGCACGGGTCGGTCAGGTAGCGGTCGGCATAGATCGGATGCGGAAAGGCCTGTTCGCGCAAATGCGGCAGTTCGAAATAAACCCGGATCTCCGAACACACGCTGGCCTTCAACTCGTTGTCTTCCATCTTGCGATGGAAGGCGTCGAAGCCGATGCCGGGGAAGTAGGGCATGAAGGCTGCATGGAACATCTCATGCAGCCGGTAGAGGTCTTCGATCGCCGGATTGTCGTACGTGCGATTCATGGTGACGCCCCACCATGAACAGAAATGCGCGCGTTCGAGCCGGTCGTCGCTCGAGTCGCAAAACAGCCGCGGCAGGCCGGCGAACTGCTCGACGATGTCGTGAATGAAGCCGCCATCGGCATGCGAGGCGCGGATCGCCGCGCTGCGCCACAGCCCATGCACGTGCCGGTGAATTTCCTGCGCCTCCGTGAGAATGACCGGGTTCTTCACGATGCGCCTCCGGTGGCAGCAATCGGACCTGCCGTTCCGATCAGCTCGGCCATCGCCGGCGTCAGGCACAGCCTCAAGCGTGCGTTGGGATCATTGGCCGGCCGGCGCAGGAAATCGGCAAGCGCGCGGTCGGTGGTGGAATTGGGTTCGGCCTGCGCCAGTACGCTGACGTCGCAAGGGGTGAGCGTGAGGCCGAGACGGCGGCCGACTTGCGCGGCGGCCTCGCGCTGGACGTTCTTGTAGCGGCGCGGCAGATCGAACACGTCGTGACGCTCGAGCAGGGCGATGCCGAGCTGCAGCGAGGTCAGGTTCTTGAACCATTGATTGCCGAACAGGCTCGGCATCGCGCTTCGGCACAGCACGCCGCCGATGCGGTCGTAATAGACCCCGAACGGCTTTGACAGGCTGAAGGCGAGCGCCTGCACCGCGGGGCTGCCGGCGGCAAATCGCGCGGCGGGCGCTTCGGAAATCGAACCGACATAGGTGACATCGAGCAGCACGCGAGGTTTTTCGCTCGCAGCCGCCAGCAGCGCGAGGAAATCATTGGCGTGCGGCCAGACATTGCCGTCGATGGCGGATGGCTGGCTCAGGCAGAACAAGGCATCTTGCGGCAGCGCGCGGCCGACCGCCTGCCAATCCTCGCGCGGATGTTCGATCACGGCGATCCCGCAAGCCTCGGCATAGGCCTTGTAGCCTTCATACTCGCCGGCAAAGACGTGAACTTCCGGATTGAATTTTTCGCCGCGGGCGCGATTGCCGTAGGCGGCGATGACGTGAAACAGCGCCTCGCTGCCGCCGGCGGTCGGGTAGCGCCAGGGGAAACCGGCCGCATCGATCGCGACGACGGGAGCCGCCCACGCCATCCAGCGCTCGATGAAGGCCTCATGGGAGGCGAACTGCTTGCCGGTCCAGGCGTCGCGGAATTGCTCGAGATAGTGACGGCGAGCCGCATCGGGTCCGCTGACGGCGTTGCCGAGAACGAAATTCTTCGCGGCCTCGGTCTCGGGGGTGACGAGCGCATAGACGGTCTTGCTCGCGCCGGCGCTTTTGACGCGGCGGTCGAGCTCGGGATCATGGATCGGCGGGGTGATGGTCCGGTCGTTCACGATCGTCATGCAAATGGCTGATAGGGCAAATCGTTGCAATTTATCTAGCACAGTCGGCGTCGCGCCGCTCGAAATCCCTGCGCGTTGGCTTATCAAAGCCTTTACGCGGCGAGATCCGCCACGACCGCGTCGAGCACCGGAAATCCGGCCTGCGTCACCCGCAGCCGGCCGTCGGCATCGACGACGATGGCGCCTTCCTCGCGCAGTACGGCGATCCGGCCGGGATCGAGCGTCCGGCCCGACAGGCGGCGTAGCGCTGGGGATCGATGCCTTCCGCCAGCCGCAATCCCATCAGCAAGAATTCGTCGGCGCGCTCTTCGCTGTTGAGGAGGTCGTCGGTGACGACGCCATGGCCGTTGGCCTCGACCCGCATCAGCCAGGCTTCGGGACGCTTCTCGGTCGCGATCGCGTGCCTGACGCCGTCGATATCGAGGCGGCCATGCGCGCCCGGACCGATGCCGGCATATTCCTCGCCGCGCCAATAGACCAGATTGTGCTTGCACTCCGCGCCCGGCCGCGCGTGGTTGGAAATCTCGTAGGCCGGAAGACCGAAGCCCGCGCAGACGTCCTGCGTCACGTCGTACAGCGCGCGCGCGGTCGCCTCATCCGGCGTCTTCAGTTTGCCGGCCGCATGCAGTCCGAAGAACGGCGTGCCTTCCTCGATGGTGAGCTGATAGAGCGACAGATGTTCGGCGGCTTCCGAAATCGCCAGCTTCAATTCATCGGCCCACATCTGCGGCGTCTGGTCGGGGCGGGCATAGATCAGGTCGAACGAGTAACGATCGAACGCGCTGCGCGCGATCGCCACCGCATCCAGCGCCTCGCGCGCGCTGTGCAGCCGTCCCAATGCCTTCAGCGACGCATCGTCCAGCGCCTGCACGCCGAGCGACACCCGGTTGACGCCGGCTGCGCGATAGCCGCGGAACCGCGTCGCCTCGACGCTGGTCGGGTTGGCTTCGAGCGTGACTTCCACGTCGGATGCGACGCGCCAGTGTTTTCCGATCGCGTCCAGGATCGCGCCCACCGTCTGCGGCGCCATCAGCGACGGCGTGCCGCCGCCGAGGAAGATCGAGGTGACCTCGCGCCCCGGCGCGCGCTCGGCCGTGGTTTCGATCTCGCGCGCAAAGGCTTGCACGAACCGGGCTTCATCGATCGGCGCGTGGCGGACATGGCTGTTGAAATCGCAATACGGGCATTTCGACAGGCAGAATGGCCAGTGCACGTAGACGCCGAAAGCTTCCTTGCCCCGAGGGCGTTCAAAGCTAGCCAAGACAGATCTCCGCCAGTTTGACGAAGGCGCGGGCACGGTGCGACAGGCCGAGCCCCAAGCGGCGGCAGGCCGTGCTTCTCGATGCTGCTCATCTCGCCGAAGGTACGCGTGTATCCGTCGGGCAGGAATGCCGGATCGTAACCGAAACCGGCGGTGCCGCGCGGCGGCCACACCAGGGTTCCATCGACGCGCGCCTCGACCTCTTCGAGATGATCGTCGGGCCAGGCGACACACAGCGCGGACACGAAATGCGCCTTGCGCTTGTCCGGCGTGGTGGCGCCGCGTTCCTGCAGCAGGCGTTCGATCCGCGTCATCGCCGCCATGAAATCCTTGTTCGGTCCGGCCCAGCGCGCCGAATAAATTCCGGGCGCGCCGTCCAGCGCGTCGACCACGAGGCCGGAATCATCGGCAAAGGCCGGAAGCCCTGCGGCTTTCGCCGCGGCATATCGCCTTGATCGCGGCATTGGCCCGAAACGTGTCGCCGGTCTCCTCGGGCTCATCGAGGCCGAGTTCGCCGGCCGATACCGCTTCCACGCCGTGCGGCGCCAGCAATTCGCGCATCTCGGCGAGCTTGCCGGGATTGTGGGTCGCGATCACGAGGCGGCCAGTGATTCGGCGGTGCATGTGCGGATCAGACTACGCGACGGCCATCTTCTGCAAGTCCACCAGCCGCGCGACACCCTTGCGCGCCAGCGCCATCAGCGCCAGGAACTCGTCTTGCGAGAACGGCGTCTTTTCGGCGGTGCCCTGCACCTCGATGATGCGGCCGTCGCCGGTCATGACGAAATTGGCGTCGGTGTCGGCCTCGGAATCCTCGGCATAATCGAGGTCGAGCACCGGCGTTCCCTTGTAGATGCCGCAGGAGATCGCCGCGACATTGTCGCGCAACACGTTGGCTTTCAGCATGTTGCGGCTCTTCATCCAGGCGATGCAGTCGGCCAGCGCCACCCAGGCGCCGGTGATCGAGGCGGTGCGGGTGCCGCCGTCGGCCTGGATGACGTCGCAATCGACCGTGATCTGCCGCTCGCCGAGCGCTTCGAGGTCGATGGCGGCGCGCAGGGAGCGGCCGATCAGGCGCTGGATTTCGACGGTGCGGCCGCCCTGCTTGCCGGCCGCGGCCTCGCGGCGGGTGCGTTCCAGCGTGGCGCGCGGCAGCATGCCGTATTCGGCGGTGACCCAGCCGCGGCCCTGGCCCTTGAGCCACGGCGGCAGCCGCTCTTCCAGCGTGGCCGTGACCAGCACATGGGTATCGCCGAATTTCACCATGCAGGAACCTTCGGCGTATTTGACGACGCCGCGTTCCAGCGACACGGGGCGCAGTTCATCGGGCGCACGGCGGCTTGGCCGCATGGGGAATCCTTTCGAAAATCCAGCAAAGATGGTTCGCGGTGCTTGTAGGAGGGGGAGCGGGCAGCGGCAAGGGCTTTGCCCCGTGTTTTGCGGCGTAATGCGTGCTTGTCACGGGCCTCCGGATAGACAGATTAGAGGGCGAGTAAAGGGAGTAACTGGTGGCCCACCACGATCCGATTGGCCTGATCGCGCCGAATGCCGGGCTGGCCCAGCTCAACGAGCGTTCGCGCGACATTTTTCGTCAAATCGTCGAGAGTTACCTCGCGACCGGCGAACCGGTCGGCTCGCGCAACATCTCGCGCCTGATCGCGATGCCGCTGTCGCCGGCCTCGGTGCGCAACGTGATGTCGGACCTCGAGCAGCTCGGCCTGATCTATGCGCCGCATACCTCGGCCGGCCGTCTGCCCACTGAACTCGGCCTGCGCTTCTTCGTCGACGCCCTGATGCAGGTCGGCGATCTCACCGAAGACGAACGGCAGTCGATCCAGACCCAGCTCGCCTCCGTCGGCCGCGCGCAGTCGGTCGAGGCCGCGCTTGGCGAAGCCCTGACGCGGCTGTCGGGCCTGACGCGGGCCGCCGCGGTGGTGCTGACCGCGAAATCCAATTCGCGGCTCAAGCATATCGAATTCGTGCGGCTGGAGCCGGAACGCGCGCTGGTGGTGCTGGTCAGCGAAGACGGCCAGGTCGAGAACCGCGTGCTGACATTGCCGCCCGGCGTTCCCTCGTCGGCGCTGACGGAGGCGACCAACTTTCTCAATTCCCGCATCCGCGGGCGAACGCTCGCCGAATCGCGGCTCGAACTCGAAACCGCGCTGACGCAAAGCCGCGCCGAACTCGATCAGCTGACGCAGAAGGTGATCGCGGCCGGGATCGCAAGCTGGTCCGGCGGTGAAAGCGACGACCGCCAGCTGATCGTGCGCGGTCACGCCAACCTGCTCGAGGATCTGCATGCGCTGGAAGATCTGGAACGCGTGAAGTCGCTGTTCGACGATCTCGAGACCAAGCGCGGCGTCATCGATCTGTTGGGCCGCGCCGAACGCGCCGAGGGCGTGCGGATTTTCATCGGATCGGAGAACAAGCTGTTCTCGCTGTCCGGTTCCTCGACCATCATCGCGCCCTACAGCGACGCCGCCGGCCGCATCGTCGGCGTTCTCGGCGTGATCGGACCGACGCGGCTCAACTATGCCCGGGTGATCCCGACGGTGGACTACGCCGCGCGCATCGTCAGCCGCATGCTGGGTGGTTAATCGGCCATAAACCGAAGTGTCTGTTGTTTTGACGCGTTTTCTTCACGCGAACCGGGATCCACTTCGCTCGAAAACGCTATCCAACGCTTGATTTTCGCCGCCTAAAGCACGATATCCCGGCCAGCAAATCCCCATTTGACCAGACGGTTCTTTTGAGAAGGCAGCCTTATGACCGATCCCAACCGGCCGAATGATGACGCGGCGGCCCCGAGCGGCGAGCCCGTGGTCTCAAAGCCCTACATCATGCCCGACGATCCCGAGGAGGGGTCGGTGGAGGCGTTGACCAAGGAAGCGGCGGAAGCGCGCGACAAGATGCTGCGCACGCTGGCGGAGATGGAAAATCTGCGCAAGCGCACCAGCCGCGAAGTCGCCGATGCGAGGACCTACGGCATCACCGGGTTCGCGCGCGACATTCTCGACATCGCCGACAATCTGCAGCGCGCGCTCGACGCGGTTCCGGCCGAGATGAAGGCCACCGCCGATCCGGCGCTGAAGGCGTTCATCGAAGGCGTCGAGCTGACCGAGCGGTCGCTGCTCAACACGCTGGAGAAAAACGGCGTCAAGAAATTCGATCCGTCGGGCGAGAAGTTCAATCCGAACTTCCAGCAGGCGATGTACGAAGTGCCCGATCCGTCGGTGCCGTCGGGCACGGTGGTGCAGGTGGTGCAGGCCGGCTACATGATCGGCGAGCGCGTGCTGCGCCCGGCGCTGGTCGGCGTCTCCAAGGGCGGCGCCAAGGCCAGCCGCCGCGTCCCTCCGAGCAGAACTAGACCGCTTCGCGTCAGAGCGTTTTCAGGCGAAGCATGCCCTCGGACTTGATCCGGGGTGGATACCGGTTCGCGTCAAGAAAACGCGTCAAAACAAAGATAGAGCCCCGTTCCAATTCCATCGGAACGGAAAAGGCTCTAGCGCGGCTGGATGCCGTCGCGCACGGCGCGGAAACGCGGAAATGCCTTGGCCCAATCGTCGCGCGGCGAGCTGCCGATGATGCGCAGCGAGCTGCCGCCGCCGAACCGCAGCCATTGCACGATCGTGACCGGCGTATTGTCCTTGCCGCTGATGGCATCGATCCGCGTCTCGTAGCCGGCCTGGCCGTCGATGCGGACCGGTTCGGACATCGTGATCCGCCCGTCGCGCACGCCGGGAATCGTCGCTGCGATCTGCTGGGCAAAACGCCCGCGATCGTCGGGCGATGCCGGCGTCGATCCGATGATGCCGATGATCATGAAGGGCGCGACTTCGAAGCCGGTCTTTTCGTCGCCGTCGGCGAGGATGAGGGCGGCGCCCGGCGCCAGCGTGCGGACATTCTTGAAATCGCTGAGCTCGCCGATCTTGAACGGCAGCAGCCCGAGCTGCTCGTCGACCGGAACCTGATTGCGGATCACGGCGATGGCGAACATCTGGCGGATGGCGTCGTCGGTGTAGATCTTGCAGGCATTCTCCGGCACCTGCACGGCGACGTAGCCGGAGAAGGTCGGGCCCGGCAGGATCATCGAATAGCGCCGGACATTGGTCGCGCCATCCTTGGCGTTCTCGACGGTGTAGTAGGCAAGCCCTGCGGCGGTCTCGATGCTCTCCGGCTTGACGCCGCCGCTGCCGCCGGGATTGGCCTTGAAGGCATTGGCGACTTCGCCATAGGCCTCGGCGGGCAGGTCCGTCACCAGCACCTTGACGCCGTGATCCTCGGTCTCGAAGCCGACGAAGGATTTGGCGCGGACCAAGGCCGACCAGCGGCATCATGCCGACCCTGGCGCCCGGCGGAAAAACCGGATCGGCGGCGAATGCGGAGCAGGTGGCGGCAATCAAAAGGGCCACCGCAACAAGGTATCGAGCAGGCATCATGAAGGATCTACCGGGTTTGCATTGAGGCCGTTCAATGGTCGGCCGGTGCAGCGCTTGCAGGGTCCAAGGGCCTCGTTTCAGTCGGCCCGCTTTTAGCGGTTTTGATGTCCCTGCAACAGGGCGAGGACGGCGTCCGTTCCCTCATCATGCGCCGAAACACCGGATTTTTCGCGCGATATCGCCGGTCTCCAAACATTTTGGGCATTTCCGGCGGCAGGGGCAGGTCGCTTCGATCGGGCCCGCGCAGCGGCCAAATACCGCGCTGGTGAGGATCGTTGCCGGCGCGGATCGAGCGGCGTGACGCTGACGGTCGGCGATCGGCTTGCCGGCCTTCCTTGCCCATTTGTTAACGCGGCTGCGGCACCTGAACCCGGGCCGCCTTGATCTGACACAATCTTTCAAACGTCAGCATTTTCAGGCCCTAAGGTTGCGTTCGGTCCTTGCAGGCCGGACCCCCCCTCCTATATGAGGCTCACCGTCGCAATATCGCGAGTATTTGAACGTTGGGGGTTCGGTTAGGTGCGCCGTCAGGGCCCAGCCAACCTGCCGCAAAAAGAAGGATATGAGGACCATGGGAAAGGTCATTGGGATCGATCTCGGCACCACCAATTCGTGCGTCGCCGTCATGGATGGCAAGACAGCGAAAGTCATCGAGAACGCCGAGGGCATGCGCACGACGCCGTCGATCGTCGCTTTCAGCGATGATGGCGAGCGCCTCGTCGGCCAGCCGGCCAAGCGCCAGGCGGTCACCAATCCCGAGCGCACCTTCTTCGCGGTGAAGCGCCTCATCGGCCGCCGCTACGACGACCCGATGGTCGAGAAGGACAAGAAGCTCGTCCCCTACAAGATCGTCAAGGCATCGAACGGCGACGCCTGGGTCGAAGCCGACGGCAAGACCTATTCGCCCTCGCAGATCTCCGCCTTCATCCTGCAGAAGATGAAGGAGACCGCGGAAGCCCATCTCGGCCAGAAGGTCGAGCAGGCCGTCATCACGGTTCCCGCCTATTTCAACGACGCCCAGCGTCAGGCCACCAAGGACGCCGGCAAGATCGCCGGCCTCGAAGTGCTGCGCATCATCAACGAGCCGACCGCGGCTGCGCTGGCCTACGGTCTCGACAAGACCAAGACCGGCACCATCGCGGTGTACGACCTCGGCGGCGGCACCTTCGACGTCTCGATTCTCGAAATCGGCGACGGCGTGTTCGAGGTGAAGTCGACCAACGGCGACACCTTCCTCGGCGGTGAAGATTTCGACATGCGCCTGGTCGGCTATCTCGCCGACGAGTTCCAGAAGGAGCAGGGCATCAACCTGCGCAACGACAAGCTCGCCTTGCAGCGCCTGAAGGAGGCCGCTGAAAAGGCCAAGATCGAATTGTCGTCGACGACGCAGACCGAAATCAACCTGCCGTTCATCACGGCCGACCAGACCGGTCCGAAGCATCTGACGATGAAGCTGACCCGCGCCAAGTTCGAGGCGCTGGTCGACGATCTCGTGCAGAAGACCATCGAGCCGTGCCGCAAGGCGCTGAAGGATGCCGGCCTCACCGCCGGCGAGATCGGCGAAGTGGTGCTGGTCGGCGGCATGACGCGCATGCCGAAGGTCCAGGAAGTGGTGAAGCAGTTGTTCGGCAAGGAGCCGCACAAGGGCGTCAACCCGGACGAAGTCGTGGCGATCGGTGCGGCGATCCAGGCCGGCGTGCTGCAGGGCGACGTCAAGGACGTGCTGCTGCTCGACGTGACCCCGCTGTCGCTCGGCATCGAGACGCTGGGCGGCGTGTTCACCCGCATCATCGACCGCAACACCACGATCCCGACCAAGAAGAGCCAGGTGTTCTCGACCGCCGAGGACAACCAGAACGCCGTCACCATCCGCGTCTTCCAGGGCGAGCGCGAAATGGCGGCCGACAACAAGGTGCTCGGCCAGTTCGACCTGATGGGCATTCCGCCGGCGCCGCGCGGCATGCCGCAGATCGAGGTGACCTTCGACATCGACGCCAACGGCATCGTCAACGTCTCGGCCAAGGACAAGGCGACCGGCAAGGAACAGCAGATCCGGATTCAGGCATCCGGCGGTCTGTCGGAAGCCGACATCGAGAAGATGGTCAAGGACGCCGAGGCCAACGCGGCCGAGGACAAGAAGCGCCGCGAGGCGGTCGACGCCAAGAACCATGCCGACGCCTGGTGCATTCCACCGAGAAGGCGCTGGCCGAGCACGGTTCGAAGGTCGACGAAACCGAGCGCCGCGCCATCGAGGACGCCGTCAGCGATCTCAAGGAAGCGCTGAAGGGCGACGATGCCGAGGCGATCAAGGCCAAGACCAACACGCTGGCGCAGGCTTCGATGAAGCTCGGCGAGGCCATGTACAAGCAGCAGGCCGAGGCCGATGCGGCCAAGGACGCTGCCAAGGATGACGTCGTCGACGCGGAGTTCACCGAGGTCGACGACGACAAGAACAACAAGAAGTCCGCTTAAGCGGGCTTTCGATCATGACCCCCACGCCAAAGAGCGCGCTGCGTCTCGATGGGTGGGGGTCATTTTTCGTTAAGCCGAACGCTGCATCTTCGATGAATGCGCTCTTGCGGCATGAAGACGAAATTCGGACGGATCTGACGGATGTCCACCAAGCGCTGCTATTACGAAACCCTGGAAGTCGAACGGACCGCCGACGATGCCAAGCTCAAGGCGGCCTTCCGCAAGCTCGCGATGAAGTGGCATCCGGACAAGAATCCGGGCGATGCCACGAGCGAAGTGAAGTTCAAGGAAATCAACGAAGCCTACGAGGTCCTCAAGGACGGCGACAAGCGCGCCGCCTATGACCGCTTCGGCCATGCCGCCTTCGAGCAGGGCATGGGCGGCGGCGGCCCCGGCTTCGGCGCCGGCTTCGCCTCGTCCTTCTCCGATATTTTCGAAGACCTGTTCGGCATGGCCGGCCAGCGCGGCCGCGCGGCGGCCGCGAGCGCGGCGCCGACCTGCGCTACAACATGGAAATCACGCTCGAGGAAGCCTTCCAGGGCAAGACCGCGCAGATCGAAATTCCGGTCTCGGTCACCTGCGAATCCTGCTCGGGCACCGGCGCCAAGGCCGGCACCAAGCCGAAGACCTGCTCGACTTGCGGCGGCGCGGGCCGCGTCCGGCAGGCGCAGGGCTTCTTCACGCTGGAGCGGACCTGTCCGGGCTGCCAGGGCCGCGGCCAGATGATCGAGGACGCCTGTCCGTCCTGCTCGGGCTCGGGCCGGGTGACGCGCGAGCGCACGCTGTCGGTCAACATTCCGCAGGGCGTCGAGGACGGCACGCGCATTCGCCTCGCCGGCGAGGGCGAGGCCGGCGTCCGCGGCGGCCCGCCCGGCGATCTCTACATTTTCCTGTCGCTGTCCACGCACGAGTTCTTCCAGCGCGACGGCGCCGACCTGCATTGCCGGGTGCCGATCTCGATGGTGACGGCGGCGCTCGGCGGCGAATTCGAGGTGCCGACCATCGACAAGGGCAAGACCAAGGTGAAAGTGCCGTCCGGCACGCAGTCCGGCCGCCGATTCCGCATTGCATCAAAGGGCATGCCGGTGCTGCGCTCGCGCCAGACCGGCGACATGTATGTGCAGGTCGTGGTCGAAACGCCGCAGAATCTGACCAAGAAGCAGCAGGAATTGCTGGCCGAGTTCGAAAAGCTGTCGTCCGGCGCAACCCAGCCGGAAGCGGCGGGTTTCTTCACCAAGGTCAAGGACTTCTTCGGCAACCGCGCTGCCCCGCAGTAACCGTTTTGCTTGACCGTAACGCCTTCGACCTATACGTCTTTATGACTGTTTTCTGACATTGCCGCCCGTTCGCGGTCCCGCCTGGTAGCGACATGCCTTTGCAGTCGTCCGTGCGTGCGTTGAAGAAGCCTCTCCGTCTCGACGACGAGGTTCGCTTTCTCCGTTCATGGATCGAAAAGCCGCTGCACATGGGCGCGGTGATGCCGTCGGGCAAGCTGCTGGCCCGCACCATGGCGCAATATGTCGACGTCGATTCCGACTGGACCGGTCGTCGAGCTCGGCCCCGGCACCGGCGCGATCACCAACGCGCTGATCGAGCATGGCGTCGATCAGAAGCGTCTCGTGCTGGTCGAATACAATCCGTGCTTCTGCGCGCTGCTGCGCGACCGCTATCCGCAGGCCACGGTGGTGCAGGGCGATGCCTATACGCTGCGCGACTCGCTCTGGAAGGTTCTGGACGCGCCGGCCTCCGCCGTCGTCTCCGGCCTGCCGCTGGTCACAAAACCGATGCTGACGCGCCTGAAACTGATCCGCGACGCCTTCGCGGCGCTGGCGCCGGGCGCGCCCTTCGTGCAGTTCACCTATTCGGTCGCGCCGCCGATCCCGAAATCGCTGCCCGGCGTGTCCACAGAAGCCTCCGAGCGGATCTGGATGAACCTTCCGCCCGCCCGGGTCTGGGTGTATCGCAAGGGCTAGTTCCCCGGCGCGTGTTGCGCGGCGGGTTTGGCCCGAATCGCGATTTCAAAAGATGTCCGCGCTGAAAATCCTCGTCATCCCCGGATCGCTGCGAACCGGCTCGCTCAATGCGAAGCTGGCCGCGGCGGTCGCGCATGAGCTCGCGCAAGCCGGCGCCGAGGTCACGCGCATCTCGCTGTCGGATTTTCCGCTGCCGATCTATGACGGCGACCTGCAGGCGAAATCCGGCGTGCCGAAGAACGCCGTCAATCTCAAGCGCATGATCGGCGCCCATCACGGCGTGCTGATCGTGACGCCGGAATATAATTCCTCGGTGCCGGCGCTGGTGAAGAACACCATCGACTGGATCAGCCGCGTGCAGGATCCGCATGAGACCCGCGGCCAGGTGTTTCGCGAGCGCGTCTTTGCGATCGCGGCGGCCTCCGGCAACCGGCTCGGCGGCACGCGCGCGCTGGCGGCGCTGCGGCTGATCCTGACGGCCTGCCACGCCACCGTGGTGCCGAACCAGCTCGCGCTGTCGTTTGCCGATCAGGCCTATGACGATATGGACCGCCTGAAGCATCCCGCCGATATCGAGGCGCTGAAGGCGCTGGTGCGGCAGTTGATCGAATCTCCCAACGCATGATGTGAGGTGACATGCAGCCAGCCAATATCGCTCCGAAAGACCGCCTGATCGTGGCGCTCGACCTGCCCAGCGTCGCGGCGGCGGAAGCGATGGTGGCCGGCTCGGCGACAGCGTGACCTTCTACAAGATCGGCTATCAGCTCGCTTATGCCGGCGGACTGCCGCTGGTCCGCAAGCTCGCCGGCGCGGGCAAGAAGGTCTTTCTCGATCTCAAGCTGCACGACATCGGCAACACGGTCGCGCGCGGCGTCGAGAGCGTCGCGAAGCTCGGCGCGACCTTCCTCACCGTGCACGCCTATCCGCAGACCATGAAGGCCGCGGTCGAGGCGCGCGCGGGCTCGGACCTGAAGATCCTCGCCGTCACCGTGCTGACCTCCTATGACGACGGCGATCTGCATGCCGCCGGCTATCGCCTCAACGTCTCCGATCTCGTCGAGGCGCGCGCCCAGCAGGCGCAGGTGCTCGGCGTCGACGGGATCGTCTGTTCGCCGGAGGAGGCGGCGCGCTTGCGCAAGATCGTCGGCCACCAGATGAATCTGGTGACGCCGGGCATCCGGCCGGCGGGCGCAGCGAGCGGCGACCAGAAGCGCATCATGACGCCCGGCGCGCGCGATTGCCGCCGGCGCGGACTATCTGGTGGTCGGCCGGCCGATCATCGAAGCCGCCGACCCCAAGGCGGCGGCGGAAGCCATCCAGGCCGAAATCACGCAGGCGCTGGGCTGACCAGCGAAAAGGAACAACAGAGATGGCAAAAGGCTACTGGATCGCACGCATCGATGTTCACAACATGGATGGCTACAAGGACTACATCGCGCAGAACGGCGCGATCTTCAAGAAATTCGGCGCCAAATTCCTGGTGCGCGGCGGCCCGCACGAGGTCAAGGAGGGCACGCCGCGATCGCGCAACGTCGTGATCGAGTTTCCGGACTACGAGACCGCGCTCGCCTGCTACAATTCGCCGGAATACGCCCGTCAGGTTGCGATCCGCAGCCGCATTCGAACGCCGATCTCATCATCATCGAGGGCTATGACGGCCCGCAGCCCTGAGCTAAAGCCGGGCCTGCTCGGTTGCCGGAACAGCCCGCGCCCGCTATAGGGCGGGAAGAGGTATAGCCATGGCCGACATGCGTTTGATCGTTGCGGGAGCCGGCGGCCGGATGGGCCGCGCGCTGACGCGCGTCATTTCGGAGACCCCGGGCGCGGTGCTGACCGGCGCGCTGGAAGCGCCGGGCTCGGAGCTGCTGGGCAAGGATGCCGGCGTGCTCGCCGGCCTGCCCGAGAACGGCGTCAAACTCTCGGCCGATCTCTGGACGCTGTCGGCCAATGCCGACGGCATTCTCGATTTCACCGTGCCGGGCGCGACCATCGCCAATGTCGCGATCGCCGCCGAGCGCGGCCTCGTCCACGTCATCGGCACCACCGGCCTGTCGGCGTCGGACGACGCCGTGATCAAGAGCGTCACCCAGCGCGCCATCGTGGTGAAGTCGGGCAATATGAGCCTCGGCGTCAATCTGCTGGCGGCGCTGGTCAAGCGCGTCGCGCAGTCGCTCGACGAGGATTTCGACATCGAAATCCTGGAGATGCATCACAAGGCCAAGATCGATGCGCCCTCGGGCACGGCGCTGATGCTGGGCGAGGCCGCCGCCGCCGGCCGCGGCATCGACCTCGCATCAGCATTCGGCGCGCGGCCGCGACGGCATCACCGGCGCGCGCCGGCCCGGCGATATCGGCTTTGCCTCGTTGCGCGGCGGCACCGTCGCCGGCGATCACAGCGTGATCTTCGCCGGCCCGATGGAGCGCATCGAGCTGACGCATCACGCCGAGGATCGCATGATGTTCGCGCATGGCGCGGTCAAGGCGGCGCTGTGGGCGCATGGCAAGAAGCCCGGCTTCTACTCCATGGCCGACGTGCTCGGGCTGACCGACTTCTAATTTCGAAACCGAAACGGAAATCTGGGTAATGAGCGACCGCCTTCTCGTGCTCGTGCGTCACGGCCAGAGCGACTGGAATCTGAAGAACCTGTTCACCGGCTGGAAGGATCCTGATCTCACCGAGCAGGGCATCGCGGAGGCGAAGGACGCCGGCCGCAAGCTGAAGGCGCAGGGCCTGTCGTTCGACCTCGCCTTCACCTCGGTGCTGACGCGCGCCCAGCACACGCTCGACCTGATGCTGGCCGAGATCGGCCAGACCGGCCTGCCGACCACGCAGGACCTCGCGCTCAACGAACGCGACTACGGCGATCTCTCCGGCCTCAACAAGGACGACGCCCGCAAGAAATGGGGCGAGGACCAGGTGCTGATCTGGCGCCGCTCCTACGACGTGCCGCCGCCCGGCGGCGAAAGCCTGAAGGATACGCTGGCGCGCACGCTGCCCTATTACGTGCAGGAGATCCTGCCCTGCGTGCTGCGCGGCGAGCGCACGCTGGTCGCCGCCCACGGCAATTCGCTGCGCGCGCTGATCATGGTGCTGGAGAAGCTGACGCCGGAGCAGATCCTGAAGCGCGAACTCGCGACCGGCGCGCCGGTGATCTACCGGCTCAACGCGGATTCGACGGTGGCATCGAAGCTCGATCTGGCGGCGTGAAGTCGTAGGGTGGGCAAGCGCAGCGTAACCCATCATTGCGCGCGGTGATGGGTTCGCTTCGCTCTACCCACGCTACGATTCAATGCAGCCCGACCTGTCCGGCTTCCCAGCCCAGCATCGCCTGCTTGCGGGTGATGCCCCAGTGATAGCCGGTCAGCGCGCCGCTCTTGCCGAGCGCGCGATGGCAGGGCACCACGAACGACACCGGATTGCGTCCGACCGCGGCGCCGACGGCGCGCGAGGCCTTCGGGTTTTTGATCTTGCTGGCGATGTCGGAATAGGAGACCGCGCGGCCCATCGGGATCTTCAGCAGCGTCTCCCACACCCGCACCTCGAAATCGGTGCCGATCAGGACCACGCGCAGCGGCTGGTCCGGCCGCCACATCTTGGTGTCGAAGATGCGCTGCGCCAGGCCGCGGTGCCGTCGCGGTCCTCGACATAGGTCGCGTTCGGCCAGCGCCGCTTCATGTCGGCGAAGCGCGCCTGCTCCTCGCCGGGATCGGCGAAGGCAAGACCCGCAAGCCCGCGGTCGGTCGCGATCACGATCGCGGTGCCGAACGGCGAGGGATGGAAGCCGTAGCGCAGCGTCAGGCCGGCGCCGCCGTTCTTCCATTCGCCCGGCGACATCGCCTCATGGGTGACGAACAGATCGTGCAGCCGGCCCGGACCGGAGAGGCCCGGAGTCGAGCGCGGCGTCGAGCACGCTGGCGGAGTCGCGCAGCAGGCCCTTGGCGTGATCGAGCGTCAGCGCCTGCATGAAGGCCTTTGGCGTCAGCCCGGCCCAGCGGCGGAACAGATGGTGCAGTTCATCCGGCGTGACGCCGGCGGCATCCGCCATCGCCTCGATGGTCGGCTGCGTGCGCCAGTGCTCGCGAGATGAAGGCGATCGCGCGGCGCACCGAATCATAGTCGCGCAGCGCGGCGTTCTGGGGGCCCGGCTTGGCCAGGCGCTGGTCATGTATGGCGAGTGTCATCATGGGCTCTGATGTAGGGCGCATGCGACGTTCCAAACCACCCGATTTCCGATAAGCATTCACATCGACCGGATTGTAGGTCGGGCCGCGCTTGGCGGCCTGCAGCGCAGCCATTAAGGCTTTGGCAAAACTTGCTTTTTCGTCCGGCCCCAAAAAACTCCCGATCGAGACCCGGCGGCCCTGGAGACCAGATAGAGCCGCTCGATGCCGAATTCCGCGTGCGTCTTCTGGTCGAGCCGCACCCAGAGCGGATTGAGCACCCATTCCACCACATGGCCGCGATGGCTGATCCGGCGCACGCGCAGTTCCGATGGCGTCACCGAAATCTCCTCGCGGCGCGCGGCGCGGCGGAAATTGATCCGGAACGCCCACTAGATCACGAGCACGTCGAGGCCGAAAAAGCCGAACACCGGCCAGGCGCCCATCATCAGGAACACGATGCCCGCGGCAAAGCTGATCAGCGCTCAGAGAACGCCATCAGCACCAGAAAGCCGGTGCGGTTGAGCGAGCGATGCGGCGTCAGCAGCGCCGAAAACAGTTTCGGCTCGGCTCGTCGTGCCGGATCAAAGTCGTTGCCTGCGGTCATGGCGTGTCAGTATACCCCGATCATGGCGAAAATCATCCGCGCAAAGCGCGCCAAAAATCCCGCGTTCGATCGCTGCCGAAAAAGCCGGCAAAGGCCAGGCGTCAAGAAATCCGCCGCAAGCCGGCCAAACGCGCCGAAGCCGGCGGCGAAGAAATCGCCAAAGCCAAAACCCTGGACGCCGGCCGAGGTCCACGAGGCCTTCAGCCGCTTCCGCAAGGCCAATCCGGAGCCGAAGGGCGAGCTCGAGCATCTCAACCCCTACACGCTGCTGGTCGCGGTGGTGCTGTCGGCGCAGGCGACCGATGCCGGCGTCAACAAGGCGACGCGCGCGCTGTTCGCGGTCGCCGACACGCCGCAAAAGATGCTCGCGCTCGGCGAAGACACGGTGCGCGACTACATCAAGACCATCGGCCTCTATCGCAACAAGGCCAAGAACGTCATCGCGCTGTCGCGAGAAGCTGATCGCCGATTTCGGCGGCGAGGTGCCGCGCACCCGCGCCGAGATCGAGATCACTGCCGGGCGCCGGCCGCAAGACCGCCAATGTCGTGCTCAACATGGCCTTCGGCGAGCACACCATGGCGGTCGATACCCATGTGTTCCGCGTCGGCAATCGCACCGGGCTCGCGCCCGGCAAGACGCCGCTCGAGGTCGAGCTCGGGCTGGAGAAGGTGATCCCGTCCGAATTCATGCTGCACGCCCATCACTGGCTGATCCTGCACGGCCGCTATACCTGTCTCGCGCGCAAGCCGCGCTGCGAGGTGTGCCTGATCAACGATCTCTGCCGCTGGCCGGAGAAGACGGTCTAGACGATGGTTTGGGCGCACGCCCACCTGACTGACGAATGACGGGCGGCCTCGCCAAGTCTTTGCGCCGCGCGCGTCTTGTCTCGCGCGCAATGCCCGAGCCTACGCTTGCCTGCCAAGGTCCGGATCAAGGACCGCGCAAAAATTTCCGGGAGGGACGTCGTGCGATTGCAGCTTGCGCTCATTTCAGCTCTCGCGCATTGCCTGGCCTCGCCTGTCCGGCGCACGCGCGCAGGTCTCCGACGATGTCGTCAGGATCGGCGTTCTCAACGATCAGTCCGGCCTCTATGCCGATCTCGGCGGCCCCGGCTCGGTCACGGCCGCGCGGATGGCGGTCGAGGATGCCGGCGGCGCGGTGCTCGGCAAGCCGGTCGAGATCGTATTCGCCGATCATCAGAACAAGTCCGATATCGGCGTCGCCATTGCGCGGCAGTGGTTCGAAGTCGGCAAGGTCGACATGGCGATCGGCTTCGACAATTCGGCCGTGGCGCTCGCGGTCGAGCAGCTCGCCGCCGAACGCAACCGGATCGCGATCGCGGGCGCGGTCGGCAGCACCGCCTTCACCGGCAAGAACTGCACGGCGAACGAAGCGTCCTGGATCTACGACAGCTACGCGCTCACCACGAGCCTCGCCAAATCGACGGTCGCGGAGGGGCGCGACACCTGGTTCTTCATCACGGTCGACTATGCCTTCGGCCATTCGCTGGAAGCCGACGCGACCGCGGCGGTTCAAGGCCGCCGGCGGCAAGGTGCTCGGCAGCGTGCGCCATCCGCTGAACACGTCCGATTTCAGCTCCTATCTGCTGCAGGCGCAGGCGTCCGGCGCCAAGGTGGTGGCCTTCGCCAATGGCGGCGGCGACATGGTCAATGCCGTCAAGCAGGCCAACGAGTTCGGGCTGACCAAAAACCAGACCATGGTCTCGCTGCTGATCTTCATTTCCGACGTTCACAGCATGGAGCTCAAGGCAGCGCAGGGACTGAAATTCGTCACCGCGTTCTATTGGGATCGCGACGACGAAAGCCGCGCCTGGTCGAAGCGCTTCTTCGAAAAACAAGGCCGGATGCCGACCATGGCGCAGGCCAGCGTCTATTCGGCGGTCCGCCACTACCTCGCCGCGATCGCCGCCGCCGGCACCGACGAGGCCAAGGCGGTGATGGCAAAGATGCGCGAGCGATGCCGGTCAATGACTTCTATGTCAGGAACGGGCAGCTGCGGGAAGATGGCCGGCTGGTTCACGACATGTATTTTGCCCAGGTGAAGACGCCGTCGGAATCCACCAAGCCCTGGGACTATTACAACATGCTCGGCGTCATTCCGGGCGATCAGGCATTCCGCCCGCTCGCGGAAGGCGGCTGCCCGCTGGTGGCGCGCTGACGTGCTGCATTCAACTTATAGTGACTGCCGAAGCGGCCTGGTCGCACGCCGCAGCGAAATATTCGCGTCATTGCGCGGTTCTTATGCTCGGGTAGTCAGAGGCAGGGGACAGGACATGAACCACACGGCCGCGCTGGTTTCGCTGGCGACCTCGGTTCCGCCCCATCAGTTTCATCAGAACGCAAATCCTCGAAGCCGCGCGCGGCGTGATGGCCGAGCGCTATCCGCAGTTCGAAACGCTGTCGAGCCTGTTCGCCAACACCGGCATCCGCCATCGTTACGGCGTCAAGCCGATGGAATGGTATCTCGAGCGGCGCGGCTGGCCGGAGCGAACGCAGGCCTTTCTCGAAGGCGCCGAGCACGCTGTTCGTCGACGTCGCGCGCAAGGCGCTCGCGCGTGCCGATCTTGTCGGCCGGCGATATCGATACCGTCGTCACGGTGTGTTCGACCGGCATCGCGACGCCGACGCTGGAAGCGCGCGTCGCCGGCAAGCTTGGCTTCCGCACCGACGTGTCGCGCGTGCCGGTGTTTGGCCTCGGATGCGCGGGCGGCGTGTCGGGCCTGTCGATCGCGTCGCGGCTGGCGCAGGCGCGGCCCGGCACCAACGTGCTGCTGGTCGCGCTCGAGCTCTGCACGCTCGCCGTCCGCCATGACGAACTGACCAAGGCCAATGTCGTTGCCGCCAGCCTGTTCGGCGACGGCGCCGCGGCGGTCGTGCTGCGCGCCGGCGACGGCGGCGCGACGCGGATCGAGGCGACCGGCGAAAAGCTCTGGCCCGATACGCTCGATATCATGGGATGGAGCGTCGATCCCGAGGGCTTCGGCGTGATCTTCCAGCGCACGATTCCGGATTTCGTCCGGGACAACTTGGGGCCGGCGGTCACCGAAATTCTCGTCACGGATGGAGCTTTCGATCGACCGATATCGATCGCTTCATCTGCCATCCCGGCGGCACCAAGGTGATCGCCGCGCTGGAGCGCGCGCTGTCGCTCGATCAGGGCACGCTCGATCACGAGCGCGACGTCATCGCCGACTACGGCAACATGTCGGCGCCGACCGTGCTGTTCGTGCTCGAACGCGCGCGCGCGCACGGGCCTGCCGCCGCGGTCGCTGCTGACCGCGCTCGGGCCCGGCTTCACCGCAAGCTGCGTCGCGCTGCGGCACGCGGCGTGAGCCTCGCTGCGATCATTCTGGCGCTGGTGACGCTGCAGCGGCTCGGCGAGCTCGTTCTCGCGCGATACAACACCGAAAAGCTGCTGGCGCGCGGCGCGATCGAGGTCGGCGCCAATCACTATCCGCTGATGGTGTCGGTGCACGCCGCCTGGCTGATCGCGTTGTGGGTCTGGGGCCGCGATCAGGACGTCAATCTGCCGGCGCTCGCGGCTGTTCGTCGTGCTGCAGGGCTTGCGCGCTGTGGATCCTTGCAACGCTCGGGCCGCGATGGACCACGCGCATCATCGTGCTGCCGGGCGAGCCGCTGGTCGCATCCGGGCCGTATCGGTATCTGTCGCATCCCAATTATGCCGTCGTCGCCGGCGAGATCGCGCTGCTGCCGCTCGCGCTGCATCTGCCGTTGCTGGCGCTGATCTTCACGGTGCTGAATGCCGCGGTGCTCGTCATCCGGATTCGCACCGAGGCGCGCGCGCTCGCCGCCATCGGCGGTCAGCTCGCGCGCAGCGGCGCCATGAGCGACGGCGCGAACGCAGACCGGACACGCCGGCCGTCGCGACATGGGCCGGCTTCCTGCTGATGTGCCTCGGCATGTTCATGGCCATCCTCGACATCCAGGTGGTCGCGACGTCGCTGCCGACGATCCAGGACGCGCTCGGCATCTCCCCCGACGCGATGAGCTGGATCCAGACCGCCTATCTGATCGCCGAGGTGATCGCGATCCCCCTGACCGGCCTGTTCACGCGCGTCCTGACGCTTGCGCTGGCTGTTCGTGGCCGCCGTCAGCGCTGTTCACGCTCGCGTCGATCGGCTGCGCCTTCAGCGGCAGTTTTGCGGTGCTGCTGGTGTTCCGGGTGGTGCAGGGATTTTCCGGCGGCGTGCTGATCCCGGCGGTATTCTCCGCGGTGTTCCTGCTGTTTCCGCCGCGGCTGCACGCCATCGCCACCACGGTCGGCGGCGTGGTCGCGGTGCTGGCGCCGACCATCGGACCCGTCGTCGGCGGCTGGATCACGGAAACCTGGTCGTGGCCGTGGCTGTTCCTGATCAACGTCATTCCCGGGCTGATCGCGGCCTCCGTGTCACGCCGTTGCTGCTGCCGCGCCAGGACACCGAATCTCGGCGAGCTGACAGAAACTGGACGGGCTCTCGCTGGTGCTGTTGGCAGCGGCGCTTGCCAGCCTCGAGATCGGGCTGAAGGAGGCGCCGCAGCGCGGCTGGCTGTCGCCGCTTTGCATCGGCCTGTTGCTCGGCCAGCGCCGTCGGTCATCGGCATTTTCGTCCGCCGGACCTTGCGCGCCGCGCATCCGGTCGTGCAGCTTTCGACCTTGAAGCGGCGCTCGTTCGCGGTCGGCTGTGCGCTTGAGCTTTTGCCTCGGCGTCGGCCTGTTCGGCTCGGTCTATCTGATGCCGGTGTTTCTCGCCTTCGTGCGCCGCCATGACGCCTTCGAGATCGGCACCATCATGCTGGTGACCGGGGTCGCGCAACTCGTCACCGCGCCGTTCGCGGCGATGCTGGAAAGCCGGATCGGCGCGCGTCTCGCTGACGGCATGCGGCTTCGCCCTGTTCGCGGTCGGCCTCGGCTTGAGCGCGTTTCAGCCGCGCACCGCCGATTTCGACGAGATGTTCTGGCCGCAGATCGTGCGCGGCATCGCCATCATGTTCTGCCTGCTGCCGCCGACGCGGATCGCGCTGGGCGCGCTGCCGGAAGCGGAGGTCGCCGACGCCAGCGGCCTGTTCAACCTGATGCGCAATCTCGGCGGCGCGATCGGGATCGCGCTGATCGATACCATCCTGTACGGCCGCGTCGGAATCTATGCGGAGGATTTTCGCGCCCGCCTGCTGGCGGGAGACGTCACGGCGGCGAAGGCGATCGGGCTCAGCGTGGCCGACTTCCTCAACCGGCCGCCGGGACCGCCTGACGATGCCACCATGGCGGTGGTGCGGCCGATGGTGGAGAAGGCCTCGCTCGCGCTTGTCCGTCAACGAGGCCTGGGCGATGCTCGCCTGCGTGGCGATTGCCGGATTGCTGCTGGTGCCGTTGGCGCGGGACCGGTCGGACTGACCTCGCGGCAGTCGTCACACCGTCGGCATTCCCGTGCGCCGCGCCGGCTCGATCAGTTCGGGCCGCGGACCGCTCAATCGCTTGTGCATGTGGACCATCAAGGCCATGCCGAACAGCGGCGTCGCCAGATTGACGATCGGGATCGACACGAAGGCGGCGATGATCAGCCCCGCCGTGAACACGGTCGCGGCGTTGTCCTTGCGCATCGCCTTGGCTTCCGCGGGTGAGCGGAACCGCATCGCCGCAAGCTCGAAATATTCCCGGCCCAGCAGCCAGGCGGTGGCGATGAAGAAGATCAGGAAGCCCGCGCCCGCGAACAACACGAAGGGCAGCGCGATCAGATAGACCAGGATGGTCAGGAGCGCGGTCTTGACGCCTTCCGGAATCGCGACCCCGAGCGGCAGCGCGGTTCCCGGCCGCTCCGCCGGATAATGTTCGCGCTCGACATGCTCGGCGACGTCGTCGACGAATACGCTCGCGACCAGCGAGGTGATCGCGGGCATCAGGAAGATGCCGCCGAGCACGACGCCGAGCCCGGCCGCGATCGAGACGATCCATGCCAGGATGTTGAGCGGCGTGTGGAAGCCCGGGCCCAGCATCGCTTCCGCCCAGCCTTCGCCATACTCGGCAAACCAGCTCAACAGCCGCTGCAATCCGATCGCCAGCACCGTGATCAGCACCAGCGCCAGCCCGATCGAGCGCCACAGGATGGTGCGCATCGGCGGCGACAGGATTTGGGAAAGCGCCTTGACGGCGGCGTCCAGCATGATGGTCTCACCTCTCACGAAAAACTCTCGCGAGAGGTAGAGATGCAATCGGGCTTCGGCAAGGGCCGCAAACCAAAGGCCGGGAGTATCGGCTTACGGCTCCGCCACGATGCTGGCCCAGCAGGTGATGGCGCTGCAGACCGAACTCCAGCGGCCGAACCCCTTGTAGATGCTGGCGGCGATCTGGGCCTGTTGCCGGATGGTCCCTTCGGCCTTGATCTGGGGATCGCTGACGTTGCGGATGGCAAGATAGCGCGGCGCGCTGTCCCCCATCTCCGAGGCGACCAGTCCCAGGATGGCGTCGCCCATTTCGGAGACGTCGCCCAGTCCCTGCAGCTTGAAATGATTGTCGGAGGTATCGAAGCCGAAGAAATCGGTGGTCAGCACGCAGGATTTCAGATCGCTGGGCGCCACCTTCACGATCTTGGGCTGCCGCGTATTGACCTTCGGCAGCTGTGCCGAATTGGCCTTGAACAGCTTTTTCGCCTGGGCGAACTTGGTCGACTTCGCCGCGACGCTTGAGAAATGCGCCTGCGCGAACGGCTCTTTCTTGAACTTCGCCGTGCAGTCGAAGCGGACGATCGGGCTGACGACGACGTCGCCGACCTCGAATTGCTTGCCGATGCCGCCGGCGGTGCCGGTGGTGATCACGAGCTTCGGCTTCACTTCGCGGATCAGCTGGCGCCAGACGTCGATGTTCGGCAGCTGCGGACCGTCCTGCGACATGTGGGAGTCCGACTTGAACACCACCACCGACTTGTTGCCGATCGTGGTGGTCCAGAAGGCGCCGAGCCGTTTTGCCTGCAGCGCCGGGCAACCCTTGCGCATTTTCTTGGCGATCTTCGCGAAATTGTGCGTGTAGGGCACATAGTCGTTCCGCGAATCCTTGCCCGGCGTGAGCACGCGGGACAGCGCATGTCCTTCATCGACGGTCCAGGTGACGAGCAGCACGTCCGCCTTCGGCAGCGGGCCCTTGCCCGTTCCCTTCGGTTTCGGCCCGGTCTTCGGCGCGAGCCCCGCCGGCCAGGGAATGTCGGTGAAGCGCGACAATCCGGTCGCGGTTGAGAAGGCTAAGAAGCTCTGGCCGGTCGGACCTTCCGAGTCGAAATCGATGATCTCGCGCTGGAAATCCTCAGGACTGGCTTTGGTCGACGGTTTGACGGCGGCCTTCGCCACGCGATTGACGGAGAAGGTGTTGGCCGGCGGCGGCGTCGAGATCGGATCGAAGCCAAGGTTTTTCTCAACCCATTTGCGATCGGCCACCATGATACGCTCCTGCCGCCTGAGGATACGAGCGGGCAGGGTATAACGTGGGAAGCGTCGATGCAACCTAAGATCGAATCAAGTTCTCATGATCGTCAGGCGTCGAGCGGCTTGCCGCGCACCAAAGGGCCCCAGGTCGCGAGGTGATGATGACGATGATCATGGCCGTCGTGATCAGGCCGAACACGCCGCCGACGCCGGCCTCGCGCAACACGTAGGCGACGATGAAGCCCGAGAACATCGCGCTGAGGCGGCTCATCGAATAGACCAGTCCCGAGGCCCGCGCACGGATCGCGGTCGGAAACACCTCGGTCTGATAGGCGTGATAGGCGTAGGACATGGTCATGTTGGCCGCCGTCAGCAACACCCCGCACAGGATCAAGAGCGCCGGCGCGGTGAGTTGCGAAAACGCCATCCCGAACGCGATGATCGCCGTGCAGGCGCCCGTGATGATCCATTTGCGCTCGAAGCGGTCGGCAAAGCTCGCCGCCAGAAGCGGCGCAATCGGATAGGCGAAGGCGACGATGAAGGAATATTGCAGGCTCTTGGTCACCGTGATGCCCTTCTCGACCAGAAGCGTCGGCACCCAATTGGCGAAACCGTAGAAGCCGAACGCCTGGCAGAAATTGAACACCATGAACAGCACGACCAGCGAGAGCCAGGGCGCCCTGAACAGATCCGCAAAAGCCACCGGTGTTGCCGCGCGCGCCGGCGCCTTGCCGGCGGATTTTCCCGGGCGCGCGGGCGCTGTGCCGCCTCTGCCTTCGAACGTTGCGAGAATCCTGTTCGCCTCTTCGATTCGGCCATGCCGCGCCAGCCAGAGCGGGCTTTCCGGCACGTAGAGCCGCAGGATCCAGATCACCATGCTGGCGGCGGCGCCGATCAAGCACCACCCAGCGCCAGCCGTCGATCCCGTAGGGCGCGATCGGCACCAGCCACCATGACAGCGCGGCGACCACGGGAACCGCGATGAACATCACGGCCTGGTTGACGGCGAAGGCGCGGCCCCGCATCCAGCTCGGCACCAGTTCGGTGATGTAGGAGTCGATGGTGATGATCTCGACGCCGATGCCGATCCCGGCGATGAACCGCCACAGCAGCACGCCTTCGGACGTGGTCTGGCACGCCATCGCCACCGAGGCCGCCGTGTAGCCGAGCAGCGCATAGGTAAAGATCGATCGCCGCCCGAACCGGTCGGCGAGGAAGCCGAGGAAGAACGTGCCGATGAACAATCCGGCAAAGGTCGCGGCGACGAAGGCGCCGATGCCCGAAAAGCCGAAAAAGGCCTGCGTCGTGGTGGTCAGCAACCCCGAGCGGTTGAGGCCCGGCGCGATATAGCCGGTCAGGAACAGATCGTAGATCTCGAAGCAGCCGCCGAGCGACAGCAGGATCACCAGCCGCCACACGTAAGACGAGGTGGGCAGGCTCTCGAGCCGCCGCGATATGTCGTCCGCACCACCTGTGGTGGCCGTCAGGCCCGATCCGGCGTCGATTTCGACTGCGCTCATGGCGTCCTCCCCCAACCGGCTATCCGCTTTGCGCGCTGTCGCCATCCGGTCATTTTTGCCAAGCTAGCAGCGTTGGCCGTCAGCCTCCATGCATTTGCGTTATGCAGCAGTGCATCGTTCGGCAGATTGTGTTTTCCCCCGAGGTCCCTAAAGCCTATTCTGGGCCGCGAAAACTTTGAGGCGCACGGGAGAAGGCGATGACCGGGACGGGACTGCCGCTTGACGGCGTGAGGGTCGTCGAGATGACCCATATGGTGATGGGTCCGACCTGCGGCATGATTCTGGCGCAGCTCGGCGCCGAGGTGATCAAGGTCGAGCCGCCGGTCGGCGACAAGACCCGCAGCCTTGGCGGCATGGGAACCTCGTTCTTCCCGCTGTTCAACCGCGGCAAACGCAGCGTCGTGCTCGATCTCGCCAGGGCCGAAGACCGCGCCACCATGGAGGCGGCTGCTCGCCAGCGCCGACGTGTTCCTGGAGAATTTCCGCGACGGTCAGCTCGACAAGCAGGGGCTCGGGCCTGAGGAGCTTCGCCGCAAGCACCCGCATCTGATCGTCGCCGGCCACAAGGGCTTTCTGTCGGGGCCCTATGAACATCGCCCCGCGCTCGACGAGGTCGTGCAGATGATGTCGGGCCTGGCCGCCATGACCGGGACGCGCGACAAGCCGCAGCGGGTCGGCTCCTCCGCCAACGACATCATGGGCGGCATGTTCGGCGCGATCGCGATCCTGGCCGCGCTCTACCAGAAGCGTGGCGGCAGTAAGGACGGCGCCGATATCCGCATCGGGCTGTTCGAGAACTGCCTGTTTCTCGTGGCGCAGCACATGGTCGAATATGAAATGACCGGCCGCAAGCCGCGCTCGATGCCGGAGCGCGAACACGCCTGGCCGATCTACGATATCTTCGACACCGCGGGCGGCGACCGCATTTTCATCGGCGTCGTCACCGAGGGCCACTGGCAGAGTTTCTGCCGCGAGTTCGGGTTGCAGGAGTTTTCCGACGATCCGACGCTGCGCAACACGACGGACCGGATTCTGGCGCGGGCGCGGATCATTCCGCGCGTCGCCGAAGTGATCAAACGCTGGAACGTCGCTGATTTGTCGGCCAGGCTCGATGCGCTGAACATCTGCTTCTCGCCGATCAACCGGCCTGAGGATCTCCTGGCCGACCCGCACGTGCTGCGTCCGGGCGGTCTCGTCAACAATTTCAACGCCGACGGTGCGCCGTTCCGGGTTCCGGCATTGCCGGTGGAATGGAACGGCGGCAATATCGGCGAGGGGCTGAAAGTGCCGGCGCTGGGCGCCGACACCGAGGCCGTCAGAGCCGAACTCGATCGACCAAATCTTTCTTCAACCGACAACGCTGCGTGAGGCTGTCATGACCCGTCTCCAGGAAATCTATCCCGCCAACAAGGTGATCCTGCGCGAGGTGGGCCTGCGCGACGGTCTGCAGCTGGTGAAGAAATTTCCGTCGACGGATGCGAAGCAGCGCTGGATCCGCGACGAATACGCCGCCGGCGTGCGGCATTTCGAGGTCGGCTCGTTCCTGCCGGCAAAGACCTTCCCGCAATTCGTCGACGTGCGCGACATCATCGCGACCATCGCGTCGCTGCCGGGCGCCTATGGCATCGCGCTGGCGCTGAACGAGCGCGGCGTCAACGAGGCGCTGGCATCGGGCGTGGCTGAAGTGGCCACCGTGGTCTCGGCCACCGAGGAGCACAGCCAGGCCAACGCCAACCGCAGCCGCGAATCCGCCATCGCCAACGTCAAGCGGCTCTGTGAACTGCGCGATGCGAGCGCACACAAGCCGGTCGTGAACGCCGCGATCTCGATGGCGCTGGGCTGCTCGATCGTGGGTCCGGTTGACCCGAAGGAAGTGATCCGGATTGCGGAAAAACTGTTCGAGGCCGGCGTCGACATGGTCGCGGTCGCCGATACCGTCGGCTATGCCGGGCCCAAACAGGTTGGCGAGCTGACGGCCGCGGTCGTGAAGATCGCGGGCGCGAAGCCGGTCTGTATTCATTTGCACGACACCCGCGGCATGGGCATTGCGAACGCCTCGGCCGCGCTCGACGCCGGCGCGCGCGTGCTGGATGGATCGCTGGGCGGCCTCGGCGGCTGCCCGTTCGCGCCGGGCGCCACCGGCAACGTCGTGTTCGAGGACCTGGTGTTCCTGTGCGAGAGCAAGGGATTTGCCACCGGCATCGATATCGACAGATTGGTCGCGGTGCGCGAAATCCTGAAATCGGAAATGCCGAACGAGCAATTGTATGGCGGGCTGGCGCGCGCCGGATTGCCGTGCGGAACAGCGAAGGCTGCGTAACTCCTCTCCTTCGCCACGCTGACGCTGGCCGGGAGGTTCTGAGAGATTCTAGGCCGATTCAGTCACCTTGCCGTGCGGACGCGCGCGGCACTCCGGGACATATTCGACGGCAAGGTAATGCTCCGACACGGTTACGCGCTCGACCATCGTCGTTCTCACGGCCACTTCGGTCACTTCCGTAAGCGAAACCGGAAGCGGCGTCTCTTCGTCAATCTCTTCAGGAGCAAGCGGCGGCGATTCGTTTTCTGGAAACACACCGAATTCGCCGGCTACCTCCTGGAGCGGCTTTTGCTTGTCGGCCCAGTGCAGGGCCAGGTAGTCGAAGCCGTGCACGATGGTGGGTTTGACGATTTCGAAATAGGGCGAGATGTCGAAATCGCGCGGCATGTACAGCGACGAATCGCGGATGTGAAGGATTTCGCGCCGGGCTTTTCGCGAGGCGGCGCGGGTGATCTTCGGCAGGATCGGGTAACGCACGGCGTCGAACGCCTGCGCGATCAGCGCCGAGCAGATGATCTTGGTGGGGTCGCCGGAACCGAACGCGATCATGCGCCGCCGCCAGCGCTGCGGCACCGGCAGCGGAATCAGAAAGCGCATCAGGTCGACGATGTTCTTGGTGTCGTAGCCGAAGCCGATCCGGTTGATGGCGTAGCGGCACACCGTGATGCGGTCCTCATAGGACAGGCCGACCGGGCGGCAGACGCGGGTGTGATACGGATAATATTTCGACAGCGGCGCCGAGGTCACGCCTTCGCCGATATTGGCTTCGATCAGGACGTGCGGTTCGCCGTCGGGTTCGGTGGCGCCGTCGATCGGGCCGACATACAGCGCCGCGTGCGACCAGGTCGATTGCGTGAGGTATTTGATGATGCCGGAAATCCGGTTGTTGCCTTCGACCAGCAGCACGTCGCCCGGCTGGATCACGCCGCGCAGATGCTCGGGATCGCTGGGCGTGAACGGCTCATAGCCCGGGACTTCCTTCTGCAGGTAGCCCGCAATCAACTGGCCGATGGTATCGAGCATTACGCCCATGAAATCCCCCCGCGGTTCTTTGACCGCTTTCTTTGTTCCCTTAGCATGGTCGCAAGCCGTTTCAATTTAGTTCATGCGCAAAACGGATCAATCATGATTGATTTACCATGAGTGTTGCTGCGCGACGTGAGATACGGCACAGTTCGCTAGCTGTTCTCTTTCTTTCAAGGCCCCGGAAACCATGACATGACAATGACCCGCCGCGATTTCCTGTCGGCGTCCGCAGGCCTGGCGATGACGCCGGCTTTCGGCGCAACGGCAGGGGCCGCGACGCTGCCGCGCGAGGCCGACATTGTCGTGATCGGCGCCGGCGCCGCGGGCATTGCTGCGGCGCGGCGGATCGTGGCGGCGAACCGCAAGGTGATCGTGGTGGAGGCGGCGAGCCAGATCGGCGGCCGCTGCCAGACCGATACCACAACCTTCGATGTGCCGTTCGATCGCGGCGCCCGCTGGATGCACAATCCCGAGACCAATCCGATGATCAAGCTCGCGCGATCCGCGGGGCTCGAGATCTCCACCGCGCCGTCGGGCCAGAAAATCCGCATCGGCCGCCGCTACGCCCGCGCCGGCGAAACCGAGGAATTTCTCACCGCCCTGGTGCGCGCCAACCGCGCCATCGACGAGGCCTCGCGCCGGCTCGATGTTTCCTGCGCGTCGGTGCTGCCGAAAGATCTCGGCGACTGGGCCGGCACCGCGGAATTCGTGCTCGGCGCCAATTTCGCCGGCAAGGATTTGAAGGATGTCTCCGTCGTCGACAAGGTCCGCGCGCAGGACCGCAACATGGCGATCGCCTGCCGGCAGGGATTGGGAACGCTGATCGCAAAACTCGGCGAGCAGGTGCCGTTGTCGCTGTCGACGCCGGCGAGCCGTATTTCCTGGGACCGCCGCGACGTCACGGTGGAAACGCCTTCCGGCAAGATCGCCGCCCGCGCCGCCATCATCACGGTGTCGAGCAACGTGCTGGCGGCGGGCAATATCAAATTCGATCCCGATATTCCCAAGCGCACGCTCGATGCCGCGGCGAAACTGAGCCTCGGCAGTTACGACCGCATCGCCCTGCAGATGCCGGGCAATCCGCTCGGCCTCGCGCGCGACGACATCATCATCGAGCAGAGCAATTCGACGCGGACCGCGTTGCTGTACGCCAACATGGGATCGTCGTCGCTGTGTTCGATCGATGTCGCGGGCTCGTTCGGCCGCGATCTCTCCGCGCAGGGCGAGAAGGCGATGGTTGCTTTCGCGGTGGAGTGGCTGACCAAACTGTACGGCAGCGACGTCGCCGCGGCCGTGAAGAAATCCAGCGCGACCCGCTGGAACGCCGCGCCCTATGCGCTCGGCGCGATGTCCTCGGCGGGGCCGGGCACACAGGCGTCACGCAAGGTCCTGACCGAGCCGATCGGCTGCATGTATCTCGCCGGCGAAGCCACCCATGAAACGCTGTGGGGCACGGTCGACGGCGCATGGGAGAGCGGCGAACGCGCCGCCGAAGCGGCGTTGCGGCGGATCGGTGCGTTGCGAGACACCGAGCCGGCGCCGGCGCCGGCACCGAAGACGCGGCGACGCGCGCCGCCGGCGGCCCCGATCAACTGATGTCGCGGCCGAAGGCGCTGATTTCCTGGTCGAGCGGCAAGGACAGCGCCTTTGCGCTGCACGAGGTACGGCGTGCCGGCGAATTCGATGTCGTGGGCGCGCTGACGACGGTGACGGAAACGTTCGGCCGGGTCTCGATCCATGGCGTGCGGCAGGAGATCCTGCAGGCGCAATGCGAAGCGGCCAGGCTGCCGCAGCGGATCGTGCCGATCCCCTATCCCTGCCCGAACGAGATCTACGAGGCCCGCATGGGCGAGGCCGTCGCACAGGCTGTTGCTGACGGCGTCACCCACATGATCTTCGGCGATCTGTATCTCGCGGATATCCGCGCCTACCGCGAACAGAAACTCGGCCGGCAGCGGAATCACGCCGGTGTTTCCGTTGTGGGATCGGCCGACGGCTGAACTGGCGCAGGCGATGCTGGCAAGCGGACTGGAAGCCTATCTCGCCACCGTCGATCTGAAAAAGCTGCCGGCGCAATTCGCGGGCCGCAAATTCGATGCGCAATTGCTCGCCGATCTGCCCGAAGGCGTCGATCCCTGCGGCGAGAACGGCGAGTTTCACACCTGCGTGGTGGCGGGACCGATGTTCGCGCATCGGCTCGCCGTCACAACCGGCGAGCGCGTCGAGCGCGATGGCTATGCGTATTGCGATCTGGTGATCTCATAGCTTTGTCATTCCGGGGCGTGCGAAGCACGAGCCCGGAATCCATACTCCCGATCGTGGTTATGGATTCCGGGCCTGCGCCAAGCGGCGCATCCCGGAATGACGAGGGTTGATATGATCGCTACCGCAGCACGCCGTCCAGCGCCGGCAGGCCGATGAGGACGGCGGCCGCGATCAGGGCGTAGCAGATCGCGCGGAACAGCGTCTCGCTGGCGCGGCCGAACAGCGAGGCGCCGAACCAGACGCCGATGGCGTAGACGGGACCGACCACGAACGAGAATTTGATGGCGTCCGCCGTGATCAGCCCGGTCAGCGCATAGCTGACGACGGAAAAAAGGTCCGAGGCGCCGAAGAACAGCAGGATGTTGGCGCGCGCGATCGTCGACGCGATCGGCCGGCCGAGCCAGTAGCCGACGATCGGCGGTCCGCCGGTCTGCGCCAGCCCGCTGCAAAAGCCGGACAGGCCGCCGATGCCGACGGAAATCGCCGCATGATCCTTGCCGCGGTAGCGCCAGCCGGAGATCAGCAGCATCAGCAGCGCAAACACGAAGGCGGAAATGATCCAGCGCGTGGTCACCGGCTCGAGCCGGGTGAGGAAGTAGGTTCCGATCGGCACGCCGACCAGCGCGCCGGCCACCATGACCGCGGTCGCCTTGCGGTCGGCCTGCTTCCACGCATTCGGAAGCAGCGGCGCGGCGGCGATGAAATCGATGATCAGCAGCAGCGCCGCGACCAGCCGCGGACCGGCAATGCTGCTCGCCAGCGGCATGAAGATCAGCGCCGAGCCGAAGCCGGAAAATCCCCGCGCCGTTCCCGAGACGAACGCGACCGCGCAGATCGCGATCGCGACGTTGAGGCTGATATCCGCCGGGAGGAGGCTCGCAGGGCTCATGTAGGCGTCATGCGCGCAACGTGCCGCCGGTCTTCTTGGTCACCTCGGCCACGATCTTCGCCGCCACCGCATCGATCTCCTGATCGGTGAGCGTCTTCTCGCGCGGCTGGATGGTCACGGCAATCGCGACCGATTTCTTGGCCTCGTCGATGCCCTTGCCTTCGTAGACGTCGAATACGGTGACAGCCGTGATCAGCTTCTTGTCGACGCCCTGCGCCGCGCGCACGATATCGCCGGCCTTGACGGCGCGATCGACGATGAACGCAAAATCGCGCGACACCGGCTGGAACGCGGAGAGTTCGAGCACCGGCTTGGCGCGGGTCGGCTTCTGCTTGGCGTCGGGGATGCGGTCGAGAATCACCTCGAACGCCATCAGCGGGCCGTCGGCGCCGAGCGCCTCCAGCGTG
Source organism: uncultured Alphaproteobacteria bacterium (assembly GCA_963742665.1). GTDB lineage: Bacteria > Pseudomonadota > Alphaproteobacteria > Rhizobiales > Xanthobacteraceae > Bradyrhizobium. The sequence goes on from CAVUNH010000012.1 coordinate 336,856, forward strand.
CGCGGATGCAGCTCGCCGAAATAGCCGAGCACGTTTTGCGGACCGATCTGGATGGTGCCGGAACGGCCGGGATGCAGCCAGTTCGCGCCGCCCGGCACGATCTGCAGCGCCTGCATCGGCGCGCCGGCGGCGGCGAGCACCGCAAACGCATCGGCCTTGGCGTCGAGCGCATCGGTCGCGGCCGAGCCGGACCAGTGCCGTCCGATGCCCTTCGCGGAAGCAAAGCCGTGGCGCACGCCCGCGGCCGCGAGCCATCTGGTTCTCGGGCTTGTCGCCCCTGAAACACCTGGCCGACCTCGAACAGCGCAACGTCCGACGAGCCGCGATTGGCATTTGCCTGCACGGCGGCGATCAGGCCCGGCAGCAGGCTCGGCCGCATGTCGGAGAGATCGGAGGCGATCGGGTTGGCGAGCGCGAGCTCGGCCTGTCCGCCGCCGAACAATTCGGCCGCCTGTTTTGAAATGAACGACCAGGTCACGGCTTCGACCATGCCGCGGGCGGCGAGCGCGCGCTTGGCGCGGCGGGTGCGGAGCTGGATCGCGGTGAGCACCGGCTTGCGCGGCGCATCGCCACGCTCGAACGGCGTCATCGGCACCTTGTCGACGCCGACGATGCGCACGATCTCCTCGACGATGTCGGCCTTGCCCTGAACGTCCGTGCGCCAGGAGGGCACGGCGACCTTCACGACGGGGCCGCTGCCGGCCATCATGAAACCGAGATGGCCGAGGATGCGCCGCATCTCGACCATCGGCACCTCGATCGCGGCGAGGCGCTTGACCTCGGAGAGCGGGAAATCGATCACGCGGTCCTCGCCGAAGGGGTTGCCGACGACGACGTTCTCCGACGGCGGGCCGCCGCACAGTTCCATCACGAGCTTGGTTGCGAGCTCCAGCCCCGGCACCATGAACGCCGGATCGACGCCGCGCTCGAAGCGATAGCGCGCATCCGAATTGATGCCGAGCTTGCGGCCGGATTGCGCGATGTTGATCTCGTTCCACAGCGCCGATTCGATCAGCACGTCGGATGTGTTCTCGTCGCAGCCGGAGGCTTCGCCGCCCATGATGCCGGCCAGCGATTCGACGCCGTGATCGTCGGCGATCACGCAAACGCCGCTGTCGAGCGTGTAGGTGCGGCCGTCGAGCGCCAGCAGGGTCTCGCCGTCGCGCGCGCGGCGCACGGTGAGATTGCCCCTCACTTTCTTGGCGTCGAACACATGCAGCGGCCGGGCGCGGTCGTAGGTCATGAAGTTGGTGATGTCGACCAGCGCGTTGATCGGCCGCAGCCCGATCGAGGTCAGCCGCTTCTGCAGCCATTCCGGCGACGGGCCGTTCTTGACGCCGCGCACCAGCCGCAGCGCGAAGCCCGGGCACAGCGTGGCGTCTTCCACCGTCACCTTCACCGGGCAGGGGAATTCGCCCTTGATCTGCTTGATGCCGGGATCCCTGAACTTGCCCATGTCGGCGGCGGAGAGATCGCGGGCGATGCCGTGCACGCCGGTGCAATCCTGCCGGTTCGGCGTCAAATTGATCTCGAGCACGGGATCGCCGAGGCCGGCCCATTGCGCGTAGGCCGCGCCAACAGGCGCATCGGCCGGCAGTTCCATGATGCCGTCATGGTCCTCGGAAATTTCCAGCTCGGCCGCCGAGCACAGCATGCCGCGGCTCTCGACGCCTCTGATGGTGCCGACGCCGAGCGTGATGTTCTTGCCGGGGATGAAGGTGCCGGGCGGCGAGAACACGCTGATCAGGCCGGCGCGCGCATTCGGCGCGCCGCAGACCACCTGCACCGGTGCGCCGCCGTCGCCGGTATCGACCATGCAGACGCGCAGGCGATCCGCGTTCGGATGCTGCTCGGCCGAAATCACCCGCGCGATCGAGAACGGCGCCAGCGCCTTGGCCTTGTCGTCGATGTGCTCGACCTCGAGCCCGATCATGGTGAGCTTGTCGGCGAGCTTGTCCAGCGGCTCGTCGGTCTCGAGATGTTCCTTCAGCCAGGAGAGCGTGAATTTCATGATGGTTGCTTCTCTTGTCCCCTCTCCCGCTTGCGGGGGAGGGTTAGGGTAGGGGCTCGCGCCGCAATGGCGGCGGCAATTGTTTCGAGTACTCCAGCGCGATTTGTCATGACGTCGTGGTTGCTGAAACGAAGCACCTGGAAGCCTCTCGCCGCAATCACGGCCGATCGAGCGGCATCTGCCGCCTCGGCTTGATCAGAAAAATGCTGACCGCCATCGAGCTCCACTACAACTTTTGCGGCATGACAGGCGAAGTCGGCGATGTAGTTTTTGATCGGTACCTGGCGTCGGAAGCCTATGCCGTTCAGCCGGTGATCGCGGAGTTCAGACCAGAGGATTCGTTCGGCGTCGGTGGAGTTCTTTCGAAGTTCGCGCGCGTTCGCACGAAGTCTCTTCGAGACGTTCCAAGTGGGGTTTTCTGGATCGACCATCGACACCTCCGATGCGGAGAGACCCCCACCCCAACCCTCCCCCGCAAGCGGGAGAGGGGGTTTGACCAGTCGTGCGGGAAGAGAATTCGTTTCCCTGAGACGAAAATTGCTTACCCCAAGCGCAGTCTGTTCCCTCTCCCGCTTGCGGGGGAGGGCTAGGGTGGGGGCTCTCTCCGCGATTCCCGTCTCGAGAGAGCTCACGTGCTCAATCCTCCCGCCAGCGTCGGGACGTCGAGCGGCTTGAAGCCGTAATGGGCGAGCCAGCGCACGTCGCTGTCGAACAGCTGCCGGAGATCGGACATGCCGTATTTCAGCATCGCGATGCGATCGATGCCCATGCCCCAGGCAAAGCCCTGATAGACGTCGGGATCGATGCCGCAGGCGCGCAGCACGTTCGGATGCACCATGCCGCAGCCGAGAATCTCCAGCCAGTCCTCGCCCTCGCCGAACCGAATCTCGCCCTTGTCGCGCCGGCACTGGATGTCGACCTCGAGCGAGGGTTCGGTGAACGGAAAGAACGACGGCCGGAACCGCATGTTGATGTGGTCGACCTCGAAGAACGCCTTGCAGAACTCGTGCAGGATCCATTTGAGGTGGCCGAGATGCGAGCCCTTGTCGATGACGAGGCCCTCGACCTGGTGGAACTGCGGCGTATGCGTGGCGTCGGAATCGATGCGATAGGTGCGGCCCGGGCAGATCACGCGGATCGGCGGCTGCTGGCTCAGCATGGTGCGCACCTGCACCGGCGAGGTGTGGGTGCGCAACAGCATGCGCGAACCGTCTTCCTTTGGATTGAAGAAGAACGTGTCGTGCATCTCCCGCGCCGGATGGCCTTCCGGGAAATTCAGCTTGGTGAAATTGTAGTCGTCGGTCTCGATATCAGGACCTTCGGCGATGGAAAATCCCATATCGGCGAAGATGACGTTGACCTCCTCGAACACCTGGCTGAGCGGATGAATGCGGCCCGCTTCCGCGACGGCGTCGCGCAGCGGCAGCGTGACGTCGATGGTCTCGGAGGCGAGGCGGGCGTCGAGCGCGGCCGATTTCAGGATATCGCGGCGGGCGGCGAGCGCTTGCGTGACCTTGTCCTTGGCGAGGTTGATCGCCGCACCTTGCGTCTTGCGCTCGTCCGGCGACATCTTGCCGAGCGTCGCCAGCAGCGCGGAGATCGAGCCCTTCTTGCCGAGCGCGGCGACGCGCACCGCTTCGAGGGCGGCCTCGTCGCCGGCTGCAGCGACATCGGCGAGAATGGTCTGTTCGAGTGTTGCAAGGTCGGTCATGGCGGCGGTCACCTCAGGGGGAGTGCGCGCGGCAGCCCGGCAAACGAAACCGTCATCATCCGCGAAAGCGGATGATCCAGTAACCCCCGGGGTCAACGATGCAGATCGGTGGTTACTGGATGCTCCGCCTTCGCGGAGCATGACACCGGAGTTGGACGCAGCGAGCGATTTTCGAGCTTACGCCGCGAGCGCGGCCTTGGCCTTCTCAGCGATCGCCTGGAACGCCGCCGGCTCGGTGATGGCGAGATCCGACAGCACCTTGCGGTCGACCGTGATGCCCGACTTCGACAGGCCGTTGATAAACACGCTGTAGGTCATGCCGAACGGACGCACCGCGGCGTTGATGCGCTGGATCCAGAGCGCGCGGAAGGTGCGCTTCTTGCGCTTGCGGTCGCGGAAGGCATATTGCCCGGCCTTGTCGACCGCGGCCTTGGCGGCGCGAATGGTGTTCTTGCGGCGGCCGGAAAAGCCCTTGGCGGCCTTGTAGACTTTCTTGTGCTTGGCGTGAGAGGTCACACCGCGTTTGACGCGAGACATGACGTAATTCCTTGATCAGATGAGGTGACTGGGTCGCCGCGCGGACGCGGCTCGGCTGCAAGTGGCGTGAACGCGATCAGGCGTTCGGCAAGAAATATTTCTTGATGTTGTCGCCGTCGGTCTTGAACAGCACGCGGGTGCCGCGGAGCTGACGAATCTGCTTCTTCGTCCGCTTGATCATGCCGTGGCGCTTGCCGCGCTGGGCGGCCAGCACTTTGCCGGTGGCAGTCACCTTGAAGCGCTTTTTAGCGCCTGACTTGGTCTTCAGCTTGGGCATTTGGCTCTCCTGTTGCCGCAACACGAAAACGCCCGTGAAGGCGGTTCGGCGGCTAAAATGCTCGTTAGAGCGTTGAAAATGCTAGGTTATTTCCGAAATGAGACAACCCGCATGGACATCGACACGGCAGCCCTTGATCAGCCGGGCGATGAAGGCTGGGCTTATGGCAGAGGAAAAGAGAATTGGCAACGATGAACCGCGGAAGCCGGTCCGGTGACGAAGTTGGTGATGTCGCTCATTTTCTACCCCGGATGGAACAAAATGACCCATTTTTCCCGATCGATTGCTCAATTCATCACTTTCCCCAGCCTGCGCTGGCTCCCGGTATTCGCAGCCCTTGCCGCGGTCACTGTGCCCGCCACCGCGGACGCTGCCACCCGAGTGAGAGGCGGCGGCGCCTATGACGGCACCTGGAATGTGGTTTTCGCCACCACGCGCGGCAATTGCAGTTCAGGCTACAAGGTTCCCTTCCAGGTCGCGGGCAACCGCGTCTTGTCGGCGGGCGGCGGCCGGGTCTCCGGCACGGTCAACCCTGGCGGCTCGGTTGCCGTCAACGTGTCGGTCGGCGCTTCCAAGGCGAACGGCGGCGGCCGGCTTGCCGGCACCAGCGGCGCCGGATCATGGCGCGGCATCATTTCCGGCGATCAGTGCAGCGGCACCTGGCAGGCGACGCGAGGCTGATTTTCGTCGTGCCAGAGCCGGGCAGGCTGGCTAACCTGTTAAGCCGCGCACGACGCGGCTGAATCAGGGAATACGCAATGCTGAGGGTTGGCATTCTGGGCGCCGGATTTTTCGGCGCCTTTCACGCGCGCGCGATTGCGGCCGTGCCGGACATCCACCTCGTCGCGGTGTGCGCCGACGAACTGGCGCCAGCCGAAGCTTTCGCCGCCGAACACGGCGGCAAGCCGTATGGCGACTGGCGCGCGCTGCTCGACGACCGCGCGGTCGATGCGGTCGCGATCACCGCACCCCATCATTTGCATTGCGAGTTCGCGGTGGCAGCGCTTGCGGCCGGCAAGCACGTGCTGCTGGAAAAGCCGATGGCGCTGCTCGGTCGCCGAATGCAGCCGCATCATCGCGTCAGCCGAGGCCAGCCGGCGCAAGCTGATGGTCGGGCAGATCATGCATTTCGTCTGGCCCTGCCTCGTGGCGCGCGAGATTCTCGATCGCGGCGAACTCGGCAAGCCCGTGACGGGATCGAGCTCGCTCAGGAAAATCTGGATGGAAGCGAACCGCCGCGGCTGGCATCTCGATCCCGCAACCGGCGGCGGCATGCTGATGACCGCGGGCATCCACGCGCTGGACCAGCTGGTGTGGCTGATGGACGGCCGGGTCGGATCGGTTTCGGCCGCGGCGAGCGCGTCGTTTCACGATCAAAAGGCCGATGACAGCGCCATGATGCTGTTGCGGTTTAATGACGGCCGCTTCGCGCAAGTGGCCAGCATCGGCTTTCGCGACGGCGGCGGAACCTTCGATCTCGACCTTGTCTGCGAGCATGGCACGCTGCGGATCGACTTCGAGCGCGGGGTTTCGATCGGACGCGGCGGAAAGTGGACGGATGTTCCGAACTCCCATGATCCCGCATGGATGCACAACGGCGTCGTCAGGGAATGGCAGGCAATGGCGGCGGCGATCGCTGACGACACGGATGTGCCGGTCACCGGCGACTACGGCCGCCACATCATCGCGTGCATCGACGCCGCGATGATTTCGTCGCGCGAACGCAGGGATGTCGAGGTCACGGCGTGATCCTCGAGGTCACGGCGTGATCCTCCTCGAGGTCACGGCGTAAGCGCAATTGAAAACGCCCCCGGATCGAATCCGAGGGCGTGTTCGCATGACTGATTCAATCAGGATGCGCTAGCGCGGCGCCAGCACCATCACGACCTGGCGGCCTTCGAATCGCGCGTCCTGCTCGACCTTGGCGAAATCGGCGACGTCGGCCTTCACCTTGTCCAGCAGCTTGGTGCCGATCTCCTGATGCGCCATTTCGCGGCCACGGTAGCGCAAGGTGATCTTGACCTTGTCGCCTTCCTCGAAGAACCGCTGCATCGCACGCATCTTCACGTCGTAGTCGTGATCGTCGATCATCGGCCGCAGCTTGATCTCCTTGATCTCGACGACCTTCTGTTTCTTGCGGGCTTCAGCGGCTTTCTTCTGCGCTGAATATTTGAACTTCCCGTAGTCCATGATCTTGCAAACGGGAGGATTGTTGTTCGGCGAAATCTCGACAAGGTCCATGCCCGCTTCGAGGGCCATCTTGACGGCCACCACGGTCTCGACGGTGCCGTGGTTGAGGCCCGTCTGATCGATCAGCTGGATCTGCGCGTTGCGGATTTCATCATTGGTGCGCGGCCCGTCTTTGGTCGCGGCGGGCGGGGCTCTGTTGGGACGGCGAATGGGTAACTCTCCAAAGTTGTGAAGGAAGGCTGATATTTTGAAGCAATACGCGGCAGTGAGCAAGCGAACTCGCGCTCTGCGCGCTAAAACCGTCAAATGCGAGGCATTTTGGTCACGCCGGGCAAATATAGCGCTGTGGCCCGATCCGCAAGGACGCGTCCTCCCAAGCGCCCGATGCGTTGACCGATTGCCTCGGCTCGTCGACAAAGCAGCGGGCAAGAGCAGCTATTCCATGACGAATTCAGCGATAAACGATCCGGAACCGGCCTTCATCGAGGTCGGAGAGGGTAATGCCGGGCGCCGGATCGCGGTGCGGGCTCGCACCGGCGCCTCGCCCGGGCTGATCTGGCTCGGCGGTTTCAACTCCGACATGACCGGCACCAAGGCGCTGGCGCTGGATGCGTGGGCGGCCGAGCACGGCCGCGCCTGCGTCCGGTTCGACTATTCCGGCCATGGCGAGTCCGGCGGCGCCTTCATCGACGGCACCATCGGGCGCTGGCTGGAGGAGAGCACGGCTGTGTTCGAGCAGTTCTGCCGCGGCCCGCAGGTCGTGATCGGCTCGTCGATGGGCGGCTGGATGGCGCTGCTGCTGGCGCGCGAGGTCGCACGAAGCGCAACTCACCGAGGCGTCATTGGCAGGGCTGGTGCTGATCGCGCCGGCGCCCGATTTCACCGAGCAGCTGATGTGGAACGGCTTTACGCCCGAAATCCGCGAGGAGATCCAGACCAAGGGCGTCTGGATGCGGCCGTCGCAATATGGCGACGGCGCGCCCTATCCGATCACGCGCGCGCTGATCGAGGAGGGCCGCAATCATCTGCTGCTCGGCAGCGCCATCGACGTCGGATGCCCGGTGCGCATCCTGCAGGGCGCGCAGGACCCCGACGTGCCCTGGCAGCACGCCTTTGCGCTCGCCCACCGGCTGCCGACCGAGGATGTGGTGCTGACCATGATCCAGGACGGCGACCACCGCCTGTCGCGCCCGCAGGACATCGCGCGGATCATCGCCGCGGTCGCGGAGATCGGGTAGACTGTCGTCACAACCATAGTGTCATCGTCCGCGAAAGCGGACGATCCAGTACGCCGCGGCTTCTCGGTACGATCACTGACGGCTCTGGAATACTGGATGCCCGCCTTCGCGGGCATGACAACAATGGGCAGGGAGAAACGCCATGAACACATCCGCGATGCTGCGCGCGTTCTGCGACGCCGTCGAAGCGCACAACGGCAAGGCGTTTGCCGAATTGTTCACGGAGGACGGCGTCTATCACGACGTGTTCTACGGCGCGTTCGCCGGCCGCGCGAAAATCGCCGAACTGATCGACGACTGGTTCTATCGCACGGCCACCGATTTCCGCTGGGACATGCATGCGCCGGTCAGCGACGGCCAGACGCTCTATGCCCGCTATACGTTCAGCTATCGCTCGACGCTGCCGGAGGCCAAAGGCGCGCGGGCGATGTTCGAGGGCGTTTCGATCATGCAACTGCGCGACGGCAAGATTGCGGAGTACCACGAGGTCGCCAACACCGCGCCGGCTTTTGTCGACATGAACTTTGCGCCGGAGCGCATCGCGAAGATCGTCGCCAAGCAGGGCGCCGCGCTGAAGGCGCGGCCGGAGATGGCGCGGCATTTGGCCTAGCCGTCATTCCGGGGCGCGCGAAGCGCGAGCCCGGAATCCATAACCACGATCGGGCGTATGGATTCCGGGCTCATCGCTCGCGCATGCCCCGGAATGACGGCGAGAGTGATGCCCGCCTACGGCGGCGGCACGTCCTTCATCGGCTTGCGCTGCGCCAGTGCTGCAACCGTCGAGGTGCCGATCGGGCCTTTCTCGTCATAGAGCCAGCATTCGCCGATCGCGATGCCGTCGCTGGCGTGATGGTTGACCACGTCAAAGCCGATCCAGCGCGTCACCGGCAGGCGATGCAGATACAGCGTGACGTCGCTGTTGATGTAGCCGAGCCCCTGGTCGCCGGCATTGGCAAAGGGGCTGGCGAAATCCGCACCCGTTGCGACATGGACGAAGGGCGACATCGGCGTGCCCTCGACCAGCTCGCGGACCTCGCTCATCCACAACCGCCGCGGGCCGAGCGAGCCCATGTGGCCTGACAATCGGCCGCGTGGTCCATTTGCCGTTCATGCCGAGCCGGGGATCGGTCGGCGCCGGGATCGTGTCGGGCAGCGGCGCGTCCCAGTTCGGCGGCGACCAGACATTGCCGGGCGCATTTTCCGTCCGGCGCAATAGCTGGCAGGAGGCGCGCGCCATGCTGGTGCCGCCGGAGAAGAACTCGGCTTCCACCACCTTGATCCGCTTGCCGTCGCGGACAAGTTTGGTGGTGACTTCGACCGGCGTCAGGATGTCCGGCAGCCGAAACATGTCGACCGTCAGCCGCGCGGGCACGAATTCGTCGGCGCCGTGACGCTCCTCGATGACATGGGCCAGCAGGCCGACCACGACGCGGCCATGCATCGAGTTCGGGTCCCACGGACCGTTCGAGACCGGATTGGGGATGAAGGCGTCGCCGCGCTTGGCGAAGAAGGGTTGATTTGTCATGGCCGGGGAACATGACGGAAAGCCTGCGACGAAATCAAGGGCGCGAAGCGCAATCCATCCATTCCGCGCGAACGGCGGCGTCGGTCTCGCTGGCGGCGGCTCGCCTCGCCAGCGCGTCAAATCGATCCCGCGCCATCAGTTGCGACAGCGCCCAGACCGCTGCGCCCCGCACCAGCGCGCTTTCGTCGTCGAGCAATCGCTCGGCCTCATCCGCCAGCGCGGCATCGCCGGAGTTGCCGATCGCAATCAGGACATTGCGGATGAAGCGGTCGCGGCCGATGCGCTTGACCGGCGATTTCGCAAACAGCGCGCGAAACGCGGCGTCGTCGAGCCGGGCCAGTTCGGACAAGTTGTGGCGCGCGCAATTCGGCGCGTGCGGCGAGTTTTGCCTCGCGGCCCTCCTGCGCGAACTTGTTCCACGGGCACACGGCGAGGCAATCGTCGCAGCCATAGATGCGGTTGCCGATCGCTTTGCGGAATTCGTGCGGGATCGGGCCCTTGTTCTCGATCGTGAGATAGGAAATGCAGCGCCGCGCATCGAGCTTGTAGGGCGCCGGGAAATGCCGCGGTCGGGCAGATATCCTGGCAGGCGCTGCAGGAGCCGCAATGATCGATGTCGGGCTCATCGCGCGGCAGGTCGGAGGCGGTGAAGATCGCGCCGAGAAACAGCCATGAGCCGAACTCGCGCGAGACGAGGTTGGTGTGCTTGCCCTGCCAGCCCAGTCCCGCCGCCTGCGCCAGCGGCTTTTCCATCACGGCTGCGGTATCGACGAACACCTTGACCTCGTCGCCGGAGGCCGCGACCAGCCAGCGCGCCAGCGCCTTCAGACGCTTCTTGATCAAATCGTGATAGTCGTCGCCCTGCGCATAGGCCGAGATCGCGCCGCGCGTGCGCTTCTGCGAGAATCTCCAGCGGATTTTCATCCGGCCCGTAATTGACGCCGAGCATGATCACCGAGCGCACGCCGGGCCACAGCACGCGCGGATCGGTGCGGCGTTCGGGGCTTGTGGCCAGCCAGTCCATGTCGCCATGGGCGCCGGCTTCGAGGAATTCGCGGAAATGTTTTCCGGCTTGCGCGATCGCATCGCGGATCGGTCACGCCGATGCAATCGAAGCCGAGCGCGCGGGCTTCGTGCGCGAGCGCGGCCTTGAGGTCGACGCCGCTGAGTTTGACGGCCTTGTTCAGAAGTCGAGATCCACGTAGGTCTGCGACGCCGGCACGCCCGCCAGCCATTCGCTCAGCAGCGGACGGAACGACGGGCGGGATTTCACCCGCGCGTACCACGCCTTTGCCGCGTCGTCCTCGCTCCATGGCACGTCGCCCAGATAGTCGATCGCCGAAAGATGCGCCGCGGCGGCGAGGTCCGCATAGGTCAGCCGGTCGCCGGCGAGGAAATTCCGCGTCTGCGCCAGCCAGCCGATATAGGCCAGATGATAGCGCACATTGACCTTGGCCGCGCGGATCACGTCGGCCGCCGGCGCGCCGCCGCCATTCTCCTCGCTCATGAAGCGCTTGTAGATGCGCTCGGTCACCAGCGGATTGGAGGCTTCCTCGAAGAATTTGTCGTTGAACCAGGCCATCAGCCGGCGCACCTCGATGCGCTCGCCCATCGAGACCGGCAACAGCCGCCGTTCGTCGGCGGCCGCGCCATGCACCTCGTCGAGATATTCGGCGATGATGCCGACACCGGGAATGGCGGGGAAGCCTTCGGCGATCAGCACCGGCGTGGTGGCCGCGGGATTGAGCGCGAGAAAGGCCTCGCGCCGTTCCCAGGCCCGCTCTTCCACCAGCCGCAAATCGAGGCCGTGTTCGCCGAGGACCAGGCGAATGAAGCGCGAATGCGGACAGAACGGATGATGGAACAGCGTGTACATGAAGCCCTTGAGTTGGAAGTCCTTGGGGTTAGTTCGCGGCCCTTAAGAAACCCTCAACTGCGCGGCCAATCAAGGGCACTAGAGCCGTGACCGTTTCTACGGCGGTACACTTCGCTTGAAAACGCTATAGCCAAGCAGGCAGGCGAGGCAACCTGTGTTTTGGCGTTTTTTTGCGATTGCGGCATGGGTGCGAATAGGCGAGAAGAACCCGGCTTTTTTTGGCTCCATTTCGATCACAACGGACCCGGACCATGATGTCAGATGCAATACGGGCGGTGATTCTCGGCATCGTCGAGGGCATCACGGAATTCCTGCCGGTTTCCTCGACCGGCCATATGCTGCTGGTGAAGCGCTTCTTCGGTCTCGGCGAGGGCGCTTTCTGGGACAGCTTCGTCGTGCTGATTCAGCTCGGCGCCATTCTCGCGATCGTCGTGCTCTATTTCGCCAAATTGTGGCGGGTCGCGCTCGGCATGTTCTCCAATCCCGACGACCGCCGCTTCGTCATCGGCGTGCTGGTGGCGTTCCTGCCGGCGGTGGTCATCGGCCTGATTGCCGGCAAATACATCAAGGAACTGCTGTTCAATCCGTGGGTGGTGTGTTTCTCGCTGATCGTCGGCGGCGCGATCCTGATCTGGGTCGATCAGCTCGATCTCGAACCGCATGAGGACGACGCCACGCGGTTTCCGCTGCTGATGTATCTGTGGATCGGCATCGCGCAGTGCATGGCGATGATCCCCGGCGTGTCGCGCTCCGGCGCCAGCATCGTGGCGGCGATGCTGCTCGGCGCCGACAAGCGCTCGGCGGCGGAGTTTTCGTTCTTCCTGGCGATCCCGACCATGGTCGGCGCGTTCGCCTATGATTTCTACAAGAACCGCGCCGAGATGACGACCGATCACCTCGGCATCATCGCGATCGGATTCGTGGTCTCCTTCATCACCGCGATGATCGTGGTGAAGACGTTCCTGAATTACGTCACGCGCCACGGCTTTACGTTCTTTGCGTGGTGGCGCGTCATCGTCGGCACGCTCGGCCTGATCGCGCTGGCGCTGGGAAGGTATCTATCCGTCGTCCCGGCGAGCGGGACCCATAGCGCGGCTTGCGAAGGATGCCGCACGCGTCTATCATCGTCCGTCGATGGTCGCGCGCATGCGCGGCGCACGCCGGGATGACGAACTACGCGCTCTTCCTCTGGAACTGCCCGGCGGCGCGGAAGCGCCAGAGATATTGCGGGGCGATCGCTTCCATCGAATCCGGCGTGATGCCGAGCCCTTCCAGCGTCAGGCCTGCGGCCTTCGCCGCATCCGACACCACATTGTCGGTGCGCAGCAGCGCCACCTGGTCCGGCGTCAGTTTCAGCGCGCCCGGCGCAAATTGCAGGAACAGCGCCTGCAGCTTCGCCAGGCCGAACGGCAGCGAAACCAGCATGCGCTGGCGCTCGGTGATGGCGAGAATGACTTCCATGATCTCGCGCATGGTCAGCACTTCCGGCCCGCCGAGTTCGTAGGTCGCGCCCGGCTTGGTCTTGCCGTCGACGGCATCGGCCACCGCGGTCGCGACATCGCCGACATAGACCGGCTGCATCCTGGTCACGCCGCCGCCGATCAGCGGCAGCGCCGGCGACATCCGGGCCAGCGCGGCAAAGCGGTTGGTGAATTGATCCTCGGGGCCGAACACGACCGACGGCCGCAGGATCGTCGCGGAGGGGATGGCCGCCAGCACGGCCTTTTCGCCGGCCGCCTTGGAGCGGCCATAGCCCGACAGCGAGTTTTCGTCGGCGCCGATCGCGGAGACATGCACCATCCGCGCGCCGACGGCAGCGGCGGCCCTGGCGACCGTCGCCGCGCCCTTGGCCTGCACGGCGTCAAAGGATTGCGCGCCGCCCTCGGTCAGGATGCCGACCAGATTGACCGCGACCTCGGAATCGCGCATCGCGGCCTCGACCGAGGCCGGATAGCGCAGATTGGCCTGCACGGCGTGGATCTGGCCGACCCGGCCGAGCGGCTGCAGGTGGCCGGCCAGTTCCGGCCGCCGCACCGCCACCCGGATGCGGTAATCGCGCTTGGCCAGCGCCCGGACCACGTTTCGCCCCAGAAAGCCCGATCCGCCAAACACCGTGACGAGCGTTTCCTGGTTCGATGCCATGGGGTCCATTCCTGCGGTCAAATTCGAGAGTTCGTGGGCGTATTTAGCGGATTCGCGATACGCCAACACGCCGTCGCTGTACAGCATATTTGGGTCGCAATTCGCCAATTTGACAAGCGCGCGACCGGTCCTTACTAACCCGCCCGGGCCCAGGTGGCGGAATTGGTAGACGCGCTGGCTTCAGGTGCCAGTGGCTTAACGGCCGTGAAGGTTCGAGTCCTTTCCTGGGCACCATTGCCCATGCCCACACTCATCTCTCATCCGACGCGCGCGAGCAGCATCAGCGCCTGCTCGGCGCGCTGGAGCGGCTCGGGGCTGCGGTAGGTGCGCGCCAGCAACAGCGCGCCTTCGAGCTGGCTGAGCACCATGGTGGCGACCTGATCGGCCTCGTCGCTGGTCATGCCGAAGCGCTCCAGCCCGCTGCTGATTTCGTTTTCCCATTTCCGGAACGCGCTGCTTGTCGCTTCGCCGAGCACCTCGGATTGGGCCGAGGTTTCGAGCGCCGTGGTCGCGATCGGGCAACCCTCGTTGTAATCGGATTTTTCGAGATCGGCGGCCATGGCGCGCGCCACGCGCGTGAGGAACATCTCCGTGCTGTCGGAAGCCTCGGCCGCCCGCACGATGCCCTGGCGTACGGCTTCGCCCGCGATCGTCAGCGCGGTCTCGCCGATCTCCTCCTTGCCCCCAGGGAAATGGAAATAGAGCGAGCCGCGCGGCGAGCCGCCGGCGGCCAGAATGTCGTGCAGCGCGGTGCCATGATAGCCCTGCTGGCGGAACAGTTTTACCGCGGCGGCGAGGGTTTTCCCTTTGGAATCAGGAGCTTTTGCCATGCCCGAAAATATCAGTTGCAAATCGGTATGTCGACCTTCATAATATGTAGGTTGACATACATATTGTGGAAATCGCTGCGGTCGTCATGGCGCTGTCGATTTCTGGTTCACCGGCGGAGGGATCGATATGAAGCGGACGCTGGATATCGCGGCAATCGTCCTGACGGCGCTGCTGCTGCTCGGATTTGCGGTGCTGTCGCTGCGCGGGACTGATCAACCCGCAAGCGGCCTCGGCCCGGTTCGGCAGCCGAGGTCACCGATGCCGCCGGCGCGCTGTTCTATCGCGTGTATCTGTCGCGCAATCTCGTCATCGTCGTCGCCGGCGCGATCTTCCTGCTGATGCGGCAATGGACGCCGCTGGCCATTCTGCTGACCGTGACGGCGGCGCTGCCGGTGTTCGACATGACCGTGCTGTCGTTGAACGGCGTCACGCCGCCGGTCTTCCATCCCATCGCGCTCGCGCTGCTCGCGATCACCGCCGCGCTGCTTTGGCGGCGGGCCGCCGCAAACGAAAAATAGAGCGCGAATCGCAGATGCCCGGTCTACTTTGCATGGGGTTGTTTTCGAGATTTTGCCGGTCCGGGCGCTACTTCGCCTTGCTTTTGGCACCGCTGCGGCGACCCTGGCCCTGATACGCGGGCCGCCATCGCCCTTCTCGATGTCGAAAGCTTCCGTCTTGCGCACGAGGTCGCTGAGTTTGCTGTGGCCGTAGGAGCGAACGTCGAAATCGGAAAACAGATTTGAGAGTTGCGAGCCGACCTGCCGCAGCGGAACCCATCCATCCTCGCTTTCGATCTGCGAAATGGCCTTTTTCAGTATCGGGATCGCGGCGCTCCGGGGCCGCAAGGGTCCTGGCTTGGCAGGCGTATCGGTGCTGGCCGCTGTCGCGGCCGGCATCAGGTTCTCGGTGTAGATGAACCGGCGGCACGCCTGCCTGAAACTCTCGGGCGTCTTCTGCGCGCCAAACCCGTAGACGTCGGCGCCTTGCTCGCGCATGCGTGAGGCAAGCCGGGTAAAATCGCTGTCCGACGACACCAGGCAAAAGCCGTCGAACCGGCCGCTGTGCAGCAGGTCCATCGCGTCGATGACCAACGCGATATCGGAGGCGTTCTTGCCCTTGGTGTAGGCAAATTGCTGATAGGGATCGATGGCGTGTTTTTGCAGGATATCGGACCACGATTTGAGGTGCGGGCCGGAAAAGTCGCCGTAGATGCGGCGCACGCTGGCCTCGCCGAATTTGGCGACCTCCTCGAACAGGCCGCCGGCAATTTGCGGCGAGGTGTTGTCGGCATCGATCAGCACGGCAAAACGAGGCAATCGCTGCTGTTCGGCTTTCATCGGGGCACCCTCGGTTGTGGATCGCGGCGCATATTGACGCAACTCGGCCAATTCTGGAAAAGACCTCATAAAAGTACGCCGTTCTGACGCGCCGCGCCTCTCGTTTGTTGGCGATTTCAGCGTTACTTTAGCCGCACCCAATTCGACGAGGTTCCGACCCCCATGACCATCCGCCTGCATCGCGGCGACCTGCCTGATCTTTCCCGCTACACGAACTCGGTTGCGATCGACACCGAAACCATGGGGCTCAATCCGCATCGCGACCGGCTCTGCGTGGTGCAGATGTCGAACGGCGACGGCACCGCCGACGTCATCCAGATCCCGAAGGATCACAGCGATGCGCCGAACCTGAAGGCGCTGTTGGCCAATCCGAAGATCATCAAGATCTTTCACTTCGCACGCTTCGATCTCGCCGCGCTCTACAACGCCTTCGGCGTGATGCCGCAGCCGGTCTACTGCACCAAGATCGCCTCGCGGCTGACGCGCACCTATACCGACCGCCATGGCCTGAAGGATCTGGTGCGCGAGGTGCTCAACATCGACCTGTCGAAACAGCAGCAGTCGAGCGACTGGGGCTCGTCGAGCCTCAGCGAGGCGCAGCTCGCCTATGCGGCCTCCGACGTGCTGCATCTGCATGGCCTGCGCGAGCGGCTCGATGCCATGCTGGCGCGCGAGGGCCGCACCGAACTGGCGCAGGCCTGTTTCGACTTCCTGCCGACCCGGGCGAAGCTCGATCTCGGCGGCTGGGAGGCCGAGGATATTTTTGCGCATTCATGAGCACCGGAGGCTATTTGAAGCAGTCGTCAGGCGGCGTTTACGCCCCGTTTCGGTCACACTGGTAAAGCGAGGTCCGGGCTGCATCGTGCGGCAATCCCGGCTACAATAGCGGGCTAATCCTCGCGCTCTGGAGCAGCGGTGAATTCGTTACAGAACCCAGCCTACGTCGCCGGAATGGAGGCGCGCTTTGCCAGAGCCGCGCGCCACAGCCGGATGGTACGGATGCTGCGGGTCGCGGTGCCGGCGGCGGTGGTTCTGGCGATGGCGAGCATCGTCGCGGTGTCGGTCTTCAACCCGTTCCGCATGCTGTTGCCGAAGATTCCGGTCGACATGGGCAATCTGGTGGTGTCCGGCACCAAGATCACGATGGAGTCGCCGCATCTCGCCGGCTTTTCGACCGACCAGCGTCCGTACGAAATGTGGGCCAAGGCCGCGATCCAGGATCTGACCGACCCCGACCATGTCGAACTCAAGACGCTGCGCGCCAAGGTGATGATGGAAGACAAGAGCACGGTCACGATGGACGCCCGCACCGGCTATTTCGACAGCAAGCAGCAGATGCTCGACCTGCGCAAGGATATCTTCCTGCAATCCTCCACCGGCTATGAAGCGCGGATGACGCAGGCCTATGTCGACATCAACAAGGGAACGGTGACGTCGGACGAACATGTCGACGTCAAACTGCTGAACGGCACGCTCACCGCCGACAAGCTCAGGATTTTCAACGGCGGCGAGGTGGTGCGGTTCGAAGGCAATGTCGTGATGAACCTGGATAATCTGCCTGCAGCGGAAGAGCCGCCGGCGCCACCGCCTCGCGCCGCCGCCTGCCAAGACGCGTTCCGTCTCCGGCAAGTCTGCCAACCCCAAATGATTTTGATGATGAAGTTCACACGGGCTCAGTCGATCGCGGGCGTCATGGGCGCGGCCGTGTTTGCGTTCGCGGTCATGGCCGGCAGCGACGCGTCCGCGCGCAAAGCACGATGTCGGGCGTGCCCAATGCCATGCAGGGTTTTTCGCAGAACCGCGACCAGCCGATCAAGATCGAGGCGGCGTCGCTCGAGATGCGCGACAAGAAAAAGGAAGCCACCTTCACCGGCAATGTGAAGGTGGTGCAGGGCGACACCACCATGACCTCGAAAATCCTGGTCGTGTTCTATGAATCCGCCGCGGCGACGCCGGCGCCTGCACCTGTCCCAACCAAGGGAGCGAAGTCGGCGCCCGCGCCGTCCGCGCCGATGCAGTCGGCGATCCCGGGACCCGGCGGCAGTTCGTCGATCCGCCGCCTGGAAGCCAAGGGCAGCGTCGTCGTCACGCAAAAGGACCAGGTCGTCACCGGCGAGACCGCGATCTTCGACACCAAGGCCAACCTCATCACCATGACCGGCGGCGTGGTGCTGACCCAGTGCAAGAACGTGCTGCGCGGCGACCGCCTGAAGGTGGACATGACGACCGGCGTGTCGCGGGTGGAATCGGATAGCGGCCAGGTGCAGGGCCTGTTCGACCAGTCGGACAAGGGCTGCGCGGCGGCGCCGGGCGCCCCTCCGGGGGCACCGGCCGGCCCTGCAGCGCCGCCGAAGCTCGGACTTCCGTTACCCCTTTCGGGTAAAAAGTAAGAATAATCAAAGCCTTAATGATTATTTAGGGCCCCTGTGGTTGAAGCGCGGGGTCCGAGCCTGTATCTACGGGTCGGGGCGCGGCGGGGTGTTTCGCTGGGCAGGCAACATCCATTCATTCATGCTTCGCAGGCGGATCGATTCGCCGGCAGGTGTGTCGCGGGATTACCGTGAAAGGCTGAAGCGAAGCGGGATGGTGGATTTACTGGGCATGTTCCGTCGACGCCCCGCGAAACGCGGTCCGGCAGGATTTGCGCGTTCGCGCGACGACATCACAGCCCTTGGCGATTCCTTCGGCGACATGCTGACGAGCCCGGTGCGCGATGCGCCCCCGATGGCGCGCGCCGCGCCGCTGCCCGGGCTCGAATTGCCGCCAGCGCCGCCCGTGGAACCGCCGCGGGAGGAAAGATCGCGCCCGCGTGTCCAGGCACCTCAGACCAATGGCGCGGCCGCCCCCCGCCTGATCAAGCGGCCGGGCTATCTGGCTGTGCATAGCGTGGAAAAAAGTTTCGGCACCCGCCAGGTCGTGCGCGGCGTCAGCATCTATGTCCGGCGCGGCGAGGCGGTGGGTTTGCTCGGCCCCAACGGCGCCGGCAAGACCACGGTGTTCTACATGATCACCGGGCTGATCAAGGCCGATCGCGGCGCCATCGAGCTCGACGGCCATGACGTGACGAAGCTGCCGATGTATCAGCGCGCGCGGCTCGGCATCGGCTATCTGCCGCAGGAAGCCTCGATCTTTCGCGGCCTCACCGTCGAGCAGAATATCCGCGCGGTGCTCGAGGTCGTCGAACCCTCGAAGAAGAAGCGCGAGGCCGAACTCAATTCGCTGCTCGATGAGTTCAACATCGCGCGCCTGCGCAAATCGCCGTCGATCGCGCTGTCGGGCGGTGAGCGGCGCCGCGTCGAGATCGCGCGCGCGCTCGCGACGCGCCCGAATTACATGCTGCTCGACGAACCCTTCGCCGGCATCGATCCGATCGCGGTGGGCGACATCCAGGACCTGGTTCGCCACCTCACCAATCGCGGCATCGGCGTTCTCATCACCGACCACAATGTGCGCGAAACGCTCGGGCTGACCGACCGCGCCTATATCGTCTATGCCGGGGAAATTTTGACCGAGGGCAGTCCGGACGAGATCGTCAACGATCCGGATGTACGCCGTCTTTACCTTGGCGAGGAATTCCGCCTCTAGTCCTTTTTAGGCAGGCGTCAAGCCGTGTACATCGGCTTTGGACTAAGATAAGCAAGAATCGGACCAACTTTCAGTGGATCGGTTCTTGCCTCCATGGCGCTGACGCAGAGACTAGAATTCCGCCAGTCGCAGTCGCTGGTTATGACGCCGCAGCTGATGCAGGCGATCAAGCTGCTGCAACTGTCGAATCTCGACCTCTCGGCCTTTGTCGAGGAGGAACTGGAGCGGAATCCGCTGCTGGAGCGGGCCAGCGACGGCCCGGAGGCGCCGGTCGCGGGGGAACCGGCCCCGGAACGCGCCGAATTCTCCAATTCCGGCGATTCCAGCAGTTTTGCCGACGAAGGCGGCGCCGAGCCGGGCGATATGGCCGCGGGGTCTGCCGGTGACAGTTTCGAGCCGGGGCAATTCGAGCCCGGCCAGGAAGACTGGTTGAACCGAGATCTCGGCACCCGCGCCGAGATCGAGCAGACGCTGGATACCGGCCTCGACAACGTATTTTCCGAAGAGCCCGCCGAAGCGGCCGCCCGCGTCGCACAGGACGCCGCGCCAACCGCCTACACCGAATGGGGCGGCGGCGCGTCGAACGACGACGACTACAATCTGGAAGCCTTCGTCGCCGCGGAAATTACCCTCGGCAGCCATCTCGCCGAGCAGCTGGCGGTCGCCTTCGCCGGACCGGCGCAGCGCATGATCGGCCAATATCTGATCGACCTGGTCGACGACGCCGGGTACGTGCCGCAGGATTTGGGCCAGGCCGCCGAGCGGCTCGGCGCGTCGCAAGCCGAGGTCGAGGCGGTTCTCGCCGTGCTGCAGAAATTCGATCCGCCCGGCGTCTGCGCGCGAAGTCTGAGCGAATGCCTCGCGATCCAGCTCCGCGAACTCAATCGCTACGACCCGGCGATGCAGGCGCTGGTCGAACATCTCGATCTCCTGGCCAGGCGCGACATCGCGAGTTTGCGCAAATTGTGCGGCGTCGACGACGAAGACATCACCGACATGATCGGCGAGATCCGCCGTCTCGATCCGAAGCCAGGCCTGAAGTTCGGCTCGGCGCGCACCCAGACCATGGTGCCGGACGTCTATGTGCGGCCCGGTCCGGACGGCGGCTGGCATGTCGAACTCAACAGCGACACCTTGCCGCGCGTTCTGGTCAATCAGGTCTATTACACGGAATTGTCGAAGACGATCCGCAAGGACGGCGACAAATCCTATTTCACCGATTGCCTGCAGAACGCCACCTGGCTGGTGCGCGCGCTCGATCAGCGCGCCCGCACCATTCTGAAGGTCGCCACCGAAATCGTGCGCCAGCAGGACGGCTTCTTCACCCATGGTGTCGCCCATCTGCGGCCGCTGAACCTCAAGGCGGTGGCGGACGCGATCCAGATGCACGAATCGACGGTGTCGCGGGTTACCGCCAACAAATACATGGCGACCAATCGCGGCAGCTTTGAACTAAAGTATTTCTTCACCGCCTCGATCGCGTCGGCCGACGGCGGCGAAGCGCATTCGGCGGAGGCGGTCCGCCACCATATCAAGCAGCTGATCGACGCCGAAGCCCCGACCGCGATTCTTTCCGATGACACCATCGTGGAACGATTGCGCGAGTCGGGCATTGATATTGCCCGCCGCACCGTCGCGAAGTACCGCGAAGCGATGCGAATTCCTTCGTCGGTGCAACGCCGCCGTGACAAACAGAGCATGCTTGGTAACGCACTCTCCGCACCCGCCACTTCCTCCGACCGGTCCCGCGATACGGCGCCGGCCTGATTGCGTTCGTGTCAAATCGCGATAGTGTCGATCTCCCGCCAGAGTGGTCGAGGCATCAAGCGAGGCATCAAATGACCCTTCGAATCTCCGGGAAAAGCATCAGCGTCGGCGAAGCGCTTCGTTCGCGCGTCAGCGAGCGCACCGATGAGGTCCTGCGGAAATATTTCGACGGTAATTATTCCGGCCACATCACGCTGAGCAAGGACGGCTTCGGCTTCCGCACCGACTGCGCACTGCATCTCGATTCCGGCATCACGCTGGAGGCCGATTCGAACGCCGCCGACGCCTATGCCAGCGCCGACCAGGCGCTGATCATGATCGAAAAGCGGCTGCGCCGCTACAAGAGCCGGCTGAAGGACCGCTCGGCGCGCAAGGCCTATGCGGCGTCGGCCGCGCTGGCGGAGATCGACGCGCCGACACTCGATGCGCCGAGCTATGTGATCGAGGCGCCGGCCGAAGGCGACGACGAGGTCACCACCTATAGCCCCGTGATCATCGCCGAGGCGACCACGTCGCTGAAACGGCTGTCGGTGAGCGAGGCGGTCATGGAGCTGGATCTGACCGGAGCGGCCTGCATTGTATTTCAGCACGGCTCGAGCGGCCGGGTGAACATCATTTACCGTCGCGCCGACGGCAATGTCGGGTGGGTCGATCCCCCGTCGGTTACCCCCTGACATATATGCCTATGCCGGACAGCATTGACGCCCCCTGCGGCCCTCCCTATGGTCCGCCGCCTCTTGGGATAGCGGGTGGGAACTGGCCCGCGGGAGTTGGCACCGGTCATGCGTTGGAGTAGAAGCCGACAAATCGGGACCCGGGCCTAAGCCCGCCTCTCGTCTCATCTTCTTGACGCCCAATTCTTGACGCTCAAATTCTAGAACCTATCTCGCCCTTGACGGTTTAATTCACCTCGGAACGCCCCATGACGATTACCGATCTGGTCGCACCCGAGGCGATACTCCCGGCGTTGAAAGTCATCAGCAAGAAGCAGGCGCTGCAGGAACTGGCGGCGCGTGCGGCAATCCTGACCGGGCAGAACGAACGCTCGATTTTCGAGGTGCTGTTGCAGCGCGAGAAGCTGGGGACCACCGCCGTCGGCTACGGCGTCGCCATACCGCACGGCAAGCTGCCCAAGCTGGAAAAGCTGTTCGGGTTCTTTGCCCGTCTCGAACGGCCGATCGATTTCGAGGCGATGGACGGCCAGCCGGTCGACCTGGTCTTCCTGCTGCTGGCCCCGGAAGGCGCCGGCGCCGACCATCTGAAGGCGCTGGCGCGAATCGCCCGGCTGTTGCGCGACCAGGACGTTGCCAAGAAACTGCGCGCCTCCCGCGATGCGCAGGCGATCTATTCGGTGCTCGCGCTACCGCCGGCCAGCGCGGCGTAAAGCCGTCGCTTCGAATCAGCGTGGTGTCAGTTCGCGCGACAGATACCGGACCGTTCGGTTGCCGTCATACACACTCGCGGCGCCGACCTCGACAAACCCCAACGCGGCATGAAACGCATCCGACGCCGGATTCGGCGGCTGCGTGTTGACTTCGCAGACGACGCGTTCGTGGCCCGCTGCGGCGGCATGCCTGAACAGATCGTCGTAGAGCCGGCGCGCATGGCCGCGCCCGCGTGCGGACGAAGCAACCACGATGCGGTCGACATATACAAAACGTGGAAAGCGCGCGCAGAACCACAGGAAGTTCGGGCTGTCGTAGCGGGCGCTCTGGTCGAAGGCCAGCAGGAAGGCTTCGAGGTTTCCTATTCGTCGCGCCAGGAACGATTGTTCGACCAGTTGCCGCAACCGCGGCGCATCGAGCCAGGACAATTGCTGTGCGTGATCGTTGTTGAGCGTGAGCAGGGCCGCGCCCAGCGCGGTGCCGGGCGATACTTCGGCGGTAGTGACCGGCTTTGGTTTCTGATCGCTCATGCGTCTGTCATACAGGTCCGGAAACAAGCCGGTCGCGAAAAAATACGCGGGCCGCCTCTGTCGGAGACATGCCCGCGTATTGCGAATTCCCGTGGCGGAGCTACGCCGCCATTAAGTGCTGCGTCAGTGATACCGGCAAGTGCCGGATCAGTGAGAGCAGCAATCGCCGCGTCAGTGCACGCTGACGGCCTGCAGTTCGTTGCTCCACGCATTGGCGACCGCCGCCTCGCGGCTGTCGGTCAGCATGATCGGGGTGCCGTCGGCGGCATGCAGGGCGAACAGTTTCAGTCCCGGCGCGATCTTCGGCGCCTGGGGAAACAGTCCCGGCACGTCCTCGGAACGGACTTGCTTCACATAGGCGATATGGCCCTCACCAAGATGGGCCAGCGCCTCGACGGAAACCTTTTCAGGCTCGAACGTCACACTCACATCACTCATGGTCTCGACTCCTCTATGAGACTAAGCGGTCGAGTCCGCTCCTCGTTCCATTATTCGTGCTCATTGATAGCAATTGTCTTAACGACCCTTTCAGGTTCCGGCCTGGCCAGGTCGATCGACAACAGCCCGTTTTTCAGATCCGCGCCCAGCACCTGCATCCCCTCCGCCAGCACGAAGGTGCGCTGGAAGTGGCGCGCGGCGATGCCGCGATGGATGTATTGCCGGGCCTTGTCGTCCTGCTGGCGGCCCCGGATGACGAGCTGATTTTCCTCAATGGTCACATCGAGTTGGTCGCGGGTAAAGCCAGCCACGGCCAGCGTGATGCGCAGCCTTTCGGGCTGCCCATTGCTGCGGTCGCAGCGCTCGATGTTGTAGGGAGGATAGCCGTCGGCGCCTTTGACGACGCGGTCGAGCGCACGCTCGATTTCGTCGAACCCAAGCAGGAACGGACTGGATAACGAAGGAACACGAGACATTACAAAGTCCTCTCGAAGCGACTTTGAGGGGCCCTTGCGGCGCCCCATGCAACCGGCCGGCGGACTTGCCGCCCGGTTAAGGAACAATATGGGGGTGATTTGGGGTGGGTTCAAGCACCTCAGGAAGCTGCGTAAATCCGCCGCGGCGGCCGGTTTTCCCTCGGAATTGGCCCGTTCAGGAACCAACGCGCTGGCGACCGTCGGCGGTAAAAAGATGCAGCTTGTCGGGCGGCGCGACGGCCCTGATCCGTTCGCCGATGGCTGGGCCGATAGCGCCGGGAATCCGCACGATCACCTCGCCGGGGGGCAGTTCGCCGGGGTTGGCGGCGATGCTCTGCGCCTCCTGCTGCCGGGTGCCGTAGATGAAGGTTTCAGCGCCGACGCGCTCGATCGCCTCGACGGTGAGGCCAAGCACCACGCTGCCGGCGATGGTCTCGTTCGAGATCACAAAATCTTCGGGGCGGATTCCCAAAATACCGGCTTCATTGACGCGGCTGTCGCCGGCCAGTTGCGATTTGAGTTCATCGGACCGCAGCGGCATCAGGTTCATCGGCGGCGCGCCGATGAAGGAGGCGACGAAGGTGGTCGCGGGCTTCTGATAGATGTCGAGCGGGTTGCCGATCTGCTCGACCTGGCCGCCGTTCATCACGACCAGGATGTCGGCGAGCGTCATCGCCTCGAGCTGGTCGTGGGTGACGTAGATCGAGGTGGTCGAGAGCCGGCGCTGCAGTTTGCGGATTTCGACGCGCATCGCGATCCGCAGCTTGGCGTCGAGGTTCGACAGCGGCTCGTCGAACAGAAACACCTTCGGCTGCCGCACGATCGCGCGTCCCATCGCCACGCGCTGGCGCTGGCCGCCGGACAATTGCCGCGGCTTGCGCTCGAGCATGGCACCGAGTTCGAGGATGCGCGCGGCTTCCTCGACGCGGGTCTTGATCTCGGGTTCGGCCATGCCGCGGTTGCGCAGGCCATAGGCCATGTTGTTGTAGACGCTCATATGCGGGTAGAGCGCGTAGTTCTGGAACACCATCGCAATGTCGCGTTCGGCCGGCTCGACCTGGTTGACGATGCGGCCGCCGATGTCGATTTCGCCGCCGGATATCGTCTCGAGCCCCGCGACCATGCGCAACAGCGTGGACTTGCCGCAGCCGGAAGGGCCGACCAGCACGCAGAACTGGCCGTCGCCGACGTCGAAATTGATGCCCTTGATGGCCTCGAAGCCACCGGCATAGGTCTTGCGGACGTTGCGGAGCGTTACGTTAGCCATGGTTGCACCGGCGAATAGCGAATGGCGAGTAGCGAATAGGGGAAGACAAGAGCAGGCGAACTCTATTCGCCCCATCCATTCGCCATTCGCTGCTCACTATTCGCCCCCTTACTTTTCCGTCTCGACCAGTCCGCGCACGAACAGGCGCTGCATGAACACCACCACCGCGACCGGCGGCAGCATCGCGAGAATGGCGGTCGCCATTGCGAGCTGCCATTCGGCCAGTTCGTCGGTCGTCGTCAGCATCTTCTTGATGCCGGTGACGATGGTCTGCATCGAATCCTGCGTGGTGATCAGAAGCGGCCACAGATACTGGTTCCAGCCATAGATGAACTGGATCACGAACAGGGCGGCGATCGTCGTGACCGACAGCGGCAGCAGCGTATCCCAGAAGAATCGGAATGGACCGGCGCCGTCGATGCGCGACGCCTCCAGCAGTTCTTCCGGGATCGTCATGAAAAACTGCCGGAACAGCAGCGTGCCGGTGGCCGACGCGATCAGCGGCATGATCAGTCCGGCATAGGTGTCGAGCATGTGCAGGTCGGCGACCACCTTGTAGGTCGGATAGATGCGGACCTCGACCGGCAGCATCAGCGTGACGAAGATGATCCAGAACGCGGTCTTGCGGAACGGAAAGCGGAAATACACCACGGCATAGGCCGACAGGATCGAGATGAAGATCTTGCCGACCGCAATGCCGATCGCCGAGATGAACGAATTCATCAGCATGTGGCCGACCGGCTCGCGGCTGGTGCGCGAGCCGCCGACGAATATGGCGCGGTAGTAATTCTCGAGCGTATGGCCGCCCGGCGTCAGCGGCATGTTGCCGCCGACCACGGTCGCGGCGTCATGGGTGGACGCGATCAGCGCCAGATAGACCGGAAAGGCGACGATGAAGACGCCGAGCGTCAGGATCGCGTAGGCGATGATGTCGTTGAGCGGGCGGTGCTCGACCATCAGTACTGCACCTTGCGCTCGACATATCGGAACTGGACCGCGGTCAGCGCGATCACGATCACCATCAGCACCACCGATTGCGCGGCCGAGCCGCCGAGGTCGCCGCCGAGCCGGCCGTCGGCAAACACCTTGTAGACCATGGTGGTGGTGGCGCCGGCCGGGCCGCCGCCGGTCACGGCGTCGATGATGCCGAACGTGTCGAAGAAGACGTAGACGACGTTGACGACCAGCAGGAAGAACGTGGTCGGCGACAGCAGCGGGAAGGTGATGGTCCAGAACCGCCGCATCGGGCCCGCGCCGTCGATCGCGCCGGCTTCCAGCACGCTTTTGGGGATCGATTGCAGTCCCGCCAGAAAGAACAGGAAGTTATAGGAGATCTGCTTCCACACCGCGGCCATCACCACCAGGATCATGGCGTGGTTGCCGTTCAACAGCGGATTCCAGTCGAAATTCATCCAGCGCAGCGGCCGCGCCAGCGTCCCGAGCGACGGATGGAACATGAAGATCCACAGCACGCCGGCGACCGCGGGCGCCACCGCATAGGGCCAGATCATCAGCGTCTTGTAGGCGCCGGCGGCCTTCAGGTTCTTGTCGGCCTGGGTTGCGAACAACAGCGCAATCGAGAGCGACAATGCCGCGACCAGCGAGGAGAACACCAGCGTCGTCAGCATCGACTTGTAGTATTCGGGCTGGGCGAACAGCGCTTGATAATTTTCCAGGCCGACGAATTCGGAATTCAATCCGAACGCGTCCTCGCGCTGGAAGGATTGCCAGACCGCCTGGCTCGCCGGCCAGTAGAAAAATACGAATGTAATGATGAGCTGCGGCACGAGCAGCAGATAGGGCAGCAGCTTGTTGTTGAAGACGACCGACTTTTCCATTCAGGACGCTGTAGCCTTCCGATGCGAGCAGGAGCTCCCTCTCCGAAACCGGAGAGGGAGTCTTGATCGATGCAACTTAACCTTACTTTGCCGTCTTTTCGAACGTTCGCAACATCGCATTGCCTTGGCAGACGGCCGTCGTCGAGCGCTTGCTGCGCGGTCTTCTGTCCGGCGAGCGCCGCTTCGATCTGCTCGGCCCAGACGTCGCGCATCTGCACCATGTTGCCAAAGCGCAGGCCGCGCGAATTCTCGGTCGGCTCCTTGTTGGTGAGTTCCTTGAGCGGCGTCTGCAGCGATCGGGTTCTTCTCGTAGAAGCCGGATGCCTTGGTCTTCTCGTAGGCCGCCTTGGTGATCGGCAGATAGCCGGATTCCTGGTGCAGCTTGGCCTGGCGGTCGGTGTCGGACAGGAAGGTGAAGAACTTGGCGACGCCCTTGTATTCCTCCGGCTTCTTGCCGCCCATCACCCACAGCGAGGCGCCGCCGATGATCGAGTTCTGCGGCGCGCCCTGGGACGTCGGGATAATAGGGCATCGGCGCCGAGGTGAAGTCGAACTTGGCGGTGCTCTTGGCGGTGGCGTAGTAGCCCGACGAGGTCAGGAAGATCGCGCATTCGCCCGACGCAAAGCGGTTTTCGCTCTTATTGTCGCGGCCGGAATAGTCGTAGGTCTTGTCCTTCTGCAGATCGATCAGGTTCTGCAGATGCTTGACGTGCAGCGGCGAGTTGAAGGTCAGGACGGTGTCGAAACCGTCGAGGCCGTTGGCCTTGGTGCCGATCGGCACGTTGTGCCAGGCGGAGAACTGCTCGATATGCGCCCAGCGTCGCCCAGGCGTTGGAGAAGCCGCAGGTCGCATGTCCGGCTGCCTTCAGTTTCTTGGCGGCGTCGAACACTTCCGGCCAGGTCTTCGGGATCTCGGCGATGCCGGCCTTCTTCAATTCGTCCTTGTTGATCCACATCACCATCGAGGAGGAGTTGAAGGGGAACGACAGCATGTCGCCCTTGGACGTCGAGTAGTAACCGGTGATCGCCGGCAGATAGGCCTTGGGATCGAACGGTTCGCTGGCATCCTTCATCAGCTGGTAGACCGGCTTGATGGCGCCGGTGGCGCTCATCATCGTCGCGGTGCCGACTTCGAACACCTGAATGATGTGCGGCGCGGTGCCGGCGCGGAACGCGGCGATGCCGGCGTTCATGGTGTCGGGGTAGCTGCCCTTGAAGGTGGGGACGACCTTGTAGTCGGACTGGCTGGCGTTGAAATCGTCGGCAAGCTTGTTGACGATGTCGTTGTTGCCGCCGGTCATGGCGTGCCACCACTGGATTTCGGTCACAGCGTAGGCAGGCGTTGCGAGCGCTAGCGCAACAGTTACGGTTGCCGCTACGCCGAATTGTCGAAATACCATTTAATTCCTCCGGGTTGGGGTCGTCATCTTCGTTTCGCGCGATAACAGCGCCGGATGACGTACAAATGACCGTATAAGCGAAAGCATGGTATTGGGGAAGCGGCCCCGTGGGGAAGCCGTCAAATAGGCGAAGGCGCGCTCCCGGACGCGGTGCAGCGTGCGCCCGGCGATGCGCCGGCATCGTCCGGTACGCTGCTCCGCGGAGCCTGGACCAAAAAACTCAGCGTTTCCGCGTCGAGCCGCAGACCGCGCCGTTGGCGACCAGGGCCTCGATCTCGCTTTTGGAATAGCCGAACTCGCCCAGCACCTCGGCGGTGTGCTGGCTGAATTTCGGCGGGGTCCGGCGCAGGCTCGGCTTGGTCCGCTCCAGTCGGATCGGGGAGGCAACACCCTTGTACCAGTCCTTCTCGATGACATCGCCGCGGTGAAGCGTGTGGGCGTTGGTCAGCGCCTGATCGATCGATTGCACCGGACCGGCCGGCAGTCCTGCCGCCAGCAGGCGATCGCAAAGCGGTTCGGCGTCGTGCTGGCTGAACACCGCGGCCAGCTCTTCACGCAGCGCGTCGCGGTTGGCGATGCGATCCTTGTTGCGGGCAAAGCGCGGATCGGTGCCGAGTTCCGGCTTGCCGATTTCCCTGGCGAGTTTGCGGAAGGTGCCGTCATTGCCGACGCCGATGAAGATGTTGCCGGTGCGGGTCGGAAAGATCGCGTACGGCACGAGGTTGGGATGCTCGTTGCCGGTGAGATTCGGCGGCTTGCCGTGCATGAAATAATTCGCGGTGTGCGGATGCATGATCGCAAGGCCGGTTTCATACAGCGTGGTCTCGAGGAATTGGCCGAGTCCGGATCGCTGCCGCTCCGACAGCGCCATCAGGATGCCGATCGCGGCATAAAGTCCGGTGCCGATATCGACGAGGGGAACGCCGATCCGCATCGGGCCGCTTTGCGGCGAGCCGGTCGCGGCGATCATGCCGGTCATGGCCTGGATGATCGCGTCATAGCCGGGATTGCCGCCGCGCGGGCCGTCGCCGCCAAAGCCGGAAATCCGGCAGTGCACGAGTTTCGGGAATTTCGCGCGCAGCACGTCGTTGCCGATGCCCCATTTGTCGAGCGTGCCCGGCTTGAAATTCTCGATCAGGACGTCGGCGCGCTCCAACAACTTCATCAGAACGGCGCGGCCGCCCTCTGAGGCGAGATCGAGCCCGATCGAGCGCTTGTTGCGGTTGATGCCGACGAAATAGGCCGCATCCTCCTGGTGGAATGGAGGGCCCCAGTCGCGCACTTCGTCACCGGCTGGCGGTTCGACCTTGATCACGTCGGCGCCGTGGTCGGCGAGGATCTGCGTGCAATAGGGGCCGCCGAGCACGCGCGTGAGATCGATCACGCGCAGGCCGGTCATCGCGCCAGGTGCGGCTTCTGAACTCATGGAGAAAACCTTCACTCAAGGAAGACCAATGGAATTCCTGAGCTAGCGGTCTTCGCGCGCCGCGGCAATCCCCGCTTGCGCGAGAGGTGCATGCAGACACAGCCGTCGCGCAGAAACGGCCCGCCGGTTTTGCCGGCGGGCCGTTTTGCGCAGCCGTTACACGACGGTCAGGCGCACATCCACATTGCCGCGGGTGGCGTTGGAATAGGGGCACACGTGGTGGGCTTTCTGGACCAGCGCCTCGGCCTCGGCGCGGGGAACGCCGGGCAGGGAGACGGCGAGATCGATGTCGAGGCCAAAGCCGCCGGCCGCGCGCGGTCCGATGCCGACCGTGGAGGTCACCGACGCATCCGCAGGCACCTTCGGGCCGCCCTGGGAAGCGACGAATTTCATCGCGCCGATGAAGCAGGCGGCATAGCCGGCCGCGAACAGCTGCTCGGGATTGTTGCCGGCGCCGCCGCCGCCACCGAGTTCCTTCGGCGTGGCAAGTTTGACGTCAAGCGCGCCATCGAGGGTGGCGGCGTGGCCGTCGCGGCCGCCGGTCGCCTTGGCGGTGGTCTTGTAGAGCACATTCACGGACATGTCGGTCTCCCTTTGGTTACGGTTTCGATCGCAGATATATTGCACACAATTAGATTGTGCACAATACAAAATAATGTGAAGCCTGCGATTTAATTGTATGCAATTGATTAGGCAGGTCTTCGGCCCCAGATGACCACGGATGTCCGCAATCGGCGAGGTGCATATGGCCAGGAAACAGCGGTCAAACAGACGGTGGATCCGCTGCTGCTCGGCAATCAGATCTGTTTTGCGGTGTATTCCACGGCCCACGCGTTCAACCGCGTCTACAAGCCGCTGCTCGACAGCCTCGGCCTGACCTATCCGCAATATCTCGTCATGATGGTGCTGTGGGAACGCGACGGCGTGCCGGTCAGGGATATCGGCGAAAAGCTGTTTCTGGACTCCGGCACACTGACGCCGTTGCTGAAGCGGCTGGAGGCCGCCGAACTCGTCAAGCGCACCCGCAGCACCGAAGACGAGCGCCAGGTGCTGATTGCGTTGACCCCGAAGGGCCACGCACTTCGGGAACAGGCGCGAGCCGTGCCGCAGGCGATCCTGGCGAGTTCGCAATGTTCGGTGGGCGAACTGTTGACGATGAGGAACGAACTCGTGGCGCTGCGCGACAGGCTGAACGCGGTGTTGGGGGAGTAGGGGTGGGGGTCGATATTACTGCCAGCGCCCTGAACGGTCAGAAATGCTTCTTTGCAAATGCCCGGCCGGAGCCTGATTTCAGATACTTCTCGAATGCGAAGGCACGTTGCCTCGTCGTCGAACGCGATGTAGGTCCTTAAGCGCCAAGGCCCATATTTCGAAGTGTGTGGGACCTCGCCGGCGTTGTGCTTCGCCAATCGGGTGCGCAGGTCGTCCGTCACGCCGACATAGAAATGCTCGGAATCCTCACTTTCGAGAATGTAGACGTACTTCATGGTGAGCCGCTCTGTCTGCGAGGGACCCGGCTTGCCGAGGTCCGCCGTCGCCCTTCGGGCTATGGCGGGACAGCCTTCGCTACGATGGAGGCTTGCCCAGCCGAAGCAGGCGCAGCCTGCGAAGGCTGGTGGAGCCAGGCGGGATCGAACCGCCGACCTCTTGCATGCCATGCAAGCGCTCTCCCAGCTGAGCTATGGCCCCGTAACTTACCGTGCGCCTTGGGCGACGCACGGGCATGACCCTGAACCACAGTTCAGGGCTGATCTCAAGTCTCTTCGTCGCCGCCGACGTCGCCGATGATGTCGGTGACGTCCTCGTCGCCTTCTTCCTCGTCGGGGATGAAGGTCGAATCATCATCGTCATCGTCTTCGATGGTCTCGTCGATCTCGATGTCGTCTTCCGATTCGGGAACCACGGCCTTGACCTTGCCGGTGTTCTCCTCGGCGTCGGCCTCTTCCAGCGAGACCAATTCTTCGGCCTCTGCGGGTTCCGGCGTATCGGCGGCGGCGGTCGCAGATGCTGCGGCGGCGCGCGCCGCGGCATCGCCACGGGCGGCCCGGGGCGGTGCGACCGGCGCAATCGGCACGACCTCGCCGGTATAGGGCGAGATCACGGGACTCTTGTTCAGGTCGTAGAATTTCTTACCCGTCGTCGGGCAAATGCGTTTGGTTCCGAGATCGGATTTGGCCACGTGTGGAATCCTGGGAATTTCTGAAAAACGGTGCTTCACTTGGCTAGTTGCCGGGCCGCTGTCAATAGCGGTTTTGCGCGCATTTGACGGCGGCGTGACGCGGCGTTGCCTATGTGATACCTGCCGCGCGCGCGAGAGGACACAATCTTGACCCATTCAGACCGGCTTGCAGACCGCCCAACCCCGCTGGAAGCCCGTTCCAGCGGCGCCCTGACCGGCAAAGTCCGTGTTCCCGGCGACAAGTCGATTTCGCACCGGGCCCTGATCCTGGGCGCGCTTTCGGTCGGCCAAACCACGATTTCCGGCCTGCTTGAGGGCGAAGACGTGCTCAATACGGCCAAATCCATGCAGGCACTGGGCGCCAAAGTGGACCGGACCGGCCCGTTCGCCTGGCAGGTCCGGGGTGTCGGGGTGGCTGGCTTCGCCCAACCCGCCGCTCCCCTCGATTTCGGCAATTCCGGCACCGGCTGCCGGCTGGTGATGGGGGCGGTGGCCGGCTGCCCGATCTCGGCCGTGTTCGACGGCGACGCCTCGCTGCGCTCGCGCCCGATGCGGCGGATCCTCGATCCCCTGGAATTGATGGGTGCCCGGGCCGGCGAGGCCAAAGACGGCGGCCGCCTGCCGCTGACGCTCCACGGCGCCCGCGATCCCGTGCCGATCCTGTACCGGACCCCGGTGGCCTCGGCCCAGATCAAGTCGGCGGTGCTGCTGGCGGGCCTCGCTGCGCCCGGAATCACCACCGTGATCGAGCAGGAAGCAAGCCGCGACCACACCGAACTGATGCTGAGGCATTTCGGCGCGCAGATCGTCTCGACGCGCGAGGGCAGCCACGGCCGCAAGATATCGCTCACCGGCCAACCCGAATTGCATGGCGCCGACGTCGTGGTGCCCGCCGATCCGTCATCCGCCGCGTTCCCGATCGTGGCGGCGCTGATCGTCGAAGGCTCCGACGTCGTATTCACAGACGTCATGACCAATCCGCTGCGCACCGGCCTGTTCACGACCTTGCGCGAAATGGGCGCTCATATCGAGGAGAGCGAAATGCGCGGCGACGCCGGCGAGCCGATGGCGCAGCTGCGCGTGCGCGCCTCCAAACTGCGCGGCGTCGAGGTGCCGCCGGAGCGCGCGCCCTCGATGATCGACGAGTATCTGGTGCTGGCGGTGGCGGCCTCGTTTGCCGAAGGCACCACCATCATGCGCGGCCTGCAGGAATTGCGCGTCAAGGAATCCGATCGCCTCGAGGCGACCGCCGACATGCTGCGCGTCAACGGCGTCAAGGTCGAGGTTTCAGGCGACGATCTGATCGTCGAAGGCCGGGGACACGTGCCCGGCGGCGGCCTCGTCGCCACCCATATGGATCACCGCATCGCGATGTCGGCGCTGGTGATGGGGCTTGCCGCCGACAAGCCGGTCAAGGTCGACGACACCGCCTTCATCGCGACCAGCTTTCCGGATTTCATCCCGATGATGCGCTCGCTCGGGGCGGAGTTCGTCTGAGGCGGACGTTGGCGCTACTCAGGACGGTGCAAGTCCCAGGCTCATCACCGCCTCGAGCCAGACAGGCGCCTCTTCCTTGTAAAGTTTCTGCGTCGCCTCGAAGGTCATCGCGGTATCGTCGACGCCGAATGATTTCATCAGCTGCTGCAATTTTTCGGACTTGCCGCCGTCGACGAGGAGTTTTGACAGTTTCTGAATGACTTCCGGCGGCGTGCCCATAGGCACTGCGCAGCACTGGAAGCCGGTCAGCTTGAAGATCGGCGATGTCGTGCCCTGCTCCGCAAAGGAAGGAACGTCGGGCAGTGTCGACATGCGCTTGCGCGAGACCGCGACCGCTCGTCCCCGGCCGCTCTGCAGCACGGACAACGCCGCGGAGTAGCTGCCGTGGGCGCCATCGATAAATCCGCCGGCAAGATCGGTCCACATTGGCGCTTCGCCGCGGTAGTGGACCGCTTGCATCTTGAGGCCGTACTGCTTGTTCATTTCGGCGACCGCCATGTGCGCGTATGACCCTGCGCCATAGGTGCCGATGTTGACCGTCTCGGCCGTCTTGGCGTAGGCGACAAATTCCGCGAGCGTCTTCGCGCCGGTCTTCTCGCCGGCCACGAACGGCAGGCTGCCCGCCGGCATGATCGAGACGAGAACGAAATCCTTGTCGGCGTCGTAGGGGATGTCCTTCATCAAGGCGCGGTTCATGATCATCGTGGTCGAGATGGTGAACATCAGCGTGTAGCCGTCGGGTGCGGCGCGCTTGGCTTCGACTGCCGCGACCGATCCCGAGGCGCCGGCCTTGTTTTCCACCACAACGTTCTGGCCGGTCGTGGCCCGGATATATTCGCCATAGGTGCGCGCAAACAAATCAGTCTGTCCTCCGGCGGGATAGCCGGCGATGATCTTGATCGGTTTGGTTGGCCAGTCGGCCTGTGCGTGGGCCGAAGTTCCGATCAGCGGGATCGCCGACGCGGCTGCGGCGGTGCCGATAAAGTGACGTCGTGAAATGGTGCTCATCGTGTCCCCCGGTCGGTACGGTTCTTGAGCCGGCGTCAGGCAAATCAAGGATGATTTCCCGATTTGAAATCACAATAGAGGCGGTCAACGGTCCGGGCGAGGAACATATGGACGCACCGCCGCGCTTGGTGGACTTGACCGTCATGGCCGCTCCGTCGCAGATGGCGGCATGATTATCGCGATCGACGGACCGGCGGCATCCGGCAAGGGCACGCTCGGCAAGCGGCTCGCCCACCACTACGGCTATCGTCACCTCGATACCGGCGTGATTTATCGCGCGGTGGCGAAGATGCTGCTGGATCAGGGTTTCGATCTCACCGACGAGGCGCGCGCCGTGGCGGCGGCGATGGCGCTCGATCCCGAAAAATTCGGCCATCCCGAGCTGAAGTCGCAGCGGATCGGCGATGCCGCGTCAGTGGTGTCGGCGATTCCCAGCGTGCGCGAGGCGCTGGTCAGTTTTCAGCGTCAGTTCGCTGCCGGTCCGCCCGGCGCCGTGCTGGACGGGCGTGACATCGGCACGGTGATTTGCCCGAACGCGGAAGTGAAGATTTTCGTGGTTGCTGATCCGCAGGTTCGGGCCCGGCGCCGGACGCTGGAAGCGCGCGCGCGCGGCGAGGACGCGGATGAGGCCGTGGTGCTTGCCGACATCATCGCGCGCGATGAGCGGGACCGGAATCGCGCAGCCGCCCCCCTGAAGGCGGCCGCCGACGCGCATATCCTGGATAATTCCAATCTCGATATCGAAGGCGGCGTTCGCGCCGCCATCGCGATCGTCGAGGCTGTCCGCGCCAGACGATAGTTCTTGACGCGTTTTCCTGACGCGAACCGGCGTCCACTTCGATCGAAAACGCTACGGCAAACGCGGCTCAGTCCGATCAGTTCTTCGACCAGTAACGGTCGAACGGCAGTTCCTGCTCGGCCATGAAAACGATCGGCTGCGAGCCAGACATGGCGCGCACGGAGCTGGCGGCGCTGGGGATTGCGGCAACGGCATTCCCGATGGTCAGAACGGCCACGGCCGTCAGTACGATAAAGCTCTTCATGGTATTCCCCCTGTTTTTTTAATGAGGTCAATGTGCCGGGGGTTGCTTAAGACCGGGTTCCATCCAGGGCCGCGGCGGGGGCTTTCAGGAAATGCGGTCAATAAGCCGTTGAAACGTCGATTTGTCGCGGTCGCGTTCAGCCCCCGTCAGCCCTAACGCCCCCTAAACCGGGCATTTCCGGCTTGCCGAAAATGCCCCTTGGGGCTATATCCCCGGCCATCCGGGCCACCATCGATGAGATCGGGGCTGTCCGAGCGGGCCGGCAGGCGGTTTGAGCCCCTGCCGTCATTGGAGGAAAGCCCGCTCCGCCCTTCTTGAAGTCGATACGCTCGTTTCAGGCTCCGGATAAATCCACGTATCGAACGTGCAGGCATGCTGCCGGCCCGCTTTTGCGATTTCCCGCAAATGCGGTCGTCAGGGTTTGCGGAACCCTGACACTTCACGCGCGATACGCCCCTTAACCCGAATCGCCGGCGATACCCGCATCTGGAGAACAAATGGCTTCGACTGCTGCTTCTTATAATCCTACCCGCGACGATTTCGCTGCGATGCTGGACGAGTTCTTCGCCGGCGGCAATTTGCAGGAAAGCTCCGTCATCAAGGGCAAGGTGGTTGCAATTGAAAAGGACATGGCCGTCATCGACGTCGGCCTGAAGACCGAAGGCCGCGTGGCGCTGCGCGAGTTCGCAGGCCCCGGCCGTGAAAGCGATCTCAAGGTCGGCGACGAAGTCGAGGTGTTCCTCGACCGGATCGAAAATGCGCTCGGCGAAGCCGTGCTGTCGCGCGACAAGGCGCGCCGCGAGGAAAGCTGGGGCAAGCTCGAGAAGGCCTTCAACAACAACGAGAAGGTCCACGGCGTCATCTTCAACCAGGTCAAGGGTGGCTTCACCGTCGATCTCGACGGCGCGGTCGCCTTCCTGCCGCGCTCGCAGGTCGACATCCGTCCGATCCGCGACGTCGCGCCCCTGATGAACAACTCGCAGCCGTTCCAGATCCTCAAGATGGACCGCCGCCGCGGCAACATCGTGGTGTCGCGCCGCACGGTTCTCGAAGAGACCCGCGCCGAGCAGCGCCAGGAGCTGGTGCAGAACCTCGAAGAGGGTCAGGTGATCGACGGCGTGGTCAAGAACATCACCGATTACGGTGCGTTCGTTGATCTCGGCGGCATCGACGGCCTGCTGCACGTCACCGATATCGCCTGGCGGCGGGTCAATCACCCGACCGAAGTGCTCACGATCGGCCAGACCGTGAAGGTCAAGATCATCAAGATCAACCACGAGACCCACCGCATCTCGCTCGGCATGAAGCAGTTGCTGGACGATCCGTGGCAGGGCATCGAGGCCAAGTACCCGTTGAACGCGCGCTTCACGGGCCGCGTCACCAACATCACCGACTACGGCGCGTTCGTCGAACTGGAGCCGGGCATCGAAGGCCTGATCCACGTCTCGGAAATGTCGTGGACCAAGAAGAACATGCACCCCGGCAAGATCGTCTCGACCTCGCAGGAAGTCGAAGTGCAGGTGCTCGAGGTGGATTCGGTCAAGCGCCGCATCTCGCTCGGCCTCAAGCAGACCATGCGCAACCCCTGGGAGGTCTTCGTCGAGAAGTTCCCGGTCGGCTCCACGGTCGAAGGCGAGGTCAAGAACAAGACCGAGTTCGGTCTGTTCCTCGGTCTCGAGGGCGATGTCGACGGCATGGTCCATCTCTCCGACCTCGACTGGAAGCTTCCGGGCGAGCAGGTGATCGACAACTTCAAGAAGGGCGACATGGTCAAGGCCGTGGTGCTCGACGTCGATGTCGAAAAGGAGCGCATCTCGCTCGGCGTCAAGCAGCTCGAAGGCGACCCCTTCGCGGAGCCGGGCGACGTCAAGAAGGGCGCGGTCGTGACCTGCGAAGTGCTCGAAGTGAAGGAACCCGGTATCGAGGTGAAGATCTCGGGCACCGATTTCACCACCTTCATCAAGCGGTCGGAGCTGGCCCGGGATCGCAACGATCAGCGCGCCGAACGTTTCGCCGTCGGCGAGAAGGTCGATGCCCGCGTGATCCAGTTCGACAAGAAGGCCCGCAAGGTGCAGGTCTCGATCAAGGCGCTGGAAGTTGCCGAAGAGAAGGAAGCCATCGCGCAGTACGGCTCCTCCGATTCGGGCGCGACGCTGGGCGACATTCTCGGCACCGCGCTTAAGAACCGCGACAAGTAAGCCGTAGCTTTTCTGTCGCCAAAAATCAGGCCCCGGTTTCGCGACCGGGGCCTTTTGTTTCCCTTCTCCCACAAGGGGAGAGGGTTACGCGGGCCTTGTTTTCTTCATATTGCGTCGCAATTGATGTAATTGGATAACGCGCCGGTGACGCTGCGGATGCAAAACGCGGCTTGCCATTTCAGGAGAATATCGATGTCGCTCGATTCGGACGTGATCGTCGATCGCCGCAGGATTCGCCGCAAGCTGACCTTCTGGCGCGTGGCGGCCGCAATGGTTGCGCTGGCCGCGATCGCCGCCGTCGCAATGGTCGCCTCGCCGGTCGGCCGGTCGTCGCTGATCTCGTCGGGCTCGATTGCGCGCATCAATATCGAGGGTCTGATTCGCAGCGACCAGCAACGCGTCGAGGCGCTGGAGCGGTTGGAAAAATCAACGGACGCCGCCGTCATCGTGCACATCAATTCGCCGGGCGGAACCACGGCCGGTTCCGAGCAGCTCTATGATGCGCTGGTGCGCCTGAAGGCCAAGAAGCCGGTGGTCGTGGTGGTCGAGGGACTCGCCGCGTCGGGCGGTTACATCACGGCGATTGCGGCCGATCACATCGTCGCCAAGCAGAGTTCGCTGGTCGGTTCGATCGGCGTACTGTTTCAGTTTCCGAACTTCACCGATTTGATGAAGACCGT
The DNA here is from genome assembly GCA_963742665.1 of uncultured Alphaproteobacteria bacterium. Classification (GTDB taxonomy): domain Bacteria; phylum Pseudomonadota; class Alphaproteobacteria; order Rhizobiales; family Xanthobacteraceae; genus Bradyrhizobium. The sequence continues at coordinate 375,248 of CAVUNH010000012.1, forward strand.
CGGCGTCAAGGTCGAGGAAGTAAAATCCTCACCGCTGAAGGCCGCGCCGAACGGCTTTGAGCCGACCAGCCCGGAGGCGCGGGCGGCGCTCGACGCGCTGGTGAAGGATTCCTACGCCTGGTTTCGCGGCCTCGTGAAGGAGCGCCGCGGCATGGATGACGCGCTGCTGGAAAAAGTCGCCGACGGTCGTGTCTTTACCGGCCGCCAGGCGGTCGAGTTGAAGCTGATCGATCAGCTCGGCGACGAGAAAACCGCGGTTGCCTGGCTGGTCGCGGAAAAGAAGATCAAGAGCGAGCTGCCGGTGCGCGATTTCAAGCTGAATCCACGGTTTGGCGACATGACCTTCCTGCGTACGGCGGCCTCCATCACCTTCGATGCGCTGGGCCTCGGCGCGATCGCGCGGCAGATCGAGCAGGGGGCCGGCCGATCAGCTCGGGCTGGACGGCATGCTGGCTTTGTGGCGCCCAGCCGGCTCAAATTGAACCGCGGAGGCCGGTTTGGCGCGGTCCTCCCGCATTGCGGGTATCGTGACAACCCCCTTCCGGGGCATTTGTCACGTCATTTCGAATCGCCCAAAATTGATTTAGCGTCTTGACAGTTCAAGGCATTTTCACGGAAATGCATATCCGCACGACCCCGGACCCCAGTTTCGATGATCAAATCCGAACTCGTTCAACGCATCGCCGAGCACAACCCGCACCTCTACCAGCGGGATGTGGAGAACATTGTGAATGCGATTCTCGATGAGATCGTAGCTGCGCTGGCGCGCGGCGACCGCGTCGAGCTGCGCGGTTTCGGCGCTTTCTCGGTCAAGCATCGCCCGGCCCGCGCGGGACGCAATCCTCGCACCGGCGCGCATGTGCCGGTCGATCAGAAGAGCGTCCCGTTCTTCAAGACGGGCAAGGAAATGCGGGAACGGCTGAACCGCGACGGTTCCCCAGAGGCTGGCGCGTAAGGCGTTCCGCAACTTCCGGCCGGGCGCCGTGTTGCGGGGATCCTGCCCGCCGATCTCCGTTGCTTCAAGGGTTCGCACTGCGAGAGATGGTCATGCGAAAGTTCTTCACCGCGCTGGTCGTCATTCCCCTCGGGCTGATCTTCATCGTCTTCGCGGTCGCCAACCGTCATCTGGTGACGGTGTCGTTCGATCCGTTCAATTCGGTCAATCCGTCGGTCGCGGTGTCGCTGCCGCTGTTCGTCGTGATCATTGCGGTGGCGATCCTGGGCGTAGCGGCGGGCGGCTCGGCGACCTGGTTCCGGCAGCGCCACTGGCGCCGGGCGGCGCGCCAGCACGAGGCCGATGCCCGGCGGGCGCGGGCGGAAATAGCCGATCTGCGGGCCGCCGCGGTGGTTTCCCGGAGCGGGCCGCAGCAGCTGGCGGCGCCCGCGCAGCGCGGTATTTACGGGGCCGCCGGGCGAGACAAGCAGGGCGCGACGTTGTAGAACCCGGCCCGTTAGCTCCGTTCCAACCCATAGTGGCGGCCCAAGGCTTTGCCCGAGACCGTGCCCGAGAGACCATGTCCCTGCTCGTCAAGATTTGCGGCCTGTCCACGCGCGAGACGCTCGACGTCGCGCTCGGGAGTGGCGCGGACATGGTCGGGTTCGTGTTCTTCCCGCCGTCGCCGCGGCACATCAGCCTCGAGACCGCGCGCGAGCTCGGCAAGCAGGTCAAGGGCCGCGCCGTCAAGGTCGCGCTGACGGTCGATGCCGATGATGCGACGCTCGACAATATCGTCGAGACCTTGCGGCCGGATATTCTGCAATTGCACGGCAAGGAGACCACCGCGCGGCTGCGCGACATCAAGGCAAAATTCGGCGTGCCGCGTCATGAAGGTGCTGCCGGTCGAAACCGCGGCCGATCTGGCGCCGCTCGCCGGCTACGCCGATGTCGCCGACCGCATCCTGTTCGATGCCCGTGCGCCCAAGGGCGCCACCCGTCCGGGCGGGCTCGGCGCGGTGTTCGACTGGCACCTGCTGGAAAAGCTCGATCTCAAACTACCGTTCATGGTCGCAGGCGGGCTCAATGCCGGCAATGTCGCCGAGGCCGTCCGCGTCACCCGCGCCGGCGGCGTCGACGTGTCCTCGGGCGTCGAGCGTTCGCCCGGCGTCAAGGATCCCGAGATGATCCGCGATTTCATCCGCGCCGCGCGCGCATGCGAAGAATTGATGGTTCGATGAATCCAGGTCAGCCAAAATCCCTGCCCAACTCCTTCCGCAGCGGTCCCGACGAGCGCGGGCATTTCGGCATTTTCGGCGGACGCTTTGTCGCGGAAACGCTGATGCCGCTGATCCTCGATCTGGAAAAGGCCTATGCCGCGGCCAAGGCCGATCCGGCGTTCCAGGCCGAGATGAACGGCTATCTCAAGGACTATGTCGGCCGGCCGTCGCCGCTGTATTTCGCCGAGCGCCTGACCGAGCATCTCGGCGGCGCAAAGATCTATTTCAAGCGCGAGGAGCTCAACCACACCGGCTCGCACAAGGTCAACAATGTGCTCGGCCAGATCATGGTCGCGCGCCGCATGGGCAAGAAGCGCATCATCGCCGAGACCGGCGCCGGCCAGCATGGCGTCGCCACCGCGACGCTGTGCGCGCGGTTCGGGCTCGAATGCATCGTCTATATGGGCGCGGTCGACGTCGCGCGGCAGGCGCCGAACGTGTTCCGCATGGAAATGCTGGGCGCCAAGGTGATCCCGGTGCAGTCGGGCACGCGCACGCTGAAGGACGCGATGAACGAGGCGCTGCGCGACTGGGTCACCAACGTGCACAACACCTTCTATTGCATCGGCACGGTGGCGGGCCCGCATCCCTATCCGATGATGGTGCGCGACTTCCAGTCGATCATCGGCATCGAGACCCGCAAGCAGATGCAGGAGGCCGAGGGCCGGCTGCCGGATTCGCTGATCGCCTGCATCGGCGGCGGCTCCAACGCGATGGGCCTGTTTCATCCGTTCCTCGACGATCCCTCGGTCGAGATCTTCGGCGTCGAAGCGGCCGGCCATGGCCTGACGCAACTGCACGCGGCCTCGATCGCGGGCGGCCGGCCCGGCGTGCTGCACGGCAACCGCACCTATCTGCTGATGGACGATGACGGCCAGATCCAGGACGCGCATTCGATCTCGGCCGGGCTCGATTATCCCGGCATCGGGCCGGAGCATTCCTGGCTGCACGAGACCGGCCGCGTCACCTATCTTCGGCGCCACCGACGACGAGGCGCTCGCCGCGTTCCAGTTGCTGTCGCGGCAGGAAGGCATCATCCCGGCGCTGGAATCCGCGCATGCCATCGCCAAGGTGATGGAGCTCGCGCCGAAGCGGCCGAGGGATCATCTGATGGTCGTCAATCTCTCCGGCCGCGGCGACAAGGACATCCCGCAGGTCGCCGAAATCCTGAAGGGCGGAGAAGAAGTGACTACCCGCATCGACGCACGCTTCGCCGAACTCGCGAAAGAAGGCCGCTCGGCTTTCGTCACCTTCCTGATGGCGGGCGATCCCGATCCGAAGACCTCGCTCGACATCATCAAGGCGCTGCCGAAGGCCGGCGCCGACATCATCGAGCTCGGCATGCCCTTTACCGATCCGATGGCCGACGGGCCGTCGATCCAGGCGGCGGGCCTGCGCGCGCTCAAGGCCGGCATGACCTTGAAGAAGACGCTGGAGATGGTGCGCGGCTTCCGCAAGGACGACGACGCCACGCCGCTGGTGCTGATGGGCTACTACAATCCGATCTACATCTACGGCGTCGACAAGTTTCTCGTCGATGCCAAGGCCGCCGGCGTCGATGGCCTGATCATCGTCGACCTGCCGCCGGAAGAGGACAACGAATTGTGCCTGCCGGCGATGAAGGCCGGGCTCAATTTCATCCGGCTGGCGACGCCGACCACCGACGACAAGCGTCTGCCCGGCGGTGCTCGCGAACACGTCGGGCTTTGTCTATTACGTCTCGATCACCGGCATCACCGGCAGCGCGAGCGCCGATTCGAACGTGGTCGGCGAAGCGGTGGCCCGCATCAAGCGGCATACCAAACTGCCGGTCTGCGTCGGCTTCGGCATCCGCACCCCGGAGGCCGCGCGCGCGATCGCCGAGAATGCCAATGGCGCGGTGGTCGGCACCGCGCTGGTCGATGCCCTGCACGGCAGCCTCGACGCCGAGGGGCGCGCGACCGCCAAAACCGTCACCGCCGTGGCCGATCTGGTGGCCGCGCTGGCGCAGGGCGTGCGGGGCGCCAAACAGGCCGCGGAATAAGCCACAATTGCGTGGAAAGTGGCGTTATCAGCGGCTTGCCGGGTCGAGTCCGGCCCGCCATATATTCAAACGTAGCGTTTTCGAGCGAAGTGGGTCCTGGTTCGCGTAAAGAAAACGCGTCAAAACATAGGACTGATGCGCGCAACCGCATTTCGGAGCGAACCATGAATTGGCTCACCAATGTCGTCCGGCCGAAGATCCGCAACATCCTGCGCCGCGAGACGCCGGAGAATTTGTGGATCAAGTGCCCGGATTCCGGACAGCTCGTGTTCTACAAGGACGTCGAGGCCAACCAGTTCGTCATCCCCGGCTCGAACTACCACATGCGCATGGGCGCGGTGGCGCGGCTGAAATCGATCTTCGACAACGAGACCTGGTACGACATCGCGCTGCCCGAGGTGACCGCCGATCCGCTGAAATTCCGCGACGAGCGCAAATATGCCGACCGCATCAAGGATGCGCGCGCCAAGACCGGGCTGAACGACGCCATCAAGGTCGGCTACGGCAAGCTCGAAGGCGCCGGCGTCGTCATCGCCGTGCAGGATTTCGATTTCATGGGCGGCTCGCTCGGCATGGCCGCGGGCGAAGCGATCGTGCGCGGGCTCGAACTCGCGGTCGAGAAGAAATCGCCCTTCATCGTGTTCGCGGCCTCCGGCGGCGCGCGGATGCAGGAAGGCATTTTGTCGCTGATGCAGATGCCGCGCACGACGGTCGGGGTGCAGATGCTGCGCGAAGCAAAACTGCCCTACATCGTCGTGCTGACCAACCCGACCACCGGCGGCGTCACCGCGTCCTATGCGATGCTGGGCGACGTGCAGATCGCCGAGCCCGGCGCGCTGATCGGCTTTGCCGGCGCGCGCGTGATCGAGCAGACCATCCGCGAGAAACTGCCGGAAGGCTTCCAGCGCGCCGAATATCTGCGCGACCACGGCATGGTCGACATGGTGGTGCATCGCCATGAGATGCGCCCGACGCTGGCGCGGCTGTGCCGGTTGCTGACGAAATCGCCGGCGCTTGAGACCGTCTCAAAGCCTGCGCCGCAGGTCACCGATCCGGCCCAGATCGTCTCGGCGCCGGAAGCGGTGCCGGCCGCACCTCACGCGTGAACGCTCCGCCGCCAGACCGCAGCCGTCGCTCGACGAATTGATCGCGCGGCTGTCGGCGCTGCATCCCAAAAGCATCGATCTCGGCCTCGATCGCATGCACGCCCTTCTGGCGCGGCTCGATCATCCCGAACGCAAGCTGCCGCCGGTGATCCATGTCGCCGGCACCAACGGCAAGGGCTCGACCATCGCCTATCTGCGCGCGATCCTGGAGGCCGCGGGCCTGCGCGTCCACGTCTACACCTCGCCCTATCTGGTGCGGATCAACGAATGCTTTCGCCTCGGCGGCGTGCTGGTCGGCGACGACGAATTGCGCGCCGCGCTGGAACATTGCGAGCAGGTCAATGCCGGCGAGCCGATCACGATCTTCGAGATCGAGACCGCGGCGGCGTTCTGTCTGTTCGCGCAGCATCCGGCCGATGTCGTGCTGCTGGAAGTCGGCCTCGGCGGACGGCTGGACGCCACCAATGTGATCGACGCGCCGCTCGCGACCGTGATCGCGCCGGTCAGCATGGATCACACGGAATTTCTTGGGCAACTCGCTGACCTCGATCGCCGGCGAGAAGGCCGCCATCATCAAGCGCGATGTGCCGGTGATCTGCGCGGAGCAGGCGGCGGAGGCGATGGCCGTGATCGAGGCGCAGGCCAAGCGCATGCGCGCGCCGCTGCATGCGGCCGGCCAGCAATGGCATGTCAGCGTCGAGCGCGGGCGGCTGGTCTATCAGGACGATCGCGGCCTGATGGATCTGGCGGCGCCAAAACTGTTCGGCCGGCACCAGTTCGACAATGCCGGGCTTGCGATCGCGACGCTGCGCGCGATCGACGCCTTCAAGATCGGCATGCCGGCGTTCGAGGCCGGCATCGTCAACGCCGAATGGCCGGCGCGGATGCAGCGGCTGGTCTCGGGCGCGCTGGTCGATCAGGGGCCGCAGGGCTGCGAGATCTGGCTCGACGGCGGACACAATGCCGAGGGCGGACGCGTCGCCGCCGCCGCGCTCGGCGATCTCGAGGAGCGGGTGTCGCGTCCGCTGGTGGTGATCGCGGGCATGATGGCCAACAAGGATGCCCGCGCCTTCCTCGCCAATTTCGCCGGGCTGACCCGCCACATCATCGCGGTGCCGATCCCCGGCCGCGACAATGCGATGCCGCCGGACCGGCTGGCCGATGCCGCGCGCGCACTCGGCATGCGCGTCGAGAACGCGACCAGCGTCGAGGCCGCGCTGCGGACGCTGTCGCATCTCGCCTACGAAGTGCCGCCGCGGATCCTGATCACGGGCTCGCTCTATCTCGCCGGCCATGTGCTGGCCGCCAACGGCACGCCGCCAGGCTAGGTTGGATCATGCGTTTTGCCGCGATTGCCGATGTGCACGGAAACTATCTCGCGCTGGAAGCCGTGCTTGCCGACATCCGCGCGCAGGGCATCGCCGAGATCGTCAATCTCGGCGACATGGCGAGCGGTCCGCTCGACGCGCGGCGAACCATGGATGCGCTGATGGCGCTCGATGCCGTGCACGTGCTCGGCAATCATGACCGCTATCTGATCGACCGCCCGCCGGAGAAGATGGGCTCATGGGACCGGCCGGCGCATGCGCAACTCGACCAGGTCCATCTCGACTGGCTGCGCACGGTGCCGCCGACGCGCGTCTATCGCGACCAGGTCTTTCTCTGCCACGCGACGCCGGCGCGTGACGAAATCTATTGGCTGGAGACCGTCGACGCCGGACGGCACCGTTCGCATGGCGTCGCTCGACGCGATCGAGAAGGCGGCGGAAGGAATCACGCAGCCGCTGATCCTGTGCGGCCACACCCATGTCGCGCGCGCGGTCCGGCTTCGCGACGGGCGCCTGATCGTCAATCCCGGCAGCGTCGGCTCGCCCGGCTATCGCGACACCCATCCGTTTCCGCATGTCATCGAGGCCGGCACGCCGGACGCGCGCTACGCGATCCTGGAACTGGCTGACGGGCAGCTGGCGCGTGACCTTCCGCCATGTGCCCTACGACCACGAGGCGATGGCGGCGCTGGCGCGGCGGAACGGCCAGCCGGAATTGGCATCGGCGCTGGCGACGGGGTGGATCAGGTAACTCGCCACATCAACCCTCGTCACAAACAAAACGGCCGGCGATGCGCCGGCCGTTTCAAACAACGATCAATCGAAACCGATCAGACCGCAGCGGTGATCCACTGCTGCAGCTTCGCCTTCGGCGCGGCGCCGACCTGGCGCGAGGCCATCTCGCCGCCCTTGAAGATCATCAGGGTCGGGATCGACATCACGCCGTATTTCGAGGCCGTCTTCGGGCTCTCGTCGACGTTGAGCTTCACGATCTTGACCTTGTCGCCCATCGCGCCGGAAATCTCGTCGAGCGCGGGCGCGATCATGCGGCAGGGGCCGCACCATTCGGCCCAGAAATCGACGACGACAGGGCCGGTCGCCTTGAGCACTTCGGCTTCGAAATCGGCGTCAGAAACCTTGCCAACGGCCATGGGAATACCTCGTTCGGTTGGAAACAGCGGCGCGGATGAGAATCGCGCCCGGGATGATGGGGCCAACCTATGAACGCGATCTTGCCGGGTCAAGCACGCTCACGCCGAGATGATAGGATGCCAGCGCCGCGTCCAGCGCGGGGGCGGAAATCTCCATCAATTCAGGCGTTTCGGTCCAAAGCAGCGCGGCCCGGATCGGCTGCTGGGGATAAAGTTTGGCAAGCACCGCCCGGTAGAGCGCGAGCTGGCGGACATAGCCGCTCGGGAGCCTCGGCCGGGGTCTTCGGCGGGGCGTGGTTGGTCTTGTAGTCGACGATCAAAACCTCGTCCTCGGTGACCACCAGCCGGTCGATCTGCCCGGAAACCAGCGCCGGCGGCCGCCCCTCGCGGTCGAGCCGTCCGACGATCGAGACCTCGGCCCGGCTGCCCGGCGCAAACACATGGGCAAAGCGCGGATCGGCGATCAGGGCCACGCACCTTCCGCCAGCGCCTGCGCTCGCCGTCGGTCCAGCCGTCGGCGTTGCGGGCGAGATACGACAGCGCGGCTTCGCGGCGGCGCTCGGGCGCGATATCGGGCAGCGATTGCAGCAGCCGGTGCACCAGCGTGCCGCGCTGCAGCGCGCGGGCGCGCAGCGGGATCGATTCGCCGGTCCGCACCGGATGGCCGTCGTCGTCGGCGGGATCGGAGGGGCGCAACAGGCTGCCGGCGGACGCTTCCGACGGCGCTGATGTCTGCAGCCAGGCCGGCAGCGCGATCGGCGCTGTCGTGGCCGGCTCGGCGACGGCGCTCGGCGGCGGCCGTCGCAGTCCTCCGGCGCGCGAGTAGCGCTTCACCGACGCCGTTCGGGTCTCGATCTCCTGAAGCTGCAGTCCGGAATTCTCGAGACCCTTGCCGATCAGATCGTACCAGGAATGTCGCGGACGCTGCTCCATGTTGCCGGGCATGCAGCCGCCGACGATCAGCCGGTCGGCGGCGCGCGTCATCGCGACATAGAGCAGGCGGCGATATTCGTCCTCGGTCTCGTCCAGCATCGCCTCGCGCGCGTCGGCCACGGCGGGCGGATCGTCGGCCTTGCGTCCGGCCCAGACCACGACCTTGCCGCCATTGCCCTGCGGCAGATGGATCAGCCGCAGCCGCTGCGTATCCGACGGCGACGTCGTGGTGTCGACCAGAACACACGGACGCTTCCAGCCCCTTGGCGCCGTGCACGGTCATCACGCGGACCTCGTCGCGCGAGATTTCCATGTCGCGCTTCACCTCGGTGTCGGCGGCGCGCAGCCAGGCCATGAAGCCCTGCAGCGAGGCCGGCGCCTTGCGCTCGTAGTTCAGCGCCAGTTCGAGGAATTCGTCGAGCGCGTCGTTGGCCTCGTGGCCGAGCCGGCGCAGGATGCGCGCGCGGCCGCCGTCGCCGCCGAGCAGCCAGGCATAGAAGGCAAACGGCGTCTCGGTGACGGAAGCGGCGCTCGCATTGTTCGAGCCGGTCGAGCGCGTCCTTGAACCTGCTCGTCTGCCGGCGGCGTGCGCGGCCAGCGCGTCGCGCAGCGAGCCCTTGCGGTCCCAGGCCAGCGTGAACAGATCGTCGTCGTTGAGGCCGAACAGCGGGCTCTTCAGCGCCACCGCGAGCGCCAGATCGTCCTGCGGCAGCAGCAGCGCGTCGGCGAGATTCATCAGGTCGATGATCGCGATGTGCTCGGTCAGTTTCAGCCGGTCGGCGCCGGCGACGGGAATGCCGGCGTGCTTCAGCGCCTGGATCACGGCATCGAACAGGTTGCCGCGCCGGCGCACCAGCACCAGCACGTCGCCATAGCTGAGACGGCGGCGATCGCCCTGTCGTGCCGGTCATGGTGCCGCCCGCGACCAGCTGCCTGATCTCGGCCTGGATGCGCTTCGACAGCTTGACCTCGGGGCTGGTCACCGACACGCCGTCGAACGGCGCGCGCCAGCCCTCGATGTCCTGCTTGTCGTCGGCTTCCGCAAGCTCCCAGAGCTCGATCCGGCTCGGACCGGCATCGGCCAGCGCATCATGCATCGGATAGGCGTTCTCGGCATGGATGCTGCGATAGATCGTCCTCGTCGCGGAACACATGGTCGACCGATTGCAGGATCGCCGGTCCCGAGCGGAACGAATAGGTGAACGGAATCGGATCGAATTTCAGCTCGGCGTCCTCGAACTTCTTCTTCAACTCCCGCCGGCGCACGGTCGAATTCGCGCGGCGCGGCGCCCTGGAACGAGAAGATCGACTGCTTCTCGTCGCCGACCGCGAACACGGTGCGCATCACGCCGTCGCGCGCGCCGGCGCCGGAGGTGAATTCCGAGATGATGTGCGCGACGATGTCCCATTGCCGCGGGCTGGTGTCCTGCGCCTCGTCGATCAGCACGTGATCGACGCCGCGGTCGAGCTTGTAGTGCACCCAGCCCGACGCGCCGCGGTCCAGCATCGCCAGCGTCTTGTCGATCAGATCGTCATAGTCGAGCAGGCCGCGTTCGGGCTTCTCGCGCCGGTAGTTCGCGGCGACCGCGGTCGCGATATGCAGCAGCGCTTCGGTGCGGTCGCGCATCATGACGGCGCGGCGCTTCTCGATCAGGGATGGAAGGCGCTCGATTTCGGCGTCGAAACGGTCGCCGAGGTCGGATTGTCTTGGTCCGAAAGTCTTGGTCACGACCGACTTGCGCGCGTGCGTCTTGGCGTCGGTCAGGAACACGCCGAGATATTCGTCGACCTGCGCGGCGTCGGTTGCGCGCAGCGCCTCGCGCAAGCGCGCGGCTTGCTCCTGATCGGTCTTGCTGCTCGCGTTCGAGCGCGGCGGCGAGTCCGCGCCAGCGCGACCGCGGCAGGTTCGGGCCATCGACGATTTCGCGCTCGACGTCTTCGAGACGATCGTCCGTCGCCAACGCCCGAGCGCGGCCGCCACCTGCGCGGCGGCGGCCTCGGCGCTGCCGGCAGCGTCCGTCCACGCCATGAAATGATCGCGGCTGAGGCAGGCCTCGCGCACCACTTCCTTGAAGGTGACGTCGGCGGCGCTCGCCATCGCAGTCAGCAGCGCGCGGCCGATGGCGCTGTCGGGCGCGCGCGCGGCGTCGAGCAGCACGGCGAGGTTGGCGCGCTCCATCATCTCGGTCTGGTCGCGGTCGTCGAGCACGGCAAAGCGCGCCGGCACATTGGCCTCGAACGGGAATTGCTGCAGCAGCCGCGTGCACAGCGCGTGGATGGTCTGCACCTTCAGTCCGCCCGGCGTCTCCAGCGCGGAGGCAAACAGTTCGCGCGCCGACTTGCGCAGCTTTGACGGTCGGGATGCGCGATGCCGACGTCGCGGATCGCGGCATCGAGCGCGTCGTCGTCGAGCGTGACCCAATGGCCGAGCGTCGTGAACACGCGCTCGGCCATGTTGGCGGCGGCGGCCTTGGTGAAGGTGATGCAGAGGATCTTTTCCGGCGGCACGCCTGACAGCAGCAGGCGGATCACGCGCTGCACCAGCACATGCGTCTTGCCGGAGCCGGCATTGGCCGACACGAACGCGGACGCCGCGGGATCGGACGCGCGCGCCTGCGCGTCGCGGACGGGCGCGGGAATGATGCGCGGCGCCTTCACCATTCCTCCAGCGCAATGCCGCCGGCGGCGGACCATTCCTTGATGCGGGCGAGATCGTCGTAGTCGCCGTAGCGGGCGGTCCACATCGACAGAACCAGCGAGCGATACGGCTCCTCCGGGTTCTCGAACCGGCGGACCAGCGCCTCGAGCTGCGCCCGCGCGTAATCGGCCGCCTCATCGGGCGATTGCGGCGTGTCGCTTGGCTTGATCTTCAGTTCCAGCGTCTTGTGCTCGCCCGGCGGGTTGTTGCCGCTCAGCCTGACATAGGCGAGTTCGCCGACGGAGGCGCCCGCGTCGATATCGGCAAAGCCGCCCTCGCGCAGGATCGCCGCTTCCAGCGTGAGCTGCGGCGACAGCCCCATGCGCACCTGCTTGCCGGTCGGCGGCTGCCCGGTCTTGTAGTCGAGGATGGCGTAGCTGCCGTCGCTGCGGCGCTCGATCCGGTCGGCGCGCGCGGAGAGCGTGAATGTCCGGTCATTGTCGAGCGGGATCTCGATCTCGCCCCTGATCTCGGCGTCGATGGCGGCGATGTCGCCGCGCCGCGCGGCCTCCCATTCGGCAAACCAGCGCGCGATGCGCTGAAAGCGCGGCCACCACAGCGCGCGCGCCTCGGGCCGTCTCCATCAGCGGCGCGAAATGCTTTTCGCCGATGCGGCGCAGCACGCCCACGACATCGTCCGGCAGGGCGCTTGCGTATTCCTTGGTGAATTCGCCGAGCGCTTCGTGGATCGCCGAGCCGCGATCGGCGGCCGACAGCGGCATGTCGACGGGATCGAGCGGATCGAGCCGCAGAATATGGCGTCGCGTAGATCGTGTAGGGATCGCGCAGCCAGTCCTCGATCGCGGTGACCGAGAGCTTTAGTCGGCCGCGTCTGCGCGCGGCGGTCTTGGTGCGGGCTGCTTGATCGGTTTGACCTCGTGCGGCCGGTCGAGTCTCGCCGGCGTAGCGGACATAGCTTGTCGCCGGCCGCTTCGGCCTGCTTCCAGCGCTCCTCGCCGGCGACGGCTTCCAGCCGGTGCAGGAAGCGCGAGGCGACCGCCGGCGCGCCGCCGACCTTCGCCGAATGGGTGAGGATGACGTCGCTCATGGCCGAGCAGTTGCGCGAAGTCATGCGCGGAAAGGCCGATGCGCCGCTCCGGCAGATCGAGGCCGAGTTCATGCCGCATCGGCCGGCTCAGCCACGGATCGATCCGCGGCGCCGGCGGCCACACGCCTTCGACCAGCCCGCCGAGAATGACGCGGTCGGATTCGGTCAGCCGCGCTTCGAGCTGGCCGTAGATGTGCAGCTGTGCGCTCGCCAATTCCGGCCGCCGCACCATGCGATCGGCAAAGGCGGTCTGGAACACATCGGCATACTCGCGAAGCGGGACCATCAGGCCGCTCGGCTTCTGCTCGGCCGAGCAGATCGTCGAAGGCGGAGGCCAGCGCCGATCCCGTGGCTCTCCTCGAAGCCGATGGCAACTCCGTGCTCGATCGGACGATAGTGCGATCAGCACTCTCGCGATGACGCTGCGCCAGCTCGGCAAAATCATGCGGCTTGGCCGACGCCAAGCTCTCCAGCGGCGACAGCGCCTTGCGCAACGCCGCGATCAGCGATTGCGCCTGGTCGAGATCGTCGTGGTCGCAGCTGGGTGCGCGCTTCGGAAGCGATGCAGCGACGAGGTCTCCTGTTGCTGCAACTTGCGGAGTTCCGTCGCGGAAACGATCGAAATCGTGCGGCGAGACCGCGGCTGCCGGCTTGCGGCCGCGTGCCGCGCAGCAGCGCCAGTTCCAGCACTTCGATGCGCGCGCTTCAACGCGCCATGCGCGCCGCCGAGCCGGAACAGCGGATGCTTCAGCAGCGCCAGCAAGGTCGGCGGCTCCAGCCCCTTGGTCGCGGCTTCCGCCACCAGCCGCGCAAAAATGCCGGCCGACGTTTCCATCAGCGCGTCGCCGCCGGAATCGTCGAATTCGAGATTCCAGCGGCCGAGCGCGGCCATCACCCGCCGCGCCAGCGCGCGATCCGGCGTCACCAGCGCCGCCGATTTGTTGAGATGCCGCGCCTCGCGCATCGCGACTGCGATCGACAAGCGCCTCCATCTCGGGATTGGGCGCCTCGACCACGGCGAGCTTGTCCATGCCGCCTGAAATCTTTGCGGCGATATCCGGCTGTTCCAGCCGGTCATGCCATTGCTCGGTCGCGGTCGACGGCCGCATCGTCTCGGAAACCAGCACGTCGCGTCCGTCAGGTGCGGGCGTGCCCAAGAATCTCGACGTCGCGGCGCTTGATGCCGAACCGGTCCAGCAGCCCGTGCATCGCGAATTGCGGATGGTTCGAGGCGGGGTGCGTGGTGAATTTGCCTTGTGCGTCCCGGATGCCGCCGATGCTTTCGCCAGGCGTCGTCGTCGAGATCGGTGTCGAGCCCGGGCAGCACCACCGCGCCTTGCGGCAGGTTGGCGATGATATGCAGGAATTTTGCCGTTGAAGGCATCGACCCGGTGGAACCTGCGGCGATGACCGGTCCGTCGTGTGCGCGCGTGAGCCGCGCGGCTTCAGCTTCGATCAGCAGATTGCGCCGCTCCGCGGCTCGATCTTGTCGTAGGCATTCGCGAGATAGGTCGGCCAGAACATCGCTGGGCGATTTTCAGGAATTCGCAGCGTGTGCTGCCAGTATTGGTCGAGCGCGTCGGGGACAAGGCCGATCGAGCGCGCTCCAGCGACGCTGCGCGTCACCATGTCGTCCATCAGGCGCGCCAGATCGCCGGCCAGCGCAAGCGTCGAGTCGGTCCACCGACCACCAGCGAGGTTTGCGATGAGTCGTCGGGCTTTATTCCCTTCGCCCATGTCGTGACCAGTCTGCGCCAGCAGCAATCGTCGCTCGAGGTCGCCGAAGGCAGGTGGAATATCAAAGGCTTCCGCCGGATGTCCTGATCCGCGAAGGAAGCTTCATCGTCATCGATGTCGCCGAGCGTGACGATGCGCGGCAGGATCGCCGCGTCCGTCTGTCAAGCTCATCGAGAAAGATTTCGCGCGCCAGCCGGCCGGCGCGCCGGGTCGGCAGATAGAGCGTCGCCTGCGCCAGCCGTTCAGCGGGTTCGTTGCGCGCCTCGAAGCCATCGACCAGCCGGCCATCGACCAGCGCTGCGATGACGGTGCGCAGAAGCGGTACGGAGACGGGAACGCTGAAAACGCGCATGGGCTGCCTGATTCGAGGTCAGGGCAATATAGGGAGTGAACGCGGAATGGTCATGGGCGGGTTGGCGGAGGCGGCAAATCTCTCCGCGTCGTTCCGGCCTTCGCCGGGGCGACAGCTCAGGCCACGCTTTCCAGGAACGCCTCTTCGGCGTCCTGCACCGCGTCGGGGGTTCCGACATGCATCCAGACGCCGTCGAGCCGCAGTCCGAACAGCCGCTCCTGCTCGTTGGCGCGGTCGAACATTTTGGTCAGCGAAAACTCGCCGGCGGGCGCATCTGCGAACAGCGACGGCGACATGATCGCGGCGCCCGCATAGACGAACGGCACCACCTGATGCTCGCGCCGCTTGCGCAGCGCGCCGTCCGGCAGCATGCCGTAGTCGCCGCGGCCGCTATAGCCGATGCTGCTCGTGGTCGGCGCCATCAACAGCAGGATATCCATGCGCGCGGGATCGAAGGTCTCGGCCAGCCGCGTCAGGTTGGGCCGCACGCCGTCGATCCACATCGTGTCGGCGTTGAGATGGAAGAACGGCGCCTCGCCCAGCAGAGGCAGCGCCTTGACGACGGCGCCGCCGGTGCCGAGCACCTGGTCGCGCTCGTCGGAGATGGTGATCCGCGGGCGGGTCCGCGACGCCGTATGGGCGATGATCTGGTCGGGCAGATAATGCACATTGACCACGGCTTCGCTGACGCCGGCCAGGGCCAGCTTGTCCAGCACGTGATCGAGCAGCGGCTGGCCGGCCACCTGCACCAGCGGCTTCGGCATATGGTCGGTCAAAGGGCGCATGCGCAGGCCGAGACCGGCGGCGAGGACCATGGCTTTGGCGGGTGTAACGGACATTCCAGAAATTTCTCGAAACCTTCGATCAGCGCTTGCGGATCATATCACGGCGATTCGGCCGATCCAGCGATCGTGAGGCCATAGTCATCGGACATGACGGCCGTAAGACGGCGCCGGCCACCGGGCTCACGCTTCGGTCGCCTCGCCGCGCTTGGCCGCCGACGCTTTCTTCTTCTTGTCGCCCTGCTTGAGGAAATTGACGCCGATCTGATCGCCATTGACCCAGGCCAGTTCGCAGCGGCGGTAGGCGAGCCCGGTGGACGACAGCAGCAGGAAGAATTCCTTCAGGTGCAAACCCTCGACGGAACCCTCGACCGTCAGCTTGGCGCCGGTCTCGGAGACGTCTTCCATCACGCAGTCGCGCCGCCAGGTGCCGTCGATGCCCATCATGTGCGCCGGATAGCCGCGCTCGAAAATGACGCGATCGCCCTTGCGCCGCTCCGCACCCGCCATGGTCCTAATTCCCGCTCGCAAGACGGCCGCTCCCCCGTGCGGGGAGCGCCGCCCGCTCCAGATTAAAGGCGGGGTGGCTAACAAGTGGTAAATCAGGGAACCGGCGCGGGGACGTTGGCGGCGTACCATTCGCGAACGCCTGACAAGGCCGGGTGCGCCAGCGAACGGTTCAGATAGGTCCAGATCCGGGGCTGGTGGCGCAGATATTGCGGCTTGCCGTCGCGCCGGTTGAGCCGGGCGAAGGTGCCGAGCAGGCGGGTGTTTCGCTGCGCCGACATGATGGCGTAGAGCTCGGCGAAGCCCGCCGGGTCGAAATTGCCATCGGCCGCGCGCCGCGCCTTGATGTAGCGGGTCAACAGCGTCAGTTCGAGCGTTTCGGGGATGTCGATCCGCGCATCCTGCAGCAGCGACACCAGATCATAGGCGGTCGGTCCCATCACCGCATCCTGGAAATCGATGATGCCGACGCGCAGGATGCCGGAACGATCGCCGAGCCAGATGATGTTGGGCGAATGGAAATCCCGGATCACCCAGGTCTTGGCGGCGGCGGCCGGCTTCGCCAGCAGATTGCGCCACATCGTGACGAATTCGTTGCGCAACTCGGCACTCGGCGTCGACGCCGCGGTCCGGCAGATACCATTCGAGCATCAGCCCCATCTCGACCAGCCACGCCTCGATGTCGAAGGTGGGAATGGCGTAGGTGGATTGCAGCGTCAGCAGCAGGATATCCGGCAGCGCCTCGCGATGCAGCGCCGCCAGCATGTCGGTCGCGGCCTCATAGCGTTCGGTGATCGGCTGCGGCGGATCGCCTTCGATGACGCCCTCATGTGCCGAAATCCTCGGTGATCAGAAATCCGGCCGTCGAGGTCGGAATGGCGGATCGCCGGCGCCGAGAAGCCGCGCTCGCGCAAGCCGTTGGCGATGGCGACGAACGGCTTGACGTCCTCGGCAAGATGCACCGCCGCGCTGTAGGATTTTCCGTCATAGATCGGCGGGCCATCCGGCCGCTTCGGCGAATTCATCAGGATCGCCGTGCCGTCGTGGCGCAGCCGCGCATAGGAACGTGTCGAGGCGTCACCGGGCATGCGCTCGCGCTGCGCGTCGATATAGCCTGCATGGGCGAGGAACTGCCGCAGCGCGTTGAGCCGTTCGACCAGCGCCGCGCCCTTGCCGTAACCGGTGAACTCGGCCGCCCGCGCGTTCGATCCGAGCGCCGGACGATGGCTGAAGGCGATGTCGATGCGGTCGGGCGGCAGCGCATCGGGGGCGCGCTCCGGCCATTCGATCAGCGCCAGCGTGCCCTCGGGCAGCGGCGACAGGCCGATCTCCTCCAGCTCGCTGGCATCGTTGATGCGGTAGAGGTCGGCGTGCAGAATCGGAAACGGAGAATCGTAGATTTGCGCCAGCGTAAAGGTCGGGCTCGGCACCTCCAGCGCATCGTCGTCGGCGAGATAGCGGATCATCGCCCGCGCGGCGGCGGTCTTGCCGGCGCCGAGATCGCCCGACAGCGTGATGACGTCGCCGGGTCCGACCAGCAAGCGCGAGGTCGGCCATCAATTGCGCAGTCGCCGTCTCGTTCGAAAGCGCCACCGAAAATGTCGCGGGCGCGGTCATTCTGCGGCGTTGCGGTGCGCGTTCTGGTCGATCGGAAAGTCGCACGTCACCGTCGTGCCTTTGCCGACCACGGAATCGACGTGCACCTTGCCGCCATGCAGTTCGACGAACGAGCGCACCAGCGACAGGCCAAGTCCCGCGCCGCGGTGCCGCGAGCCGTTGGAATGGCTTTCGAACCAGTCGAACACCTTGTCCTTGACCTCGGACGGAATGCCGGGTCCGGAATCGGTGACCTTGAAGATGACGCGATGCTCGTTGCGCCGGGCGCTGATGGTGACGGCGGCGTCGTGCGGCGAGAATCCGACGGCGTTGGCGAGCAGATTATAGAGCACCTGCACCACGCGGCGTTCGTCGCCGATGAAGTCGCCGATAGCGGGATCGATGTCGACCTTGAGTTCGATGCGGTCGGTCGCGAGCCGGTCCTGGATGCCTTCGGCGGCGGCCTCGATGGCTTTCGCGATATTGACCGGGCCGAGCTCGAGCTTCATGGCGCCGGCATCGATGGTGGCGAGGTCGAGGATGTTGTTGGTGAGCGCCAGCAGCGCGTTGGTCGATTTGGTGACGTAGTCGAGATATTCGGCCTGCTTTGGCGTCAGCGGACCGGTCGAGGGGTCGCTGAGGAAATGCGCGAAGCCGATGATGGTGGTGAGCGGCGCGCGCAGCTCGTAGGACACGTGGTGGACGAAATCCACCTTCATCTGGTCGGCGGTCTCGAGCGCCTCGTTGCGCTCGCGCAGCGCCCGCTCGACATTCTCGGTGTCGGTGATGTCCTGGAAGGTCAGCATGGTCGCGCCGTCGGGCAGCGGCATGGTCATGCAGGTCAGCACGCTGCCGTCCTTGCGCTCGAGCTTCATCTCGACCTGCGCCCGGTTTCCGATCGCGGTGATGGCCTCGCGCAGCGCGCGCCACGTCAGGTCGTCGTCGAACAGCGGCCGGCACCAGGATTCCACGGTCTCGATGTGGGGCTGTTCGCGCAGCTGGTCTCTCGGAGAGTTTCCAGATCTTGGCGAAGGCCGGATTGAACAGTTCGACCCGGCCGTTGCTGCCGAACACCGCGACCGCTTCGGCAAGATTGCTGAGCGTCTCGTGCTGCACCCGTGTCAGCCCGTCGAACCGCCGCGCCAGATCGAGGCTCTCGGTGACATTGTCGAACAGATAGGTGACGCCGCCTTCGAGGTTCGGCGTGGTGACGACGCTGACCGCGCGGCCGTCGGGCAGGAACCAGGTGTAGGTCTCGGATTCGACCGCGCGATAGGCCTCGTGCAGCTTGGCTTTCCAGGCGCGGAAGTCCGGCTGCTCCGGCAGCTTGCGCGCGGCGCGCAAGCCGGTCGAGCACGCTGGAATCGTCGGGCTGACCGTCGAGGAAGGCCTGATCGAGGCCCCACAGCCGCCGGTAGGATTCGTTGTAGAAGGCGAGCCTGCGCCGGGCGTCGAACACGGCGACGCCCGACGACAATTGGTCGAGGGTGCGGCGATGCGCCTCCGCCATCCGCTCCAGCGCGGCGCGCAGCGCGGTGACTTCGCTGGCGTCGATCGCGATGCCGGCGCTGCCGCTGCCGAGTTTCAGCGACTGGACGTCATAGATGCGCCGCTCGCCGCCGACCACGATCGGCAGCCGGGCGCTGAACGAGGCATTGTCGTTGAGCGCGCGGCTCATATCGGCGCGCTGGTCGGTTTCCAGAAGTTCCAGGTTGCGGTGGATGACGTCGGCGACGCCAGTGCCTTCGGTCGCCCGCACATAGGCCGTATTGGCGTAGCGCAGATTGCCCTCCGCGCTCTTGGCCCAGATCGGCCAGGGCGCGGCGGCGGCGAAGTCGCGCAGCAATTCGGTCTCTTCCTGCAGCGTCTTGTAGCGCAGGTTGGATTCGGCGAGTTCCCGGCGCAGCCCGCCGAGTTCGCGAATCCGGACAATGGCTTGGCCGCCGATGGCGCGGCCCATCGCCTCGATGGCGCGGCCGTTCGAGGTCGAGAGGTTGAGCAGAAAGCCTTCGCCGGCCTCGCGCAGCGCGTCGACGGCATGGTCCATCTGCAACGCCGGTTCCGGCGGCAGCCAGGTTCCGAAGGCGAGGATGCGCTGCGGCGAGTTTTGCTGCGCGTCGTGCGAGATCAACAGCGCGGTGTCGCCGCTGATCTGGGGCCGGTTGTCGCCGGCGGCCCAGGAAATCAGAACCTGCGGTTCCGCGAACAACAGCGCGCGCAACCGGTCGGCCTGGACCTGCAATTCGGCGATGTCGGCGCGCAGCCGGACCTCGGTCCGGGTCGCCTTCACGCGTGTGTGCATCAGCAGGATCGCCGCCACCACGGAAAAGCCGACCAGCGCCAGCGCCGTGGTCAGGACCGCGAATTCCTGGTGATTGAGGTCGAACCAGGCCGAAACCACCTGAGAAATCGACAAATCGCCGGCCAGCGCCGGTTCCGGCACCACCGATAGCGTGGTGGCGAGCGCAGTCAGGCCGTAGCGTGCCATTGAGGTGCACGACAGCAGGTTTCGACGCATCGCCGCGACTACGCCCGACATGATTTGCCCCAATACGCACGACTTCAGGCCCGGCGCTCCCCCGCCGTGCGCGAATTGAGTGAGAGTATCCCCAAGGTGACTCCGCGGGTAAGAGTCCAGACCGTGAACGTGAATCCGGCTGTGAAAAAATGAGCGGGTTACCGTTCACCGTCTGCTGCTGGCCGAAGCCGGCCACGCGCCGGAACTGAAAGAGGCAACCAACCAAGGCCGGTCACGTTCGTTATTTCGCCTGTTCCCGATCCGGGGCAAAGGACACACACAGTTCGTAACGGCGTGCATTGCCTGGCGTGAGAACGGCTTCGGGTCCCGGCGTATCCAGGCGTGCGCTGGTGCAGGGCTCGATTGCGAGCACACAGGCATGCGGCCGGAAATCGTGCCAGATCTGAAGATGCGGAAGCGTGTCGGTTCGGAACGCGAACGATATCTTTAGTGCCGGCCCGTCCTCAGCGGGCGTCGAAACGCTGCAAACAGCGAGGCCTTCGGAGCCTGCGGGGAAACTTCTCGAATGCGGATCATCGGACGGATCGGGAAGCGCCTTCACGCTGAACAGTTCCCTTGAGCCGAACTCGACCGTCGAGCCCGGCGCGATGGCGGGATAGCCAAGGTTGAAATGATACAGGCTTGCCTGCGGCGATTTCCTCCGCCGCGAGATTTTCCACGATATCCCGGATCCTGAGTTCGCAGCCGCCAATCGGCACTTCAATCCGGCGGCGCAGGCGCAGCGCCTCACCGCCGAACTTGAATTGCATGACCTCGCCTTCGCAAAACAGCACCGGCTCGTCGCGATCCCAGTCCTCGCCATAGGCGGAGACGCGCGCGCGGCGTGAATGGAAGCCGTCCGTGCATGGGATGCGAGTCGAGAGGCTGACGAATGTGATCGAGCCCGCAGGTGACGAGGAATCCGGAATTGGTCCGGCTATAACCGCGGCCGCCGTCTTCTTCGGCATCATGCAGCGCCGGGCTGCGAAACCCGGCCATGCTCTGCCACGCCACCGGCATGCCCTTCCACCACAATGGCCCGATGTCGAGCGAGCGATCGGACAGCGCCCAGAAATCGAGACCGCCGCCGCTCGAAAAGACGAGCGCGCGCACGCCGCGTTCGACGCCATCGTCGAGCGTGATGCGGCGGACGCTCGCGAACTGACGGAGGTCGCCAACCCTGGCGCGGAACTCTCTGCTTGTCATCGGATCCGCCCCGTTCAAATGGCTGTGGCCGGTGACGACAAGCCCGAGGCGTTGAAACGCTTCCGGCGGCGCTTCGTTCGCTCGCATCAGCCGAACCATCACGTCCTGCAAGACGCGGCCGCATGTTCGGAATTCTGCACCGGCTGTGCCTGGCCGGGATCGGCCCGCAGATCGTAAAGCCGCGTATCGTTCTCGAGCAGTGCGCCGGGGCCATAGTTGTTGTACATCGGTGAGCGCTCCGTCACCGGAATCTTCAGGAGTTTTGCGCCCTTGGTGAACGGAAAGCCGTCGCTAAGACTGGCGCGTGACAATTCCTCTGGCGTAAACGGGCCGAAGATGTGTGTCGGCATCACGGTGTACTGAAAGATCTCCTGCGATTTCAAGTCGGCCGGAAAGCGGTGATAGGTATAGAGGCCGTCGGTCACGTTGACCGCGCCGCCAAAGTAGCCGAACAGCGCCGCTTCACGCAGCGCGGTCGCCGAGCGGGCCGCGGCAAGGATGGAATGACCTTCGCATTTCCCTTGGCGCCGGCACGCCGAACAGGTCGAGGAAGGTCGGCGCCAGATCGATCGATTGCGTCAAGGCGGCGGATCGCGCGCCGGGCTGCGGATTCCTGGGATCGTGGGCGAACAGCGGAATATGCACGATCTCCTCATAGAGGTTCATGCGGTTCTTGGCCCAGAAGTCGTGCTCCCCGAGCAGGAAGCCGTGGTCGGTGGTCACGACCAGCGCGGTGTCCTTCCACAGATCGTGGCGGTCGAAATAATCGAGCAGCTGGCCGAGCAGAAAATCGCACAGCGAGACCACGGCGTAGTAATTGGCGCGCAGCTCCTCGCATTCGGCCGGCAGTTCGTCGACGCGGCCGTAGCGCGGCCAGTCGCGGATCGGGCCGTTCCATCCGGTATCGAACGGTTCCTTGAAGCGGGCGGGGGCGTGGAACGGCTCGTGCGGGTCGAAGGTCTCGATCTGGAGCAGCCAGTTGTCCGCCTCGCGATTACGGTCGAGGAAGTCGAAGCCGTGGGCGAAACACTGCACCGACGGAAAGTCTTTTTCCTCCTTGATGAATTCGCGGTTGATGATGTTCTGCGCGTGGTATTTGCGCCGTTCGGAGGAGAACTGCCTCGGATGATACTTTTCGCGCAGCCGCTCCCACGGCGGCTGCACCATCGCCTTCCAGGGATCGCCCTCCTGGCCGCGCACGAATTCAAAGCTGTTGTAGCGGTTGTGATAGGTGGCGCCGCCATCCTCCCAGTAATGCGCATGGTCGGTGATCAGGTGGCTGTACACACCGCCGCTGGCATGGAGCAGTTCCGGCATGGCGTTGTCGAACGGCTCGAGCGGCCCCCAGCTGCGGTGCAGGAATGTCAAACGCCCGGTCAGCATGTCGCGGCGCGCGGGCATGCACGGCAGGCTGCCGACATAATGGCGATCGAAGGTCAGGCTGCGCGCGGCCAGCCGGTCGAAGTTCGGGGTCGGAATACGGCGCCCGCCATAGGCGCCGAGCAGATGACGGTTCAGCGAATCGAACAGAACGAACACGGTTTTCATGGCACAACCTCTAGACAAGCACACAAGCCGCAGCGCGGGTCATTTCACGGCGCCCTGCGTCAGCCCCGCAACGATGTAACGCTGGCCGATGATCAGCAGCACCAGCGCAGGCAGGATCGACAGCGCGGCGGCGGCCGCCATCTGCGTGTAAAGAATCTCGTATTCCTGGGCGAATTTGGCGATCGCGACCGGCACGGTCGCGGTCTGCTTCATGGTCAGCGTCAAGGCGACCGCGAACTCGTTCCAGCTGAAGACGAAGGTCAGGATGCCGGTTGCGGCAAGACCGGGCGTGATAATCGGCACCACCACCAGCCACAGCACCGTCGGCGTCGAGGCGCCGTCGATCCGGGCGGCTTCCTCCAGTTCGATCGGAACATCCCGGATGAAGACGCCCATCAACCATACCGCCATCGGCAAATTGAGCACGGCATGCGCCAGCACGACGCCGAACAGCGAATTGTCGAGGCCTACCGTGCGCATCATCGTGTACCAGGCGCCTGCCAGCGCCAGCGGCGGGAACATGTGGAACACCAACGCCCAGCCGAGGAAGCCGTGTACCAGCCATTTGGGCCACCGCATGCGATACAACGACCATGCGGCCAGCGTCGCGGCGACCAGGCAGAGCAGGGTCGAGGCGATGCCGACCACCAGCGAGTTGCGGTAGTTGACGAGGAAGTCAGAGGTTTTGGAAAACAGTACGTCGGAGAAGTTCTTCAATACCGGCGAAAACCAGAACGCCCCGGTCAGGAGCGATATCTGGCTTCGGAAGCTCGCGGTCACGACCCAGACCACTGGCACGACGACGATGACCCCGGCCACGATCAATGCCGCGTGGAGGGCCAGCGTCTGCAGCCTGATATTGGCGAGCCATTTCATGGCGCCGTCCCCGCGCGCCGCCGCGCCGACAGTGCGAATATCAGCAGAATGCACACCAGAAAGATGATCGACATCGACATGGCGGCGCCGTAGCCGGTTTTGTCTTCGCGGAAGAAGCGCTGATAGAGCGTGAAGCTCAACACCTCGGTCGCCGTGCCCGGGCCGCCGCTGGTCCCTCAGCAAATCGTCTTCCGCGAGTGCCGCATAATTGGCAGAGCCCGGCAGGCAGCCAGACCGCGCGTCCACCGGACCAACTCACGCTGTAAAAACTTGTCAGGAACAAATTGGCGAGCGGCAGCACGCTCAACAACAACATCATCAGCAACGCGGGCGAAAGCGTGGCCCATCGCCAGAGGGGATCGTCGGGCGCGCCGTATGACGCATCGGCGCGCCCGGGCGCGGACGCCGAGGAAATTTGCCCGGTAGCGCTCAACGAACCGTCCATCGCCGTCCTCAGCGCAATGCTGGCAGCTTGGCCGTCTGGTAGCCGTATTTGGTCATCACGCCGTGGATCTTGTCCGCCATGTCGTTGAGCGCCGGGGCCGCCTCGACATTGCGCGCCACCGCCTGGTTGAGGCCGAGTTCGAGAATGGCGATGACTTCGCTCGCCTCCGGAAATTGATAAACGCTGACAGCATGCTGCAGCGAATCGGCGAGCGGCTTCATCCAGCGGAATTTGCGCTCTTGCGATATCGGATCGCGATAGCTCGCCGCGTTGATCGGAATGCCGCCGAATTTGGCATTGGCGAGCTGGGCCTCCCTGGTCTGGAACCATTTCAGGAATTCGAACGCGCCGCGTTTACGATCGTCCGGGATGTTCCTGGCAATGCCGCCGAGCCAGTGGCCGAGACCGGACGAGGTGGAAAATCCCGGCGCATGCGGGGTCGGCGCGAACTCGACCTTGTCGATGACGGCTGACTTGTCGGGATCGTCCATCTGCGACCATGCCGAGACCACCGCCATGATATGCGCGGCCTTGCCGGTCGCCATGTTCTGGATCACCTCCGCCTGGTCCAGCGATGCGGTCTGCGGATGGCCGGCCTCCCTGGCCATTCGCAGATAATATTGCAGCGCCGTGAGCCCAGCCTCGTTGTTCAGCATTACCGAATAATCGCCGGCGGCCTGGTTCTTGAAGATGCTGCCGCCGAAACCATAGAGATAGGGATAGAAATCGTAAGACACCGAGGCCGGCCCGCGCGCGCCGCGCTGCACGATGCCGTAGCGGCCGGGCGGCTTGTGAAACCGCTTGGCATTGGCTTCCAGCTCGGCAAACGTCTCGGGCGCCTTGAGACCGGCCTCCTTGTAGAGATCGCCGCGATAATAGACGAGCGGGATCAGCGGCGAGATCGGCACCGACATCAGCTTGCCTGATGGCACCATGATTTTTTTGGCGGCATCGAAGTAAACGGTGTCGCCGAGCGTGTAGACATCCGGGTCGAGCTTGAACGAGGGGTCGATATCGTTGATCGGCTCAATGAACCCGCCGAAGTACATCTCGGCGAACCAGCCGCTATTCATGATCAGGAGATCGTATTGCCCCTTGCCGGCGCGAACCGAATTGCGCTGTTTTTCCAGCGAGCCGGCAAAGGGATTGACGTCGAGCTCGACCTTGTTGCCGGTTTCCTTTTCATAAAGTTCGACCGTCTTGCGAAAGCTGTCGAACCAGGGCGATTGATTGATCACGACGGTGATCGGCGCCGCACTTGCTGCCGCCGCCCAATGCGGCCTGCCGGACAGTCCGGCTGCGAGCGCGCCGATGCCCACCAGGGCATCGCGACGTGTCAGGCCATGCTTCGTGATTGATCCACGCATGCTTCGTTCCCCCCGAACGGACCCGCAATTCGCAATTTACGGGTCTCATTGGCTCGCCTCAGGGGATCACGTTCATGCCATGCTTACAAACAACTTATGCGGCCATAACCATAGCCAAAAGGAATGGATTAGCCGTCAATTTTGCGGCTCTGCGGCGCACACGATCTTTAATTCGTCGATGATGTGCTGGGCCGCCGGCGACAGCCATCCGCTCCGGCGCGTAACGATGCCGGCTTCCCGCGACAGTGTAAGGCCGGGTACGTCCAGCATCACCAGCCCCTTGCCGTCCCGCGTCGTCAGCGTTTTCGAAACCATGTAGGTGAGCGCGTCGGATTGCCTGACGACGTTGAGCAGCAGTGTGAGCGATCCGCTTTCGATCGTGCCCAGCGGCGGCGGCAGGTCGTTGGCGATAAACAGCGCGTTGAGCCGGCTCTGGGCGCGCGTCACCCGTGGCGGCTTGAGCCAGGGGAATTGCAAGAGGTCGCGCATTTTCACATGACGACGGGCAGCCAGCGGATGGCCGGCGCGGCAGCAGACGCCGAGCCTGTCGGCGGTCAGCGGGGTCACCACAAGATCCTGCCGATCCTCGGACGCGGGAATTTCGGCGACGACGAAGTCGAGTTCGCTCTGTCGCAGCGCGCGAAACAGCGTTTCGTCGAAACTGCCGTCGACCTGAACGCGGATGTCGGGATGTTTCGCGATCACTTTCGCCAGCGCCGCCGGAAGATGGCGGCGCAGCCATGTCGGGCCGGCGCCGATCCGTACGATCCCGAACGTGCCGTTGCGGAGTGCGCCGATCTCGTCGCCGGCGTCTTTGAGCTGGACGTGCACCGCTTCGGCGTGCCGCAGCAGCGTTGCACCATACAGGGTCAGCGCCACGGTTCACGGCCAGCCGACATTGGCCGGACAATCGTCCGTTTCCACCTGGGGCCATGCCTTCCCGCAATTTCGTCGCTGAAGCGGGACCTTCAATCCGCCGAAGTGAGGTGATCTCTCATCGCCTCGACAAATCTAACCGTCAGGTCGATGAGATCCTTGTCGAGCGGAGGCGCCTGCGAGGAAACTTTTGCGATGACGAGTTCGTTTGCTTTATCGACAAAGATGTTCTGACCGTAGACACCGAGCCCCAGAGCAATGTCGCTTTCCCGGAGAAAGTACCACTGGTTGCGATAGTGCATCTCGCGATCGCCAAAATAGGGAATCATGTCGCCGGCCGCCCACGCTTTGGGGTCGCCGCCACCCAGCATGTCTTCGATCCAGCAGGCAGGGATGATCGGCGTATCGTTCCGGTGGCCGTTCTGCACGATCAACTGGCCGACGCGGGCGAGATCCATCGTTGTGGTGCAGATACCACCGGCGCAGCGCGGCGCGCCGAGGCGATCGACGGTAATGTAAGCAGAGCATTGGGCGCCCATCGGCTTCCACAGCAGGGCGCTCAGGAGATCGGCGAACCGGATGCCGCTTGCTCGCTCCAGGATCCAGCCCAACAGGTCGGTATTGGTCGAAACATAGTGGAATGGCCCGCCATCAGGTCCATTCCGCTGCTTCAGGCCGGCGAGGAATGTACGAAGATCGCTTGGGCGCTCTCCCGGGCCCAAGGGATTCCAGTTCGTGGACTTGCGGTATTCGATAATCGGCCCGGACGTCGCAAGATAATCTTCATCGAAATCGAGTCCGATGCGCATATCAAGCACGTGGCGTACCGTCGCGTCGGAATATACCGAATCCCTGAGCTCCGGGATAATCGAAACAACCCCTTGTTCCGGATCGAGGTTGCCTTGCTCAATGAGGATGGCCGCGACAACAGCGGTTAGCGATTTCGAAACAGACATAAGAATATGCGGCGTGTCCGACGTCATTCCGTTGTCGTAATGCTCGAGAATGACCTTGCCGCGGTGCAGGATGACCAGCCCATCGGTATCGGTTTCTTTCAGGAATTCATCGATGCCGTACCGCTTGCTGCGGTGCTCGACGCGAAACGAAGAGAGATCCTTCGGTTCGGACGACGAGCTTCCAGACATCGCCCGGCGCGTTGGCAATATCCGCTGACGGCACAATTTCGCGTACATGCTGAAATGCCCATTTGATGTAGGGCGCCGTTCGCCAATTTCCCAGCGTCACCTGATCGGATTCCACCGGCGGGAAACCTGACATAAGCGGGGATGACGACATCAACGAATTCTCCATGGGATGAAAACAACCTGCCGCCACGCTACGGCCGAATGGACGTGTAGCCAACCAAATGCGTTGTGAGGCGCCAGCCGCTCATCAGGCTGATCAGTCAGTGCACTGCGGCAGTCGCCCGACTTCTCGTGTTGTGGAAATCGGCGTTGTGTCGCTGCAAGGGAGGGTTGCATCCATGAGCCTTGGTTTCCCGCCCGACTGTCAGGCAATATTCGTCCAACAATAACAGGTCGGCGCGGCTGCGGCGGCGCGACCCCTCCGGGAGGTTGGCATGCACGACATCGTTATTCGTGGCGGCACGATCATGGATGGCACCGGCAAGCCGGCGTTCAGCGGCGACATCGCCATTGCAGACGGCCGGATCGCCGCCGTCGGCGGCAAGCAGGGGCCTGCCCGGCGCGAGATCGATGCCAACGGGCTGATGGTCACGCCCGGCTGGGTCGACGTGCACACGCATTACGACGGTCAGGCGATGTGGGATCCGCTGCTTGCGCCCTCATGCTGGCACGGCGTGACGACCGTTCTTTTCGGAAATTGCGGCGTCGGCTTCGCGCCGGTGAAGAAGCATCATCGCCAGGCCTTGATGGACCTGATGGAAGGGGTGGAGGAAATTCCGAACCCCGTGCTGGCCGCAGGCCTGACCTGGGAGTGG
Organism: uncultured Alphaproteobacteria bacterium; assembly: GCA_963742665.1. Classification (GTDB taxonomy): domain Bacteria; phylum Pseudomonadota; class Alphaproteobacteria; order Rhizobiales; family Xanthobacteraceae; genus Bradyrhizobium. Next base: position 403,519 of record CAVUNH010000012.1, read on the forward strand.
GAGACCTTTCCCGACTTCATGGATGCTCTGGAGCGCCGCGAGCGCGTCATCGACGTCGCGGCGCAGGCCGCGCATCTGCCGATGCGCGTCTACGTGATGGGCGATCGCGCCGTCCGCCGCGAGAAGGCGACGGCGGATGACATTGCGCAGATGCGGCAAATCACCGTCGAGGCGTTGCGCGCCGGCGCGTTCGGCTTCACCACGTCGCGCACGGATTCGCACAAGACGCCCGACGGCGAACTGGTGGCTTCGCGCGATGCGGACGATCTGGAGCTGCTCGGCATCGGCTCCGCGCTGAGCGAGGTCGGCGCCGGCACGTTCGGCATGAACAGCGACTTCGACGACGAGGAGTATGAGCTGCGCTGGATGCGCAAGCAGGCAAAGGAAACCGGCCGTCCGGTCTGGTTCCTGCTCACCGATCGTTTCGAGGATCCGGAGCGCTGGCGGCGTTTGATGAAAGCCGTGCATGCGGCGCGCGCCGACGGGTTGCCGCTCACGGCGCAGATTGCCGGTCGTCCGATCGGCGTGATGATGGGCATCGGCACCGCGCTCAATCCGTTCACCGTGCGGCTGAGCTACAAGGCGCTCGAACACCTTCCCATCGAGGAGCAGCGCAGGCGGCTGCGCGATCCCGAGCTGCGACGGAAAATCCTCGCCGAGAAGCCGTCGGACGTCGAGGTCGCGAAACTCTCCCAGTTCCGCCAGCTCGTCACCAGCCGCTGGGACAAGTTCTTCACGATGGGCAATCCGCCGGACTACGAGCCGGGTCCGGACAAGAGTGTTGCCGCGATTGCGGCGCGTACGGGACGAACGCCCGATGAAGTGGCCTACGACTACATCATCGAAGAGAGCCAGTACCTGTTCTTCCCGGTGGTCAACTACGTGACGGGCGACCATGCGCCGATCCACGAAATGCTCAACGACCCGGCTTGCCTTCTCGGCCTGAGCGACGGCGGCGCGCACTGCACCTCGATCGTGGATTCGGGCCTGCCGAGTTTCATGCTGGCGCATTGGGGGCGCGACCGCCGCCGCGGGCCGCTTCTGCCGCTCGAGCAGCTGATCAAGCGGCAAACCAGCGAGACCGCCGACTTCTTCGGTATGTCCGACCGCGGCCGGCTGGTGCCGGGCATGCGCGCCGACGTGAACCTCATCGACTTCGATCGTCTGCGGCTGCACAAGCCGGAGCTGGTGCACGACATGCCGGCCGGCGGCCGGCGTTTCGTGCAACGGGTCGAGGGATATGAAGCAACCCTTGCGGCAGGCATTCCCATCTTCGAGCGCGGCGAGCATACCGGCGCGCTACCGGGGCGTCTCATGCGCGCAGGCCGTAACGGTCGTCATTGAGCGACGTCGACTTATCGCGGTCGCGCGCGCAGGGCGACGAGCTGATCGAACACCAGCCGATCGATGCTCACACCCTCGCGAAGCGCGCGTTCGCGCGCGCGGAATGCCCGCTCTGACGGGATGCGGATCTCCTCGATGCCCGGCTGGCGCGGCGTCGCCTTGATATCTTCGATCAGCTCCGTCACCCGCCGGTCGAAGACATCCTTCGGTCCGAACAGGTCGGGCCGAAAGGCGATGAACAGGTAACCAGGCTCGCTGTCCTGCTCCGGGCCGGATCCGCCGAGCAGCCCCAATGCCTGCACCATCAGTGCCAGCCCGAAGCCCTTGTAACCGCCGAACGGCAACAATGCGCCAAGGCGCGCCAGCGCCGGGTCACTGGTCGGCTCGCCGTCGGGCCCGATGGCCACGCCTTCGGGAAGCAACTCGCCCAGCCGCTCGCGCAGCATCACTTCGGTCATCATGTAGGCCGAGGTCCCGATGTCGAGCACGATCGGTTCGCGCGAGGACGGAACCGCGATCGCAATTGGATTGGTGCCGAGCACCGCCTTGGTACCGCCGGGCGGCGCCACGAGCGGCGAACTGGCCGCCGTGTGGATCGCAACGAGGCCGGCATTGGCAATCATCTCGACATAGTAGGCGCTGCGCCCGCTCATCCAGGCGTCGGTCACGGAAACCAGCGCAATGCCATGCGCCGCAGCTTTCCTGATGGTCGCCTCTGCCGCATGAAACAGCGCCAGCATTCCGACATTGTTGCCGCCGTCAAAGGCGATGGAGACGTCGGTCTCGCGCAGCACCTTCATCGGCCGGCGCGGCAGCTTGAAGCGCCTGCTCTCCGGCAAATTGAGGATCTTGGGCAGGCCCGAATATTCATAACCGCACAACGCGGCATCGACGACGTGATCGGCAACGATGCGCGCTTCATCGTCGTCATATCCGATGCCGCGCAGCGCCCCCTCCGCCAGATCGCGCGCGTCCGCGACGCTCAAGTTGATCCGTCCCGGCGCCATGACGGGCCCCCTTCAACGCGCCGACAATGGCCTCAATCCGGCTGTCGTGATGACGGCCGCGGCATCGGCAGAGGAAAGGAAGCGCAGCAGGGCAATCGCGGCTTCCGGTTGTTGTGAATTCTTCGGCAGCGCGCCGGAAAAAAGCGTCGGCGGCTGAACGTCAGGCGGCACCGTGCCGACGAAATCGACGCCCGGGACGTGGATCAGTTCGGGGACCTGCTGGAAACCGATTTCCGCTTCCCCGCGCGCGACGACGGCAGCCACGACTTCACCCGAAGGGGGACCGCGCACCTTGCGCGACTTGCCGGCGACGTCGTCGGCAACGCCGAGCTTCTTGAATCCGATGGTTGACAGATAAGTGCCGCTCGAACTGTCCGAATAGGCGATGGATTTGGCGGCGAGCAGCGTCTTGCGTAAGCCATCCATCGTGCTGATGTCGGGCTTGGGCTGACCGGCCCGGACCACCATGCCGATGAAGGATTCCGCGAGCGGGATCCGGCTGCCGGGACGCGCGAGGTCGCGGCTCTCCAGCAGATCGACACCGACGCCGTCCATGATCACGACGTCCGCCTCCTCGCCACGGGCCAGACGCGCCGGTATCGCTTCCGGTGAATCGCCGATCGAGGGCCCGCGCGTGGTGATGAGCTTGTGCCCGGTCGATTTCTCGAACGCAGGCCCGAGCTCCTTGTACACGCTGAAGAACCCGGCCGAGATCATCACCTTGACATCGGCAGCCATCGCGCCCGGCGCCAAAACAATGGTGACCAGCAAGGCAAACAGGCAAGCGATGTATCGCGACATGGCACGGCTCCCGACAGCGGCAGGTTTGCAATGTCCTACGAAAGCCAGCCCGCGTCCAGTTCGCAGGAGCAGCCGGCATTCTCCGCCGCCGCGTCCGAAATCAGAAACAGGCCGACGAGCGCAGCGGTGAACACACGAAACGCAATCACGGCGGTCTCCCGTTGCTCAACCGCAACCCGATCGAGTTTTCGAGGTGGCTGCGATCGTAAAAGGGCCGCTCCAGAAATTGCAAAGGGGCCATTCACCCCACGAGAGGATGGAAAGGGGCTCGCGCTCCCGGCCGAACCCGTCAGCGCACATTGCTGATGCTATTTTTAACTGTGTCATGCTTGGTTTTCATGACGGTCCGATCATTCGTCAATGCTGACGGCGCACTAACCTCAGTTGACGAACCGGCCGCAACGTTACCGAGTTCTTCCATGCTCAGTTCGCCAGTTTCAACTTTGACATTGGTTTTTTTGTTCGGGGAGTTCTTAGCCACATCGCTGTTCAATTTGCTCATGGGTCACGCCCTCGCTGCTCTCGGAAACTTGCGATCTTCGGTGCTCATTTTTCTCTCCCAATAGTCGAGAGACCAAAATCGTCGATTTTGACCAGACCACAAAGCGCACGCTCCTTTGTGACGAGGTTCACATAAATGTATTGCACGCCACGTTCCGGCGACCTGGAGGCAGGATACATAAGTTCAGGAGTTCTAGGAAGCGTAACGTCCGCTCCGGGTCGAACTCAGAAGTCCCGCTCCGTAACGGCGAAGCTCGCTTTGCCACCAGGACCAGACATAGCGAGCCTGCCTGCCAGGTCCAAAAAATGCCACCGGACGTAACGCCGTTTCGTGATTGGTCGGCAATCCCAAATCACAAAGTCGCCCACGCATGATCACAATCTGGCCTAACACGGGAGGTTTCTGACTTCAGGGCTGGGTTAAACCGGAGCCCTCTATGCTTAGATTTGTCTGTGTTGCGTTCGCTTTCCTCGTTCTCTCGCCGACCGTTTCGCAAGCGCGCCCCTCCCGGGCTTTCAGTCAAGCGTCCGACTGCAATGTCACGATGCCTTGCGATTTCTCCATTTCGAAAACAGGTCGCAATCAGGCCGCCTACAACGCACAATTACCTCAGCGGCCGGAGCGGCTTGTTCGTCCGTCACGGAGCCGCGCCGAATTCGGCACGCGCGGAGTGTCGCGCGTGGATGTTGCAGGCGCGCAAATCGCCGGCGGCCGGCCGTCTGGATGTCCTCGATCCTTTTGTGGCTGTGGCGCGGCGTTACGCGTGTTCGGCCGGATCGTGCCGGAATTGAATCTGGCATCCAACTGGCTTCGCTTTCCCCGGACAGCGCCCGCGCCGGGCATGGTTGCCGCGCGACACGGGCACGTATTCGTCCTGGAGCAGCACGTCGAAGGGGATACCTGGATGGCCTACGATGCCAACTCCGGTGGTCACGCAACGCGGATACACGCGCGCTCGCTTCGTGGCTATACCGTCGTGAATCCGCGCGCGGGGTGACCGCCACTTGCAAATCTGGTCAACGCGGCCTTACCCGAAGAAGGCCGCGTTGACCCCTATTTTGCGGCGACAAATAATAGTATTCAGCAATCCGTTCACGACACTGTTATTGCGACTTGTCGCGTTTTTCGCCTCCCTCAACGGGGCCTCTCGCCCTCTCGGGCTTGTTGTTGTAATCTCGGCGGAGCAACTCCACGGTCGCCAGGAGGAATTGACATGACCATTGTCGTACTCAACCGCCGCAACCTCCTCGCCGCCGGCGGGGCCGTCCTGGCGACCGGGGTTTCCGGGCTGCTGTTGCCCGCCCGCGCGGAAGGCCTCGCAGCGACCGCTTCGATGTCGGGCGGGGCGAACAACTACCGCAAGGGCGCGCCGGTCGTGGATCGGATCGGCAAGGGGGGCTTCTGGATGAGTGGCACCGTACGCCGCGCAGGCGATGGGGCCCCGCTTGCCGGGCAGCGCGTCCAGATCTGGGCGCACACGACCGAAGGGCAGGAGCACGAACCGCAAAGTCATGGCGCCACGCTCACCGACAAGAACGGGGCGTTCCGTCTCGAGATGCCGCAGATCATTCCCATCTTCGGCCAACCGCATGGTCACCTCGCCTATGACAGCGGTGAATTCAAAACCGTCTTTCTACGTCCCGTGATGCGGAGCGCAAAAGAGACCAGCCTGGAGGCGCACTTCGTCCTTCAGCCGGTCTGACCGAGTTGGGAATCAAGGAATGAGATTGGCCCGGGTGGCCCTGATCTGGGCCGCCCTTGCAACCGCCGTTTGCGTGCCGATCGCCGCTGCAGCGGCGAGCCCCCTGCTCGCGTGGCGCGGTCCGGTCTACATACTGGCCGGGTTCGCCGGGATTATCGCGCTGGGGCTCATGCTCTTTCAGCCCTTGCTGATTGCCGGATACGTGCCGGGACTGCCGGCTTATCGTGGCCGGCGTGCCCATCAGTGGATTGGCGGCACGCTGGTGGTCGCGGTGGTGATCCACGTCGGGGGCCTTTGGATCACCAGTCCGCCTGACATGATTGACGCCCTTACCTTCACGTCGCCGACGCCGTTTTCCCCTTTTGGTGTGATCGCCATGTGGGCAATCTTCGCCGTCGCGGTTTTGGCCGTACTCCGCCGGCGATTGGGACTGCGGCCGCGAACGTGGCGCATCGCCCATATGCTGCTTGCGATTGTCATCGTCGCAGGCAGCGTGGTCCATGGCATGCTGATCGAGGGGACGATGGAGACGGTGTCGAAGGCGGCGCTTTGCGCGCTGGTCCTCGCGGCGGCCATGAAAGTCATGGTTGACCTGCGGGTGTGGAGAAAGCGAGCGGCGTTGCGCGGATAGACCATCGCGACGTCGCTCTCGCCTGTCGCGCGCGCTCAGGACATTGCTTGTATCAGGGCAGATATCTGGATGGTCGCAAAATTGGAGTAGGTGTCGGACACGGCATAAGGCAAAATTATCTGATCGTTGTGCCGCATCGCGCCGCAGGTATAGACCACGTTCGGAACATAGCCTTCGCGCTCGGACTGCTCAGGGTGCAGTAACGGTTCGGACGAACGTGCCAGCACCTTTGATGGATCGTTCTTGTCGAGCAGGGCGGCGCCGATCGAATATTTTCGGACCGGGCCGACACCGTGCGTTAGCAGCAGCCAGCCTTCATCGAGTTCGATCGGTGAACCGCAGTTTCCGATCTGTACGAACTCCCAGGGGAACTGCGGCTTCAGGATCGCCTGGCCGCCGTCCCATTGATGCAGATCGTCTGAATAAATCAGATAAAGGTTCTCGTTGTCCTGGCGTGCGATCATGGCGTATTTGCCGTCGATCCTGCGCGGGAACAGCGCCATGCCCTTGTTGCGCGCGGCGGTTCCGCGCAGCGGCAAAATTCGAAATGACAGGAAGTCGCGCGTTTCGATCAACTCCGATCGTATCGCTCTGCCGGTATAGGCGGTGAAGGTTGCGTAGTACGTCTTGCGGTCACCATCGCTGAATTCGACGAAGCGGGCGTCTTCGATGCCTTGCGATTGCGATTCCGTGACCGGAAATATCACGCGCTCGCTGAGGTCTTGTTCCTCTTTGAAGCTAACCTCGACCTCCTCGCCAAACGGTCCGGATATGCGACGGTCAACCCGGGGACTTGAGGCGAGCCGGGCGGTCGGATCGACGGCGAGGCTGCCATCGGCTGCGATGGTGCCGGTACGAAATGTCAGCGAAGACACGTGCCCTTCGCCAACGGCCCGGAGACTGAGAACGAAGCGCAGGCCTCCTTTCGGCGCGCCCGACTGGTCAGGATGCGGCACGATGCTGGGATTGAACAGTGCAGAGGCCTCGAACGAATATTCGTTCAGGAAATAGGCCCCGATCAACTGGCGCTGGACGCTGGAAAAAGCGCCGTGAGCCGCCAGCGCCTGTTCCATCTCGTCGGCGCGGAACTCGAATTCCTGCAGCAGGTTGCGATGGCGGCCTTGAAAGTTTTCCAATACGTCTGCCAACAAGCTGGCGGTGACTGCCGGATCGAGCGCCAGAACACGTTCCACGATGTGGTTGGCGCGGGTCTTGTCGGTCGGGTTGAGATCGCGAGGTTCGGTCGTCGGCTTGAAGGGACGTACGATCACGCGCGCGGGGTCGGGACGCAGATAGAGCGCTTGCCGATGCAGGAAAGTGGTTTGCGACAAGATGTCCTCGGTTCGCTGGAGAGGAAACTGGACTCAGCCGCCGACGGCGCGAAGCGCTACGGGCGGCGTCACGCTGACATTGACGCGCGCAAGCTGACGAATATCGGCAAGACCGAGCAGATAGGACACGACCGACTCGCCGCCGCGGTTTTCGTTGGCGCGGTCGGGATGCAGTCCATCCCGGCAACTGCCGGTCTCGGGATCGACCAGCGCGATCGACAGATCGTTGCGGCCGAGAAACCAGGCGAAGACGTTGTTTGCGATCGCCTTCCATTCGGCGTCGCCCTCCGCGCGCCAGGCGGTCAGGCAGGCTGCGATCGTCGCCGCCGCCTCCACCGGCTGCTGGTCGAACGCGCGAGGCGATTGGCGCAGTTCACCAAAGCCGGCGGTGCCAATGGGGCGGAAATACCCCGTCGCCGTCGTTTGTTGCGTCATCAGCCAGCGCAGGGATCGCAATCCGGCTGCGAGGTAATCGGGTGTTTGGGTGGCCATGCCTGCCAGCATCAGGGCTTGCGGCAGGCGCGCATTGTCATACGCCAGACCTTCCTCGAACCACGTCCAGTCCGGCGTCTCGACCGACGCAAGGCCCGACATCAGCCTGTCGGCCAGAGAACGCCGGATTTCCCGGGCGCGCGCATCATCGCGAACAACGGCGCAATAGCCGTCCAGACCGAGCAGGGCGAAAGCCAGCGCGCGGGGCGAACCAAAGGCCTCGACGGCAGGTAGTGCCTCAGCAAACAGGGCGGCGGCCCATCGGCGCCGCGACGGGCTTGCGTCCCTGCGCGCGCACTCACCCAGCGCCCACAATGTTCGCCCATGGCTGTCTTCGGAGCCGCGGTCTTCGAGCCAGCTTCGATTGAAGCCCATGAAATTGCGAAACCGCCTGGTGTCGGGATTCCACGCATGCTGAATAAAGGCGGCAAAGCGGGCCGTCAAAACTTCGGACAGACGCGTTTCGCCGGGATTGTTGAGGGCGCACGCCACCAGCAAGGCGCGGGCATTGTCATCCACGCAATAGCCGTGCGCCCTGTTGGGCACCGAATGCACCGCGTGCTGGAACAGGCCGGTATCGTCGCACATCGAAAGAAAGTGATCCAGTTGCATATCGGATGCCGCCGGGCTGTGCGCGATCGCGACCGGCCCGGTACGCGCGACAACCTTGAGCCAGTCGCCGTGGCGCGCATTTTCAAAAGTGGCCATGTAACGCTCGGCCGTGCGCTCCCATGTCATCGATCGGCTGATGGCGTAGGCGCGTTCGCGCATCGCCTGCCGTCGAGGGACATTGGTGAGCAGTTGCGCAATTTCCTTGCCGATTGCGACCGCGTTGCCAAAGGGTACGATGACGCCACGGCCGTCATCCAGCAGCTCGAGCGCGTGCCAGTAAGGCGTCGACACCACCGGCTTCCCCAATCCGAAGCTGTAGGCCAGCGTACCCGACGTCATCTGCGCTTCATTGAGATAGGGCGTGACGTAGACGTCGCACATCGAAATAAATTCCAGCAACGTCGCTTGATCGACGAACTGGTTGAGGAACACGACATGGTTCTCGACACCGAGTTCGCGCACGCGCGTCATCAGGCTTTCGCGATAGGCCTCGCCCTGGTCGCGCACGAGGTTGGGATGCGTCGCGCCGAGCACGACATAGACCGCGTCCGCGCGCCGTTCCAGGATCAAGGGCATGGCGTCGATCATGACCTCGATGCCCTTGCTGGGGGAGAGCAGCCCGAACGTCAGAATGACGGAGCGGTCGCTGAAGCCGAGTTTGGCCTTTGCCGCGTCGGGCTCGACAAACGGAAAGTCGGGAATGCCATGGGCAATGACTTCGATCTTGTCGGCCGGCACGCGATAGACGCTGCGCAGCATTTCGCGGCCCTTGTTGGCCATCACGATGATCTTCGAGGACGCCTCGACGAGGCGCTCCATCACCGCACGCTGGGCGGCGGTCGGCTTGGCGAGCACCGTGTGCAGCGTCGTGATGACGGGCATACTGAGGCGGGAAAGCAGTTCAAGGATGTGGCCGCCGGCTTCGCCGCCGAAAATTCCAAATTCATGTTGCAGGCAAACGACGTCGAACCGGCCCGCGTTCAGGAAGGCCGCGGCACGGACATAGTCTTCAATGGTGTCATCCTTGATCTGCAAGGCGACGGAAGCGGGATAGTCGTAGGCCTGTCCGTGGTCGTTCATTGCGACAATGCTGACCTCCAGGTCCGGCCGTGAATTCGAAATTGCCCGTTCCAGATCGGTCGTAAAGGTGGCGATACCGCAGCGGCGGGGCAGCGAATTGCCGATGACGGCGATGCGGCGAAGCGGCGTCACGTTCGTGCCTCGGCTGCACCTGCGAGTTGCGGAACAGAGGCTGCGGCTGGATCGGGGAGGTTGCCCGGCTGCTCACCAAGTCTCTGCAACAGGGAATCGATCGGGCGGCTGGCGGGATACGCAATCAACGCGCTCAATCCATTGGTGCCGACCTCGACACTCGTGCGGCCGCCGCCGATGAAGATGGCTTCCCCGATAGATGCCGCGGTCAAACCGATGGCGGCGTGGCCATCGAGAACGAGCATCCAGGTCTCCGGTTCGGCAACCAGCGCCCAGCTTGAACCCTCAGGCAGTTCGACGCGCTCGAGGACGAAGTGCCTGCTCGCGACCAGAACCGTCCGGTTCGCGGTCAAGGGCGTCGGATGGCTCGACGTTCGAAGCGGCCATGGGTGGGCAACAGCGACCCCGTTGTCTTCGTCCAGTTCGCGCTGCCGGCCATAGTCGAACAGGCGAAATGTCGCGTCGCTATGTTGCTGAATCTCGGCCAGCACGATGCCGGCGCCGATGGCGTGGATGGTACCGGCCGGGATGTAGATGACGTCACCTCTGGCAACCGGTCGCCACTGAACGAGTTCGGCAATCGAACCGTTCTGGATCGACGTCCGCAATTGCTGCGGCGTTACCTGGTGCTTTAGTCCAGCGGCGATCTGCGCGTCGGGTTGGGCGGAGAGGATGTACCATGCCTCGCTCTTGCCGTTCGGCATCCCCATCGCGCGCGCGAACGTGTCGTCCGGATGGACCTGGATCGACAATGGCCCGCTGGTGAACAGCAGCTTGAGCAGCAAGGCGGGGGTGGGCGCGGCCTTGTCGGCCCGCTCGAACCACAGCTCGCCGATGGCGTCACCAGAACCGTCAATATTGCTCCAGGGTTGCAGATCACCGACCCCCCAGGGCTTGTGGACGACCCGCACGGCGGCATGTTCGGTAGGCATAGGATGTCCTTACCCGTGACGCGCACGTCGGGGCGACGTGCCGTTGGCCGATATCGTCTTTAGGATTTGGCGTGGCTAAGGCGTCGCGTATCGGGACAGGTGCCCAAAGGCGGTCGGATGCCGAGTTTATCAGGTGGCTATTCCACCAGGCGATTACAACCTGCCGCGGCCTGTTTACTCGCCTTCTCCTTCACCGGCAACATCTGCCCCATTTTGCTGCGCGGCGTATGCCCGGCAGTAACCATGGGTCTCGAGGAACCGACGCGTGAATTAGCTGGCCATTCGGACAAAAAGGGCGCTGACGAGGCCATTCGCAACATGGACAATCCAGCGGCAAGTTCCGCCATTGTCCGCTTTGACGCCGAAAGCAGAAGTCAATTCGTCGTCAAACCGATGGACGCGCCGCAAGTTGCAATTTCATCACCGCGATGACGTCGTTGATCTGTGTGAGGTCGTTGGTGGTGCGTTTCACCAGCAACGCGCCCTGCAGCGCGCCGAAGATATGCGCCGGGACATCACGCCGCTTTCTTCTCGATCACGCAACAACAGCGCGGCGGTTGCGCATAATCATGCTCAGTGGGAAGTAGCCGTTACATTCGGGGTAGCTTCTTTGATAGGCGCACTTGGCAAGCAATGCGGGGAAGTCACTCCCACACAGTATTTTGACCGGCTACCGTGAGGTAAGGAATGTCTTCGCGCAGCTCGACCAGGCCGAGATCAATCAGCTTCGCCAAATGGTCCTTATTGATCATCCATGATCGCTTCGCGGCGATGTCCTTTAATGTCCACCTGAGATCGATTGCATCCAATCCGAATTGCGCGAGTGGGTCGGTTTCGTCGTTCATCTTGTTCCAGGTGCTGCATCAGCCGGGATAACAGGCGTTCGCCCGTCCCATAAACCAACACCGTAGCCGTCGATAGGTTGCTTTGCACCAGGTGCCCGGCGCGGCATGGTTCGATTGGGGAGACTGCGGCACGAGGCTATCTAATCCCTGGCCTCGCGTCTCGAATGGCGATCAGGGTGAGCCGCGTAGCCGCGCTGGCAATGATGCGTGGCAAGTCAGTTGACTTCACGGGTTACTGGCAACGGCATAAGCCGGAATAAAAAAGGGCCGCATTGGCGCGACCCCGGCCGGTCAAAATTTGTTCGGGATGAAATCCAGCCCCGGCATTAGCCAAGCTTATTCTTTCCCACGGGAATGAGGATTCCGGAATAGTACGGTGTTCCCATACCGGAACCCGGATTGTCCTGGTCCTTCGCGCGCTGGCGATCACGATGCCATAGAGCCGCTCAGTCGACGGCCCCCTCAAATTTGGCTCTTGTGTCGGGAACCGGGCAGCAGAATCTTACCCAAGGCAATTAGGCTGGCACGACGATTCGCCTCCCCGCTGCCTAAGGGTAGACATCATGGGTAGGACTATTGGAGCAGCCTGCGTTGCGCTGGTAGCACTCGTTATGGTGGACCATCACTTCTATTCTGGCCGATACACGGATGCGGCGCTCGCCTTCCTGCGGCAGATACGTCACTCCTTCGGATAGGAATGGCGCCTCTCGCTCTTATCGAGTTGCGCTATCGACTTCCGCATTACCCAATTCCTTCCTGACCGCTGCCGCGCTGTTACCCACCTTCGCGATGGCCTTTTGCAACATTTCTGCCGAAACGTTGATATGCCGAGTCCAGTACTTCACCTCCTGGGGCTCGCTCATGTCGATCTTCGAACGGTCAGGCGCGATCTTCTTGATTTCCACAATGATGCTCCTAAACCGTCGCGACTCTGGTAATTCCGACCAAGTCGTCGGAGCGCATGATTTGGAGGCCAGAATCTGCCAGGTGTTCAACGATGCACTTTGCCATCAGCTTTGCTTCAGCGGGATATATCGGTCCCTCCGGGTGATCTTTTCGGCATTCCGTAATCGCTGTGGCGATCACCGCATTCACCTGGTGCTGATCCGCCAAGGTAACCTCCCTTGATACGATACGAGACGGTTGTCGATATTTGCTAAAGCGGTAGCGCCCCCATTTGCACGCCGACAGCGACGCCTTGAGCTGAACGGGAACCGATAAATGCCTGGGACATGACAATCATACCGACAACAAAGGCGGTTGCTGCCAATGCATTCGCGAATTGATGCGCCAAACCCATATCGACCTCGAAACTGATCCATCGTTGCAACCAGCTTTGAGCCGACTGGTTCCGGGGTCGGGAAAAATAAGCAACAAGGGACCCCTTGCTCAGAACGCGGTTAGTGACTGGCGTTGCAGGTCGGTAATCCGGCTATGGATGTGCTTGAGGCGCTCAAACCGAAGCCTCGAATGATGCGCTACGAACCCAACGATTTTGAATGGCCCGCCATCAAACCGATCAACGCGCCGCAAGCTGCAGTTTCATCACCGCGATGACGTCGTTGATCTGTGTGAGGTCGTTGGTGGTGCGTTTCACCAGCAGCGCGCCCTGCAGCGCGCCGAAAACGAATCGCGCGACCTGTGAAGCCGGCGCCGGCAGTTTGAACTCGCCGCGCGCCACCCCGCGCTTGAGGATTTCGGTCAGCCACACCTGCTGGGTCCGGAAAAAATGATCGACCCGTTCGCGGACTTTGGGCGGCAACGCCATCATCTCGCCGGCGAGCGCGCCGCACAGGCATACGCGGTCGGGCGTGCTGGCGAATTGCAGATAGGGCTGGACGTAGAAGTCGAGCATGGTCATCGACGATTGCGACTGGTCGTCGGCAATGGCCGTCAGCGCCTCGCCGGAACGGGCCATATAGCGGTCGACGACCGCAACCCCGAGATCGGCCTTGGACGGGAAATGATAATGGATACTGGCCTTGCGGATGCCGAGGCTGTCGGCGATGTCCTGGTAGCTGAAGGCGCTATAGCCGCGCGTCTGGATCAGCGTCTCGGCGAGATCGAGGATCTGCTCGGCGGTCTCTGATCTCTGCTTCGGCGCCGTCGTCGTAGCCATTTTCTCCCCTCATGAGATCGGGCGCAGGTGACCTCGCTTCGCCCAATAGGTCGCTCCGTTTCTGGAGCCCGGTCCGCTGCGGGTACCTGCCGGATTTCTAATCCATGTTCCCGCGCCGTACGACCCGTGCCGATCCGACAATTCACCGGAAAGCACGAATATCTCTTCGCCGCCCGGCAAGTCCGTCTCAGTCAGCTGGGCTCCCGGCAGCATCTGCTCAAGGGTTACGCTTTCTCCGGTGTCGTGCGCAAGATGCAGCGACAGCCGGAGCAGGCCTGCGGGGTCCGCCAGCTTCCAGACCGCCTTTGCGGTGTCGAGCACGATCCGCTTGGCCTCGGTCGGCTTCATCTGCCGCGATTTGACCAGAACGGTGCATCCCTGCGCGGTTCGCGGCGCGTGACGGCTGCGCGGCGGGTTGCGGACATAGGTGCCCTCGCCATAGTCGCCGCGTTCGTCCGAGAACACGCCTGACAGGACGAACAGTTCCTCGCCGAGCGCATGCTCATGGGCGGGGAACATGCTCGAAGGTGCGTAGCGGACCAGCGAGGTGGCGCGCGCGATCTCGCCGCCGATGCGGTCGAGCAGCCGGCGTTCGACGCCCTGTTGCGGCGAAGGCAGCCACGGCAACTGGTCGGTCGCGAGCACCACACGGGTGGTGAAATCGGCGTTGATGAGCTCGAACGGCATCGAGGTGCGCATCAGAAGCGTTCGGAAAACGGGCGCAGGTCCATCTCCTGGGTCCAGGCCGACGGCGGCTGCGTCGACAGATCGAGATAGGCCTGCGCGATCGCGTGGGGATCCATTCGCGCCATCTTGAGATCTTAGTCTTGAGATCTGTGGCTTGCGATCCGAAGCGCTGGTCGGTCTGGGGTTCGTCGATCAACCCGTCGAGCACGACATGGGCGACATGCACGCCTTTCGGGCCGTATTCACGCGCCAGCGACTGCGCCAGCCCGCGCAGCGCGAACTTTGCCGAGGCGAACGCCGAGAAATTGGCGCCGCCGCGAAGTCCAGCGGTCGCGCCGGAGAGGATGATCATGCCTTGCCGGCGCGCCGCCATGTGCGGAATGACGGCTTGCGCCGCGATCACCGCGCCGAGGCAGGTTACGCGCCAGGTCTGCTCGAATTCGTCGATCGTCGTCTGTTCGAACGGCTTGATCGTCAGCAGCTGCGGATTGTGGACCAGCACGTCGATGCGTTCGGCATGGGGTTTGATCGCCGCCGATAGCTCTGCCGTTCGCGTGATGTCGCAGGCGAGATGAAGATATTTTCCGCCGGCCGCTTCGACACGGCGGGTCACTTGTTCGCTCGCCCGCGTGCTGCGGGAGAGGCCGATGACGTCGTGGCCCGCTTTGGCAAAAGTCTCGGCGATGTCGGCGCCAAGACCTTCGGCGATGCCGGTGAGCAGCAGCTGGGGGCGGGCCATCGTCATCAGATCCAGCGCAGGATGCTGGCGATGATCGCGACCTGCGCCAGCCAGCCGGCGGTGAACGTCAGCGTGCGCGCGGCGGGGATGGCGGCCGTATAGACCACGAAGTGGACGAGGCGGGCGAAGAAGTAGACGACGACGGCGGTTTTGGTGGCGCCGTTCGAAATGCCGAGCACGTGCGCGGTGAGCACGATCGGCGCGAAGATCGCGAGATTCTCCACCGCGTTGTAGTGCGCCTTGATGGCGCGCTGCGCCCAGACTGACAACGCGCCGCTGTCGGGTGCGCTGCCGGCGAGCGCGCCGCCGAGGCCGGTCATGGCGACGCGGTTGAGTACGTAAGGCACCCAGAACAGCGCCGTCATGAGTGCGGTTAGTGTCAGCCAATAAAGTTCGGTGGTCACGGGCAAGCCCCTGTTTGAGGAAACGATGGGTTGCTGTATCTACCTATTAGTAGGTAGAGTCAATAGATGTTCTATTTCCAGCGCGAAACTGCCTCGGAAACCGCCAAAACGATTGGAATTAAAAGGCTTTAGCGTCCATCAGCGTCCGGTCGAGCCGAACCCGCCCGTGCCGCGGCCGGTGGCCGACAGCGAGGTGACCTGGACCAGTTGTGCCTGGACGACCGGTGCGATCACCATCTGCGCGATGCGCTCGCCGCGCCTGATCGGAAATGGCTCGGCGCCATGGTTGATCAGCAGCACGTTGATCTCGCCGCGATAATCCGCATCCACCGTGCCGGGTGAATTCAATACGGTGATGCCGTGCTTGGCGGCGAGCCCCGAGCGCGGCCGCACCTGCGCCTCAAAGCCCGGCGGAAGCGCGATGGTGAGGCCCGTCGGCACCATCGCGTATTTGCCCGGCGCCAGGATCAACGGCGTCTCGGCCGGCACCGCCGCCAGCAGATCCATCCCCGCGGCGTCCGCGCTCTGATAGGCCGGCAGCGCCATGCCCTCGGCGTGCGGCAATTGCTTGATGTCGACCTTGACGGTGGCGCTCACGAATTCTTCTCCAGCGATTTTGCAATCCGCGCCACCAGTTCGGCCGCGACCTGTTCCTTCGTCATCACCGGCCAGGAATCCACGCTGATCCCCGCATCGTCGCGCACCAGCAGATGTATCGTGTTGCGGTCGCCGCCCATCACGCCTGATGCAGGCGACACGTCATTGGCGAGGATCCAGTCGCAGCCCTTGCGCGCGATCTTGGCCTTGGCGTTGTCGATCAGATGCTCGGTCTCGGCGGCAAAGCCGATCACCAGCGGCGGGCGCTTGTCTTTCAGTTTCGAAATCGTCGCCAGGATATCCGGGTTTTCGACCAGTTGCAGCGGCGGCATGCCGGCGCCGGTCTTTTTCAGTTTCTGCTCGCCTTCGTTGGCGACGCGCCAGTCGGCGACGGCGGCGGCGAAGATCGCGATATCCGCCGGCAATGCGGCTTCGACCCGATGCAGCATGTCGCGCGCCGATTCCACCCGGATCACCGCGACGCCTGCGGGATCGCGCAAATCGACCGGGCCGGACACCAGCGTCACGTCGGCGCCCGCGGCTTGCGCGGCGGCGGCGATGGCAAAGCCTTGTTTGCCGGAAGAACGGTTGGCGATATAGCGCACGGGATCGATCGGCTCGTGCGTCGGTCCTGCCGTGATCAGCACGCGTTTGCCGGCGAGCGGGCGCGGCTGCGGCGGACGCAGGATGTCGATGGCGGCCGCGGCGATTTCCAACGCCTCCGACATGCGGCCGACGCCGGCCTCATTGGCCTCGGCCATCTCGCCGGCATTGGGTCCGATCATGGTGACGCCGTCGCGGCGGAGCTGCAGCACGTTGCGGCGGGTGGCGGGGTTGTTCCACATCAAGGGATTCATCGCCGGCGCCAGCAGGATCGGCCGATTGGACGCGAGCAGGATCGCGCTGGCGAGATCGTCGGCATGGCCCGTGCGCCATCTTCGCCATCAGATCCGCGGTCGCCGGCGCCACCACGATCAGATCGCAGTCGCGCGCCAGACGAATATGCCCGGCGTCGAACTCGCTCTCGGCGTCGAACAGATCCGTGTAGACGCGCGCATGCGCCAGCGCGCTTGCCGAGAGCGGCGTGACGAATTGCTGCGCGGCCTTGGTCAGCACGCAGCGGACGTCGATGCGCCGCTCCTTCAGCCGCCGGATCAGCTCCAGCGACTTGAAGGCGGCGATGCCGCCGCCGATGATCAGGGTGACGCGGGCCTGGTCGGTCGCCGTGCACGCTGGCGGGAGGGCGCGTTCGCAGGCGACGCGGCAGGGGAGGATGGCAAGATCGGAAATTCCGGACGACCCTGGATGAGGTCACCGAGGATGACCCGGACTTCCTCTTCCACGGAGCGGCCGTTGCCGGCCGACCGCAGCCGCAGATAGGCCTTTACCGCGTCGTCGAGTTTTCGGATGGTCAGACTGGCCATGGCCGGCTCCAGCACGAGGTACTGCTATCAATGCTAGCACAATGTGATTACATTGCAATCATATCTGCCGGACGGCCACCAGAATTCCGATGAATGTCACCGCGATGATCCAGAGCGCCACGGTGCGCCAGCGGCTCTTGCGGCCCTCGGCCCGGCCCATGGCCGCAATCGTCTCCGGCGACAGCGTGAGGCCTTCGCGGGTCATGGTCTCCAGTTGCTCCAGCACGGCGACCGAGCGCGCGGCGATCGCCGGCAGGCCGGCCAGCACGCGGCCGAGATCGCCGGCGCCGGACATCGCGCCCTGAATGCGGCCGATGGGGCCGAGATTGCGCTCGATCCATTCGCGCACCACGGGATCGGCGACCTTCCAGATGTCGAGCTTGGGATCGAAGCCGCGCGCCACGCCCTCGACCACCACCATGGTCTTCTGCAGCAGGATCAGTTCGGGCCGGGTCTGCATGTCGAACAGGCCGGTGACCTCCAACAGCAAGGTCAGCAGCTTCGCCATCGAGATGTCTTCGGCGATGCGGTTGTGGATCGGCTCGCCGATGGCGCGGATGGCCTGCGCGAAATTCTCCACCGAGTGATGGCTTGGCACATAGCCGGCCTCGAAATGCACCTCGGCGACGCGGCGGTAGTCGCGCGTGATGAAGCCCAGCAGAATTTCGGCGAGGAAGCGCCGCTCCTTCGGCCCAAGCCGTCCCATGATGCCGAAATCGACGGCAACCAGCCGGCCGGAATCGTCGAGGAACAGATTGCCGGGATGCATGTCGGCATGAAAGAAACCGTCGCGCAGCGCGTGGCGCAGGAAACTCTGGATCACCTTGCGCCCGAGATCGGGCAAATCGACCTGCGCCTGTTCGAGGCGGGCGTGGTCGTTCAGCGCGATGCCGTCGATCCACTCCATCGTCAGCACGTTATGGGTGGTGCGATCCCAGTCGACGGTCGGCACGCGAAAATCCGGATCGTCGCGCGTGTTCTCCGCCATCTCGGACATCGCGGCCGCTTCCAGCCGCAAATCCATTTCCATCGCGACCGAGCGCGACATGGTGTTGATGACCTCGATCAGCCGCAGCCGGCGCGCGTCGGCGGAATGCGCCTCGGCGTTGTGCGCGACAAAGAAGAAATCGGCGAGGTCGCGGCGGAAACGCGTGGCGACGTTGGGGCGCAGCACCTTGACGGCGACCGATTTGCGTAACCCATCGTGCTCGGTCTCGCCGCGATGCACCTGCGCGATCGAGGCGGCCGCAACCGATGGACCGAAGCTCGCAAACGCCTGCGCCACAGGGCGTTCCAGCGATGTCGCGATCACCGCCTCGGCCTCGCTTTGCGAGAACGGCGGCAACCGGTCCTGCAGGCTTTCCAGGTCGCTCGCCATCGCGACCCCGACCACGTCGGGCCGGGTCGCCAGAAATTGTCCGAGCTTGAGATAAGCGGGCCCGAGCCGGGTCAGCGCGCGCGACAGCCGCGGGCCGGATTTGGCGCCGGGCCGCTCGATGATCCGCGCCAGCCGCAAGGCAAGTTGGCCGGGCGGCGGCACCAGGCTCGGATCGACGACGCCGAACACGCCTTCGCGCGCGAACACGTAAGCGGCGCGAACCAGCCGCGCGATGTGGGTCGTCGCAGAGATCACAAACGCCAGCCCGAATGCAGCGCCACAATGCCGCCGGAGAGGCTTTCCCACTTCACCCGCGAAAAGCCGGCGGCGCGGATCATCTCGGCAAAGGCATTGGGCCTGGGAAACTTCCGGATCGATTCGACGAGGTATTGATAGGAATCCGCGTCCCCCGTCACGGCGCGGCCGAGCGGCGGGATGACGTTGAACGAGAAGAAGTCATAGAGCCGGTCAAGCCCGGGAACGTCGACGGTGGAGAATTCCAGGCACAGGAACCTGCTGCCGGGCTTCAGCACGCGATAGGCCTCGCCGAGCGCGGCGTCGATCCGCGGCACGTTGCGGATGCCGAACGCGATGGTGTAGGCGTCGAACGCGCGATCGGGAAACGCCAGCGCTTCGGCATTGCCCTCGACGAACGAGACCTGTTGGTCGAGATGGCGCGCGCGCGGCGCGGTTGCGGCCGACGTCGAGCATGTCGGTGTTGATGTCGCACACGGTGGCGCGGAAACCCGAGCCTGCCGCCTTGGCGGCGCGGAACGCGATATCGCCGGTGCCGCCGGCGACGTCGAGCAGCGCGAACGGCGCCTCGCTCCTCGGCGGATTGAGGGTCGTGATCATGATGTTCTTCCAGACCCGGTGCAGGCCCGCCGACATCAGGTCGTTCATCAGATCGTAGCGTGACGCCACGCTGTGAAACACCTCGTTCACCAGCGTCTGCTTGTCCCCAAGGGGCACGTCCCTGAAGCCAAAATGCGTCGTTTGGTCCGGCCGATCCATCCACTCTTCTCCGCTTCCGGACCATAGCGCGCCGGACGCAATGGCGCTATCACGTCACCTTCATAAGGTGAATGCCTGCATGCCTGAATTGCCCGAAGTCGAGACCGTCCGCCGCGGCCTGCAGCCCGCCATGGAGGGGTCCAAAATCGTCAAGGCGGAAGCCCGGCGCAAGGATCTGCGGTTTCCCTTTCAAAAGGACTTTGTCGCGCGGCTGGAAGGCCAGACCGTGACCGGCCTCGGCCGCCGCGCCAAATATCTGATGGCGGACCTCACCTCGGGCGACGTGCTGCTGATGCATCTGGGCATGTCCGGCTCGTTTCGCGTCCAGCAAGGCAATGGCGGCAAGACGCCGGGGCAATTCCACCATCCCCGCAGCGAAGACCGCGCCCATGACCATGTCGTGTTCCACATGTCCTCGGGCGCGTCGGTGGTGTTCAACGATCCGCGCCGCTTCGGCTACATGAAGATCATCGCCCGCAACGCGCTGGAGCACGAACCGCTGCTGCAAGGGCCTCGGTCCCGAGCCGCTCGGCAACGAGTTCGATGCGGCGATGCTGGCGGGCTCCTGCGCCAACAAGAAGACCAGCCTGAAGGCCGCCCTGCTCGACCAGCGCGTGGTGGCGGGACTTGGCAACATCTATGTCTGCGAGGCGCTCTATCGCGCGCATCTGTCGCCGCGCCGGCTGGCCGCGACGCTGGCGACCAAGAAAGGGCGAGCCGAACCGACCGATCACGCCAAACGCCTGGTGAGCGGCGATTCACGGTGTGTTGAACCAGGCGATCAAGGCCGGCGGCTCGTCGCTGCGCGATCATCGCCAGACTTCGGGCGAGCTCGGCTATTTCCAGCATTCGTTCCAGGTCTATGACCGCGAAGGCGAGAAATGCCAGACCGCGCGTTGCGGCGGCATCGTACGGCGTTTCGTCCAGAACGGACGCTCGACCTTCTGGTGCCCGAAGTGCCAGAAATGAACGCAACAAGGCGCCCCTCTTCGGAGAGACGCGTGGCGTTGCAATGACGCCGGATTATGAAATGATGTCAGCTTCGGCGGATACGCGGGATGGCGCGTTTCTTCAATCCAACAAAAAGAAACAGGAAACAAACATGACCAGTAACTGGCGGGATCGCGCGGCCACCACCTTTCAATGTCAGAAACAGCCGGCGTCCTCCAGCCGCGGCATGGTGGTCAGCAATCATCCGCTGGCCTCGAGCGCAGGCGCCGAAATGCTCGCGGCCGGCGGCAACGCCATCGATGCCGCGATTGCGACGCTGTTCACGCTGACCGTGGTCGAGCCGATGATGGTCGGCATCATCGGCGGCGGCATGGCGCATATCCGCACTCGCCGACGGCAGCCATCGCTTCATCGACGGCCAAAGCACCGTGCCGCTGGCGGTCCGCCCCGACACCTACACATCGAAGCCGGGCTCGGCGCATGACGTGTTCGACACCGTCGACGACGAAAACCTCAACGGCCCGAAATCGGTCGCCGTGCCGGGCTCGCTGAAAGCCTGGTGCGAAACGCTGCGCCGGTTCGGCACCATGAGCCTGGCGGACGTGATGCAGCCCGCGATCAAGCACGCCTCGCGCGGCTATGCGGCAACGCCCTATCTGTGCGACTGCATCGGCGACAGCGCGGCGGATATGTTGAAGGACAAGCCGATCTCGGCGATCTATCTGCCCAAGGGCGTGCCGCTGAAGCCCGGCGAGCGCGTGGTGCAATCGGAATATGCGGAAACGCTCACTCACATCTCGCAGCACGGCGAGGCGGCGCTGTATCAGGGGCCGCTCGGCGATATCCTCGTCGACTACATGAAGGCGCATGGCGGCTTCATCGCGCGGGAGGATCTTGCGACCTACAAGACCGTCGAGCGCCAGCCGATCCGCGCCGATTATCGCGGCTGGCAAATCATGGGGCCGCCGCCGCCCGCCGCATCCGGCGTGCACATCGCGCAGATGCTCAACATCCTCGAAGGCTACGATATCGCGCGCCTCGGCTTCGGCTCGGCCGCAGACGGTGCATTATCTCGCCGAAGTGCTGAAGATCGCCTTTGCCGATCGCGCGGCCGCCAGCGGCGATCCGGATTTCATCAACGTGCCGGTGGAGCGGCTGACGTCGAAGGCCTATGCCGAGGAGCGCCGCCGCGCCATCGCTTCCGACCGCGCGCAAAAATGGGGCGCCGGCGTAGCCCAGCTCGAAGGCGCGCACACCACGCATATGACGGCGGCGGATGCGTTCGGCAACGTGGTCGCGACCACGCAGACCATCAACAATCTGTTCGGCGCGAAAATCCTGATCCCCGGCCTCGGCACCGTGCCGAACAATTACATGAACCTCTACGATCCCCGGCCCGGCCACGCGCTGTCGCTGGCGCCGGGCAAGCGCGTCACCACCTCGATGTCGCCAATGATGGCGCTGCGCGACGGCAAGCTCGTTTACGCGCTCGGCCTGCCCGGCGGAAAGCGGATCTTCCCGAGCGCCATGCAGGCGCTGATCAATCTGATCGACCACGGCATGAGCCTGCAGGAAGCGGTCGAGGCGCCGCGGGTCTGGACCGAGGGCAATGCGCTCGAGGTCGAGCAGGCGGTGCCGGAAAGCGTTCGCGCCAAACTCGCGGCGATGGGCCACAAGGTGCTGGCGGTGCCGACGGTCGCCGGCGGCATGAACGCGATCCAGTTTCATGACGACGGCCGGATGTCGGGCGCGGCCTGCTGGCGCGCCGACGGCACGCCGATCGGCATCGCCGGCGGGCTCGCGCGTGCCGGCGTGCGGTTCGTGCGTAACATTTCGTGCTTGGACGCGTGAAGCCTACTTCCGCACGCAGATCACGCGCACCACGGATGCCTTTGCATCCGATGATCCGCCGGCGGCGTTGACGCCATTGGCCTTGAGGAAATCGCGCACGGCGTCTGACGGTCACCAGCACCGCCTGCGCCGCGGGCGCGGCGTTCGCGGGACCTGCGACCAGCACCGGTTTCAACAGCGCGAGGCCGGCGAATTTGCCGTCGCCGTCGAGCGCGGCCGCGCCGGAAAAACCGAGCGCCGGCGGCGGCGACAGCGCGACATCGCTGCTGCCGCCAATCTGCGCGACCGAGGCCTTGACGCTGCTGACCGCAGCGCCGCCGCCCTGGCTTTGCGGATCGGCGATGCCGGTGAGATCGAGCGCGGTTTTCGACGCCGCATCGGCGAGGTTGAGCGGCTTCAGACCGCGTGCGCCATAGATGCGCAGCAGCGCGAGATCATGCTCCTTGTCCTCGGCGACGCGGTCGGCATTGCCGAAACCGGCAATCGCGATCGCGATGCAGCCATCGGTGATCTGGCGGTCGGTGACGATCGCGCCGTCCTCGCTGACGACGATGCCGGTGCCGTATTCCACGGTCTTGCGCGGCGGCGGGCCTGCGACCTGCGCGCCGGATGGGAAGGCGTTGAACGCGCTCGACATCGCGATCACCACCGGCTCGACGGTGTTCTCCATGGCCTGATCGTAGAGGATGGTGAGGATGCGGACCTCGTCGCCCTTGAAGGTGCCGCGCAGATAGAACTTCTTCAGGCCCTGCAGCCCGGACAGCACGAAGAAGTCCGGCTTCACCACGGTGTAGTCGATGTTGCGCCCGGCCTCCTTCTTCTCCTTCTCGGCGAGCTTCGCCGTGGTCGGATTGGCTTCCTTGCGCCGCGCCAGCTCGATCTGGATCGTTCCGGTCGGCGAGGTCCATTTGGCGCCGTTGGCGTCGCTCGTTTGCTGCGGCACCAGTTTGGTGGGGATGCCGAGCCGCACGCCGGTGCCGGCATCGGTGACGATCTTCCAGCCGACATTCTCCTGCCGCTGCTTTGCGGTGTCGGCGAGGATGCCGCGTTCCTGCGGGTTGAGCACGCCGGTCTGCTTGCCGCCGCGGGTTTTCTGGAATTCCTTGATCGCGTTGACCATGCGTTCGCTGACGTCGCCGGTGATCGCGCCGTTATACTGGCCGACCCAGGCGAGGTCGGATTGCAGCGCCAGCCGCTCGGCCTGCGCCATCGCGTTGGCGGTGTCCTCCGGCTTCTGCAACGCGGGGCGGATCGGGATCGTCGTGACCGGCTTGGGCTTGGTGCCCGCGGTGGATGGCGGTGTCGTCATCTGCGCCTGCGCGGACGTCCCCCACAGTGGGCAGCCACCATCAATGTTGCCGAAAGCACCGATCTCATGACAAATCCCGGGACAATAAATGAGGGAATGGGCGAGCGATCATTGACGTCCGGCCAATTAAGCACATCTGCTTGGTCGGCAACAACTGCGCCCCGGTTCAGGGAACTGGGCAAGGGAATGACCCGACCATGCTGACCGCCGACGAACTCGAACGCTACGCCCGCCATATCGTGCTGCGCGAAGTCGGCGGCCCCGGCCAGACCGCGCTGAAGGAGGCGTCCGTGCTGGTGATCGGCGCCGGCGGTCTCGGCGCGCCGGTCCTGATGTATCTGGCCGCCGCCGGCGTCGGCACGCTCGGCGTGGTCGATGACGATATCGTCTCGCTGTCCAACCTGCAGCGCCAGATCATCCACACCACGCCCGACATCGGACGGCGCAAGGTCGACAGCGCCGCCGAGCAGATCCACGCGCTCAATCCCCATGTCGGCTTCGAGGCGCATGCGGTGCGTCTCGATGCGCACAACGTGATGTCGCTGATCGGCGGCTACGATCTCGTGCTCGACGGCTCCGACAATTTCGAGACCCGCTATCTGGTGTCCGACGCCTGCTTCCTCGCCGCAAAACCGCTGATCACGGCGGCGCTCGGCCAGTTCGACGGATCGCTGACCACGATCCGCGCGCATGAGCGCGACGCCGACGGCCAGTTCAATCCGACCTATCGCTGCCTGTTCCCCGAACCGCCGCCGCCGGGCACGGTGCCGACCTGCGCCGAGGCCGGCGTGATGGGCGCGCTCGCCGGCATGCTGGGCTCGATGATGGCGCTGGAGGCGATCCGCGAGATCGTCGGCTTCGGCGACAGCCTGGTCGGACGGCTGGTGATGGTCGATGCGCGCGCGATGCGGTTCGAGACGCTGCGTTATGTGCGCGATCCCGGAAATCCGCTCAATGGCGACACGCCGACGATTACGGATTTGAGCGGGCATTAGCGTTCCGGATTCCGAGATTTGAGCCGTCATTGCGAGGAGCGAAGCGACGAGCAATCCATCTTTCTTCGGCGCGACATGGATTGCTTCGCTTCGCTCGCAATGACGTGGATATGGTTTCGCGATCTCGCGACGCGTTGCGCCCGAGGTTTGCAATTAAACTCTTCGCCCCCCTCAAATCAGAGGGCGCAGGGAATGCCGGATGCGCGCTGCACCCGCGGTCTCATGCGCAATGTGCACAAGAAGTGCGCGCATGAGCATACAGGGCAGCGGAGAACATCCGACATTCCCTGCGCAATGGCTTTACGGCTTATAACGTGCTCTCCCCGGAGAACGGCTCTTTTGCCTCCGTCGCCCCTCAGAAGCGTTAGCTTCTTCAGAACTTGACGCCAGCACCGCGACGTCAGGACCACACGCCTTTGCCGTACGCTTCAGCCGCGCTCGTCAGTCGCAGCTTCCGCGTCCACCGCATCCCCGTCCCACGTCGTGACGTTGGCCGACGCCCCTCTGAGCGGGACGGGATGGCTAGTATCTGCCACTGATTTGGCCTTCGGATAAAGCGAAATATTTTTTATTTCGGGGCTTGACATGTTTTCCGATAATCGGAAGTGATTTGCCCGTCGGGTTGGTTTCGTCTCGCCCGCAGCCCAACCGCAACGAGAAAGTCCGAGACCATGGTGGCGCGGCGTTTAGGATCAGGCTCCCGCTTGCCCATAGTTGACAACTACCGATTTTGGCACTTTTCGGACCTGGCAGGCCCATCAGACCAATGTCCCGTTCTTGAGGGCAAAAGCGGCTTTCCCAACTGTGCGGTCGGACTTCGGAGTTTGACCCGAAGCCGGGGTTTCACCAACCTTCATTGATACAAATCAACATCCCATACCCGAACTTAAAGACGCTCGGAGGAACGGAATTCTTTCCGTGGAGCAGGCGGGAAAGCGGAATTTCAGATGCTCCCGTCGTTTGGAAGCGACGGTCATTTCCTGATCGATGCCGCCGAAGCCGTTCCAATATGGTCGCCTTTCGTAAGCCGGTTCCTCGACCAGCATCAGTGAAGCCGTTAGCTTCTGGCACCGGCGGTCGCAACGGCCTGATAGCTCGGCGCAACTGTTGGAGAGTAGCATATGAGCCCGCCTGCTATGGCTGCCCCCACGCCGACGCCGCTCCTCCGGCGGGTCGTGACCTGGTGGCTTGCACAAATGAGGCATGCGCTTCCGCCGACGATCTTCTTCTTCGTCGGCTTTAATCTGATCCTATGGACGAAGCGCTTGATCCTGCAGGAGCACGGCATCGAGTTCAGTGGCTTCTTCACCGCGCTAGTAGCGGCGTTGCTCATCGGAAAGGCCGTTTTGGTAACCGACAACCTGCCCTTCATGCGCCGCTTCGACGGCGCGCCAATGATCCAGCCGATCTTGTTCAAGAGCGCAATTTACTGGCTATGCGTCCTGATCGTGCGGCTGGCCGAAGAACTAGTTCACTTCGTCGCTTCGGGCGGCGCAATCGCTGGTTTCGGCGAACACTTCGTTGAGCAATTTCCATTGGCACGTTTCTTGTCGATTTAGATATGGTTGATGGTCCTATTCCTTGCCTACGTCACGATACACGAACTTAACGCGCTCTTCGGCGACGGTGAACTGTATCGCCTGTTCTTTCGCTGGCGCTCGTCCGAGGCAAAACTTACCCGCCGTCAGCGCATTCGCCTGCTCACACGTCTAAACCGGCTCACTGAAGCAAATCCAATCGAGGCGTTCAGTGATCGGACATCGCCTGTTCACACTGAGCTAGTCGCCATACTCCACCAACTCGCTTCGCCGCCCGTCCCTTCGGCGACGCACGCCTGAATACGGGCTCTCTGGATCAGGGCGGTGCCATCGTTCCTTATCCGCCGACTTCCGACAATGGCACGAACCGGACCAACTGGGCCGGTCTAGCGATGTCCGTTCATAGGGCAAGACCGGAATTGACCGGTGGAGGGTCAAACCGACGCGATTGACCCTGAACAGACATTGGGTCGCAGCGTATGCAGCGGATTGTTGGTCTTTCTCGCCCGCCAGCCGGTCACAAGGTGCTAGGCTGTACCTTGATGGGGCGTTTCCTCGGGGGCTCAATGAGACGGCGTGAATTCATCACTATCGTCGGCGGTGCAACGGCTGCGTTTCCCTTTGCCGCGCTGGCACAGCGCCAGATACCATTGGTTGGTTTCCTCAATAGCGCCTCGCCCGAGACCTATCGCTTCAATGCCGACTCGTTTCGAGAAGGTTTGACAAAGGCCGGCTTCGTCGAGGCCCGCAATGTCCGTATTGAGGAACGATGGGCTCGCGGCGACTATGGTGCATTGCCGGCCCTTGCGGCTGAACTTGTAGCGAAGGGCGTGGCCGTGATTGCCGCCACAGGAGACGTCGCCTCTGCGAGGGCGGCGCAGCTTGCGAGCAACACGGTGCCCGTGGTGTTCACGATCGGCGGAGACCCAGTCCGCCACGGACTGGTCGAAAGCCTGAACCGCCCCGGCAGGCATGTCACCGGCATCCTTTTTAATCCAAACGTGCTTGGCGCAAAGCGAGTTGAACTGCTTCGGGAAATTGCCCCGGAGATTTCCCGCATTGCACTGCTGATGAACCCCACGAACCCGAACTTCAAAATCGAAGAAGCTGATGCCGAAGCGGGGGCAAGGAAGCTGGGCCTGGAGACCGTTACACTCAATGCCAGAAACGCAAGCGAAATGGAAACCGCGCTCGAACAGTTGCTGAGAGCCAAGGCCCAGGCATTGATTACAGCAACTGATCCGATCCTGCTGGACCGGCGCGAGCAGATTGCTTCCTTCGCGCTACGGCACAACGTGCTGGTTATGGGCTTTGTGCAACAGATCGCCACTGCGGGCGGCCTTCTGAGCTATGGTCCGAGCATCAGTTGGATGTACAGACAAGCAGGCGACTACGTCGGACAAATCCTGAAAGGTTCAAATCCGGCCGAAATGCCCGTGTTGCAGCCCACACTCTACGAACTGGTGATCAACCTGAAGACGGCCAAGGCGCTTGGCCTGACGGTCCCGCCTTCGCTTC